>NZ_JBEBMF010000002.1:827833-1458773 GCF_040081925.1 Mesorhizobium quangtriensis
GGGGGGGGGGGGGGGGGGGGGGGGAAGCGGCACGGTGTTGAGCGGACTCACCTCCCCCTTGCGGGGAGGTCGGCCGGATGTAATCCGGCCGGGTGGGGTTGCTTATCACAGGCGGGACATGGAGATATGAGCGTCGAGCGGTGCCTCCGGCTACTTCACCCGTCCGACCGCCTGCGGCGGTCGTCCACCCTCCCCGCAAGGGGGAGGGGTATCCGCGCACTTCATCGCTGCCACGCCCTGCTTTCGCAGTCTGGCTCATTCGAAGAGCGCTCCCTGCCACGGAGGGAGAAGTCGGGAAGCGGGGCACGGGGCCTTGCCTCTCATATTTTTAGTAACGTGGCCGGTCTCCCGCGCCCCGCCGGCGTTCTTGCCCCGATGGAGGACACGGCCGTTGCCGCTGGTCTCCGTCGGGGCCCGGACCTGGGGGTTCATCAGCCAGCCAACGCGACCGCAGCGTTGACCGATCCGGCACCGCCGCCCTCCCTGATACCCGGTGCGCACCAGGTTCCCGTGAGGGCGATGGGGGCAGTATGCGGGAGGTCTGAGGGGCGTGGATAAGTTGGCTGAAGTTTTTCTTCTGATCGAATGAAATCAATGGGTTGGGCGGAAGGTGTATTCACACCTTGCCCTCGCACTTCGTCATCCTCGGGCTTGACCCGAGGATCCACGCCGTGAGGTTGATGCCTGCCTGATGGCGTCGGCGGTTAGCGCCTGCTTGAGGGGGCTGTATGCCGCCGTGCCGTCACGCCATGGATCCTAGGGTCGCGCTCCGCTTCGCTGCGCTTGCCCTAGGATGACGAAGGTGATGGTGGACCTGACGACCCTGCAGTGCCTTGCCGCGCCGACTACGGCCGTCGTCATTCCGGGGCCGCGCAGCGGAACCCGGATCCAGAGTGCAGACGCTGGCAAGCGAGACGCATTCGCGATCTACGCCAGCCGTATCTGGCGGCCTGCCGGAGCGCGTCCTATCCGCCCTCAGACTGTCCTTTCCTCCGCCTGCGGCTCGGCTTTGCCCTTGCCGCCGAACAGATGCCCGACCTTCTCGAAGAAGACAAAGAGCGCCGGGATGAGCAGGATGCCGACCACAGTAGCGGCGAGCATGCCGGCCACCACCGTCGCGCCGATGGAGGCACGGCTGGCGGCGCCCGCGCCATGCGTCAGCAGCAGCGGCACCGAGCCGAGGATGAAGGCGATCGCCGTCATCAGCACCGCGCGGAAACGCATGTGCCCGCCCTCGACAGCCGCATCGACCAGCGACTTGCCGGACTCGAACTGTTCCTTGGCGAATTCGACGATCAGGATCGCGTTTTTCGCCGCAAGGCCTATCAGCAGGACAAGGCCGATCTGGGCGTAGATGTTGAGCCCGAGCCCGATCAGCCGAATGCCGAGAATGGCGCCCAGAACCGCCACGACGACCGAGGTCATGACGGCGAAGGGTATCGTCCAGCTCTCATACTGCGCAACGAGGAAGAGGTAGCCGAAGATGATCGCCATGGCGAAGACGATGATCGTCTCGCTGCCCGCGAGCGCCTCCTGATAGGACAGGCCCGACCATTCGTAGGCATAGCCCTGCGGCAGGCTCGTGCCGGCAAGCTTCGAGAGGGCCGCCATGGCGTCGCCGGATGAAGCGCCGGCGGCAGGGCTTCCGTTGATGGTCGCTGCCGTGAACTGGTTGTAGCGCGACAGCAGCGTCGGCTGCAGGTCGGTCCGCACACTCGCCACGGCCCGCATCGGCACCATCGCGCCGGTGGTGCTGCGCACGAAGATCTTCAGGATGTCGTCGGGCGTGCGCCTGAACTGCTGATCCGCCTGGACGTTGACCTGGTAGACCTGGCCGAGGATCGTGAAGTTGTTGACGAAGGACGAGCCGAGCTGCGTCTGAAGCGTGTTGAAGATGGTCGACACCGGCACGTTGAGGCGTTGGGCGCTGACGCGGTCGATGTCGAGATAGAGGCCGGGCACTTCCGCCGAGAAGGTCGAGTAGGCCTGGCCGATGGCCGGGTCGGAATTCGCTGCGACGATGAAGTTGCGCATGACCTGCGCCAGTTCCTCGGGCGACTGGCCACCAAGTGCCTGCAGCCGGAAGTCGAAGCCTTCGGCGTTGCCGACGCCGGGAATGGCCGGCGGCGGGAACACGATGATGCTGGCCGAGCCGAGCGCGGCGAATTCCTGGTTCAGCTTCGTATAGATGCCGCGCAGGCCCGTTTCTGGAGTAGTGCGCTCGTCCCACGGCTTCATGACGACGAGGCCGAGGCCGGAGTTCGGCTGGATCGCGCCGGAGAGCAGGCTGTAGCCCGACACGGTGACCACGTTGGCGACGCCATCGACACCGCGCGCGATCGCCTCGAGTTTGTTCAGCACATCCTGCGTCCGTGGCAGCGCGGCCGCGTCGGGCAGCTGAACATTGACGAACAGGACGCCTTGGTCCTCGGTCGGGATGAAGGCGGTCGGCGTGCGCGAGAATTGCCAGACGGCAAGCCCGGCGCAGGCGAGGATGATGAGCGCGGCGACGAATGAGCGGCGAGATAGCGCTCGGTTGAGCCAGGAGTAGCCGTTGCGGGTCTTGTCCAGACCTTTGTTGAAGTAGCGGAACAGGCCCCTGCCCTCGCGCGGCGGCCTCAGGAAGACGGCGCAGAGGGCCGGGCTGAGCGTCAGCGCGTTGATCGCCGAGATTGTGACGGACGCCACGATGGTGATCGCGAACTGGCGGTAGAGCTGGCCTGTGATTCCGGGCAGGAAGGCGACGGGCAGGAAGACGGCGACGAGCACCAGGGTGGTGGAGATGATCGGCCCGGTCACCTGCGCCATTGCCTTGCGGGCGGCATCGGCGGGATGGATGCCAGGCTCTTCCTCCATCACGCGCTGGACGTTCTCGACGACCACGATCGCATCGTCGACCACGAGGCCGATGGCGAGAATCAACGCGAACAGCGTGATCGTGTTCGCCGAGAAACCGAATGCCAGCAGCACGGCGAACACGCCGATCAGCGAAACGGGAATTGTAAGCGCCGGGATCAGGGTCGCGCGCCAGTCCTGCAGGAAGATGAACACAACCGCTAGGACGATGACGCCGGTCAGGATCAGCGTGAAGATGATCTCGTGCACTGTAGCGCGCACGAAATCGGTCGAATCGTAGATCACCTCGTAGGAAACGTCTGCCGGGAAACGGCTCTTGAGCATCTCCAGCTGGGCTTTGACATCTCCGGCCACACCTAGCGCGTTGGAGCCGGGCGACTGGTAAATAGCCATCGTGGCAGCCGGCTTGCCGTTGAGCTGCGAGACGGAGGAATAAGACTGCGCGCCAAGCTCGACGCGGCCGATGTCACGCACGCGCACGATGCCGCCATCAGCGCCCGTCCGGACGATGATGTCGGCGAACTGGTCGACGCTTTCGAGACGGCCAAGCGCGGTGATCGAATACTGCAATACCTGGTCATTTGGGATCGGCGGCGCACCGATCAGGCCGGCGCCAGCCTGCACGTTTTGCTGTTGGATCGCATTGGTGACGTCGTCCGAGGTGATGCCAAGCGCAGCCATGCGCTGCGGGTCGAGCCAGATGCGCATGGAATAGCTGAGACCACCCATGAGCGTCGCCGAACCGACACCGAAAACGCGCGAGATCGGGTTGACCACATTGATCTGGGCGTAGTTCGACAGGAACAGCCCGTCATGCGTCCCCGCGGGCGAGAAGATGTTCGCGATCATCAGGAAGTTGGGCTGCTGCGCGCGCACGTTGACGCCGAGCCGCGTCACTGCATCCGGCAGGAGCGGCGTGGCGAGCGCCACCCGGTTCTGGACGTTGACCTGCGCGATGTCGTGGTCGGTGCCGACAGCGAAGGTTACTGTCAGCGTGTAGAGGCCCGACGAACTGGTTGTCGAGGCCATGTAGATCATGCCTTCGACGCCATTCACCTGCTGTTCGATGGGCGCGGCCACCGTCTCGGCCAGTGTCTCGGCATCCGCGCCGGGATAGCTGGCGGTCACCTGTACGGTTGGCGGCGTGATGTCCGGATACTGCGCCACCGGTATGTTGACCATGGCGATGGTGCCGGCAAGCGTGATGAGGATGGCGATAACCATCGCCAGCCGCGGACGGCGGATGAAGATGTCGGCGAACATGGATCAGGTCCCCGCCGGCTGCGGCGTTACGACAATGCCCGGTCTCACCTTCTGTATCCCCGAGACGATGACCATCTCGCCCTGAGCCAGCCCGCCGGTGATCGCCCAGTCGGTGCCGACGCGCTGGCCGAGCGTGACGCGGCGGATCTGGGCGCGGTTCTGCTCGTCAAGGCCGAACACATAGGGGCCCTCCTGGTCCTGCAGGATGGCGGATGCCGGCACGACGGGCAGTTCGACACTCTGGCCGGCCTGCACCGTTACCTGGACGAACTGGTTCGGCACCAGCTTGAGCTGCGGGTTGGGGAACTCGGCATAGACAGCGATGGTGCCTGTGGACGGATCGATCGTGTTGTCGATGAAGGCGATACGGCCCGACTGGTCGTATTCCGTGCCGTCGGGAAGCCTCAGCTTCGGCTGGAAGGATGCTGCGTCAGCGGCAAGGCCCTTGTTGTCAGGCTGCAGCGTCTTCACCACACCGAGATATTCGCGGTCCGAGATCGAGAAGACGACCCGGATCGGATCCGTCTGTACGACGGTCGCAAGCGTTCCGCTCGAAGGAGACACAAGGTTGCCTTCGGTGATGATCGCGCGGCCGATGCGGCCGGTAATCGGCGTCTTGATATCCGTGAAGGAGAGATTGAGCTGCGCCGTCGTGAGCTGCGATTGCATGAGCAGGATCTGCGCCTTGGCCTGATCGACCTGGGCGGCGGCGCTGTCGCGGTTGGCCTGCGCCTGGTCGACAACCGATTGCGACACCGCGGCGGTCTTGAGCAGATCCTTCTGGCGCTGCAGATTGATGTCCTGGAGCTTGAGATTGGCTTCCGCACCCGCTTCCGCCGCCTGGGCGGACGCAAGCTGGGCCTGGGCGCCCTCGAGCGCCGCCTGATAGGTATCCTTCTCGATCACGAAGGCGGTGCTGCCTGCCTGGACGAAACCGCCTTCGGTGAAATTCACGGAATCGAGGAAACCCTCGACGCGCGAGGTCAGCGCAACCTGCTGCGCGGCGACGACGGAGCCAACGAACTCGGTCTGGTTGGTGACCGAGGCGAGCTTCACAGCCGCCGTTTCGACGATGGGCGGCGCGGCGGGGGCCGCTTCCTGCGCCAGCGCGGCGCTGCCGGCGAGCAACAGGGCCGCTATGAGCGAAGCACCTCTTTCCAGTGTTCCCACGCCCAATCTCCCTCGTCTGGCTGCCGATACGTCAGCATGTTTCTTAAAGACTCTCTGCTGCTTCTGCCAGACCCGGTTGTTCGTCTTTTCAAGCGCTTTCCGCTTTTTCAATACTGCTTGCGGGGACTTTCGGACCCGCCGCAATCCATCCACAATCACTGCGTATTTCACGACGTAACAAAGACTTCAGTTTGCAACGAAACCAGTAAGGACAGTTCATGAACAGACGTATGATGGCGCTCGGGCTTGCGGCGGCAATTGCGCTTCCAGCAGCTGCTACCGCCGCGGAGACACCCATCCAGCCGCGCATCATCGTGACTGGCGAAGGCCAGGCAAGCGTCGCGCCCGATATGGCACTGCTGTCGCTCAGCGTGATGCGCGAGGCGCCGACGGCGCGCGAGGCGCTCGACGCCAACAACGCAGCGATGACAGACGTGACAAAGGCCATCAAGGATCTCGGCGTCGCAGACCGCGACATCCAGACCTCGGGGTTGCAGATTTTCCCGCGCTACAATTTCACCAACAATCCAGACGGCACCCAGGAAGCCCATCTCGTCGCCTATCAGGTGACGAACACACTATCGGTCAGGGTCCGCGACATCACCAAGACCGGTGAAGTCCTCGACAAGGCCGTAACGCTCGGCGTCAACCAGGGCGGCAATATCACGTTCACCAACGACGACTCATCGGCCACAGTCACCGAGGCGCGCAAGCGGGCGGTCGAGGATGCGACCCAGAAAGCAAATACCCTTGCAAGCGCGGCAGGCGTCAAGCTCGGCCGGGTGCTTGAGATTTCCGACCAGACCTTCGGTATCCAGCCGATGCCGATCGAGGCGAAGGCCTTTGACCGCGCGGCTGCTGGCATACCAATCCAGGCGGGGGAAAATTCTTACCGCGTCCAGGTCAACATGACCTTCGAACTGGAATGAGCGCTACTCCAGCCAACAGAAGCGCGCCGCTACCAAGGCGCGCTTGACGGAAATGCGACGATAGTCGCCTATAACAAATGATAGACGATCGGTTTTCGCAGTGGAGGGTTTAATGCGCCGTTGGTCACTTCTTGCTATTCCTGTCGCTCTTCTGTTGAGCGCCTGCAACACAACTCCCCCGCCTTCAGGCGGTGGTGGAGCGCGTCCGCCTTCCGGCGTTCCGCTGTTTGGACCGGGCTTCCGCAATTCCGGTGATCTTTGCCGCCGCGCCGGCGAAAGCGTCTTCACGAACCAATTCCTGAGCGACTCTGCCCAACTGGTTGCGTGCCCCCCCGGCACCGACGCGAGGCTCTTTGCCTTCGAGACCGGAGGCAAGGAAGTGGGCCGGCGTGACGGCTGGATTCTGTTCTCCGTCCCGCATCGCTAAAAACTTGCGCCTAAGAAACAAAAAGCCCCGGAGGTTTTCTCCGGGGCTCTGATTTGGAAGCTGCTCGTCCGTGTCGGCGGACGACTGCTCCCGCTACTCTACCAGCGCACTATCGGGCAGTTTGGCGCACGGGCGAAGGTCATGTGGACGCGCTCGCCCCATTTGCGGCCAGCGACGGTAATGGTGCGATGGCTGACATCCACCACCCGCGCACGGCGCAGGCCGTAGCGCTCCGCCTTGTCTACAGCGCGATCGGGGGAACACCGGCGATCGTAGCGCCGATCATCACGACGGTCCCAACGGTCATCGCGGCGGTCGTCCCAGCGCGGACCATGGCGGTAGTCGGCGCGGTCGTAGCCGCCGAATTCCATGCCGATGCCAACGCCATTGCCTGCGTCATATTCCAGATACGCGCCCTGGGCTTGGGCGGCGGCGGGAACAGCGGCGAGCGCGCCGAGGCCGATAAGGGCGGACAGGGCAGCGGCCTTGAACCTGGTAAACATCTCGATATCTCCTTTGTCTCTCGCCGAAGCGATTGAGTGGAGATTGCGCCAGCCAAGCTGAACGGTCCGGGAACCGCGCATTCATGAGCGGTTCATGTACGAAAGCGCCTTCTTGCGCTCCAAATCTTCAGACGAAATCCGCTCTCACGGCTCGCCATCAAGCATATGATCGAAATAGTCCTCGACCTCGGCAATATCCTCCTCGGAGGCGGTCACGCGGCCGCGTACAGAAACGCCGGCCCGATGAACGGCCTTGCGATCGCCGGAAACGAGATGATGCCAAGGAAAGAGGTGGCGTCCTTCAGCGACGAGCCTGTAGGCGCAGGTGCTCGGCAGCCATGTGATGGTTCGCACGTTTTCCGGTGTCAGGCGCACGCAGTCGGAGACGGTCGCGAGGCGATTCTCATAGTCCTTGCAACGGCAGCTCTCGGCGTCGAACAGGCGGCAGCCGATGCTGGTGAAGTAGATTTCGCCGGTGTCCTCGTCCTCGAGCTTGGACAGGCAACACTTGCCGCATCCGTCGCAGAGAGATTCCCACTCGGCGGGGCTCATCTCCTCGAGCGATTTTTCCTTCCAGAAAGGCTTGGCCATGGCGCGGATGTGAGCCTTCGCAAGCGTCGCGTCAAGCGAGGGCAGCACTCATTGTCATCATCGTGCCATCAAGCCGCCACGTTGACGTACCCCCGGTCGAGATATGGTTCTCGGGCCGCCGGCACCGGTGGCCGACGGAACCAAAACGGCCAAATTCGGTTTTCGCTGGGCTAGGGACACCCGAAATTCCAAGGAGACATAAACGATGAAACGCCAACCACGGATTCTGGCAGGCACGGCTATCGGCCTGCTGATGGCGTCCGCGCCGTTGGGCGCGTACCCATTTTCGGGCGACAGGAGCGAGCTTTCGGGCCGCACTGTCCCGTTCCAACTGTCGCAATTGCAACTGGCGCAGGCAGAATGCGAAGGCGAAAACTGCCCGCCAGAAGAACAGCAGCAGGCACCGGCGGAAGAGCCAGCGCCCGCACCCGAACCGCAGCCCGAGACAGTGCCCGACCCTGCGCCGGAGCCCGAGGCTGTCCCACCAGAGCCCGCTCCCGCTCCCGAACCTGAGCCCCAACCGCAGGCCGCTCCGGAACCGGCACCTGAGCCTCAGCCCGAACCGCCACCGGCGGCGGAGGAACCTGCTCCACAGGTAGAGCCAGCCCCGCAACCTGTACCGGAAGCAGCGCCCGAGCCTGCGCCTGCAGAACAACAGGCCCCGGCGGAGCAGCCGCCTGCCGAACAGCAGCCAGCGGAAGAGCCTGCACAGCAGGCCCCAGGCGAGCAGACTCCTGCGGAACAGGCTCCGACCCAACAGCCGCAGGAACAGCAGCCAGCATCGCCTGATGCTTCGCAGCCTGCGCAGGAGCCAGCCGAAGCACAGCCAGCAGCACCCGGCGAGCAGCCAGCACCGTCCGTACCCGAAACCACGGCCCAGCCGACCGACCCGAACGAAGCGCCTCTGTTCGACAGTCAGAAGGAAGAGGCTCCGGCACAGCAATCCGGCGCGGAGCAAGGTCAGCAGGGCCAACAGGCTGCACAGCCTCCTGTGGTCGATCCCGGCCCGCCGCCAGAAAGCGACGCGGCGGCGACGGAGGCTGCTCAACCGCAGCGTATCGAGGCCGTGACGCAGGAGCGCGGCAAACGCCGCGAGCGCCCGCCGGAAGAGAACCTGCGCCGCGAACAACGTCCCGAAGGCGTCGATGTCCTGCGCGAGATCGGCGACCGGCTGATCCTGCAGCTCGGTGGCCAGACCATCGTCGAGAGCAACGACCGTCCGCGCATGACGCGCGGCGCTCGTGACGTCTACTACGAGGACCTGCCGCGCGGCCGCACCCGCGAGACGATCATCCGCGACAACGGCGTGCAGATCATCACCATCCGCGACCGCTACGGCGACGTGATCCGCCGCTCGCGCATCACGCCCGACGGCCGCGAATACGTGCTCGTCTATGTCGACGAGGACAATTACGACCGCGTCGGCGAATGGCGTGATCCCGGTTATGACCTGCCGCCCCTGCGGGTGAACATCCCTCGTCGGGAATACATCCTGGAGTCGGAATATGTCGACGGGCCGGACGACTACTATGACTTCCTCGAACAGCCGCCGGTGGAACGCGTCCAGCGCCTCTATTCGGTGGACGAGGTGAAACGCTCGGCTCGTGTGCGCGACATCGCCCGGCGCATCGACCTCGATACGCTGACCTTCGAGTTCGGCTCGGCCTCCATCCCCGAGAGCGAGATACAGCGCCTGGAAGGCGTAGCGTCGGCCATGGAACGGCTTCTGGAGCGCAATCCGGCGGAGACCTTCCTGATCGAAGGTCACACCGACGCGGTGGGATCGGACGTCGCCAACCTGGCGCTGTCAGACCGGCGCGCGGAAGCCGTCGCCGAAGCCCTGACCAACGTTTTCGGCATTCCGCCGGAAAACCTGGCGCCACAGGGCTACGGTGAGCGCTACCTGAAGGTGAAGACACAGGCACCGGAACGCGAGAACCGGCGGGTTGCGATACGCCGCATCACCCCGCTTGTGGCCCCGGTCGCCAGCGCCAACTGACGTCAGGGAATCTATTCGTCGGGCTTCGAGGCTAACGCCTTGAATTGCGGCGGAAAGACACCAGATTCCGGGGCAAGGCTTCCCTGCCCTGTCCCGCGATCCCCTCCCGGGACTGAAACCCGGCCGGCTCCCCCCTCCCGGCCGGGTTTCTCTTGCCCAAATTTCAAAGGTGGTTCTGCAACCCCCTTGCATTGCACAGTGGCGCCACCGAAATAGCAGCGAGACCCGCCGGAACCCGTCCCCGCATGAAGCGCATCGAACTCGCCATCGAATCCATCATCCTCGCCTCCCGCTGGCTGCTGGTGATATTCTACCTCGGACTGGCGGTAGCGCTCGGCATCTATGCGCTGTCCTTCGCAAAGAAGCTGTTCGATTTCAGCACGGTGGTGATGACGCTGAACGACACCGACACCATCCTGCGCATGCTTGGGCTTATCGACGCCGCACTTGTCGCCAGCCTCGTGGTTATGGTGATCATCTCGGGCTACGAAAACTTCGTCAGCCGCTTCGACGGGGATCGCGACGTGCATTGGCTGGGCACGATCGACGTCGGCTCCCTGAAGGTGAAGGTCGCATCCACCATCGTCGCCATCTCGTCGATCCATCTGCTGCAGGTCTTCCTCAACAGCGCCACCTACACGAATGCGCAGCTCATGTGGGTCACCATCATGCACATGGCCTTCGTGCTGTCGGCGCTATTGCTGGCATACATCGACCGCCTGGGCGGCAAGAAGGTGAAGGGCGAGCCGGACGTCTAGGCCTTCTGGGCCGACGCCTAGACTTTTGTCGCGGTGACGAGACGCCCGACAGGTGCGAAGATGGCTCGATGCAGGAGATTCCGGCAAGGCTAAGCACCGGGGCAACGCCGCTCGCCGCGCTCGATGCGGTGGCGGTGGATACCGAAACGACGGGGCTCGACGTCCAGCGCGCACGCGTCGTCCAGTTGGCCGGGGTCGGGATCAGGCTCGGCAAGCCGGCCTACGATGACGCCTATCAAGCGCTGGTCGATCCGGGCGAACCCATCCCTGCCGCTTCGACGGCTATTCACGGAATTGCGGATTACACCGTCCGCGGAGCACCCGGTTTCGCCTCGGCATTGGCCGGTTTCCAGACCTTCCGGGCCGGACGGCTGCTCGTTGGCCACTCGATCGGTTTCGATCTGGCGGTGCTCGAGCACGAGGCGCGACGGGTGGGAGCGACGTGGAGCAAGCCGCGATCGCTTTGCCTGCGTCTCCTCGGCTCGATCGCCAATCCGAACCTGCCTGAAGGGTCGCTGGACGCCTTGGCGTCGTGGCTTGGCGTTTCCATAGGCGGGCGGCACACGGCGCCTGGCGACGCAGCCGCGGCGGCGGAGATATATTCCGCCCTCCTCCCACATCTCGCCGGTAGGGGCATCACCACGCTGGCCGAGGCCGAACTGGCCTGCCTTCGGCGCACCGACCAGCTCGAATCCGGCTATCGGGCCGGCTGGACCGAACCGGTTTCCCGGCCACAGCCCTCCCAGGCCGGGGCGCTTGATCCATATGCCTACAGCCATCGCGTCCATGAATTGATGAGCCGTTCCGTCGTTGTGGTGTCAGACCGAGCCACCGCCAGGGAGGCCATCGACCTCATGGTGGAGCGGCGCATCTCCTCCATCTTCGTCGCTTCACACGCCGAGCCCGGCCATCCTGTCGCCGACTACGGCATCGTGACGGAGCGCGACGTCATGCGTCTGATCGCCACCCGTGGAGCCGATGGCCTTGCCGTACCTGTCCGCGACTTCGCATCGCGTCCTCTGGCCAGCATCGCAGGAGGCGCTTTCGTCTATCGCGCCATCGCCCGTATGGATCGGCTGAAGCTCAGGCATCTCGCCGTCCGCGACGAGCATGAGCGGCTGGCAGGCGTAATCTCCGCACGCGATCTTCTTCGCCTGCGCGCCAGCGCGGCGATCAGCCTGGACGACGCCATCGGCGCGGCGCGCAACGCCGCCGAGATGGCGCAGGCGTGGGCAAGCGTGCCAGCCGTCGCGCGAACGCTGCTCGCGGAGAAGCTCGACGCGAACCTCGTGTCGGGGGTCGTCAGCGAGGAAATCCGCGTCATGACACGGCGCGCCGCCGAGATGGCTGAGGGAGCCATGCAGGAGGCGGGATCAGGGTCGCCACCTTGCCCCTATGCGCTCCTGGTCCTCGGTTCCGGCGGAAGGGGTGAAAGCCTGCTCGCTCCCGACCAGGACAATGCGATCGTCTTTGCCGAAGGGGAGCCTGACGGAGCTAACGATCGATGGTTCGCGGAACTCGGCGCGCGGATCTCAGACACGCTGGATGTCGCAGGAATCCCCTATTGCAAGGGTGGTGTCATGGCGAAAAACGCTGAGTGGCGCGGCTCAATGGCCACCTGGAAGGAGCGTATCGGACACTGGGTCAAGCGCGCCGACGGCGCCGACCTGCTGAATGTCGATATCTTCTTCGACCTACGGCCAGTGCACGGCGAACTCTCGCTGGGCACCGACCTGTTCGATCACGCATTTGCCGCGGCTGCGGAGAATCCCCCCTTCGCCAAGCTGATGGGCGAAAAGCTTTTTGGGCTGCCCAGCCCGTTTGGCATGTTAGGAGGTCTGCATACCGAACAGGGTCGCATCGACCTGAAGTTGCACGGGCTTTTTCCGATCGTAACGGCGGCCCGCACAATCGCAATCCGCCGCCACATCGTGCGCCGATCGACAAGGCAGCGGCTGGAAGGCGTTACAGAACTAGGACTGGGAAATGCGGGCGAGATCGCAGATTTAATCGATGCTCACCAGCTGTTCATGGCGCTCATGCTCAACCAGCAGGCGCACGACCTGGAGACCGGGATCGCCGTATCGAACCGGGTCGATGTCGGCGCGCTTGACCGCAGCCGGCAGTCAGAACTCAAGTCCGCGCTCAGAACCGTGCAGGCAGTACCGGAACTTGTGCGTTCGCTGATGTTCGGTTGATCTCAACCAAACGTCTTCGCCACCTTGGTCGGGCTTCGCGCGAACACGTCGTCCGGCACGAAGAAATCTCCAGCAAGCTGTCCTTTCGCGCCGGGCCCATAGACGGAAAAGTCAGTGACGCCCTCTTCGCGCAGCACCTCCTCGTCAATGTAAAAATTGCCCGTCGCATCGCGCGACGGGCGATTGAGGATCGCGTGGGCCGCGTCGGCCAGGATTTCCGGCGACCGGCTCATCGCCGCGACCTGTTCGCCGCCGAGCAGGTTTCGCACGGCGGCCGTGTCGATCGCCGTCAGCGGCCAGAGCGAATTCACGGCGATGCCGTCCTTCGCGAATTCCGCGCTCATGCCGAGCGTACACATCGACATGCCGAACTTCGCCATCGTATAGGCGACGTGTCCCTTGAACCATTTCGCGCTCATGTCGAGCGGCGGCGCGAGGTTGAGGATGTGGGGGTTGGCGGCCTTCTTCAGGTGCGGGATGCAGGTCTTCGACACGAGGAACGTGCCGCGCGTATTGATCTGGTGCATCAGGTCGTAGCGCTTCATCTCGGTGTCGAGCGTGCCGGTCAGGCTGATGGCGCTGGCGTTGTTGACGCAGATGTCGATGCCGCCGAACGCCTCCACGGTCTTGACCACGGCATCCGCGACCTGCGCTTCGTCACGAATATCACAAAGCACCGGCAGCGCCTTGCCGCCGGCCTTCTCGATCTCGTCCGCCGCCGTGTAGATCGTGCCTGGCAGTTTGGGATGCGGCTCGGCGGTCTTGGCGGCGATGGTGACGTTCGCTCCGTCGCGCGCGGCGCGCAGCGCGATCGCCAGCCCGATTCCGCGCGACCCGCCGGAAATGAAAAGCGTCTTGTTCTTGAGCGACACGGTCGTCCTCCAGTCTGGAACAGCCTACCCTTGCGGCTGACACGGCCGCTGGCAAGGGTGCAGGTCGCGTCACGCAGGGTCAGGATCAATAGAATTTGACAGATAGAATTATTTCAGCGGCCCCGCGCGCAAATCCTCGACCTGCGCTATTTCATAACCGTCTCCTCTCGCAACTTCCTGCGATTCTCCGGGTTCCGCATGACAACGCTCTCCGTCACGGTTTTCGTGCTCGTCTATCTGGGCATGGCGCTCGGGCGCGTGCCCGGCCTTGCGATCGACCGCACCGGGGTCGCGCTGCTCGGCCTGATCGTGCTTCTGGCCACCGAGGACCTGACGCTGGCAGAAGCCGGCGCGGCGGTGGACATGCCGACGATCGCGTTGCTTTTCGCATTGATGATCCTGTCTGCGCAGTTCGAGCATTCTGGCTTCTACGGCTGGGTCGCACATTGGGTGGTGCACGCGGCAAAGAATCCCAAGCGGCTTCTCGCCGTGCTGATCGCGGTCACCGGCGCGATGGCGGCGATCTTCACCAATGACGTGATCGTCTTTGCACTGACACCGCTGGTCGCCGCAGGTCTCATGTCGGAGAACCTTGATCCCCGCCCCTACCTGATCGGGCTCGCAGCGGCAGCGAACGCAGGCTCGGCCGCAACGCTTATCGGCAACCCGCAGAACATCCTGATCGGCCAGGCGGGCGGTCTCGATTTCTGGACATACCTCACCTACGCCATACCGCCGACGATTGCCGTTCTCGTCATCGTCTACGTGACCATTCTCGTCACATGGCGGCTGGTGCCCGGTACCGGCAGGGCGCCGGGCGAGGTGCCGCGCCCACCCATCGACCGCTTCCAGCTCGGCAAAGGCATCGTCGCCATTGTCGCGCTGATCGGGCTCTTCCTGACGCCGCTGCCACGCGAATTGTCGGCGCTCGCCGTCGCCGGCGCACTGCTGTTGTCGCGACGGCTGTCCTCGCGCGCCATGATCGGCGCCGTCGACTGGCAGCTGCTGCTGTTGTTCGTCTGCCTGTTCGGCGTTACCGCCTCCTTCGGCAAGACCGGCCTGTCGCAGGAAGGCCTTGCCTGGCTCGCCGCACACGGCCTGCTGCCCGATCGCCTCTCGGTGCTCGCGCCGCTGACGCTAATCGCCTCCAACACGATCGGCAACGTGCCGGCGGTGATCCTGCTCATCAAGCTGGTGCCTGACCTGTCCGACGGCGCACTGACCGCGCTGGCGCTGCTCTCCACCTTCGCCGGCAACCTCCTGCTGACGGGATCGCTCTGCAACATCATCGTCGCCGAACGCGCGGCTACGGTAGGCGCCAAGCTCGGTTTCATGGATTTTGCCCGCTCCGGCATCCCGATGACGCTGGCAAGCTTCGCCGTGACGATGTTGTGGCTCTGGGCGACCGGGCTGGTGCCGTTGTAGGCCAATCGCGGTTTACAGTGGCAACCGCATTTTGCTTAACTTGGTGCGCAATCAGCGGAGCAGAGCGTGCGAAAGAGTGTCGAGCCGGTTTGGGACCTGACGATCGCGCCGGATACTGTGCGGCTGATCGTCGACAAGGCGCGCACGATCAGTGCAGCGGTCAACGAGGATTATGACGACGGCGCCGAACACGAGGTCGAACTGGACGGCGACGCGCACCGGACCCACCACCATGACGGCCTAGCCGAGGAAGAGACCGAGGACCAGACGGAGCGCGAGCTGCGCCAGATCGTGCGCGAACTGAACGTCGACGAGGCGGCCGAGCTGATCGCGTTGGTGTGGATCGGCCGCGGCGACTATGAGGCGGCGGAATTCGGCGATGCGGTCAAGGAGGCCAGGCAGCGCGACTACAAGCCAGTACGCTACCTGCTTGGCATGCCGATGCTGGGCGACTGGCTCGAGGAAGGGCTTGAGGCAATCGGGGTCGCACCGGAGGAATAGCGCCTCCGATCGACATGCAACCTCCGCTGCGTGAACTCGTTGAGTGAGCATGGGCAAGCTATCGATCCCACGACTGACCATTGCGATAGCGATTCCGGCAATCCTCCTTTCTTCTCCAACCGAATCCTTTGCGGCCAAAAGCTGGCTGGAGAAAAGGCTGGAAAAGGTCTTCTCCGCGCCGCAAAAGCAAGCCACCAAAAAGCGCAAGCAGCGCCGTGCTAACACGTCGGTACAATCAGCCGGCAGCATCGTCCTGCCCGCGACCGCTCCTATCCCGGAATTCGCGGTGCGTGACCAGGCTTCAGCACAGCCGCCTCTGCCCAAAGACGAGCGCGCGCAAAAGGGAATGGACGCAGAAGCGCCTGATGAGGTGAAACTGGCCCACACCGAGGCAACGGACAACGCTTCGCCATCGCCCCCGGCCCCGCCTGTCTCCGAGCCGGCGAAGGACAAAGCGGCCCCGAACGATGTCGAGCTTCCCGACACGGCGCCTGCGCCTGCGGAGGTTCCAGTTGAAGCGCGCCCAGAACAACCGGCCGTGCCGGACAAGGGCGTCCCAGTCCCTGAAGAGAAGCCTGCGGACGCGGGAGTCGACCCCCTCGAGACAGTTCCACCGGAGCCGCCGAAGCCTGAATTCCGTCCAGACAGGCCGGACTTGGAGAAACCTGCTGAACAGGCCGAGCCGGCTGAGCCCCCTCCGCCTCCCGATCCCAGATCCGCGGTCAGGCCCGATCCGTCCGGCAAATTGCCAGAGGAAGAACTCGCCTGTCGCAGTCGCCTGACCGATCTAGGCGTAAAGTTCAAGGAAGCAAAAGCCGAAAGCGACCCTTCCGGCTGCTCGATGCCCTATCCGATAATCGTCCAGTCGCTAGGGGGTGGCTTCGAACTCGCGCCTGATGCGGAAATGAACTGTTCGACGGCGGAGGCCACCGCGAGGTTTACGCGCGATGTCATCTCGCCAACCGCGAAGACCGTGTTCGGGACAACGCTACGCTCAATTTCGCACGCCTCAGCCTATGTCTGCCGGCCCCGCAATGGCACGCACAAACTCTCCGAGCATGCGTTCGGCAACGCGCTCGATATCGCTGCATTTACTCTTGCGGACGGGACAGTGGTCGCCGTGGAGCTAAACCCGCCGGAGAAGCACCTGCTTTTCCTCACCAACGTTCGGGCGGCGGCCTGCGGGCCGTTCAAGACAGTGCTCGGCCCCGGCAGCGACGCCGACCACGCCGAGCACCTGCATTTCGACCTCGCTCCGCGCCGGCATGGCGGCACGGTCTGCGAGTAAGCTCGCCGCAATTCCGCCGCACGCGTAAATTGCAGCGCTGAGCTTTCCTTTACGATTGCCGCCTAGACTGGGTCCTCTCCAGAGCAGGACGCCCCCCGCATACGATTTCGACCTGCTCTTTCTATCGAGTTTTGGAGCCGCCGATGGCGAAGCATCGCCACCACCTCTCAGCCTTGCAAGGCCGCGCGCGTTCACGCGTGATGTCCGGCGTTGGGGTGGTTGCACTGGCGGCGTTCCTGGCGGCCTGCACCACAGGCAGCGTCCTTTCGCTGCAGCCAGCAGTCGATGTGGGTTCCTCGACGGCCTCGGTGCCGCGCATCGCCGAACCGCTGCCGCGCGGCGCGGCGCTGGAGGACGCGCAGTCGCCTGCCTTCGAGGCGCCAACCGTCCAATCGCCTGATGTCTTTTCGCCGGAAATGCAGGCGGATGTGTCGGCCGAGGTGCAGACCGCCGCAATGGTGCGGCCACGGCAAGGCACCGGGCTGCAGACGCTCGTGCCGAAAGACCCCTATCTGGCGGGCTACCCGCGCATGGATCCTCCGGCTGCGCCCGGCAGCTACCTGCCGGCCGATGAGGTCGACTGCCGCAAGCAGTTGAAGCGCCTGAAGGTGGAATTTAGCGACCTCGCGCCCATCCGCGACGGCCAGTGCGGCATCGACCACCCGGTCAAGGTGTCGGCGATCGGCAGCGTCAAGATGAAGCCGGCGGCGACGCTGACCTGCGCGATGGCGCTGACCTTCTCGCAATGGACGAAGAACGAACTCGTGCCCTCGGCAAGACGGCGCTATTTCACAGGCGTGCGAACCATCAACCAGGGCTCGAGCTATTCCTGCCGCAAGATCGCCGGCAGCCGCACCCTTTCGGAGCACGGCAAGGGCAACGCGCTCGACATCATGAGCATCGAACTCAACAACGGCAAGGACATCGACGTGAAAAAGCCGGGCTTCTTCGCATTCCGCCAGAAGGGCCTGCTGAACACCGTGCGCGCCGACGGCTGCCAGTATTTCAACACGGTGCTCGGCCCCGGATACAATTACGACCACCGAAACCACTTCCACTTCGACATCAAGGATCGGCGTCGCGTCGCCTGCCACTAGGGCCACTTGGCGTCAGGCTCGCCCTGCGTCATAGATAGGCAATGCCCGCTACGGCCGAGGAACCGCAGAAGCACCGTTCGAAACGGTCGCGCCGCGCCGCGACCGCCAGCCTCGTCGCCCTGCTCGCCTATCTCGCGGTCGCCTACATCGCCGCGCCCGAATTCTGGTGGGTTCACGAGGGCGGTCTCGACCAGCGCGACATGCGCACAACGACAACCGACGGCATCCCCGGCGACCCGATCAATGTCGGGCTGGTCGGCGTCAAGAATGACGTCCTGCAGGCTTTCGCGGCAGCAGGCTGGCGGCCGGCCGATGCTATCACGCTGAAGACCAGCATAGAGATCGGCCTGAGCGTCGTCCTGCACGAACCCGATCCGGACGCGCCCGTCAGCACGCTGATCTATGACGGACGCCGGCAGGATCTCGCCTTCGAGAAACCGGTGGGCGACAGCGCCGACCAGCGCCACCATGTCCGGCTCTGGCAGACGGATCCGCTCGCACCGGGCGCGCAGGGACCGCTCTGGCTGGCCTCCGCCAGCTTCGACCGTGGCGTCGGCGTCAGCCACGACACCGGCCAGATCACCCACCATATCGGGCCCGACCTGGACGCCGAACGCGATTTCGTGATGTCGAATCTCTCACAGGCCGGCTGGGTGCGATCGACATACGACATCGAGGGCTCCGGAGCCACGAAAACCGGTCGAAACGGCGGCGGAGACCCCTACTTCACCGACGGCAAGGTGCTTGTCGGCGTGTTGGGCAAACCTGCGGAATGACCATCCGACCACCCTCCAGCCATTGTATTAATCCCGTTAGGCCCTATAGTTAGCGGTCCCTGCGGGATGTTTTTTGACCTTCGATGTACTTAGAAATTGCGATTGTCGTCGTTCTGATCCTTGTGAACGGCCTTTTGGCCATGTCGGAACTGGCGGTTGTTTCATCCCGTCCCGCCCGCCTCCGTGCCATGATCGAGAAAGGCGTGCGCGGAGCAGCGCCAGCGCTTGACCTCGGCTCGAATCCGGGACGCTTCCTCTCCACAGTCCAGATCGGAATCACGCTGGTTGGCGTGCTCTCCGGCGCGTTCTCAGGCGCGACGCTCGGCCAGCGCCTGAGTGAGGCACTGCTGGCGCAGGGGTTTTCGCAAGGCGTTTCCAACACGTTGGGCGTCGGCATCGTGGTCGCGGTCATCACCTACGCCTCGCTGATCATTGGCGAGTTGGTGCCGAAGCAGGTCGCGTTGCGCAATCCCGAACGCGTCGCGGCCCTTGTGGCGCCGACCATGAAACTGCTGTCGAGGGTGGCGCTGCCGCTGGTCTTCCTGCTCGATGTTTCGGGCAAGGCGGTGCTGCGGTTGCTCGGCCAGAGCGGCGACAGCGATGAGAAGGTCACCGACGAGGAGATCAGGATGCTGGTTGCCGAGGCGGAACACCACGGCACCATCGAATCTGACGAGCGGCGCATGATCGCCGGCGTCATGCGCCTCGGCGACCGGGCCGTTCGCGCTGTGATGACGCCGCGTACCGACATCGACTGGCTGAACCTCGAAGCCGACGAAGCGGCGACGCGGGCAATGCTGATCGAGACGCAGCATTCCCGGCTGCCGGTCGGCGAAGGCGTGATCGACAACATGATCGGCGTGGTCAAGACGCGCGACCTGCTTGCATCGCTGCTTGCCGGCGAGCCGTTCGAGCCGCGCAGGCACATGCGCACCGCCCCGATCGTTCATGATCAGGCCGATGCGCTCGACGTGCTGACGACGCTGCGCGAATCCGAAGTACCGGTCGCCCTGGTCCATGACGAGTACGGTCACTTCGAGGGCATTGTGACGCCGGCCGACATCCTGGAAGCGATCACCGGTGTGTTCCGCTCCGACCTCGACGAGGAGGACGAGCCGCCGGCGGTCCGCCGCGAGGACGGCTCATGGCTGCTGGCCGGCTACATGCCGGCCGACGAGATGGCCGACCAGCTCGACATCGACCTGCCTGAAAACCCGGACTATGAAACAGTGGCGGGCTTCGTGCTTTCGCACCTGCACCGCCTGCCGGCCACCGGCGAATGCTTCAACGCGCAAGGCTGGCGTTTCGAGGTGGTCGATCTTGACGGCCGCCGCATCGACAAGATCATCGCCTCGCGCCTGCCCGATGTACACCGCGCGGCGAAGAGCTGACGCCAAAAAAGGGCGGCACTAGCCGCCCTCCTCGGTGATCAATTGGAATCAGGCTCTTTTATTCGGCCGCCTGCTTGGCCTGCACATCATCCTCGCGCGCCTTCTTCAAGACCTTGGCCCACCAGGCGAGGTCGTCGAGCGCGGTTTCGGCAGCCTGATGCAAGTGCTCGAAATCTTCGAGCTTCTTGCCCTGTTGAAGGATCTGGATGAAATCGCCCCACGTTACGTGAACGGCATGGCGGATTGGCGTCATCTGCAGTTCGACGGCATGCAGGCGCAGTTGCTCGATGGCGCGCGCACCGCCGACACCACCATAACCCACGAAGGTCACCGGCTTGCGGTTCCATTCGGTATAGGCGTAGTCGAGCGCATTCTTCAGCACAGCCGTCGGGCCACGATTGTATTCGGCGGCCGTGATGACGTAGCCGTCATACTCCGCGACCTTCTTCTGCCACTTCTGCGCGACCTCGTTCTTCGACGGCGCCCATAGCGACGAAGCGGCCTCGTCGAAGAAGGGTAGCGGATAGTCGCGGAGGTCAACGATCTCGACATCGAAATCGCCGCGCGCCTTTGCTATATTGGCGATCCATTCGGCCGGCTTGTCGCCGAAACGGGTGGCGCGGGTCGAGCCGATGATGACCGCGATCTTGGGTTTGGACATTTCAGTCTCCTGTAAAGCTCTAGTATCCGTTAGATACCTGAACTACATAAGATACTGACAACGAGCCCCACAAGGAGGCACTTTTTTGAAACTAGGGCACCCGCACAACACCGAGGATTGCCGCGCGGTAAGCGATATCCTCCAGCGCGTCGGCGACAAATGGACCGTTCTTGTTGTCGATAAGCTCGGTGACGGACCGCTTCGTTTCAACGAGCTGCGCACGGCCGTCGGCGGCATCTCGCAGAAGATGCTGACCACGACGCTGCGCGGGCTGGAACGTGACGGCTTCGTCACGCGCACCGTCTATCCGACGATCCCGCCGCGTGTGGACTACGAACTGACCGAACTGGGCTGCGAGTTGCTGAAGCCTGTCGCGGCGCTCGGCGAATGGGCGCGGAAAAATACGAGCAAGGTCAACGCCGCCCGCGCGCGCTTCGATGCGATGTCGGCCGACAAGCGTATCCGCGTGGGCTGACCGCCCGCCTCACTCCGCCGGGACGGCCGTCGGCTTTCCTTCGCTATCAAGCGCCACCATGACGAACTCGGCGTCGGTGACCTTCTCCCTGACATGGGAGAGATAGCGCTGCGCCCACGCCTCGACCTTGAGCGTCATGGACGTACGGCCGACGCGCGTCACCGCCGTGTAGATGCTGAGCGTGTCGCCGACCTTCATGGGTGCGGCGAACGACATCTCCTTCACCGCCGCCGTCACCACGCGGCCGCGCGCACGCTCGGCGGCGCGGATGCCGCAGGCCAGATCCATCTGCGCCATCACCCAGCCGCCGAAGATGTCGCCGGCGGCGTTGGTGTCAGCCGGCATTGCAAGCGTCCGCAACGTCAGTTCCCCGATCGGATGGGTCTTGGTGCCGGTCACCTGATGCACTCCTCCTGCAAAGCACTGCTTCCCTCATGCCGCAGCCCTTGCCGAAAGCCAAGGCCCCCTCGCCCGCCCATTGCGCGCAGCCCTGCGGTCGCATTTTCCACAGGGTATGCCGGAAGCCGCGTGACGCAAGCATTCGCCCCGGACTAGCTTCGGCGGGCTTCACGGGCAAAGCGTTCGCATGCAGACTTATGATTTCATTGTCGTCGGAGCGGGTTCGGCGGGTTCGGTCCTTGCCGAACGCCTGTCGGCGAGCGGCCGCTTTTCGGTGCTGGTGCTTGAAGCGGGCGGCACCGACCGCCGTTTCTACGTCCAGATGCCGCTCGGCTACGGCAAGACCTTCTACGACCCTGCGGTCAACTGGAACTACCGCACCGAGCCGGACCCCGGCCTTGCCGGCAATGCCGACCACTGGCCACGCGGCAAGCTTCTGGGTGGGTCGAGCTCCATCAACGCCATGGTCTGGATCCGGGGCCAGCGCGAGGATTTCGACGCCTGGGCAGCCGCAGGCAACCCGGGATGGTCGTATGCCGACCTGCTGCCGGCCTTCAAGGCGATCGAGGATTTTGAGGGCGGTGCGGACGAATGGCGCGGGGCCGGTGGGCCGGTGCATGTTCAGGACTGCCGGCCGCTTGTCCATCCCCTCACCCAGCGCTACCTGAAAGCCGCCGAGCAGGCCGGGCTGCCGCTGAACCCCGATTTCAACGGTGCGAGCCAGGAAGGCGCCGGCGTCTACCAGATCACCGCGAAGAACGGCCGGCGCATGTCGGCGGCACGCGCCTTCCTGTGGCCGGCAATGAAGCGCGCGAATGTGCGGGTGGAAACCCATGCGCTGGCGACGAAAATTCTGTTCGAGGGCAGCCGCGCCGTCGGCATCGAATATGAGCAGCACGGGCGAAAGCATATCGTCCGCGCCGGACGCGAAGTGATCCTGTCGGGTGGCTCGGTGAACTCGCCGCAACTGCTTCAGCTTTCGGGGATAGGCCCGGCCACGCTGCTGCAGGGCCTCGGCATCCCGGTCGTCCATGCGAACGATCACGTCGGCGCGAATTTGCAGGATCATCTCGGCATCAACTACAGCTTCAAGGGACGCGAGCCGACGCTGAACCAGATCCTGCGGCCATGGTGGGGAAAGATGCTGGTCGGCATGCAATACCTGCTGCTGCGCAGCGGCCCGCTGTCGCTGTCGATGAACGCGGCAGGCGGCTTCTTCCGCACCGACCCAGCGATGACGCGGCCGAACATGCAGCTCTACTTCCAGGCGTTTTCGACCGTTATCCCGAAGAGCGGCGAACGGCCGATCCTGACGCCCGACCCGTGGCCCGGCTTTTCCGTCGGCCTCTCCAACTGCCGGCCGTCGAGCCGTGGCGAGATCATGATCCGAAGCGCCAACCCGCGCGATTATCCGAGGATCACGCCCAACGCCTATTCGACGGACCAGGACGTCGCCGAGATGCTGGCGGCGGTGAAGTTCGTACGGAAAATCGCTGCCCAGCCGGCGCTGGCCGAGATCATCGAGGAAGAAGTGCTGCCCGGCCCGTCGATCACCTCCGACGAAGACCTAATCCTCGATTTCCGCAAGCGCTCCGGCACTGTCTATCACCCGGTCTCGACCTGCCGCATGGGTCCGGACGCCGGCAACAACGTCGTCGATCCGCGCCTGCGGGTCCACGGCATCGCCGGCCTGCGGGTCATCGACGCCTCGATCTATCCGGATAATATCTCGGGCAACACCAACGCCGCGTCTATCATGACGGGCTGGAAGGGCGCCGACATGGTGCTGGAGGATTGTGGATGAGCGCGACTTCCTCTCCCCCGCGAAGCGGGGGAGAGGTGGCCGCGAAGCGGTCGGTGAGGGGGAATGCAGGAAGGCAGCCGAACAAGGCGCAGATCAGGCGCGACCACTCGGGCGAGGCAGCTCCGTCTGGGAGACAACATGTCCGAGGCGCTGTTGTGGAACGAATTGAAGGATAGACGGCTCTGCGGCTTCAAATTCGTTCGTCAGTGTCCGATTGGTCCATTCATTGCCGATTTCCTTTGCAGGCAACATAAGCTTGTCGTCGAGGTCGACGGAAGTCAGCATGCGGAAAGCGAAACAGATCGGCGGCGCGAGGAATACATGCGAGAAAAAGGATACGCGACACTGCGCTTCTGGAACACCGACGTGATCACGAACATCGAGCCCGTTTGCGAAACGATTCTGGCGGCCCTGACAGGCAAACTGAATGGCGACGTCGAGTCATTCGAGATGAGATTTGTAGGCGTTTCGGCCAATCCCAATGACAAGAGATAGACCCCCTCACCGACCGCTTCGCGGCCACCTCTCCCCCGCTTCGCGGGGGAGAGGAAACAGCGACAGGATGCAGCCATGAAAATCACCGACGTGAAGACCTGGGTCGTCGGCAATCCGCCGCCGGGCATTGGCGGCAAGTATTTCATCTTCGTGAAGCTCACGACCGACTCCGGCGTCGTCGGCTATGGCGAGGCCTACAACGCGACGTTCTCGGCGCATGTCACCGCTCGAATGATCGAGGACATGGCGGAGCGTTATTTCGTCGGGCAAGACCCACATGACATCGAGGTGTTCTTCCGCCGCTGCTACTCGTCCGGCTTCACCCAGAGGCCGGACGTCTCCGGCATGGGCTGCTTCTCGGCGCTGGAGATGGCCTGCTGGGACATCATCGGCAAGGAAGCCGACAAGCCGGTCTACAAGCTGCTCGGGGGGCAGGTGCACGAGACGTTGCGGAGCTACACCTATCTCTACCCTCATACGGGCAGCGTCCACACCGAGGATGTCGCGCCGAAGAACGTCTACAACGACCCGGACATGGCTGCGGAATGCGCGGCACTCTACGTGCAGCAGGGGTTTGATGCGGTGAAGCTCGACCCGGCTGGTCCCTATACCGCCTTCGACGGCCACCAGCCCCGTCTCATCGACATCGACCTGTCGGCGCGCATGCTGAAGGCGATCCGCGAGGCGGTCGGCACCAAAGCCGACATCCTGTTCGGCACGCACGGCCAGTTCACGGCGTCGGGCGCGCTGCGCATGGCCAAGGCCATCGAACCCTACGACCCGCTCTGGTTCGAGGAGCCGGTGCCGCCGGATATGCCGGAGGTGATGGCCGAAGTGGCGCGCGGCACGTCGATCCCGATCGCAACCGGCGAGCGGCTGACGACGAAATTCGAGTTCGCGCGTGTCATCGAGACGCGTGCGGCGACGATCCTGCAGCCGGACCTCGGCCGCTCGGGCGGCATCCTCGAGACGAAGAAGATCGCGGCCATGGCCGAGGCCTACCACATCCAGATTGCGCCGCACTGCTATTGCGGGCCGATCGTCGGCGCGGCCAACATCCAGCTTGCGGTGACGCTGCCCAACTTCCTGATCCTTGAATCGCTGAAGCAATGGGACGGCTTCCACGAAAAGCTTCTGAAGAAGAAGATCGACTGGCACGACGGCCACGTCATCCCGTCGAAGGAGCCGGGGCTGGGCGTCGAACTCGACGAGGCCGTCTGCGAGGCACATCCCTATGACGGCAAGGCGCTGCATCTTGAGATGCGGCCGACGCCACTGACATGAAAAAGCAAGCTTACGCCTTCATCGGCCTCGGCCATCTTGGCGGCAACCTCGCCGCCTCGCTGCTGCGCGCCGGCTTCGACGTCACCGTCTATGACCGCGACCCTGCAGTGGTCGCGCGGCTGGTGGCGATGGGTGCGAGCGCTGCAGCGAGCCCCGCAGCGGCGGCCGCCCGCGCGGGCAACGCGATCACCTGCCTGCCCTCGCCCGCGGTGAGCGAGGCGGTGCTGGCTGGGCCGGCCGGTCTGCTCGAAGGCCTGCCCGAAGGCGGCACATGGATCGAGATGTCCACCAACGGCCGCGAGGAGATCGTCAGGCTCGCTAGCATAGCGAAAGAAGCGGGCGTCGAGACGCTGGAATGCCCGGTCACCGGCGGCGTGCATCTGGCAGCGGTTGGAAAGATCACCGCACTGGTCGGCGGCGACGCCGCGCTCTACGAAAAACACCGCGCTGCGATCGAGGCGATGTGCGCGAAAAGCTTCCTGATGGGGCCGATCGGCTCGGCGGCGGTCATCAAGGTCATCACCAACATGCTGGCCTTCATCCATCTCGTCGCGGCCGGCGAAGCACTGATGCTGGCGAAGCGCGGGGGGCTAGATCTCGCGCAGGCCTACCACGCCATCGTCGCCTCGTCGGGCAACAGCTTCGTCCACGAGACGGAAAGCCAGCTCGTCCTGAACGGCTCCTACGACATCGGCTTCACCATGGACCTCGCGCTGAAAGACCTCGGCTTCGCGCTCGCCATGGGCGAGGAATTCGGCGCGCCGCTGGACCTGGCATCTCGCGTCAACGCGATCTTCGAGGAAGGCAAGGAGGCCTATGGCGGCAACGCATGGTCGACGCAGATCGTGAAGCTTCTGGAAGACGCCACCGGGACCGACCTGCGTGCGCCAGGCTTTCCTTCGAAACTGGAGGTATGACCGATTTACTTGCAAAAACAGAAACTTGATCCGCCGGGTAGAATCAAACCGGCAGTGACTTGATTCAATCTCTCAGCGTCAGCGCGCCGGGCAGGATGTCAAAAGTCGCCGGCGCCTGGCCTAGCGGCTCCCCGTCGGCCTCGACCAGAAGGGCAGTCCCGTCCAACGGCTCGACCAGGAGCTTGCGGCCGCGGAAAATCGTGATCGCCGGATGGTTGCGATGCCGTCCGCCATAAAGCAGTCGGATATCGCGGATCAGGCCGAGCTTGCCGGCCGCACGCAGCATCACGACATCGAAGAAGCCATCGTCGACCTTGGCATCCGGCGCGACCATCATGCCGGCTCCGAAAAATTTCCCGTTGGCCGCCGTCACCAGGGCGACCCGCGCCTCCATGGGTTCGCCGTCGTCGATCGTGATGCGGACGTGCTGGAAGCGATAACGGACGAAAGCCGTGACCGTGCGCCAGAAGTAGAGTGCCTTGGCGGAAACGCGGCCCTTACGTTCGTCCGCGTTGACGGCGCGGGCAACCGTCCCTGACAGGCCGAGGCTCGCGATATTGACGAAATGCCGGCTGGCCAGACGGCCATCGTCATCAATGTAGCAGACACGGCCGGCATCGATCCTGCGACCCGGCGAGTCGGCAATGCGCCGCAGCGCAGCTTCGTCTTTCGAGGGCAGCCCCAGCCCGCGTGCAAAATCCGTTCCAGTGCCGCATGGCAGGACACCAAGCGCAGCCGCATGCCCTTCCGCGCCTGCCGTGATCAGGCCGCAGGCAACCTCGCCAACCGTGCCGTCGCCGCCTGCCGCGATCACCAGTTTGCAACCGCCGGCGGCAAGGTCCATCGCCAGAGTCACGCCGTCACCCGACGCCTGCGTCTCGCGCAGATCGACCTCGCCGAACATCTCCCTCAGCGCCACGCCGATCTCCGGCCACCGGCGCTTCAGCCTGCCGCCTCCCGCGACAGGATTCATGATGACGCCCACCTTCATCGCCATCCTCCCCGCACGCACCCTGTGTCAGTTCAGGGCCAACGGCAAGCGCAGGAAATTTTAGCCGGCGTTCCCCGATAATCCCGTTTTCCACAGGCCTCGGGCCATTCCCCAGCTGACTTCCCTGACGTACGGTCAACCCATCTCAGGCCCCCACGGAAACGGAGCCGCAAGGCGAAGGGAAAGTGAGGGAGCAACCTGGGGACCCGGAAACGGGACAGGAAGGCGACGGGTTTTCCCGTGACGCGCCAGTCAGACGACCGGGGACCGCGGGAAGCGTGCAAGCGCGTACGGCGGACCGATGCTGCCATGAAGGACCGGGAAAGTCTTTCGATGGCGCGTCAGCAGACCCTTCGGGAGATGCGGGCGTTGGTCGGGCAGATGCGAATCTTTCGGGAAGCGCCCTGCCGGACCGTCAAGACAAGGGACCAGCGCGGCTCCACGTCCTTCGGGCGGTGGATGCGAGCGAAGGCCAGGGTCTGACAGGGAGGCGCTGGGAGCAATCCCGGCGCCTACTCTTTTTGAGCTGGCCCTGCTGGCTGATCGTCGCTGCCGCCGACCTTGCGCACCAGCGATGCCGTCGCCAGCAGCGCCGCCATATCCGCTACCATCGGCTCGACGTGAAGTTTGTAGTCGAGCGGCTGCGAGATGCCGGGCAGCTCGAAGAAATTCTTCTTCTGCGGGATGAGCAGGAAGCCGTCATCGCCCTTCAGCGCGACCAGCGCCGGGCTTTCCGGCCATGTTTCGACCAGCCATTCCAGCGCCTGCGCCAGCCTGCCGCCCACCAGCGGCTGTGCGGCCGCAACATTGTCGGTGCGGAACTCGTAGATCTCGTCCAGCGCCGCGTTGCCGCTCTGCACTTCCTTGAACTTTTCGCCGAACAGGCCACGGAAGAAGCCGGCGACCTTGCCGGACTTGCGCGCCGCGAAGAGAACGCCCTTGAACGGCGTCGGCGTCTGGAAGGCGATGATGACGCCCTTGAACACCTCCGAGCTCGACTTGCCGGACTTTTGTCGCAACGTCGCCTCATAGAGCTCGAACGGAAAATCCTCGTAGCGTCCGGAGATCACGTCGTCGAATTGCTGTCGGTTGAACGCGCCAAGCATCTCGCGCGGCAACCTTTCATAGGAGAGGGGCGTGGTCCCGTGGCCGTACTTGATGTCCTCGATGAACCGGAAGATGACCGGAATGGCGCGGTCGCGCAGCGCCTGTTGCAGATTTTTCGCCGGCTTCACCGCCTGCGCATGCATGAACAGCAGCGCGGCGAAGCCAAACATGTAGATGAAGATGTGGGGCGTCGAGAACCACAACTCCTGCGGATGGGCGAGCCCGTTGGCCAGCCAAGCAAGCCCGAAGATGACGAGAAGCGTTAGCCCGTCGAACAACGGCACACGCCACAGGAGAGACCTGTGTACGCGGGTCCGCTCGGCCTCGTAGCGGTCCATGTCCGCCTTGATGCCGGCGATAACATCCTCGCCGGGCAGGAAATCGTCCGCCTTCATCGCCCCCTCCGATTGACCAAGCCTCTATAGCGGCTTTTGGGCTCGGTGTCCGCTCCTGACAACCTCCTGTCAGGAATGTCCGTCCAGGCGTTGCGGCAAGCCAACCGGCACTTTTCATTCCGCCTGACTCGCCCCATATTCAGGACATGGCCAAAACCCCTGACAAGAAGCCGCCGGCGACCGACGGCGCAGCGTCCTATCGCAAGCGCGGCAACCCGCTGACGGACTATCTCGACGCGGCCGTTCCGCTGGAGCGCAAGGGGTTTGCCGAAGCGCCGCAAGCCGAGCTTTCGGGCCGTCCGC
Source organism: Mesorhizobium quangtriensis (assembly GCF_040081925.1). Lineage (NCBI taxonomy): Bacteria > Pseudomonadati > Pseudomonadota > Alphaproteobacteria > Hyphomicrobiales > Phyllobacteriaceae > Mesorhizobium > Mesorhizobium quangtriensis. The sequence continues at coordinate 856,709 of NZ_JBEBMF010000002.1, forward strand.
TTTCAGGCTCGATCTCGGATTGGGCCGATCAGATTGCGCGAGAGGCGGATACGTCCGTCCAGCCTGACATCTCGCCCTCGAAGGCAGAGACCGGCAAATCCCAAAAACCGTCGAAAAAAATCCCCGAGCGCTCGTCCGCGCCAACCCGCAGTGGGCGCGGCACGTCGATGGGCGGCGCGGCGACCCCGAAGGAGCGCGCGGCCGCCGGCCTGAACCCGGTGCCCGGCCTCGACATCGCCCTGGAGGACGTCGACAAGCTCTCCAACTCCGGCGTTACCGCAACAGTGCAGGCGCTTGCCGATCTCATCGAGAGCGGCAACCCGCTGCACAAGAATGGCGAGCTATGGGTGCCGCACCGCCCCGCACGCCCGGAGAAATCCGAAGGCGGCGTGCCGATCACCATGGTGTCGGACTTCCAGCCGGCCGGCGACCAGCCGCAGGCGATCAAGGATCTCGTCTCAGGCGTAAACGAGGCGGAGCGCACGCAGGTGCTGCTCGGCGTCACCGGCTCGGGCAAGACCTTCACCATGGCGAAGGTGATCGAGGAGACGCAGCGCCCCGCCCTCATCCTCGCGCCGAACAAGACGCTGGCCGCCCAGCTCTACGCCGAGTTCAAGAAGTTCTTCCCCGACAACGCGGTCGAGTATTTCGTCTCCTATTACGACTACTACCAGCCGGAAGCCTACGTCCCGCGTACCGACACCTTCATCGAGAAGGAAAGCTCGATCAACGAGCAGATTGACCGCATGCGCCACTCGGCGACTCGCTCGCTGCTGGAGCGCGACGACGTCATCATCGTCGCCTCGGTTTCCTGCATCTACGGTATCGGCTCGGTCGAAACCTACACGGCGATGACCTTCCAGATGACGGTCGGCGACCGGCTCGACCAGCGGCAGTTGCTCGCCGACCTTGTCGCGCAGCAGTACAAGCGGCAGGACATCAACTTCGTGCGCGGCTCGTTCAGGGTTCGCGGCGACACGATTGAGATCTTCCCTGCCCACCTCGAAGATTCGGCGTGGCGTATCTCCCTGTTCGGCGACGAGATCGAGAGCATCACCGAGTTCGATCCGCTCACCGGGCAGAAGACCGGCGACCTCAAGTCAGTGAAGATCTATGCCAACTCGCACTACGTGACGCCGCGCCCGACGTTGAATCAAGCCATCAAGTCCATCAAAGAAGAACTGCAGTATCGCCTGCAAGAGCTTGAAAAGGCTGGACGTCTTCTTGAGGCGCAGCGGCTGGAGCAGCGCACGCGCTTCGACCTGGAGATGCTGGAGACGACCGGTTCCTGCGCCGGCATCGAGAACTATTCACGTTACCTGACCGGCCGCCGGCCGGGCGATCCGCCGCCGACGCTGTTCGAATATATCCCTGACAATGCGCTGGTCTTCATCGACGAAAGCCATGTCACCATCCCGCAGATCGGCGGCATGTATCGAGGCGACTTCCGCCGCAAGGCGACGCTTGCCGAATACGGCTTCCGCCTGCCGTCCTGCATGGACAACAGGCCGCTGCGTTTCGAGGAATGGGACGCCATGCGGCCGCTCTCGGTTGCGGTGTCTGCGACGCCCGGCAGTTGGGAAATGGAAGAGGCCGGTGGCGTCTTCGCCGAGCAGGTCATCCGCCCGACCGGCCTGATCGACCCGCCTGTCGAGGTGCGCCCGGCCAAGACGCAGGTCGATGATGTCGTCGGCGAAATCCGCGACACGACGAAGAAGGGCTATCGCACGCTGGTGACGGTACTCACCAAGCGCATGGCCGAGGACCTGACCGAATACCTGCACGAGAACGGCGTGCGCGTGCGCTACATGCACTCCGACATCGACACGCTGGAGCGCATCGAAATCCTGCGCGACCTGCGCCTCGGGGCGTTCGACGTGCTGGTTGGCATCAACCTGCTGCGCGAAGGCCTCGACATCCCTGAATGCGGTTTCGTCGCCATCCTCGACGCCGACAAGGAAGGCTTCCTGCGCTCGGAGACGTCGCTTATCCAGACGATCGGCCGCGCTGCGCGCAACGTCGACGGCAAGGTGATCCTGTATGCGGACAACATTACCGGCTCGATGGAGCGGGCGATGGCGGAGACGAACCGCCGCCGCGAGAAGCAGCTCGCCTGGAACGAAGCCAACGGCATCACGCCGGAGAGCGTGAAGTCCCGCATCTCCGATATTCTCGACTCTGTCTATGAAAAGGACCACGTCCGCCCCGACATCTCGGACTTCGCCGCCGACGGCAACATGGTCGGCAATAATCTCAAGGCGCATCTGGAATTCCTGCAGAAGAAGATGCGCGACGCCGCGACCGACCTCAATTTCGAGGAAGCCGCTCGCATGCGCGACGAGATCAAGCGCCTGACCGAACTGGAGCTTGCCGTCTCCGACGATCCGCTGGCGCGCGAGGTCGAGGGGCAGAGCCCGTCGAGTGGCCGCGAGAAGGGCAAGCACAACAAGGGCGTAGCCAGGCATCGCACGGCAGAGGAGCAGGAGCGTTTTCGCCAGATGGATGCAGCGCGTGCGGCGGAAGCGGCGGCGAAGGCCGCGCGACCGAACCTATTCAAAAAGCCTGATCTCGACGAGATGGGCACGTCGGGCGATCATACCGTCCCGGCCGGCGCCGTACCGCGCTCCCTGTTCAAAAAACAGTCCGCCAGCGAGGCGCACCAGTCCGATTACGGCGTCCGCGACGATGGCTCGTCGCTGTTCCGCAAGAACTCGCTGGACGAGATGACCGTGCGCCGCACCGAAAAGCCAGTCGAAGGCGTCAAGCCGGTCAAGCGCGCCAAGATCGGCGCCGGCTCCTATGAGGACCCCGCCGACGAGGCGAACCGCAAGAAGCGCACCGGCAAGACCGGAAGGCCCGGACACTAGCCTCCGATGAAGCCTGCGGCACGACGATCTGCCGGCGACCGGCCGCGTTCCGCCGGAGTCAGCCTCAATCGCGCGCTTTCCAAGCTTGGCTATTGCTCCCGCACGCAGGCCGAAGCGCTAGTGGCCGCCGGCCGGGTCACGGTTGGCGGCGAGGTGGTTCGCGATGCCGAGCGACGCGTCGATCCGGACCGCGACACCATTGCCGTCGACGGCAAACGGGTTGTCGAGGAACGCAAGGTCTACCTGATGGTCAACAAGCCGCGCGGTCTAGTGACCACGCGCGACGACCCCGAAGGCCGAGGCACGGTTTATAATTGCCTCGACGGACTTGACCTGCCCTTCGTCTCGCCGGTCGGACGTCTCGACAAGGCGAGCGAGGGTCTCATCCTCATGACCAACGACACGCGCTGGGCCGATCGCCTGCTCGACCCCTTGTCGGGAGTCGACAAGCTCTATCATGTGCAGATCGGCGCGGTGCCGGACGAGGCGCTGCTGGAGCGGCTGCGCGCCGGCGCTACGGTCGGAGGCGAGACATTGAACGCCAGGTCGGTCGAGCTTCTGCGCGCCGGCCAACGCAATGCGTGGCTGGCAATCGAACTCGACGAAGGTCGCAACCGCCACATCCGGCGCCTGCTCGAAGCGAATGGCGTTGAGGTGTTGAGGTTGATCCGCGTTGCCATTGGGCGGCTGCCGCTCGGCGACCTCGCCAAGGGCAAGGCACGACATCTCACCGCCGAAGACCTTGCTTTGCTTGCCGATCGGGGGGACGCCGACGAGCTGGGGTAGGTGGGCGTGCAGGTCTGAACGCGATCTGCACGGTTCCGTGAACCTTTCCCCGGTTGATGCGTTAGCGGCCCGTTGGGACGCATCTCGAGGAAACGCTTATGAAAATTCTATCCATGGCATCGGCGGCCTGCCTGGCCGTCAGCTTGGCCTTTGTCGCGCCGGCAGGAGCAGCCCCCGCCGTAAACCCCGGCGTTCAGGCGCCCGCAAGTCTGGTCGTCCCGGTCAGGGGCTGCCATTCCGACGTCCGCAGGCACTATGTGCCTGAGTTCGGCCGCACGGTCGAGCATCGTCACCGCCGTGACTGCCGGCCTGTCCGGGTCGACGGCGGACCGGGGCCTCGGCCAAGGGACTGCCACCGCGACGCCCGCAGGCACTACGTCCCCGGTATCGGCCGCGTGGTCCACCGCCATGTCGGGCCGGACTGCCGCGTCCGCGTGTTGCGTCGCTACGATCAGGGCGGACGCAACTGCGTCCAGATCGGCCCGGTCCGCTACTGCGAGGGCTAAGCCAGACTGGAATCGACGGACCGGTGTCGGATTGGCGCCGGTCCGTTCGTCCTTGAAGCGACAATCAAGGAGAACGCACATGACCTACGTCGATGGATTTGTAATCGCCGTGCCCAAGGCCAGGCTCGAGGAATACAAGGAGATGGCGCGCAAGGGGTGCACCGTTTGGATGGAGCATGGCGCGCTCAGCTATGTCGAGACGGTCGCCGACGACGTGCCCTACGGCGAACTGACTTCGTTTCCGCGCGCGGTCATGGCGACGGAGGACGAAACAGTGATTTTCTCTTGGATCACCTACAAGTCGCGACAGGACCGCGACCGCATCATGAAGCTCGTCATGGAGGACCCGCGTATGGTCGGCGAGATGGACAAGATGCCCTTCGACGGCAAGCGCATGATTTTTGGCGGCTTCGAAACTGTGGTCCAAAACTGATCAGTTCCGGCGGCTGGCCTAGCCGGAAAATTAACCACCGCGACCCGTGGGGCAGGAAAGCGGAACCAATGCGCACTATATGACGCCGGTCAGCCGGAGGTTGTGATGCGCATTGGACCTTTGTTTCTTGCAGCGGGGCTCGTGATGTCGGGTGTCACGGTCGCGGGCGCCGACACCACGCTGCCAACCATGCAACTGCCCTCGACCGCGAGTCCCGGCCAGCCGCTCGACTATCAGAAGAAGCATCAGAAAAAGCGGCAAGACGACTACTGGCACGCGCAGGCCGACTGTCACCGCGACGTCCGCACCCACCGCATCAACGGCGTGAAGATCCGTCATCGCCATGTCGGTGACAACTGCCAGGTGCGCGAAGTCCGCCAGGTTAACTGACCAGGCCACTCCCGTCAGGATTGCCGGGAGCGGCGATTATCAACTCAGCCTCGGCCCGCGTTCAGCATCGGCCGGGTCTGATCACGCGCCAGCCGGCGGCGTCTGCTTCGCAGGAATTGCCGAAGGTGCGTAGTTGTCCACCCTGCCTCGCGCAGACGGGACGATATTCGCGGGTGCAGACCTGAGGCTGGCTCCCGCCGCCGCTGCGGCACTCCCCGCGATGGAGTACGCGGAAACCGGATGCGTCAGCCATACAGGAGTTGGAGAACGTACGCTGCGTGTTGCCGCGCTGGGCGCAGACCGGCCGGAATTCAAGCGTGCACGCCTGCGGCGGCTGGCTGCCTCCTCCCCGGCGGCATTCTCCGCGATGGGCCACCCGGAAGCCGGACTGGTTGGCGACGCAGGCGTTCGAGAAGGTCCGTCGCGTATCGCCGCGTTGCCCGCAGACCGGCTGGTATTCGCGAGTACAAAATCCCGGGGCTGGACCCCGACGAACGGGCCCGGGTTCCTCCACGACCACGCAGGACGACAGAAAGACAAGGGCCGCGGCGATCGCCGCGCACCCGCGCGCAATAGCAGTCCAACGCATGAAAATCCTCCTCGTTGCCCCCCGTGCAATGCTTCACAGACTTGCGATTATTTCAAGCGATAACCCACACGCACCGCCGCTCGCCACTATGCGCGGGGGGCGCCAGTTCCGAAATGTCGGAATGTCTGGCCCGCAACGCAGTGCGACATCTTGTCAAAACGGCGCATTTATGCGACAAATCCGCCGTTCGGGCGTTTACTGACCCGGAGAGTGGAACGTTTGACCGGCCCTTTCCCCGAAGCTGTGAATATCTGACGGCCCCGCTTTGGCGGGGGGTTGTTGCATGCGCGAATGCATGAACCGCCAAGACGAAACCGGGACCTGCCTGCCGGGCGAAGCGGCGGATCAGGGACCAGAGCAAGCAACGGGTGAAGGAGTTCTCCCATGTCCCAGACCGGAACCGTAAAGTTCTTCAACGCCACCAAGGGTTTTGGCTTCATCACGCCCGATGGCGGCGCCAAGGACGTTTTCGTCCACATCTCGGCCATCGAGAAATCGGGGCTGCGCACCCTGATCGACGGCCAGAAGGTCACCTTCGACGTCGAGCCCGACCGTATGGGCAAAGGCCCCAAGGCGGTCAACCTGAAAGCCTCGTAGGCACAGCGCCAGCAACCATATCGCATTTATCTTGAAGGGCACGGCATTAGCCGTGCCCTTTTTGGTTGGCCGACTAAGCGATAATCTGCCCGGCCCAGCCATCGGGAAACAGGCTGGATAGTCACGCGAGACTGTAAGATTACTTCAACTTACGTAGGGTTTACGTAGCTTTGCAGGCAGTTTGGAATAAGTTTCCACTTGCCCGTGGCCCAAAAATAAACCAACATTTTAACTTCGGGCACTTTACCGGCCCGGAAATGGCAGGGGACTGCGCCCGCGACAAGGGGTACGGGCGTTCGCGAAACGAGGATCAATAGGTCCCGACGCGGGTATCTTGTCAGCTTCCTCCGGTGAAAGCCGAACCAGCCGGGATCGGGTTTCCCGCTGGCAAGCACGAAGATGGGATAGAGGAGTTTCCCATGCCGCAGACCGGCACAGTCAAGTTCTTCAACCACGCAAAGGGCTTCGGCTTCATCACGCCGGAAGGCGGGGAGAAGGACGTATTCGTCCATATTTCGGCGGTGCAGGCGTCGGGCCTGCCGGGACTGGAAGATGGACAGAAGGTCAGTTTCGACACCGAGCCGGACAAGCGCGGCAAAGGCCCGAAAGCGGTCAACCTGACCGTTCTCTGACTGGCGACGCCGTTTCGACGGCGCCAGACTGTCTTTTCGTCCGTGACCGAAGCGCCGCAACACGTGCGGCTCGCGTCTTGGTGCCATTGCCGGTCGTTCAGCCGGCATTCAGCTTGGTCTCCCTATCCTTCGACCATTGGCCGCGCCGTCCATGATCTGGCTGCGGTCCGAAGGAGACCAAGATGAACCGCATTCTCAAGACCGTCGTCCTGTCCGTCGCGGTCGCCGCCACCACCCTCGCCGCCTTGCCCGCCGCCAATGCCGGCGATCGCTACTGGCGTCACCATGGCGGCAACGATCGCTACTATTCGAAGAACAACAACGACCTGGCGGTCGCAGGCATTCTCGGGCTCGCCGCCGGCGCACTTGTCGTAGGCCTGGCTGCGCAGTCTCAACCTGAACCTATCTACGAAAACCCCTACCGCCAGCCGCGCCCGCGTCCGGTCCGCGACTATCCGCAGACCGTCTATTATGGCGGTAGCCTCGAACCGTGGAGCCGGGGCTGGTACGAATACTGCTCCGACCGCTACCGCAGCTTCGATCCGCAAAGCGGCACCTTCGTCGGCTATGACGGACGCGAACATTTCTGCGTCGCCAACTAGCCGAAGCTGTGTGGCGAAAGACTGCCGTCAGACGAGGAACGGATTGCTGCGCCGTTCCTCGCCGAACTGGCCGCCCGGGCCGTGGCCGCAGATGAAGCCTATATCGTCGCCGAGCGGCAACAGCTTTTCCTTGATCGAGCGGATCAGCGCGGCGTGATCGCCGCCCGGCAGGTCGGTTCGGCCGATCGAACCGCGAAAGAGCACGTCGCCGACATGCGCGAACTTCGCGGCACGATTGTAGAAGACCACATGGCCAGGGGCATGTCCGGGGCAGTGCAGCACCTCGAATTCGTGCCCCCCGAACGAAACCCTGTCGCCCTCGACGAGGCACCTGTCGGGCGTGCAGTTGCGCACGGCGTCGCCCACTCCGAACATCCTCGCCTGGTTCTCGATGTTTTCAAGTAGCTGCCTGTCCGCCTCGTGTGGGCCGATGATGTCGACGCCGAGCGCCTCCTTCAGTTCCATCGCCCCGCCGGCATGGTCGATATGGCCGTGGGTCAGCCAGATCGCACCGGCCTTGATGCCGTTCTGTTCGAGCGCCTCCAGAATCCTGTCGACGTCGCCGCCCGGATCGATCACGACGCCAGTCTTGTCATCCATGTCGAAGAGGATCGTGCAGTTCTGCTGGAACGCGGTGACCGGTACGATCCCGGCATTGAGCCTACCCAAATGAAATCCCTTTCTTGCTTATAATGTTCGCTTACCCCAAGCGGCCAACCGGATTGCCCGTCGCGCATGGCGAATGAAGTATAGTTAAGAGTCCTTTCACCCAAATCATCTTTATTTGCCAGAAATTGAATTGCAGGGAGCATGACCACCATGAAGAGAATTCTTATTTCGGCCGCTGCAGTCCTGCTTTCGGGCGCAGTCTACGCCGCCGACGCAATCGTCGCGCCCGACCTGCCGCCCGTGGTCGACCTGAAGCCGGCCTTCGACTGGACCGGCGGTTTCGTCGGTTTGCATGGCGGCTACAGCTGGGCTGACGCCACAGCCGGCTATGACGATCCGCTTTATGCTGCCTTGGGCGGTCCCCTGTCCATGGACCCAAGCGGTGGCTTCGGCGGCATCCAGGCCGGTTACAATTACCAGGCTTCGAACAACCTGGTGGTGGGCTTCGACGCGTCGTTGTCCTATGCCGACATCAGCGACTCGATCCCGGACGTGCTTGCCGGTTCCGGGACAATCGAATCCAACACCGATTTCGTCGGCACGCTCAGGGCACGCACCGGCTACGCGGCCGGCCAATTTCTGCCGTTCGTTTCCGGCGGCCTGGCCTTCGCCCGCTCCGAGGCATATTCCACGGACCTGGGCAGGGGCGACACCAAGACTCAGGTTGGCTGGACCGCCGGCGCGGGCCTCGAAGTCGGCATCAACGAGCGCTGGTCGGTGGTCGGCGAATATATGTACACCGACCTCGGCGAGGAAACGTGGTTCGAGGGCGAGGCCTTCTCGTCCACCAGCGATACGACGTCCAACGCCGCCCGCTTCGGCGTCAACATGCGCTTCTAGGCATTGAAACGGGCGGCCGCAAAGGTCGCCCGTCTCCGCCGCAACTGAAGGCGCTTACTTCTTCATCGCGCCCATGACCGCGCCGACGATTGCGGTCAGGATAGCACCACCGCCAGCACCGCCGACGATGTTCGGGATGTTGAGCGAACCGCCCAGCCCGCCCACAGCATCCGCCATCGCTGCGGGATCCATACCCGCGCCCATCAGGCTGTTGAGCAACGCGCCACCGGCGACACCGCCGATCGCGCCGCTCAAAATCTTCGGAAGCTGCGTCATTGCGGCCTGCTTCAGCACGGCGCCGACCGCCTGGCCGCCAATGATACCCGTGATGATCTGCACTACGATTGGAAGAAGACTTTCCATCCCTATTCCCTCCTCAGGACGCCGATCAATCGCGACTCGGCCCGCCCATCAGACCCCCAATACGACGAAAGTCAAATAGCGACTGCCGTAAACACAATCGCCCGCAAGCGCGGGCGATTGTCGTTCCAGGGTGTTGGAAGGCCGGTTTTACTCGGCTGCGAGGGCCCGCTTGGGCTGAACCTCGGCGGAATAATCGTTCATCAGCGTCTCGGCGATCGTGCCGACCGTGAACTTGTACGGGCCGATCTCGGAGACCGGGGTCACTTCGGCTGCGGTGCCGGTGAGGAAACACTGCTCGAAGCCCTCGAGCTCGTCCGGCATGATGGCCCGCTCGATCACCTCGTAGCCGCGGCGCTTGGCCAGATCAATCACTGTGCGGCGCGTGATGCCGTCAAGGAAGCAGTCCGGCTTCGGCGTGTGGATCTTGCCGTCCTTGACGAAGAACACGTTGGCGCCGGTCGCTTCCGCCACCTGGCCGCGCCAGTCGAACATCAGCGCATCAGCGTAACCCTTTGCTTCCGCGGCGTGCTTGGAGATCGTGCAGATCATGTACAGGCCGGCCGCCTTCGATTTCGACGGCGCGGTGCGCGGGTCGGGGCGGCGATACTCGGCGATGTCGAGCCGGATGCCCTTCAGCTTTTGCGCTGGGTCGAAATAGCTCGGCCACTGCCAGATGGCGATGGCGACGTTGATGCGGTTGTTCTGCGCCGACACGCCCATCTGCTCGCTGCCTCGGAAGGCGATCGGGCGGACATAGGCATCCTTGAAACCCTGCTTCTTGAGCAATTCGCGGCAGGCGTCGTCGATCGTCTCGACGCTGTAGGGTATCTTGAAGCCGAGGAGGCGCGCGGATTCGTGAAGCCGCTCGGTATGTTCCGTCAGCTTGAAGATCTCGCCGCCATAGGCGCGCTCGCCTTCGAATACCGCACTGGCATAGTGCAGGCCGTGAGTCAGCACGTGAATCTTGGCGTTCGCCCACTCCACGAATTCGCCGTTCATCCAGATGAATCCATCGAGTTTGTCGAAGGAAACGGTCATTGGGGTAACCTCCCGCGGGCCGGCGCCCACGTTATCGTTGATCTGTTGATATCAGCCGGGCAATAGCGTTGTTGCGAGGCTAAAGCTTGGCGGATTTGGAACGCGAAGGCAAATTCATGATATTCCGGTGAAGCCGGAGCAGACTTGCCTTTTCGTTCGCAATAATCCGAAAAGCTTGGCAAAAATTACCATCCGGCCAAAAATATGTCAATGGTACTGACGTATTTTGGCAACCACGAGAATCGACATGGCCGACGTCGCAGCCGCAAAACCGATCAGGACCGCCCTCACCAACGATGACGGCATCGATCTTACGATCATCGAACTGATGTTCTTCGCCTATCGCGACTTCACCTCCGACCCGGACAAGATTCTGGCAGAATATGGTTTCGGCCGTGCCCACCACCGGATCGTCCACTTCGTCAACCGGATGCCCGGCCTGACCGTGGCCGAATTGCTCGACGTGCTGAAGATCACCAAGCAGAGCCTTGCCCGTGTGTTGAAGCAGTTGATCGACACCGGCCACATCGTCCAGATCCAGGGACCGCGCGACCGCCGACAGCGCGAACTCTACCCAACCGCCAAGGGGCGTGCCCTGGCGCTCGCCTTGGCGCGGCCACAGTCGCGGCGTATCCAGGACGCATTGCTGGAGGCAGTCCCGGGGGACAGGGCGACCGTCGAGCGGTTTCTCAAGGCGCTCGTTAACCCCGAGCTCAGGCCGCAGATCGACAACCTGCCGGCCGACAGGGCCGGCAAAATCGTAGGACGGGACAATGGAGACGAGTGACAGGACGTCCGGCCCGGCAGCACCGGGCGACGATGCGCCTCACCTGCTGGTCGTCGACGACGACACGCGCATCCGCAATCTCCTCAAGCAGTACCTGTCCGAGAACGGCTTCCGGGTCACGGTGGCCGGCAACGCGGCCGAGGCCCGGCGCAAGCTGGATGGTCTCGACTTCGACCTGCTGATCGTGGACGTGATGATGCCGGGCGAGAACGGTGTCGAACTCACCCGCTCGCTCAGGCAGCAGAAGGATGTTCCCATCCTCATGCTGACGGCCTTGTCGGAAACTGACAGCCGCATCGCCGGGCTTGAAGCCGGCGCCGACGACTACCTGCCGAAGCCGTTCGATCCGCGTGAGCTTATCCTGCGCATCAACAACATCCTGCGACGCGGCGGTCCTGCCGCAACCCCGAAGGTCGAGCAACTCGTCTTCGGCCCCTACACCTTCCAGATCGCGCGCCGCGAGTTGAAGCGGGGCGGCGAGCCGTTGAAGCTGACCGACCGCGAGCAGGAAATCCTCGCCATCTTCGCCAGCCGCGCGGGCGAGACGATCCCGCGCCACGAACTGGTGGCCGGCGAGGCCGATGTCGGCGAACGCACCATCGACGTGCAGATCAACCGGCTGCGCCGCAAGATCGAGCGCGACCCGTCGAATCCGGTCTGGCTGCAGACCGTGCGCGGCGTCGGCTATCGGCTGAGCATCGAGTAGGCCGGCTCAGAACAGCGGGCCGAGGATCGCGACGGTGTTGTTCAACAGCCGGCGCGGCATGGACCAACGCGCCACCTCGCCGCGCGTCACCTCGCGCGACTGCTCCAGATAGCTCTTCTGGCGCGCCCGCATCGTCGCTGTCAGTTCGGGATCGTAGACGAGAATGTTGTTCTCGTAGTTGAGTTCGAGGCTGCGCCTGTCCATGTTGGCGGAACCGATCAGCATAACCTCGCCGTCTACTGTCAGCGACTTGGTGTGCAGCAAACCGGAGCCATACTCGTAAATCTTCACGCCAGCGGCGAGCAGGTCGGCATAGTAGCTGCGGCTCGCTGCCCCGACGATCCAGGAATCGTTGCGGGCCGGGAAGATGATCGTGGTGTCGACGCCACGATAGGCGCAGGCGCAGATGGCGGTCTGCAGCGCATCGTCGGGGATGTAGTAGGGCGTCGTGATGACGAGTTCGCGCCTTGCGGCGAAGACCAGCGACTGGAACACCTCCTGCATCGCTGAATAGCGCACGGTCGGGCCTGTGCCGATGACTTGCGCCGGCATCGAAGTTCCGTCAGTCGCGGCCGGAGATTTCAGAAGATCGCCGAGATCCTCCCTGACGCCGGCCATCCAGTCGCCGGCAAAGAGAAGCTGGTTCTGGTGCGCGATCGGCCCCTCGAAGCGCACCATTGCATCGACCCATGGCGCATAGCGCGGCTTTACGCGGAACTCAGGGTCGGCGCAGTTCTGGCTGCCGCAATAGGTGATCGTGCCGTCGATGACGACGATCTTGCGATGGTTGCGAAGGTCGATGCGACTGGTCATCAGCCGAAGGAAAGGGTTGCCGACCGCCAGCCCGCTCGCCACCTTGACGCCCGCTTGCCGCATGTCCTCCCAGTGATGCGAACGGACAAGCGTGCGCGAGCCGAGATCGTCCACCATGACCCGGCAGGTGACGCCGCGCGCGGCGGCGCGCTTCACCGCGTCGATGACCTTGCAGCCGTTGTTGTCGGCGAGCCAGATATAGAACAGCAGGTGTACATGGTCCTTCGCCGCATCGATGTCGGCAACCATGGCATTGATTGTCGCGTTGGAATCGGCAGGCAAATGGCCACTGTTGCCACCTATCGGCCCGAACCCGCTGACCGACTGCCCGAGCCGGAACAGGTTCCGGTAACGCTCGGGCACGATCTCCTCGTTGCCTTCCGTGTAGCGGGGGATTCGCGACAGCGCATCGCGAACGCGCGCCACCCGCCGCCGCCCGATATTCACCTCGCCCAGCAGCAGGTAGGCGATGATGCCGACTTCCGGCACCGCGCCGACCACCACAAGCCAGGCAATACGGGATGCAGGCGTGCGGTTCGGCCTGAGCAGGATGCGCGCCATGATGGCCAGCCTGATCGCAATGCTCACAATCGGATAGATGCTGAGCAACTCGTAGGTCAGTTCAGACGACATCCCCCCTCCGACGCGCGATAGTCGGCCCGCATTTGCGCATATTTCCCCGGTAAACGCACTATCGCCGGGGCCGATGGCAAGTCCAGTTCGGTCGCGTCGGCCAACGCGAGGTTCCCGAAGCGACTGACCTATCCTACAATGGCCGCAGGAGACACGGGCATTGGCCCAGGCTGCGCAGGCGGCCGCGACGGAAAACGATGGCAAGTACCGAGATCGAGAGCAGGAACCGGCCAAAGGGAGGCTTCACCGCCCTGCGCAAACGTGCCACGGACGCCGTATCCACTGCGTGGCGCGGGCTGTGGGCCGGCGTCTGGGCGCTCGTTCCCGAACCGCTTTCCAGCCGGATATCGGTACCATGGAACCGTTTCTGGCGACGGGTCGGCATCTATCTGCCGAAACGACTCTATACGCGCTCGCTGCTGATCGTCATCACGCCGATGATCCTGCTGCAGTCGGTGGTCACGCTCGTCTTCATGGAAAGACACTGGCAGACGGTGACCCAGCGCCTTTCACAGGCGACGACGCGCGACCTCGCCGCGATCATCGAGATGATCGAGACCTATCCCAACGACGACGACTACGCCAACGTCATCCGCATCGCGCAGGAGCGGCTGTCGATGAAGATCGACATCCTGCCGCCCGACCCCCTGCCACCGCCCGGTCGCAAGCCGTTCTTCTCCATCCTCGACCAGATCCTGTCTTCGGAAATCACGCGGCAGATCAACCGGCCGTTCTGGATCGACACCGTTGGAGACTCCCGCGTTCTCGAAATCCGTATCCAGCTTGAGGGCAAGGTTCTGCGGGCGTTCATTCTCCGCAATCAGGCCTATGCGTCCAACACGCATATCTTTCTGGTCTGGATGGTCGGCACTTCGCTTGTGCTGCTGATGATCGCGATCCCCTTCCTGCGCAACCAGATCAGACCGATCCTCAAGCTCGCGGAGGCGGCAGAAAGTTTCGGCAAGGGCCGCCCGATGCCGGAGGACTTCAAGCCGCGCGGCGCCGAGGAAGTACGCCGTGCCGGCCTTGCGTTCATCCAGATGCGCGAGCGCATCGAGCGCCAAATCGAACAGCGCACGGCCATGCTGTCGGGCGTCAGCCATGACCTGCGCACCATCCTGACCCGTTTCAAGTTGCAGCTGGCGCTGTCCGGCTCCAGGTCCGACTTCAAGGAGCTGAACCGCGACATCGACGACATGCAGTCGATGCTAGAAGGCTATCTCGAATTCGCCCGCGGCGAGGCGGCGGAGGACAAGGGTCGTCTCGATCTCGCTGCCTATCTCGACACGCTGGCGAAGGAGGCCAAGCTCAGGCAGCGCGAACTTTCGACCACCCTGGCCGGCGACCCCGATATCCAGGTCCGTCCGAAAGCCTTCGACCGGCTGCTGTCCAACGTGATCGGCAACGCGTTCCGCTACGCCGAGACGATCCGCGTCGAAGCCACCCACGCCAAGGGCTCGCTGATGGTGATCGTGGATGATGACGGGCCGGGCATTCCGGAAGAGGCCCGCGACGAGGTGTTCAAACCCTTCGTGCGGCTCGACGAGGCACGCAACCTCGATTCCAGCGGCACCGGACTCGGCCTGTCGATCGCCCGCGACATCGCCCGCAGTCACGGCGGCGAGATCACGCTTGCCGACAGCCCGATGGGTGGCCTGCGCGTGATCATCAGGGTTCCGGCCTGAGACAGCGGAGCTAGACAAGGGGAGACGAAGCGACTACGTATCTACAGGTAATACCTTTCACTGCGGAGGCCGCTTCATGGCAACGGCAACGTCGATCAAACTCGATGAAGATTTGAAGGGCCGCATCCAGCATCTGGCCGAGGCGCGCCGCCGCAGTGCGCACTGGATCATGCGCGAAGCCATCGCACAGTATGTCGAGCGCGAGGAACAGCGCGAAACCCTGCGGCAGGACACGCTGATGGCGTGGGAGGAATTTCAGGCAAACGGGCTTCATGCCACGGCCGATGAAGTCGACAGATGGCTCGCAACCTGGGGCACCGAGAACGAGCAACCGGCGCCTGAATGCCACAAGTAGTCTTCGCTCCGGCCGCAATCCGGGACTTGCATCGATTGCGCGGGTTCTTGCTGCCCAAAAATGCGCAAGCGGCGCGCCGAGCCGGTGAAGCGATCCGACAGGGGCTAAATGCACTTGGCCAATATCCACGCATGGGCCGAATGGTGGATGAACTCCCCGAAAACTATCGCGAATGGCTGATCGATTTCGGCGATAGCGGATACGTCGCCCGGTACCGGGTTGATGATGATGATGCAATCACGATCCTCGCGATCCGTCATCAGAAGGAGGCGGGCTACAAATAGACCTCCCTCACCGCTTCATGCGCCTGTCATGAAACGGTGGTCAAAGGCGCGTCATGCGTCACGCCAGAATCAGTGCACCCATCAGCGCGGATCCGAGATTGTTCGAACAGGCCGCTGACGGCCTTGCCGAAACGCGCTGGGACGGCCCCCGGCGCATCCTTATGGTCACCGATGCCTGGCGGCCTCAGGTCAACGGCGTCGTCCACACGCTGGAGCGGTTGACGGAGACGCTGAAGACATTCGGCGTCGAGGTGCGGTTCCTGACGCCCAACCTCTTTCGGACGCTGCCAATGCCGACCTATCCGGACATCAGGCTGGCGCTGACGACGCCCCGCCGGGTCCGCAAGCTGATCGAGGAAAGCGACGCGGATCACGTCCACATCGTCACAGAGGGCCCGCTCGGCCTCATGGCAAAACGCCATTGCATCTCCCAAAAGCAGCCCTTCACGACGAGCTACCACACCCGTTTTCCGGAATATGTCACGGCGCGGCTGCCGTTCGTGTCGGAGAACTGGACCTACAACTGGCTGAAGAAGTTCCACAATGCCGGCCATGGCACCATGGTCGCCACGCCCTCGATGGCGCGCGACCTCGAGGCGCGCGGCTTCACCAAGCTGCAGCCATGGACGCGCGGCGTCAACGTCGAGCACTTCACGCCCGACAAGCGCGGTGCGCTCGATTTTCCGCGGCCGATCTTCCTGTGCGTCGGCCGCGTCGCGGTTGAGAAGAACCTGCCAGCCTTCCTCGATCTCGACCTTCCGGGCAGCAAGGTGATCGTCGGTGAAGGGCCGGAACTCGAAAGACTGAAGGCAAAATACCCCGACGCCCATTTTCTGGGGCATCGTCCCAACAATGAACTGGCGCGCATCTATGCGTCGGCCGACGTCTTTGTTTTCCCGAGCCGTACGGACACGTTCGGCAACGTCATCATCGAGGCGCTGGCAAGCGGCACGCCGGTGGCAGGCTTTCCGGTGACTGGCCCGATCGACATCGTCGGCGACGGCTTTGGCGGCGTCGTGTCGGAGGACCTGCGGCTCGCCGCACTGACAGCGCTGGACGTCGACAGGTCGGCAGCGCGCGAGCGGGCCATGCGCTATACGTGGAAGGCCTGTGCGGAAATGTACATGGACAACGTCCGCGCCGCCCGGGCGTCCCTGCCTTCAGGCTAGAACAGCCCGCCGCCGTCGGGCACCTTGCGCTCGATCGCACCTAGCACCACATCGCCCGCTTCGTCCGGAAAGCCCAGCGTCAGCACTTCCGACATGAACGGGCCGATCTGGCGCGGTGCGAAATTGACGACTGCGAAGACCTGCCGGCCGACCAGCGTCTCCGGCGAGTAGTATTTCGTGATCTGCGCCGAGGACTTTTTCACGCCGATCGGCTCGCCGAAATCGATCTTCAGCTTGAAAGCAGGTTTCCGTGCCTCGGGGAAAGGCTCGGCCTCCACGATCGTACCCGCCCGGATATCGACCTTGTCGAAATCCGCAAAGCCGATCTCCGGCTTTCTCGCTTTTCCCTGAGACATCGCGGGTCAGGCGTTGCCGTGCGTCTCGAACAGGACGCTGGAAAGCGCGTCCTTCGCCGAGGTGCCCGACCAGACGACGAACTGGAAGGACTGGAAATAGCATTCGCAGGCCTCCAACGCCGACGACAGCAACACCTCCACCTGCGCGCTCGTCGGCTCGGCCCCACCAGCCAGAAGCAGCGACTGGCGGAACATGATCGCGCCTTCCTGTTCCCATAGATCGAAATGGCCGAACAGCATCTGCTCGTTGATCAGCGAGAGAAGCCGCATCACTTCGAGCGCGCGGTTCTCCGGCACCTTGATGTCGAAGGCGCAGGCGAGATGAAGCGCCTCGAAGTCCTCCATCCAGGAGAAGGAGACGTGATAGTCCGTCCAGCTTCCGGCGACCGAGATGGAGATTTCGTCATCCCCGGTCCGTTCGAACGCCCAGTCGTTGCTGTGGGCAACCTGCTCGATCACATCCACCGGATGAATTTCGCGGGCGATGTCGAGTTCGATCAATTCCATGCAAAATCTTCCTGTCGTTGCGGGAGCGCCCGGGCGCTCGGCCAGAGGCACACACGACGAACAATCTGTTTCTCGAACTCTGGCAGGCAGGACTAGCGACGCAACGGACCTTCTGCCGGACCCCATACCCGGCGCACGACCCGGTTCCGAATCATGCAACAAATTCAGTGTATTGATGCGGAGTCGCGTGAACAGCCCCTTTTTGGCGGGAAGTCACGCTGGGGTGTGGAAAGCCGTCACGGCAAAGATTCACGGCTGCGGATAAGCGATTCAGGACGCTAGGCTTTTCCGCGCCGGCCTTTGTGGAAAAGTTTAGGAATTATTTTTTCGAGCGGGGCTTCGACGAAGCGTCCGACGCGCCTGCAGCGGCATTTTCGCCGGTCAGTTCAGCCATTTTCGCTTCCAGCGCGACGATCCGCTCGGTCAGCGCCTTGTTCTCGGCGCGTGCCTTCACAGCCATTTCGCGAGCGGCCTCGAATTCCTCGCGCTGGACGACGTCCATCGAGTTCAGCACTTTTTCCGCCTGCGCCTTGAAGGCCGTCTCGACCTCGCGCCGCACGCCTTGGGCAGCGCCGGCCGCGTCCGTCATGAGCTTGGCGAATTCATCGAGAATGCGGTTCGGTCCGTTCGACATTGCAAATCTCCCTGGCGCTTTCCTTGACCTAGTGGCGTGGCGGCGCGAATGCAAGGTTGATAAGGCACTCGGCCCGCTGCCTTGACCCTGTCAAAACGCTGCAGCATGGTCCCCGCCGACCGAACAGGAGCCTCCCGTGATCGACCATCTGATGTTGCCCCTTGCGGTGCTGCCGTTCCCCGAGATCGACCCGGTGATCGTGCAGATCGGCCCGCTGGCCATCCACTGGTACGGACTGGGCTACGTCGTCGGCATCCTGTTTGCATGGTGGTATTCAAAGCGCATCGTCAGCAATCCGCGCCTCTGGCCGGCGGGCGTGACGCCGATGAAGCCGCAGGATATCGACGACTTTCTCGTCTGGGCGGCGATCGGCGTCGTCCTTGGCGGCCGCGTCGGCTACATCCTGTTCTACGATTTCGCTCGCTACCTCGCCAATCCGCTCGACATCTTCGCGGTCTGGCAGGGCGGCATGTCCTTCCATGGCGGTTTTGCCGGCGTCACAATCGCCATGATTCTCTTCGCGCGTTCGCGCGGCATCGGCATCTGGACGTTTTTCGATGTGATTTCGGCCGGGGTCCCCGTCGGCCTCGGACTGGTGCGTCTAACCAATTTCATCAATTCCGAACTCTGGGGGCGGCCTACGGACGTGCCGTGGGCCTTCGTCTTTCCGACCGGCGGGCCGGAGCCACGCCATCCGAGCCAGCTTTATGAGGCCGCGCTGGAGGGGCTCGTTCTCTTCCTCGTGCTGCGGCTGCTGACCCACACCTTCCTCAAGCTGAAGAACCCCGGCACGGTCGCCGGTGCGTTCCTCGCAGGCTATGCCTTTTCGCGCATCTTCGTTGAATTCTTCCGCGAGCCAGACGTCCAGATCGGCTATCTCGCCGGCGGCTGGCTGACCATGGGCATGGTGCTGTCGACGCCGATGGTGCTGTTCGGCCTTTGGGCGATCAACCGGGGACGTTCACAGGTGGCCCGCTCGCAGGTAGCGCGCTCTCCGGCATGAACCGTCTCGGCGAAAAGATCGCCCGCCTGATCCGCGCCGCCGGACCGATTTCGGTCGCCGACTACATGGCGATGTGCCTTTTCGATCCGGACGACGGCTACTATACGACGCGCGAGCCGTTCGGCGCGAAGGGCGACTTCATCACCGCGCCAGAAGTCAGCCAGATGTTCGGCGAACTCGTCGCCGTCTGGCTGGTGCAGGCGTGGGAGGCGATCGGCAGGCCGGCACAGGTCACGCTTGCCGAGATCGGGCCGGGCCGCGGCACGCTGATGAAGGACATCGTCCGCACGGTTGGGCGCATCGCTCCAGACCTCGCCGCCAACGCCACCTTCGGGCTCATCGAAGCCAGCCCGCGCCTGACCGAAGTCCAGCGGCAAACCGTCGGCCAAAGCGGCGTTTCGATCACATGGCACGCGACGCCGGCGACGTTGCGCGACCAGCCGCTGCTGATTGTTGGCAACGAGATATTCGACGCGCTCCCGTTCCGGCAGTTCGTCAAGGCGGACGCCAAGTGGCTGGAGCGGGCCATCGGCCTTGACCAACAGGGCCAATTCCACTTCGGGATCGGTGCCGCGACGCTTGGCAGCGATGCGCTTCCGTCGGAAGCGGCCTCAGCGCCGGACGGGAGCATTTTCGAGATTGCGCCACCGCGCGAGGCGCTGATGGCCGAAATCGTCGAGCGACTCGCCCGTTACGGCGGGGCGGGGATCTTCTTCGACTACGGCCATCTGGAGCCCGGTCTCGGAGATACCTTCCAGGCAGTGCGCAGGCATCGTAGCGAAGGCTTATTCGACAATCCCGGCCAAGCCGACCTCACGTCACATGTCGATTTCTCGGCGCTCGCCGATGTGGCTAGTGCACACGGCCTTGCCGCTCATACGACGACGCAGGGCGAATTCCTGCTCGGCATGGGACTGCTTGAAAGGGCAGGTCGTCTCGGACAGGACTCCGACGCGACCGGGCGCGAGCAGATTTCCGCCGATGTTGAGCGCCTTGCCGGACCGGATCAGATGGGCCGACTGTTCAAGGTCCTGAAAGTCCTCCCGCAAGGCGTAACCGATATTCCTGCTCGCCTTTGAGCCATTTCTTGGCCTGTGCTCACGGGGCAAGCAAGCGATCGGCGCGACCGCCAAGATAGGTGTCCCAGATGTGGTCGGACAACAACTTGCGGTAGTCACTCCGACTGAAGTTACCGAAATAGGAAGCGCCGCCGAGATGCAGGACGGCGTCGTCAAAAACTTCGTGCGTCGCTTCGATGCCAGCGAAGGAGAGTGTACAGTCCTGTCGCCGTGCCTCAAGGATATCTTCCGGCCCCAGATGCCGGAAAAGGGCGTTCCAGTTGCCGCCTCCCGTATCGAGCAGCCATTCTATTCTGTGCTTGAAATCAAGCGGCAACGCCTCCACCGATGAAAACCGGAAGAAACAATAGCCTGCCCACAGGGCCCATGGCGCGGTCCCAAGCGGCCTTTCTTCCGATCGGGCCAGCCCGTGGACAGATTTCCCTTCCATGAGCGAAGGTATGTCGATCGGCGCGATCGGCAGGCAGTCGTGATCGATATAGCCGAATACGGTCGGGCGGAGATGGCGGATCACGTTGTAGTGGACCCAGTTCATGGCGATGCCATGCGACCGATTTGGGCTCCATTCCGGATTAGGGGGCAGCGCGAGGTAGGGAATTCCCCTCGCATCGCAGATGGCCTTGATACTCTGGCGCGCCTTCTCGTCCAACGAATTGTCTGCAACCAGCAGAGTCATGCCGCTGGAATAGCGCAGCCACCCCGCCGTCAGGATGTCGATGACCCAGGGCGTGTTGAAAGCGATCGTGACGCAGAGCCCGTCTCTCGCACTTTGCGGGAGTTCTTGGGCAAACGCACGCCCCCTCTCGCTGTCACGAGCTCTGAACATCGCGTCGAGCATCCCGTTGCGAAAGTTCTTCGCGGCTCGAGACAGAGGATTCCGATTGAGAAAATTGACGACCGTTTTGACGGCGTGGCGATGCATGGACGATCCTGGGGCTATCGCCGGTTTTTGGCGGTATACGGCCTCGAAGATTGCCCGGCAAGTTATCGTACCCACGTCCGCAACGCAAAATCGCGCCTTGACGAAACGGTCGGTTGAGACAAAGAAGTCGGCAATGCTCACCCAGACCAGACCGGAACCGCTTCGTTCTCCTTTGCTCGACGGTATCGCCGACGCCGGCATCAGGCATGGCTATTTTACGCGCCCCGGCGGCGTCTCAGGTGGCCTCTATGGCAGCCTGAACACGGGCACCGGTTCGGCCGACAATCCCGACCATGTGCGCGAGAACCGACGGCGTGTCGCCGAGTGGATGGGCGTCGAGCCCGACCTTCTCCTGACCGCCTACCAGATCCATTCGCCTGACGTAATCGTTGCCCGCGAGCCGTTTTCCGGCGAAAGGCCGAAGGTCGACGCCATCGTCACCGACCGCCCGGGCATCGCCGTCGGGGCATCGTCGGCCGATTGCGGCCCGGTCCTTTTCGCCGACCCGCAGGCGCGCGTGATCGGGGCGGCCCATGCCGGCTGGAAGGGAGCCTTCACCGGCGTGCTGGAAAACACCATCGCCACGATGGAAAGCCTCGGCGCGCGGCGAGATAACATCGTCGCCGTGCTCGGCCCCTCCATCAGCGCGGCCAACTACGAGGTCGGGCCTGAATTCATCGAGCGCTTCGTCTCAGCAGACGCTGCCAATGATCGCTATTTCGCGCCATCGGGCAAGCCTGGCCACGCGCTGTTCGACCTCAACCGCTACACGGTCGACCGGCTGACGAAGGCGGGCGTCACCGCTGATGCGCTCTATCGCTGCACCTACGCGGAGGAAGACCTGTTTTTCTCCTACCGCCGCTCCACGCACCGGTCCGAACCGGACTACGGGCGGCATGTTTCTGCAATCGTCCTGGAGCGGATTTGATGGCTCTTCATTTTGATCGTTCGGAATTTGACGCGCGTCGCGACCGGCTGCTCATCGAGATGGCGGACAAGAAGCTCGACGCGATCCTGCTTTTCGCGCAGGAAAGCATGTACTGGCTGACCGGCTACGACACGTTCGGCTTCTGCTTCTTCCAGTCGCTGGTGGTGAAGTCCGACGGCTCCATGGTGCTTCTGACGCGCTCGGCCGACCTCAGGCAGGCCCGCCACACCTCGACGCTGGAAAACATCATCGTCTGGACCGACCGCGACGGGGCCAACCCCGCAGTCGACCTGCGCAACCTGCTGAACGATCTCGACCTTCTGGGAAAACGCATCGGCGTCGAATACGACACGCACGGGCTGACGGCCTATAACGGCCGCCGGCTGGACGAGCAGTTGCAGACCTTCGGCCAGATCGCCGACGCCTCCGGCATCGTCAGCCGCCTGCGCCTGTTCAAGAGCCCGGCAGAGGTCGCGAAGGCCGAACGCGCCGCGCAACTGGCCGACGAGGCGCTGGACGCCGCCCTCCCCCTTATCAAGAGCGGCGGCGACGAGTCGGCGATCCTGGCCGCCATGCAGGGCGCGATCTTTGCCGGCGGCGGCGACTATCCCGCCAACGAATTCATCATCGGCTCCGGCCCAGACGCCCTGCTCTGCCGCTACAAGGCCGGCCGCCGCAAGCTCGGCAAGAACGACCAGTTGACGCTGGAATGGGCCGGCGTTTTCCATCACTACCACGCCGCCATGATGCGCACGGTGCTGACAGGCAAGCCGTCCAAGCGCCATCTGGAACTGTTCGAGGCCTCGCGCGACGCCCTGCTTGCCGTCGAGAAGGCGATGATCCCTGGCAACACCTTCGGCGATGTGTTCGATGCCCACGCCCGCACGATGGAAGCGCACGGGCTGACCAAGCATCGCCTGAACGCCTGCGGCTATTCGCTCGGCGCGCGCTTCACGCCGTCCTGGATGGATATGCCCATGTTCTATCAGGGCAACCCGGAGCCGATCGCCCCCAACATGACGCTCTTCGCGCACATGATCATCATGGATTCCGAAACCGAGACCGCGATGACGCTGGGCCGCACCTACCTGACGACGGAATCCGAGCCGAAGCCGCTTTCACGCCATGATCTCGACTTGATCGTGCAGTGACGATAGGAAATTGCTTGGGCGGCTGGGTATTGCGTTGAGAGAACCAAGGGCATGAAGCGACTGCCGCTGCTCGCCATATCGTTGCTTGCCGTCCTCGCCGTCTCCGCCTGTTCGAGCACGCAGGACGTGCTTGAGCCGTCCGCGATCGCCGCGTCGCCGCCCGCGCCGGGCGTCCTCCAGTCCGAGACCCAGGGCAGCCTTCCCGTCCAGACGGCATCGACGAATCAATCGGCTGCCATCAATCCCGGCATAGCGTCGCGGACGCGGCTACGTTTCGACCCCATCGTCGGCGCCACCGCGGATGTTGCGGCCCCGCTCACCGCACGGCTGGCTGAGAGGACCCGCGCCAGCGGTATCGCGCTTGCCGGCAGCACCGACCCCTCCACCACGCATGTCCTGAAGGGCTATTTCTCAACCCTGACGGAAGGTGGCCAGACCACCGTGATCTACGTGTGGGACGTGTACGACACATCAGGCAACAGGCTTCACCGTATCAACGGGCAGCAAAAGGCGGCGGGACGGGGCGAAGGATGGGCGGCGGTCCCGCCCGCCACCATGCAGGCGATCGCCGATTCCACCATTGATCGGCTGACCACATGGATCGCCGGCAGCACCGGATAGAACACGCCTCGCGAAGGGGCCGAAACCGAATCTTTGTATTAATTCGCCTCAAGCGCTTGCATTGACGGCGCTTGCCGCTAAAAGCCCGATCATTATCCAGGCAACGCCGCCGAGACGCGCTTCATGAAACTTTTCGCGGGCAATTCGAACCGGGTTCTGGCCGAAGGCGTTGCGCGATATCTGAACATCCCGATCGGAAAGGCCAGCGTAAGGCGCTTCGCCGACCAGGAGATTTTCGTCGAAATCCAGGAAAACGTACGTGGCGAGGATGTCTTCATTCTCCAGTCCACCTCCTTCCCGACCAACGATCACCTGATGGAACTGCTCATCATGATCGACGCGTTCATGCGCTCCTCGGCGCGGCGCATCACGGCGGTCATCCCTTATTTCGGCTACGCCAGGCAGGACCGCCGGGCTTCAGGCCGCACGCCGATCTCCGCCAAGCTGGTCGCCAACATGATCGCTCGCGCCGGCGCCAACCGCGTGCTGACGCTCGACCTGCATGCCGGCCAGATCCAGGGTTTCTTCGATATCCCCACCGATAACCTGTTCTCGGTCCCGGTCATGTCGCGCGACATCAAGGCCAAGTACAAGCAGTTGAACAACGTCATGGTCGTCTCGCCTGATGTCGGCGGCGTGGTGCGCGCCCGCGCGCTTGCCAAGAGGCTCGACGCCCAGCTCGCCATCGTCGACAAGCGCCGCGAGCGTCCCGGTGAGTCCGAGGTGATGAACATCATCGGCGAGGTCGACGGCAAGGACTGCATCCTCATCGACGATATCGTGGATTCGGGTGGTACGCTCTGCAACGCGGCCGACGCGCTGCTCGCCAACGGCGCGACCAGCGTCACGGCCTACATCACCCACGGCGTCCTTTCGGGCGGCGCGGTGGCGCGCATTGCCGGCTCCAAGCTGCAGGAATTGGTCATCACCGACTCCATCCAGCCCACCTCGGGCGTCGATGCCGCGCCCAACATCCGCGTCGTCTCCATCGCCGACCTGATCGGCGAGGCCATCTCGCGCACAGCCACCGAGGAATCGGTCTCCAGCCTGTTCGACTAAGCCGTGCCGCTCAAACCGGCGGCTTTCTACCAGCCTTGCACCCTCCGCCGCCTTCCGCTATAGGACCGCCACCCGCGTAGACACCCTTGGAGGCAACGCGGATGAGGGCCGCGAATTTCGCGGCTTTCGACATTTTCAGGCTCTTGCATCGGCAAGACCCGAAAATGCTCCAGCAACGCAAAAGGAAAAGCCATGAGCACCACTTACGAGCTCAAGGCCGATGCGCGCGAACAGGTCGGTAAGGGGTCCGCCCGTGCAGTTCGCCGTAATGGCCAGATACCAGCCGTCATCTACGGCGACAAGCAGCCTCCCCTGGCGATCGCCCTGTCGTGGAAGGACGTCTATTACAAGATTCACGGCGGTGGATTCCTGACCACGGTCGCCACGATCGACGTCGGCGGCAAGAAGATCCAGGTCCTGCCGAAGGACTTCCAGCTCGATCCGGTCAGCGACAGCCCTCTGCATGTCGACTTCCTCCGGGTCGGCAAGAACACCGAAGTCAACGTCAACGTGCCTGTTCACTTCATCAACGAAGACAAGTCGCCCGGCATCAAGCGCGGCGGCGTGCTGAACATCGTGCGTCACGAGGTCGAGTTCCACTGCCCGGCCAACGCGATCCCGGAATTCATCACGCTCGATCTGGAAGGCACCGACATCGGTGACTCGCTTCATATCTCGGCGGTCAAGCTGCCCGCGGGCGTGAAGCCGGTCATCGCTGATCGTGACTTCACCATCGCAACGATCGCCGGCTCCTCGGCCATGAAGTCCGAGGAAGACGCTGCGGCCGCTCCGGCAGCCGCGGCCCCGGCCGAAGAGAAGAAGTAATTTCGGGCCCGGAGGGCCGCACAGATGCTGCTTTTTGCAGGTCTCGGCAATCCGGGCGCGAAATATCGGAACAACCGGCACAATGTCGGCTTCATGGCGGCGGACGCAATTGCCCGCCGCCATTCCTTTTCCCCCTGGGCGAAGAAATTCCAGGCCGAGATCGCCGAAGGCAGGATCGGCGGCGAGAAGGTCCTGCTGATCAAGCCACAGACCTTCATGAATCTGTCCGGACAGTCGGTCGGCGAGGCGCTTCGCTTCTACAAGCTCGAACCGTCGGCCGTGACGGTCCTCTACGACGAGATCGAACTTCCGGCCGGCAAGGTCCGGGTCAAAACCGGTGGCGGCTCCGCCGGCCACAACGGTATCCGCTCGCTCGACCAGCATCTCGGCAAGGACTATCGCCGCGTGCGCATCGGCGTCGGCCATCCCGGTGCGAAGGAGATGGTACACGGCCACGTGCTCGGCGATTTTTCGACCTCCGACCGCGAATGGCTGGACGTCCTGCTCGACGCCATCGCTGACAATGCCGACATGGTTGCCAAAGGTGACGACAATGGCTTCATGAACAAGGTGACGCTGACGCTGCGCGACAAGCTTCAGCCGACCAGCGACGACGACCGCCCTTCTCCGAAGGAACCGAAAGCCAAGGGCCAGAGCCATATCAGGCAGGCGCGCCAGCAACAGCCAGCGGTCAAGATTCCCGAAAGCGGCCCCATGGCCGCCATGCTGAAGAAGCTGCTTGGCAAGGACTGAGCACGACGCAGCTTGAATTCCGGCTTGCCGTCCACTAAATCACGAAAACACGAACTTCGTGTTTCCGTGAGAACGATATGAAGAATGTCACGATTTCCATGGACGACGAGCTTTACCGCGTAACGCGCATCGACGCGGCGCGTGCTGGAAAAAGCATGTCCAAACACATCGCCGACAGGTTGCGTAGCAGCGAAGCGTTGGCCGAAGAGGAAGTCGAGGCTCGCAAGCTTAGGCTTGAGGCGCTGAGGCGAGTCTTTGACGGGCCCAAGCTTCCCATTTCCGAAAACGGCCGGATGCCGACCGCGGATGAGCGCAATGCCCGCCGCTAGGGTCTTCATCGACAGCAACACGTTCCTTTACACATTTGACGAATTCGAGGCGGACAAGCGACGGGTCGCCCAGAACTGGCTGATCGCCCTCGCAGACCACGATGAGGGAGTGACCAACCTTCAGGCGCTGAATGAAGTCGCAAGCGTTTCGACGCGGAAACGATCGAGATTTGGTAGGGATGACCCATTTGTCCGAATCGATGCGTTTTCGATCTTCGGATCATCGCCGGTCACCCTTGCTACTTCGATTTCCGCGAGGCGCTATTTTTCAGAGTTCCACTACTCCTGGTGGGACTGCCTCCTGGTCGCTTCCGCCCTCGAACTTGGCTGCACTCACTTCCTCTCCGAGGATTTGCAGGACGGACAAGTGATCGACACCTTGACGATCGTCGATCCTTTCGCCCATAGCCCTGAGCAAATTCTGATCTCCCGATAGGACCACCACCATGGGTTTCAAATGCGGCATCGTTGGGCTGCCCAACGTTGGCAAGTCGACGCTTTTCAACGCGCTGACGCGCACGGCCGCCGCGCAGGCCGCAAACTATCCCTTCTGCACGATAGAGCCGAACACGGGCGAGGTCGCGGTTCCCGATCCGCGCATGCAGAAGATCGCGGAGATCGCCGGCTCGAAGGAAATCATTCCGACCCGCATCTCCTTCGTCGATATCGCCGGCCTCGTGCGCGGCGCCTCGAAGGGCGAAGGGCTGGGCAACCAGTTCCTGGCCAACATCCGCGAGGTCGACGCCATCGTGCATGTGCTGCGCTGCTTCGAGGATGACGACATCACCCATGTCGAGGGGCGCATCGATCCCGTCGCAGACGCGGACACGGTCGAGACGGAGCTGATGCTGTCCGACCTCGAAAGCCTGGAACGGCGCATCGTCAACATCCGCAAGCGGGCACAGGCGAAGGACAAGGAATCCATGACGGTCCTGCCCGTCATGGAACAGGCGCTGGCGCTGCTGCAGGAGGGCAAGCCTGCGCGTGTCTTGCTCAAGGGCATCGCGGCGGAAGACCTGCGGATCCTGCAGGGTTTGAACCTGCTCACCGCCCACCCCGTTCTCTATGTCTGCAACGTCGCGGAGAAGGACGCCGCCACCGGCAACGAGCACACGAAGGCCGTCGACAAGATGGCCGCGGCGCAGGGCGCGAGCACCGTCGTCATCTCGGCGGCGATCGAGGCCGAGGTGGCGCAGCTTCCCGATGACGAGGAAATGGAGTTCTTGGCGTCGATGGGGCTGGAAGAACCCGGCTTGGACAAGCTCATCCGCGCCGGCTACGAGCTTCTCCACCTCATCACCTATTTCACCGCCGGTCCGAAGGAGACGCGGGCGTGGACGATCGTCAAGGGCACCAAGGCTCCGCAAGCAGCCGGCGTTATCCACACCGACTTCGAACGCGGCTTCATCCGCGCCCAGACCATCGCCTACAACGACTTCGTCACCATTGGCGGCGAAGTCGCGGCGAAGGAAGCGGGCAAGGCGCGCGACGAAGGCAAGGAATATATCGTCCAGGACGGCGACATCTTGCTCTTCAAATTCAACACCTGAACAACCGGAGGTCGTCAGGCGATCTCAATGATCGCCTTGATCAGCCCGGTCTTCTGCGTCGCCCATCGCGGCAGGTCGTCGACCGCGCCGGCAAGGTCCGTGCGGTGCGTGATCAGCCTGTCGACGGCCGCCGAGCCGTCCTTGATCGCGGCGACGACGGTCTCGAAATCCTGCGCGGTCGCGTTGCGGCTGCCGAGAAGCGTCATTTCCTTGCGATGGAAATCCGGGTCCATGAAGGTGATCGGTTCTTTGACGACACTGACCAGCACATAGCGTCCGCCATGCGCGACATGGTCGAAGCCCTGTTCCATCGCGCGCGGGCTGCCAGTCGCGTCGAAGACCACGTCATAGCCTTCGTTCGCGGCAAAGGCGGCCATGGCCGCAAGGCCTGTTTCGTCACCGGTAAATGCCTGCACGCCGACGATCCCGGCCGCCGCCTGCGCGCGCTCGGCTTCGCGATCCAGAACAGCAACCATACCGCCGGCGCGCTTGGCAAAGATCGCAACACCGAGCCCGATCGGACCGCCGCCCACCACCAGCACGCGGTCACCCGGCCCAACACCGCCGCGCCGCACCGCATGCGCGCCGATGGCCAGGAACTCGACGGCCGCGCACTGGTCCAGCGTCAGCCCATCGGCGGCGATCAGGTTGCCCGGCGGAAGGCTGAGCAGGTTGCCCATGCCGCCATCCTGATGCACGCCGAGCACTGAAATCCTGACGCAGCAGTTGGGCTTGCCGCGCCGGCAGGCGATGCAATGGCCACAGGAAAGATAAGGGTTCACAGCGAAGATCTGGCCGGGCCGAATGTCCGAGCCAGCGGGTGCCTCGACCACTTCCACGCCGAGTTCGTGGCCCATCACGCGCGGATACTGCAGGAACGGATGCTTTCCCTCATAGATATGATAGTCCGTGCCGCAGATGCCTACCCTTCGGGGCCGCACCAGCACATGCGACGGATCGAGGCGTG
The DNA here is from genome assembly GCF_040081925.1 of Mesorhizobium quangtriensis. NCBI lineage: Bacteria > Pseudomonadati > Pseudomonadota > Alphaproteobacteria > Hyphomicrobiales > Phyllobacteriaceae > Mesorhizobium > Mesorhizobium quangtriensis. The sequence goes on from NZ_JBEBMF010000002.1 coordinate 886,137, forward strand.
CGGCATGCCGCTTTTCCAGCCGCAGCTTTCCCGGTTCGACGCATACGAGGGCTTCAAAGGAATGCACGCCTGATCCTTCTTTCTGGCAAAGGCCGCCCAGGCTTTCATGAGACCAGGCCTTCATGAGAACAGATGGGGCCGACTCTGAACCGGCCCCATCTGCATGTTCGTCTTAATTGAATTCGGCCATGTTGTCCTTGGTGACAAGTGCCGCACCGGAATCGATCAGCGACTCGACCTTTTCGCCCTTGATCGCCTTCACCAGCGCGTCGACGCCAAGCGAAGCCATCTTGGTCGGGAACTGTGCGACGGTCGCGTTCTCGATGCCCGCCTCAAGCGCCTCGGCCTCGCCGCAGCAGTAATCGAAGCCGACAAGAATGACCTTGCCAGCCTTGCCGGCGTTCTTGATCGCCTGCGCAGCACCCGCGGCCGGCGGCCCGCAGGCCGCGTAGATGGCTTTCAGGTCGGGGTTGGCGGTGAGGATGTCCTCGGCGACGCTGATGCCCTTTTCCTCGGTGCAGTCGGTGGCGCCCTGCCCGACAATCTTCACGTCGACGCCTGCAAGCCCCTCCTGCATACCCTTGACGCGGTCATCCAGTGACGGAACGCCCGGCACGCCTTCAAGGATGCCCAGCGTGTCGCCGCTCTTCAGCACGCTCTTCAGATAGCCGCCAGCGATCTTGCCAGCGGCGAAGTTATCGGTGGTGGCCAGCGCGGTGCGGCCTTCCCAGCCCGGGATGTTGTTGTCCATCAGCACGACCTTGACGCCGGCGGCGACCGCCTTGTCGAGAGCCGCCGCCACAGTTGGATCGACCGGTGTGATGGCTATACCCTGCACGCCCTGCGTCACCATCGACTCGATATGGGCGATCTGCCCCTCGATGTCGGTGGCCGACGTCCCTTGGCCGAACACGAGCTCGATGCCCGGATTGGCCGCTGCGTACTCCTTCGCCGCATTCTCCATGGTGGCGAAGAACGGCACCGGGAACTTGGTTATGAAGCCGATCTTCACGGCGTCGGCCGCTGATGCGGGCATTGCTGTCGCCAAGGCGAAAGCCGCTCCCGCGAACATGTGGAAAAACTTCACTGCGCTCCTCCCTCTCTGTTGCGGATCGCTCCCCTTGAGCGATCTTCCTTCCGTCTTCCTCCCTGGATGACGAAACCCTTCAAGCCTCCGCGCCGACGATCAGCGACACCAGTTCCTGCTGGTTCGCTCGCTCGGGCTTCAGCTCACCGACCTTGTTGCCCTGGCGAAGCACTACCGCCCGGTCGGCCAGTTCGATGACATGTTCCATGTTGTGCGTGATGAGGATCACTGCATTGCCCTCGTCGCGAAGCTGGTGGACGAGGTCGAGAACCTTGCGCGACTCCCGCAACCCCAGCGCCGCGGTTGGCTCGTCGAGGATCACGACGTTGCGCGCGAAAACGGTCGCGCGGGCAACGGCGATCGCCTGGCGTTGACCGCCGGACATCAGCGCCACCGGCGCGTCGAATTTCGGCAGCTTGACCTTGAGCCTGTCGATGACGGAAGCGGCTTCCCGATCCATCGCACGCTTGTTGAGGAACCGAAGCGCTCGCGGCAGCCAGATGGGGAAAGAAATCTCCCGGCCGCAATAGAAGTTCTGCGCGGGCGTCAGATTGTCGAACAGGGCGAGATCCTGGTAGACCGTCTCGATCCCCGCGCGGCGCGCCTGCGCCGGCGTCGACAGCGCAACGACCTCGCCATCGAGCAGGATCTCGCCCTCGTCCAGCGTATGCACACCGCTGATGCAGCGAACCAGCGTCGACTTGCCGGCGCCATTGTCGCCGAGAAGCGCCATCACCTGCCCCCCGTAAGCGTCGAGGCTGACGCCCTTCAGCGCATGCACCGCGCCGAACCGCTTGTGCGCGTCGCGAACGGACAAAGCCGGGGTTGCCGCAGTGCTCATTGGGCCCTCGCCGCCTGGCTGCGGGCGCGGCCCTCCAGATAGCTGCGCAGCACGTCGGCCTCCACGGCGACCACAATGATCACGCCGATGGCGATCATCTGGTAGAACACGCCGACATTGAGCAGGTTCAGCGCATTGCGGATGACGCCGATCATCAGCGCGCCGATCAGTGCGTGGCCGATATGGCCGCGACCGCCGAGGAAGCTCGCGCCGCCGATAATGACGGCCGCGATCGTGTCGAGTTCGAGAAGCGTGCCGTAGAGCGGCGAACTGGCCCCCGTTCGGCCCGACAGGACCACCGCGCCGATGCCTGCGCAAAGACCGGCGAACGCATAGGTCGAGACCAGGACCCATTTGACCGCAATGCCCATCTCGACGGCGGCCTTCGGATTTCCGCCGACGGCATAGGTCCAGCGCCCCCAGACCATGGACTTGGTCATCACCAGCACGATCAGCGCCATGCCAAGGACGACGTAGAAGGAATTGGGAATGCCCAGCGCCGACGTCTCGCCAAGGAACAGCACGGCGTCGGGCATGCCGCGCATGGTGGTGTTGTTGATCGACAGCTGTAGCGCCAGCCCGCGACAGATGCTGAGCGTCGCCAGCGTTATGATGAAGGGATGCGGCAGGCGTCCGAACACGAAGACGACGCCGTTGACGAGACCCACCGCCGTGCCGGCGACCAGCATCGCCATGATGACCATGAAGCCGGAACCGTCAGTGGCTCGGAAGATGAGTCCTCCCATCACGGTCGCAAGCGCAAGGTTAGCGCCGACCGAAAGGTCGATGCCGCGCGTGAGGATGACCAGTTGCTGCCCCATCGCCACGATGGCGATGACCGCGGTCTGCGCGAGGATGTTGCTGAGATTGCCGGGCTTCAGGAAATTCGGCGTCAGCACGCTGAACACCACCACTAGCACGGCAAGGATCAGCAAGGGACCAAAGTTGAGCAGCCTCAGCCCGAGAGCGACCGGCGAAGCGCTTGCCTGCGCACGACCCGCTGCCGGGGCGCCGGACAACATGTCCTGCTGCCTCGTCGTATCCGTCACCCTCATTTCCTCCCTTTTGTTTCTTATAGACAAAAATCATTTGACCGGGTTCCGTCAAATTGTATTTTATGGACTAAAGGACACTCTTTCCTTGTATTCTGGCGGGCCATGAAAACGGACACAGTCTTCAAACGAGCCTTCAACGACGCGCTTGATCTCGTGTCGCGCATCCCGGACGGCGGAGCGCTTCCGTCGGAAAACACGCTTGGTGCCCGGCTGAAGGTCAGTCGCACGACCGTCAGGAAGGTGATTGCAGCACTGGAGGCGCAAGGGATCGTCGACGGGGACGGACGCGAGCGTGTCGTCCGGACAACCGGAGAGGCGATGCAGCCCTTCCCGCACTCGGAAACGATACCCATGGCCGCGCAGGTTGAGGAGCGTTTCATGGAGTGGCTGCTGCGTGACAACGCGCGGCCCGGAACCGCCATCAACGAACTGGAGCTTGCGCGTCAGTTCGGCATCGCGACAACAGGTATCAGAGAATTCCTGAACCGCTTTCAGCGCTTCGGGCTGATCGAGAAGCGCCCTAATTCGGGCTGGGTCTTCAAGGGCTTCACCGAGAGCTTCGCGCTCGAGCTGTTCGAGATTCGCGAGATGTTCGAGCTGCGCTCGGCACGCGCACTTGCCGCGCTGCCTGACGATTCACCGCTCTGGGCCCAGTTGGAAGCGCTGCGGCGCGAGCACCTGCAACTGCTTGACGACATCGAGACGCGCTTCCACGACTTCTCCGATCTCGACAGCCGTTTCCACCGCCTGATCAGCTCGGCCGCGCCGAACCGCTTCATCGACAGCTTCTACGACATCATCACCGTCATCTTCCATTTCCACTACCAGTGGAACAAGCAGGACGAGCGGCAGCGCAACGAGGTCGCGATCCGCGAGCACCTGACCTATATCGACGCACTTTTCGGCCGCAACATCGCCCTCGTAGAACTGGCCTGCCGCGCACACCTCATATCCGCGAAACAGACCTTGCTGCGCTCCACATCCCAGCAATAGCCGTCAAAACGCCGGTATATCGGGCGACGAACGCGCGCCCCGCCCTGCCTTGACGCCACATGCGAGGGCAGCTAAGCGGCGGCCATCGCGCGCGAATGCGCTCCTTTTTCCTCTCGCAATGGAGAACGACGATGATCAAAGCCTTCGTCGTCGATCAGGACCGGCTGCATCCGGTGGATCATCTGACAGCCAACAGCGTCGATGTGGTGTGGGTAGACATGCTCAACCCGACGAAGGACGAGGAAAAGGCCGTCGAACTCTGGCTGAACGTGCTCATCCCGACCCGTGAGGAGATGGAGGAGATCGAGATATCATCGCGCCTCTACGCCGAGAAGGGCGCCTATGTGATGACGGCGACGCTTCCCGCGCACACCGACGGCGACCAGCCCGAAATGCTGCCGGTTACCTTCATGCTGGCTGGAGAGCGACTGATCACGATCCGTTATCACGAGCCACGCGCCTTCCAGACGTTCCCGATGCGGGCGGAGAAGACCGACGTCGGCTGCACCAGCGGCGAGACCATTCTCGTCTCGCTTCTGGAGGCGATCGTGGATCGGCTGGCCGACGTGCTCGAGCGGACAAGCCGGGATGTCATCGGCATCTCGCACGACATCTTCGATTCCAAGGAAAAGAAGGCCTCGAAGCGCGACCGCAACTTCAAGGAGATCATTCACCGCATCGGCAGCAAGGAAGACCTGATCTCCAAGATCCAGGACAGCCTGCTCACGCTGCAGCGCCTGTCCGGCTTCCTCGCCAACGTCGTCACCCAGGATGTCGGCGGCAAAGTGATACGCGCGCGCGTCAAGACCATTGCGCGCGACGTGTCCTCGCTGTCCGACAACGCCTCCTTCCAGACGCAGAAGATCAACTTCCTGCTCGACGCCACCCTCGGCATGATCAACATCGAGCAGAACGGCATCATCAAGATCTTCTCGGTTGCCGCGGTGGTCTTCCTGCCGCCGACTCTCGTCGCCTCGGTCTACGGCATGAATTTCGAGATCATGCCGGAGCTCAAATGGGACCTTGGCTATCCTATCGCGCTCGGCGTCATGGTGCTCTCCGCCATCCTTCCGTTCTGGTTCTTCCGCCGCAAGGGTTGGCTCTGACCAACCGATCGCTTATCAGGGCGTCGTCGGCCAGCGTCGAGAGGGACGCGGGAGGGGAGAATGACTGGAAAAGCGGTGACCAGAAAGACTTGGGCCTTCGAGGATTTGACCGTCGGCAGGTCGATAGACCTCGGCCATAAGGACGTCACGGCGGAGGAGATCGTAGAGTTCGCCGCCGAATACGATCCGCAGCCAATGCATCTCGATGAGGAAGCCGGCCGCGCGAGCATCCTGGGCGGGCTGTCGGCCTCGGGCTGGCACACATGTTCGATGTACATGCGTCTGCTCTGCGACGCCTTCCTGCTCGACTCGACCTCGCAGGGCGCGCCAGGCATTGACCAGATCAAATGGAAAAGGCCGGTGCTGGCCGGCGACCGTCTCGGCGGCAGCATAACGGTGCTTGCCGCGCGCGAGTCGAAATCGCGCCCGGCGATCGGCATCGTCAGCTTCCGGTCGGAGCTTTTCAACCAGCGCGGCGACGCGGTTCTCGAACTGGATAACTCCATCATGTTCCTGAAGCGTGAGGCGCAGGCATGACGCTCGACGAGTTCTTCGAGATCGGCGTCGTCACGCCGCTCGGCACGCATCTCTTTGATGCGGAAGGCATCAAGGCGTTCGCGCGCAAATATGACCCGCAGCCCTTCCATATCGACGAGGAAGCGGCAAAGAACAGCGTCTTCGGCGGGCTCTGCGCTTCCGGCTGGCAGACAGCATCGGCGTGGATGAAGCGCAATCTTGCGACACCAATGAAGGTGTGGACAGGCGAAGGCCCGGCGCCGGTCTTCGGCCCCTCGCCTGGGATCACGAACCTCAAATGGCTGAAGCCGGTCTATGCCGGCGAGACGGTCAGCTACAGCCGAACCGCGCTTTCGCACCGTCCGATGTCGTCCCGCCCGGGATGGCAATTGCTGACGGTCCGTGCCGAGGGAGTCGATTCCACGGGCGCCAAGGTCATCGAGTTCGACAGCGCCGTCCTCGTCAAGGTCGAGTAGGCGATCAGCCCAACCCGATCTGCCTCTCGGGAAAGCTGCCTGCGATGACACCCTTTGCGGCCTGCGCGCCGAAGACTTCGCGTGAGTGCCTGGAATTGTAATGCGCCCGTTTGCGGAGCTTTTCCTTGCCCGTCAGGAAGCCAAGCGGCCCGTCGAATTTCCGGCTGAACCGTTTGAGCAGGAACTGCGCGCGATTGGCAGTGGTGCTCTGATCGAAGCGGTCTGCCCAAGGCGTATTCCGCGCCATTTCCCGGTAGATCGCCTGCGCCTCCGGTTCGACGCCGAGCGGCTTCCACCAAGGCTTGCCCCAGCTGAAATGCCGCGCAAAAGATTCGGCGAACGGTATCTGCGAGTTGAAGTTCGTCATCACGTTCCAGCGCGGATCCATTGTCTGCCAACGGCCCTCGAACACGACGTTGAGCGCGTCCTGGTCATGCTGGAGGCAGATGTCGCGGCGCTCCTGCGCAAACCGCCTGGTCCTTTCCAGGAGCCCCTCGCCACGCACCTGCTCCATGTTGAAGACCAGAACCCCCGAGTTGAAATACGGCGCGCCAGACTTCATCGGCAGTCGCGCTCGGTACTTCGGATCGTAGTACTGCTGCTCGTCATGTGCGGCGAGCAGCGCGCCATTCAGGGGCGTTGCGGCCAGATCTGCCACCGACCGATTGAAGAGCACGTCGCAGTCGGCATAGACAAGCGACCGGTACGGCAGGAAAGCCGGCAGCACGTCGACGAACAGGCGCATGTAGGCAGCCAGCCCCAGCCGATCGGTGTTGAACGCAAATCCTTCGAGTTCTCGCGACATATCGACAATGGCGACGTCGTCTCCCAACAGCACTGTTGCCGCATCCAGATCTTCGCGCCCGACCCCTGTCTGTAAAATCACGCCAGGCATGGTTTTGCCTGACACGTCGAGAACCCTGCGTGCCGCGAGACAGGCGTACGGAAAATACTTCTTGTCCGCCGCGAAGAAGTAGCACGCCTCGTTCTGCATGAATCGTCGCCTCGGCACGGCAGCCTTGCGGCCCTCAATGTCCCTCGAACGCAACCAGCGTGCGAACCGGGACACCGAGATTCTCGAGTTTCCTGCGGCCGCCAAGGTCTGGCAGGTCGATGACGAAACAGGCGGCCACGAGGTCCGCACCCATCTGGGACAGCAACTTGACGGCGGCCTCGGCAGTACCGCCGGTTGCGATCAGGTCATCGACCAGGATGACCTTCTCTCCCGGCTGGATGGCGTCCTTGTGCATCTCCATCTCGTCAAGGCCGTATTCGAGACTGTAGGCGACACGCACCGTCTCGTGCGGTAGCTTGCCCTTCTTACGGATCGGCACAAAGCCCGCCGAAAGCTGGTGCGCAACGGCGCCGCCGAGGATGAAGCCTCGCGCCTCGATGCCAGCGATCTTGTCCATCTTCATCCCTGCATAGGGCTGCACCAGTTCGTCGATCGCCCGCCGAAAGGCGCGTGCATTGCCGAGCAGCGTGGTGATGTCGCGAAACAGGATGCCGGGCTTCGGATAATCCGGAATCGTCCGGATCGAGGCCAGCAACGTGTCTTCGAGGGTGAGCTTCATGTTTTCCGGTCCCCAGCAGCGGATCTGGTTTTGCCCGCCCGCGCGGCAAAAGAAAAGGGCGCCTTAAGCGCCCTTCCCGTCAAGTCATTTAAGCCAGCTCAATGAGCGACGTTCGCCCAGACCTTGCGCTTGGTGGCCCAGACAAGACCTGCGAAGAGGATCAGGAACACCATCACGCTAAAACCCATCTGCTTGCGGGTCTCCATATGCGGCTCAGCGGCCCACATCAGGAACGCGGAAACGTCGCGCGCATACTGGTCAACGGTCTCGGGTGCCCCGTCGTCATAGGTAACCTGCCCGTCGGACAGCGGCTTGGCCATCGCCAGCGCCGGACCGTTCATGAAGAACGGGTTGTAGTGCGTGCCCGCGCCGATCTGCAGTCCTGCCGGCGGCTCATGGTCGTAGCCCGTCAGCAGCGAGTGGATGTAGTCCGGGCCGCCTTCGGCATATTGCGTGAAGATGTCGAACACGAAGGTCGGGAAGCCGCGCGTGACGCCACGAGCCTTCGCGATCAGGGAGAAGTCCGGAGGCGCTGCGCCGTTGTTGGCCGCCGCGGCCGCCTCGTGGTTAGGGAACGGCGACGGGAAATGATCCGACGGAATCGCCGGGCGCTCGAACATCTCGCCATCAGCGTTCGGGCCGTCCGTCACCGTGTATTCCGCGGCGAACGACTTGATCTGCGCCTCGGAGTAACCGAGGTCGGACAGTGTGCGGAACGCAACGAGGCTCATCGAATGGCAGGCCGAGCAGACCTCCTTGTAAACCTTCAGGCCGCGCTGCAACTGACCGCGATCGTAGGTTCCGAATGGACCGGCGAAAGACCAGCTCTCCTCGGTAGGGTGCAGGATCGGATAGTGCGGGGTGCCGCCTTCGGCCTCCTCCGCGGCGCCGGCAAGGCCGGTGGCACAGCCGATCACGACGCCGGCAACGGCCAGAACGCTGAGAATCCTGTTCATCGGAAATATCCCTCTCAGCCCTTGGTTTCAGGCGCTGCGGCAGCGCCGGCGGGGTGTCCCGCCCCGCCCTTGTTCTTCTCGAGCACGGCTTCCGTGATCGAGTTCGGCAGCCGGCGCGGCGTCTCGAACAAGCCCAGCAGCGGCATGATGACAAGGAAGAACGCGAAGTAGTAGAGCGCCGACACCTGCATCGCCGGGATGTACCAGCCTTCCGCCGGCTTGGAACCGAGCCAGCCGAGGAAGATGGCGTTCGCCGCGAACAGCCAGAAGAAGAACTTGTACCACGGGCGATAGACAGCCGAGCGCACCTTCGACGTATCGAGCCATGGCACCACGAACAGCACCGCGATCGCGCCGAACATGGCGAGCACGCCGCCCAGCTTGGAATCGATCGGCCCGATGTTGAAGGTGACGGCGCGCAGGATCGCGTAGAACGGCAGGAAGTACCATTCCGGAACGATGTGGGCCGGCGTCTTCAATGGGTCGGCGACGATGTAGTTGTCGGGATGGCCGAGATAGTTCGGGATGTAGAACACGAACCAGGCGAAGAGGATGAAGAAGAACACCATCGCCAGAGCATCCTTCACCGTCGCATACGGAGTGAAGGCGACAGTATCGGTCTTCGACTTGATTTCGATGCCGGTCGGGTTGGTCTGACCGACAACATGCAGCGCCCAGATGTGCAGGACCACGACGCCGGCGATCATGAACGGCAGCAGGTAGTGCAGGGCGAAGAAGCGATTGAGCGTCGGGTTATCGACCGCGAAGCCGCCGAGCAACAGCTGCTGGATCCATTCGCCGACCAGCGGGATCGCGGTGAAGAAGCCGGTGATGACCGTCGCGCCCCAGAAGCTCATCTGGCCCCAAGGCAGCACGTAGCCCATGAAGCCCGTCGCCATCATCAGCAGATAGATGATGCAGCCGAGGATCCAGAGCAACTCGCGCGGCGCCTTGTACGAGCCGTAGTAGAGGCCGCGGAAGATATGGACATAGACGGCTATGAAGAACATCGAAGCGCCGTTGGAATGCAGGTAGCGCAGCAGCCAGCCCGAATTCACGTCGCGCATGATCTTCTCGACCGACTGGAAGGCCAGGCCGGTGTCCGACACGTAATGCATGGCGAGCGCCACGCCGGTCAGTATCTGCGAAACGAGCATGATCGCCAGGATGCCACCGAAGGCATAGGCGTAGTTCAAGTTGCGCGGAACCGGGTAGGAAACGAAGGAATCATGCATCAGCCGCGGCAGCGGCATGCGCGAATCGAACCAGCGTTCGATGCCGGTCTTTGGCGTATAGGTCGAGTGTCCACCGCTCATCGGAATCTGTCCCCTCAGCCGATCCGCACGCGGGTGTCGGATATGAAAGCAAAAGTCGGCACGGCCATGTTCTGAGGCGCCGGACCTTTCCGGATGCGTCCGGCAGTATCGTAATGCGAACCGTGGCACGGGCAGAACCAGCCGCCGAAATCGCCGGCCTGGCCGAGCGGCACGCAACCGAGATGCGTGCAAACGCCGATCATCACCAGCCAGTTCTCGCGGTCGGCGCCGGCTGAACGATCCACATCGGTCGCAGCGGCGGTGGAGGGCAGGTTGGCGTTGCGCGCGACAGGGTCCTTGAGTTCCGACATCGGAACTTCCTTCGCGGCCTCGATCTCCTCGGGCGTGCGGTTGCGGATGAAGACCGGCTTGCCGCGCCACTTGACCGTCAGCGACATGCCGGGCTGCACCTGCGAAACGTCGACTTCCACGGAAGCCAGCGCCAGCGTCGAGGCGTCCGGGCGCATCTGGTCGATGAAAGGCCACGCAAACGCCGCGGCGCCAACGGCGCCGGCAACGCCGGTAGCAACGTAAAGGAAGTCCCGTCGTGTGGGATCGTGGATGTCGGTCGCGCTCACGGGACTCCGTCCTTTCGCCTCAAGAAAGCCGAAGACGGAGCTTTTCCCCTCGCTCACCTACACGCCGGCCCGTCAGCACATGGCAACGAGCTAGCGAGATTCCTCCGGCATTTTTCGATTTCGGTTTATGCGTGAAGCCACCCTTTGTCCAGACGGCAGCGGCAGAGAGGGCAGATTGTCGCGGGGATAGGGAATAGCGAGCCGGACTGCGGCTTTCCGCTGAAAAACGAAGACGGCGAATGATGCTGTCAGGCTGCTCCCATGCGGACCAGCACGGCTCGCGGAATATCATATTCCCGGATGATCGCCTCGTGCCTGCGAAAGCCGCACAGTTCCCGCTGGATGAAATAGGCGTGGACGGCGGCCGCAGCCGCCTTGAGAGCGGCTTCGCGGCCCTCGTCTTCCTTGGGGATTTCCTTCAGACGGGCGAGCGCCAGCCGCGCCTTTTCCCCGGCCTTGCCCAGCGCCGCCGCCTTCTCCGCCAATATCTCGTGGCCGAGAAGATCGAGCCCGGAATCGGCCGGCAGGCCCGGCCACATTGATGACATGCGCTGCGACACAGTCTGTCCTTGCTCTATTCGGCGGCCAGCCTGTCGCCCAGGAAACCGCCCGACTGCCGCTTCCACAATTGGGCATAGAGGCCGCCCTTCGCAAGCAGGCTTTCATGCGTGCCTTCCTCGACGATCCTGCCCTCGTCGAGCACGATCAGCCGGTCGAGCGCCGCAATGGTGGAGAGCCGGTGGGCTATGGCGATCACCGTCTTGCCCTCCATCAGCCGGTAGAGATTGTCCTGGATCGCCGCCTCCACCTCCGAATCGAGCGCCGAGGTCGCCTCGTCGAGAATCAGCACCGGCGCATCCTTGAGCATCATGCGCGCAATCGCGATTCGCTGCCTTTGCCCGCCGGAAAGCTTGACGCCACGTTCGCCAAACTGCGCGTCATAGCCTGTGCGCCCCCTCGGATCGGCAACGTCTGCGATGAAATCATGCGCCGAGGCGCGTTTCGCCGCATCCTCGATTTCGGCCTGGGTGGCATCCGCCTTTCCGTAGGCGATGTTGTCGCGAATCGCGCGGTGCATCAGCACGGCGTCCTGGCTCACCACACCGAACTGCGCGCGCAGCGATGCCTGCGTCAGCGAGCGGATATCCTGCCCGTCGATGAGGATGCGACCGCCCTCGACATCGAACAGCCTGAGGATGAGGTTCACCACTGTCGTCTTGCCGGCACCCGACGGGCCGATCAGCGCCACCCGCTCGCCCGGCCGGATATGCAGGTTCAGGTTCTCGATGACACCCTCGCCCTTGCCGTAGTGGAACGTCACGTCCTCGAAGCGAATGTCGCCTTTGGCGCGCGTCATGACGGCGGCATCGGGCGCGTCCTGTATCGCCGGCCTGACCGAGATCGTTCGCGTTGCGTCCTGTACGGTGGCGTAGTTGCGGACCAGCCCGTTGATGTTGAACATCATCCAGCCCGACATCTGGTTCAGCCGGAAGACGAGGCCGAGCGCCGCCGCGATCGCACCGGTCGACACCTGCCCGTTCGTCCAGCTCATCACACAGATCGCGGCGACCGTGCTCATCATGATGCCGTTCAGCACGGCGATCGCCGAGCGAACCGTGGTGATGGCGCGCGTTAGCCTGACCGTCGCGGCGAGTAGGCTCTCCAGCCCGTCGCGCACATGGACATGCTCGCGCCGGCCGCTGTCGAACAGCTTCACGGACATGATGTTCGTGAAGGCATCGACCAGCCGGCCGTTGAAGACGGCGCGCTCATCGGCCGTCGCGCGGCCGGCCTTGCGCATCTCCGGCATCAGGAACCAGATGATCGCGGCATAGCCGACGAACCAAAGCGCCACGACCAGCCCCAGCCACGGATCGAGCGAGGCGAGGATCGTGATGGTCAGCACCATGAAGGTGATGAACGACCAGACGGTCTGCAGCACGTTGACGATGAACTCGCCCACCGCATCGCCGGCCTGCATGATCTTGGTAGCAATGCGCCCCGCGAAATCGTTCTGGTAGAAGGAATAGGACTGCTCGATCACCCGCCGGAAGGATTGCCAGCGCACCAGCGAATAGAAGCTTGGCACCACCACCTGCTGCTCGACCACCGCGGACGCGATCATCACGACCGCGCGCACGACCAGCAAAAGCACGAGCAGGCCGAGCAGCTCCGGCCAGTGGTCGGCGAGCAAGGCCGCTGGGCTCGACCTGTCCAGCAGATCGATCAGCCAGCCGACCGACCAATAGAGTGCCGCATCCACCGCACCGACGAAAAAGCTCGTCACCAGGAGCAGGATGAACGGTATTCTCGCCTGTTCCGCGAAATAGAGGATGAAGCGCCAAGCGTCCTTCGGCAGAACGTCGCGGTCGGTATCCGAGAACGCGTCGATCGCGCCCTCGAACCGTCCCCACAACCTTTCGCGGAAATCGCCGTCGGTCATTCCGCTGCAATGCCCTCGCGTTCGGTCGGTTCCACCGTCGCTTTTGCCTCGGGCGCGGAGTCGTCTGGCAGGAAGCCGCCGGACTGGCGCTCCCAGAGCTGAGCATAGATGCCGCCCCTGGCCACCAGTTCCTCATGCGAGCCGTCCTCGACCACCTGACCGCCATCCATGACGACAAGCCTGTCCATCGCCGCGATGGTCGACAGCCGGTGGGCGATGGCGATCACGGTCTTGCCTTCCATCAGCCGGTAGAGGTTTTCCTGGATCGCCGCCTCCACTTCAGAATCCAGCGCCGAGGTCGCCTCGTCGAGGATCAGGATCGGCGCGTCTTTCAGCATGACGCGCGCGATCGAGATGCGCTGGCGCTGGCCACCCGACAGCTTCACGCCGCGCTCGCCGACATGCGCGTCGAAACCCTTGCGCCCCTTTGGATCGGTCAGCCCATCGATGAAGCCGAGCGCCTCGGCGCGCCGCGCCGCCTCGATCACCATCGCCTCGCTGGCGTCAGGCCGGCCGTAGAGGATGTTGTCGCGCACCGAGCGATGCAGCAGGGAGGTGTCCTGCGTCACCATTCCGATCTGCGCGCGCAAGCTGTCCTGCGTCACCGCGCCGATATCCTGCCCGTCGATCAGGATGCTTCCCTTCTCGAGGTCGTAGAACCGCAGCAGCAAGTTGACCAGCGTCGACTTGCCGGCGCCGGACCGTCCCACGATGCCGACCTTCTCGCCCGGCTTAATGGTCAGCGACAGCTTTTCGATGATGCCTTTGCCCTTGCCGTAGTGGAAGCCGATGTCGCGGTACTGGATCTCGCCTTTGCTGACGACGAGTTCCTTCGCGCCGGGCCGGTCCTCGACCAGCCTCGGCATCGAGATCGAGCCGATGCCGTCCTGCACCGTGCCGATGTTCTCGAACAGCGCCGACATTTCCCACATGATCCACTGCGACATGCCCCAGAGCCTGAGCACGAGGCCGATCACGACCGCCACCGCGCCGATGGACACGGCGTCGCCCAGCCACAGCCAGATCGACATCGACGCCACCGAGAACAGCAGCAGCGAGTTCATGAGGTAAAGCAGGCCATAGAGACTGGTGACGAGCCGCATCGAACGATGCACGGTCTGCAGGAACTCGCCCATTCCTTCTTTTGCGAAGCTCGCCTCACGCTTGGCGTGAGAAAACAGCTTGACCGTCTGGATGTTGGTGTAGCTGTCGACCACGCGGCCGGTCATCATCGAGCGCGCATCGGCCTGCTGCTCCGCGACCTTGCCAAGCCGGGGGATGAAGTATCGAAGCAGGATGATGTAGGCGACGAGCCACACAACCAATGGCGCCGCAAGCCGCCAGTCGGACGAGCCGACAATCCACAGCATGCCGAGGAAATAGACGATGACGTAGTTGAGGACGTCGATCAGCTTGATCACGCATTCGCGTACAGCGAGCGCCGTCTGCATCAGCTTGGTGGCGATGCGGCCGGCGAATTCGTCCTGGTAGAAGGTCATCGACTGCTTGAGCAGATAGCGATGCACGTCCCAGCGGATGCGCATGGGATAGTTGCCCATCAGCGTCTGCTGGTGGACCAGAGACTGCAGCAGCGCCATTGCGGGCATTAGGATCAGCACGACAAAGCCCATGCCGGCGAGCTTCCAGCCCTCGGTCTGCAGGAACGTCTCGCGGTTCTGGTTCGACAGCCAGTCGACGATCGAGCCTAGGAAGCCGAACATCCAGACTTCCGCGATGGCGATCGCAGAGATCAGCAACCCGGCCATCGTAATGTAGGGCCACGACCCCTTTGTGTAGTGAAGGCAGAAGGCGACCAGCGTCTTAGGCGGCTCGACGGGCTCTGCTGCCGGAAACGGATCGAGGCGATTTTCAAACCAGCGAAACATGCGAATTTCGTCTTTCAAATGCTTGTGTCGTATGGGCCGGACCGCTTTTCAGGCGGCCCGGCTGCCGTTCAGTTTGGAACCGTTCAGCTTCGGCTTTTCTGCTACGGAGGCGCCCGACTCGGCTTCGACGAGCCATACATAGGGCTTGCGAACGGTTTCGCCGAGTACCGGGTCGACCCGAGCGCTTGCGCCAGGCTCTTTCGGTGCGGATTGCCCGCGCCGAAACAGCATGCGCAGAAGCCGCGCGATCAGGCCCGGCCTATCCACCCGGACGACCTGCGAGAGGTCGACATCAGACAACTGGCCGCGATGCGGCCGGAAGGTCGGGCGTTCAGCCTCGCGCCGCTGGCCCAGCGCCAACGCCCAGGCATTCAGCCGCGCATCGTCGAGCCTTATTGGCCTCTCGGCCTCGAACAGTCGTGTTGTGTACGGATCACGCCGTACGCGCTTGAAACGGAAAAACATCGCGAGAATCCCTGGAGAACCGGAAGGTCCGGCGGAAATCGCGAACGGCTTTTGGAGAATGTCTTAAAGCGTCGAACCGATTCCGCCCTTAGGCGAAACCCCATCGGGTGGGGCGGTGGATATCTACGGTCATCATGAATTCCATATCCGCCTCCGCTGGTTCGAGTTGCTGTTCAGGTTGACAGGGTTGCGGCTATAGTCGCATTCCGCTGCGAAAGCCACCGTCAATGCTCTGGGAGCAGCCGCTCTGCTGACAACTGTGGCCATCCTGCAACGCACAGCCGGAGGCCCATCCTGGCATCCTTCCGCATCGCCCTCTATCAACCCGACATCGCCGGCAACACCGGCACGATCCTGCGTATGGCGGCGTGCCTAGGCGTCGCTGTCGACATCATCGAGCCTGCCGGTTTCGATCTTTCCGACCGCAACCTGAAGCGCGCCGGCATGGACTATCTAGAGATGGCCGCGCTGACCCGGCACGTCGACTTCGACCGGTTCGACGCTTGGCGGCGCGCCGGGAAGCACCGCCTTTTGTTGCTCTCGACCAAGGCCGCCCTTCCCTACACCGACTTCAGCTACGGCGACGGGGACATCCTGCTGTTCGGCCGCGAATCGGCCGGCGTGCCCGACTCCGTTCATGACCTGGCAGATGCGCGCCTGCTGATCCCCATGCCCGGTGGCGGCCGCAGCCTCAACCTCGCACTTGCCTCCGCAATGGTCGCCGGCGAGGCGATGCGGCAGTTGAACTGAAGGCGCACTTCACGGCGATGGCGCAACGGAAGTGGGTGAGCCGTTCGACCCCGCGCCCTCTATGAGCATTCGGTGCGCAGCCGAGCCGTTCTTTTTCTCGAACAGCGATCCCTCTCCCTCCGAAGGCAGCGCCAGGAACGGATCTGGCTGATGCCTCGACACGGTATCACCGGCCGTACCAGGCAGAAGCGGGGCGACATCGGCCTGCCCGGATTCCTCCGTGTCGATGAAATATTCGTAGGCGATGATGCCGGCCCCAAGAAAAACACCGACCTTCGGCGCGTGCCTGATCGCAGGCAGAGCCGACAGCCGCCGGGTCACCGGCGCCAGCGACCTGATCCGCGCAGAGGACACGTCGTTGCCGAGGATAGGGCTAAGCCTGCGTATGAGATCGGTGTCGGTGATCAGATTGGAATTGATGCCGCCCAGCCCCTTGTGCGCTTTCCACGAGCCATATGCGATGCCGCCGCCGGAAAGCTCGTTGCCAAGCCCTTGAGTCAGACGGCTGCACGGCCCCGAGAAGGTTTGATTGAAAATGCCGCAGGCACCGTCCAACAAACCGCTGGATCGCCCGAGACTGGTGGAGTCGGGCGCGACCGGCGAAGGGGCTGCGGTCAGGGGAACAGCCTGTTCCTGTGCCGTTGCCGTCGAGATGACCAGGAACAGCACCAGCAAGCCCGTCGCAATTGATCCTGCACGGCTTTTCATACGTCCACCGCCGAAAAGGGCGTATCTCTGCCAGTGTAGTCTCTCGCCGGGTCAAATCAAGCAGAGGTGATGGCGGGTCAATCCGCCGCCGGCAGCCGGCGGATGGTGAACTCGATCACGTCGCCCGGCCGTTCGAACCAGCTTTCGATCTCGGTCCAGTAGGCCTGCTTGGGCCAGCGGTCGAACCATTCGCGCGCCTTGTCACGCGCGTCGGGGCGCGGCAGCACGTAGGTCTCGCGCAGGAATCCGTCGCGCGGCATGCGTTCGCGCTCGGCGCGCGACTTTTCCAGCCGCTTCTTCAGCCCGTCCAACGGTGGTCTTGCCGGCGTACGCATGCACGGAATCCTTGACCCTTCCGGCAAAGAGACTAGGGAAACCCCACGAAATTACGAGTCATTTGTCGAAGGCGCCTCTGCAGACCATGGAACGCCCGACATCCCGGCCAGCCGGCCTGCCGACATGGAACAGCGCAAGCAGGGCGCCCGCGCCTGGCCCGAGGCGCTGCGCGACACAATCTGCGCCGGCTTCGAAAAGATCGAGGACGACGTTTCAGGGCCTCACACCGACCGCTCACCAGGCCGTTTCGACCGCACGCCATGGCTGCGCAACGACGGCAAAGAGGGCGGCGGAACCATGTCCATGCTGCACGGCCGCGTCTTCGAGAAGGCCGGCGTCCACACCTCGACGGTCCATGGCGAGTTCTTGCCCGAATTCCGCAAGCAGATTCCCGGCGCTGAGGAAGACCCGCGCTTCTGGGCCTCCGGCATCTCGCTCATCGTCCATCCGTGGAACCCGAATGTGCCTGCCGTCCACATGAACACGCGAATGGTCGTCACCTCACGCTGGTGGTTCGGCGGCGGCGCGGACCTGACGCCCGTGCTGGATCGTCGCCGCGTGCAGACCGACCCCGACGCAATCGCCTTCCATGCCGCCATGCGCGAAAGCTGCGAGCGCCATCCTGATGTCGCCGACTACCCGCGCCTGAAAAAATGATGCGACGAGTATTTCTTCCTGCCCCACCGCAACGAGCCGCGCGGCATCGGCGGCACCTTCTTCGACTGGCAGCATTCACCCGAAGAGAAAGGCGGCTGGGAGGCCGATTTCGCCTTCGTGCAGGATCTAGGCCGGTCCTTCCTGGAGATCTACGACCGCATCGTGCGTCGAAACTTCAATAATCCGTGGACCGATGCCGACCGCGAGGAACAGCTCGTGCGCCGCGGCCGCTACGCCGAGTTCAACCTGCTCCACGACCGCGGCACCATCTTCGGCCTGAAGACCGGCGGCAACGTCGTCTCTATCCTCTCCAGCCTGCCGCCGACGGTGAAATGGCCTTGAGGCACTGGGCCGCCGCCCTGCGTCATCTCGCCACACGGCACCTCCGCCACTGTCGGGGCGAAATCGCGTCAACGACCGCCTGATTGTGTCGTCTCTCCCGCCGGAGAGTTTCTTTTTCGTCTAATAGCCCCGCTGGCTGGCGGGTCTATTTCTGTCGGCGGGCCGGAACACGCCGGCGGCTTCATCCCCCCAAGGAGCCGCGACACGACGTGTCCAGACGGTCCGGACTATGCGGGACGGATCGAGCATGATCCTCCCGCCAATTCAGGAGAGCCTGCCATGCGCAAGCTTCTTGTTCCGGCAGCGGCCGCTGCCCTTCTCGCCACCTCCGCTCTTACCTTTGCCGCCACCGCGCAGCACACGACGGGAACGGTCAAGTCCTACGACTCCAAGGCCCAGTCGCTGACGCTGGCGGATGGCTCGGTCTACATGCTGCCCAAGACATTCAAGGATCCGGGTCTGAAAGCCGGTGAGAAGGTGTCGATCAACTGGGAAATGAAGGGGTCGACCAAGGCCGCCGATCAGGTGATGATCACCAAGTAACCGCGTTCCCGGAGGACGGCGGGATCGGCGTGGTCCTGCCGTCTTTCTTTGTGAGAGGCGACGCAACCTTTCGCCTTCTTTTCATGTTATTCTCCCGCTCTTGGCAACGACAAGAAACCTGAAAAAGGAGGAAGCGATGAAGGAATTCCATTGCGGCTCGCTGGTGCCCGGTTGTGACTGGCACACCCGCCACGAGGAAGAAGCCGAAATCATCCGCCGCGCCGCCGACCATATGCGCCAGACTCACGGCGAGACCGTTATACGCGAGACGATGGTCGAGGCCATTCGCTCGCGCATCGAGAAGGTCCGCAGCGCGGCCTGATCACCTACCCGAAACATAGGCTGCGGCGCGTTCGAGAAGCGCGCCGCCATCGAGCCTGAACTCGGCCTCGATCCACTCCTCCTCAAGTCGCTTCAACAGCTTTCCCATCTCCGGACCCGCGGGAACGCCAATCTTCTGCAGGTCCGCACCCTTGAGCGGGAATTTCGGCGTTTCCCGGTTCTGCGCGAATTTCAGCAGCCGCGCATAGCCGCCCGCCTCCACCAGCGCCTCGTTCTCGGTGATCGCCCGTGCGCGCGCTCCGGCAAGCGCCAGCTTCAGCCGATCGAGCAGAGGCTGCCGGCCTTCCCGATAGAGCCGCTTGGCCAGTTCGCTTTCCGTGGCTTTCGGACCGATCGGCGGCGCCATCGCCCAGCCCTTCAGCCGATCGGCGTCCGCGTTGGAAAGCTTCAGCCGCTCCGCCATCGCCGCCATGCGCGCGGCGTCCGGCGGCACGATCGCCTCCAGCCGCAGCAGAGGGTCGGCCGGCCAGCCGAGGTCGCCCTCCGCCTTGACCAGCCCGTGAATGGCGTCGATGCCCCACTTCTCGCTTTCGGGCAGCGCCTTCGTCAGCACTCCCGCCTGCCGCATCCACAGGAGTGCGCGCGAGGGATCGGGCGCGGAAAGCAGTTTCCTCAGTTCTGCCCAGACTCGCTCAGCCGACAGCTTCTCCAGCCCGTCCTTCAGCCGGGCGGTTGCCTTGACACCCTCCGCATCCGGCCGTCCTTTCCCATACCATGCAAAGAAGCGGTAAAAGCGCAGGATGCGCAGATAGTCTTCGCGGATGCGCGCTTCGGGATCACCGATAAAGCGCAGCGTGCGGCTTTGGAGATCGGCCAGCCCGCTGACCAGATCGATCACGCGGCCATCCGCTTCTGCATAGAGTGCGTTGATAGTGAAGTCGCGCCGCTCGGCATCCGCCTTCCAATCGCGCCCGAAGGCGACCTTCGCTCGTCGTCCGTCCGTCTCGACATCGGCGCGCAGGGTCGTCACCTCGTATCCGACGCCATGCGCGATGACGGTCACGGTGCCATGCTCGATACCCGTCGGCACGACCTTGAACCCCGCCGCCTCGGCCCGGCGCATGGTTTCCTCCGGCATGCAGGTCGTGGCGATATCCACATCGGCGACCGCCTCGCCCAGCAGTGCGTTGCGTACCGCGCCGCCCGCGATGCGCGCTTCTTCCCCCTTCGCGTTGAGGACGCCGAGCAGCTTCTGCAGCCCGGCATCCTCCAGCCATTCGGCACCCGCCACCGTCGCGCCGTTCACAAGTAGAGCCTTTCGTAAACCGTACGGATGATGCCCGCCGTTACGCCCCAGATGCGCTGTTCGCCATAGGGCATGTCGTAGTAAGTCCAGAGCTGCCGGTTGTATTCGCGGCTCTCCTGTGCATGGTTCGCTGGATCCATCAGAAATCGCAACGGCACCTCGAAAGCTTTGTCGACCTCATGCGGGTTGATCATCAGATGAAAGCCAGGCCGCACTATCGAAAGCACTGGCGCTATACGATAGCCGCTTGCCGACACGTAGTCAGGTATACGAGCAATCACCTCGACATGGCCGGGGTCGAGGCCGATCTCCTCCTGCGCCTCCCGCAGTGCCGTCGCCTCCGGCGATGCGTCCGTCGGATCGATGCGGCCACCCGGAAAAGCCACCTGCCCCTTATGGTCGGACAGCGTCTCCGCCCGTTTGGTCAGGATGACGCTCGCCTCGGATCCGTGATCCACGACCGGGATCAGTACCGCAGCCTCACGCAGCGTCCTCTGTTCGAGGAAGCGCGGGTGACCCGGATTGAAGCTATGGTCGCCATAGTCGAAATTCTCGTGCGGCCCCCGGTCGACCGACGCGCGCCGGCGGAAATCCTCCGCCGAGAACGGCGCTATCCCGGCGTCCGCGATCATGCGCTCAAGCGCTCCAGCCGCTCGGCGGGCATGATCGGGAAGGTCACCCCTTTCGAGCGGACGGCGAACATCGGCTCTCCGTCCATCTCGATCTCCTCGCCGTATTCGACAAGTTCGTACATCACCGGCCGCGCCACCAGCGCTTCGAGCCGGCCGCGGACCAGCACATAGGGCTTCAGCCCGCCGGTCTCGTCCTCGTCAATGAAGCGCAGCGGATTCGCGGGTCCAGCCTCCACGACATCGCCCACATTCGTACGGAAAGTGATGACCTGCGCGTCACCTTCGCCAGACACATTCATCTCGACCGCCACGAAGGGCGCATCGACCACCCTTATCCCCACTTTCTCGACCGGCGTCACCAGATAGGTCTTGCCGTCGGCGTCTTTCCGCAGCACCGTGGAGAAGAGTTGAACGAGCGGCATCCTCCCGATCGGCGTGCCGAGATAGAACCAGGTTCCGTCTGCCCGGATCTCCATGTCGAGGTCGCCGCAGAAGTCCGGGTTCCACCTGTCGACCGGCGGCAAGCCTTTGCCCGCGCGGGTCGCGCGCGAGATCAGGGCCGTCAACCCGGCGGGGTCCTTGGCGGCGGCGAGACTGCCCTCGGTAGAATTGTTGTGATCTGCCATGGTCACGAAATAGTCACTGTTGCATCGCTTGTCAGCCTTATGGTCTGATTTAAGTTCAGCCTTACATGCCGTAAATTATCCGGGTACGGATCGGTTTGCGGGGACTGCCGGGAGGAACGCAACCGGGAGGACAATAGGGCCCGCCCCTCAGGAGTTCCGCATGAGCATCATGATCAAGCAGGCCCCGCTCTCCGAGCAGGAGATGGTCGCCGAGGCCGAAAAGGCGCTGGCCGACATTTCCCGGATAAGAGAAGGCGTCGGCAAGGTCATCTTCGGCCAGGAAAGCGTCGTCGAGCGTGCTCTGGTCGCGCTTCTCGCAGGCGGTCACGCGCTTCTGGTCGGCGTCCCCGGCCTCGCCAAGACCAAGCTTGTGGAGACGCTCGGCGTCGTACTGGGCCTCGATGCCCGCCGCATCCAGTTCACGCCGGACCTGATGCCCTCCGACATCATCGGCTCGGAAGTGATGGAGCAGGACGACCACGGCAAGCGCTCCTTCCGCTTCATTTCCGGCCCGATCTTCGCCCAGCTCCTGATGGCAGACGAGATCAACCGCGCCAGCCCGCGCACCCAGTCGGCGCTGCTGCAGTCCATGCAGGAGTACCATGTCACCGTCGCCGGCGTGCGCCATGACCTGCCTTCGCCCTTCCATGTCCTCGCGACCCAGAACCCGCTGGAGCAGGAAGGCACCTACCCGCTGCCCGAGGCGCAGCTAGACCGCTTCCTGATGCAGATCGACATTCTCTATCCGGAGATCGAGGCCGAGCGGCGTATCCTGATTGAGACGACTGGCGTCGAGGACAGCCGCGCCGAGAACGTGCTCAGTCCTGTTCGCCTGAAGGAGATCCAGACTCTCATCCGCCGCATGCCGGTGCCTGAAAGCGTCGTCGACGCGATCCTGAAGCTCGTGCGTTCCGCCCGCCCCGGCCAGGGCAATGCCGAGACCGACAAGCATGTCGCATGGGGCCCCGGCCCGCGCGCCTCGCAGGCCCTTACGCTCTGCGCCCGCGCCCGCGCTCTCTATGAAGGAAGGCTGGCGCCATCGATCGACGACATCCACGCGCTCGCCGAGCCTGTTCTCCAGCACCGCATGGCGCTCACCTTCGCCGCGCGCGCCGAGGGCATGACCGTGCGCGACGTCATCGCCGGGCTGGTGAAGGCACAGGGTTGATCAGGGCGCTGAGCATGGCACCCCGACCGGCGAGGACCCGATAGATGGCCCGCATCGGCGAAGCCACCGCTCCGGTTGGCACCAGCGACGCGCTGGCGCGCGGCAGGCTGCGCGCCTCGCTGGTACCCGACCTTCTCGTCGAGGCGCGCCGCATCGTCAACACCGTCATCAGCGGCTGGCACGGCCGCAAGAAGCGCGGTATCGGCGAGAATTTCTGGCAGTTCCGGCCCTTCGTCGAAGGCGACGCCATGGCGCGCATCGACTGGCGACGTTCCGCCCGCGACGACCATACCTATGTGCGCGACCGCGAATGGGAAGCCGCCCACACTGTCTGGCTGTGGGCCGACCCCTCGCCCTCCATGCTCTACAAGTCCGCGGGCGCGACGGTTTCCAAGGAATCGCGCGCGCTGGTGCTGATCCTGGCGCTGGCCGAGCTTCTGTCGCGCAGCGGCGAACGCATTGCATGGCCGGGCCTGACCGATCCTTTCACCGCCCGCAACGGCGCGGAGCGGCTCGCTTCGCATCTGTCACATAGCGTCAACCTGCCGACGCGACCCGATCTCTCGAACATCCGCCGCTTCTCCGACATCATCCTCGCCAGCGACTTCCTCGATCCGCCGGAGGAGATCATGGCCTGGCTCGACGTGCTCGCGCGCCACGGCGTGCGTGCACACCTGATCGAGGTCGCCGACCCGGCAGAGGAAGCCTTTCCTTATGCCGGCCGCACGGAATTCGCCGACCCCGAGACGGGCCAGAAGCTGACAGCCGGCCGCGCCGAAGCGATCCGCGACGACTACCGCCTCGCCTATTCGGCCCGCCGCGAGGAATTGATCCGCTGGTGCAAGCGGCTCGGCTGGAGCTACACCGTCAACCACACTGACCGCCTTGCGTCCGAGGCGCTGGTGCGCGTCCACATGGCAATGGCCGCCGAGAGCGGAGGGCGGTCATGAGCTGGCTCCCGCTCACCTTCGGCTTTCCCGCCATCCTCTGGGGCCTGCTTGCACTGCCGGTCATCTGGTGGCTGCTGCGCCTGACGCCGCCCAAGCCGCAGACCGAAGTCTTCCCGCCGCTCAGAATCCTCGCTCGGGTCCTGCGCAAGGAAGAAACCCCGCACCAGAGCCCGTGGTGGCTGACACTGTTGCGCCTGCTGATGGCCGCGCTCATTGTGCTGGCGCTCGCCGATCCCATCTGGAATCCGCGCGAGCGGCTTCCTACCGGCGGAACGGCGCTGGCGCTCGTGGTGGACAACGGATGGGCAAGCGCCCCCGGCTGGGACCAACGCGTCGCAACCGCCGCTCGGCTGATCTCCGACGCCAACGCGACCGGTTCGCCCGTCGTGCTTGCCTTCACGGCGGAACGGCCGAACGCCGAAATCGGTCCCTTCGACGCCGCTGCCGCGATGGAAGTGCTCAACGTCGCCCAACCGCGTCCGGTCCCGGTCGATCGTCAGGCCGTCTATGCGCGCGTCGCAGCCGCCCTAGAACAGTTGCCGGGCGCTTCCGTCGCCGTTCTCGCGGACGGACTAGCAGCACCGGGCGACGAGGCGGCTTTCGCACAGCTTCTCGGCCGCGATCCAGCCAACGTCCTCTGGGCTGTTCCTGATCGCCTCGACATGGTCGGTCTCACAGCCACAGAAAACGCCGCCGCGGGCTTCACCCTTTCGGCCATCCGCGCGCCAAGCGACATCGCGCCGCGTCAGGTCACCGCCGGCGCCTTCGACGATCGTGGCCGCCGCATCGCCGACGCCCTCATCTCCTTCGGCGCTGGCCAGACATCAGGCACCGGCGAGATGACCGTTCCGTTCGAACTGCGCAACGACTTTGCTTCCGTTGCTATCGACGGCGAGCGGCAGGCAGCCTCCGTACGCGTGCTGGACGAAAGCTCGCGGCGCAGGCGTGTCGGACTTCTTTCGCAGGCCGAGGCCGACCAGGCGCAGCCGCTGTTGTCGCCGCTCTACTACATCACCCGCGCGCTGCAGCCGTTCGCCGATCTGGTCGAACCGACGAGCCAGGATCTCGCGGAAGCCATACCTCAGATCCTCGAGCAGAACCCGGCCATGATCGTCATGGCCGATGTCGGCACCATCCCAGATGCCGCGCGCGAGCAACTCGTCAAATGGGTGCAAGACGGCGGCACGCTGGTCCGCTTCGCCGGCTCCCGCCTCGCCGCGGCCGGTAATGACGAGGAACTCCTGCCGGTGCGCCTGCGCCTCGGCGAACGCTCGCTTGGCGGCGCACTGTCATGGACCGAGCCACAGCCTGTCAGCGATTTTCCGGCCAACGGTCCCTTCGCCGATCTCGCGCCACCAGCCGAGGTGACCGTCACCCGTCAGGTACTCGCTGAGCCTACCTCCGACATCGTCGAACGCACATGGGCAAATCTAGCCGATGGCACCCCGCTGGTGACGGGCGCCACGCGCGGCCAGGGTACGGTCGTCCTCTTCCACGTCACGCCGGAAGCGACATGGTCGAACCTGCCCATCTCCGGCAGCTTCGTGGAGATGCTTCGTCGTATTGTGCAACTGTCGCGCAACCAGGGTGCGGCAACGACAGGCGCGGATGGCCAGCCAGCCTCACTCCCGCCCTACCGGATGATTGCCGCCGACGGGCAGTTGGTTCCACCGTCGCCCGACGCGCGCCCCCTCGCCGCCGGCTCGACCGTGGTCAATCTTGAGAACCCGCCCGGCCTCTACGGCACCGAGGAAGGAGTGGTCGCCCACAATCTCCTGCCGGCGGACGCAGCCTTCGCGCCGCTCGTCCGTCCGACGGTGACTGCGCCGGTGACGGAAGTGCGCTATGCTTTCGACGAATCGCGTGATTTGAAGGGGCCTCTGGTGGCTGCCGCGCTCGCGCTCATGGTGCTGGATACGCTTGCCGTCTTCTGGATGGGTGGGTTGTTTTCGCGTCGTTCGCGCATGCTGCGTCGCGGTTCCGGTGCGGCTGCCGCCCTGTTCCTCGCCGCCGGCCTCGTACTCGTCCCCGACATCTCCCGCGCGCAGGACATGAAGCCGGGTGACGACACGGCGATGGCCGCCATCTCCACCACAAGGCTCGCCTACGTCATCACCGGCGATTCCTCCATCGACGCGATTTCCCGCGCCGGCCTCACTGGCCTGTCCCGCTTCCTCATCGAGAAGACAGCGCTGGAGCCGGGCGACCCGGCCGGCGTCGACATCGCCACCGACGAACTCGCATTCTACCCCCTCATTTATTGGCCGGTCGACGCGAATTCCGCGATGCCGAGCCAGGAAGCCATCGCCCGCATCGACGCCTACATGCAGGCCGGCGGAACCGTTCTCTTCGACACGCGCGACCAGTACGCGACCGGCATCGATGCCGGCTCCGCCAGCCCCGCAACCCAGCGCCTGCGCGACATCCTGAGCAACCTCAACGTGCCGCCGCTGGAGCCGGTGCCTGAAGACCACGTGCTGACGAAGTCCTTTTTCATCCTCCCCGAATTTCCCGGCCGCTTCAACGGCAGTCCGCTCTGGGTCGAGGCATCGCTCGAGGCACAGAACCTCGACAACCGTCCGGTGCGCACCGGCGACGGCGTCACCCCGATCATGATCACCGCCAATGATTTCGCCGGCGCATGGGCCGTTGATGCACAGGGCAACCCGATGCTGCCGACCGTGCCGGCCGACCCGATGCAGCGCGTCTATGCGCTTCGCTCGGGCGTCAACATCATGATGTACATGCTGACAGGCAACTACAAATCCGACCAGGTCCACGTTCCCGTCCTGCTCGAACGGCTGGGGCAGTAGATGAACTGGTCTGTCTCCTTCGAACCGCTGATCTCGTGGATCTGGCTCGCCGTCGTCCTCGTCCCCATCGCGCTGCTTGCGCTGGCCGGCCTCTTCTTCCGCCAGCGCGGCGCATGGGTGCGCCTGCTGGCGCTGGCCGCGCTGGCGCTTGCGCTGATTAACCCGGTCCTGATGGACGAAGAACGCGAGCCGCTGAAGAGCGTCGTCGCGCTTGTCGTCGATCGCAGCCAGAGCCAGGACATCGGCGACAGGCAGGCCGAAACGAGCGCCGCCGTCGAGGGCCTGCAGCAGCGCCTCGCCCGCTTCCCGCAATTCGAGGTGCGCGTGGTCGAGGCCGGCCGCGCCAACGCCGCCGACGAACGCACCGAGACGCGCCTGTTCGGCGCACTGGAAAGCGCATTTCGCGACGTGCCGCCGTCGCGCGTCGCCGGCGCTATCATGGTCACAGACGGCCAAGTGCACGACGTGCCCACCGGTGCCGAACCCTTCAACGCACCGCTGCACGCGCTGATCACCGGCGATGAGGGTGAGAAGGACCGCCGCATCCGCTTCGAGAACGCGCCGCGCTTCGGCATCGTCGGCAAGCCGCTGCAGATGAGCTATCGCGTCATCGCCTCTCCCCAGAACCAGACTGGCCCCAACCAGAACGGTCAGGTCGAGGTGCGCGTCCTCGTCAACGGCGAATGGGTCTCCACCGAGCGCGCCACCATCGGCCAGCAGATGCTGCTCGATCTCATTATCCCGAATGCCGGCCGCAACATCGTCGAACTCTCGATTCCCGCCGAAGAGGGCGAGATCACCGACACCAACAACCGCGCCGTGGCCATCCTCGACGGCATCCGCGAGAACCTGCGCGTCTTGCTCGTCTCGGGCGAGCCCCATGCCGGCGAGCGTACGTGGCGCAACCTGCTCAAGTCCGACGCCTCCGTCGACCTCGTGCACTTCACCATCCTGCGCCCGCCGGAGAAGCAGGACGGCACGCCGATCAATGAACTATCGCTGATCGCCTTCCCGACACGCGAACTGTTCGTCGAGAAGATCGACGATTTCGACCTCATCATCTTCGACCGCTACCAGCACCGCGACGTGCTGCCGATCCTCTATTACGACTACATCGCCGAATATGTCGAAAAGGGCGGCGCGCTGCTCATTGCGGCCGGGCCGGAATATGCCGGCGACCAGTCGATCGCGCGCACCCCGCTGATGTCGGCCCTGCCCGCGATGCCGTCTGGCCAGGTCATCGACCAGCCCTTCTACCCGCGCCTCACCGATCTCGGACAGCGCCACCCCGTCACGCGCGGGCTCGAGGGGTCGGGCTCGGAGCCGCCGCACTGGAGCCGCTGGTTCCGCCTCATCGGCATCGACCGTCCCGAGGGCGAGGTCGTCATGAAGGGCCCCGACGACCGCCCACTCCTGCTGCTCGACCGTAAGGGCGAAGGCCGCGTCGGCATGCTGCTCTCCGACCAGGGCTGGCTGTGGGCGCGCGGCTTCGAAGGCGGCGGCCCGCACGTGCAGCTTTACCGCCGCATGGCGCACTGGCTGATGAAGGAGCCCGAACTGGAAGAAGAGCGGCTGATCGCCAACGGCCGCGGCATGACGCTTGACGTCGTCAGGCAGACCATGTCTGACGATCCGGGTCCGGCCACCGTCATCTCGCCGTCCGGGCAGGCGATCACCATCCCGCTCACGAACTCCCAGCCAGGCGTCTTCACCGGCTCCATGGAGGTCGACGAGATCGGCCTTTATCAGGTCGGCAACGGCGACCTCTCGGCGCTGGCCCATGTCGGCCCAGTCAACGCGCCGGAATTCGCCGACACGGTCTCCACCGAGGACGTGCTTCGCGCTCCCGCCGAAGCATCCGGGGGCTCCGTGCGCCGCATCGCTTCGCTGACCGGCGTCTCGCTCCCGGGCATCGTGCCTGTACGCGGCTCGTCCAATGCATCCGACAACGACTGGATCGGCCTCAGGACGACCGACGACAGCGTGCTGAAATCGGTCAGCCGTGTCCCGCTCTTCGGCGGCTTCTTCGGCCTCGGCGTCCTGCTGCTTGCGCTCGGCTCGATGTGGTACCGCGAGGGGCGGTAGGTCCGCGTGGTATTTGTCCCGGTTCCCCTCGATGCCTCGGAGACGAGGCGGAACGTGCACAAATTCAGGTGCCCGTTGCAGACGGCGATCGTCCTAAGTAATTGAAGAAAAACGGTTTGTTTCGCTTTCGGCAGCGGCATCCCCCACAATCTTCTCCCCCCACCTGCAGATGCCCTGAAAATTCTCGCCGCAAACGAACGGCGGGAACATGGACATCATCGACAAGGAAATCATCAGGAAACTGAAGAATATGCGCGGTGAGATCGCCGCGCATACTCTTCTCACGCAGGCAAAGCACCTGCATTTGCTGGCGGCAAAGGCCGGCTTCAGGCCGAACCAGCCTCGCGTGCCGGCAGGCAACTCCGACGGCGGCCAATGGGTCGGCGAAGGTTTGGCTGGTTCCGAGCAAGCTCCGCGCCTCTGGTTGGCCGGCGACCGCCCCGAACTGCCCCCTGATGTTCCCGAACGGGAGCCGCCAACCATACGCGAGCGTAACGCCTGGGGCGTGCGCGTCGCCAAGTATCTCGCCACAACGTCTCATACTTTTGCAGCGTCGGTATTTGCCAACTGGCTTATCCGACACGCTGACCATCGCATTCGCGCCTATCTGACGCCTCCCAAGACGCTGCAGGAACTACAGGACATGGCCTTCGATCGGCCGGCCGGCTTCGATATACATCACATTGTCGAGCAAACGCCTGCGAGGAACGATGGATTTTCTAACGATAAGATCGAGTCATGGGAGAATAGAGTTGCTGTGCCAACTTATCGACACTGGGAAATCACCGGGTGGTATCAAACCAAGAATGATGATTTTGGCGACCTCTCGCCTCGTGAATACTTACGCGATCAACCTTGGGACATAAGACGCGCGGTCGGCATGCAGGCTTTGAAAATACATGGGGTGTTAAAGCCATGAAAAAACGACCAGAAAAAATGTCCTTGGAAGAACTTGTTGCATCGTTTGTCGAAATCGGAGTCGCTCAAAGCGCAGCGGCGGAGGAGTTTCGTATTTCGACTTTTAACAAGCTGTATGACCGCAAAAAACTTATCATCAACGAACTCAGACGCCGCGACAACGATCAGCGGCGGCTTCTTATCGCCCTGTACGACCATCCGAACATTCAGGTCCGGCTGAACGCCGCGAAATCAACCTACGCGCTC
The DNA here is from genome assembly GCF_040081925.1 of Mesorhizobium quangtriensis. Lineage (NCBI taxonomy): Bacteria > Pseudomonadati > Pseudomonadota > Alphaproteobacteria > Hyphomicrobiales > Phyllobacteriaceae > Mesorhizobium > Mesorhizobium quangtriensis. Next base: position 915,791 of record NZ_JBEBMF010000002.1, read on the forward strand.
AACACTCAAGGCGCGCGGGCGGTCATCCAGGCCATCGCCGACACGAAGATTCAGCCGTGGGCGGGCAGCGCCGGCATGACCCTTTGGTCCCTTGACGAGGGCCTGGGCAAGCTAGATTAGAGGAACATTAGGGTCGAGGACACTGACAGTACCGGGTCGGCGCCTCGCTGGCGCCGACCCGGCGATTCAGGTTGGGACGCTTTCGCGGCTGCCCGGCCCCGTCAAACAAATAACAGTGGCAGATCAGCAGTACGCCCCCAGTTCAGGCATGGCCCACGAGCCAGTCGCCCAGCGCCTCAATGTGGCGCGCCTGCCGGTTCACGATTAGCCAGTAGCCGCAGTCCTCTCGCAGAAGCTCCGGCCCGATCGACACCAGCGAACCGTTTGCAAGCTGCGTATCGATCAGCCCCATCCAGCCAAGCGCCAGACCCTCATGCGCAAGCGCCGCATCGATCACGAAACCATAGGTGTTCAGTCCGAGATCGCCCTGCCTGGGTGTCCGGTTGACGCCATACGCGGCGAGCCATGACGTCCAGGTCAACCAGCGCGGCTTGCCTGATGTGTCGAGATGCAGCAGCGGTTGGCGTGCGATCGCTTCCGCGTCGGCAATCGGCCCGGCGCGCTCCAGAAACCCGGGACTGCAGACTGGCACCACCCGTTCCACCATCAACAACCGCGCCCCGGCGGGGAAGTCGCTCCTTCGCCCGAACACGATGGCGGCATCGGCGGTTTCGTCGAAGGCGCCGGTAAGTCCTTGCGACGCGACCACATGCACCTCCACGCCCGGATGCAGCGTCCGGAACTCCGAAACGCGTGGCATCAGCCAGAAGCTTGCAAAACCGTAGTCGGTGAAGATACGGACAACCGGCGTGCCTGCCCGCGTCCTGATGTCCCGTGAGGCCAGATCAATCCGCTCGATGCCGGCACTGGCTGCACGGAAGAGCGTTTCTCCAGCCTCTGTCAGCTTGCAGCCTCGATGCAGCCGGTCGATCAGTTGCGCACCGACCTGCTCCTCGATGCGTCGTATCTGGTAGCTCACGGCAGGCTGGGTGAGGCCGAGTTCCCTGCCTGCGGCAGTGATGCTGCCAAGCCGACCAACGGCTTCGAATATTCTCAGCCACCCGAGGTCCAGTTTTCTTTCTGACATAGAAATTCTCTATGCTAAACATCTAAAATCAGCCCCTACAAGATAACCGCATAAAGAGCTTGGATGGAAGCGGGCCGTAGCGTCATCGGTCTGCAACGAGTTCAATCAAGGGGAACTGCCATGACGATTCGCCGCTTCGGCCTGGCTATGGCCGCAACCGCATTGCTCACGACATCGCCGCTCGCCGCCGATGCCGAAAGCTGCAAGACCATCCGCATGTCCGATCCGGGCTGGACCGACATCACTTCCACCAATGCCATCGCAACCGTGATCCTCGAGGGCCTCGGCTACTCGACAGACATCCAGACTCTATCCGTGCTCGTCGGCTATCAGTCGATGAAGAACAAGGACATCGATGTCTTCCTCGGCAACTGGATGCCTGCACAGCAGAAGTTCATTGACGAACTGAACGAGGCCAAGGCCGTCGAGGTGGTGACCGAAAATCTGCCGGACGCGAAGTTCACGCTCGCCGTGCCGACTTATGTCGCCGAAAAGGGCATCAAGGACTTCAAGGACCTCGCCGCAAATGCGGACTCATTCGGCAGCAAGATTTACGGCATCGAGCCGGGCGCGCCCGCCAACGAGAACATGCAGAAGATGATCGACGCCAATGATTTCGGTCTCGGCGGCTGGAGCGTCGTGGAATCGAGCGAGACCGGCATGTTGGCGGAAGTGGCGCGCGCCACGCAGTCAAAGGAGAACGTCGTCTTCCTCGCCTGGGCCCCGCACCCGATGAACACGCGTTTCGACCTGACCTACCTGTCCGGCGGCGACGCCTATTTCGGCGCCAACTACGGCGGCGCCAAGGTCTACACACTGGCGCGCGCCGGCTGGCCGGCCGAATGCCCGAACGCCACGCAGCTCCTCAAGAACCTGACCTTCACGCTCGACATCGAGAACGCCATGATGAGCAAGATCATGGATGACGGCATGGCGGCGAACGATGCGGCCAAGGATTGGATCAAGGCCAATCCCGGTGCGCTCGACGCGTGGCTGAAGGACGTCACCACCTTCGACGGCCAGCCCGGTCTCGCCGCGGTCAAGACCTCCCTCGGCCTCTGATCAAATAACTGGAGGCGGTTGCCAGGCCGCCTCCCGTTCCTTCCCGAGTACCCGGATGAAGCGCCCCAACATCCTGATCCTGATGGTTGACCAGCTGAACGGGACGCTGTTCCCCGACGGCCCCGCGAGCTTCCTTCACGCGCCAAACCTTGCCGCGCTCGCCTCACGCTCGGTCCGCTTCGCCAACACCTACACGGCAAGCCCGCTTTGCGCCCCGGCGCGCGCGTCCTTCATGACGGGGCAACTGCCTTCGCGGACGAGGGTCTACGACAACGCAGCCGAATTCGCTTCGGACATTCCCACCTACGCCCACCATCTGCGCCGCGCCGGCTACCAGACTGCGCTATCCGGCAAGATGCATTTCGTTGGGCCGGACCAGTTGCACGGCTACGAGGAACGGCTGACCACCGACATCTATCCCGCCGATTTCGGCTGGACGCCCGACTACAGGAAGCCGGGAGAACGCATCGACTGGTGGTATCACAACCTGGGCTCGGTAAAGGGCGCTGGCGTCGCCGAGATCACCAACCAGCTCGAGTATGACGACGAAGTCACATATCACGCCACGCGCAAGCTCTACGACCTCGCGCGCGGCCACGACGCCCGTCCATGGTGCTTGACGGTCTCCTTCACCCACCCGCACGACCCCTATGTCGCGCGCAAGCGCCATTGGGACCTCTATGAAAACTGCGCGCATCTCGAACCCGCCGTGGCTCCGATCCCGGCAGAGGAGCAGGATGCCCATTCGCAACGCCTGATGGCCGCCAGCGACTACCCGAGCTACGAGATCACGCGGGACGACGTGCGCCGGTCGCGCCGCGCCTATTTCGCCAACATCTCCTACATCGACGAGAAGATCGGCGAGATTCTCGATGTTCTCAGGCGAACGCGCCAGGAGGAGGATACGATCGTCGTCTTCCTCTCCGACCATGGCGACATGCTGGGCGAGCATGGCCTGTGGTTCAAGATGAGCTTCTTCGAGGGATCGGCGCGCGTGCCGCTGATGATTTCCGCACCCGGTCTTGCGCCGGGGCGCATCGACACACCGGTCTCGACTCTCGACGTCCTGCCCACGCTGGCCGAAATGGCCGGCATCGATCTCACGGAGATCGCGCCATGGACCGATGGCGAAAGCCTCGTTGGCGTGGCGACCGGCGCAGCGCGGAAGGCCGTTCCGATGGAATACGCGGCCGAAGGGTCCATTGCTCCAACGGTCGCCCTGCGCGACGGACGCTTCAAGCTCGTCCTTTGCAAACCCGATCCCCCGCTGCTGTTCGATCTGGAGGCCGATCCGCATGAGATGACCAATCTCGCGAACGACCCGAAGCATTCCGAGACGCTGTCGCGATTGAAGAGTGCCGCCGGCACTCGCTGGAACCTTGCACGTTTCGACGCCGAGGTCCGGGCCAGCCAGGCCGGGAGGCACGTCGTCTATGAGGCATTGCGGAACGGAGCTTATTACCCGTGGGACTACCAGCCGCTGCAACGCGCTTCAGAACGCTACATGCGCAACCATATGGATCTCAACGTACTGGAAGAAGCTCAGCGCTTTCCACGCGGCGAGTAGGCGTCATTCCTCGGGCTCGGTCGTGAACATCAGCGGGTAGCCCTTGGCCTTGCCCGCGTCCGTCGCGCGGGTCGCCTTCGTCTCTGCGACGTCCTGCGGAAACACGGCGACCACGCAGACGCCGCGCCGGTGCGCCGTGATCATGATCTTGTGGGCGAGGTCTTCCCCGACGTGGAACTCAGCCTTCAATACCATCACGACGAATTCGCGCGGAGTGAAGTCATCGTTGAGCAGGATAACCTTGTGCAGCTTCGGCCGCTCGACCTTCGGCTTGGTCTTCACGCGCGGTTTCGTGAGGGTCTGGTCATCGGACATCGGCGTCGCTCGTAACGGGATCGCACTGCCATGGTCGCACGACAATGTGGCGCAATCCACTATGGCTGGCTGCGTTACATATAGGCGTCCGCCGCGTCACAGCCACGAAACATGACGCCACCAAGTTGCCGGTCCCACGAAGGAGCCGTCATGAGCCGCATAACGTCCGTAACGTCCCGCCTTTCGCCATCCGAATTGGAAGCTTGCGGATGCTGAGGCTTTCGGATCGGGACGTTCCGGCTGCCGACCGCCTTTCCTACCTGCACGATTTCGTCGCCCGTTCGGTGGCTGGCCTGCATTTCACGCCGAAAGACCGCACCGGCTTCGCGTTCGAACTGGCCTCGCGGAAACTGGATGCTGCGACGGTTGTGGGCTCCGCCCGCTATTCCGCGGTCACCGGCGCACGGACGCGCGAACTGACGGCCGACGGTCGCCAGAACTACATGCTGACCATCCACGAGGCGGGCTACGAGATCGACCTGAACCGGGGGCTACGCAACATCAGCGTGGCCAGGGGCGACGTGGTGATCGTCCGCGAAAGCCTCGAGCAGACCTTCACCATGCCAGACACCAGCCTACTTGCCATCGTGCTGGACGAACGGCGGATGAACACGCTTGCGCCTGCGATCGGCTCGCAGCCGCTGCATCATCTGCCTGCAGCCACGCCCGGCGCGAGAATGCTCGCAGGCTATGGGCGCATGCTTCTCGAAGACTGCGCACTGGACGGCGCCGCGGCACAACTCGCGGCCGAGCATCTCTACCAACTCACCGCCCTTGCACTGGAACAGCGCGAGGCGGAGCCTGCCGCCGAACAGCCGGGCATCGGCGAAGCGCGGCTTGTGCTCGTCAGGGACGACATCGCGCGAAACCTCGCAGATCCCGATCTCGACATCGCCGTCGTGGCGCGTCGGCAGGGCGTCACGCCGCGCTATGTCCAGCGCCTGTTCGAGCGGGAGGGAACCACCTTCAGTCGATTCCTGCGTGATCGACGCCTCGATCTGGCCCGCAAGGCGATCGAGCAAGGCGACGGCAGGACGATCGCAGCGATCGCATTCGACTGCGGCTTTGGCGACCTCTCCCATTTCAACAAGGCGTTTCGAGAGCGCTTTGCCGCCACGCCGCGCGATATCAGGGCGGCCGCCCTTCTGAGGTTCCAGTAAAAAAAGCGCGCGGAGTTCGCATGCGCCCGCAATCGTTCGCCTCACCCCAAGACCACGTTCTCCTGCGGTCCTAGACGGTTCGCACACAAGCATCGGGCGCGGCCGTTCCATGAACGGGATTGCGCCCGGCTCCGCTTGTCGACAGCACGCGGACACGCCGCGTCGCGAAATCCTGTTGAGGAAAAACGATGAGAATAATCGCAGTTCTTTTCTGCGGCGCGCTCGCCGCATGCAGCCAGACCAGTAACGAACAGACCTCCGCAACAAAAGGCATGAAGCAGAAGCCGGCGGCGCGTCACACCGCTTCCGCAACACGCTGCGAGGAAGCTATCGCCAAGGCGCAGCAACAGGCGACAAACGCCGCCATGCTCGGCAGCGCCCTTTCCATGGCGGGCGGGCTCGGCGGCTTCGCCGGACGCGGCGGCGCGATCGCCGGGCAAGCCGTTTCGATGGGCGGCTCCGTCATGCAGGCCAAGGCCCGCACCGACACCCAGGACGCGGTCCAGCAGGAGTGCCTGTCATGAAGCAACCCTCCTTCTTCCGCCGTGTCCTGATCGCCGCGATCTCCGGGATAGGTCTCGCGCTCGGCCTGACCTTTCCGGCAAAAAGCCTCTCGCCCGACGAGGTCGAGAAGGTGACGCTCCTGATGGTCAGTCTGGCGCCGGAACTGGGGCCGTTCGCATGGGATGAAGAGGAAGCCGACCGCATCTTCGAAGAGGATGCAAACTGGAACGGCGAAATCGCCGCGGCGGGCTTCAATCGGCAGGAATGGAAGAAGGCCCTCGACACGACCTTCCGCGGTTATCTGGCGACTATCCCCACCGATGTGTTTTCCGCCCGCCTCACCGAGGCGATCAAGGGCTTCGACGATGCGCCGCACCTATCGTCAGCGCAGAAGGCAGAACTGCGCAGCCTCATCGAGGAGAAGATCGCGGAAATCCAGCTCCTGCGAGCCGAAGGCGCACGCTACGCCGATCTCGTTCGTCCACATGCGGCCAAGCTGGAGACCGCATTCGACACCGGCTTCGGCATCAACCAATAGATCGTGCCTTGTCTGCCCGCCCTCAGGGTGCAACCGAACCCGACAACCCCGCCGATTATCTTCGCAGCACCGCGCTCAGAACGTCCCTCACCCCGATCGCGCCGACAAAGCGCGACTGGTCGTCGAACAGGGCCACCGGTGCGGTCTGCGAGCGGTGCATGGCAAGCATGACCGTCTTCAGCGAGGTGCCTGGCCGCGCCCAGAACACATGCGGCGCATCGTCCGGCAACCTCTCGACATCGTCGCACGACACCCAGACCGATGGCCTTCCGTCCCGCTCGGCAGCCTCGACGAGCCCCTGCCCGTCCAGCTTGAAGCGGGTCGTCTGGCGTCGATCGAGCCATATCCAGCCATCGCCCGCCTGCTCGAGGTCGCGGCGGTCGCGCATCACATTCCAGGCGGTCAGCACCGAGAGCGGGTTCACGTTGGCGATGAAATCGCGAACGTAATCGTTGGCGGGCCGGAGCACGATGTCTTCCGGCGCGCCGGTCTGCACGATGCGCCCGCCTTCCATGATGGTGATGTGGCTGCCGATCTTCAGCGCCTCCTCCAGATCGTGGCTGACGAAGACGATCGTCTTCTTGAGCTCCGCCTGCAGTTGCAGCAGTTCATCCTGCAGCTTGGTGCGGATCAGCGGATCGAGCGCGGAAAACGGCTCGTCCATCAGAAGGATCGGCGCTTCGGTGGCGAAGGCACGCGCCAGGCCGACGCGCTGCTGCATGCCGCCTGAAAGCTCATGCGCGTATTTCTTCGACCACTGGTCGAGGCCGACGAGCTTGAGCTGCTTGTCCACCCGCGCCTTGCGCTCGGCATCCGGAACGCCGGCAAGCTCCAGCCCCAGACCGACATTCTGCTCGACGGTCCGCCACGGCAGCAGCGCGAATTGCTGGAAAACCATGGCGACATGACGCTGCCTGACGCCGCGCAGCGTCTCGGCATCGCAGGTGGCGACGTCAACGGTCTTGTCGCCGGCCTTGACGAAGACGTTGCCGCGCACCGGGATGTTCAGCCGGTTGACGGCGCGCAGCAGCGTCGACTTGCCCGAGCCCGACAGGCCCATCAGGACGGAGATCTCGCCCTCATGGACAGTCAGGTTCGCGCCCGCGCAGCCGAGCACCGTCCCGGTCTTCTCCAGGATTTCGGCGCGCGTAGCGCCCTTGTCGATCATCGCCAGCGCGGCCTTCTGGTTTTCCCCGAAGACGATATCGACATTTTTGAAATCGACGGCGACGCTCATCATACGCCTCCCATGCGAACGCGGCTCATCCGGTCAAGGATGATGGCGAGGATGACGATGGCGAGGCCGGCTTCGAGGCCGAGCGGGATGTTGACGGTGTTGAGCGCGCGCACCACCGGCTTGCCCAGCCCGTTGGCGCCGATCAGCGCGGCGATGACCACCATCGACAGGCAGAGCATGATGCACTGGGTCAGGCCTGCCATGATGGTCGGCAGCGCTGCCGGCAGTTCGACCTTCCACAGCAACTGGCGCTTGGTCGCGCCGAACGCCTCACCAGCCTCGATCATCGGCTTCGGCACAGAGGTGATGCCGAGATAGGTGAGCCGGATCGGCGCAGGCGCGGCGAAGATAACGGTCACGATCAGGCCGGGTGCGATGCCCAGCCCGAAGAGGATCAGCACCGGGATCAGGTAGACGAAGGTCGGCATGGTCTGCATCAGGTCGAGAACCGGGTTCAGCCAGGACCAGACGCTCGACTTGTGCGCCGCCCAAATGCCGACCGGAACGCCGATCGCCATCGAGGCCGCCGCCGCCGCCACGACGAGGACGATCGTCTCGACCGTTTCCTTCCACAGATTCTGGTTGACGATGAAGAGCAGGCCAAGGACGACGAACAGTGCGATCTTCCAGGACCGCTGCAGCCACCAGGCGAGGGCCGCGATCGCCGCCACCACCACGATCGGCGGAAACCAGAGCATGATGTTGATCATGCCCTGAAGCAGAAAGGTCAAGGCACCGGCAATGGAATCGAACAACCACTCGAAGTTGCTTGTCAGGAAGTCGAAAAACGACTTGCCCCATTGGCCTATGGGAATCTTGACGCTTCTGATGAGTTCGCTGATCGGATCCAAACTCGCCCCTCCGGCAATCTTTTTTCGCGCAGGTATTCCTGCTTGCTTACGATAAAGGCGGCAATCCTGTTTGGACTGCCGCCTTTGTCAGGCTTATCGTATCGGGGTCACCGACGGGATCACGAGCCGAGCGCGGATTTGACCGCGGCCGCTGCGTCGCCACCGTCAAAGGTGGTCACGCCGTCCAGCCAGGGGCCGATGACGTCCGGGTTGGCCTTCAGCCAAGCCGTCGCGGCTGCCTTGGGATCGGTGCCGTCGTTGAGGATAGCGCCCATGATCTCGTTCTCCATCTTCAACGAGAAGACGAGGTTCGAAATGAACTTGCCGACATTCGGGCATTCGCCGACATAGCCGGCGCGCACGTTGGTGTGCACGGTCGCGCCGCCATAGTTCGGGCCGAACACGTCATCGCCGCCCGACAGGTAGGCCATCTCGATGTTGGCGTTCATCGGGTGCGGCTCCCAGCCGAGGAACACGACGTCCTCCTTGGAACCTGCCGCCTTCTGCACCGCCGCCAGCATGCCGGCCTCGGAGCTTTCGACCAGTTCGAAGCCGCCGAGGTCGTACTGGTTGGCCGCGATCATGTCGAGGATCAGGCGGTTGCCGTCATTGCCGGCCTCGATGCCGTAGATCTTGTTGCCGAGCTTGTCCTTGAACTTCGCGATGTCCTGGAAGCTCTTGAGGCCCGCATCGAAGGTGGCCTTCGGCACGGCCAGCGTGTATTTCGCGCCTTCGAGGTTCACCTTGATGTCCTCGACCGACTTGTTCTCGAGATACGGCTTGATGTCGGCTTCCATGGTCGGCATCCAGTTCCCGAGGAACACGTCGATGTCCTTGGACGCGAGCGACGTGTAGGTCACCGGAACCGACAGCACCTGCACCTCGGGCGCGTATCCCAGCGCCTCGAGGATGACGGAGGCCGTCGCGGTGGTGGCGGTGATGTCGGTCCAGCCGACATCCGAGAACTTGACCGTCTTGCAGCTTTCAGGATCGGCCGCCAACGCTCCCGTGGAAAGCAGAGCTGCCAAGCCTATGCCGGCGGCGAAAGATTTCATACGCAACATACTTCATTCTCCCATTTATCGATGCTTGTTGCCCCGGAAGCGGTCCAAAATCCATGCGGACGGCCGCTCCACCCCTTTCACCCAAGCCAAACACCATTTTCACGCCGTTTCAAGCGATATGACGCAGCGTGGCGCGGCGGTTTGTGATCCTTCTGCGACATGAATCGTGTTTCCGACAAATAACGGAATCGCCTCGCCGCGTCTTTCAATCGATACCGACCCCTCATATATTCCCGCCGCGTAAGCTTTGCGGGAGACATCAGAATGGCGACATTGCAGAATTTCGATGCCGAGATTGCGAAGACCAGGCAGGTCGTCGAGGAGATGCGCTCCAAGATCGAGCAGTCCGGCACCGTTCTCGACAAGATCGCCCAGACCGATGCCAAGATCGGCGCGTCCGACTTCGACATCGAGAACGCCCGCATCGAGGATGTGATCCGCCAGCAGAAGGTCATGGAAGGCAACATCGCCGACCTGATCATCGGTCTTGAGGACGCCACCAACGTCTTCGGCACCGAATTCGAGAGCATGAAGAGCTTTACCGGATGGGAAAGTTTCATCGGCATCTTCTCTCCGCAATCAAAGCAGCGCATGCGCACCGAGCGCGTCCGCAACATGTCGCTTTCCGGCAACCTCCAGGAGCTTCTGGCGAAGTCCGACACCATCGTCGGGATCCTCAAGGCGCAAAAACAGGTGCTGGAGCAGCGCTACGCCACCTCGGAGACGAGCCTCGCCCAGGTCATCGAGCGCCGCAAGGCCACCATAGACAACCTCACCGGCGTGCAGAAGCGTATCGAGGAACTGAACCCGATCCTGCTCGACATCGAGAACAGGATCGCCGCGTCGACCGACCAGACGCAGCGCACCCAGCTTGAAGGAGAGCGCTCGAAGCTCGCCACCGAATATAACGAGAAGCAGGCCAAGGAGCAGGAACTGCTGGCGGAAAGCCAGACGCTGGAGCGCTACACCTCCATGTTCCAGACCTTTGTCGATTCGCTGAACAACCAGATCGCCGCGCAGAACACGCTGATCAACAAGCTCACCATCGATACCGAGCAGCGCATCGTGCTCTACAAAGCGCTGGAGGACTCGTTGAAGACCGCCGCCCAGCAGGACGTCGCGCATAAGATCAACACGCTGGGCTCCAAGGTCGACAACACCGCCGAGGAGACGATGGCCGGCATCGGCGCGGCCGCGCAGAAGCACATCGGCGACCTCTTGGAACTGCACGAGAAGAACATGGTCGCCACCGCCGACATCCAGCGCCGCAAGAAACTCGCCGACGAAGCCTTCGCCCGCCGCTTCGAAGACGTACTGAAGAAGCACAACGCGTCGAACTACGTGCAGAGCTGATTTCTCCGCGAGCCCCTGCATGACACCCCAGACCGACGCCGCGGCGCAATATTTCTCGGCGATCGCGGCCGCGCTTCGCGGTCTCGAAATCTTCATGCGCGACGATCGCTCGCCGCTGTACCGGCACGGCATCGTCGCCAAGATTGTCGCCGAATATATCGCGCGGCTGGAAATCTCGTTCTCCTGCTGGAAGAACCGGCTCGGCTTCATGGAGACGTTCCGCATCTCACGCGCCGAAAGCGGCTTTCCCGTCTTCCAGAACCTGCTCGAACTCGAAAACGATCGCCGGCAGGCCGAGCAACGACTGGCCAACATTCCCGCCGCAGATGAACTGCGCGCCGAGATGGCCGATTTCATCCTGCGCCGGAAGGAATTCCCCGCCGGGCTGCAGAAGTCTATGGCCGAGCGGCTCTATCTCGAAGCAGTGCAGGGAGGCGACATCTTCGGCCCCTTCACGCTCGCGAAAACGGTCAAGGTCTCGGTCAATCCCAAGACCGGCCGGCCGTTCTACCTCGTGCACTGGGCGGCGTTCGATGGCACGGCCAACCTGCCCCTGATCTACATGGTCACCGTCGAGGATTCTTCCGAGGCGATGCGCCGACAGCTCGTCACGCGCGACGGCAAGCTCAACCAAAAGGTAGATATCCCCCTGCCCGTTGACGGCCTGCTCAACCCCGAGCTTGCCCATCGCTTCGACGACTTTACCGAGAAGAACTCGGCCTACACGCTGTCGCCCACCACGATTGCGACCAATCTCGACAAGGATTTCGAGACGCTCCACCCAACTCAGTTGCGCCGCGTCGTACTCGGCCCCTTCTATTCTGCCGGGATCACCGAACACAATTCGGCGGTTTCCGACGTGCTGTCCAAGGTCCGCAAATCAGAGAATGCGTGGCTTCTCACCTGGACCGTGCAGGAGGTCTATTCCAAGGGCGAGCGTGCAGGCCGCAAGGGCCTGTGGTCGAAGGAAAAGGACGTCCAGGAGTTCTACATCAACACCGACGACCTCGAGGCCGCCCGCCAGGGCGTCTCCAGCTACGAGAAGCACGCGCTCATTCCCCACGAGGCCTATCAGGCGCTCTACGCCGCCGGCGAAGCCCAAAAAATCTTCCTCGGCTACAAGGTCCACATCCTGTCGAAGGGACAGGTGATCAGCGATGTTTAGCGAACTCGAACGCAATTCTCCCGATCCGATAAAAATGTGCCGCGTGGACGCAATCTATGTAGACGCCAGAAAAATCCTCGCAGTGAACGTCCTTACCTGGCTTGTCGTTTTCGGCTTGGGGATTTTCTTTAACTCGAATGTCGGCCTGGCAGCAAGCGCGCCATTATTTACAGCGATGGTCGGGGCCTTTTTTTTAGAAAAATCAATTAAATCTCCGAAGAAATTTCTTTTACTAACTGTATGTGGAGTAGTTTCTACTTTCACAATGACTATTATTTATACAAAATATTCAAATTTTCCTCCATGGATGTACGGATCAAATCCAGAATCTTTCCCAATGTTAGCGTTTTACTATACCACAATTTATTTATTATCATTGATAGTTATGGTTATTTTGTGGTTCTTTTTGCTAAGATTGGACGAAACAGACAACAACAAGACATGACTGATTCCAACAGATGGAACGCAAAGCAGTAGCTACTATGGAATTTCTCAAGGTGGACACCGCGCCATGACGCTTGCCGATGTGGTGCTCGCCAAGAAATGGGAACTCGACGCGCTGCGCCACACGCTGCCGGCCGATGCGCTCGCCGACCTCGAGCACAACCACCGCATCGGCATTACTTACGCGTCGAACGCAATCGACGGCAGCACGCTGACACCAGGCGAGACGGCGCTCATCCTGGAGCGTGGAATGACCTTTGCAGGCAGGCCGCTCAAGGACCATCTGCAGGTTGCCGAACACGCCGGCGCGCTGGACTGGATCATCCGCGCCTCGGCGAGGCCTGACGCGCCGATCGGCGAGTCGGACATACGCCACCTCCACCGCCTGGCGGTCTGCCAGTCGATCCCTGAAATTTCCGGTCGCTATGCCGACAAGCCACGCCGCATGGAAACCGAGGCAGGCGCGATCGACTTTCTCGGGTCGGCCGGCATACCGGCCCTGATGGCCGACTTCTGCGCCTGGCTCGCGCCTGCGCCAAAGGAGCCCGCAACTGCATTCGAGGCGCATTTCCGGCTGATGGCGATCCATCCCTTCAACGACGGCAACGGTCGCGCGGCGCGCCTGCTCACCAATTGGCTGCTCGCGCGCTGCGATTTCCCGCTCATCGCCATCCGGCCCGAGGATTTTTCCGCTTATTCGCAGGCAATCGGCAAAGGCCTGCGCGACAATGACAACAAGGCGCTGAGCGAATTCTTCTTCCAGCGGCTCGACAGCACGCTCGACACCTTCCTCGGAGCCGCCCGGCGGGCGCAGGCACAAGCGGTTCCGGCTGCATCAACAAGGACGTGATCATGGACACAGGCCTGACCACCATCCCCGAAGCCGACATCGAGAAGCACCGCGCCACCGCGCAGTCGATGATCACGCGCATTGTCGTGCTGGAGGATTCGTCGGGCCAGTCCTCGACCCCGCTGGCCGGAACCGGCCGCCGATTCGTCTCGACCGTCTCCACCGGCTCGGTGCGCAAGACGCGCGAGGTTGAGCTGGCCAAGACGGTCGCGTCGATGAAGCCCGACGACCAGTTGATGTCGATCGCCCAGCATACGCTGCTCTATCGCGCGCGCCGTGGTCTTGCGATCGCGCTTGCCGTCTCCGATGTTTTCTCGCGTTCTGGCGAACTGGAAAGCTTAGCAGGCAAGAACGCTCGCGCGCCGCTCGAAGGCGAGGAGGCCAGCCGCTTCAAAAAGCTGTTGTCGGCTTCCGCCTATGTCGCCGCCTTCGCCTTCGCCTCCTACCTGTCGCAACTTATCGAGGCCGACGGCGAAGCGCCGAACGACGTCAAGGAACCCGACTTCCTCTTCGACACCCCGCAGGACGCGCTGAAGTCCATGATTGCCGGACTGGACGCTGCCCTTGCCGGCGCGCAGGCCGACACCGATCTTGCGCTGCGCGCGAAAACCTTCGCCCGCGTCGCTGTTGACGGCCTCCTGACGCGAAAAGGCCGCTTCGACGGGCTTGGCGCCTTCGAGGACTCGCATATTCGTATCGAGGCGGACGACTTCACGCTTGATGGCTTCGACGTCGCGCCTGGCAAGCGCTCCAAGCCGCTGGTGATGACCTTCAAGAAGCCCGAGGAGGTCGTCGGCAACCACATTGCCAAGTACCAGTCGGTCAAGCTCGCCAAGATGCTCATGGCCTATGACTTCGACCGCCAGTCGAACCCCTTCGTGGAACTCGGCGGCTTCCTCTTTACTTTCATCGGCGACGGCGCCCCCGGCACAGGCAAGACGACGCTGATCCAGATGATCGCCGGCCTCGTCAACAACTACTGCCAGGTCGCCGGCTGGCCCTTCCACTACGAGAATTTCGGCGTAGACCAGATCTCGTCCTATCAGGGCAAGTCCGGCCAGAACTGCCGCGCCTTCATCGACAACGTGCTCAACCCGCGCGCCATTGGCTTCGGCACCATAGACGACATCGACCAGGTCGCCGCCAAACGCTCGGACGACCGCGCCTCGGCCGGCCAGCACGAGATCACCGGCGTTCTCATGTCGGCCTTCTCAGGTGCGATGACCGTCATTCGCGGCAACTGCTCATTCGGCATGTTCTCCAACTACCCCGAAAACGTCGACGACGCGCTGCGCCAGCGCGCCGGCGCACGCTGGCTGGTCGACGGCCCGCAGACCCGCGAGGACTACATCGACATCTTCGTTCTGCTCGCCGGCAAGAACCACAAGATACCGCTCGGCGAACATGAGCTTTACGCTGCGCAGGAAATCCAGCGCGCCGTGGACACCGCCTACGAAAGCCACACGAAGCCGCATGAGGACGGCCTGATGAAGGTCTACGATCGCTTCATGAAGGAGAACGGCGACCCGAAGACTCTCGCCGACGTCGGCGAATACCTGCACCTGATCAAGGAGGCCGAGCCGCGCTTCACCGGCCGCGCGATCAAGAACGTCACCGACGCGATCAAGATGCGCGCCATGGACATCGAGCTTCCCGACGACTGGTTCGAGAAGCCGGAAACCTTCATGCACAAGTCCTACGACGACAAGAAGGCGATGATCGAGGACCTGCGCGGCCCCTTCGACATGGCCATGGTCATGCAGGAGATCAACCGCTACGCCGATTCCGAATTCCGGTACTCCGACCGCGCCGACGATTCCGCCGTCGAGAAACTCCTGCGCGACCAGCGCCTGCGAGAGCGCGCGGCGCGGGAGATGGAGGAACTGAAGCAGAAGGGGCTCTGGAACGCGTAGTATCCTTCTCCCCGTTCACAGGGAGAAGGTGCCCGAAGGGCGGATGAGGGGCAGAGCCATGCGCGGAGGAAATTCCAATAAGGCCACCCGTGCCAGAAATCTTCGCAAGGTGGAAAACGAGGCGGAAGAACTGATGTGGTACGAACTACGCGGCCGTCGCTTGAACGGATACAAGTTTGTCCGTCAACTTCCCATCGGGCCGTTCTTCGCCGATTTCGCATGTCGCGAAAAGAATATTGTGGTCGAGATAGATGGCAGTCAACATGCCGGGTCTGGCTACGACCGCATGCGGGACGAGACAATGTCAACCAATGGCTGGTCTGTTTTGAGATTCTGGAACATAGACGTGTTGACGCAACGCAGCCTCGTCCTGGACACGATTGTTGAAGCCCTTGAAGGACGTCTGGTAGGTGGCCTGGTTGCGAACGACATGCGCTTTGTGCCCGCA
Source organism: Mesorhizobium quangtriensis (assembly GCF_040081925.1). NCBI lineage: Bacteria > Pseudomonadati > Pseudomonadota > Alphaproteobacteria > Hyphomicrobiales > Phyllobacteriaceae > Mesorhizobium > Mesorhizobium quangtriensis. Next base: position 931,409 of record NZ_JBEBMF010000002.1, read on the forward strand.
AGATCAGAGACGCTGAAATCATGAAGGTTAGTGCCGCCCCTCATCCGCCCTGCGGGCACCTTCTCCCCGTGAACGGGGAGAAGGACTGATGGACCTACTGCGCGACAACGATCTCATCTACGGCCGACTGCTGCCGGTCGAGGAGCCGCATCTCATCGATCGCTACAACAAGGCGCTTGTTGCCTTCGGCCTGAAGCCGACGGCGCTCAAATCCTTCGAGATCGACCGCACCGGCTTTTCCCCGCAAATCGCCGAGGAGCTTGGCGACTACCAGTATCTCGACCCCAACGAGATCAACCGCCGCTTCATCATCCTGACGCCGTCGCAACAGGAACTGCCGGTCGTCCACACCGCCTTCTCCAACACATCTCAGCTTCTCTTCGAGTTCTTCGAGAAGAATGCCCGCGCCATTGATGCGCTGACAATCAAGGATGTCATCTACGGCGAGATCGAGGATTCCGTCTCCAAGGTCGAAGACATCGAGGACCTGCTCTCCATCAACCAGGTCGAGTTCCGCGTCCTGTCGGCCGAGGACGTGCTGGGCAAGGCAGCCCAGCTTGGCCGCCTGGTCGACCGGCTGAAGCAGGAGCCGGAAGCCTGGCGCGACGATGCCATGCTGGGCGAAATGGTGGAACTCGCCAAGGTCACCGGCGACATCCGCGAGAACGCGCTGGTGCCCGACCAGGTCATCTTCCGCCACAACGCCTACTGGACCAGCCATTTCGGCGGACTCTATGTGTTCGTCGATCCGGACATGACCACCGTCATCTCCGACCCCACTGCGCCGGGTTTTCGCCGGTCCCGCCCGTGGCAGGTCAGCTATCTGTCGATCCGCGATGCCGACCGGGTGTTCCGCTTCCTTGCCACCACCGGCCGCATCGAACTGCCCCGCGCCTCGTGGCTGGAAACGTCTGGCTATCTCGAGCATCGCGCCGAGATGGCGATCCGAAGCCTCATCCGCGACAGCCACCCCAAGCGTGACCTGAGGCAGCTCGACAAGGTCTGGTTGCAGACCTGGATCCATCAGAACGCGCAACTGATCGCCAGCGAGGGCACCTTCCCCTTCCTGAACGCGGCCAAGCGCGAGATCGCGCAATACGGCCAGTTGAAGCTGGAGGAGATCTTTCCGCTGCATCGTTTCCTGGTGGTGCGCGCAAAACCCGACCATCCCGACGCGTGGCTGACCAACCGGTTGATCTCCGATTTCGTACCGTCCGACTTCGTCTCCCGTTACATTTTCAACAAGCAGGGCTTCTACAAGGACTATCAGGAATGGCCCGAGCTTTGGCGGGCCCATGTTGTCGAGACGCTCAAAACCACATATCTGAAGGACAAGGCCGGCTATCGCGAGCGTCTTTACGGGCTTGTCGACTAGCTCTGGCCAACATGCCCGCAACGGAGGGGACGCATGCTTGATCCGATCGTGAATTTCTTCACCCGGGTCTTCCAGTGGATCGGGCGCGGCATAGGCTTCGTCATCGGTATCCTGCTCTGGCCCTTCATGTGGTTCGGCCGCTGGTACACGGAACGGGGCTGGATCCTGAAGACGGTGCTCGGGGCGATCATCGCCGGCATCATCATCGCCTACGGCTATTTCTTCTACGTCACCCAGTTCTGGACAAACTTCGACCCTGACTACCCAGGCGCGATCCTCGCGGACACGGCCGCGCCACAGACCGCAAGCCTTCTGGCCGGCGAGCGCATCGCCCAGCCCGCACAGGCGACGATGGACGGCACCACCCAGGGCTCCGGAGACGGCGCCGCAGCACAGCCTGCGGCTCCTGCCCAGCCAGCCGCACCTGCCCAGCCAGCGGCCCCGGCCTGCAAGCATTCGGAAATCGCCGACATGACCGCTTTTCTGGTCGACTTCAATGTCAACCAGAACGCATGGATTTCCTCCATGCTGGTGTCAAAGCTCGGCCTGTTCAGCATTCCGTGGCGCAACACGCCCTGGTTCGACAACAAGGCGGCCTTCCAGCTTGGCATCAACCAGGTGATGCGCCGCACTACCACCGAGTTGGTCGATACATTGGGCCGTGCGCGCGGTACCTCGCGCATCGACCAGAACCTGCAGAATGCGCGTACCGCGCTCGCCTGGGACGAAGACGCCTGGTATGTCGGCATGCGCGGTCCTACCCGGCCGACGCCAAGCGTCTATCGCGATGCGATCGAGAACCTCAACGCCTTCAACGCCAGCCTTCAGCAGTGCCAGGCGACCTTTGACGCGCGCGCCGACAATCTGATGCAGTTCCTCGACCGCATCGCAGGCGACATGGGCTCAACGTCGGACATCCTGCGTGGCCAGATCGAGGCCTCTGACGCAGGCTGGTTCGATCCGCGCGCAGACGACCGCTTCTGGTTCGCCTACGGCCAGCTCTATGCCTACTACGGCATACTGCACGCCACACAGGCAGACTTCTCCAAGGTTATCCAGGAGCGCAACATCGGGACGCTCTGGGATACGATGATGGTGCAGATGCGCGACGCGCTGAACATGCAACCGTGGATCATCTCGAACGGCAACGAGTCCAGCGCCTTCTTCCCCTCGCACCTTGCGACGATGGGCTTCAACCTGTTGCGGGCTCGCTCGCAGATCGTCGAAATCCGCGCCGTCCTGGACCGCTGACCGTCAACGCACAGCCGACGCCGCTCCGTTTGCGGCGTCGCTTTTCGTTCATTCCACGCCTGTTTTGGGACGGCGCGCAGGATGGCGCTGAGGCTCTATTCCAGCGGTCCGAGGCCAAGCGCAAAAACCTCTTGGCCGATCGAAAGTTTCTTTCAAGGAAACAATTTTGCATACTGGTTGACTAAGCCGGTGGTGAGAGTTTAGATCGCCGCGCATGGTGCGCGCCGCTCCTGCCGCCGCGCCAACCAGAAAAAACCGCCGCAAACGTCCAGCCCGAGGGAACGCCGTCATGGCCGAAGTGAAATCCGACATCCAGATCGCCCGCGCGGCGAAGAAGAAGCCGATCATGGAGATCGGCGCGAAGCTGGGCATCCCCGCCGAGCATCTCCTGCCCTACGGCCATGACAAGGCGAAGATTTCGGCCGAGTTCATCGCCTCGAAGAAGGGCGGCAAGGACGGCAAGCTGATCCTCGTCACCGCCATCAACCCGACGCCGGCCGGCGAAGGCAAGACCACCACGACCGTCGGCCTCGGCGATGGCCTCAACCGCATCGGCAAGAAGGCCATCACCTGCATCCGCGAGGCATCGCTTGGCCCGAACTTCGGCGTCAAGGGCGGCGCGGCCGGCGGCGGCTATGCGCAGGTCGTGCCCATGGAGGACATGAACCTCCACTTTACCGGCGATTTCCACGCCATCACCACGGCGCACAACCTGCTGTCGGCGCTGATCGACAACCACATCTACTGGGGCAACGAACTCGGCATCGACACCCGCCGAGTCGCCTGGCGTCGTGTCATGGACATGAACGACCGCGCCCTGCGCGAGATCGTCTGCTCACTCGGCGGCGTCGCCAACGGCTATCCCCGCGAGGCCGGCTTCGACATCACCGTCGCTTCGGAAGTCATGGCTATCCTCTGCCTCGCCACCGACTTGAAGGACCTGCAGAAGCGCATCGGCGACATCATCATCGCCTACCGCCGCGACAAGACGCCGGTCTATGCCCGAGACCTCAAGGCCGACGGTGCGATGGCCGTGGTGCTGAAGGACGCCATGCAGCCGAACCTCGTGCAGACGCTGGAGAACAACCCGGCCTTCGTGCACGGCGGCCCGTTTGCCAACATCGCGCACGGCTGTAATTCCGTCGTCGCCACCACGACAGCGCTGAAGCTCGCCGACTACGTCGTCACCGAAGCCGGCTTCGGCGCCGACCTCGGCGCGGAGAAGTTCTTCGACATCAAATGCCGCAAGGCGGGCCTCAAGCCGGCCGCGGCCGTCATCGTCGCCACCGTGCGCGCCATGAAGATGAACGGCGGCGTCAAGAAGGAAGACCTCGGCACCGAAAACGTCGAGGCCGTGAAGAAGGGCTGCGCCAATCTCGGCCGCCACATCGAGAACGTGAAGCAGTTCGGCGTGCCGGTCGTGGTCGCCATGAACCACTTCATCTCCGACACCGACGCCGAGATCGCCGCGATGAAGGAATTCGTCGCCGCGCAGGGTTCGGAGGCGATCCTCTGCAAGCACTGGGCGCATGGCTCGGCCGGCATCGAAGAACTCGCGCACAAGGTTGTCGAACTCGCCGAGTCCGGTCAGTCGCAGTTCGCGCCGCTCTATCCCGACGACATGCCGCTGTTCGACAAGATCAACACCATCGTCAAGCGCATCTATCGCGGCTCGGAGGCGATCGCCGACAAGTCGGTGCGCGACCAACTCCATGCCTGGGAACAGGCCGGCTACGGCAACCTGCCGGTCTGCATGGCCAAGACGCAATATTCCTTCTCGACCGACCCCAACCTGCGCGGCGCTCCGACCGGCCACACGGTCCCTGTTCGCGAGGTCAGGCTCTCGGCCGGCGCCGGCTTTGTCGTCGTCATCTGCGGTGAGATCATGACCATGCCCGGGCTACCCAAGGTCCCGTCGTCCGAAAAGATCTACCTCAACGACAAGGGCGAGATCGAAGGCCTGTTCTGAGGCGCAACTCCGCAGCACGGCGCTTTCCGACCCAGAGCATCCAACGGCGATATGGCCGTTGGGTGCTAGATCGATGATGGTGCTCAATCCCCATTCTCGCTCGGGGGGACCAAGCACGGCGCTATTTATTCCGCGTCTTTATTAAGCGGATCGCCATAACATAATCTGTGGCGTGAATGGCTGAATTGCCCAAAATAATAATAAGAATGTAGACAAGATTATAAAGATAGAAGATCGAAAAAATAGAAACCAATATTGAAGCGCATTCGAAGGCGCCTCTATAAAAATCGCGCTTCAGCCTATCAATTATTCTCATATTTCTTATTGAATAATCTTCTTTCTCAAAAGAATATCTGTCTTTTTCATCCAAAGTAATAGTGTAAACCATTCTGGGTTTTATGTTTCCTGAAGCTATTAAATAACATAGCAAAAAAGAAGATACACCATAAGATATGGCAAATCCCTCTTTGTCGTTCTGTAGAAAAAATATTACCGAAGAGCATATGAAAACTGCATTCAAAAATTTGACGTGTATCAACAACCTCTTTTGCAGCATATTCCGCTCCGGAATACAGTTTTTTCCACTTTCAGACTACGTTACGTTCGGCAGAGACGCGGAAGATCAGTCCTTCGCGCGCTCGACATACGACCCGTCGGCCGTCATGACGACGATGCGCGTGCCGACTGCGATGTGCGGCGGTACCGCGGTCTTCACGCCGTTGGAGAGCAGCGCCGGCTTGTATGACGACGACGCCGTCTGACCCTTGGTCGTCGGTTCTGTTTCCACCACCTCGAACACCGCGCGCTGCGGCAGCACGATGGCTATGCCGACGCCCTCATGGACCGAGAGCGAAACCGCCATGCCCTCGATCAGATACGGAGCAGCGTCGCCGATCACGTCTTCGGCGACCGCGACCTGGTCATAGGTCTCGGGGTTCATGAAGTGGAAGCCTTCGCCATCGGCGTAAAGGAAGGTGTGCTCGCGATCCTCGACATGGGCGCGCTCGACCTGCTCGGTGGTGCGATAGCGCTCCGACACCTTCACGCCATCCGAAATGCGGCGCATGTCCAGCTGCGTCACCGGCGTGCCCTTGCCAGGATGGATGTTCTCGGCGAAGAGAATGACATAGAGCTTGCCGTCTTTGTCGACGACATTGCCCTTGCGGAGCGAGCTGGCGATCACTTTCACCATGAGAAATCCTGCGATTGTTCGCCAGCGAATGCCGGCCATGAAGGGTTTGAGCCGTGCCCTAGCGCATCTTGAGCCGCGCCGCCAGCCCTCAACGACAGGCGAAACCAGGCGATGAGCGAGGTCTCACCCTGGTGGACACCCCACCGCCACGCCGACCGTCGCCCTCGCCTCTTGGCGAGAAACGCCATCGCCGCCGCCATCCGCGACTGGCTCGCCGCCCGCGATTTCATCGAGGTGCAGACGGCGGCCCTCCAGATTTCTCCCGGCAACGAGACGCATCTGTCTGCCTTTGCGACACAAGCCATCCTGCCCGACACAACGCGCGCGCCGTTCTACCTCCATACCTCGCCAGAATTCGCCTGCAAGAAGCTGCTCGCCGCCGGCGAGGAACGCATCTTCAACTTCGGCCCGGTCTGGCGCAACCGCGAGCGCGGTCCGCTCCACCATCCCGAATTCACCATGCTCGAATGGTACCGCGCCGGCGAGACCTACGAGAGCCTGATGGCCGACTGCGCCGCCTTCATCTCGCTCGCGGCCGAAAAGACGGGCGCGAAAACCTTCTCCTTTCGCGGCCGCGAAGCCGATCCCTTTGCCGAGCCTGAGCGCCTGACGGTCGCCGACGCCTTCGCCCGCCATGCCGGCATCGACCTGCTCGCCACTGTCGGTCACGACGGCTCGACCGACCGCGACGCGCTCCACGCTGCGGTCAGCAAGGCAGGCATGCGCACCGCCACCGACGACACATGGACCGACCTCTTCAGCCGCGTCATGGTCGAGCGCATCGAACCGAACCTCGGCTCCGGCCGCGCCACCATCCTCTACGAATATCCGATCTCGGAGGCGGCGCTTGCCCGCCCCTCGCCTCGCGACCCGCGCGTCGCCGAGCGCTTCGAGCTCTATTGCTGCGGCGTCGAACTCGCCAACGCCTTCGGCGAACTGACCGACGCCGACGAACAGCGCCGCCGCTTCGAGGCCGACATGGACGAGAAGGAACAGATCTACGGCGAACGCTATCCGATCGACGAGGATTTCCTGGCCGCGCTGAAGATCATGCCGCAGGCCTCCGGCTCCGCGCTCGGTTTCGACCGGCTCGTCATGCTGGCCACCGGCGCGCAACGGGTGGACGATGTCATCTGGACCCCGGTGGCCGGCGGCGATTACTGATCGACGACCGCCGCGCCATTCTCCATCTGGCGCTGCAAAATCTTCTCGGCTACCGTTGCGTCAGCCGACCTGTCGCGCGGGATGTTTCCCTACGCCGGTCACGCCAACGGCTTCTATCACCAATAGCTTCGATCTTAGAGGGGAACATCATGCTGTACCTGCTTGCACTTCTGATCGGCGTCGTCGCCGGTCTGCGCGCCATGACCGCGCCTGCCGCCGTCGCCTGGGGCGCCTATCTCGGCTGGCTGCCGCTTGCCGGCACCTGGGCCGGTTTCATGGGCCACTGGATCGCGGTTGCGGTCTTCAGCGTGCTCGCCCTTGTCGAACTCGTCACCGACCAGCTTCCCTCGACGCCCAGCCGTAAGGTGCCGCAGCAGTTCGGCGCGCGCCTCGTCAGCGGCGCCTTCACCGGCGCGATCATCGGCACGGCTGGCGGCGCATTGCTCGTCGGACTGCTTGCCGGCGTTGTCGGCGCGGTCATCGGCACCTATGGCGGCGCTGCCGTCCGCGCCCGTCTTGCCGCCGCCTTCGGCAAGGACCCGCCTGCCGCCATCCTGGAGGATATCGTCGCCATCGCGCTCGCCTTCTGGGTCGTTTCGGCGGTCGTATGACATCGAAGAGGTTTGACGCCATCGTCATCGGGGCCGGACAGGCCGGCCCTTCGCTTGTCGGCCGGCTGACGGCGGCCGGCCAGTCGGTCGCCATGATCGAGCGGAAATTTTTCGGCGGCACCTGCGTGAACACCGGCTGCAAGCCGACCAAGACGATGGTTGCCAGCGCCTACGCCATGCACGTGGCACGCCGCGCCGCCGACTACGGCTTTTCCGTCGGCGGCGACATCGTGCCCGACATGAAGGCCATCAAGGCGCGCAAGGACAAGGTGACGCTCGATTCGCGTTCCGGCACCGAAGGCTGGCTGGAAGGCATGGAGCGCTGCACCATCTTCCGCGGACACGCGACCTTCCTCTCGCCGCATGAGGTGAGCGTCAACGGCGAGACGCTTTCCGCCGACCGCATTTTCATCAATGTCGGCGGCCGGGCCAATGTCCCGCCCATACCTGGCATCGACGGGATCAGCTACCTCACCAACTCATCAATGATGGATATCGATTTCCTGCCAGAGCATCTCGTCATCGTCGGCGGCAGCTACATCGGGCTGGAATTCGCCCAGATGTACCGCCGCTTCGGTGCGAAGGTCACGGTCGTCGAAAAGAGCTCGCGCCTCATTTCCCGCGAGGATCCCGACGTCTCCGACGCCATCAAGGCGATCCTCGAGGACGAAGGCATCGCCTTCCGGCTCGACGCGGAATGCATCAGCTTCTCGCCGCGCGCCGATGGCGTCTGCGTGCATGTCGATTGCACGTCAGGCGACCGCGATGTGCCCGGCACCCATGTCCTGCTCGCCATCGGCCGACGCCCCAACACCGACGACCTTGGCCTCGACAAGGCCGGAGTCGCGACTGACGAGCGCGGCTACATTACCGTCGACGACGAATTGCGCACCAGCCAATCGCATATCTACGCGCTCGGCGACTGCAACGGGCGCGGCGCATTCACCCACACCGCCTACAATGATTTCGAGATCGTCGCCGCCAATCTGCTCGATGGCGACACGCGCCGAGTCAGCGACCGCAAGCCGGGCTACGCGCTTTACATCGATCCGCCGCTCGGCCGCGCCGGCATGACGGAAACAGAAGCTCGCAAATGCGGCCGGAACATCCTCGTCGGCACGCGGCCGATGACGCAGGTGGGCCGCGCGGTCGAACGCGGAGAGACGAAGGGCTTCATGAAGATCATCGCCGACGCCGACACCAAGGAGCTTCTCGGCGCGTCCCTTCTCGGCGCCAGCGGCGACGAGGTCGTCCACGGCATCCTCGACATGATCTATGCGAAAGCGCCCTATACGGTGATGCAGCGCATGGTGCCCATCCACCCGACCGTCTCGGAACTGCTGCCGACCGTCATCGCCGACATGAAGCCGGTTGCGTGAGGATCAGGCATTCGCGGCAGCCAGCTTTTCAGTCTCCTCGTTGACGACACCCAGCCTTGCCTCGATCACGGCGATCTTCTCCGGCGTATCAGCCCCGGTCGCCTCGATCTCGACGAACAGGCGCTCGAAACCGCCCGGCGTCACGGTTGCAAAGATGCGGCCCGGCTCGTCGCTGATGTTGCGCCAGCTATGCGGGATATTGGGTGGAAGCACGACAACCGTTCCCGGCGGCCCGTCGAATTCTTCGTCGCCGCAGCGAAACCGGTAGGTTCCGCTGATGACACGAAACATTTCCGCCTCGCGAGTGTGCATGTGCGTGTCCGGCCCCTGCCCCGGAGGCGTGAATGTTTCCCACATGCCAAACGCTCCGCCTGTCTCTTCGGCGGTGGCATGGATGATCACGCGTCCGCCGAACGGAGCACGCGCGAACCTTTCCTTGCCTGGGATCGAGACGACTGCACTGGAGAAGTTCATGCCTGCTCTCCTCTTTCGCAATTTCGTTCCGGCCAGGAACGTAGCAGAAACGTCGCACCTTGCCACCAACGCCTCGGCTTGCCTTCTCAACGGTTGCGCTGAGCTAGATCGTGCGGCACTGTCGCCGCCGCAGGAGGGGAGACATCCGGTTTGATGCGTGCTGCGTTCGGTTCCTTTTGTATCGCGTTCGCCGGGCTGGCGCTTTCCGCCTGTGTCTCGACCGATGTCGGCCCGATCAACACGCATGTCGCGGAGGTCGGCAGACCGTCCGCCGAATACATCCCCGATCCCGCCGGCGACGGCTCGACGGTCATCGGCCTGGCCATCTCCGGTGGCGGCACGCGCGCCGCCGCCTTCGGCTATGGCGTGCTGCGGGGCCTCGATGAGATCGTGGTCGGCCGCGGCCCGAAGAGGCGTATGCTAACCGACGATATCCGCATGATCTCCGGCACCTCTGGCGGCGCGGTCACCGCCGCCTATTTCGGTCTCAAGGGGCGCGATTATGTCGACCTGCGCGAACGCTTCCTGCTCGCCGACGCCGAGAAGGAACTGCACAAGTCGGAACTGTCGCCGGCCAACTGGGTACGCATCTACAATGGCGGCGCCAACGACCGTTCGACCTTCGCCGACTGGCTGAACCGCAACGTCTTTGACGGCAAGACCTACGCCTCCTTCCAGCGCAAGCACGCGCCGATCGTCTGGATCAATGCGTCCGATATCTACAATGCGACGCCCTTCGCCTTCACCTACGATACCTTCGCCGCTCTGTGCAGCGACCTCGACAAGGTGCGCATCGCCGACGCCGTCGCTGCCTCGGCCGCCTTCCCCGTGGTTTTCGCGCCGATTGTCGTCTCGACGACAACGCCCAGGACGAAATGCGGCTACCAGCGGCCGGAATGGCTGACGCGGGCGCTTGCCGACCCGGCGGCCTCGATCCGCCTGAAAGCCTATGCGCGCGCCCTCGATACCTACCAGAGCAACGATAACGTCGACTACATCAAGCTGCTCGACGGCGGCCTGACCGACAACATCGGCGTCACCGGTTTCAGCCTGGAGCGGGAAGCGGCAAAATCAGCGCACGGGCCATTGTCAGCGGAAGAGGCCGTGAAGCTCAGGACTTTCGTTTTCATCGTCGCAGACGCAAGCATCCGAACCGAGGGCGACTGGGTGCAGACCAAGAGCGGCCCCAAATTTCCGCAAATGGTCGGCGCCATTTCCAACGCCAGCATCCGCTCCTCAGTCCGCGACGAATTCGATGCGCTGCGCCTTGCCGTTGAAGTGTGGCGCAACAAGCTGGTCGCATGGCGTTGCGGACTGCCCTCCGAGACGGTGCGCAGATATCGCGGTACGCTCGCCGGCTGGAACTGCCGCGATGTCGACCTTGTCGTCGAGGATGTCTCCTTCGACGATTTTCCTCAACCTGAGCGTGGAAAGCTGAACGCCATCCCGACCCGCCTCAAGCTGCCGCGCGAACAGGTTGACCTGTTGATCTCCGCCGGTAGCCAGTCGCTGCACGACAACGTCATCCTGCGTGACGCCTTCGACCGCATTCAACGGAGGGCAGGCATCGATCCGCTTTCGGCGTCTTTGCAGTAGTGGCTCGGAGCCTGTGCAGGGCCGCGCATTTGGCGACGTCAAGCCTTTCGGCTTTCACCCTTAGTCGGGGTTTACACGCAACGTGGGGTAGCGCTACCATCCGGGGTTCGAAACCTGCACGAAGCAGGGGTTCATAATAGGGAATGGCGCGTTTCTGTTTGAAGGGCGTCGCGGAAGCAACCGTTCGGGAGGAACGATGGCGTCTGTCGAAATCCGTGACGTCTATAAATCTTTTGGTACGACTGAAATTCTCCATGGCGTGAGCATCGACATCGTCGATGGCGAATTCGTCACGCTGGTCGGCCCGTCGGGCTGCGGAAAATCCACCCTTCTCAGGATGATAGCCGGGCTGGAAAGCATTTCCGGAGGCGAGATCGCGATCGGCGGCCGCGTGGTCAACCGCGTCGCGCCGAAGGAACGCGACATCGCCATGGTGTTCCAGAACTACGCGCTCTACCCGCACATGACGGTCGCCGAGAACATGGCGTTCTCGCTGAAGCTGAAGAACGCGTCCAAGGACGAGATCGACACGCGCGTCAGCCGCGCGGCGGAAATCCTCGGGCTCGTGCCGCTGCTGTCGCGTTACCCACGGCAGCTGTCCGGCGGCCAGCGCCAGCGCGTCGCCATGGGCCGCGCCATCGTGCGCGACCCGCAGGTCTTCCTCTTCGACGAGCCTCTCTCCAACCTTGACGCCAAGCTGCGCGTGGCCATGCGCGCCGAGATCAAGGAACTGCACCAGCGCCTCAAGACCACGACCATTTACGTCACGCACGACCAGATCGAGGCGATGACCATGGCCGACAAGATCGTCGTCATGCATGACGGCATCGTCGAGCAGATCGGCAAGCCGCTCGAACTCTACGACAATCCCGACAATCTGTTCGTCGCCAGCTTCATCGGCTCACCTGCGATGAATATGCTGAAGGGAGTGGCCGGAGGCGGCGACGGCGCGCCCGTCTTCGAGGGCGCCGGCGGCATTTCCATTCCCCTGCCCCCCGGCACGTCGGCGAAGCGCGGCGCGTCGGTGGTCCTCGGCATCCGCCCCGAACATCTGAGGCTCGCCGACGAGGGGTTTCCCGTCGAGATCGTCGTCATCGAGCCGACCGGCTCCGAACTCCAGATCATCGGCCGCGCGCCGGGCGGCGAGGAGATCGTCGCGAATTTCCGCGAGCGCCATTCCTTCGAACCCGGCCAGACCATCCGCCTCGTCGCGGACGCGCATCTGATCCACCTCTTCAACGCGGAAACCGGAAAGCGATTCTAGGGGAAGCCAACGCCACACCGGACACAACCACACGCAAATAGCGTTTCATGGAAACAAGGAGGAAGTGACTATGAAATTCACCAGACGTGATTTGATGCGCACCACGGCGGGTCTTGCCGCCGGCGTCGCCGGGAGCAGGCTTCTCGGCGGCACCCCGGCCTTCGCGCAGGCGGCCGAGCCGACCTATACACCCGAAGCCGGCGCCAGCCTGCGCGTGCTGCGCTGGTCGCCCTTCGTGCAGGGCGACGAGGATGCCTGGATCGCCAACACCAAGAAGTTCACCGACGCCACCGGCGTGCAGGTCCGCATCGACAAGGAAAGCTGGGAGGACATCCGCCCGAAGGCAGCGGTCGCCGCCAATGTCGGCTCCGGTCCCGACATCATGTGGGTCTGGTTCGACGACGCCCACCAGTATCCCGACAAGCTGCACGACGTGACCGAACTGGCCGACTATCTCGGCAACAAATATGGCGGCTGGTATGACGGCGGCAAGGACTACGCCACCAAGGACGGCAAGTTCATCGGCCTGCCGCTGGCGGCCATCGGCAACGCCATCGTCTACCGTGACTCCTGGGTCAAGGAAGCCGGCTTCTCCGAATTCCCGAAGGATACCGACGGATTCCTTGAGCTTTGCAAGGCGCTGCAGAAGATCGGCCACCCCGCCGGCTTCACACACGGCCACGGTGTCGGCGACGGCAACAACTACGCCCACTGGCTGCTCTGGAGCCACGGTGGACGCATGGTTGACGACAGCGGCACGGTCGTCATCAACAGCCCCGAGACGCTGAAGTCCATCCAGTACGCGATGGAACTCTACAAGACCTTCATCCCGGGCACCGAGAGCTGGCTCGACGTCAACAACAACCGCGCCTTCCTCGCCGGCGAACTCGGCGTCATCGCCAACGGCATCTCCGCCTACCGCACGGCGCAGATCAACAAGGACAACGATCCGAAGCTCGCCGAGATCGCCAAGGACATCCGCACCACGAATCTGCCGATCGGACCGGTCGGAAAGTCGGTGGAACTGCACCAGACGACGACGGCGGTCATCTTCGACTACACACCCTATCCGAACGCCTCCAAGGCCTATCTCAAGTTCATGTTCGAACAGGAGCAGATGGCCGACTGGATCGAGAAGTCGCTCGGCTATTGCTGCCAGTCGCTTAAGGCCTTCGCCGACAATCCGGTGTGGACGTCCGATCCGGTCGCTGCGCCCTACTCGAAGGCATCCGAGACGCTGCGCCCCAACGGCTACTCCGGCCCGCTCGGCTACGCGTCGGCGGCAACCATGGCCGACTACGTGCTGGTCGACATGTACGCCCGCGCGGTGACCGGCCAGGCGTCGCCGGAAGACGCGATGGCCGAGGCCGAGAAACGCGCCAACCGCTACTATCGGGTCTAGCGCCTGCTTCCTTCTTCCCGCCTGCGGGGAGAAGGTTTCACGAAGTGACGGATGAGGGGCAGCGCCCGGATCGCGAAGTGTTGCGCCGCCTCTTACTGTCCTGCCGGACATCTCTCCCCTCATGCGGGGAGAGAAATGCCGACATCGAGGTCTTCGCCAATCTCGCCGTGTAGGCCCCAAGAGAAAAGCCGGAATACACACCATGGTCTCTACGACAGCATCGACCAAGGACACGTCCTCCCGCTTCGCGGGCCTCACCGAAAGCCGCGGCTGGCTGTCGACGTGGTTCATGCTGCCGGCGGCTGCCCTGCTGCTCGTCTTCCTCACCTATCCGCTCGGGCTCGGCGTGTGGCTCGGCTTCACCGACGCGCGCATCGGCCGGCCCGGCATCTTCATCGGCCTGGAGAACTACCAGTATCTATGGGACGACAGCGTCTTCTGGCTCTCCGTCTTCAACACGCTGCTCTACACCACCGTCGCCTCGATCCTGAAATTCGTGCTCGGCCTGTGGCTGGCGCTTATCCTCAACGAGAACCTGCCGTTCAAGTCGTTCTTCCGCGCAATCGTGCTGCTGCCCTGGGTGGTGCCGACCGTGCTGTCGGCCATCGCCTTCTGGTGGATCTTCGACTCGCAGTTTTCCATCATCTCATGGGCGCTGATCGAGATGGGCATCATCGACCAGCGCATCAATTTCCTCGGCGACCCCACCAATGCGCGCGCCTCGGTCATCGCGGCCAACGTCTGGCGCGGCATCCCATTCGTCGCAATCACGCTGCTTGCCGGCCTGCAGACCATCCCGCAATCGCTTTACGAGGCCGCCACGCTCGACGGCGCTGGCCGTTGGCAGCTCTTCCGCTATGTGACGCTGCCGCTGCTCACCCCGATCATCGCCATCACCATGACATTCTCGGTGCTCTTCACCTTCACCGACTTCCAGCTCATCTACGTGCTGACGCGCGGTGGGCCCGTCAACGCCACGCACCTGATGGCGACCCTTTCCTTCCAGCGCGGCATCTCCGGCGGTCAGCTCGGCGAAGGCGCGGCAATCGCGGTCGCCATGATCCCCTTCCTGCTGTCCGCAATCCTGTTCTCGTATTTCGGCCTGCAGCGCCGCAAATGGCAGCAGGGAGGAGGCGACTGATGGCCGTCACCGAAACCCGCAACACCGCCGTCGGCCCAAAAGGGGGAGACGAAGGCGGCATGGGCTATCTGCAGAGCCTGCCGCGCCGCGTCGTCACCGTCTACATCCCACTGGTCATCTTCGTCTTCGTTCTGCTCTTTCCGTTCTACTGGATGGCGATCACCTCGGTGAAGCCCAACGAGCAGATGACCAACTTCAACGACTACAGCCCCTTCTGGGTCATCGGACCGACGCTGGAGCATTTCCGCTATTTGCTCTTCGACACCTCCTATCCGGGCTGGCTGTGGAACACGATCCTGATCTCGTTCGGCTCCACCTTCCTGTCGCTGCTCGCCGCCGTCTTCGCCGCCTACGCCATCGAGCGTCTGCGCTTTTCCGGCTCGCGTCAGGTGGGCCTGGCGATCTTCCTCGCCTATCTCGTGCCGCCGTCGATCCTCTTCATCCCGCTTTCGGTCATGGTCTTTCGGCTCGGCCTTTATGACACGCCGTTCGCGCTCATCCTCACCTACCCCACTTTCCTCGTGCCCTTCTGCACCTGGCTCCTGATGGGCTATTTCCGCTCCATCCCCTTCGAACTGGAGGAATGCGCGCTCATCGACGGCGCCAGCCGCTGGCAGATCCTGACCAAGATTGTGCTGCCGCTCTCGGTGCCCGGCCTGATCTCTGCCGGCATTTTCGCTTTCACCCTATCGTGGAACGAATTCATCTACGCGCTGACCTTCATCCAGTCGTCTGAGAACAAGACAGTGCCTGTCGGCGTGCTCACCGAACTCGTCCGCTCCGACGTCTACGAATGGGGCGCGCTGATGGCCGGCGCGCTGATCGGCTCGCTGCCGGTCGTCATTCTCTATTCCTTCTTCGTCGAGCACTACGTCTCGTCGATGACCGGCGCAGTGAAGGAGTAGCTCTTCCCGGGTCCGCGCCAGTCCCCTTACTTCGTCATCCTCGGGCTTGACCCGAGGATCCATGCCGTGAGGTCTCGTCTCGGAGCGTACGCCTCAGAACGCCGCCTCACCCACCAAGGTTAAACTTCACCGCCGCCCGCACCAACGCCTTCAGCGCCGCCGCATCCACCCTGTCCCCCTCGAACACGTCGATCGCACGACGCGTCCCCGCATCGAGGCTCGCATTGAACAGCCCCTTCGGATCAGGCAGCGCAGCGCCCTGCGCGAAGGTCAGCTTCACTTTGTCCTTGTAGGTCTCGCCCGTGCAGATGATGCCGCCGCATTCCCACACCGGCACCCCGGACGGGTTCGTCGGCTTGCGCCATTTCACCGTCTCGACAATCTGCGGGTCTGCTTGCCTGATCGCTGCCCGCAACTTCGCCAGCAGCGCGCCCCGCCAGCCGCCAAGCTCCTTGATCTTCGCATCGATCAGCCGCGATGCGTCCTCGTCGGCTTCCGCCTTCTTCTTGTCAGGCCCTGTCACCATCTGTTCCTCCCTACCTTGCCTTCTGTCAGCCGGTTCGCCACGCTGGCGCGACACCAACCCCTCCCGCTGCCTGGAATCTAGGATGCTGAAAGTCTACGGCCACCCTTTCGCTTCGTTCTACTGGAAAGCGGCGATAGCGCTTTTCGAGCGCAACATCCCGTTCGAATTTCTCATGGTCGATCCTGAACACCCCCAAAACGCCGAAGCCATTACCCGCCTCGCGCCCACCGGCCAGTTCCCGGTGCTTGTCGATGGCGACCGCGTCGTCATCGAGTCGGCAGCCATTATCGAGTATCTCGACCTGCATCACGGCGACGCGCCGCCGATGGTGCCCGCAGACCGCAAGGCGGCCATCGAGGCACGCCAGATGGACAGCGTCTTCGACGATTATGTGCAGGCTCCGCTGACGCGCATGGTGCTGAACGCCATTCGCCCGGAAAACAAGCGCGATGCGCTGGCTGTCAGCGAGGCGAGAGCCACGCTCGACAGAACCTATGCATGGCTGGAGCGCTGGATGAGAGGCCGGACATGGGCGGCGAACGATACCTTCACCATCGCCGACGTCTCGGCCGGACCCGCCCTTTTCTACGCGCATTGGGGTCATCCTATCCCGCGCGAGCACAAGGCGCTGCACGCCTACCGTGCACGGCTTCTGGAGCGTCCGTCAATCAGGCGCGTCGTGGACGAGGCGCGCCCGATGCGGCACCTTTTCCCGCTGAAGGATTTCGAGCCGGACGGCTGAGATTCCAAACGTTTACATCGTCTCGCCCGGCAGCCGGCTTGCCTGCTTCACCCAGTCCGCAAACTGCTTCTCGTCCAGTTCGTCGTCCTCGTGGATATGAAAATATCGGACATCCCTCTGCTTTAACGTGACAGGGGGCGGCGAGTCCATCTGCGCACCGCGAAAGAACGCCACCTTGATGTATTTCGCGAAGACGTGGAAGCTCAGGAACCAGTTTCCCTTCTCGACGCCATAGAAAGGCGAGTTCCACTTCACCGCTTTTGCGACACCGGGCACGGCCTTTTCGATGATCGCGTCGAGCCTGCTACCGACCGCGCTTTTCCAGCCCGGCATCGCCGCGATATAGGCCTGCACCGGCTCGTTGCCGTAGCCCTTCGCGATCTGCGGATTGCCACCCGAAAGCAGCG
The DNA here is from genome assembly GCF_040081925.1 of Mesorhizobium quangtriensis. Lineage (NCBI taxonomy): Bacteria > Pseudomonadati > Pseudomonadota > Alphaproteobacteria > Hyphomicrobiales > Phyllobacteriaceae > Mesorhizobium > Mesorhizobium quangtriensis. The sequence continues at coordinate 948,807 of NZ_JBEBMF010000002.1, forward strand.
CGACGTCCTTCTTCGGCGCGACCTTGTCGGCGGCCTTTGTTTTCGGCGCGCTCTTCGGTTTGGGCGTCGTCTTGTCCGTCATGAGAAGCTTCCTCCTGAGTGCAACCTAGCGCAGCAGGGAAGATTGCCAATCACGACCATAACCGTGAATCCGCCCGACCCTTTCGTCATCCAAGGGCGAAGCAAGGAGCCAAGCGACACGGCGCAGACCCTGGGATCCATGCCGTGACCTTCCGGCAGCGCGCCCCCCGTGCAGAACAGCAGTCGAACCTTCATCACCTGCCAGCACGTTCAACCTCACGACATGGATACTCGGGTCAAGCCCGATGATGACGAATGGAAAGGGCAGACGTGGACAGCAAAACCAGCTAAGTAATTGATTTAATTAGGCCCTGGAAAAAAACTGGCCGATTTATCCCCACCCATCCCACCTCCTTTATTCTGCATCCTGCAACTTGCGTGTGGGAACGGGTGTGTACAGCCAGCGTCCCGGGCAAGTGTGGCGCCGGGTGCTTCCGCTGAACTGGGCGGGACGTCCGACCGTCTGTCGCCTCGTGCGCTCGCGGACTCCAGACGACCGGAGTTCGATGGGCCGGGCGCCGGCAGGGGGATAAACGCCGGCGGCGCATGGCAGCGCGTCATATTACCTACTTAGAAGACGTCGCTGCCATGCGCCGCTTCCCATACCCCGGCCTCAAAAAACAAGGCGCCGGAACGATCTCGCATGTCCCATTCCCATTGCGTACGACACATGACACGAGGCATCTTCCGGGCGATCAGGAGACTCCCATGAAGAAGACGATCGAAAAGCTTGCCGGCGACACCGAAGGCGTGTCTTACGAACTCACCGTGTTCCGCTTCAAGGGAACGTCAAAGACCGCCCCCAGCGCTTATATTCAGGCCGCGCTCCACGCAGGGGAGCTTCCCGGCGTCGTCGCCGTTCACGCGCTGATGCCGCTGTTGCGCAAGGCCGAGGCGGAAGGTCGCATCCTCGGTGACATCACCATCGTGCCGGCCGCCAATCCGGTCGGGCGGGCCCAGTTCTTGTTCGGCGAGGTTGAGGGGCGCTTTCACCTCGGCACGCGCACCAATTTCAATCGCGACTTCCCGCTGATCGACCGCCCGAACAAGAACGCCCTGCCGCCGGCCAATCCAATGGCCACGGCTGACGTGCGCCTCAAGCGCCTGCTGGTCGAGCTGTCGATGGGCCACGACATCGTGCTCGACCTGCATTGCGACTTCGAATCCGTGCCCTACCTTTACGTCCCGGCGCAGCTCTGGCCCGCAATGCAGGACTGCGCCGGCGCGATGGGCGTCGACGCCGTCATCCTGTGGGACGGGGCCTCGGGCGCGGCCTTCGAGGAAGCGGCCATCCACCCTTATCTGCAGATGCCCCCGGAGCAGGCCGGCTTCGACAGACGCGTCGTCACCACCGTCGAATATCGCGGTCTCGGCGATGTCTACGAGAAATACGCGAAGTCAGACGCCGAAGGCCTCTACCGGGTGTTGGCGACACGCGGCGTGATCGCCGACGAGAAGGCCGCGAAGCCGAGAAAATTCACCGGCATCGCGGCCCCCATCGATCACGTCGAGATGGTCGACATGCCGCGTGCGGGTGCGATCCTGTTCCATGTCGAGCCCGGCCAACATGTCCGCAAGGGCGCCAGGCTCGCAACCATCGTCCATACGCCGGGCGAGCCGGACGGCTCGGTCGACGTGCTGGCCCCCCAGGCAGGCTATGTTTTCACCCGCGTCGTCGGTCGGTCCGGCCGCGCCGGCGACAACCTCATCAAGATGATCGGCGAGAAGCGCAGCGCCGACGCGAGGTCGGGCGCACTGGAAGCTTGAAGCAAAAAAAGAGGCCCGGAGTTTTTCACTCCGGGCCTTTAAGGGAGATCGTCTTACTTCCGTCAGATCACGAAAATCCAGTTCGCGATCAGCACGACGGCAACGCCGGCTGCCAATGTGAGGTATGGCAGCATGCCGGCCTTGCGCACCGCCAGATCACCCTCCTTGAGGCCGAGGTCGTCCAGCATGTGCGGCGGGAACTTGCCGCCGTCCTGCACATAGTGGCGGAAGCAGAACACCGGAATGATAAGCGCCGCTGCGATGACGCCGGCCCACAGCGCCCAGGGGTTCCACACCTTGGCGCCTGCGCCCATGAACATGGCGTTGACGAAGGAGAGGATGCAGCCCGCCGCGATGAAGATCGTCGGCGCCTTCCACGGCCGCGGGATGTGGCCGTTGTCGATGCGGTGTATCCAGCCTGCGTTGAGGTTGAGGAAGTTGAAGATGATGTAGCCGCAGTTCGACACCGCCAGGATGAAGAAGTAGCTCGTCGCATCCGCCGCCGCGATCGCCAGCAGGAAGAGGTTGAAGACGAGGTCCGTCCACATCGCCGCCGTCGGCGCGCCGTGGTCGTTGACGTGGCTGAGATACTTCGGCAGCCAGCCGTCCACCGAACCCTGGTAGAGCGTCCGCGACGAACCGGCCATAGCCGTCATGATGGCCAACATCAGCGCCAGGATCATCAGCATGATCATGATCGAGGTGATGATGCCGGTACCACCGACCATCGAGGCCATGGCATGGCCGACGCCCGAGCCGTCGACGATCGGCCCCGCCAGCATGCCTTCAAGGCCGAGCACGCCCTGAAAGGTGAACGGCACCAGGCTGTAGAGCACGAGGCAGAGAAGGCCTGAATAGAGGATCGCCCTGACCGTGTCGCGCTGCGGGTTCTTGAACTCGCTGGTAAAGCAGATCGAGGTCTCGAACGCATAGGCCGACCAAGCCGCGATGAACATGCCGCCGAACACCAGCGTCCAGCCGGCGATATTCCACTCGCCCGGTTCCGGCGAGTAGGCTGCCGCCAACGGTACGAACGGCGTGTAATTGTCCCAGTTGATCTGTCCGGTGAGGATCGGGACGATGCCGACGATCAGCATCGGGATGATCACGACGAGCCCGATGATCTTCTGCACGTTGGCGGTGCCGAGGATGCCGCGATGCTGGATCGCGAAGACGATCAGCATCAGGATGACGCCGATCCAGAAGACGGCGTTGAGCGAGAAGCTGACCGGGCCAAGCGAGCCGCTCCAGAGCGTCCAGTCGCGTATCGCAGGCGTGCCGGCTGCCGTCAGCGCGGCAATGGCATCGGCGGCGGCCTTGCCGGCATTGGCCGGATCGGCGAGCCATGCGGCGACTTCCGGCGAGGCTTCCGAGAAGCCCGGGATCGGCGCGAGAGCGCTAAGAATGTAGGCGGCCGCGATCGAACAGCCCAGCGACAGCACAGGCGTCCAGGCCAGCCAGTTGCACCACACCGACAGCGGCGCGATGAACTTGGAATAGCGCAGCCACGCTGTTGCGCCATAGACCGACGCCCCGCCCGACTTGGATGGGAACAGGCCGGCGATCTCAGCATAGGTAAAGGATTGGATCAGCCCGAGGATCACAGAGGCGATCCAGATAGCGAAAGCGAGGTTGCCTGTCGTACCGGCAATGCCGCCGATCGAGAACAGCACCAGCGCCGGCACGCCGCTGGCAACCCAGAAAGCGCCCTGCCAGTTGATCGTCCGATGCAATTGCCCGCCTGGCGCCGCAGCGTCGTGCGTCGTTATCGATGTCATTGTGTCCCTTCCCTATGGCGCCGCTGCCGGCTCCAGTTTTCGTCTTGTTTCCCGCAACCAGTCGAAAAGTCGCCCCGTCAGCACTTTCCGCTCAGTTGTATTTTTTTCTTGCAGGTAAAACTTTCACGGAAAGTTGACCGCCGTCAAGAGATGCGCTGCGTCGTCAACCAGAGTTTCGCCAAGCATCTCGCTGGTCGAAAACGCATTGCTGCATTGCAGCAAGCGCAATTGTCGGATTCACGGCGCGGAGCCATACCTACATATTCAGCCTGCCTCCGGATTCTCCATGCCGCTGCCGATTTTCGCCCTCGCCATTGCGTCCTTCTGCATCGGCACGACCGAATTCGTTATCATGGGGCTGCTTCCGGAGATTGCCGCCGACCTGGGCGTGTCGATTCCTGCGGCCGGCATGCTGGTGACGGGCTATGCGCTTGGCGTCGTGGTCGGCGCGCCGGTCATCGCGCTTGCCACTGCCCGCCTGCCACGCAAGTCCGTGTTGGTGTTCCTCGCCTCGCTGTTTGTCATCGGCAATTTCTTCTGCGCCGTTGCGCCGGGCTATTGGACTCTGATGGCCGCGCGGGTCGTTACGGCCTTCGGCCATGGCGCATTCTTCGGCATTGGGTCGGTGGTAGCGGCGAGCCTCGTCCCAAAGAACAAGCAGGCTCGGGCAATGTCGCTGCTGTTCGCAGGCCTGACGCTTGCCAACATCCTCGGTGTACCGGCTGGCACGGCGCTCGGCGAAGCGTTCGGCTGGCGCTCGACGTTCTGGGCCGTCGTCGGCCTTGGGCTGATCTCGGTCATAGCAATCGCCTGGCTGGTGCCGTCGGGCGTCGCTCCCGTCACCAAGGACGGCCTGGCAGGCGAGGTTCGTGTCCTTCGCAAGGGACAGGTCTGGCTCGCGATGTCGATCTCGGCGCTGGCTTCCGCCAGCCTTTTCGCCGTTTTCACCTATATAAAGCCGATCCTGACGGACGTCTCCGGCCTTTCCGTGAGCGCCGTTACATGGGTCCTGCTGCTGTTCGGTGCCGGCCTCACGATCGGAAACGTGATCGGCGGCAGGCTTGCCGACTGGAAGCTGATGCCCACCGCGATCGGAGCGCTGGTCGCCATGGTCCTGGTCCACCTGTTTTTTGCAGAACTCGCCAGTCTGGCGACGGCGGCCGTCGTCCTGGTTTTCCTGTGGGGCGTTGTCGCGTTCGTCATCGTGCCGCCGTTGCAGATGCGCGTCGTCCAGACGGCCCGCGACGGGCCTAACCTCGCAGCGACATTGAACCAGGGTGCGTTCAACGTCGGCAATGCCGTAGGAGCATGGATCGGCGGCGCCGCAATTTCGCTGGGAGTCTCGTACCAGAATTTGCCTTTCGTCGGCGCAGCGCTCGCGTTGACGGCACTGAGCGTGGCAGTGTTCTCCTACGCGCTTGACCGACAAGCGGCGGCGGCCAGCTTTGCCGCGCCGGCCGAATAGCATCCGCGCGATTCCAGTTGCGACCTCCGTCAATCGCCGCTATGGAAATGGCCATGAAGAACCTTTCGAACGCGATGAATTGGTGGTGGGCCTGCTGACAGCGGCCTGACGGCGCATGCGCGCGAGAATTTGGGTGGCCGCAACGGAAAGTCCGGGCGGCCATTTGTTTTTTCAAGTGCTTTCCGGATCCCGGGCAGGATCAACGGAGACGGGGAATGACCATCGAAGTGCTTGAAACCGGAGCGGAAAAGTTCGTCACCGCAGGTGGCGTGGCGATTGTCCGAGAACGACACGACACGCCCTATGCCGGCGCCATCGAAGCCTATGTCGATGGCCTGAACAGCCGGCGTGGCGCGGTCTTTTCCTCGAACTACGAATATCCCGGCCGCTACACCCGCTGGGACACCGCCATCATCGACCCTCCCGTCGTCGTCTCGGCGCGAGGCCGCGCCATGCGCATCGAGGCGCTGAACGCGCGCGGTGAGGTGCTGCTCCCCGTCATCGGCAAGGCCGTCTCGGCCCTGAAGGAGGTGACGCTCACCCAGACATCGAAGCAGCGTCTGGCGCTGACAGTCGCCGAACCCGGCCGTGTCTTCACCGAGGAGGAGCGCAGTCGCGTTCCGTCGGTGTTTACCGTCCTGCGCGCCATCACGGCCCTCTTCCACACGGAAGACGACGCGAACCTCGGCCTCTACGGCGCGTTCGGCTACGACCTCGCCTTCCAGTTCGATCCGGTCGACTATTCGCTGAAGCGCGCTGAAAGCCAGCGTGACCTCGTACTCTATCTGCCCGACGAGATCCTCGTCGTTGACCACCACCAGGCCAAGGCCTGGCACGACCGCTACGACTATTCGGGCAACGGTTTCTCGACGGCAGGCCTGCCGCGCGACGGCGAAAGGACACCCTTCAAGCCGTCGGACCGGATTCCCCCGCGCGGCGACCACGAGCCGGGCGAATATGCCGAACTGGTCAAGCGGGCGATGGAAAGCTTCCGTCGCGGCGACCTGTTCGAGGTGGTGCCCGGCCAGATGTTCTACGAGCGTTGCGAGACCACGCCAGCCGACATCTCCCGCCGCCTGAAGCAGATCAACCCTTCGCCCTATTCCTTCTTCATCAATCTCGGCGAGGGTGAATATCTCATCGGCGCTTCCCCTGAGATGTTCGTGCGGGTCAACGGTCGGCGCGTGGAGACCTGCCCCATCTCGGGCACTATCAAGCGCGGCGACGACGCGATTTCCGATTCCGAGCAGATCCTGAAACTGCTGAACTCAAAGAAGGACGAGTCGGAACTCACGATGTGTTCTGACGTCGATCGTAACGACAAGTCGCGCGTCTGCGAACCGGGTTCAGTACGCGTCATAGGCCGCCGCCAGATCGAGATGTATTCGCGTCTCATCCACACGGTCGACCACATCGAGGGCCGGCTGCGAGAAGGCATGGACGCCTTCGATGCCTTCCTGTCCCACGCATGGGCCGTGACCGTGACCGGTGCGCCAAAACTCTGGGCCATGCGCTTCATCGAGCAGAATGAGAAGAGCCCGCGCGCCTGGTATGGCGGCGCCATTGGCATGGTCCATTTCAACGGCGACCTCAACACCGGCCTGACGCTGCGCACCATCCGCATCAAGGACGGTATTGCCGAAGTGCGCGCTGGCGCCACATTGCTTTTCGACAGCGTGCCCGAGGAAGAAGAAGCTGAAACCGAACTGAAGGCATCCGCCATGCTCTCCGCCATTCGTGACGCAAAGGCCGGCAATGCGGCCGCCGCCGAACATCAGGCAGCCAAGGTAGGCGACGGCGTCAACATCCTGCTCGTCGATCACGAGGACAGCTTCGTCCACACGCTGGCGAATTATTTCCGCCAGACAGGCGCGAACGTCTCGACGGTACGCTCTCCGGTCCCCGAGGAAATCTTCGACAGGCTGAAGCCGGATCTCGTCGTGCTGTCGCCCGGGCCGGGCATGCCCAAGGATTTCGACTGCGCGGCGACCATCAAGAAGGCGCGGCAGCGCAGCCTGCCGATCTTCGGCGTCTGCCTCGGCCTGCAGGCGCTGGCTGAAGCCTATGGCGGCGAGTTGCGCCAGCTTCACGTGCCCATGCACGGCAAGCCGTCGCGCATCAGGGTATCAAAACCGGGTGTCATCTTCTCCGGCCTGCCGAAGGAAGTCACGGTCGGCCGCTACCACTCGATCTTCGCCGACCCCGTGCGCCTGCCTGACGAATTCCTTGTCACGGCGGAGACAGAAGACGGTGTCATCATGGCCTTCGAGCATCGCAAGGAGCCGGTGGCAGCTGTGCAGTTCCATCCGGAATCGATCATGACACTCGGCCAAAATGCCGGTATGCGGATGATCGAGAACGTCGTCGCGCACCTGCCGCGCAAGGCGAAGGTCAAGGCTGCCTGAGTTGAGCACTTCCTCCGCAACGGCTTCGAGGGCAGACGTCAAGCAGAAGGTCGCCCGTTTGGCGGCCTGGTCGATCGTCATCGCCTTCGTTGTGCTCGGCCTCAAGCTGTTCGCATGGTGGATCACCGGATCGGTCGCGCTTTATTCGGACGCGCTGGAATCGATCGTCAACGTGGTGACCGCAATCGCCGCAGTCTGGGCGATCCGGATCAGCTACATGCCGGCCGACCGCGACCACCAGCATGGCCACCACAAGGCGGAATATTTCGCGGCCGTCTTCGAAGGCGCGATGATCATCGTCGCCGCGCTGCTCATCATGTCACAGGTCATCCAGACGCTGAGCAATCCAAGTCCGATCGAGCAGCCGTGGGAAGGTCTCGCCATCAACGGCGGGGCGGCGGTCCTGAACGCGATCTGGGCAACAGTTCTGATCCGCCAGGGTCGCGCCGCGCGGTCGCCAGCGCTCGAAGCGGACGGTCACCATCTGATGACCGACGTCATGACGTCGGGAGGGGTCATCGCCGGCCTCATCCTGGCCGTCGCGACCGGATGGACGGTTCTTGATCCGCTACTCGCCACGCTTGTGGCGATCAACATCCTCGTGCAGGGCTGGAAGATCATGGGCGACTCGCTAAGCGGCCTCATGGACAAGGCGGTCGGCGTGGAGGAACACGTCCGCATCCGCGATATCGTCTCGGTCCAGTCCAAGGGCGCCATCGAGGTCCATGATCTCAAGACCCGTATCGCCGGCCGCGCGACCTTCATCGAATTCCACCTGATCGTGGACGGCGACATGACCGTGCGCGAAAGCCATGTCATCTGCGATCGCATCGAAGAGGCGCTGAAAGCCGAAATTCCGAGCGTGCGCGTCACCATCCACGTCGAGCCGGACGACGAGGCGAAACTCCCGCCCGGGACCAGCGCCGTTCCGTTCGCCTGACACCGAGCCCAGCCGACCAAAAGTTATCGAGCCGCTGGACCTGACAGTGGCATCGAGACGGGTCTAAAGAGGGACAATGGATTCCCTGCCACCCGCCCCCCAGCGCCTCGGAACGTTGCCAGCGGCGGTCCAATATGCGGCGCTGCTTCTTGTCTCGGCGGTTTTCGTTTTCCTCCTTGATCTCACTCACCTGCCCGCCGCATTTCTGATCGGGCCTATGTTCGCGGCCATCATCGCTGGCACGAACGGCGCGACGGTTCGTGTCCCGCGGCCGCTGTTCGGCGCAGCGCAGGCAGTCGTGGGCTGCCTCGTCGCGGCATCTATTTCGATCGAGATTATCGCCGCCTTCACTTCGGACTGGCCGCTCGTCACGGCTGTGGTCATGGCAACGCTTGCCGCATCGAGTTTCCTCGGCTGGTTCATCAGCCGCTTCAAGGCGCTGCCCGGCTCCACCGCCGTATGGGGTTCGGCACCCGGAGGCGCGACCGCGATGGTGCTGATGGCGGGTGCATTTGGGGCCGACGTCAGGCTTGTCGCCTTCATGCAGTACCTGCGCGTCATCATGGTGTCGATCGCGGCCGCGCTGGTCGCGCGGCTTTGGGTCGATACATCCGGCGCGGAACTGCCGGCCCACATCTGGTTTCCGGCCATCCAGTGGCCCGCCTTCGGCGCGATGATCGCAATTGCAGTGGCCGGCGCAGCGTTAGGACGGCTGGCCCGCCTGCCCTCCCCCTACTTTCTGGGCGCCGCTATCCTGGGTGCGGTTGCCCACATCGGTTTCGGGGTGCCGATCCAGCTTCCCGAATGGCTGCTGGCGGCGTCATACGCCTTGATCGGCTGGGCGATCGGCCTGAACTTCACCAGCAGCATCCTGCTGCACGCCGCCCGCGCCCTGCCACAGATCGTCGGCTCAATCATCGCGCTGATGGCCTTCTGCGGCGGGCTGGCCTGGCTGCTCAGCCACGAGTTGGGCATCGACCCGCTGACCGCCTATCTGGCGACAAGCCCCGGAGGCCTTGATTCCGTGGCTATCATTGCGGCGGCTTCCAAGGACGTGGACATGTCCTTTGTCATGGCGCTGCAAAGCTGCCGGCTGGCCTTCGTGCTCGCCTTCGGGCCGTTTCTGGCGAGATTGGTTTCGCGTTGGGTGAAGCAATAGGCGACGCCCTTGCAAGCGAAACGCGGCTCCTGTATGTCACCGTGCATGTTCTCGCGCTCGTCCATGATCAGGTCTCACCGGCCCGCCTTTGCGGCCGAGACTTTGCGCGCGCTGTCCTCGACGCTTCTTCTGCTCGGCCTTATCGGCGATCGCCGGGTCCGTTGAGGAGCGCCCGGCGGTCGAACGAGCCGCCTTCGCGCCGCCAGCTCCTTGCAGTCACAATTCCGGTTTAATATTCGTCAGGCGACGCCTGCGCATGGTCCGCAGCCGCCGGGAAGAGAAGAAAGATGGACGCAAAGATCGAAGCAGCGATTCGCAAGGGCATGCCCGACGCCGCGCGAAAATATGAACCCTACCCGGCTGTTGGCCTGACCGACCGCACATGGCCGAACAAGCGCATCGAAAAGGCACCGATTTGGTGCTCAGTCGACCTGCGCGATGGCAACCAGGCGCTGATCGACCCGATGGGTCAGGAGCGCAAGGCGCGCATGTTCCGCCTCCTGCTCGATATGGGTTTCAAGGAGATCGAGATCGGATTCCCCTCGGCGTCGCAGACCGACTTCGACTTCGCCCGCTGGGCGATCGAGGAAGCCGGCGTGCCGGACGACGTGTCGTTGCAGGTGCTGGTGCAGTGCCGGCCCGAACTGATCACGCGCACCTTCGAATCCCTGCAGGGCGCGAAAAATCCCATCGTCCATTTCTACAATTCGACCAGCGAGCTCCAGCGCCGCGTCGTCTTCGCCAAGGACGTGGCCGGCATAAAGCAGATCGCGACCGACGCTGCCAAGATGATCACCGACATGGCGGCCAAGGCAGGCGGCGGCTTCCGCTTCGAATACTCGCCGGAAAGCTTCACCGGCACCGAACTCGAGGTTTCGCTGGAAATCTGTAACGCGGTTACCGAGATCGTCAGGCCGACCCCTGACAATAAGCTGATCCTGAACCTGCCCGCGACCGTCGAGATGTCGACGCCGAACATCCACGCCGACCAGATCGAATGGATGTGCCGTAATCTCGACAACCGCGAGAACGTCATCGTCTCGCTCCACCCGCACAACGACCGTGGCACCGGCATCGCCGCGACCGAACTCGGCCTGATGGCAGGCGCGGATCGCGTCGAGGGCACGCTGTTCGGCAATGGAGAGCGCACCGGAAATGTCGACATCGTCACGCTGGCGCTCAACATGTACACGCAGGGCGTCGATCCCGAGCTGGATTGCTCCGACATCAACCGCATGAAGGATGTCTACGAGTATTCCAACCAGTTGCGGATTCCCGAGCGTCATCCCTATGTCGGCGAACTGGTCTACACGGCCTTCTCCGGTTCGCACCAGGACGCGATCAACAAGGGCATGAAGGCGATCAAGGTCGCCAACAAGCCGCTCTGGGAAGTGCCCTACCTGCCAATCGACCCGCAGGATGTCGGCCGTACCTACGAAGCGATCATTCGCATCAACTCGCAGTCCGGCAAGGGCGGCATCGCCTATGTGCTGCAGGCCGACTACGGGCTGAACCTGCCGCGCAACCTGCAGATCGAGTTTTCGAAGGAGATCCAGACGATCACCGACGCCGAAGGCAAGGAGCTTTCCGCCAAGCGCATCTACGACCGGTTCCGCGAAGTCTATGTCGACCAGCCACAAGGACGGCTGAAATTTCTCGATCACCAGACCTATCCGGATACGGAAGCCAAGGGTCGCCGTGTCGTCGAGGCGACCATCCTCGACAAGGGCAAGGAACTGGTGATCAAAGGAAGCGGCAACGGTCCCATCGACGGCTTTGTCGACGCGCTCTCGCGGCATGTCGGCATCCCTCTCTCGGTGCGCGACTACTCCGAGCATTCGATCCAGCATGGCTCGAACGCGGCCGCGATCTGCTACGTCGAGATGGAACATCCGGGCGGAACCCTCTTCGGCGTTAGCATCAACACGAACATCGTCGCCGCTTCCCTTGAAGCGGTGACGTCAGCCGTTAACAGGATTCTCGCGGCCAAATAATCCAGCCCGCACCTGAATTGCTCAGGCGGCGACGCAAACGCGCCGCTTGAGCGAATGCGGAAAAAAGACAAAATTAGCTGATGGTTAACTATGTTGTCCGGGCTGGGAACCATGAGCGACAAGGCAGAAAACCAGGACCAATCGCCCCAGACGCGCCGTCTGGCGGACGTTGTGCGGGAGGTCAAGAACGCGATGGCCGACCGCGACGACGTCGTTGTCGAACTGCGCGAGGCCACCCGCACACGGCTTGAACTGATGGCGGCGGAACTGGCACCAGTGTTCGCCCAGGTGCCGGCTGACGCCGATCTCTTCGACTTCACCATATCATCCGGACTGCAGCCGCGCCTCTGGATCGACGCGGTCAGCCACGTCGCGATGGCACGCGACCGCCGCACCTATCGCTTCCTCCGGGACACGCGGGCGGGACGTGTCGTGCTGGCCGAGGACATCGCCATAAAGCCCGTAGCCGACCAGGTCGCGCGCTATGTCGCCGAACGCCTGATCGAGCGGGAGCGCATGATGGATGGGTTACCCCTTTCGCTGAGAAATGAAGGCAGCGCAGCGGAGCCCTCGCCGGAGACAGTCGTGCGGCGCGGCGGCTGGCCGGCGTTCCTTTCCGGGTTGGGACTGGTGGCAGCCGGCGCGCTCGTCGGCTTGATCGCCACGGTGCTTACGCTCTGGGATCGGTTGCTCACAACCTTCGGTTCCGGTCAGTAGTCTTATCGCGACCCGCCGATCGCGACTTTTGCCCCACTGTCCGGATCGCCGGCCAGATCGACGCTCATGAGATCCTCGACCGGCATGGTCGGGCCATGTTGGCCACGGCGGACAAGCCGCAGCGACCAGGCGCCCGGATCGCCCGAAATCTCCAGCAGGTTCCATTGTCCCGCCGGATGCGAGCCGCCGAAGGACTGGCCGCCGGCAGCAACGCCAACGACGGGCACCTTCGAGCGCCCCTTCCCGCTGATCCAGTTCAGCGTCGGTTCGTGCGAATGACCATGCAGAACGACTTCCGCGCCATGTCTTGCAATCGTGTTCTGGAAATTGCCGATACCAAAGAGCCGCTTGTGCTGGGCAACCGCGCCGCGCACGGGAGGATGATGGATCATCACCACGCGGAACAGCCCCTGCCCGGCAGCCTTGTCGAGCAGCGTCGCCAGCCTGTGCGACTGGTCTTCCCGGAAAAAGCCATTTGCCATGAAGGGAGCCGTAGCGCGGGCGCTGGAGACGCCGATCAGGGCCACGTTGCCCCGCACGCGCAGATAGGGAAAGGAATGCCTATCGACCGTCGCCGAGCCGCCGTCCCCTGCCATCCATGGCCCCCAGAAACGGCAGGCCTTGTCGAAAGCGCCGGGCACATAGGCATCATGGTTGCCGGGAACCACCGAGACGCTTTCAGGCGTTCCAAGCGCCTCCAGCCAGAGCTTCGCCAGTTCGATTTCCGCATCGAGCGCGAGGTTCACCAGGTCTCCGGTGACTGCGAGATGATCGACGCCCGACGCTTTGATGTCGTCGAGGATATGGCCGAGAATGCCTTCGTGCAGGATATGCCGGCGATTGCGCTGCCAGTTGACGTAGCCGACCATCCTCTTTGACGCGAGGTCGCGATAGGTTACATCGGGAAGAGGACCAAGGTGGACGTCGGAGATATGGGCGAGCCTGAACATCGTGCTCTTTTAGACCGAGATGGGCCCGGATTGAAACGTACCGACGGCAATGCGTTCGCGACCGGAATGTTCCGGTGACGTCCCCTGCGAACGACCGGTTTCGCCAGATAGGTTGGCCACGCCTTCGGGCGAGGCTTTTTCATTTCTACTTCCGTCTGAAAAGGCCGATGACCTTTGGCGTGCGCGGCCTCGTCTACGACCGAGAGAAAAACGCCGTCTTCCTCATCCGGCACACCTATGTGCCCGGCTGGCAGTTGCCCGGTGGCGGCGTCGAGGTCGGCGAAACGGCCATGCAGGCGCTTGAGCGCGAACTGTTCGAGGAAGGCGTCATCGAGATCACCGGCGAACCGGTGCTAAGATCGATCCACTTCAACCGTCAGGCAAGCCGCCGCGACCATGTTGCCTTCTACCTGATCGAAAGCTTTCGGCAGGCTGCGCCGAAGCTGCCAGACCGGGAGATCGCGGAAGCAGGCTTCTTTCCGCTCGACGCTCTGCCTCAGGCGACCACGCCGGCGACACACCGGCGCATCGCCGAGGTATTCGGCGCTGTGCCCGTGTCTCCCGATTGGTAAGCTAAGCCGCTTTGCCAAACCGGTCGCGGTCGTGCGGCGCGCCGTAGTCGACCTCAGGTCCGACAGGGACGATGCCCGTCGGATTGATGGTCGCGTGGCTGCCGTAATAGTGCGACTTGATGTGATGCAGGTTTACCGTGCCTGCCACGCCCGGCACCTGATAGAGATCGCGCAGGTAGTTGGAGAGGTTGGGGTAGTCGGCGATCCGCCTCAGATTGCATTTGAAGTGCCCGACATAGACGGGATCGAAACGCACCAGCGTGGTGAAAAGCCGCCAGTCGGCTTCGGTGACCACGTTGCCCGCAAGATAACGCTGCCTGGAAAGACGCTCCTCCAATTGATCGAGCGCCGCGAACAGTTCGCGGAAGGCGTCCTCGTAGGCTTCCTGCGTCGTGGCGAAGCCTGCCCGGTAGACGCCGTTGTTCACTGATGGATAGACGAGCGCGTTGATACGGTCGATCTCCTCGCGCAGGGGCTGAGGGTAGAAATCGACTGAGGCATCGGCCCATTCGTCGAAGGCCGAGTTCAGCATGCGTATGATTTCGGGGGACTCGTTGGAGACGATTGTCTTCTCCTGTTTGTCCCAGAGAACCGGCACGGTAACGCGCCCGGAATAGTCCGGGTCGGCCTTGGTGTAGATCTGGTGCAGGAAGTCCAGGCCGTAGAGCGTGTCGCCCGTGGCCCCGTCTTCGGCCAGGAACGTCCAGCCGTCCTTGCCCATGTAGTGGTGGACGACGGAAACCGAGATGATGTCTTCCAGCTTCTTGAGCTTGCGGAAAATCAGGGTGCGATGCGCCCACGGACAGGCCAGCGAGACATAGAGGTGGTAGCGGCCCGGCTCAGCCTTGAAGCCGCGCACCCGGCCGTCCGCCGGCTTTCCGTCCGCCGTCACCCAGTCGCGCCACTTGGCGTCCTGCCGAACGAACTTGCCGCCTGACTCCTTGGTGTCATACCAGCGGTCAACCCATTTTCCGTCGACCAGCAGTCCCATGATCAGCGCTCCTCGTTCCTTTCGGCCGTATTTAGGTTCCACCGGGGGCGAAGCACAGGACAAACTGCGGTGACACTCCGTCACCCAAAACGACAAAAGCCGTAGACGTCCCGTCGAAATGATGTTAGCGGGCGCGCCATGCTCATGATCCGGATCAACCGACGACGAATGGAAGCCCGCGCCTGAAGGCGCCGATGGCCCGCCGCGCCTTCGCGGCATTCCTTCCTCTTCGACCGGACCAGACAATGACCGCCGACGTGACCTATCTGCCGGAATGCCCGGCGCACGATGCCGAAATCGAACACATCAATGAAGAAGCGTTCGGACCGGGACGCTTCGTCCGCGCGGCCTATAAAATCCGCGAGGGCGGCCCGCACGAACGCGCTCTATCTTTCGTAGCCGTCCATGAAGGCGTGGTCATCGCGTCGGTCCGCATGACACGGATCGCTGCCATGGAGGGCAAAGGCCTGCTTCTTGGTCCGCTGGCGGTACGGCCGGCTTTCAAGAACCTCGGCATCGGTCGCAAACTTGTGGCGCTTGCGGTCGATGCGGCCAGAAAGGCAGGCGCGCCGCTGGTGTTGCTGGTGGGCGACGAGCCCTACTATGGCCCGCTGGGATTCGCGCGTGTGCCGCGCGGACAGGTGGCCATGCCGCGCCCGGTGGATCTGAACCGCATCTTGGTGGCAGAGATCGAGCCCGGCGCGGCTACGCACTTCAAGGGCGAGGTGCGTCATGCAGACCAGTCTGGGGTCGGAGCCAAGGACCTAGTGGTCTGACGACGATTGAACCCGGCACTTGCCATACAGGCTGGACAAGGCAATAACCGGATTAACGCAGTCAACTTTAGATGAAGCGATGAATGACCAGCCGAAAGACGTGATCCGCGAAACCGACGCCGAGGCGATCCGGCTGGCCAAGACGCTTGTCCGCGTGGCCAGATTCGGCGCGCTTGCAGCCTTGGACGCCGAAACCGGCGCGCCAATTGCGAGCCGCGTCGGCGTTGCGACCGATGCCGACGGCACGCCGCTCATCCTCGTTTCCGGGCTCGCGGCCCACACAAGAGCAATTCTGGCCGATCCGCGCTGTTCGCTTCTGGTCGGCGAACCGGGCAAGGGCGATCCCCTCGCCCACCCAAGGATCACGCTCCAATGCAGAGCAGTCAGGCTGGAGTGTGAAACGCCGGAGCGCACACGCGCCGAATGGCGCTACCTGAGCCGCAATCCGAAGGCGAAGCTTTATGTCGGCCTTGGCGACTTCTCGTTTTTCCGCCTCGAGGTCGAGCGCGCCAGCCTCAATGGCGGCTTCGGCAAGGCCTATGCACTGAAGCGCGAGGATATCGTGCTCGACAGCCCCGTGGTTGAAGAACTCGCCGCCGCCGAACAACGTGCGGTCGACCACATGAACGACGATCATCTGGACGCGATCGCCAATTTTGCGCGCCATTTCGCCAAGGTCGACAGCGCCGGCTGGGTCATGACGGGCCTGGATATCGACGGGTTCGACATCGTCGCAGGCGACGAAGCGCGGCGTATCTTTTTTCCCTCTCCGCTGAAGGATGCACGGGAGATGCGGGAAATACTCGTGGCAATGGCCAAGGAAGCTCGGGAAGCCGTTCAGCCGTAGCATTTTTTTGGTCAGCTTCCGCGTTCACGTGCCTTGAGATTTGATGACGGTGCTCTAGCTTGCAATTTGCTGCGCGAAGCACCGCATCGCTTCCGCAGAATTCGAGCGTGGAATTCGGAAGTGTCGCCTCGGCGTCCGACGAAACGGCGCAGGGGATCGGATGGTGTCGAACAAACTTCTGGACAATGCTTTTGCCGCCGCGGAGTTTCTGACTCTCGTCGCCAACGAAAAGCGGCTGGCGATCCTGACCCACCTTCTCGACGACGAACTGACCGTTGGAACAATTGCCGAAAAGGTGTCCCTCAGTCAGTCCGCGCTTTCGCAGCATCTGGCGAAACTAAGGGCGTTGAATCTCGTTGAAACCCGTCGCGACCGCCAGATGATCTACTACAGTTGCAAATCCGAGGCGGTGCGCAAAATCCTGCATACGCTGGACGAGGTCTTTGGCCAAGCCTGAGGCAACAGCGCAGGCGTCGGCCTCTTGACCTTCCATCCACTGGAACCCTTATCTCCGCATCAATCGGATGAAAGGCATCAGTGATGACCGTCAAACTGAAAATCGATGGCATGACCTGCGGAGGCTGCGCCAACGCGGTCAAACGCGTGCTGTCGTCAAATCCCTCTGTGACCGGCGTCAGCGTGGACCTCGAAGCCGGATATGCGACGGTCGAAACCTCGGCTGACGTCGATCCGGCACAGCTTGTCGCGGCGGTCGAGGATGCAGGCTACGACGCTCGCGTCGCAGCCTGAGCGAATGGCGCTGTCATGAGCCACGTAAGCCTCGATATCTCGGGCATGACCTGCGCCGCCTGCTCCTCGCGCGTGGCGAAAGCGCTGTCTCGAGTCGATGGCGTTTCGGACGCGCAGGTGAACCTCGCTCTGGAGCGCGCAAACATCGAACTCACAGACGCGGTTACGCTGGATGCACTGATCGCCGCGGTCGAGAAAGCAGGCTATGGCGCGACGCTGCGCGAGTCAGATCAGACAAGGCAGCGCCTCGCCGATGCGGAGCGCGAAGCCGTCCGGCTTGCCGAAGAGCGCACGACCCTGCTCCGCTTCGGCATCTCCGCCCTACTGACGTTGCCGCTTGTCATCGGCACCCTGCCGATGATGATCGGAACCGGCCACGCGCTGATCGGCCCGTGGACGCAGGCTGCGCTCGCCGCCGGCGTCATGCTCGCCTCTGGCACGCGCTTCTACCGCGAGGCGTTCAATGCGGTTCGCCGCGGCAGCGCGAACATGGCGGTCCTCGTGTCGCTCGGCACGACCGTCGCGTTTGTCGCGTCGCTCATTGAGGTTCTTCGCGGCAACGGCCACGCCCATCTCTATTTCGAAGCCGCGGCGGTCGTCCTGACGCTGGTGATGCTCGGCAAGTACCTGGAGGCCCGCGCCAAGCGAGGCGCTGGTGCGGCTCTGTCGGCGCTCGGCAGGCTGCAGCCCGCCGAAGCGGAACTCGTCGTCGCTGAAGGCACGCGCAAAATCCCGGCTGCTGCGTTGAGCAAGGGCGATCTAGTGCTGGTCCGACCGGGTGCGCGCTTTCCTGCCGATGGCATCATCCGGAGCGGACATTCGTCCGTGGACGAGGCGCTTGTCACCGGCGAGAGCCTACCCGTCGAGCGTGGCGAAGGCGATACTGTCCTCACTGGCACCATCAACGGCGAAGCGGCGCTGGAAGTGGTCGTCAGCCGGGTGGGTGAAGATACGCGCCTCGCCCGCATGGCGCGGCTTGTCGAAGAGGCGCAGACCGGCGAAGCACCGATCCAGCGGCTCGTGGATCGTATCTCGGCGATCTTCGTGCCTGTGATCCTTGTCGTCGCAGCAGTCACCTTCCTCGTCTGGTGGCTGGCATTAGGCGATACCATTAGCGGCCTTTCGGCAACGATCGCGGTGCTGGTCATCGCCTGCCCCTGCGCGCTCGGGCTCGCAACACCGACGGCGCTCGTTGCAGGAACGGGCGCGGCCGCGCGCGCAGGCATTCTGATCAGGGACATCGAGACGCTGGAGCGTGCGGGCGAGATCGCCGTCGTCGCCTTTGATAAGACCGGAACCCTGACAAAGGGCAAGCCAACGATAGCTGCGATGACCGCAACGGACGGCGGCGTCCGCTCGATGCTCACATTGGCCGCCGCCATCGAGGCGAAGAGCGAACATCCGCTTGGCAAGGCGCTGGTGGCGCATGCGATGCAGGAAAGCGTCGCCGTCGGCGATGCTAAGAATGTGCGCGCGATCTATGGGCAAGGCCTTTCGGGAACCGTCGATGGCCGTACCGTGGCTGTCGGCAACGAAAAGCTGGCACTGAGCCTCGATGTGGACGCATCGCAGACGGCGGAAATGACGGGAAAAATCGGGGCTGGAGGCACGATCGCCTTCGTCATCGTCGATCGCAAGCTCGCAGGAGCCCTGCGCTTCGCCGATGAGCCGCGCCCGGAAGCAGCCGCTACGCTGGCCGAGCTGAAGTCGCGCGGACTTCGCACCGTCATGCTGACCGGCGACAACGAGGCTGCCGCGAACACGGTCGAGCGTGCGATCGGCATCGATGAAGTGCGCGCCGGCTTGCAACCGGAAGAGAAGGTTGAGGCCCTGAAGGCGCTCGCCGCAACGCATGGCGACGCCATCGCTTTCGTCGGCGATGGCGTCAACGACGGGCCGGCGCTTGTCACCGCCCGCCTTGGCATCGCTCTGTCGTCCGGTGCTGATGTCGCGCGAGAGGCAGCGCCCATCACGCTGATGCGTCCCGACCTTCGCCTTGTGCCCGCCGCCCTCGACATAGCCGCCAGGACACGCCTCACGATCCGGCAAAATCTCGGCTGGGCGTTCGTCTACAATCTGTTCGGCATACCGCTGGCTGCTTTCGGCATGCTGTCCCCGACGTTCGCCGGCGCTGCCATGGCGTTTTCCTCGGTCTCGGTCGTGGCAAACGCGCTTCGCCTAGCCCGCTGGAAGGTGCGATCCCAGGCATGACGCCGATCCACATCGATGATCCATCGGACCCACGGATCGCGCCCTACGTCGCCATAAAGGAGCGCGACCTCGCAGGGCGGCAGGGGCGTTTCATTGCCGAAGGAAAGGTCGTCCTGAATGTCCTGTTCTCGGCTGGGCGCTTCGCGGTGGAGTCGGTGCTGGTGCTGGAGAACCGACTGGCTGGTCTCGCTGAAACCTTAAGCAGCGCACCAGCCTCGATGCCCGTCTATGTCGCCTCTCAGGCGGTGATGGACGACATCGCTGGTTTCCACATGCATCGCGGCATCCTCGCGATCGGCAGGAAGCGCGTGGACGACACGCCGGCCGACATCGTCACCGCTTTGCCTCGGCAGGCCTTGGTGGTCGTGCTGGTCAGCTTGTCGAACCATGACAATGTCGGCGCGATCTTTCGCAATGCGGCTGCTTTCGGCGCGGATGCAGTGCTGCTCGACCAGACCTGCTGTGATCCGCTGTACCGCAAGGCCATCCGGGTCTCAGTCGGCGCGGCGCTCAAGGTGCCCTTCGCGATTGCGCCCGACAGCGCTTCGCTCGTAAAGCTTCTCCGCCACGCAGACTTTCACCAGATCGCGCTCAGCCCCACCGGTGCTACCGATCTACGCGAAGCCGAGCGGCCCGAACGCATTGCTCTTTATTTCGGGACGGAAGGCGAAGGCCTGCCGGAAACGCTGATGTCACGTCTCGACACGGTCCGTATCGGCATGGCTCCCGGCTTCGACAGCCTCAACGTGGCTGCAGCCTCGGCTGTGGTCCTGCATCATTTCCAGCGGAGCTGCTGATCAGCCCGCCGCCGCGGCCTTCTGTAGTTCCCGAACCTTGTCGGCGAGGCTTTGTGTTTTCTTGCCAGCATCGTTGTGCGCCTCGCCCGCGAGACCAAGCGCCTTTTCTATCGGCGAATTCGGACCCTCAAGGGCAGCGGTCAACCGGATGACTTCGGCAGCAAGTTCGTTCATCTCCTCGCGCAGCCGCGCGCTCTCACGCTTTTCGCCGTTCCAGTCATCGGACTTGGTCCGCTCGTGCACGGCGACATCGACCTTCAGCTTGCGGTTCTCGCGCGTCAGCGCACGCACCCGCTCGTCGAGCTGGTCGCGGTCTGCCGACAGCTTGGCCATCAGCCGTTCAGCCTCCTTGCTTTTCGCGCCTGTCACGTAAGCGGCAAGCTGCTCGGCGATCTCGGCCTTTTCGGCTTCCAGCCTCGCCTTGTCCGCCTCGAGCGCGGCAACCTGCGACTGCAGTCCGCCTTCCGAATCGGAAGACGTCCTGACCGTCTCCCTCATCTTGCCAACCTCGCGCTCGCTGCGGTCGATCTTCTCGTCGCGATCGGCGATTGTCGCGAGAAGCCGCTCGATCCGAGCTTCTAGGGCCAGTGACCGTTCCTGTTCGGCCCGCAACGCTTCCCGCGCCCCGCGCACCTCCGCGACGTTCTCCTGGCTGCGGCGGTCGATCTCGCGACGTTCGTTGCGCAAGGCGATCATCTCGGTGTTGAGCTTTTCGATCTCGCTTTCGCGAGCCGCGATCTCGACCTGCCGGTTCGACGCAGAGAAGGTAGCATCGTCGTACATGCGCCCGAGTTTCTCGATTTCATCGGCCCGCTGCCGCAGAAGCGCTTCCCCCTCTTCAAGCCGCTGCGTGAGCACCTCCAGTTCTTCCTCGCGCTTGCGCAATTCGGCGCGGATCTCCCCTGACTGGGTTTCCAGCCGCGTCAGTGCCTCGTGCCGCTCGGTGCGCTCGGCCATCAATTGCTTCAGCTCTTCGCGGTTGCGGTTGATCTCAACGATCTGTGCCGCCGCCTTTTCCCGGAAATTCTTGAAGTTGATCTCCAGCCGGCGCGTAGACATGGCGAATTCGGCGCGCATGCGATCCTTGTCGGCCTGAATTTCGGCCTGCGTCAGCGGCACCGATGCCTCGATCCTCCTGCGCGTCAGCGTCACCGCCCTACGCCAAGCCATCGGCGCTACGATCAGGGCGATGAACCCGGCCGACAGAAAGCCAAGGATGAAAATGAGGCTGGACTGCATATTTCTTCCGTGCGCGGCCGCAATACGAGCCGAACCGCTTTTGCCAGCGGCGCGCTGCGAAATCCAGTGCCAAGCATCAAAGTTGCTTCAAATTCGCCTCCGGAGAGCCGGCGCTTAAAGCGAAACGGCGGCCCGAAGCCGCCGCAAAGCAGGATTTCCTTCAGGATCGATCAATCAGAAGGGATTCCAGGTCGGCCTGTCCGTCAGTTTCAGGTAGCCGACATTGACGCCGAGGCGCGCCCCGACGCCGGTGCGGACCGGCACGAGCAGAATGTTGCCGTTTTTCAAAACGTTGAAGCCAAGCCCGGCGACGACATAGGCCGAACCCGCAACGCCCGCGAAGCGATTGTAGAGGTTCGGCACGTCGTCGAGGTTGTAGACGAGCATCATGGTGCGCGACCCCTGCCCGCCAAAATCCCAGCCAAGCGATGGCCCCTGCCAGAACACCTTATGATCGCCCGCGTTCTTCGTATAAAGCGTGCCTTCGCCATAGGTCAGGCCGCCAACGAGTGCGCCCGACCCCTCTTCGCCCAGGACATAGCCGTTCGGCAGGCCGTAGGAGGCGAATATGTGTTCGACGACGCTGGCTAGACCGCCCGACGTCGCTCCGAAGAAGCGATGGCCCGACTGGACGATTTCGTCTGCCGTGTACTCCTGCGCACGCACCGGCGCTGCCGAGAAGGCCAGCATGCAGGCAAGTGCGAACAGCGATAAGATGATCCGGAGCGATATCCGGTTGTTAAGTCGGGAAAACATGCTTCCAAATCTCCGTCCAGGAGCTATTCCGCCGACGCCTGCCCCGACTCGGCTCTTGCGGCCGATTCTTCGGAATGGAGGACAAACTAGGCCCCATTCCTTTTCCAACTGTTAAGCATGAGGAAGATGGCGGATCGATGACGGCGAAACTGCCTTCAGTCCGCAGAATCCTTGCCGCTGGCGGCGAGGCTGTATACCAATTGCGCGCGAGGGGTGGGTGGTGATTCGCATTGGGAGGCGTCCGGCTATTTTGACGAGGGGATCGATCGTTAATGTCTGACCTTTTTACGCTTTCCGCGCCCGATCTGGCGGCGTTGCTCTGCAGCCGCGTCTGTCACGATATCATTTCGCCGGTCGGCGCCATCAACAACGGACTTGAACTGCTTGACGAGGGCGGCGCGGACGAGGACGCGATGAACCTTATCCGCCAAAGCGCAAAGAATGCCTCGGCAAGACTGCAGTTCGCCCGAATCGCCTTCGGTGCGGCCGGTTCCGCCGGTATGCAGATCGACACGGGCGATGCCGAGACCGTCACCACCGCTTTCCTGAAGAACGAGAAGCCGGAACTGGTCTGGAACGGCGGCCGCGCGCTTCTTCCAAAGAATCAGGTCAAGCTCCTGCTGAATCTTGTCCTGGTGGCGCTTGCGGCTATCCCGCGCGGCGGAAAGATCACAGTCACGCTCGACGACGTGCATACGCAGGCGAAATTCACGCTCGCTTCCAGCGGTCCGATGCTGCGCGTCCCGCCGAAGTTCCTCGAACTGCATTCCGGCCACAAGCCGGAAGAGCCTATCGACGCGCATTCGGTGCAGCCCTACTACACGCTGCTGCTCGCGCGGGAGGCCAACATGACCATTTCGATCCATGCGACGGCAGAGGAAGTGGTGCTGAAGGCTGCGTAGGCATCCGGTTTTCGAAATTTTTACCTAACCGCTTCGCGGCTTGTTTACGCAATGGGGCTAAGGTGCTTGCATTCTGCCCGGAGCGTCCGTTCCGGCACAGTCAAGCAGGGACCGCGGGGACATGAAGCGCTGCCTTTTCGTCGATGATTCGGCCGTCATCCGGAAGGTGGCGAAGCGCATACTTGGTGGCCTGGACCTCCAGATCCTGGAGGCAGCGACCGGTTTCGACGCCATCGCAATCTGTGCAGCCGACATGCCGGAAATCATCGTCGTCGATGGCGCCCTTCCCGACATGACGAGCGTCGAGTTCATCCGCCGCGTGCGCGGCATCGACAGCCCTGTCAGACCCCAGATCGCGGTCTGCCTGACCGAAGTCGATATTGCCGCGATCATGCGCGCCAAGCGCGCCGGCGCGCAGGGCTATCTGCTGAAGCCGTTCAACCGGCCGCAATTGCTCGACCGCTTCCGCATCCTCGAGAACGCGGCCTGAAGCCAAACGAAATCAATGGGTTGAAACGAAAGAACCCGGCCTGAAGCCGGGTTCGATTTCCGTCGTGACGTAAGCGTCAGGCGCTTTCGCGAATGTCTTCTGGTTCGCGCAGCACATAGCCGCGGCCCCACACTGTCTCGATGTAATTCTGACCGCCGGACGCTGCGTCGAGCTTCTTGCGAAGCTTGCAGATGAAGACGTCGATGATCTTCAATTCCGGCTCGTCCATGCCGCCATAGAGGTGGTTCAGGAACATTTCCTTGGTCAGCGTGGTGCCCTTGCGCAACGAGAGCAGCTCCAGCATCTGGTATTCCTTGCCGGTCAGGTGAACCCGCTGGCCGCCGACCTCGACCGTCTTGGCGTCGAGGTTGACGATAAGGTCGCCGGTCTGGATGACCGACTGTGCATGCCCCTTGGAGCGGCGCACGATGGCATGGATACGGGCAACCAGTTCGTCCTTGTGGAACGGCTTGGTCATGTAGTCGTCGGCGCCGAAGCCCAGGCCGCGGACCTTGTCCTCGATGCCGGCCATGCCGGAAAGGATAAGGATCGGCGTCTTGACCTTGGAAAGGCGAAGCGTGCGAAGCACTTCGTAGCCCGACATGTCCGGAAGATTCAGGTCAAGCAGGATGATGTCATAATCATAGAGCTTGCCGAGATCCACGCCCTCCTCGCCGAGGTCAGTGGTGTAGACGTTGAAGCTCTCCGACTTGAGCATCAGTTCGATGCTCTGGGCGGTCGCACTGTCATCTTCTATCAGCAGAACGCGCATTCTATTCCCCTTTTCTGCTGCCGGACCGTCTCGAAAGGCATCCGGTATCGGAGCAGTTCATGCCTGAATCAGAAGCTGCCATCGAATGGTTAACAAAACATAATTCGACTTGGCAAGCAAAAACCGATCTTTCAGCTATCTGGCACACCATCTTGAATCTAAAGCCGAATCCAATCTCTCGCTTGTTCACTCACTGCTTTAATGAATTTATCTAAGCAGTTCGGTCAAAAGCAGTGGATTCGACGCAGTTGCGAACTCGGATTTTTACCCCGCCTTAAGTCCTGACACGTATGATTAACAATGCGCGTAAACGAATGGTTACCGCCGGCGAAATATCTTAGGATTTTGTTTCCTATGGTTCCGCGCTGGTGCCGTCGTCGACGCCGGAGGGTATTTTGTGAGGGCGTCGGCGTAGCCGGGAGTTTCGGACCATGAAGACACGTGACAATCTCGTGCGGCTCAAGCAGTTCCAGGTGAACGAGAAGCGTCGGCAGCTGCTGCAACTCGATATGATGATCGCCGAGTTCGAGCGCATGGCCAACGAACTCGATGTCCAGATCCTCGCCGAGGAAAAGAAAGCCGGCATCACCGACATCAGCCATTTCGCCTATCCGACCTTCGCCAAGGCTGCGCGCCAGCGCAGGGACAATCTGCAGAATTCTCAGCAGGATTTGCTCCAGCAGCGAACCATGGCGGAGAACATACTCAACGAAGCTGAAGCGGAGCTTTCCAAGGCGGAGGCGCTTGAGTCGCGCGACGCCAAGAACCGCGAAGTGGACACGGGCCTGCGCAGCGCGATGATCGGCTGATACAGACAGGGTTCAGCTCGCCATTCTTTTATAAGATCGCGGCCTGCGTTATGGCGAAGCGATGCGCTTTGCCCTCCCTATCACGCTGTTTGCCTCAGGCCTTTCCCTCGGGTTCGGCCTCGTCCTGCCACTGATCAGGATCGAAAGGCTCTACTTTCTTTCCGACGAACCCTCGCTTCTGAAAATCGTCGCCGGACTTTGGTCGGATGGCGAAATCGTGCTGGCGGCGATCATCGCGCTGTTTTCGATTATCTTGCCGTGCCTCAAGCTCGGGCTCCTGCACGTCGCGGCCTACACAGACGCCAACGAATCCATCAGCGTGCCGTCCTGGATCCGGGCTCTGTCGAACTGGTCGATGCTGGACGTGATGCTTGTCGCGCTGGTGATCTTCGCCGCCAAGACCAGCGGCCTTGCGACCGCGGTTACACAACCGGGGCTTTGGTTCTTCGCGGCGTCAGCCCTGCTGACGGCCGCGGCGTCCACGCTGTTGAAGCGCAGGTCCGGAAGAGCTTAGGGCGTCTCCCGGCTGGATGGTTCTGGCTTAGTGCCTGTACTGCTGGATGCGGGTCGTGCGCAGCCCGGCCAGCCCGTATTCGTCGATCGAAGCCTGCCAGGACAGGAATTCCTCGGTCGTGAGCTTGTAGCGCTGGCATGCCTCTTCAAGACTGAGCAACCCGCCGCGAACCGCCGCGACAACTTCGGCCTTGCGCCGGATGACCCAACGTCGCGTGTTGGTCGGGGGAAGGTCCGCGATCGTCAGCGGACTGCCGTCCGGGCCAATCACGTATTTGACTCGCGGTCTAATAAGATCGGTCATCGTACTCTCTACACAATCACAAACGCTACAGACGCAACGACCGTCACATTACGGCCACAGCTTTAAAAATTGCCTAAGCGTTTCCTAATGGGTAAGTAAGCTTCCTGAATCCGGCGTTAGGGATTTCGCTAAGATTTGAGGCAGCGGTCATTTCCTTTCGGCGAGGCGCGTTGGCATAACCCCGGGCCTTGACCTATATTCTGCTTTCGACAATGGCCTTTGCCACCACGCAACGGACTGCAATGTAATGAACAGCCTCGACCTTCCCGGAAGGCCGGAAGACACCCGCGTCGTCGTCGCCATGTCGGGCGGCGTCGATTCGTCGGTCGTCGCCGGTCTGCTGAAGCGCGAAGGCTATGACGTCGTCGGCATGACGCTGCAGCTTTACGATCACGGCGCCGCGGTGCATCGCGCCGGTTCCTGCTGCGCAGGACAGGACATCGACGACGCACGCCGCGTCGCCGAGACGCTAGGCATTCCCCACTATGTGCTCAACTATGAGCAGCGTTTTCGCGAGGCGGTGATAGACCCGTTTGCCGCGAGCTATGTCGCGGGCGAAACGCCCATCCCTTGCGTCTCCTGCAACCAGACGGTCAAGTTCGCCGACTTGCTTGCCACGGCCCGCGAACTGGGCGCCGATGCGCTCGCCACTGGCCACTACATCCGCAGCCGTTCCAATGGTGCGCACCGCGCGCTTTACCGCCCGGTGGATGCCGATCGCGACCAGAGCTATTTCCTTTTCGCCACGACACAGGCGCAGATCGACTACCTGCGTTTTCCGCTGGGCGACATGCCGAAGCCCGCCGTCCGCGCCATCGCCGAAGAGATGGGCCTGACCGTAGCCACCAAGGCGGACAGCCAGGACATCTGCTTCGTCCCGCAGGGCAAGTATTCGGACATCATCGCAAAACTGCGACCGACAGCCGCCAATCCCGGTGACATCGTACACATCGACGGCCGAGTGCTGGGCAGGCATGACGGCATCCTGCACTACACCATCGGTCAGCGCCGCGGCATCGGCATTGCGTCCGGCGAGCCGCTCTACGTCGTCCATATCGATGCGGAGCGCGCCCGCGTCATCGTCGGACCGCGCGAGGCACTCGAGACGCGTCGCGTATTCCTGCGCGACGTGAACTGGCTTGGCGACGCGCCGCTTTCAGAGATTCCCGACGAGGGCATCGAGCTTTTTGCCAAGGTGCGCTCGACGCGCCCGCCCCGCCCCGCCGTCCTGCGACGCGACGCATCGTCCGTCTGGGTCGAACTCGGCGAAGGCGAGTCCGGCATCGCCCGCGGCCAGGCGTGCGTCCTCTACAGCGACGAAGGCAACGAAGCGCGTGTCTTCGGCGGCGGCTTCATCGACCGCTCGCAGCGCGGCCGCGAGGCCGAGGCCATGCTGTCACGCCTTGCCGGGGAATCCGCAAGCGTCCCTGCCGAATAAGGGCTGCCATCTCAGACGTGCACGACGGTGCCGGCCGTCAGGATGCGAAGCACCGTGATCGCCTCCCCGCCGCCGGTGCGCGGCGCTTCCCGCGTCCTGATACAGTCGATGAAATGCTCGAGTTCGCGCGTCAGGGGCATTCCTGCGGCAACCTCGACATAGGTGGGGTCGTTTGCAGTGAACGCCCACTGGCCGCTGTCCTGCCAGACGGCATGCCGGTACACCGCGAGCTTCCTTTCCCACGGTTCGACATCGTCCATCACCGCCATGGCCTTGGTGCCGACAACCGTCAGGCGGCGCTCGCGATAGGGGTTCAGACGCGAAGCGAACAGGTGACTCCTGATGCCGCTGGGGAAACGCATATGGACGTGCGCGAAATCGGAAAGATGGTCGAGCAGGGCGGCCCCCTCGCCGCGCACCTCCGCAGGCGGCTCGCCGGTGATGGCGAGGATCATCGACAGGTCGTGCGGCGCCAGGTCCCACAGCGCATCGTTCTCGGTGTGGAACTTGCCGAGGCCAAGCCTGTGCGAATGGATGTATTTGACGTCGCCGAGTTCCCCCGCGTCGATCAGTTCCTTCAGCTTCTCGAAGGCGGGATGGAAACGCAGCACATGGCCGACCATGAAGATGCGCGCATTGGCCTTGGCCGCCGCCACGGCGCGCTCGCCATCGGTGACAGTCAGCGCGATGGGCTTTTCCACCAGAACATCCTTGCCGGCCTCGACCGCGCGAATAGCCGTCTCCGCATGGAATTGCGGCGGCAACGCCATGACGATGGCGTCCACGTCGTCCCGCGCGAAAAGCGCCTCGGGATCGAGCGCCAGGCACTCATTCTCGCTGGCAAAGCCTTCGGCGCGCGCGCGGTTCGCATCGGCCACAGCATGGAGCGCGCCAAGACCTTTGAGCGTACGGATGTGGTTCGAGCCCCAATAGCCGCAACCAAGGACTGCAATGCGCGGATTCATCACTTGCCAACTCAGGAAATTGTGACGGACACATAACGGCGCCGCCCCGCGAACTCAAGGCATGCGGCCAAATGCCAGGTAAGGGCAAACTTCGCCCGGAAACTGGGCCCCTCCAGCGTTGGCAGCTTGACAGCCTTGCCACACGAAACGTATATCCGCGTCACCTTGAGGGTCGCTTGGAACAGCCCTGCTGTTTCCGTGCTGCCGGATTGGCGGAGTAGCTCAGTTGGTTAGAGCACGGGAATCATAATCCTGGGGTCGGGGGTTCAAATCCCTCCTCCGCTACCATCCAGTCCCCACCACAGCCTGCCGGAGTCTCGCCGACAGGGCGCATTCAATGCCGAAATCTTCGATTTTTCCCGGCAAATAAGCAGCAATCGATAAATCCGATCCGCCCGCCAGCCGGGTGTCCCGGATGTGGCGCGATCGGAACGCTGGGCCGCCTACGATCTCGGCCTGGTCTTCTGCGGGTCGAAGTGGGGGAAGGCGACGATCTTTGCGGGCAGGCGTTTCTGGTGGCCGTCGAGCTTGCCGATCTCGACTTCGGTGCCGATGTCGGAGTGTGCGATATCGACCCGGGCGAGCGCGATGTTCTTGCCGAGAACCGGAGAGCGCATCGACGAGGTGACGACGCCGATCTGCGGCCGCCCGACATGCACGCAGTCGCCGTGACCGACAGCGACGTTGCCCGATATCTCCAGCCCGACGAGCTTGCGCGCCGGGTGTTCCTTTCGGCGAATGAGAGCGTCGCGGCCGATGAAGTCGTCGGGCTTGGTCTTGAGCGGCACGGTGAAGCCGATGCCGGCCTCGAACGGGTCTGTCTCGTCGGAGAACTCGTGGCCGGCAAACGCCAGCCCGGCCTCGATGCGCACCATGTCGAGCGCCGCCATGCCCATCGGCTTCAGCCCATGCGACTGCCCGGCTTCCCACACCGCGTCGAACACTGTCTCTGCATCGCGCGGATGGCAGAAGATCTCGTAGCCGAGTTCGCCGGTATAGCCGGTGCGCGATACCACCACCGGCACGCCCTGCGCGTCGCCGACGCGCGCCACCGCGAAGCGGAACCATTCGAGTTCGGTGATCGACGGTTGCTTGGGCGATGTCCAGATGATCTCCTTCAGGATATCGCGGCTGTTGGGGCCCTGCACGGCGATGTTGTGCATCTGGTCGGTCGAGCAGCGGACCATCACCTTCAGGCCGAGCTTCTCCGCCTGCTGGCGCAGCCAGGTGCCGCCAAAATCGTCGCCGCCGATCCAGCGGAAGTTGTCCTGGCCGAGCCGCAGAAGCGTGCCGTCGTCGATGACGCCGCCATGCTCGTAGCACATCGACGAATAGACGACCTGGCCGACCGAAAGCTTCTTCACGTCCCGTGTCAGCACATATTGCAGCAGCGCCTCGGAATCCGGCCCCGTCACCTCGAACTTCCTGAGCGGCGACAGGTCCATCACCACCGCCTTCTCGCGGCAGGCCCAGTATTCCTCGATCGGCCCCGCCTTGGCGAAGGAGTTGGCCAGCCAGTATCCCTTGTACTCGATGAAGTCGCGCGTGTGCTTGGCGAAGCTCGAATGGAAGGCGGTCTCTCGGGTCATGACGGGTTCGGCGTCCGGGCTCATTCTTCTGGCTATCGCTCGAGTGAACTTTTCCGCCCCGCTATAGGTACGGACATGGATGTCGGTCAGGTTCCAGCCATTGGCCGGCGTGGTGTCGTCCGGGCAGGCCGACGAGACGCAGACCAGGTCGGTTAGCGCACGCATGAGCACATAGTCGCCCGGCCGCGACCACGGCTCGTCGGAGACGACAAGGCCGTGCGCGTCGATGGCGGTGTTGAAGAAGAAGTTCGCCGCCATCCAGCCGGCGCGCGGCGTCACCCCATGCTCGGCCAGCACGGAGTTGAAGTTGGTCGAGCAGTTCGGGTGGCCGGGATAGCCGATGTCGTCGTAATATTTGGCGGCGCAAGCGAGCGCGAAGGCGTCGTGGCGGCCGCATGTGTCCTGCACCACCTCGACCAGTGGCTCCATGTCCTGGTCGTAATACTTCGAGAACAGGCCCGGCATCGGATAGCTCGACCCCATCAGCGTGCGCGTCGTCGTCACGTCGAGCGGCAGGTCGCGTCCCTTGTCGAGCTTGCGCGCGGAGAAGCACTGGAAGTCGGTGCACTGGCGCCCATCGACGTCGATGATCTGGATGTAGTCGCCGGCCTTGACGAAATAGGCCTCGGCCGTCATCGACCTGACGCGCCGGTCGAGCACCGGATCGGCGAGCGGGTCCGGCAGATCGAAGGACTTCACCGGCTTCACCGTCGCGCGCGCAATCGTCAGCGTCAGCGGCGTAACGGTGTCCTGGTCCTCGAGCGACATCGGTCCGCCGGGTGCGGCCACGATCAGCGAGCCGTCCCGCAGCACTACGAAACTCTCTTCGGCTCCAGCCGGCGTCGTCGCATCGAAGAAGCGGATCGCCTCGACGCCGGCGAGATTGATGCCACGCCGTTCGATCTTGCGGCGAAACTGCAAGAGGCTTTCCTCGCCGGACAGCAAAAGCGCCTTCAGGCCGGCGGCACTGCTGTTGCCCCGTGCCCCAAGCACCCCCGGATCGGCGCGCCCGTCAGACCCAAGCGCGACCAGTTCGCAGGCCTGTCCGCCTTCCGCGTTCAGCACCGTCACCCGGTCGCCCGCGCCGACCTCGACCAGCAGCGCCCCGCCCCCCGGCACGACGTAGCGCTCCACACCCGCCGGCAGCGAAAACCGCCCCGGCCGCACAATCGCGCTCGCCCGCGGAGGACCGGAGACAACAGTGGGGTAAACAGCCGCTCGCATTTTGACTTCTGCCTCCCTGCAGCGTCACGGAAATTCGCGACCCTTTTGCGCCATCGCACCTGTTCACACAAGGTCCAGCCGGATGTTGCAGCTGCCGCCAACACGGTCACCCGACGATCGCAGAGCGGACGACTATGCAAATTTCGGTTTGCATACCGATGCCACGTCTCGAATATGACTTGTCGATTTGTCGGCAATCAATACATCAGGCCGTAAGAAAATAGGGAGCCAGAACCATGACCCTCGCCGCCGACGCGAACGCATCCTTGATCGACCCTGCGAAGCTTGATCGTCTGGGCGAAGTGGCGGTTCGCGTCGGGCTCAATCTGCAGCCTGGGCAGGATCTGCTCATGACGGCGCCCACCGCTGCGCTGCCGCTCGTGCGCAGCATCGCCAAACACGCCTACAAGGCAGGCGCGGGTCTGGTGACGCCCCTCCTGTCCGACGAAGAGGTCACGCTTGCCCGCTACCGGAATGCGCCGGACGCAAGCTTCGATCGTGCAGCGGGATGGCTTTACGAAGGAATGGCGAAAGCTTTCTCGGCCAACACGGCGCGTCTTGCGATCGTAGGCGACAATCCGCTGCTTCTCGCTGGCGAAGACCCGCAGAAGGTCGCGCGCGCCAACAAGGCGAATTCGACCGCCTACCAGCCGGCACTTGAGAAGATCGTCGGTTTCGACATCAACTGGAATATCGTCGCCTTTCCGGGTGCAGCATGGGCGAAACAGGTGTTTTCGTCCGATGACGAGAGCACGGCGGTGAAGAAGCTCGCCGACGCGATCTTCGCGGCTTCGCGGGTGGATGTCGCCGATCCGATCGCCGCCTGGGCGGAACACAACAAGACCCTGCGCCAGCGCACCGACTGGCTGAATGGCGAGCGCTTCTCGGCCCTTCACTTCAAGGGACCCGGAACGGACCTCACCATCGGGCTTGCCGACGGCCACGAATGGCAGGGCGGCGCTTCGACAGCGAAGAACGGCGTCGTCTGCAATGCCAATATCCCGACCGAGGAAGTCTTCACCACGCCGCACGCGCTGCGGGTCGATGGACATGTCAAAAGCACCAAGCCTCTCTCCTATCAGGGCACCCTGATCGACGAGATTGCCGTTCGTTTCGAGGCCGGCAGGATCGTCGAGGCCAAGGCCTCCCGCGGCGAGGAAGTGCTGAACAAGGTGCTGGACACCGACGAAGGCGCACGTCGTCTCGGCGAAGTCGCTTTGGTGCCGCATTCCTCGCCAATTTCGAAGAGCGGCATCCTGTTCTTCAACACGCTGTTCGACGAGAACGCGTCGTGCCACATCGCGCTCGGCCAGTGCTACTCGAAATGCTTCGTCAATGGCGACAAGCTGACACCGGAGCAGATCGCCGCGCAGGGCGGCAACAAGAGCCTGATCCATATCGACTGGATGATCGGCTCTGGGCAGATCGACATCGACGGTATCCGCGCCGACGGAAGCCGCGTACCGGTCTTCCGCCAGGGCGAGTGGGCGTAGGAAACTCCGCTACTCGCCGTAGGGCACCCAAATATTCTTGACCTGTGTCGAACGACGCAGGAACTCGCGTCCTTGCGCCTCGACGCCGTGCCAGTCGCGAGCACCGTTCCAGACCGGCTTCAGGTTGCCCGCGGACGCCTTGTCGACAAGTGCCGCGTCGACGCCACCATTGAAATTCCAGAGCGCGGAAACCTCGTCATGGTCGGCAAGCGTCTTTGCCAGTTCCGCCGCATTGCCGGTGACGATGCTGAGCACGCCGGCCGGCACATCGCTCGTGTCGACAATCTGGTAGAAATCGGTCGCCGCGAGCGGATAACGCGATGACGGAACCGCTATGACCCGGTTGCCGGTTGCGAGAGCGGGCATGACAAGCGAAACGAAGCCCAGCAACGGTGCGTCGTCGGGACACAGCACGCCCATGATGCCGTATGGCTCGTTCATCGCGAGCGTCACGTGACGCGACTTTGTCGAATGCACGGCGCCGTCATGCTTGTCGGCGAACCCCGCGTAGAAGAAGGTACGCCGGATCGCAGCTGCGACCTCATCAGTCGCAGCACGCTTCGATGCACCTGTCATCACGCGCAGTCTTTCCTCGAATTCCCCCGCTCGAGCCGACAGATTCTCGGCAAGGTAATACAGAATCTGCGCGCGGTTGTGGGCCGTGGCGGCACCCCAGCTTTCGGCTTTCGTCGCGGCCTCGACCGCGTTGCGGATGTCCTTGCGGTTGCCGAGGCCGGCGAGCCCTATCTGCTTTCCCGCTGCATTCGACACGGCATAGCTGTAGCCGCTGTCGGGCCTCGCTTGCTTGCCGCCAATGTAGAGCTTTGCGGTCCGATCCACCTCGTCTGTGGCAACGATCTGCGCGTCGGCCGCAGGCGCGGCAACGAGCGTCGCCTTCGCACTATCCTTGCCCTTCGGCTTCGCCTCACCGGCCACGAGATACTCGAACAGCCCTTCGCGGCCGCCTTCGCGGCCATAGCCGCTCTCGCGATACCCGCCGAAGCCCGCGGCCGCGTCGAAAAGATTGGTCGCGTTGATCCAGATGACACCGGCCTTGATCCGTGACGCGACATCGAGGCTGCGGTTGATGTTTTCCGACCAGATCGAAGCAGCAAGACCGAAGCGCGTGTTGTTGGCGAGCGCTACCGCCTCGTCTGGCGTGCGGAAGGTCATGGCCACCAACACCGGCCCGAAAATCTCGACGACCGCCACGGTTGAAGCGGGCTCGACACCGGTCATCAGCGTCGGGGCAAAGAAGGTGCCGGTGCCGGGAATTGAAATGGATGGCTGGAAGACCTCCGCGCCCTCTTTCTTGCCGGTAGCCACCAGCGACGTGATCCGCTCGAGCTGTTCGGCCGAGACGACAGCGCCGATGTCGGTCGACTTGTCGAGCGGTGAACCGACGCGCAATGTCTCCATGCGGGCACGCACCTTGGCGTAAAGCTTCTCGGCGATGCCTTCCTGAACGAGCAGGCGCGAACCCGCGCAGCAGACTTCGCCCTGATTGAACCAGATCGCATCGACCAGCCCCTCGACGGCGCTGTCGAGATCGGCGTCGTCGAAAACGATGAAAGGCGACTTGCCGCCCAGTTCCAGCGAGAGCTTCTTGTCCGATCCTGCGGTGGCAGTGCGGATGATCTTGCCAACGTCCGTCGAGCCCGTGAAGGCGATCTTGGCGACGCTTTCATGCGCGACGAGAGCGGCGCCTGTATCACCTTCACCCGTCACGATGTTGACGACACCGGCGGGCAAGCCGACCTCGCGGCAGATTTCGGCGAAGGCAAGCGCGGTCAGCGGCGTCTGCTCGGCCGGCTTCAGCACCACGGTGTTTCCCGCCGCGAGCGCCGGCGCGATCTTCCAGGCGAGCATGAGCAGCGGAAAGTTCCAGGGGATGACCTGACCGCAGACGCCAACCGGTCGATATCCGGGAAACTCGCTTTCCAGCAGCTCGGCCCAGCCGGCGTGATGGTAGAAGTGACGCGCCACCAGCGGGATGTCGATGTCGCGCGTCTCGCGGATCGGCTTGCCGTTGTCCATCGTCTCAAGGACGGCGAGGAAACGGTCCCGCTTCTGGATGTTGCGGGCGATGGCGTAGAGATATTTCGCGCGCTCGTGGCCTGAGAGCTTCGACCAGCTCTTGAAGGCGCGCGCTGCCGCCGCGACCGCATTATCGACATCTTCGGTCGTACCCAGCGCAACGCGGGCGAGCGGCTTTCCGTCGGCGGGATTGGTAACCTTAAAGCTCTTGCCCGCGGCAGGATCGGTAAACTTGCCGCCGATGAAATGGCCGAAGCCAGCCTTGTGCGCCTCCAGCCAGGCGACGACATGCTCGTTGCCTTCGGGTGCCGGGCCGTAATCCATGCTCTTCAGGACGTCCTTGACGTGAACCATGCTGCGTTCCTCAGGCCATCGGATGACGGTAGGTGGCCGAATAGCGGCCGGTCACGAAATGCTCGAGCTGGCGCTCGATGTCGGCAAGCATCGAACTCGCGCCGATGCGAAAGAGGTCCGGCTCCAGCCACGGACGACCGAGTTCCTCCTTCATCAGAATCAGCCAGTTCATCGCGTCCTTGGCCGTCTTCAGCCCGCCGGCCGGCTTGAAGCCGACGCGGTAACCCGTTTCCTCGCCATAGTCGCGCAGCGCACGGAGCATGACGAGACTGACCGGCAACGTCGCGTTGACGTCTTCCTTGCCCGTCGAGGTCTTGATGAAGTCGGCGCCGGCCTGCATCGACACCATCGAGGCCTTGTAGACATTGCGCAGCGTCTTCAGGTCGCCGGTCGCGAGGATGACCTTGAGATGCGCTTCGCCGCAGGCTTCCCGCATCGCCGTGACTTCGTCGTAGAGCGCCTGCCATTCCTGATCGAAAACCAATGCGCGGTTGATGACGATGTCGATCTCTCCCGCCCCCTCGCCGACCGCGTACTTTATCTCTTCGAGCCGCTGCGGCAGCGGCGTTAGTCCGGTGGGAAAGCCCGTAGCGACGGACGCCACCGGTATGCCGGAGCCCTTCAATGCCTTCACCGCGGCGGGCACCATCGTTGGGTAGACGCAAACAGCGCCGACCGTCGGCGGCGCGTCCTCCAGACCGAGCCCCTTGAGCAACGCGTCGCTCAAGGGCCGTTTCGCCTTGGCGCAGAGACGCTGCACCCGACCCGGCGTGTCGTCGCCCGCAAGCGTCGTCAGATCGATGCAGGTCAGGGCCTTCACCAGCCAGGCAGCCTGATATTCCTTCTTTACGGTCCGACGTGTCGGCAGGGTCGCCGCCCGTCGTTCGACTGCGCTCAGATTGACCTGGATCGACTCGAAGGCATCCGGACGAAGTGGGATACCTGCGTTTCGATGCGAATTTCGCAAAGCCTCCGGCTGGGCCAGGGCGACTGCCGTTCCTTGCATGGCTGGTCCTCCAAACGCTTGACCTACCCGGCACAAGCCACATAATGTAACATAACAAACATTATGTTTCATTCGTCTCATATGGACGAAGGGAATGTCAAGGCCGATGTAGTGTCGTGACCGCAGTCGGCAACGTCACCAGATGGTTCCGGAGACCCGATGTCCAGAACGAGCCTGAAGAGCGAAAGACTCGAAAAGCTTGCCGTCATGCTTGCCGTGCAAAGTCCGCTCAAGCTGGAGGTGGCGGCCGCAGAACTCGGCGTGTCGGAAATGACCGTGCGCCGCGACGTGCTGGACTCCGGCGGTCGCTTCACCTGTCTCGGCGGCCATGTCATCGGCGCGCAGAACGATATCGCCGGCGACTATGTCCTCGAACAGGAGATCGATCACCACGCAGCAGCCAAGGCTAAAGCCTGCGCCAGAGCTGCCAATCTGGTCGAAGACGACGACACGATCTTCATCGACTGCGGAACCACGACACCTCATCTCGCGGCGATGATTCCGCAAGACCTGCGCCTGACCGCTGTCTGCTATTCGCTCAACATCGCGGACATCCTCAGTCGCCGCCAGAACACGCGGCTGATCCTGCTTGGCGGCTTGTTTCACCCTGAAGCGGCTTCGTTCTCCGGCGACGTCGCCTTGCAGGAACTCCAGCGCCTCAGCATCAACAAGGCCTTCATCTCGGCAGGCGGTGTCGACGAGCAGCGCGGCGTCACCTGTTCCCATTTCCACGAAGTTCCGGTGAAGCAGGCGGCGATGGCGCGCTCCGTCCAATCCCATCTGGTCGTCGACTCGAGCAAGTTCGACAAGGTGCGGCCGGCATTTTTCGCGCAAACCGACGCGTTTGTGTCGATCTGCTCCGACCGCGGATGACCTGACGCGCTATAGCCGAAAGAATCTGTCCGCAGCGTACGGGTGGCGACGAAAATCGATACCGTTTCGTCGTTTGACTTCGAATGGCCTTTCACGGTTATATTCATTTGGATATATCGCTGTCGTCATGCGCAAATCGATACGGGAGAATTTTATGCGTAATCAACGGACCGGAATTGCAACGATAATGGCTGCGGGCTTTGCCGCATTGCTTCTCGCGGGAGGCTCCGGCGCACTGGCGCAGGAGAAGGTCACGGTCTTTGCAGCGGCCAGCCTCAAGAATGCGCTCGACGCGGTCAACGCCGCCTGCGAGGCCGAAGTCGGCGAACAGGCCACGATCTCCTACGCGGCAAGCTCCGCGCTCGCGAAGCAGATCGAGGAAGGCGCGCCTGCGGACATCTTCATGTCGGCAGACCTCGACTGGATGAAATACCTCTCCGACAAGAGCCTCATCAAGGCAGATACCGAAACCAAGCTGCTCGGCAACAGCATCGTGCTGATCGCGCCGGCGGATTCGGCGGCCTCGCTCGAGATCGGGCCTAACTTCGACCTCGCCGGCGCGCTCGGTGGCGGCAAGCTCGCCATGGCGAACGTCGAATCCGTGCCGGCCGGCAAATACGGAAAAGCATCGCTGGAAGCGCTGGGCGTCTGGTCGTCCGTCGAAGGCAATGTCGCGCAGGCCGAGAACGTCCGCGCCGCACTTGCGCTGGTCTCGACCGGCGAAGCCCCTCTCGGCATCGTCTACAAGACGGATGCCGCGGCCGACCCGAAGGTCAAGATCATCGGCACCTTCCCGGAAGGCACGCACCCGCCGATCATCTATCCTGTCGCCCAGACGGCTGATTCGAAGGATGCGGAGACCCCGGCGTTCCTGAAATGCCTGCAGACGGCCAAAGCAAAAGACTTGTTCGAGGCGCAGGGTTTCACGGTTCTAGCTCCGGTCGCCTCGAACTAGGAAACTTACTGGAGAATGCAATCGATGCAGTGGCTGCTGGACCTCACTCCGGACGAGTGGGATGCGGTCCGGCTGTCCATAAAGGTCTCGGCGGTGGCGATGGTTTTCAGCCTGCCGCCGGGCATCATTATCGCGCTTCTGCTGGCGCGGGGCCGGTTCTGGGGCAAGTCCATCCTTAACGGGATCGTCCACCTGCCCCTGATCCTGCCTCCGGTGGTGACCGGCTACCTGCTTCTCATCACCTTCGGGCGACGCGGCCCGGTCGGCGCCTTCCTCGACCAGCATTTCGGCATCGTCTTTTCGTTTCGCTGGACTGGCGCGGCGCTGGCCTGCGGCATCATGGCTTTTCCGCTGATGGTTCGCGCCATCCGCCTGTCGATCGAGGCGGTCGACCGCAAACTGGAAGCCGCTGCCGGCACGCTCGGCGCAAACCCGCTCTGGGTCTTCGGGACGATCACGCTGCCGCTCATCCTGCCCGGCATCGTAGCGGGCATGATCCTCGCTTTCGCCAAGGCGATGGGCGAATTCGGCGCGACGATCACCTTCGTCTCCAACATCCCAGGCGAGACGCAGACGCTGCCGTCCGCCATCTACACCTTCACGCAGGTTCCCGGCGGGAACGCCGGCGCGCTACGCCTCACCATCATATCCATCATCATCGCCATGGCGGCGCTAGTCGCCTCCGAGGTGGTGGCGCGTCGGATCAGCAGGCGGATAGAGATCGAATGAGCCTGTCGGTCGCCCTCCGCCATCGCCTCGGCGACTTCAGGCTCGACGTCGCCATCGAGAGCAACGGCCGATTGACCGCGCTTTTCGGGCCATCCGGCTCCGGCAAGACATCGCTGGTCAATCTGCTAGGCGGATTGCTTCGTCCCGACGAAGGCAGGATCGTTGCCGACAGCCGCGTGCTGGTCGATACGAAAGCCGGGATTTTCGTCCCGAAGCACAAGCGGCGCATCGGCTACGTCTTTCAGGACGCGCGGCTCTTCCCTCACATGACGGTTTCGCAGAACCTCCTATATGGCCGCTTTTTCGCTCCGACCACCGAACGGTACGGCGATCTGGATGGCGTTGTCGCGCTGCTGGGTATCGGCCACCTGCTGGACCGCAAGCCTGGTTCGCTCTCAGGTGGAGAAAAACAACGCATCGCGATCGGACGCGCGCTCATGGCCAGCCCACGGCTTATCCTCATGGACGAGCCGCTGGCCTCGCTCGACGACAACCGCAAGGCGGAGATCATGCCTTATATCGAACGCCTGCGTGACGAGACGAAAATCCCGATCGTCTATGTCAGCCATTCGCTGGGCGAAGTGGCGCGGCTGGCAACCGATATGGTCGTCCTCGACAGCGGCAAGGTTGTGGTCGCTGGACAGGCGTCGGATGTTCTCAGGCGGCTGGACCTGCTGCCGGCGGATGAGCGCGGTGAAGGCGGCGTTGTGCTCGACATGCGCGTGTCGGGTCGCGACGACGCGTTCGGGATGACAACTCTTGTGTCCTCAGCCGGCGAAATACAGGTCACTGGACTGGACGCCGAGCCCGGCACGGCGGCGCGGGTGCGAATCCGCGCGCGCGACGTGATCGTCGCCGCGGAGCGGCCAACAGGACTCAGCGCCCTGAACATCCTGCCTGGAACCATCGCCAGCATTCGCACGGGCGCGGACCCCTTCGCGGACGTGCTGATCGACTGCAACGGCCAGCACATCGCAGCCCGCATCACCAGGCAATCCTCCGAGGCGCTTGGACTGCGACCGGGCTTGCCGGTCTTCGCGATCATCAAGTCGGTCACCTTCGACCGTGCGAACACGGCGAGCGTCGCGGCGGGACACCCGCAGCCGCAGGACAAGACAATCAACGAAAAGGTCGAATAGGATGGCCAGACGACGCAGCCACAGAGCGACCGGAGCACGAACGATGCCATCGCTGAGCCTGAGGATAAACCTCGATCCCGAGGGCCGAATCGGACCGGGCAAGATCGAACTTCTGGAACAGATCGCGGCTTTCGGCTCGATATCGGCCGCCGCGCGCAACATGGACATGTCCTACAAGCGTGCCTGGGATCTGGTCGAGGAAATGAACCGGCTGTTCGGCAAGCCGGTGGTTTCCGCGCAAACGGGGGGGCGCAAGGGCGGCGGCGCGCAACTCACCCCTGTCGGTCTCGCGATCGTCAGCCGTTTCCGCGCGATAGAGCGGGCTGCGGAATCGGCAGCACAGCAGCATATGACGGCGCTGCAGGCGGAGATCGCTGCCGTCCAGATTTAGGGGAGTTCACCCCGGAAAAGAAAAGAACCCGCCAGGAATACCTGACGGGTTCTTGAGGGGTAGGCCAGCGCTCGGGAGGGAGGAGGAACGCTGACCTGTTCGGCGGACGGGAGGGAACCGCCGAAATCTCGTCGTTAGCGACCGCCGCGGGCGATCGAGTGAATCTCAGCCCGGGTGATGCCCAGGTCGTTGAGTTCGCGGTTCGAAAGGCGGCTCAGCTCGTTCACGGTATCGCGATAGCGGCGCCAGTTACGGAAGTTACGGATAAGGCTCATGATTTCTTCTCTCTATTCTCAGCGTCTTTGGGCTGTTCTCGTTTGCAACGCTCAGATAGTGGTCATTCACTGCCTATAAAATGGACGAGTTTGCATAGCATTTATGCAGGCGCCGCATAGCGGGTTAACAAGCTATGTCCTGGATCAGGAGGTCCGAGCCTAGCCGACTGGCGCTTTGGAAAGAGCCTTCACCGCCGTGGCCACAAGCTCAGCGGGGGGTCTCGATGCATCCAGCACGACGACATGCTCCTCGCCGGTCGGCGGCTGCAGGTCGGCGAATTGGCTGTCGATCAGGCTGGCCGGCATGAAATGGTTCTTGCGCGCCGCAACACGTTCGGCAGCGGCATCCCGGGAGATTTCCAGATAGACGAAGCGAAGGCGTCTGCTCGCCAGCCGCAGCCGGTCGCGGTAGATGCGCTTCAGGGCCGAACAGGTGACGACCAGCCCTCTTCTCTTCGCCTCCGCGTTGGCGATCTCGATGGCAATGGCGTCGAGCCAGCCCCATCGATCCTCGTCCCGTAAGGGCATGCCGGCCGACATGCGGCTTACGTTTGCGGGCGGATGAAAATTGTCTCCCTCCGCAAAGTCCATCCCAAGCGCCTCGGCCAGTCCGGACCCGATCACGGTCTTGCCCGAACCGCTGACCCCCATCACGACAACGATAGGTAACTGATTTCCGGAAATGCTTTTCGCCTCTCGGTCCATTCAAAAATCACCGGCTCGCCGGCGCGCGGCCATACAGCAGCAGCATGGAAACGATCACGACACCGTAGATGATCTGGCGACCCGCTTCGGGCATCTGCATGACTGACAGGATCGATTGCAGGAGCGTGATGAGGATGATGCCTGCGACGGTGCCCAGATAGGAACCACGCCCGCCCAGGATGGACGTGCCGCCGAGCACAACCGCCGCGATCGCCGGCAGCAGGTAGGCATCGCCCATCGACTGCGCGGCCTTCGAGGCGTAGCCGGCCAACAGCACGCCGCCGAACGCCGAGAGCCCGCCGGCAATGGCAAAGGCGATCAGGACGATGCGCCGCGTGTCGACGCCCGAGAGATAGGCCGCACGCTCGCGGTTGCCGATGGCATAGACAGAGCGGCCGAAGGTTGTGCGGGTGAGCAGGAAGACCGTCGCGGCACCGATCAGCGCCCAGACGATGACTGCGTTGGGCACGCCGGGAATGAGAGAGCCTGTAGCCAGATAACGCATGGCTGCGGTTGCCGAATCCTGCGGCGAGAAGCCGCCCGTGTAGACGACCATCAGGCCCTGCGCGACGGCGTTCGTCGCAAGCGTCACGATCATCGAGGGAATGCGCAGATAGGCGACGCCGATGCCGTTCACGACGCCAATCAGGACGCCGCATAGAATGCCGAACGGGATCGCGAGAGCGACACCGGTCGGACCGAAGGCCGCCGCCGCTGACGCCATCATCGCGCCCGTAGCGACCGCCCACGGCACGGACAGGTCGATCTGGCCGAGCAGGATGACGAGCATCATGCCGGTCGCGATCACGCCGAGGAAGGAGGCGACCTTAAGCTGCTGCAGCAGATATTCCGGCGACAGGAAGCTCGGCGAATAGAGGCTGCCGAAGACAAGCAAGGCGACAATGCAGGCAAACGCTGTCGCGACTGCCGGATCAGCGTTGCGCAGTAATTTCGGCATGCGGCTCATTGCTCCGCCTGATGTGACCGTGTCACTCATCCGAACCACTCCAGACGGTTCTTGACCCGGAACAGCGCGAATGCGCCAAGGCTCACCGCGAGCAGCAGCACCACGCCCTGGAAGAGCGGCTGCCAAAGCGGATCAAGATCGAAGACGAACAGCAAGTCGCCGATGGTGCGGAACGCGAAGGCACCGAAGATCGCACCGATGACACTGCCGCGCCCGCCGA
The DNA here is from genome assembly GCF_040081925.1 of Mesorhizobium quangtriensis. Classification (NCBI taxonomy): domain Bacteria; kingdom Pseudomonadati; phylum Pseudomonadota; class Alphaproteobacteria; order Hyphomicrobiales; family Phyllobacteriaceae; genus Mesorhizobium; species Mesorhizobium quangtriensis. The sequence goes on from NZ_JBEBMF010000002.1 coordinate 991,152, forward strand.
AAAGGGAGACGCCGCCGAGCACCACGGCTGCGATGGAAAACAGCGTATAGGCATTGCCGCTCGCATAGGCTGCCTCGCCTGTGTAAGTGAAGAAGGTCAAGAAGAGACCGCCGATAGAAGCGAGAAGGCCGGCAAGCGTGTAGGCGAGGAACTTGCCGCGCTTGATCGGTACGCCGGACATGTAGGCAGCGACTTCCGAGGAGCCGGCGGCATAGGCGGCGCGACCATAGACCGAGCGGCTGAACGGCACCCAGATGATCAGGACAGTCGCAAGCAGCGTCACAAGGCTCGCCGGAACGAAGCCGAAAAGCCTGCCGGTGAGGGCATCGGCAAGATCCTCGTTCACCGAGCCGCCGGGAAAGGGTCGTAGCAGAAGCGCGATGCCGAAATATACCGCACCGGTCGCGATCGTCGCAACGATTGGCTGGAGGCGGCCGTAGATCACGATCGCCCCATTCAGCGCTCCGCAGAGAATGCCAACAAACAGCACCGCGATGACACCAAGCGTCGTCTCGACCGGCCCGCCGACGACGAGCCAGGAAGCAAGGCAGTTCGTCAACAGAAAGATCATGCCGACCGAAAGGTCGATGCCTGCGGTGATGACGACCAGCGTCTGCGCCATGGCGACGAAGGCGAGCAGCACGCCCTTGTTGGAAGCTGTCTGCACCACATTAGCGGTGAAACCGGCCGGGTGGTTCGACGTGTAGAGGATGAACATCGCAACGAAGATGCCGAGCGCGAGCAGCGTTCCCTTCTGCGCGGCGAACCAGAAACGCCATTCGCTCATGGGTGTGCCCTCGCCATCTTCTCGGCCTGCGCAACGTCGATGTTGAGCGCGCTGGCGATCAGCGCGTGTTCGGTGATCTCGTCGCCTGCCAGTTCCCGCTTGATCGCGCCGTCATAGAGCACGAGCACGCGATCACAGCAGCCAATCAGCTCGTCATAGTCGGTCGAATAGAACACGATCGCCGCGCCCTCGTCGGCGAGACGGCGCAGCAGCTGGTAGATTTCCTGCTTGGTGCCGACATCAATGCCGCGCGTCGGATCGTTGAGCAGGATGATGCGCGGATGCCGCATCAGCCACTTCGCGATGACGACCTTCTGCTGGTTGCCACCCGACAACGCGCCTACCGGGACTTCAAGTCCGGCGGTCTTGATGGCGAGCAGCTTGACCATCTCGTCGAGCAGCCGGTCTTCGGCCGCACGATCGATAATGCCGTGCTTCGACACCTTGTCCATCGCGGAAAAGGCAAGATTCTCGCGAACGCTCATGGGCAGCATAAGGCCTTCGGTCTTGCGGTCCTCGGGGATCAGCGCCATGCCGATCTCGCCTGAACTCGCCTGCGCGGGACTTCCGAGCCTGACCGGCTTGCCGTCGATGACGACCTCGCCGCTGCAGCCACGCAACACGCCGAAGAGCGCCAGCAGCAATTCCCGCTGCCCTTGGCCGTCGAGCCCTCCAAGGCCGATCACCTCGCCCGGCCGCACCGCAAAACTGATGTCGGTCAGCCGGTCGGTCCAGGTAAGTCCCCGGCACTCGAGGATGGGCTTGGCCGTGCTGTTTGCCGCCGACTTCGGCGGGAACACGTTTTGGTATTCACGGCCGATCATCAGTTCGATGACTTCGGTGTCGGACTTGGTCCCCGCCTTGTAGGTCGCGATCTTGCGCCCGTTGCGGAAGACCGTGCAGTCGTCGGCAAGCTCGGCGATCTCGTGCATGCGGTGCGAGATGTAGAGCAGCGCCAGACCTTCCTCGCGCAAACGCTTAAGGACGTCGAACACCTTGGACACGTCGGCTGCGGTCAACGCCGAGGTCGCTTCGTCGAGGATCAGGATGCGCGGCTTACGCGCCAGCGCCTTGGCGATCTCGACCATCTGACGTCGTGACAGCGGCAGGTCCTTGACCAGCGCCGAAGGGTGGATGTCCGAGGCGCCAGCGCGTGCAAGCGCCTCCTCAGCGATCCTGCGCTGCGCCTTGCGGTCGATCATGCCGAACTTCTTCGGCGGATCGGAAATGACGATGTTGTCGGCGACGCTGAGTTCCGGGATCAGCGACAGCTCCTGGAAAATACAGACCACTCCGGCCCGGTTGGCGGCGGCAGGCGAGTCGAAAGTGACCTCGCGACCGTCAAGGACAATGCGTCCCTGATCCGGCGCGACGACGCCCGACATGACCTTGATGAGCGTGGATTTGCCGGCGCCGTTCTCGCCGAGGATCGCATGGATGCGGCCGGCATGGACGACGAGGTCCGCATCTTCCAAAGCACGCACGCCGCCATAGCGTTTGGAGATGCCCTCCATCTGCAGGAGCGGCGTCTCCTCCGAAGCCGTGTCCATGAAACCTCCCCGATCCGACAAGGCGACCGGCGCCACGATGGTTTGCGGCGCCGGTCGATATCGACAGACTACTGGTTTTCCTTCGACTGACCCATGATCTCCTGGGCCGTGAAGTTGATACCGCAGGTGGGGAAGGAATTGCCGACGAAGAAATTGTCGGATTCGTTCGGGAAGAAGTCGACGCCTTCCTTGAAGTCCGGATCGGAGACGATCGCCAGCGGCAGCTTCACAGTCTGCGGGAGCACTTCGCCTTCAAGCGCGGCGATCGCCGTCTTGATGGCGACTGCGACCTGCGCGGGTCCGGAACCAGCCGAGGTGCACTTCAGCCCTTCTCCGGCGAACTTCGCGCAGAACTTGCGGAAGCCGTTTTCCGTCTCGCCTCCTACTGGCACGAATGGGTGATTGGCGTCGATCACCGCCTGAATGGTGCCGGTGGATCCGCCCTGCACGGTGATGCCGTCAAATTTCTTGTGTACGGCGATCGCGTCCGCCGTCGCTTTCTGGGCGGTCGGGTCATCCCACTTGCCCAGTACTTCGACCACTTCCCAGTTCTTGCCGCTGGCGGCGAAGCGCTCGTGGATGCCGTTGTGACGGTCGGTGTCGACCGACGTGCCGGCGACGCCGCGCACCTCCAGGATTTTGCCGCCATCAGGCAGATGCTCGATCAGCCAGTCGCCCCAGAGTTCGCCGAGGCCCTTTTGGTCGACGTTGACGTTGATGGCGTCCTGGGTGTCGAGAATGTTGTCGAATGCCACGAGCACGACGCCCGCATCCTTGGCGCGCTTGATGACAGGCGCGAAGGCGGTCGGGTTCTGCGCGTTGACGACGATCGCGTCATATCCGGAATCGATGAAGTTGTTGATCGCCGAGATTTGCGCCGGAACATCCTCGCCGGTGGAGACGACCTTGAACTCCTTCAGCTTCGCCGCCACGTCGGGCTGCGCCGCATAGGCCTTGGCCGTCTGGATCATCTGGATGCGCCAGGTGTTGGCGATATATCCGTTTGCCAACGCGATACGATACGGACCTTCCTTCTTCGGGAATTTGAAGAACTTGGTATCCTGCCTCCACGGCACGAAACATTCGGGATTGCCGGCCGGGCCACTGACGATTTCAGGCTCGGCCATCGCGGTTGTGCTGAGCATAGTCATTGCAGCGGCGGCGATTACGCCGCCCAAAAGCGCCTTCATGATGCATTCCTCCCTTATACTTGCGGCAGCGAACGCCGACACAAGACCTCCAGCGCGGGTTCGGCCACGCCGCCGACGGCCATAGCGGCCGCTGATCCTCCAGTCCACGCCGCCTCCCAGCAGCTTGAACATCCTGATGGTAGCGCTACCAATTCGGTCTGTAAAGCAGGATTCTCACGAAGGCGTGATCAATTCTGGCGATCCGTGCTTTCACGGCGACGGAGCTCGAAACCAAGATCGACGACACGATTTTCAGGCCGCGAACCTCCTATCGCAGCCATCGCCATGCTGACCGCCTGACGACCGATCTCATACCGGTAGGTCCTGATACTGGTCACCGACGGGTATGCCACCTGCATCATATCGAGATCGTTGAAACCGCAGATACTGATCGTCTGGGGCACGGCGATTGCAGCACGATGGCATTCGAAAAGGACGCCGAGCGCCAGGTCGTCATTGTTGCAGAACACACCGTCGAGCAACGGCATCTTGGCGAGCGCATCCCTAAAGAGATCACGGCCGAGAGTCACGCTGGAAGGCACCGGCGTGGTCGTCACGAGCCGCGGATCGTAGAGGCCCGCCGCCTTCATCGCCGCAGTGTAGCCGGCGAGGCGACGCTGCGAACGCGGATCCATGCGCGCGCCGAGAAAACCGATGCGCCGACAGCCGGTCTCGATCAGGTGGTTGGTAGCCGAGCGACCGCCCTCGAGATGCGAGAGGCCGACCATCATGTCGATGGGGTCCGGTCCGATCTCCATGATCTGGACCACGGGGCAGTCAGCCGTTTCGAGCAACCGGCGGGCGGTATCGGTCTGGTCGATGCCGGAGACGATCAAGGCTGCCGGCCGCTGGCTTAGAAAGAGCTGGAGCAGGCGCTCTTCTTCCAGCCCGGAATAATGCGTGTTGGCGAGCTGGACGCGGAATGGTCCGTCCGAGAGGCTGTCATAGATGCCGCGTACGACCTCGGCGAAGACGTTGTTGGTGAGCGAGGGGACCAGTACACCAAAGACCTCCGCGCGCGCCGAGGCGAGAGCACGAGCATTGGGGTCCGGCACGTAGCCTAGTTCGTCGACTGCCTGCTGAATCTGCTGGCGGAGAGCTTCCGAGACGCGCTCCGGCTCGCGCAGCGCGCGCGACACGGTGATCGCGCCGACGCCGGCCAGCCTGGCGACATCGGCAATGGTAGGCCGTCCGCCTCCCCTGCGCGTACGCGGCTTCATCCCGAGTGAATGCCTCCCCGAATTCCTTCCGGCCAGTATAGTCCGAACAGTTCCCCTGTGAACAAGTCCAAGACGAACGGCCTATTTGTGCTCGGCGCGGTAGGAACCGTCCCAGTCTGGCGGTGGCGGCGAGACTAGATAGGCCTCCACGCGCCGGCGATACTCGGCGTAGACCTTCTCGAGTTCCGTAGGTGCAGATTCCTGGAGCCGAGCAAGCTCGGCCGCGGCATCTGGGAAACGGCTAGAGCGGTAGGCGGCGAGGAAGCTGTCGTGGAGGGTCTTCAGCTCGGCGAAATCCGCCGCCGCCGCACGCTCGCGCCCGCCCAGCATGGTGTAGAGCGATGTCGCCTCGTCGCGACCGACCACCATCACCTTGTCGATCTCCAGGATGGCAAGGCCCTCGACGCCGCTGGCCGTGCTGTCCGCCATGAGGTTGCTGAGGCCGTATTGCTTGGTCAGTCCTTCGATGCGCGAGCCGAGATTGACGCTGTCGCCGATCGCGGAATAGTCGAAGCGCTGGCGCGAACCGAGGTTGCCGACGCAGCATATGCCGGTGTTCAACCCGACGCCGATCTTGACCGGCTTCTCAAGCGTCTTGTTCAGTTCCTCCAGCGCAGCCATCATGGCGAGTACGCCTTCGCAAGCCTTTTGGCGATGATCCGGAACATCGAGCGGCGCATTCCAGAACGCCATGATCGCGTCGCCGATATACTTGTCGATGGTCGCCTCGCGCTCCATCAGCACATTGGTCATTGGCGTCAGGAAGTTGTTGAGGAATACGGTAAGCTGCGTCGGCTCCATCGTCTCGGAAATGGTTGTGAAGGAGCGGATGTCGCAGAACAGGATCGTCAGTTCACGGTTCTCGCCGCCGAGCACCAACGCGTCCGGATTGTGGACAAGCTGTTCCACCATGTGCGGCGACAGGTAGTGGCTGAAGGCGGAACGGATGTAACGGCTTTCGCTCTCGCTAAGCAGCAGCCGGATACCCGACGCCACGCCGAAGACTAGGAGGCTTGTCTGCGCCGGTAGGATCGGCGACAGCAAAAGGCTGTGACTGGCAAAGGCAAACCAGCCGCCGCCGATGCTGATGGCGAGCGCGGTGGCGGCGATCAATATGTTGGCCCATGTTGGCAGCCAAGGCAGGAAGGCAAGGACGACGAGGCCAAGCACAATCGCGGCGAATATTTCCAGCCCCTCAGCCCAGTCCGGCCGCGTCAGGAATTCCTGGTTGATGATCTGGTCGATCATCTCTGCGTGCACGAGTACGCCCGGATAGCCAGCGCGAAGGGGGGTGGCTACAAGATCGCGCAGGCCTACTGCGGAGGTTCCTATCAAAGCGATCCGACCTTCCACTGTGCTGCGAACTTCAGCGTCCGAAGGATCGAGCAGCTTGTGAACAGGGATAACCGGCGATGTCTGATCCGCCGCATAATACACCCATATGCGACCGTCCGGCCCGGTGGGTATCTCAAGGTCGCCGACTTTGAGTGCGGTCATGCCGGGTTGGCCTGTGTCGAACTCGCCGCTGGCGCCCGTGCTGCGCGCTATGACGGTCGAAGCGCCCTGCGCAATCCTGAGCGTTTCGATCGACAGTGCCGGATAGAGGTTATCGCCATAGCGCGAGAGAAGCGGGATGCGCCGCACCACGCCGTCTTCCGCTGGCGGAAAGCTGAAGACGCCGATGCCGGGCGCGGCGGCGTCGAGAATTGGCAGGTTGCGCACCGAGCCCGGGAAGGCAGGCAAGTATTGCGACGGGTTGTCGCCCGCGAAGGCGAAACCGGCCATTGGCTGCGGCGGCGGAGTATCGACACCTTCCGATAGAACGAGCCCGGCAACAACTGGGCCGCGCGCGAAACTGGCGGCGAGGACCTTGTCGTGGTCGAGGTCCTCGGTCGGACCCGGGTGGCTGACCTGGAATCCCTGGCTCTGGAGTTGGGCGACCGCAAGCGACGGCGAGGTACGGTCAGGCTCGGAAAAAACGATATCGAGGCCGATCGCGGCCACGCCCTCAGCAGTCAGTCTATCGATGATCGACGCCATCACCGTGCGCGGCCATGGCCATTGTCCTAGCTGCCGGATGCTTTCATCGTCGATATCGATGACGACGACGGCGCTTTCGGTTGGCGGGCGGGGACGCAGTTTCTGATAAGTATCGAACACCAGAAGGTTCAGTCGGTCGAGCGGACTGAACGGCGAGTAGGCCGCGGCGATGACTAGCGCGATGACGGCCAACCCGACCGACCAGATGGCGAGATGCCGCCTGCGTCGCGCACGATGCAACAGACGTGTCAGGAAGCCTCGCATCCATCCCCCCCAATTTTGCGCGCCTAGACTTGCAGTGACGGACGCCGCGAAGCAAGGGGGCGTGATTTCGCGGTCCTTGCCGTAACCAGCCTGATACATGAGGCGCTACCGGCAGCATCGGCCCGATACAGCCTCACAGCATGGTGAGCGTCATGAAAGCGCGAGCCGGAACCGTTGACGCGCAATTTCGTTCAACAAACAATCGAAACAGGAACGGCCGTCATGCACGGGAAAAGTTCAAAACTCGCCGCAGCCGCTTTGATGGGCCTGCTTTATGCGCAAGGCTTGCTCGGTATCGCAGCGGTCACGCTGGTGATGCTGAAGGACCGGCCGGAACCCGGGAAGGTCGTTTTGTCAGCGTCCGCCCAGCCGGCTACTTCAGTCCAGTCGCTGGTGCGCTAAAGCGACCATGCTCTCCGCCCGGACATGTGTCCCGCAGACACCTTGTTTGCGGGTATCAATTTTGGCCGGGCTGTGGCGGGTCGAAGCGGTATCCGGAACCGCGAATGGTCGCGATGCTGTCCGTGTCGAGCTTGCGCCGCAACCGCACGATGCGGGAATCGATGGAGCGGTCGAAAGCATCAGCGCTTTCGGCAGGAGCGGCCGCCATGATGTCGTCGCGCGTCAGCACCTTACGAGGATTGGCGAGGAACAGCTTCAGAAGCGCCACCTGGCCGGGCGACAGCTGATCTTCGCTGCCGGAGCGATGCATCACCAGTGCCGCCCTCAGGTCGACCGTTGCGTTTTCAAGCACCACGAGTTCGCGCTGAGATTTTCCGCGCCGTCCGACGATCCCGCCGATCCGCGCCGAGAGTTCTCGCCACACGACCGGGCTGGCGACGATGTCGGCCGCCCCGAGTTCAAGCGCCAGGACCTTGTCCACCAGATCGGCGCGACCAGGAACCATGATGAAGCTAGGCCCACCGCCGCCGGCATGCTTCCGCAGGAGATCAAGAGCCGCGCCCGGCGGATAGCGGTCGCCGATGACCGCTACCTCGATGTCGCCGCGCGACATCAAAGATTCGACCATCCAGTCCTCTTCAGCCTCGCGCACCTCGTAGCCGCGACGCTCCAGATAGTCGGCGAGGCTGTCGTCCGGATCCTGCGACAGACAAATCAGCGCGATGACCGGCCTTGCTCCCATGCTTAAACCTCGTTCCCAACAATTCCCGACAACCGCCCAAATCAACGCTGGACATGATGTTTATACCCAATCTACTTTCCTCCGCCGATAGCGGAGGCACGATTTCCCTGCCTATACGGATCGCAATCGTAGAAGACGAGCCCGACCTGCGGGATGCCGTGGCCGAGTATCTCGGCGCCAACGGCTATGACGTGCTGACGGCCGAGAGCGCAGACGCGATGCGCGAACTGGTGGCGACCGAAAGCTTCGACCTCGCCATACTCGACATCGCGATGCCCGGTGAGGACGGTCTTTCCCTGGGCCGCTGGCTGCGCCAGCAGGCGCCGATGGGCATCATCTACGCAACCGCCGCCGGCTCTGCGATCGACCGCATCGTCGGGCTGGAACTCGGCGCCGATGACTATGTCGTAAAACCCTATGAGTTGCGCGAACTGCTGGCGCGCGTGCGCAGCGTCCTGCGTCGCGTTCCGAGACCCGGCGAGACCCATTCGGCCGGAAAGCCACCCGAACCCGAGCGGCGGATCATCAGTTTCGGCGATTTCAAGGCCGATCTCGACGGACGCATGGTGACGGGTCGCGGCGGCGCGATCCTCGATCTCGCCAAGAGCGAGTTCGACGTGCTGGAGATCTTCCTCACCCGCTCCAACAGGCTGCTCAGCCGCGCCACCATCTCAGACGCGATCGGCTTTGCCGAGGACCCCGAATCCTCGCGAGCCGTCGACATCCGCATCATGCGGCTGCGCAAGAAGATCGAGGACGACCCCGCCAACCCGAAATTCCTGCGCACCGTGCGCGGCGAAGGCTATATTTTCTCGCTACCGGAAGACGCATCCCGATAAATGGCCTTCCCGTTGACCGGCAACGGCCAGTGACGTTTAAAGGGCTGACATGATCGATACGCAGCCCCCAAGCACCGACCTTTCACTCACCGAGCCCGGCTGCACGGTGGCTGCCGCGCGTATCGTCAGGCGGCTGCACGAGACGGCCGAATGGCAGCGCATCATCAACGACGTGCTCGAGCTTCTGGCGAAGTCGCTGCATTGCCATCGCGGCATCCTGTTCCGCCTGCGTGAACTGCCGGGCGAAGGTTTTGCCCAGTCGATCGCCGCCTACTGGGAAGACGAACCCGTGGTGCGCGGCGCCAACAGCCCGAAAGTCATCCTGCAATCGGTGGTCAACTCGGACGAGCTGCTGTCGCGGCTTGGCGAGGAGGTGCGCCAGGGCAAGATGTTCGCCGGACGCACGCGCGAGATCGACGGCTATCTGCGCGAGGATTTCGAGGGCCAGCGCATCAAGTCGTTCATGTCGGTGACGGTGTTCGCCAACGGCAACCTTTGGGGCACGCTGGCGGTCAACGACTGCACAGTCGAGCGGCGCTGGACCGACGAGGAGAAGGCCGCCGTCGAGATCGTCGCGATGGCCATCGGCGCGGCGATCGAGCGCTCTCTGTCGGACGCGCATGTCAGCGAGATCATCCGCCAGACAATGCTGCAATCCTCGCTCGACGCCATCATCGTCATCGACGAGACGGCGTCCATCGTCGAGTTCAACCCCGCCGCCGAACGCATGTACGGGTTCAAGCGCGCGGACATCCTGGGCAAGGACCTGATCGACACAATCGTCCCTAGTTTCTACCGCAAGGGCTATGCGACGGGCGCCGAGTACATGCACGGGCGCGGCGCGCCTATGATCGGGCAGCGCATGGAGACCGTGACCCAGACGGCGAGCGGCGAGGTCTTCCCGATCGAACTGACGGTGACGGAAATGAACGTCGCCGACCGGCGCTTCTTTTTCGGATCCATCCGCGACCTGCGCGAGAGGCGGCGGGCGGAAGAGGAGATCAACCGCCAGCGCGAGAGGCTGCACCAGAACGAGAAGATGGCCGCGATGGGCTCGCTGCTGGCGGGCGTCTCGCACGAACTGAACAACCCGCTGGCCGTGGTGGTGGCGCAGTCGACGCTGCTGCACGAATTCGCGCCCGACCAGCAGACCAAATTGCGCGCCGAGAAGGTGCGCGCGGCCGCCGAGCGCTGCGGGCGCATCGTCAAGAGCTTCCTCGGCATGGTGCGGCTGCACCCGACGGTGCCGGCCGAGACGGACCTCAACGACGCCATCCGGGCGGCACTTGAGGTTACCGCCTACGGCGCGCGCTCTACCGGCATCGTGATCTCGACGGATTTCGCGCAAGGAGCCATGCCAGTCATGGCGGATTCCGACCACATCACGCAGGTCGCTGCCAATTTCCTGATCAACAGTCAGCACGCGCTGGCTCCCCACAATGGCGAGCGCAAGATCAGCGTCAGGACCTATCGCGTCGGCGACGGCACGGTAGGTTTCTGTGTGGAGGATACGGGGCCTGGAATTCCGGTCGCGATACGACACCGCATCTTCGATTCCTATTTCACCACCAAGCCCGTGGGGGTCGGCACCGGCATTGGCCTCTCGATCTCCAAGGCGATCGTCGAGCGTCACAAGGGCTTGATACGCTTCGAGGAGGCACAGCCGAACGGCGCGCGCTTCGTCGTCGAACTGCCGGCATTCAAGGGCGCGCATGTCAGTGCAGCCGCGCAGGAGACCCGCTCGACCGGGTTGCGCGAGGCGCTGATAATCGACGACGAGCCGGATGTCGCGGGCTCGCTGTCGGACATTCTCGAACTGATGGGCATCAAGTCCCGCGTCGTCACTGCATGGAGTTCAGCGGATGCGGTGCTGGCCGAGTTCCTGCCCGACATCGTGTTCAGTGACCTGCGCATGCCCGAGGCGAGCGGCATCACTATCCTGCGCGAACTGACGATGAGAAACCCCGACCTCGCCCGGCGCTTCGTGCTTGTCACCGGCGACATGGTCGGTGCGCGCGCGGAGATCGGCGCTCTTGCGCCGCACCAAAGGCCGCTGGTGCTGGAGAAACCGTTCTCCACGCTCGACGTGCGCAGCGTGCTTGCTGCCGTCAACGACCAAGCCATGCAGCGCTGAGACAAAAAAAGCCCCGCCGGGCAGGTGGCGGGGCTGCAGTTGCGCGCAGGAGGAATTGCGCGATTGCGCAATGGGGACTGCGCGGGGGACTACTCGGTATTTCGATGCAATTCCGGACGCAAACCCGCTGAACACTTTTGCTGGAATTGCCTAGGCGCCAGCGATGACGCGAACCGGGCGGCCGTCTGGACGGCCGGAATCCTTTGCGATGACAGCGAGGCATTCGGCGCTTTCCGCGCCCCAAGCCTGACCGTGGCAGGCGATATCGATTTCCGACAGGCCGACGGTCTTCGGCGCACCAGTTTCAGCAGGAGGCGTGGCCGTCGTGGAACCCGCGAGCGACGTAAGGGCGATGCCGGAAGGCGGGACCAGCGCCATCGCCATGAACGCCGTCATGATAACCAGAAAGAACAGAATCATCGGATGATCGGCACTGCGCTGGCGGAGCGCTATTTTCGGAAAGCCCCCGTTGCGTTCGCGGGGGCGCAGGTTGCGGTCGAAATCCCTGTCGGTTGTGGCGGTCATGGCCGTTGGCCTTCATCTCGGAGAATTGATGCGATGTAACGAAATTAGGGGCGTTTGGTTTCCGACCGATGTTGCAGCTTAATGACTGTGTATCGCGATTGTTTCGCATATTACGGTCAAAAATGGTCATATTTGGTTTGATCTATCAGGACGAAGACTGCCATCTTTCAGACAAACCACTGAAATATATTCACTTTTTGAGGCAAGGCTGCGATTGCGGGAAATAGCGGCAGAGAACGCCGCCACCGTCCGGCCAAGAAAACTTTGTGTCGCAGACCGTCAGCGTGCCAGCACCTCGGACCATTCGGGATGACGCCGGAACACAGCGGCGACATAGGCGCAGAGCGGCGTGATCCTGAAATCCTGCGCCCGCGCGTCGTCCACCGCCCGCCTGATCAGCCTGAGAGCCACGCCGCGACCGCGCCACGCAGGTGGAACAAAACTGTAGTCGATCGCAATGTGGCCCGGCCCGCGCTCGACGAATGTCAGCCGCGCCGGTTGCTCGCCCGGCAACGGCAGGAGGTACGCTCCCTGCCCGCCGTTCCGTTCGATGATGATTTCGGAGTCTTCGCTCATGTCGGTTAAGGCGCCCGGCGGCTGCAGGGTTCCTTCATTTCTTCAGGACGTCAGCCCATTCCGGGTGCCGGCGAAACTGGGCGGCCGCGAAAGGGCAGAGCGGGATGATCGTCTTACCCGCCGCCCGCGCATCCTCGACCGCGCGCGTGACGAGGCGCAGGCCCGTGCCCTGCCCCCGAAACGCATCCGGCACACCGGTGTGGTCGATGATGATCTGGCGATCGCCGAGCTTGCTGAACGTCATCTCGGCCACATCGCCGGCCGGGCTGCTGACGAAGTAGCGGCCTTTCGTGTCGCTCTCTTCGAGCTTGATCTCAGGCCCTGCTTGAACGTCATCGGTCATGCCGCTTCTCCTGTCTTTGCCGAGGCGGCGCTGAGAAACCGCCCGGCCGCCTCGATCTCATTGGGTCTGACTTCATGCCCGCCTTCGTGCCACTCGACACTCACATCGGCGCCGCGCTCCTGGAGAAGGGCCACCAGCCGCGTGGTTAGTTGCGGCGGGCAAATCGGGTCGCGCCGGCCGGCGGTGACCAGCACGCGCCTGCCCGACAGATCGTTACGGACCGGCTCGAACGGGATCAGCGGGTGCATCAGCACGCTGGCGTCAAAGAGGCCCGGCTCCTCGAACAGGACCGACGCGAGGATGTTCGCGCCGTTGGAATAGCCGAGGCCGAGCACGGCAGATGGCTTCGCCGCCGCGACATGCGCACTGACGAACCCCGCCATTTTCCCCGTCGCGCGGGCAAGATCGGCCATGTCGTAAACCCCCTCGCCAGTGCGACGGAAGAAGCGCGCCGCGCCGTATTCGGAGACATCCCCGCGCGGCGACACGATGGTTGCCGTCGGCAGAAGCTCGCGAGCGAGGCCGAGGAACTGGTTCTCGTCGCCGCCGGTGCCGTGGAAGGTGAAGAGGAGCGGTCCGCCCGGTTGCCCGGGCATGACCTTGTGGATGTAGCTGTCTATAGACATCGTCATCTCCCTCAATTGCCGAGCGGCTGCAACTGCTTTTCCAGATAGCCACGCAGATGGGCATGCTGGGTTGGCAGCTTCAGCGCCTCGCCGAGATGGGCGGTGTCCTCGTCACGGTCGAAGCCCGGCTCGTTCGTCGCGATCTCGAACAGAACGCCGCCCGGCGTGCGGAAGTAGATCGCCCAGAAATAGTCACGGTCGATGACCGGCGTGACATGGTAGCCGGTGTCGATCAGCGCCTTGCGGACTTCGAGCTGCTTGGCGCGATTCTCCACCGCAAAGGCGATGTGGTGGACCGAACCCGCGCCGAGATCGGCGAATTGCGCGCCGGGCAGCGTCTCGAGGTCGATAATGTCAGCGCCATTGCCATCCTTGATGGCCAGACGCTTGACGTTGCCGGACTGGTCCACTGTCTCATAGCCCATGTACTTCAGAAGCTCCTCGGTCTTGCCGGCATCGCGCAGCCTGAGGGAAGCCGAGTGGAAACCACGGATCGCCTCGTCGGCCGCAACGCCGCCCTTCGCCCAAGGCGCACGGGTATCGCCCTTCGCCTCGACGAGCGCGAAGCTGTCGCCGTCAGGACCATCGAAAACCAGCCGGTTTTCGCCGAAAGTCGTTTCCTCCTTCAGCCCGGTAACGCCATGCTTCTCGAAACGCTCCTTCCAGTAGCCGAGCGCCCCCTCGGGCACGGAGAAGACCGTGGTGCCGACCTCGCCCACGCCGGGGCGTCCCATGGCAATGTGCGGGAAAGGGAAATAGGTCATGACGGAACCCGGCGTGCCGACCTCGTCGGCATAATAGAGGTGGTATACGTCCGGCGCGTCGAAGTTCACGGTCTTCTTGACGCGGCGCAGGCCGAGCTTGTTGGTGAAGAAGTCATTGTTCTGGCGGGCATCCTTCGCCATCGATGTGACGTGGTGCAGGCCCTTGATCTGGTCGAGCATTTTGAGGCTCCCTTCGTTCCTGGCGGCGGTTGCCGCGTTCGATGGGTCATATGTTGTCGATCTGATCGTTCACCGCCAGTGATCAATCACAGCATGGACTGTTCTCTATATGTGAACGACGTATCTTTCGCAGGCCGCAGTCTGCCTTATCTTGCAACGAAGCGGAAATCGGGTTCCATGGCACCCTGTCCCCGGAGATAGTCATGGCGCGTGCGAAACCCAACGTCCTCCTGATCACATGCGACCAGTGGCGGGGCGACTCGCTGTCGGCAGCAGGCCATCCGGTGGTGCGTACGCCAAACACTGACGCGCTCGCGGCCGAAGGCGTGCTCTTTCGCCGCCATTTCGGCGGCGCGGCACCCTGCTCGCCCGCACGCGCATGCCTCTATACGGGCCTCTACCAGATGAACAATCGGGTGTGCCGGAACGGCAGCCCTCTCGACCGACGGCACGGCAACATCGCGCTTGCCGCCCGCGCACTCGGATACGACCCGACGCTATTCGGCTATACGGACGTGTCGCCCGATCCGCGCCATCACGCACCGGAGGATCCCGTGCTGCGGAGCTATGAGGGCGTTCTGCCCGGCTTCACCGTGCGCCAACTCCTGCCCGAGCACCAGAAGCCGTGGCTGTCATGGCTCGCCGCGCGCGGCGTCGATGCCTCGGCCGGTCACCCGTACATCCACCGGCCACTCGGAAACGTCGGTAAAACGGTCAGTACCAGTCCGCCGGTCTATTCTGCCGACGAGACGCCCGCCGCCTTCATCGCAGGCGAATTCATCCGCTGGCTTGGCGAGCAGGACCGGCCGGAGGACGGAGGGCGCGCATGGTTTGCCCACCTCTCCTTCATCAGCCCGCATCCGCCCTTCATCGTGCCAGAACCCTACAACACGATGTACGACCCGGCCGATGGGCCGGACTTCGCGCGGCGCAAGACCTGGAAACGCGAGGCAAACGCCCACCCCTTTCTCGACTACGTGATCGGCAGGCAGAAGAAGGGAAAATTCCTGCCCCGAATGAAGGGCAAGGTGCATGACTTCTCGCCGGAGGAGTTTCGGGCGATCCGCGCGCTTTACTGGGGCATGATCTCGGAGACGGATGCACAACTCGGCCGCATCTGGAATGCGATCAAGTCGAGGGGCGATTGGGACGACACCATCATCGTTCTGACCTCGGACCACGCCGAGATGATGGGCGACCACTTCATGCTCGGCAAGGGCGGCTTCTTCGACCAGAGCTTCCATATCCCGCTCGTCATCCGCGACCCGCGCCGACGCAAGGCGGCGGGTGCCATCGTCGATCGCTTCACCGAAGCAGTCGATGTCATGCCGACGCTGCTCGATCTGCTCGGCACAGCGGTCCCGCCGCATCTCGATGGCCGGTCGCTGCAGCCATTTATGGACGGCAAGCCGCCTGCCGTCTGGCGCGACGCGGCGCATTGGGAATTCGATTTCCGGTCGATCGAAAAAGGCTCGGCCGAACGGCATTTCCGGCTGAAGCCGCAGCAGTGCAACCTCGCCGTGATCCGGGGAGAGCGGTGGAAATACGTGCATTTCGGCGGCGGACTCTCGCCGTTGCTCTATGACCTTGAGAACGATCCGGGGGAGTTGGAGAACCTTGCCGACGATCGGGCTTATGCGCCGATACGGCTCGAAATGGCTGAACGGCTGTTGTCTTGGCGCGCAGAGCACCTCGATCAGTCGCTGGCCCTTTCCGCGCTGACGGAAGGCGGCGTGGTGGGAATCCCGGCGGCGCTGCCACTCGTCTGACCCACACAGCAAAAGCCCGCGCCGGTGCGCGGGCTTTCGCCACTGGTAAGGCTACGCTTACTGAACGATCAGGCGCTGGTCGTCGCGCTTCTCGGTGAAGGTGCTCTTGTCGTAGGTGGCGGCGGCCTCAAGCTGCTCCTTGGTGAAGGTCGTGTAGAGATACTTGTTGCCATCGGCGTCGGTCATGAAGGCGAGATTGTCGCTCCCGATTGCGACTTCCTTTTCACCCATACCCAGGAAACCGCCGACATCGACGATATAGGCGTCGACCTTTCCGTCAGCCGACAAGACAACGTCACCGATCTCGCCGACATTCGCGTCATTCGCGCCGTAGACGGTAGTGCCGATCATCTCCTCGGCGCGAATCTGGTCGGCCGGCATTTCGGTCAGGGTGGAGCGATCAATCGCTGCGGTCGTCGTCTGGTCAGTAGAAGCATCCGGGGCCGGAGCGGCCGGATCGACGACGGGAGCCTGAGCGGTCGTGTCAGGCGCCGGGGCGACTGGCGTCGGCGACAGTGCCGGATCGTTTGCAGCCGTCGTCTGAGCTGGCGTCGGCTCATAGGGACGCGTGTCGAATTCAGCCTGTTGCTCAAGCTGCTCCTTGGTCATCGGGGCGACAAGCCAACGGTCGCCATCGCGCTCAACCCATTCAAGGTTGGCGTATTCCATGGCGACGTTCTTCTGGCCCAAGCCAAGGAAGCCGCCAACGCCCACCACGACGAGCTGAATATTGCCGTCCGGGCCAATGACAAAGTCGGTGACTTCGCCGATGTTTTCGGCGTCATCGCCTGTGCCGTTGTATACGGTCTCGCCGATGATTTTCGTCGCCAGATTACCTTCGGCCTTAACGACAGGCGCGGCGTCCTGCGTCATCGGTGCAGTTTCGGCCGGCGCAGGTGCGGTGGTTTCCTGAGCAAAAGCGCCCGTGGCGATGAGTGCTGCAGCAACAGCGGTACTGGCTAGAAGATTACGGATCATGGTAGCTTCTCCTCGTGCGTGATTTCGTTCTCGATCTCATTGCATCGACGCACCGGCCTGACTCGTCGCTGGGGAGGGCCGGTGCGGCGGCACATGCACCCAACGTGGCTTCTGCGATTCAGTTCCGAAAAAGCGCATCTCCTAAGCGTCTAATTTCAAAGGCAAATGGGTTACGTGCCGAAAGCAGAAAAGCCGGCGTTAGCCGGCTAATCTTAGAGTGTTGTATCTGGACCTAGGGTGTACTCTCGGGCGTGGGTTCGCCAGCAGGCGGCTCCGTTGCCTGCGGCTGCGTTGCCGCTCCCGGCTCGGTTGTTGTGCTGCTCGTGTCAATAGCCTGACCGTAGAACTCGACCGCCAGCCATACCAAACCTAACAGGGCAAGGCTGACCGCGAGGACAGTGAAGACCTGAGCTCCCCATCTGCCCTGACGCGCTTTGGTGGCCGGGACTTCCCGCTCGGGAATTCCGTCATGTGTTCTATGCTGCATTGTATTCTCCTGCGGACAAGCTGCTGTCTGAATGACAATGCGCGCGGAGACTGGTGGTTCCGGATCGGCTTAGAGGCTACCGGTCAAGGGGATTGGTATCGTCCTTGTCGCCCTTGCGCATGTTCTCGCGGTAGATCGCATAGGCGATGACGGCGAGACCGGGCACGAGCAGCGCCGTCACACCCACGGGGCGGCGCAACAGAGTGGGGAGGACGGCGATCCCCGCCGCGGTCGCAAACGCGGTCAGGTCTGACTTGCGCTGCTGAGACGCGCGGCGCGCGCGAGGCCCTGACGTCAGCTTGTAGACGAGAAGAATGATAAGCGCAGACACAATGAACACCGCGCCGAAAACTAGCGCGGCTTCAAGGCTACCGAGCTTTCGCGCCGTCCAGATATAGGCAGCACCCACCATGAACCCCGCGCCGATGCTGCCCGTGATTATGGCGATCAGATAGACGGTCGCCATCCTGCGCGCCCGCTTGAGAGCGAGGACCGTCTCGCCTGAGGCCAGGCTCGCGAGCAGCGCCAGCACGGAACGTTACCGCCGCGCTATGAGCGCGAACAGGAAACCGACGCCGGCGGCTATCGCCAGCGAAGTCACTGGCTTCTCCCGAACATGGGAAAGAACCTGTTCCTCAATGTCGTGGGCAGTGGCGCGCAGTTCCTCGAACTTCGCTTCACCCTGCAGTCGCAACTGCTCGGCGCCGAGCGCCGCAGCCTTCCTCGCGGTGCCGTAGCCGCGTTCGCCGGTGGACTGCGCCTGCTTGGCCAGCTTTTCCAGTTCCGCCTTCAGCACCTTGATCTCGGCTTCGAGTTCCGCATATTCCTTCGATCCGTTGCCGGGTTTGCCGGCTGCAGCAGTAGCCATGATCTACACTCCTTGCGTTCGCGTCGTTCAACGCCGCCTTGGTGACGAAGTTCCGACGCCGGCGGTTGAAAGTCAAAGGGCGTTTTATCTATTCCAGGGCGATGAGAATTTTCCGCTCAGGCGCTGAACGATAAAGAAGGCGTTCAGGCGGCGCTGGAGCCCATGACCTGAGAGGAAATGGCGTCAGGGCCGAACTCGGCCTCGCCCGAAATCTGCAGGATGTCCTGAAGGCGCGTACGAGCGCGGCTGACCCTGCTCTTGATGGTGCCGACCGCGCAATCGCAGATCTCGGCCGCTTCCTCGTAGGAAAAGCCAGATGCGCCGATGAGGATGATCGCTTCGCGCTGATCTTCCGGAAGCTGCTCGAGCGCTGCCCTGAAATCCTTGAGGTCAAGCTGGCCGTGCTGGCTGGGATGGACCGCCATGCGGGCCGTCATCAGCCCGTCGGAGTCCTGTACCTCGCGACCGCGCTTGCGCATCTGTGAATAGAACTCGTTGCGCAGGATCGTGAACAGCCATGCCTTTAGATTCGTGCCAAGCTGGAAACTCTCATGCTTGTCCCATGCTTTCACCAGCGTCTCCTGCACCAGATCGTCCGCCTTGTCCCCATTCTGGGACAGCGACATGGCAAAGGCGCGCAAGCTGGGAATGGCACGCAGCAGGTCGGCCTTGAATTCAGCTGAAACCGCCATGCGGTCAGTCCTTCTTCGGCTGCGGCCGGGCGTCTTCGAGCTGCGCCAGCAGGGATGCGAAACGGTCAGGTATGTCCTCCGACACAAGGTCGTCGTAATACTGCTTCAGCTTGCGCCCGATCTCTGTGTTAGACCCCAACGGATCTGGAGTCGCACCGCGCGGCGTCGCGGCATCCGCAACACTGGTTTTTTTTGTCATGACCGATATTTCGCCCTCATTTGCCCAAAGACACCGCTTACACCTTAACACAAATCGGATGTCTGGCCCCGATTGCCGGCCCGTAAACGCAAGATTTCCGTTTTGGTTCCGGCCACGTCGTTTTTTTTTGGAACCTTTTTCGACTGGGTGCGTTTTTATCGACGGGGCTGCCACAACCACATATGAACGGCTTCGCCCTTTGCGTCATTTTGAGGGAGACGGTTTCACATGAGTCTATCCGCCACCATTGCCCCGCATCTGCCGTTTCTGCGGCGGTTTTCGCGGGCGGTATCAGGATCGCAGCACAGCGGCGACGCGCTGGTCGCCGCGATGCTTGAAGCGATTATCGCGGACACGAGTATTTTTCCCGGCGCTTCCAGCGACCGGATCGCACTCTACAAGCTTTTCGCACAGCTCTTCACGTCGGTCTCCATCCGTGTTCCGCAGGAGAAAGCTCCATCCGCATGGGAACAGCGCGCCGCCGCCAATCTTGGCGCGCTGGCGCCGCAGGCCCGGCAAGCATTCCTGCTAATCGCGGTGGAGGGCTTTTCGAATGAGGAGGCCGCTGAAATTCTCGATGTGTCCGACGAAGAGTTCGCCAGTCTTCTCGCCGAGGCGAGCACGGAAATCTCGCGTCAGGTGGCGACCGACATCCTCATTATCGAGGACGAGCCGCTCATTGCCATGGACATCGAACAGATGGTCGAGAGCCTTGGCCATCGCGTTGTCGGCACGGCGCGCACGCACGCCGAGGCCACCGCCCTGTTCAGGTCCTCCCGCGCAAAGATGATCCTGGCCGACATTCAGCTCGCAGACGGCAGCTCAGGCATCGACGCGGTCAACGAGATCCTGGCGACGGCGTCGGTCCCGGTCATCTTCATCACCGCCTTCCCCGAGCGGCTTCTCACCGGCGAGCGGCCCGAGCCTGCTTTCCTGGTCACCAAGCCATTCAATCCGGATATGGTGAAGGCGCTGATCAGCCAAGCACTGTTCTTCGACAGGCAGGCGCAGGCAGCCGCCTGAAGGATGAAATCCCGCAATAAAAAAGGCCGCTTCCTGCGGCCTTTTTTCTTGATCGGGCAGGAACGAAACCGTTAGGTCCGCCGTTCCTAAGCATCTGAAATTCGAGGAGTTCGAACAAATGCTTTACTGGGCTCTTGTGTTTCTCGTCGTAGCCATCATCGCCGGCGCCCTCGGCTTTGGCGGCATAGCGGGAACGTCGGCGGGAATCGCGCAGATTCTATTCTTCGTATTCCTGGCATTCCTGGTGATTTCGCTGCTCGCCGGCTTGTTCCGTCGGGCATAACGAAAGCCGATACCGGCGACCGCACCCCTCAATCGGTTTCCGGTTTCCGCCGGGCGGCTTTCTTCGCAGAAGTCGTCCGGCGGTCTTGTTTTGTCGAGTTACGCATCGTATACCTCTAATGAGCTTCAGGCATGAGCGCGGGAAAGGAAAATGGCGGACCTGACCTTCCTTTGGTCCCCGTATCCGCAACGGAAAACGACCTCGCTCCGGAATCCGCGTTCAGTCTGCTCCGCGCGCTGCGCAATACCGCCGTATCCGTGGTTTACCAGACTCCAGACCTCAGGGTGAGCTGGGCGCGCAACGTGCCGCCGTCCTGGTCGACGCAAAGCCTCGTTGGGCAAACAGACGAAACTTTTCTCCCAGCCCACGCCGCGAAGCTGGTGCGTGAGAGCAAGGTGAACGTGCTGGGAGGTTCAGGTCCGCAGCGCCTCGAAATTCATGTGCCACCAGCAACAGGACATGGCGACAAATGGTTCAACCTTTGGATCGATGCCGACAAAGCCCCGACTGGTGAAATTCGCGGTCTGGTGACGACAGCCGTGGAGATTACAGACCAGAAGCAACGCGAGCAAACGCTGCGCGTGCTTCTCCGTGAAGTCAGCCACCGGTCGCGGAACCTGCTGGCCATCATCCAGAGCATAGCCACGCAGACGGGACGTCATGCGCAAACCGTGGACGCATTCCTCATACGTTTTCGGGGGCGCGTGCAGTCCCTCGCAGCCTCGCAGGATCTCGTCACATCGTCCAACTGGCGCGGCGCCGATCTTGGCGAACTCGCCTACGGGCAGGCAGCACGCTACAGCGACAACCCGCAGGATGCCTTGAGGCTCGAAGGCGAGAGGCCATGGCTGAACCCGAATGCCGCCCTGCATGTGGGCCTCGCGCTCCACGAATTGATTGCCAACTCCGTCAGCTATGGAGCCATGTCGCGGCCGGGCGGCTACGCCACCCTGCGGTCAGGAATCCAGCGCAACCCAGAAGGCAACGGAGCACTGCTTCTTGTCTGGGTGGAGACGATCGGTCCAGCAGGTGACCGCGCAAGTCCGGCGCCACAGGAAAAGCGGTTCGGCAGCGTCGCGCTGGAACGCCTCGTCCCGGCATCGTTGAACGGCGAAGCACAACTGAAGATAGACGACGACCTGCTGGAATACAGGCTGACCGTTCCACCGGGAAACTTTGAGGCCGCCTGAGGTCGACCAAAATCATGGGCGGCATTCAGGGCAATAATCCTCATATCATTGTCAGCCGCTGGAACCCGCTTGCCTACACCGCGTTTTCACCTCCACGAGGAGCCGTTGTCTCTTCTCCGGAGGTGACTGCCATGGAACATATCGCTGCACTGCTGCTGATCGTCGCTTGCTCGGACGACATGGCACAATGCCGGGAACTTGAGACCGCTTCTGCGGTCTACGAGACGCAGGAAGAATGCGACGTCGACCTGCAGCCCACGATCAGCCGGTTTGTCACCCGCTATCCGCAGGTGCTCGGCCAATGCGTCAGCGTCGATCCCGCCATTGAGGAGGAAGACGCGGACCTTGTCTGGAACGTGAAGCCCGACGGCACTCTTTTCGCGATGATCGAAGTGCCTGAATTCATGATTGCATCAGGCCCGGAAGCGCGGAAGAACCAGTATCTTAGACATGAATGATTTCTGCCGCGCAAAGACCAAGTTTTGTGTTAAATCCCGCGTCGGGACGATCTTAATGAGGAGCCTCATATGAAAAAGACTATTATTGCGCTTGCCGCCATGATGGCGATTGCCGGTTGCACGACCGCAGAACAGGACGCTGCCGTCGGCGGCACCGCCGGCGCTCTCATCGGCGGCCTGGCAACGGGTGATGCCGGCGGGGCTATCGTGGGCGGCGTCGTAGGCGCGGCTTCCGGCGTTCTGCTCGGCAAGGCCACGCGCACCGGCTGGTGCCGTTATCGCGACCGCTACGGCCGCATTTACGAAGCTCGCTGCCGCTAAGCCTGTTTGCCTTGGGGCTGTTCTATCGACTCTGATGGAACAGCCCTGTTGCGGCTCTTTCCTGCACCAAGCGGAATCAGAATTTCGATTTGCAGACCGTCAGCTGTGTAGCTGCGCTTGATCCTGCCGTTCAATTCTCGCGTGATGTTCATATCGATGAGCTTCGTGCCGAAGCCGGCTTTTTCGGGTTGCGCCACAGCCTGGCCCCCGGATTCTCGCCACGAGAGCCAGAGCACGCTTTCTCCCTGACGCAGTCCCCAAGTCACCTGAAGCGTATCCGGTGAGCGGCCAACCTCTCCATATTTAAGCGCGTTGGTGGCCAGTTCGTGGAACGTCAGGCCGAGCGCCTGGGTGACTGTTTCGGACAGCAACACGGCCGGACCTTTCAGCATCCCTTCGGGAAGCTCTTTTCCGAAAGCCTGTGACAGTTCCATGCGCAGGAGTTCCCGAAGATCCGCCTTCTGCCAACGCGAGCGCGTGAGCATATCCTGCGACGCCGCCATTGCCTGCAGACGCGCGGAAAACGATTCCGAGAAATCGCTCATATCCTTTGCATTCGCCGCGGTCTGCCGGGCTATTGCCAGAACGCGCGTGATCGAGTTCTTGATGCGATGCTTCATCTCTTGAAGCATCAGATCCTTTTCCAGAAGGCTTTTCTCGGCATTCTCCTGCAACTCGGAGGCAGCCTCGTAGGCACGCATCTGGTAGCGCTGCAGAAAGGCGATCGCAGTCGCCAGAAGCAGCCCGAACACCCCCAGCAGGAAGGGCACGACCGAAGAGGTCGGCGGCGTGAACTCGGCTGTCGGCCGGAATTCGATCGTCCAGGGGCGCCCGGCGACGAGAAGCTGGCGCGTGGTAACAAGCTCGCCAACGCCCGCCCTTTCCGAACTGAACAGCAGGTTGGCCTGATCGAGGGCCCCGTCATAGACATCCGCATGGATGGGCAGGATTGGAAATTTGTCGAGGATCTTCCTGAAAAGATCGTCCGCCCGGAAGGTCGAAAAGACCAGCCACATTGGCTTGCCGGTACTCTGCTTTTCCACCGCCGAGAAGATCAGGAACCCTGGCCAGACATCCGAGCCGGTCGCCTGCCCGAGCATCAGCCGGCCGGACGCCCGCGGCTCGCCCGTATCCATCGCGGACAGGATCGCCTCACGCCGCGCCGGGTCGCTGAACATGTCGAAGCCGAGCCCTACCATCGAAGGTCGCTCCAGCGGCTCATAGAGCACGATCGGGGCGCGCCACTCGCCATCCGAAGCCGGGTAGATCGTTCGGCTTACACCCTGGCGGTCGAATATCTCGTTCTCCAGGACGGTTTCGGATCCCGCCTCCGCCAACGAGAGGACGCCAAGGCCCCGAAGACCCTCGAAATTCGTCTCGACCTGTAGCGTATCGAAATATTCCCTGAATTGATCGGCCGACACCTCGCCATCGAGCATTGTCAAGAAGGCGTCGGCGGAGCGAAGCAGCGAAACATGCATCACCACGCGACTTTCGATGCGGTTCAGGGCATCGTCCGCCGTTGCCTCGAACTTTATCCGGGTCGCTTCCTCGCTGGCCCTATAGGCGAAAACCGCCATGGCCAAGCCCGCAAGCGCGACCGCGATGAACGCCAGAACAGGAAGGTATCTTTTCACTCACCGGGCCTGCTTGATTTCCCGGCTCTTTATCGGGACTCAGTGGGGAGAATTCAATGCAAATTACGCGCCTTGACCTTCCTCTTCGTCACGCTGCAAGCGGCGGTATCGCGCCTGGTCCAGGAATGGCGCTGGGAGGGCATTTGCCGAGGATGATCATGCCCAGCACCTCGTCGGGCGTCACGTCGGTGGTCTTGGATGTGCCGACGACCTGGCCGTTCTTCATCACACAGACCCGGTCGGCCAGTTCGAAGACATCGTGGATGTCATGGCTGATCAGGAAAATGCCGATCCCTTCCGACTTTAGCTGCTTGACCAGTTCGCCGACCTGCGCCGTCTCCTGCGGCCCGAGCGCGGCTGTCGGCTCGTCCATGATCAGGATCTTTGCGTCGAACAGGATGGCGCGCGCGATCGCCACCGACTGGCGCTGGCCGCCGGAGAGCTTGATCACCGGCTCCTTGAAGCGCTGGAAGCGCGGATTGAGCCGACCCATGACCTTGCGGGCCTCGGCTTCCATGGCGACGTCGTCGAGCGTACCCCAAGGCGTTCGCAGCTCGCGGCCAAGGAAGAGGTTGGCGGCGGCGTCGACATTATCGGCCAGCGCCAGCGTCTGGTAGATCGTCTCGATGCCGTATTTCTTGGCGTCGCGCGGATTGCCGATGTTCGCTTCTTGCCCGCGCACCATGATCTTGCCGGAATCGCGCTTGTAGGCGCCGGACAGGATCTTGATCAGCGTCGACTTTCCCGCGCCGTTGTGGCCGAGCAGCGCGACCACCTCGCCCTCATGAAGATCGACTGACGCGTTGTCGACGGCGCGGATGCCGCCGAAGGCGACAGAGATGTTCTTCAGCTCGACGAGAGGCGTATCAGCCATGACGTGTTCCCCTTCAAAGCCGCTTGCGATAGATCGTGTCGAGCCAGACGGCGACGACGAGAACGCCGCCCACCACGATGCTCTGCAACGGTGCGTCTATGCCGAGCAACACCATGCCCGATTGCAGCGACTGCATGAGCAGCGCACCGAGCATAGCCCCGACGACCGTGCCCGCGCCGCCGGCAAGCGACGTGCCGCCGATGACGGCAGCCGCGATGACGAGAAGCTCGTCAAGCGTGCCTAGCGCGTTCGTTGCCGCGTTGAGGCGCGCAGTGCCGATGCATGCAGCCAGCGCCGCGAGGATGCCCATCACGATGAAGATCTTCATGATGGTCCAGCGCGTGTTGATACCTGCCAGGTCTGCTGCTTCGGGGTTGCCTCCGATCGCAAAGACGTAGCGCCCGAAGCGGGTGCGTTTCGTGATGAACGTCATGATGACGCCGGTGGCGATCGCCATCAGAACGGGAATGGCAATGCCGTGCCCGATGAACAGGCCGCCTTCCGGGATCGTGATGCCGTTCTGCTGGGCGTAGCGGTTCACGATGCCGACCGGCCACGGATAGGAGTTCATGACCCAAACTGCTCCCAGGATCGCGCCGCAAGCTACCAATCCGAGAAACGTCTCGGCCCACACGGGCCGCTGCGGGAAATGGAAGCGCTGGCGCTGGCGGCGGGCGTTGAGCATCGAGAACACGAGCGCCACGCAGGCGAAGACGCCCACGACCCAGCTCCATGTCGTTCCGATCGCACCCTCCGGCCCGCCGCCCATCAGGCGGAACGTGGCGTCCATAGGCGCGACGGTCTGTCCGCTGGTGACCCACCAAGCGGCGCCGCGCCAGACCAAGAGCCCGCCCAGCGTAACGATGAAGGCCGGAATGGCGAGATAGGCGATCAGGAAGCCCTGAAATGCGCCGACGGCTATACCGAGCGCGAGCGCAACTGCAACGGCAATGATCCAGATATAGGGATCGCCGAGCGGGAAACCGAACATCTGCGGCAGGATCTGTACCTGCGTCACGCCGACGATCATGCCGATGAAGCCCTGCACCGAACCGACTGAAAGATCGATGTTGCGCGTGACGATGACGAGCACCATGCCGGTCGCCATGATGGCGACGGACGAACTCTGGACCGACAGGTTCCAGAGGTTGCGCGGCGTCAGGAAGAGCCCGCCCGACGCGATGTTCAGGCCGATCCAGATGATCAACAGCGCTCCGACCATGCCCAGCATGCGGGTGTCGAGTTCCGTGGCCTGCAGGAAGCGGCCGATCAGCCCGAGTTCGGACGCTCTGGCGCGATCCGGCTGCGCAGTGGTGGTATCGGTCATGGTCGTCTCCCCGCCATCAAGCGCGCCATCCGGGCGCAACCGTCAGGGTATTGGACGTTAGCCGGTTTGGCCGGCCGTTTGAAGTAAGGGGTTTTCGTCCCCTCTTGGTGAAACGCCGCGGCTCTTGCGAGCCGCGGCGTCAAAAGCTGAACCGTCCGAAGGATCAGTTGCAGGCGGCGACCGAACCAGCGGCGACGCCAGCGCAGGCCTCGTCCTTGCTGATCCAACCGGCGTCGATGACGACGTTCAGGTTGTCCTTGGTGATGGCGACCGGGGTCAGAAACACCGACTTGGTGACGTTGCCACCTGGCGTCGTGAAGTCGACGACGCCGGCGATGTCGGTAAATTGCTTGCCATCGGCGAGTTCGGAAGCGATCGTGCCGGCGGACTTGCCGAGTTCACGCGCGTCCTTCCAGACGGAAACCGTCTGCGTGCCGAGTGCGATGCGGTTGAGCGCGGCCTTGTCGCCGTCCTGGCCGGAGACCGGAACCGTGCCGGCAAGACCCTGTGCCTCAAGCGCCGCGACAACGCCACCGGCGGTGCCGTCATTGGAAGCGACGACGGCGTCTATCTTGTTGTCGTTCGCGGTCAGGATCTGCTCCATGTTGCGCTGCGCGTTGGCCGGCAGCCAGCCATCCGTATAGGCTTCCCCGACATTCTTGATCTTGCCGGCGTCCATGGCTTCCTTGAGCACCTCGACCTGTCCGGAGAACAGGAAGTCGGCGTTGGGATCAGCCGACGAACCCTTGATGAAGGCGTAGTTGCCCTCGGGCTTCATCTTGAACACGGCAGCGGCCTGCAGGCGACCGACTTCCTTGTTGTCGAAGGTCAGGTAGAAGACGTTGCTGTTCTCGATCAGGCGGTCGTAGCCGAGAACCGGAATACCCTCGTCGAGAGCCTTCTGGACGGCCGGGCCGATCGCGGAAGCGTCCTGCGACAGGATGATGAGCGCGTTGGCGCCCTGGCTGATAAGGCTCTCGACGTCGGTGAGCTGCTTCGTCGGTGACGACTGGGCGTCCGCCGAGATGTAGGTGTTGCCAGCGGCTTCGACCGCGGCCTTGATGGCTGCCTCGTCGGTCTTCCAGCGCTCTTCCTGGAAATTCGACCAGGAAACGCCGATGACCTTGCCTGCGGCATGCGCAGCGCCGGACAGCACAAACGACATGGCGACACCCGCCAGAATGGCGGTGGTAAACTTTTTCATGACAATCCTCCCTGCGCCCTCGGGCGCACAGTGACACTCAGTTTCAGCCCGAAGACTTTTTTCGAGCCTCGAAAAAATAGTGGCGTATCGGCCACTTTCTGTCAATATCGATTCGGGAGGCGCCAGGCCAAGTTGGGGAACGGCGGAAGGAGCTTGGCAAACTGGCTCGATGTCTGCTTTGCCGGGAATAGTTCGGCGGCCCAGGCGATCATCGGGCGAGCCGGGAGGAGTACAGGCAAATGACGGCTGGAATACGCCATGACGATCTGCGGCGTCGCAATCGCGGGCTTGTGATCGCGGCCGTGCGACGCGCCGGCCAGCCGTCGCGCACCGAAATTGCCTCTACTACCAGGCTTAGCCATTCCACCATATCTGCCATTTCAGCCGATCTGATCGACGAAGGAATCCTGGCGGAGGCAAAGGCCGGCGAACATGCCAACGCCCGCCGCGGCAGGCCGCAGGTGGGCCTGTCGCTCAATCCCGAAGCCGCGACGGTCATCGTCGCCGTGCTGTCGCTGAACGAGCTGTCAGCGGCGACGATCAATTATTCGGGAGGTCTCATCGCCGAGGAAAGCCGCACGCTGGCGACGGCGACGATCTCGCGCGACGACCTGATTGCCGAACTGGTGGCGATGCTTTGCCGGCTGACGGCCGGGATGGAGGGACGCGCCCGCCCCCTGCGCATCGTGCTCGCCATACAGGGCATCACCGACGCAGACGCGCGCACCATGCTCTGGTCACCGATAACGCCTCACAAGGATGTACCCTTCGCCGAGATACTGGAGCGCAAGCTCGGCATACCGACGACAGTCGAGAACGACTGCAACATGATGGCGGTGGCGCTTCGCTGGCGCGATCCGGCGCGCTACCGCGCCGATTTCATCGCCATCCTGCTGTCGCACGGTATCGGCATGGGGTTGGTGCTGAAAGGAAACCTTTTCACCGGAACGCGATCTTCCGGAGGCGAGTTCGGTCACGTTATCCACCGTCCGGACGGGGCGCTCTGCCGTTGCGGCCGCCGCGGGTGCATCGAAGCCTATGCTGGCGACTACGCGATCTGGCGCAACGCGCAGGGCAAGAGCGAACTCTCGACACCGGAAGACGGCGTACAGCCCGAGGACATGAAGCAACTGGCCGAGCGGGCACGCGCGGCCGAGGGGCCGGAACGCGAAGCCTATCGCAAGGCAGGCACGGCGATCGGCTACGGCATCGGCAGCCTGTTCGCGCTGATCGACCCGGCTCCGATCGCCTTCGTCGGCGCTGGTGCTGCGGCCTTCGACCTGCTGGAGCCGGCAATCCGCGCAGCGATCGCCGAAACGGCAGGGGGCCAGCACTCGGACGCGATCGCGTTCGACACGATCCCGGACGAGTTGCCGCTGATCAGGCAGGGCTGCGCCATGCGCGCGCTGACCTATGTCGACCAGGAGATCTTTGCCGATGGCTATCCCGCGTCCCCGCTTCTGCAAGCGGACATCGCATAGGCAGGACCTTACGATCAGTCCTCGCGGATCGCGTAACCCGCGCCGCGGATCGTGCGGATCACGTCGGGCATGCGGCCGGTGTTGACGGCCTTGCGCAGGCGGCCGACGTGCACGTCCACGGTGCGCTCGTCGATATAGATCGTCTCGCCCCAGACATTGTCGAGCAATTGGCTGCGCGAGAAGACACGGCCGGGATGGCGCATCATGAATTCGAGCAGGCGGAACTCGGTCGGGCCGAGCCGGATCTCATTCTTCTTGCGATAGACGCGGTGCGCCTCACGATCGAGCATGATGTCGCCGACCTTGAGGACGGACGAGAGCACTTCCGGCTTGGCGCGGCGCAGCAGCGCCCGCACGCGCGCCATGAATTCGGGCGTCGAGAAAGGCTTGACCAGATAGTCATCCGCGCCGGTGGAAAGGCCGCGCACGCGGTCGCTCTCCTCGCCGCGCGCGGTCAGCATGATGACCGGCAGGCGCTGCGTTTCGGGACGCATACGCAGCCTACGGCAAAGTTCGATTCCGGAAATGCCGGGGATCATCCAGTCGAGCACGAGGAGGTCGGGCACATGTTCCTGCAACCTGACCTCGGCCTCGTCGCCGCGCGTAACGATCTCGACCTGATAGCCTTCGGCTTCGAGGTTGTAGCGCAGGAGCACGCCGAGCGGCTCCTCGTCTTCCACCACCATGATCTTCGGCGCAATCATCCGTCGATCTCCTGCCGTCCGGGCCTTATTCCGCCAGAGCCGAGAGCTGCGTCTCGTCAATCTTAGGGCGATTGACCGGCAACTGTTCGCCCGTCACCACATAGTATGCATTTTCGGCGATGTTCGTCACATGGTCGCCGATCCGCTCCAGATTCTTGGCGCAGAACAGCAGATGTGTGCACGCCGTGATGTTGCGCGGGTCTTCCATCATGTAGGTCAGCAACTCGCGGAAGACCGCCGTGTATTTCACGTCGACCTTCTCGTCGTCGGCGCGTAGCGCGCGCAGGCCTTCCGCGTCGCGGTCGGCATAACGATCTATGACGCGGCGAACCTGATCCAGCACCAGTTGCGACATGTCCTCGATGCCATAGGCGAGGTTGCGCGGCGTCGCGCCATGGCCGACGGCACTGACCCGCTTGGCAACGTTTTTGGCGAGATCGCCAATCCGTTCGAGGTCGCCGGCCATGCGGATGGCGCCGACCACTGCGCGCAAATCCTGCGCCATGGGCTGGCGCTTCGCGATCAACGCGATCGAGCGGTCGTCGAGCTCACGCTGGCGGGCGTCCATGATGACGTCGTCGGAGATAACGCGCTGCGCCAGCGCATTGTCGGAAGCCAAAAGCGCGCGGATCGCATCGCCGACCATCGAGCCAGCGAGGTCGCTCATATCGCGAACCAGCCGCTGGATGTGGTCGAGTTCCTCGTCGAAGGAGGTAACGGTGTGTTCGCCCATGGGAGGAGCCTTTCGGGTTCCGGGTGTTCTGCGACGACGGTTCGGCTCAGCCGAAGCGGCCGGTGATGTAGTCCTGGGTGCGCTTCTCGTTCGGGCTGGTGAAGATCAGGTCGGTCGGGCCTTCCTCGACCAGCACGCCGAGATGGAAGAACGCGGTACGCTGCGAAACGCGCGCGGCCTGCTGCATGGAGTGCGTCACGATCACGATCGTGTAGTTCTCCCTGAGCTCGTCGATCAGTTCCTCGACCTTGGCCGTGGCGATCGGGTCGAGGGCCGAGCAAGGCTCGTCCATCAGGATCACTTCCGGCGACACCGCGATGGTGCGCGCGATGCACAGCCGCTGCTGCTGGCCGCCGGAAAGGCCGGTGCCGACTTCGTGCAGGCGATCCTTCACTTCCTCGAACAGCGACGCCTTCTTGAGGCTGGTCACCACGATCTCCTCGAGATCGGTCTTGTTGCGCGCCAGGCCGTGGATGCGCGGGCCATAGGCGACGTTCTCGAAGATCGTCTTCGGGAACGGGTTCGGCTTCTGGAAAACCATCCCGATGCGGGCGCGCAGTTCCACCACGTCGAGTTTCGGATCGTAGAGGTCGTTGCCGTCGAGGGAAATCTTGCCTTCGATGCGTGCGCCTTCGATCGTGTCGTTCATGCGGTTGATGCAGCGCAGGAAGGTCGACTTTCCGCAGCCCGACGGGCCGATGAACGCGGTTACCGCCTTTTCGGGAATGTCGATCGAGACATTGAAGAGCGCCTGCTTGGGTCCGTAGAAGACGCGCACGTCTTCCGCTTTCACGCGGACCGGGCGCGGATGCGCATCCGGCGTACGGACGGTGGAGAAGGCTCCGGACTGCGCCGGCTGCATGCGCGCCACTGCGGCCTCGACTTCGGTTGCGGTCATCGCTGTCATTGTCGGGTTCTCCATGGTCCTACTGCCGCCGCTCGAAGCGCGAGCGCAGGTAGATCGCAGCCGCGTTCAGGATGAGCATGACGGCCAGAAGGATGATGATGGCCGCGGCGGTGCGCGGCTCGAAGAAGTTGCGGTTCTCGTTGCCTTCCCAGAGGAAGATCTGAACCGGCAACGCGGTCGACTGGTCGAGCGGCGTGGCCGGTAGGGTGGCGACAAAGGCGTTCATGCCGATCAGCAGCAGCGGCGCGGTCTCGCCGATGGCCTGCGCCACGCCGATGATGGTGGCGGTCATGATGCCCGGATAGGTGATTGGCAGGACGTGATGAAACACCATCTGCGTCTTCGATGCGCCAAGGCCGAGTGCGGCCTGCCGGATCGACGGCGACACCGCCTTGAGCGCATTGCGCGTGGCGATGATGATCGTGGGCAGCGTCATCAGGACCAGCACCAGACCGCCGACAACCGGAGCAGACAGCGGCATACGGAAATAACCGATGAAGACCGCCGCTCCGAGCAGACCGAACACGATCGAAGGCACCGCAGCGAGATTGTTGATGTTGACCTCGATCAGGTCGGTGAGCTTGTTCTTCGGCGCGAATTCCTCGAGGTAGATCGCAGCGGCGACACCGATCGGCACCGCGAGGATAATCACGATCAGCATCATGTAGAGCGAACCGATGAAGGCGCCAAGCAGACCGGCCTCGGCCGGAGCGGCGCGCGAGTCCGCGTTGGTGAACAACACGTAGGAGAAGATCATGCGCACTGTGCCGTCCGCATAGAGCGTGTCGGCCAGAGCGCGCGCGCCGGGCGAAAGCTGCTGGCGGTCGTCCGCGAGCGAGCGGTCGATGTTGCCCTTTAGCCAGTTGTCGACATTGGCCGAAAGCAGTAGCTCGACTTCGACCGTCTGGCCGAACAAGCCCGGATCCCTGACGAACATGTCACGCAGCACGAAGCGCTGGTTGGGCGACACGAAGGCCTGCACGTCCTTCGCGGTGAATTCGACATTGGGCGCGGCCTCGCGCACCGCGTTCTCGATGACGCGATTCCAGTTGACCATCGTCACGGCGCGCTCCCAGTCGAGCGTGGCGCGGCGGAACTCAGCTTCGGACTGGCCCGGCTGCTGCACGGGCTTGGGATCGACCTTGATGAGGGCAGGATCGAAGGTGACCTTCAGGTTGGCCGCTGGCTGCCAGAAGGCTGGAATGCCTTGGATCAGGATCGAGCCGAAAAGGAAGATGACGAAACCGACGGCAAGCGCCACGGCGCCTGCGCCGTAGGCGCGAAAGCGCATTTCGGCGGCGCGGCGGCGGCGCAGTCCCTTCTGGATGCGGGCGAGCCGGTCCTGGTTGCTTTCCACGCCGGGTGTGCGGCCGGGTATCATCGAGGCTGTATCCACGTTTGCCATGGCTATTCGTACTGCTCCCGATACTTGCGGACGACGTAGAGGGCGATGACGTTGAGGATCAGCGTCATGACGAAGAGCGTCAGGCCAAGTGCGAAGGCGACCAGTGCCTGCGGGCTGGCAAAGTTGGTGTCGCCGGTGAGCTGGTTGACGATCGAGACGGTGACCGTCGAGATGGCGTCAAAGGGGTTGAAGCGCAGGACAGGCGCGTTACCGGCCGCGAGCACCACGATCATGGTCTCGCCGAACGCCTTGCTGATCGCCAACATGAAGGCACCGACGATGCCGGGAAGCGCTGCCGGGAGCACGACCTTGCGGATCGTCTCGGATTTGGTTGCGCCGATGCCGAGCGAGCCGTCACGCATGGCGCGCGGCACCTGGGTGATGATGTCGTCGGAGAGAGACGAGACGAAGGGGACGATCATCAGGCCCATGGCGATGCCGGCCGTCAGCGCACTGGTGGCGCGAATCTGGATGCCGACGAGGGCGCCGAGGTCGCTGAGCAGCGGCCCGAGCGTGATCAGCGCGAAGACGCCGTAGATGACCGACGGGATGCCGGCGAGAATCTCGATGATGGGCTTGGCAACGGCGCGGACGCGCGGATCGGCATACTCGGCCATGTAGATCGCCGACAGCAGGCCGACCGGGATGGCCACCGCCATGGCGATGGCGCTGACCATGATCGTGCCCCAGAGCAGCGGCAGCAGACCGTATTGTCCACCTGCCTCGCCCGTTGTGGTGAAGCCGGGGTTCCAGACTGTCCCGAAGAAGAAGTCGATCGGGCTGACAAATGTAAAGAAGCGCAGCGCCTCGGACAGGAGCGAGGCGACGATGCCGACCGTAGTGAGGATGGCCACGCCGGAACAGGCGATGAGAAGGATGCGCACCGCACCCTCGAACTCATTGCGGGCCCTCAGCCTCGGCGCGATGCGGCGGGCCATAAACAGGAGACCAAGCAGGCCAAGCAGCGCGGCGGCGACCATCATCGCCCAGAAACTCGTGATGCGGAAGGAACGCAGGGCCTCGCCGGCGGCAAGCTCGTATGGCTGCACGTCGCCGACAACGCCGAAGCCGCTGGCGATCTGCTCGACGCGGCGCATCGTATCGCGTAGCGCGGCTGGGTCACCGGCAACGAGCTCCGGCGGGAGGAAGGACTGTGCGTGGCTGAGCGCAATGCTGTCGGAGAAGAGCGCCCAGGCGAGCAGCACCACGACGGCCGGGATCGCGCACCACAGCGCAACCATCAGCCCGTGGTAGTTGGGGCGCGAGTGCATCGTGCGCTGCGCCGTCGCGGCGACGGCACGCCCCCGCGTCAGGCCAACCTGATAGCCCACCGACAACAGGGCGAGCAGAAACAGGACGACGACAAGACTGTTCACGGCAGCGACGCTCCGAACCGGGCGCAATGAAACCTGCGCGGCAATCCCCATGCCGCAAGGCCGAGCCGGCTCCCCGACAAGCCGTGCTCAGCGAAACTCAAGAGGATGGGGCAGCGCAGGACGCCGCCCCATTCCATGTCGATCAATTGGTGCCGACGGTCTTGCCTTCCTTGAAGGCCTCCAGGACCGCGGCGCGGTCAGCGTCGGGCTGAGGGATCAGGCCGGCGGTCTCAAGCGTGCCGCCATTGCCCGAGATTCCGTCGGACAGGAAGAACTCGGTGTACTCGGCCAGGCCCGGGATGGTGCCGATGTGCTCGCCCTTAACGTAGAAGAAAAGCGGGCGCGAAACCGGATAGTCGCCGCTGGCGACGGTCTCGAGCGACGGGGTGACCCCGTTCACGGTCGCGACCTTCAGCTTGTCCTTGTTCTGGTCGTAGAAGGACAGGCCGAACACGCCGACGGTGGCCGGGTTGGCCTGCAGGCGGGCGAGCGTCTCGGTGTAATCGCCGGCGATCTCGACAACGACGTCCTGACGGAAGGTCTCGCAGGCCTTTTTCATCGCTTCCTTGTCCATCTCGGGCAGGCCAGCTTCCTTGCAGCCTGCGTTGATGACCTTCTCCTGGAAGACTTCCCGGGTGCCGTGGTTGGACCCGGGGATGGCGACGTTGATTTCCTGCTTGGGCAGCGAGGCGTCGATCTGGTCCCAGGTCTTGTAGGGGTTGGCGACCATTTTGCCATCGACCGGAACTTCGGCCGCGACCGCCTTGAACACATGCACCGGCTGCAGCGCAAAATCGCCCTGGCTGGCCGAAGTCGCGAAGACGATGCCGTCGTAGCCGAAGCGGACTTCGCGGATGTCCTTCACCCCGTTGTCGGTGCAGGTTTTGATCTCGTCTTCCTTGATGGCGCGCGAGGCATTGGCGATGTCGATGGTGTTCTCGCCGACGCCTTCGCAGAACTGCTTGAGGCCGCCACCCGTGCCGCCGGAACCGACGACGGGAGCCTTGAAGTCGGGGAACGCATTGCCGAATTCCTCGGCCACGATGCTCGCGAACGGAAGCACCGTCGACGAGCCTGCGATCTGGATGGTGTCACGCGACTGCGCATATGCATGGCCCGCGAAGACAACCGCAAGCGCGGCCGTCGAAAGCATGATCTTCTTCATGGGTGCCTACTCCTGGTCGGAAATCCCGTTGTCGAGGCGCGATCAATCAGCGCCCGGTGAGCCCAATAGCCGCCGACTATTACAGTTGGATGACACTTTGATGTCAGTCCCATAACGCGAACGGGGGAATACCGCCGGCTAAGCAAAGGCGGGGACATGGCCGACCGGCGCTTATGCCAGCGCTGCCAACGCCTTGCGCGCGCGGCTTATGTCAGAACGGCCGTTGGGACTGCCAGCAGGCTTAAGACAGCTGTGTGGAAGAAAAAAACCGGACGGGAGGCGAAGCCTCCTGCCAGCATCGATACTGGCCGGACACACCGAACGATGTCCCGTTGGGGATATGACACCGTGTTTTCTCGGCGGCCGCTCTTCCCGTCCGTGGAACCAAAACGGAACCTGGATACATGGTTAATATCCGGGCCGAACGGGGAGCTATGGTGCGATCGCACCATAGCAAGCTGCCCTATTTCTGGGCAGTCGCGCGATTCTCGCCTCGGGAAGCCGCCATCCAGCGTTCGACCATTTCGGCCAGCGCTTTCGGGCTGATCGGCTTGGAAAGATAGTCGTCCATGCCGGCGGCCAGGCAGCGTTCGCGATCGCCTTTCAGCGCATGCGCGGTGACGCCGATGACGGGTACTCGCCGGTCGCTCTCGCTTTCCGATGCCCGGATCGCCGCCGTCGCTTCCAGACCGCTCATCTCCGGCATGGACACGTCCATGAGGATGATGCGCGGGTTCATCTCGCCGAAGGCCTGTAGTGCAAGGCGGCCGTTGCCGACGATCTCGAAGCTGTAGCCTGTTTCGCCCAGGATCTGCGTGAAAACGAGCTGGTTGACCTCATTGTCCTCGGCGACGAGGATATCGACCCTGTGGCCACCCTCCGGCAAGCTGTCGCGGGCGACCGACCGACGCGGGCGCATCGGGACGGGCGCGCGTGTCGCCCTGTCGTCAGCGTCACGAACGGGAGCCGGCTTTGAATCCGCCGGTGCGGCTTCATGCCCGGGAGAACGCCGCTTCTGGATTGCCGCGACGACGGTTTCGAGAAGCAGCGACGAGCGCGCCGGCTTGGTGAGCTGGGCGTCGATCGACAGATCGCGATAGAACGGCCCCGAAAGCGACTGGTCGACGGAAGTCAGCATGACGATCGGCGTGTCGGCGATGCCAGGCGTCGAGCGGACAAGGCGCGCCATCTCGCCACCCGTCATGCCCGGCATCTGATAGTCGAGCACAATGCAGTCCACCGATATGCCGAGATCGGCCGCAGCCGTGAGGACTTTCAGCCCTTCCGCGCCGCCTTCGGCCGCGCAGGCGTCGAAGGTCCACGATGCCATCTGTTCCAGAAGAATGGCGCGGTTCACCTGATTGTCGTCCACAATGAGAATGCGCGAACCGGTGACGTCCGAAGGCGTGATGCGCGAGCGCGGCGCTCCGGCCTGGGGCAGCGTCACGCTGAACCAGAAGGTGGAGCCTTCGCCCTCGACGCTCTCCACGCCAACCTCACCGCCCATCAGGGCGACGAGCCGCGACGTGATGGCGAGGCCAAGGCCGGTCCCCTCATGCCGCCGGGTGGACGAGGCATCGACCTGGCTGAACTTCTCGAAGACGGACGCCAGCTTGTCGGCTGGAATGCCGATTCCCGTATCGGCGACCGAAATACGCATTTGCATGCCGTGTTCGGCCGGCTCGCCGCTGACATCGACGAGCACATGGCCTGAATCGGTGAATTTCACGGCGTTACCGATCAGGTTGGTGACAATCTGCCTGATCCGGCCGACATCGCCGATAAACGTATCTCCCAACCCCGGCTGGACGCGGACGATCAGTTCCAGGTCCTTTTCCTTGGCGCGCGTCGAGACCAGTGTCGCCACGTCCTCGATCGCTTCGGTCAGCGAGAAGGGCGCCGGATCGAGCACGAGCTGACCGGCGTCGATCTTGGAGAAGTCGAGGATGTCATTGATGATCGTGAGCAGCGCATTGCCCGACTTCACGATGATTTCGGTGAACGTCTTCTGCTTGGGGTCGAGGTCCGAACGCGCGAGAAGCTCCGCCATACCGAGCACACCATTCATCGGCGTCCTGATCTCGTGGCTCATATTGGCCAGGAACTCGGACTTGGCGCGGTCGGCAAGCACCGCGCGGCGCTGCGCTTCCTCAAGCTGTTGCTCGCGTTCCTTCTGGTCGGTGATGTCGATGGTCGAGCCCAACAGATAGAGCGTACCGTCGGAGGCCAGCAACGAACTCTTGCGCGCCATCTGGTAGCGGACGCCACCGTCCGGAGCGTTGACGATTTCCTCCATCTCCAGGCTTTCGCCGGTCCGCAGGATGGTACGATCGGCTTCCATGAATGCGAGGCCGTCGTCGCCCGACACCTCGGCGTCCGTCCTGCCGATCGCATCCTCGCCCGAAACGCCGGTAAGCTGCGACCAGTACTTGTTGACGTAGAAGAGTTTCAGGTCCTCGCGCTTGGCGTAGATGGCGACCGGGACATTGTCGATGAGGCTGCGGAATATCTCGTTCTCGCGCTGGCTTTCCTTAAGCTTCTCCTCGCGCTCCTTGACCTCGGTGATGTCGGTGCTGGAGCCGATCAGATGCACCGATCCGTCACTGGCGACGAGGCGGCTCTTGCGGGCAATCAATTGCCGGCGCGAACCGCCCGCTTGTGTCAGCGACTCTTCCATTTCGTTGGCGACGCCCGTGCGCAGGACGTCCATGTCGCGTTCCGCGAAACCGAGACCGTCTGCCGCAAAGAAATCGCGGTCGGTCCTGCCGGACGCCTGCTCCTTGGAAATGCCGGTGAGGTCCGTCCAGGCCTTGTTCACGAACTCGAAGCTCAGATCTTCGGACTTTACGTAAGCGGCGACGGGCAACTCATCCAGCACATGACGATAAAGCTCGGTCTTGCGCATCGAACGTCGCAATGCCCGCTCGCGCTCCTTTATTTCCGTGATGTCCACCCGCACGCCGATGAACGCGCCGTCGTCGGTGCGCGTATCGAACACCTGATACCAGCGGCCGTCGGGATTGCGGCGCTCGTACATGCCGTGCGGCTTGCGATGGTGCCCCATATAGGCGTCGATCCAGGCGTCGGGATCGGCATCATACAGACTGTCGATGTCCGCATCGCCGCTGGAGCGGAAGTAGCCGAGGTCGCGACCACGCGCGATTGCTTCTCGGAAGGTGAGACCCGGCTGCCAGATCGGCTCAAGACCGGGTAGGGAGTCCTGCAGCTTGCGGTTGGCGAGGACGAAGCGATCGTTGCGATCGTAGATGACGACGGCGGCGGGCAGCGATTCCAGCACGTCCGCAAGGATACGCCGGGCTTCTTCCACCTCGGTCTCGCGGCGTTTCCTCTCGGTTACGTCAAAGACAAAGCAGGCTACGTAGCGGCGGCCGCTTTCCAGATCGACGCGATGTCTTCGCACCACGCGGGAACGGACCGAACCGCCCTGTTCGAAGTCCTCCTCGACCTCGAAGGGCCCCCCAGAATGGAGCACCCGCCGTTCGGAAGGCTCAAACTCAGCCACCTTGTCTGGCGGCAGGAAGTTCGCGGCATGGCGACCAATCATCGCCTCCGGCGACTTGCCGAACATCGAGGCAAACGCCTTGTTGACGAAGGTGAAGCAAAGCTGCTCGTCCTTGACGAAAATTGGATCGCTGACCGAGTGGAGGACCGACTCGGCAAGCCGGGACCGTTCGAGCGCTGCCTCAAACGGCGCAACCAGGGCGGTTATGTTGCGCCCGACACCGCGATAGCCGAGGAACGCGCCCGTCGCGCTGAACCGCGGAAAGCCGGTGACCGAAACCCAACGGCAATCCGGCTGACCCTTCTTCAACTCGTAGACGAAATCGCGGAACGGACGCCTCGACTGGAGATCGTCGAGATGGGCCTGCGCCTTCTTGCTCTCGTCGGGTCCGTGATCGAGAAAATCGAATCGCAGGCGGCCCAGCACGTCCTGAGGCGGGATACCCGTCTGCTCCTCATAGTTTTCCGACAGCCAGGAGAAGCGAAGCTCGGCATCGGTCTCCCAGATCCAGTCGCTTCCGGCTTGTGCGAGTTCAAGGAGATCGCGGCAGGAAAACTCGCGCGCGTCGCATGTCGCAACGCCCCTGACACGCACGAATGAACGTGCCGATGCGCCGCGCTGCGTCTCCTGCCTGTCCGCCATGCCGTTCCACCCGCGGCTGGGCGCCTCCTGCCACAGCCTCCTCCGGGGAATGTGCGGGAGAAGCATTAAGGATTGACTAACCATAACTTTGCCCGCGCCGCTGGCTTTTCCACGCGCGGTGCCCGTGCGCGGGGCAAGATGGTTAACGAGCCGTTACCTCAAAAGTAACCAACGGTTCATCATTGCCTGCAGGGTGCGTCGGGTCTGCTATCGTAACGTCACCATGTTTCAGGCCGGGAGCGTTGCGATGAGAAAGGGACTTGAACTTTCCGGATCAGGCGATCGGATCGGCGAGGCCGCAAAGGCGACCAGCTGGCGCGTCGATCTTCTTTTCCCGGCATTCCTTGTGGGAGCGGCCTACGTGATCGCCAAGACGTTTTTCGGATTTTGATCCAACCATCCAGCCTACTGACCAAGGTCACGCCGCGAGCCTGATCGCTCGACCGCAAAACCTCGGGCCTCGGCAATTGCCGCCGCCAAGGGTCGCGGATACGCGTCAAGTACCGTGAACGCACACCTTCCTTACATCGACACTGCGTCATCGTGTAGCTTACATCTGCGGCACCATGCAGCAGGATTCGCGCGACTTTATTGAGGCTGTCCTTACGAGGCAGACGTCAATGGTACCGTTGCCATGTGCAACTGACCGGGTTCAGTTACACGAAGCGGCGGCGTCAGCCGTCACAATCTGAGCCAAAGGATATCGGTGGTGGATTGGTGCGTTCTTTTTCTACGAATTCAAAAGAAGCACTTGATTTTCAGCGGAGCACCCAAAAAAGTAGCCCCAGAACATCCGTCTCATCGAAGGTGGACAACCCCGAGAAGTGGTAGCCATGCTTCCTTTGAGTAAACGGGAGGGATCGTTAAACGTTGTCGTTGCGACGATCACTCGCCGCCGGCCGAAGATGCTTGGCGCGCTGCTGGAGTCGTGGACCAAGCTCGAGCGCCCGCGCAATTGTCGGTGTACATTCCTGGTTGTAGAAAATGATGGGGCCCGCAGCGCCAAGCTGCCGAAAAAAATGGGCGGCGCCTGGAGCGACGCGGAACTGGTTTATTATCTGGAAACCCAACAGGGCATCCCGATCGCCAGAAACAGGGCCTGTAAAATCGCCTTGGAACGCAATGCCGATGTGATGCTCTTCATCGATGACGACGAAACCGCTGATACGCGTTGGCTGGTCAAGATGGTAGAGGCGTATCGCAAGACGGGCTGGGGCCTGATCGGCGGGCCGGTCGAGCCTGTGCCTCCGCCTGAACCGCTTACGTTCTGGCAGGCTGTCGTCTTCCGCGGAGTGCGTGACAGGCTGGCCAGAAAGAATGCCAAGGTCAAGGCCAATGGCTTGGAGGCCACGACGGTGGTGACAAGCAATTGGCTTGCGGACGTATCGCTTATGGCGAAATACGGCCTTTCATTCGATGAACGCCTGCGCTTCACCGGGGGCAGCGACGCGAAGTTTTGCTACGACGCAAGGGTGGCGGGGGTTCGCATTGGATGGGCTCCCGATGCGATCGTCCGGGAGACCATTTCAGTCGATCGACTTTCGCTGCGCTATCAATTCCGGCGCGCGCGGGACCAGTCCAATGTCTCGCTGAGACGCAAGATCGAAAGGGATTCCGCCGCGCTGTCCTGGGTGCCGATCTCAGTGGCCATGCGGGCGGCCGGCGCCGGGTTTCAAATCCTTGTAATTCCGATCACGAGAGGCGCCAGCCTCGTGCCCATAGCGCGCTCGTTCGGCTGGATCGTCGGACGTTTATCCGTGTTCTGGGGTGCGACGTCCTCGCACTATAGAGAGACGACGGGCGCGTAGAGCGCGATCGCTTCCTTTTCGTAACACATGGCAATCTACCGCAATGCGGTTGCGATCGTGCCGCCGTCGACCGTCAGCACCGCCGCGTTGACCTTGTCCATCTGAGCGAGGTGCAGGAAGGCGTCGGCCACGTCGCTGGCGGTGACTTCGACGCCAAGCAGGTTGCCAGACATATAGGCAGCCGGGCTCAGGCCACGTGCAGCAGCTCGGTCGATGATCATCTGGTCCGTCATGAGGCCGGAGCGGATGCGCCCTGCATTGACGCCGTTGCACCGGATGCCTTCGTGGCCGTGATCCAGCGCATATTGCTTCATCAGCGCCAGCGTCGCGGCCTTCGGCAGACCATAGGGGCCGAAATCCTTGCCGGGATTGACTGACTGGTTGGAGATGTTGAAGAGGATCGTCCCACCCCTGCCCTGCCTGCGAAAAATCTTCAGTGCCGCCTGGCTGGCGAGATGATGACCGAAGAAATTCAGGTCGAAGCTGCGCTTGAGATCATCGACGGACAGATCGCCGATGGCGCCCTGTGGCGCCGAGCCAGCGTTGGACACGAGGATGTCGAGACCGCCGAGCGCCCGGTCCAACCCAACAAAGGCCTCGGCAACCGAGGCCTCATCGGTGACGTCACAATAGCCCGTATGGCAGCCGAGTTCCTTGCCGAGGTCGCCGAGCAGCGCGAGGTTGACGTCCAACGCCGCAACCTTCGCACCGGCGTTCAGGAACGTCCGCGCGATCTCCCGACCGATGCCGCTGGCGGCACCGGTGACCGCCACAAGACGGCCCTCCAGGGGACCGGAGGATATCTGCACGGAGGTCGCCGGGCTATCCATGACGTCAGGCTGCCTTCTTCTGTTCGAAGTCCTTGAAGAGCGCATAGGCCTGGTCTGGCCGTTCATTGTTGTGCACCACTGCCTGCAGCGCCTGCAGCATGGCCGAAGGGCTCGACGACTGGAACACGTTGCGGCCCATGTCTACGCCGGCAGCACCCTGGTCGATCGCCTGCCAGGCCATTTCGAGCGCCTCGCGCTCCGGCAGCTTCTTGCCACCGGCGATGACGATCGGGACCGGGCAGCCGAGGACGATCTTCTCGAAACCCTCCTCGACATAATAGGACTTCACGAACTGCGCGCCGATCTCCGCGGCGATACGCGTGGCGAGACCAAAATAGCGGGCGTCACGCACCATGTCCTTGCCGACGCCGGTGACCGCCATTGTCGGGATGCCATAGCGCGTGCCCGTGTCGATCAGCTTCACGACGTTGGAGATCGACTTATGCTCGTATTCGGCGCCGACATAGACCTGAGCGGCCATGGCGACGGCGCCGAGACGGATCGCATCGTCGATATCGACGGCAACCAGTTCGTTGGACAATTCGGTCAGGATCGAGTTGCCGCCGGAACAGCGCAGCACGACCGGCTTGTTGA
This sequence comes from Mesorhizobium quangtriensis, assembly GCF_040081925.1. Lineage (NCBI taxonomy): Bacteria > Pseudomonadati > Pseudomonadota > Alphaproteobacteria > Hyphomicrobiales > Phyllobacteriaceae > Mesorhizobium > Mesorhizobium quangtriensis. The sequence continues at coordinate 1,033,812 of NZ_JBEBMF010000002.1, forward strand.
CTTCAGGCGGGATCACCGAGCGCAGCGCGCCGCGCGTGCACATGAGCACGTCGGCATGTTCGGCAAGCGGAGCGATCGTCAGGTCCATGCGCTCCAGCCCGGTGGTCGGGCCCTGGAAGTAGCCATGGTCGAAGGCGAGCATGACGGTGCGGCCGCTGGCCGGATTGAAGATACGCGACAGACGCGCCTTCATGCCCCAATCATGATGTGCAGCGCCCTTCAGGAAAAAGCGACTGGTGTCAGCCGGACGGCCCTGGCCCCAGTCCTTGCCATCCTTAATATCATCCAGATCGGCCATATCCGTATCCTCTTTGGTCTGTTCTTCAGTTCTTGTGCGTATAGTCGCGCATCGCGGTCAGGATCAGCGAGATGGAGATCGCGCCGGGGTCGGGATGACCGATGCTGCGTTCGCCGAGCGAGCGCGCCTTGCCTGTCGTCGCGATCATCGCCTTTGAGGCCTCGACGCCCTGCAGAGCGCCGTCCAGCGCTGCGGCGGTTGCCGCCTGCAGTCCGTTCGCGGAATCCGCGCGAGCGGCCCGCGCCGCCGGCGCCAGCGCATCGACCATCGTTTTTTGACCCTCGGTGACGCCACCGCGCTTCAACACAGCGGCAAGGCCTTCCTCGAGAAACGCCGCGAAGGCGGCCCCGTCGATGACGTCGCCCGAAAAGCCTTTCGAGCCGGCACGGAACAGCGTCCCGAACACGGCACCGGCAGCGCCTCCCGTGTTGGACATGATGGCCATGCCAGTCGCCTTGAAGGGCGCATCGACGGTTTCCGGCGTCTCGCCGTTGAGGGCTTCGAGCGCCGCCTCAAATCCGCGCCGCATGCCGATGCCATGGTCGCCGTCGCCGATGGCGAGATCGGCGTCGGTGAGCGTGTCGGTCCGGTCGATCATGTATCGCGAGACAGCGACCAGCATGTCGCGCGCCTGCGTTGCGTCGAGTGTGTCGCTCATCGCCCCGCCCTCACATCCGCGAATAGCCGAGCGATTCCGCCGGCAGGTCGAGATAGTGCTTCAACTCGTCGTCGAGCCTCAGCAGGGTGACCGAGAAGCCGGCCATCTCCTGCACCGTCAACCACGTTCCGACATCGGTGCGATGCACCCTGATGCCTTCGCGCTCGAGGATCTGGCGTATGCGGCGGTTGACGATCAGCATCTCCATCATCGTCGTTGCGCCAAGATTGTTGATCATCAGAGCAACCTCGTCGCCGCGCCTGAACGGCAGGTCGGAGAGCAGCTTCTCCATGATCTGGTCGGCGACGACGTCGGCCGGGGCGATCTTCTGGCGCGACACGCCGGCCTCGCCATGCGCGCCCATGCCGATCTCGATCTCGTCGTCGGCGAGTTCGAAGGTGAGCTTGCCGGTCTCGGGGATGGAGCCCGCCGAGACAGCAATGCCGATCGAGCGGAGATTGGCGACTGCCTTGCGCGCGATGCGCTCAACCTCATCCAGCGTATCGCACTCAGTCGCTGCGCCGCCGGCGATCTTGATCGCGTAAAGGTCTCCTGCGACACCACGGCGGTCATGCATGCGCTCGGGTGGCGCGGCGGCGACGTCGTCGGTAACGCGCACGGTGCGAACATCGATGCCCTCGTCCTCGGTAAGTATCTCCGAGGCCATGTCGAAGTTCATGTTGTCGCCGGCATAGTTGCCATAGAGGAACAGGACGCCCTTGCCGCGATGCACCGCCTTGGCCGCCGCTACGATGATATCTGGCGAGGGAGCCGCAAACACCTGGCCGCAAGCGGCGCCGTCGCCCATATTCTTGCCGACGAAGCCGTGGAAGATCGGTTCGTGGCCGCTGCCACCGCCGATCAGCAGCGCGACCTTGCTTTCCGGCAGGTCGGTGCGCACGATCGCTGCGTGCTTTTCCAGCTTGCGCAGGCGCCCGTCATTGGCGAACACCAGTCCTTCCAGCATCTCGGCGACGACCTTCTTGGGGTCGTTGAGAATCTTCTTCGGATTAGCCAATTTTCTCCTCCTGATTATGCGGCCGTGCGTCCGGCACATGATCGAGGATCATGAACAGCACCACGCCTGCAAGCAAAACCGGAAAGCCGAACGCAAATAAATCGTGGGTAAAGGGCTGGCAGAGCATCGCGAAGCCGATCAGGATCAGGCCAGACGCGATGCGGTACAGCCAGGTCTTGGTTAGATCGCTCATGCCGGGTTCCCTCCCAGGTGCGAGATGCGCACGCCTGTAGCCGCATCGAACAGGAAGCCGGAGTCGATGCGGAATGAGCAGGCATCGCCCTGATCAAAGGACTGTCCGGGCCGCAGCACCTTGCGGAACGATCCCGCATCGGAATTGACCTGCACGGCGCGCTCGAAGCCTCGATTGTCGACGGCATAGATGGTTCCGGAGTTCGCACCCGCGGCACCTGCCGGCTCGACCTCGATATCCTCGGGCCATGCGCCAAGGCGAATCTTGCCGCTTTCCGGCTTGGTTTCGCCGAAAGAGGCGAGCGGCAGAGCCTGTGCGCCGCCAGCGAGACGTACCGACCCGTCCGCAATGATTGCGTCGAAAAAGGCCATCGACGGGCTACCGATGAGGCGGCCGACGGTGACATTCGCCGGCAAGGCGATGATCTCGTCGATCGTGCCGGTCTGCTGCATGACACCGCCGTCGATGATCGCGAGCCGGTCGGCGATCGCGATCGCTCCGTGATAATCGTGCGTGGCGTAGAGCATGGTCGAGCGGTGCTGGCGATGGATCTGCTTCAGCTCGGCTCGAAGTCCTTCGCGCAGCTTCAGGTCGAGCGCCGAGAGGGGTTCGTCGAGCAGGAACATTTTTGGACGGCGCACGAGGGCGCGGGCAATGGCGACACGCTGGCGCTCGCCACCCGACAGCGTGTCGACGTCGCGGTTGAGCAGATGCGAAATCCGCAGCAGCTCCGCCGTACGGCCGACACGCGTCCTGATTTCGCCCTCCTCCTCGCGATAGGTCGGCGAGCGCAGCGCGAAGGCGATGTTGTCCTTCACGTCGAGAACGGGCAGCAGGTTGAAACCTTCGAAGACGATGGATACGTCGCGCGCCGACGGGTCGATATCGGTGACCTCCCGCCCGCCAAGCGAAACCTTGCCTGCGTCGAGCCTGACCAGTCCGGCCGAGGCCAGAAGCGTGGTGCTCTTGCCGGCTCCAGTCGGCCCCAGCAATGCCAGGATCTCGTTGTCCGGAACCTCCAGATTGAGCCCGCGCAGGGCACGCTTGGCGCCGTAGGATTTCTTCAGCCCTTCGAGCTTCAACATCGGAAGGGTCATGCTGCGTCTCCCGTCACGCGGAGGCCCGTTTCGGCGTCGAAGAACAGAAGCCCGTCCGGCACGAAATGCACGGCATTGGCCGCGCTGACGGCGGTCTTGCGCTTGTCGACACCCTGATAGGGAACGCCGTCGATCGAGAACATGAAGAAGCGCTCGCGCCCGACGGAGAAGACGTCGTCCACGGCAAGCGGGAAGGCGGTCGGGTCGCTGCCCGGTTCGACGAGATGCACGTTGAGCGGCCGTACGCCGAGCTTGAGTTTCCGGCGGCTGGCGACCGCCCATTCGGGAATGAGATTGCTAGCGGGCGTCAGCGTCACGTTGCTGCCGCCGAGCGTGAGGCCGCCATCGACCGGCGTGAGGTCGATCAGGTTCATCGACGGCGAGCCGATGAACTGGCCTGCAAAGACATTCTCTGGTTCGAGGAAGATGCGATCCGGCTCACCAACCTGCACGATGCGCCCGTCGCTCATCAGCACGATGCGGTCGGCCAGGCTCATCGCCTCGCGCTGGTCGTGCGTGACGTAGATCGTGGTGACGCCGAGCTCGCGCTGCAGGTGGCCGAGCTCCCAGCGCATTTCCTCGCGGAACTGCTCGTCGATCGCCGACAACGGCTCGTCGAGCAGCAGCACGGCAGGATTGCGGATCACGGCGCGCGCGAGAGCCACTTTCTGGCGGGCGCCCGGCGGCAGCGCCGAGGGATAACGCTTGAGCTCGTCGCCCAGATTAAAGATGCCGGTCACCCAGTCGAGCTTGCGCGCGATCTCGGCGCGGGGAATGCCGCGCGCCTTGAGCGGGAAGATGATGTTCTCGCGGATATTGAGGTGCGGATAGAGCGAGACGAACTGGAACACCATGGCGATGTTGCGCTCGCTGGCGGACAGGTCGTTGACGCGCCTGCCGTCGAACAGCACGTCGCCCGAGGTCGCATTCACCAGCCCGGCTATACAGCGCAGAGTCGTCGTCTTGCCGCAGCCGGATGGCCCCAGATAGACGACGAATTCGCCGTTCCTGACTGTCAGGTTGACCTTGTCGACGGCCTTGAAGGCGCCGAACTCGATCGACAGGTCCTTGAGTTCGATTTCGGCCATCAGTAGCGCTCGCCCAGTTTCTGCAGGTGACGCACGAGGATCATCGACAGGCCGATGATGATGACGAGCAGGATCACCGCCAGCGCCGACGCCTCGCCGGTATAGAAATAGCTGAACGCTGTCTTGGCGACCGCGAAGGAAACCGTTTCCGTCGCCGTGCCGGGACCGCCGCCGGTGAGCGCCACGAACAAATCGTACTGCTTGAAGCTGTCGATCAGCCGCAGGATGAGTGCGATGAACAGCACGGGAGCCGCCATCGGCAAGGTGATACGAAAGAACTTGTAGGCCGGGCTTGCGCCGTCCACTTCGGCCGCTTCGTGAATCGTCTCGGGAATGCCACGGAAAGCGGCAGTCGCGAGCAGGATGATGAAGGGCGTCCACATCCATGTATCGGCGGCGGCCGCCGCCCAGAGCGCAGCATTGGCCTGTCCCAGCCAGTCGATCTTGGGCAGGCCGACCGAATAGAGCAGGAAGTTCACGATGCCCCATTCGGAGTTCAGCATGTAGCGCCACAGGAAGCCGACGACGACCGGCGACAGCATCATGGGCATCATCAGCGCCGTAAAGACGATGTCGCGACCCTTGAAGTTCTTCTGCAGCTGGTAGCCGACGAAAATGCCGATCAGCATCTGCAGTGTCACGCAGATGAAGACAAACTTTCCGGTGAAGACGAAGCGGTCCCAGAGCTGGGGATCGGACAGCAGGAACTCGTAGTTGCCCAGGCCGACAGGCTTCATCGTCGTCTGGCGCAGGGCCGAGAAGTTGAAGAACGAATAGTAGACCAGCGAGACGAACGGGTAGGCAACCATGAAGAGCAGGATCGCCAGCGTTGGCGACAGGAAACCGAAGATCATCAGTCGACCGGAGGACTGGCGCTTCAGCTCGACCTGACGAGCGGTGTGGGATTGCGCACTCATCGGATCATCTCCTGCCCAGCACGCCGAAGGTCATGCCCATCAGGAGATGCTTTCGGATCAGGTAGAAGAAGATGAGCACCGGAATGATGAGCACCACGCCAGCGGCGCAGATTTGAGTCCACTCCAGGCCAGTGGCGCCCGAGGCCGCCGAAATCTTGACCGGCAGAGTCTTGGCCTGCGTCGTTGTGAGGATCGAGGCGAAGGCGAATTCGTTCCAGGCGAAGATGAAGCAGAAGCCGGCAGTCGCCGCGATGCCACCCTTCACCATCGGGAGGACGAGGCGCGTGAAAGCGTACATGCGGGTATAGCCGTTCACGATGGCGATCTGCTCGACTTCCTTCGGCACACCATCGAAGAACCCCTTCATAATCCATGTGGCGAGGCCGACATTGGCGAAGATGGAAACGAGCGTGAGGCCGAAGCGCGTGTCGGTGAGGCCGAGCCGTGCGAACATGAGGTGATAGAACACCAGAACCGCGACCGGCGGCAGCATGCGGGTCGACAGGACGAAGAACATGAAGTCGCCCTTGCCGATGAAATTGAAGCGCGAGCAGACATAGCCAGCCAGCGTGCCGAAGGCGACGGCCAGCGTCGTGCCGCTGACGGAGACGATGATGCTGTTGACGAGCGAATCGAAGACGCCGACCGAGGAGGCGCTGTTGGCCGCCGCGCCGACGCCGAAGACGCTCTGGTAGCCGGAGAAGTCAGGCGTGAAGAAGAGCTTTGGCGGCATGGCGAAAAGGTCCATGCGGCTCTTGAACGACGAGAGCACCAGCCAGAAGACCGGCCCGATGTTGTAGAGAGTATAGACCGCGAGCAGGCCGAAGATCAGCCAGCGGCTTACGAGGTCAAACGTGGTTGTCCGGGAAGGGCTCATGCGTCAGCCTGTACGAAAAATACGCGGAAGCGGCGTCCGGCCGCAATGCATCCGGACGCCCTTGGGAGGACCGGGCACGGAGAACCGTGCCCGGGACCATAGCCGTCACTCGACGGGAACGACCTTGTCCTGGCCGACCGGCGAGATGGTCTGATCCGGCACCTCAGGCGTGGTATCGCCACGCTTGATCTCATACCCGGCGCGCTCGAGCGTGCGCTCGTTCTTCTCGGCCGCGTCGGACAGTGCCTGCTGCACGGTCTTTGTGCCGGCTGCGGCGGCGGAGACTTCCTGCTGCAGCTCGTCGAGCAGGATCGGATACTCCGGCAGGTGCCAGTAGTCGTTCAGGTAGGCGAGTGCCTGCGAGAACTGGTGGTTGTAGGAGTTCAGGTTCTGCCAGTCGGGGCTGTCGAGAACGGCCTTCAGGCCGGTCTGGCAGACGGCGGCATAGCGCTTCTGCTGCTCGGGCTGGAAGTACCACTCCATGAACTTGGTCAGCTCGGGCAGCTTCTTGGAATACTTGTTGATGCCCATGCCCTGACCACCGACCGAGAACTGGCGGCGGAACTTGCCGTCACGGCCGACAGCGCCGGGAAGGACAGCGAAGCCGACCTTGTCAGCAAACTTCGAGACCTTCGGATCGGCATTTGAGCCGTTGAAGTAGAACCACTGCATGGCCATGGCCACCTGGCCCTGCTGGATCGCGGTGTTGACTTCGTCGAAGCCCCAGTTGCTCGAACCGGGTGGTCCGAACTTGAACATGTCGACGTAGGCCTGCACGCCATCGACCGACGCAGGCGAATCCAGATAGCCCTTCACCTCGAACGTCTCGGGATTGTAGAGCTCGCCACCGAACGACCAGAGGAAGGAGTTCGATGCCGTCGTCGCGAAGTCATAGTCGCGGCCGCCCATCTGCGCCCAGCCATAGAGGCCCTGGTCGGGACGGGTGAAGAATTCGGCAACTTCCTTGGCTTCCTGGTAGGTCTGCGGCACTGTGAGGTCGCGGCCATACTTGGCCTTGAACGCTTCCTGCTCCTTGGGATCCTCGAAGAGGTCCTTGCGGTAGGTCAGGCCGTAGGCGTCCTGGTTGGCCGGCAGGCCGAAGAACTCACCCGAACCGTCGGGATATTCGCCGTAGCGCGACAGCGACGCCGGCGGGAAGATATCTGCCTTGAGGTATTCCGACTTGTCAAAGATGTCGTTGATCTTGACTGCGTGCGATGCGAATTCGGCTGTCGACTGGCTGTCCCACATGGCGAAGTCGAAGGCGTCGCCCTGGATGGCGAATTCGGATGCGATCTTGTCGTGCCACTGCGGGCCATATGGCACCAGCGCGGGAACGATCTTCACGCTCTTGTCGGGATAGTCCTTGGAAATCTCAACCAGCGCGTCGGCGCAGGTTCCGGCATGCCAGACGAATGTGAGATCGGTGGCGCGAGCGGCGCCCGAGCTTGCGGCAAGGCCCGCCGCAAGCGCTGCGGCCGACGTCAAGAGACGTGTGCGCAAAGGCTTGTTCATTTCATTTCCTCCACTGGTTTCGCGGGGCGCCGGATCGCTGACCCAACCTCTCCTGCCCCTCATTTCACCGTATGAGCCATGTTAAAAAATATCAATAGAAAAGTTATTTAGAGCATAAAATCGCGTTAAATATCTCGTTTAACCTTGGGCGAATAGCTACATAACATGGCCATAACAGACGGGTTTCTGCGATGCAATAAGGCGAAATTTCCTTTGTTTTCTGGCCTTTTCGAATTGAAGTCTCGCGCCTCCCAATGTCACGCGCTGCTGCGATGCAACATCACATTTTTGGTATGTTAACATTTTTATCTGGCGTCACGCGGAGGTGTTGTTAAAAGTTGGAACAAGCCTTCAAGGGGATTCGCCATGGATGAGGATGACGCACCGCAGATGTCGAAGGCCGAACTGCGCCGGTCGGAAATCATTCGCATCCTGATGGAAACGGGCTCGGCGCAGATCAAGGATCTGGCGACGACTCTCGACGTGTCGCTTATGACGATCCACCGTGACCTGAACGATCTTCATGACCAGGGATTGGTGCGCCGTATCCGCGGTGCGGTTTCAGCCGAAAAATCGATGCTGTTCGAGAGCAGCTATCTGTATCGCGCCCGCCAGCATGTCGATGAAAAAAGGCGCCTTGCGCGCGCCGCTGTTGCCCATATCGAACCCGGCAACGCGGTTGTCTGGGACGACAGCTCGACAACCTTCCATGTCTGCGACTTCATCGATCAGGTCACGCCCCTGACCGTCATCACCAACGCACTCCCGGTGATGGAAGAATTGCGAGACAAGCAGGATGTCGACCTTATCGGCCTCGGCGGGAAGTACCATCGAGGCTACAATGGCTTCTTCGGCATGGCCTGCGAAAAGGCGATCCGTTCTTACCATGTGGACGTGGCGCTTTTGTCCACGACGACGATCCAGGGGATGTCGCTCTTCACCCAGGACGAGAACGTCGTTCGGACCAAGCAGGCGATGATCGAGATCGCGCGGAAGAAAATCCTGATGGTGGACGAAAGCAAGTTTCACTTTTCCGCCCTGAACTACGTCGCCGACCTCAGCGTCTTCGACGTCGTCCTCGTTTCGAGCTCGGTCGACAGGTCCGTGGTGGAGCGCATGACGCAGGCCGGCATCAGGCCCGAACTGGTCTGAACACGGCCCTTTGTCGTCCATGCAGGCGTGGCGCTAGTCCTTCGCTACAGAAGTCCGGCATACCTTCTTGCGGTAACGGTCCCGCAAGTCGTCCACGCCAGGCTCGCGTATGGGAGAAGCTTCAAGCCCGCGGATTCGCCGCAGCTTCTGGATGAAATCTCCCGGTCCGAAGTTTCGGCGAAACGACCTGGCGTCGGGATGGATACCGCACGCCGCGTAGAAACGACGTTTCCAGTACCGCAGCGTGCTGGAAGGTTTGGGCTCGGAAGCGCTTTCGAGAAGAAGCAGCCTCAGCGCGTCTGCGTCCGCATGCATGTGTCGAAAGAGCGCCGCCTGTTCATCAGCCTGGTTTGCCAGATAGCTTCCCTGGCGAGACCCCGATTGGATCAGCAGGACTGTCAGATGCGGCATGCTGGCAAGGACGAGGCCCTTGCGCCATGCCCTGAACAGCCAGTCCTGCGAACTCGCGGCAATCAACTCCGATCCGGCGCGCCATGGCCCCATCAGGTCCGCAGAGGATCGGCGCACCAGTATTGTCGATGCCCAGGCCAGCGTGGACGCGGGGTCGTACCGGCCTCGACGGCCGCCACCCAGGATCGTCGTTCGATATTGAAGCTCTCCAGCCGGACGAGGCTCCATGACGGCGGCACGAGCAAAGGCAAGATCGGCACCGGTTGCCTCGATCCACGCACACAGGCTGGCGAGATGGTCGGGAAACCAGAGGTCGTCGTGATTGAGGAATGAGACGTAGCGGCCGCGTGACTTCGCAATGCCGAGATTGTTGGGACCGGATTGCTCGCCAAAATTTATCGGCAGGTCGACATAATGGATTCGGGGATCGCCGAACTCAGCAATCGTGGCCGGGGTGTCGGGCTCGCAACAATCACCGACTACGACGACTTCCCAGTCGGTCAATGTTTGTGCGACGACACTCTTGATGGCCTCCCTCAAAGCCGCCGGACGGTTGTGGGTTGCGATAACCACCGACACCAGCGGCGCTCCACGGTCTGCCAAACCATCTTCAGCGACCGGAGGCACGTCACACCAGCTTGTAGGGAATCTGGTCGGTGTCGGGAGGCAGCCGCCAATGGTCCGGCGCGGTATAGGAATAAGCCTTGTCCACCATGTTCAGCAGAAGTGCGGTTTCGGGCCCGAGGCAGGCTACGCCGTGCCAGATCCCCGGCGGGATAGTGACGACGGCCGGACGAAGCGCTCCGCAGACCTTGTGCCAGACCGTGCCGAAGCTGGGGGACGATGTCCGTCCATCATACAATGAAATGCGGATTGTCCCGACAGAGCAGAAGAGGCGGTCCGTCGTCGTAGCATGCGCATGCCAACCAGTTATGCTGCCGGGGTATAAGGAGCGCTGGAAGACCGAGCCGACACCCACCTCATCAAGCCGCCATTCCTCGCGGAAGATTTCCGTCAGATAACCGGTTGAGGTCGCGACAGGCCGAATTTCCTTGATCGAGACGCCGTCAATCGTGGGACCGTTGAGCATCTCCCAGTCCGGTGTGACGGTGGCCGGGTCGGCAGTACCCGTCGTCATCCAGCCTTGGGGACGCTGGCGGTCGTCATTGGACATCCCTGGGGCTCCTGATGCATTTTGGGCGGCTCTGGACACTGGCAATAGTCAATCGGAAGGGCGCTATCAATAGCGAGCCAAGTGCCTCAAGGCCGGGGCGGGCCGTCCTGACAGCCCGCCCTCCAGCACATTCAGTCCCGGCCGTCACATAGCACCACGGAGGGCGCGAAGGGACTGTTCGTCTGACCTCAGCTCCAGCCGTATTCCCGCTGGACCGCGATCATGGCGGCGAGAATGTCGTTCCAGGTCTGCTGCTGCAGCATGACCTCGTTGGAGAACATGCAGCCATCCCAGCAGATGTGGCGGAAAGCCTTGGTCAACTGGCCCTTTTCGTCACGCAGCCAGAAGCCGGCATCTTTCACCACATCCAGCTTGCCATTGGGATCGTTGACCTGACAATGCCTGCCGGTAACATCGTGGGCACCCGATCCCTTCACCGTCGCGTCGTTCTGCGCAACGTGGAAATCGATCGTCCATGGCCTGAGCGCCGCGGAAACCTTCGCGAGCGCTTCGCGCATCGGCCCCTTGTCCGACCAGTCGTAGTCTTTGGGCAGGAGGCGAGCCTCGGGCGCGTTGTACCCCATCGTGTAGAGGAGCGTATGGGCCATGTCCGCCTGGAAGCCGATATTCGGCCGGTCGACTGCTTCGAGCAGTTCCACCGCGGATTTCCAGCTGTGCATGCCGCCCCAGCAGATTTCGCCCTCGATGGCCAGCCGCTCGTCGAAGGTAGCGGCGACATCGCAGGCACGCCGGAACGTTTCGGCGATCAAGGCGGTGTTTCCAGCCGGGTCCTTCGACCACTCCTCGACGGAGGCTGCCGAATCCATGCGGATGACGCCGTAGGGACAAAGGCCGCTCTGCCGGAAGCGGCCGGCAATGCGGCAAGCCTTCCGGATCATCTCGACGAAGCGGTCGCGCTCCTCCTGGTTGCCCATGGCCGAGCCGCCGCCTGTGAAAGGCCAGACCGGCGCAACTACGGAACCGACGACGAGGCCGAGACCGGAAATCTTGCGCCCGATCGCATCGATCTCGGCATCGCTGGAATCGATCGAAATGTGTGGGTCGGCGAGGAAGAGGTCGACGCCGTCGAACCGGCGATCTCCTACCCTCGCGTCCGCCGTCAGCCGTAACATCGTGTCGAGGTCGATCGGAGGCTCCGCATCGCCACCCTTGCCCACTAGACCGGGCCACATCGCATTGTGAAGCTTCGGATATTTCGGTTGCTGCATGGTCAACTCCTCCTGCCCATTCCCGAGCCTTGTAGCGTAACCGGCTCGCAAGAGCCACGGACTATGAAGCCTCATTCAATCATCGTCGGATAGTGGCTGCTTCCGGCGTGTCCATTCCTCGCATCATGCCTGAGGTTCACCGGCTCGACCGAAGTCGGCGGCTACGCATCGCAGACGCCTCGCTGATGCCTTCCCTGACCACCGGCAACACGTATCGGCAGACCATCATGATCGGCGAAAAGATATCGGACGCGATCCTGGGTCGCCAGTTTCCGCCCTCGGACGCGCCCTGATGGGGTAGTTGTCCCCATCAGTCCGGCTTGTTTCCTTTGACGGCGACAAGTGCCGCTGTCTCTCGTAAAGTCGACGGTAGAGCCGTCCTGCTATTGGAGTTGAACGATATGAAGGCTGATGTTTTTTCCGGCGTGATGCCCGCCCTGATGACCCCATGCAAGGACGACCGCACTCCCGATTTCGACAACCTCGTGCGCAAGGGCAAGGAACTGATCGGCAAGGGCATGTCGGCTGTGATCTATTGCGGGTCGATGGGCGACTGGCCGCTGCTGACCGACGCACAGCGGATGGAGGGCGTGGAAAGGCTGACGAAGGCCGGCGTTCCCGTCATCGTCGGTACCGGCGCGGTCAACACGGCATCGGCGGTCGCCCATGCCGCCCACGCCCAGAAAGTCGGCGCGAAGGGCCTCATGGTCATTCCGCGCGTCCTTTCGCGCGGTACGTCGCCCAGCGCGCAGAAGGCGCATTTCAAGGCGATCCTGTTCGCAGCGCCTGATCTGCCCGCCGTAATCTATAACAGCCCATACTACGGCTTTGCGACCCGCGCGGACCTGTTCTTCGCCCTGCGCGCCGAGCATCCGAACCTCGTCGGCTTCAAGGAGTTCGGCGGCCCGTCCGACCTGCGCTACGCCGCCGAGCATATTACCAGCGGCAACGACGACATCGCACTTATGGTCGGCGTCGACACCGCCGTCTTCCACGGCTTCGTTAACTGCGGCGCGAAAGGCGCAATCACCGGCATCGGCAACGTCCTGCCTAAGGAGGTTATCCACCTCTGCAAGCTCTCGCAGGCAGCCGCCGCGGACGATGTCGAAGCGCGACAGCGCGCCCTTGAGCTGGAGCAGGCACTCGGCGTCCTTTCGTCCTTCGACGAGGGTGCCGACCTCGTGCTCTTTTACAAGCACATGATGGTCCTGAAGGGCGACAAGGAATACATGCTCCACTTCAACGAAACCGACAGGCTGAGCGACAGCCAGATCGGCTACGTCAACGCCCAGTTCAAGCTGTTCAATGCCTGGTACGCCGAATGGAGCAAGCTGCCCGGCGCAGTCCAGACCTACATGGGCTAGCGCCGTAAGAGCGTCAGGACGCGCCGCCAAGGCAACGACCGGGATTACTGGCGCGCGCCGGTAATGGTCGCGGGTCGGTTCATTTCGGTATCCGCGAGACCTCGCACATGGTTGGCGATGGCAAGCGACGCCGTAAGCCCTGGGGATTCGATGCCGAAGAGGTTTATGAGACCTGTCAGGCCATGACCGTCGCTGCCCTGGATGACAAAATCCTGCCGTGCGACTTGCGGCGGTACGATCTTCGGCCGAATGCCGGCATAGCCTGGGCGCAGGCGGCTCTCATCCAGGTCAGGCCAGTATCTGCGGATCGCTTCCGCAAACAGCGGCAAACGGGATGCATCCACGGAATAATCAATGGAATCGATCCATTCAACATCCGGCCCAAAACGGGCCTGTCCCGCGAGATCGATGGTAAGATGAGTACCCAGCCCGCCGGCCACCGGCACGGGATAAACCAGCCGTGAAAAAGGCGAACGGCCCGTCAGCGTAAAATAGCTTCCGCGCGCAAAGTACGCCTGTGGCACGGATGCTAGCTCTATCCCTTCGATGCGTGCAGCGACATCAGGAGCAAAAAGCCCTGCCGAATTGACGACAAGTCGAGCGTGCAACGTCGTCGGCGTGTCGCCCCCCAGATCCACGGCGAAGCCGCCTCGCTCCGGCCTGCCGCCGAGAAAGGGACAATTGAAGGCGATCATCGCGCCGCGGCTCTCGGCTTCTCCTCGAAACGAAAGCATCAGCGCGTGACCATCCACGATGCCCGTCGAGGGTGAGTGGAGCGCTGCCGTACAGCGAAGAGCCGGTTCCATCTTGAGCGCCCGAGATGCGTCGATCTCCGCAATATCTGTGACGCCGTTGAGCCTGGCCCGAGTCGCAATCGACCCCAATTGCTCGGCTTCGGTTTCGTCCGTGGCCACGACAAGCTTGCCGCAGCGACTGTGAGGCACCGTTCGGGTGGCGCAATAGTCATAGAGCGCCTGCCTTCCCGTAACGCAGAAGCGCGCCATGAGGCTGTCGCGAGGATAGTAGATGCCCGCGTGGATCACCTCGCTATTTCGGGAAGAGGTCTGCGTGCCGATAGCGTCCTCACGCTCGACGATGATGACTTCCCTGCCCGCGCATGCCAGTGCGCGCGCCACCGCAAGACCGACTACGCCGGCTCCGATGACGAGGCATTCCACTTCTTCCATTACGAGCACCGTCTACGGAATGGTCGACGAGCGAACACATGGGCCATGGCTACCCACATATCGTCCTCCAGCCACAGGGATGTTAATCCCGAAGACCAATGGCTGACCATCACGAAGCAGACGCATGTTCCGCCACACCTGGCCGCCGATCCTGCCGGGCGCCGGCAAGGGCCAGCAGGATGCCGCAGGCAGTCACGACCGCACCTGCAACGGCAAGGATGGGATAGCCGAAGCCATATTTGATGAGCGCGCCGCCGATGAAGGCGCCGCAGGCATTGCCCAGATTGAAGCCAGCAATGTTGAGAGAAGAGGCCAGCGCAGGCGCCTGGGGCGTCGAGCGCACCACGCGCGTCTGCAACGGTGCGATCGTGGCAAACGCGGCCACCCCCCAGCAGAAGAGAAAGGCAAAGGCCGCAACCTTGTTGAACATCGCCCAGCCGAAGACGAGCTGCAGCGCTGACAGCGCGATGAGGATGGCGATTAGCGAGGGCATCAGGGCGCGGTCTGCAAAACGGCCACCAACCGGGTTGCCAAGCGTGAGACCCGCACCGAAAACGAGAAGCGCGATCGCCACGCCGTTCGGCGACATTCCAGTGGCATCCTGCAGGATCGGCGCGATGAAGGTGAGGATGACGAAGACGCCGCCAAATCCGAACACTGTGGTGCCGAGCGCCAGCCAGAGGCTGGGATTACGCACCGCAACGAGTTCGTAAGCGATACCGCGCGACGGCGGGGCCGGCATCGGACGGATAAGGATGGCGATCGCTACGGCCGCCGCCGCACCGATGGCGCTGACGCACCAGAAGGTCGCGCGCCAGCCGAACATGTGGCCGACTGCCGTTCCACCCGGCACGCCGAGGATATTGGCGAGCGCCAGGCCGGTGAACATCAGGGCGATGGCGCTGGCCTGCCGTTCCTTGGGCACCAGGCTTGCGGCGACGACAGCGCCGACGCCGAAGAAGGTGCCGTGGCAGAGAGCGGCCACCACGCGGGCGAGCAGCAGCACCGTGTAGCTGGGCGCAATGGCAGCGATGACGTTGCCTGCGATGAACAGGCCCATGAGGGCGAGCAGCAGCGACTTGCGCTCGAAGCGGAGCGTGCCCAGCGTGAGGATGGGCGCGCCGACGACCACGCCAAGCGCGTAGCCGGCGACCAAGAGCCCGGCCGACGGAATGGACACCTGCAGGTCCGCGGCGATTTCCGGCAGGAGGCCCATGATGACGAATTCCGTCGTGCCGATGGCAAAGGCGGCGGCGGTCAGCGCGTAAATCTGGATCGGCAGGTGGGCCCGAGCAGCGGTGGCCGCGGAAGCTGTCATGGGGAACTCTCTTCCCGTGTCAGCACGACACCCGGGTTCAGCAGATTGTCGGGATCAAGCGCGCGCTTGATGCGCCGGGACAGATCGCGGGAGGCCGCGGACTTGCGCTGCGAGACGGCTTCGCGCTTGGCGCGACCGACACCGTGCTCGGCACTGATCGAGCCGCCGAGCCGGTCGACCTGATCATAGAGGCCTTCCAGCAGCCCTGCGTGAAGACCGGTGTCCGTTCCCGGCGGAAGCACGAAGTTGATGTGCAGGTTGCCGTCTCCGATGTGGCCGAAGGGCAGTATCCGGATGCCGACGTCGACGAGCGATGCCTGTCGTTGCTGTGTCCAGGCCAGCAGGTCGGGGATATCCGCGATGGCGACGGCCACGTCGCTGCGCAGGATGTAGCCAAAGGCGCGCGCCGTTTCGCTCTGGCCCTCGCGAAGCCGCCACATGTTGGCGCGCTGAGCCTCGTTTTCGGCGACTGTGCCGTCGAGGCAGAGGCCTTCGGACAGGATGTCTTCCAGCATGGCGTCCACCTGCCCGCGCAAGCCCTCGCCAAAGGTCCAGGCGACCTCGATGAGCACATGCCACGGCGCTGGCTCGCCGACAGGGCGGCGCGCTCCGGGGAGGCCGTTGACGGCAATCTCGACGCCTTCCGAGGCGATGATTTCGAAGGCGGATATCAACTCGCCAAAACGGCTCCGGCATGTGCGGAAAAGGCTGACGGCATGTTCGGGCGTTTCGACCGCCAGCCAGAACGTGACGCGTTCGCGCGGCTGCGCCATCAGCCGCAGGACGGCAGCGGTAACGACCCCGAGCGTTCCCTCCGAACCGATGAAAAGCTGCTTCAGGTCGTAGCCGGTATTGTCTTTGCGCACCGGGCGCAGCAAATCGAGGATGGAGCCGTCGTGCAGGACGGCTTCAAGCCCAAGCACCAGTTCGCGGGTCATTCCATAGCGCAGGACGTTGAGCCCGCCGGCATTGGTGGCGATGTTGCCGCCGATGCGGCATGATCCGCTCGATCCCATCGCCAGCGGAAACAGCCGGCCGGCAGCGGCGGCGGCAGCCTGCACGTCGTCGAGGATGCAGCCTGCCTCGGCGATAAGGTAGTCGCCGGCAGGATCTACTGCGCGGATGCGGTCAAGGCGCTCGACCGACAGCACGACCTGACTGCCGGTCGCATCCGGCACACCGCCATTGACCAGTCCCGTGTTGCCGGCCTGCGGCACGATGGCCACGCCATGCTTCGAGGCGAGCGCAAGGACAGCCGCGACCTCGTCGGTGCTGCCGGGCCGAAGCACGGCAGCCGCGTGGCCCTTGTACTGGTCCCAGAAATCATGCGTGAAGCGCTGCGTGTCGGCCATTTCCGTCCACACGTGCTCCGTACCGATCGCCGACCGGCATCCGGCAAGAAAGGTGTCGTGCAAGGAATGCGCCTCAGCCCTTGAATTCCAGGATGTAAAGGCCGCCATTGTAGTCGTTGGCGTAGACCAGCCCCTCCTTGTCGACATAGACGTCGCAGTTCTGGATCACCTTCTTGCGGTTGGGGCGCCGGTCCATCAGGGTTGCCGGCTCCGGCGGAACGAACGCGCCGACCTCTTCCGGGCGGTACTGGTTGCTGATGTCGAAGACACGAATGCCGGCGTTCTGCAGCGTCGCGAAGATGTATTTCGAGCTGACCAGACCGTCCGGCCGGTTTTCATAGATGTTGTGCGGGCCGAAATGGCCGCCCTTGGACTTGTAGTTGGCCTCGGCCGGTTCCGGGAACGTCGAGATGCTGACCGGATTCGACGGCTCGCGCATATCGAAAAGCCAGATCGGCTTGAAGCCGTCCTCGTAATTGTCGAGGACAGACTCGTCAGCCACGACCAGAAGGTCGCGGTCGGGCAGCATCAGGCAGTTGTGCGTGCCGCCTTTGAACGGCGGAGACCAGTTACGGTGCACCTTCAGCTTCGGATTTGTGGCGTCCTTGACGTCGAGGATGACAAGCCCCGCGTCGCGCCATGCGCAGTATGCGGTGTCACCGGAAACCGTTGGGTGGTGCAGGCCGGCGCGCCTGTCCGAGGTCGGCACCTCGCCTGCTGCCTCGTTCATGCCCGGCAGCCAGTAGCGTCCGGCCTCGACGGGATTGGCGGGATCGGACATGTCGATGGTGATGAAGATGTAGTCGGTGAAGCCGTCAAGCAGCGCCGAGGCATAGGCGTAGCGACCGCCGGTGTACCAGATGCGGTGGATGCCGCCGCCCTTGACCGGCATGAAGCCGATCTTGCGCGGCTTGCCGGGGGTCGAGATGTCGTAGACGGCCATGCCGGCAGTCCAGTTCTTTTCCACGACACCCGAAGCCGTACCGACCTTCTTGCCGATCTGGCCGGTGTAGTAGGCCTTCTCGTCCTGGAATTCGGCCGATGCGAACATATCCTTGGCGTTGATGACCAGCAGCAGGTCGCCATAAGTCTGGAGATGGATGTTCCAAGTGTTCGGTGGCGCGGCGATATAGTCCACTCCGACCGGATTGCGGGGATCGCGCACGTCGACCACGCTGAAGCCCTTGGAGAACATGTGGCCGATATAGGCGAAGCCCTTGTTGACCATGAGTTGCACGCCGTCCGGCCGGCCGCCTTGGTCGCTGTGGCCAATGAGCGTCATGTTGCGGGCAAAGTCGGGCTTGGGCAGGCTGGACGCAGACATCTTGGGAAGTCCTGTTGCTGTGGCGCCGTAAAACGCCGTGACTGTCGGAATTCGGGGGCGGCGCGTGGCCGCCCCCGAAACGCTTGTCAGTTCACGCCCCAGATCTTGGCGTAGGCGTCGGCATAGCCGTTGCCGGGGTCGTAGATGTTCTTGGGGCCGCCATCGTGCTCGATGTTGGATGGAAGGAAGAGGTGGGCCGGAGCGACGAAGCCGCTGTCCTTCTCTCCGCTGAGCGCGCGGTTGGCTTCGTCGACGATCTGCCAGCCTTGCAGGAAGAGAGGCTCTGCCACGGTGGCCGCCTGATATTCTCCGGCGCGAATACGCTGGAACGCGACCTCGCTGCCGTCACCAGCAGAGATGGCGAGCGGGTTGCCCGTTCCGCCGATGCCGGCGGCTGCCAGCGATGGAGCCATGAAGTCGAAAGTCAGGTCGTTGATGCTGAGCGATGTCGTCCAGGCATCGCCGTAGCGCTGCAGCAGCGAGGTGGTGAGCTGCGGCATGCGGTTTGAGGCGTCGGCAAGCGGTGTGTCGACGATCTCAAGCACCTTGCTTTCGCCGCAGGCCTTGATGACTTCGGCCATCGCATCGGACTTCTTGACCGCGATCTCGTAGGTGCTGTCGGTGAAGATCACCGCGCCGACCTTGCCGTTCAGTTCGGCACAGGGGTAGGACGCGGCTGCGCGTGCGACTTCGAGCGGATCGGTCGTGATGTTGGTGAAGATCGGCAGAGTATCATGCGGGCCGGATTTGCCGTAGGCATGCCAGCCGACGACGACGATGCCCTGCTTGGCCGCATCCTCAATCACCGCCGCCTGCTCCGTGGCGTCGATGCCGCCCAGGACAATAACGTCAGGCTTGGAAGCAATCGCCTGGTTGAGCGCGGTGGCGCGACCGGCAACCGAACCCTGGCCATCGCTTTCCTTGAAGGTCCAGCCGATCCTTTCGGCGGCGGCCTTGACTCCCTCGCCAGCGCCGCGGGCACCGCCATTACGCTGGTCAGTCGAGACATAGATGATGGTCTTGCCCGGCAGCGCCTTCGGCCCGGTGGTCGGACCGCTCCACGGCGCATTCGGCGTGCTGACCTTGGCAACGAAATCCTTGGCGTCGGACACCGCATCGGCTGATGCCGACGCGATACCGAGCGCCGACACCGCGCACAGGGCGGCGGCAAACTGCAATTTCCTTGTAAGCCTCATGTTTTTACTCCTCCCGAAGTATGCTTCTCCGCGACATGCGAAGGCTTGTGTCATCCGCCTGCTGGCGGATGTGCGTTGCTCGGCGCCGGTGCGGCCGCGGGCCTTGCGAGACCGCGACGCTTCTGCGCATAGCCCGCAAGGCCGATGGCAATCAGAAGCGTGACGCCGTTGAAGAGCGGCTCGATGTAGAACGCGCCGCCGAATTGCTGGATGCCGGATATGCCGACCGCGAGGATCGCCACGCCGACGATCGTGCCCCAGACGTTGACGCGGCCGGGACGGATGGTGGTCGATCCTAGGAACGCGCCAACCAGAGCGGGCAGAAGATATTCGAGGCCGACGCTTGCCTGACCGATACGCAGGCGAGCAGCCAGCAGCAGGCCGGCCAGTGCGCCCAGCAACCCCGCCGCGACGAAGGCTCCGATGATAAAGCGTCGGTTGGGAATGCCGTTCAGTTCGGCCGCACGCGGATTTGCGCCGATCGCATAGAGGCAGCGGCCGATCGGCGTGTATTCCATGACGATCCACATGACGAGGCTGATGACGAGCACGTAGAACGCGACGACGGGAATGCCGAAGGGTTGCCACGTGTAGAGACCGGTGAAGCCCGGAGGCAGCATGCCGACGATCTGGCGGCCCTCCGTGTACCAGAGGGCGATTGCGTAGAGCACCGTACCGGTGCCGAGCGTGGCGATGAAGGAATCGATGCGCGCGATCTCCACCAGCAAGCCGTTGAGCAGCCCGAGGAAGCATCCGGCCAAAAGAACGATCACCACGACAGCCGGCCAGGGAAGGCCGACGTTGGTCTGGAGAGCGATCGCCAGAATGTGCCACAGCACGATACCGTATCCGACGGTAAGATCGATTCGGCCCGCCGCCATCGGGATCATCGCCGCCAGCGACAGGATAGCGATGATCGCCTTGTCGCCGAGGATGGAACGCAGGTTCAGCATCGTCGGGAAGGTGTTGGGCAGGAGGATCGAGAAGATGACGATCAGCAGCACCGTGAAGATGAGCAGGCCATAGACCGGAATGAGCCTGGCGATCTTCTGGCCAAGCGACATCGTCTCCAATTCGACGGCGGTCGGCTCCAGTGCAGTCGACTTGACGGATTGCATGTGTCTATCGACCTCCAGCCTGAATTGGGACGGCGCGGTGCGAGGTGCTTTCCGCCATGGATGAGGCAAGCGTCACGGCCTCTACGCTCATCGCACCTTCATCGATCTCGCTCTCGATCTTCCCGTTGCGAAACACGAGGGCGCGATGGCAGATAGCCGCCACCTCCTCGAAATCGGTGGAGATGAGCAGGATGGCTTGGCCGGCCTCGAGCTGGCGCGCGAGCAGCCGGTAGATTTCGTTCTTGGCTCCTACATCGACGCCGGCGGTGGGGTCTTCGAGGATGAGAACCTCGGGCGCGACGCGGATCCAACGTGACAATACGACCTTCTGCTGGTTGCCTCCCGAAAGGCTTTCGATCGGCGCTTCGGGCGCATTCGGCACGAGGCCGACGCTGCGGCCGGCATCTCGGCATTCCGCAACCTCCGCGGCGGGCGATCTCCACGACAGCAGACTGCTACCGATCGCGAGCGGATTCAGATACATGTTCTCCCGGATCGACAGTCCGGGCGCGATCGATTCCGCAAGGCGATCCGCACCGATCACGCCAAGGCCTCCCGCGATTGCCTTATCGGGAGAGGAATGATCCAGCCGCTTTCCGTGGATCGTAACGGTCCCGGAAACCTGCGGTTCGTCGCCGATCAGGATGCGGCTGACCACTTCGTGGCCGGCGCCACGCAGGCCAACGAGGCCGACGATCTCGCCACGCTTGACGGAAAAGGATACCGGGCCAACGGTTTCGCCGGCAACATCCGTGCAGACGAGGACCGTCTCGGACTCCTTGCTGGGTGGCCGCACGAAGGCGTTTTCCAGCGCGCGCCCGATGATGGAACTGACCAGGCTTTCCGGGTTCGACTCCGAGGTCCGCCGCGAATCCGCTACGCGGCCATCGCGCAGCACGAGAAGGCAATCCGAGATGGCGAAAATCTCGTCGAGGCGGTGAGAAACGTAGATCATGCTGACGCCGCGCTTCTTGAGGCCGCGCAGCACGGAAAACAGCACTTCGACGTCGTCCTTCGGCAGGCTGGCCGTCGGTTCGTCCAGAACCAGCACGCTTGCCCCGATGCCAACGGCGCGGGCGATCGCAACCAGCGACTTTTCGGTGCGCGTGAGATCGCTGACCCGTTTGCGCGGGTCGATGGCCGGCGCGATATCCTTGAGCGACTGTCGCGCCTGCTCTTCAACCCGCGTCCAGTCGATGAGGCCGAACCGGCGCGTGAAGCCCTGCGCCATGGCGATGTTCTCGGCGACCGTCATCCACTCGATCAGGCCAAGATCCTGATGGACGAAAGCGATCGCGTGGCGGTCGCGGCGAAGATCATAGGGCTTGCCGTCGAGCATGACTTCGCCGCTGTCGGCGGCGATGACGCCCGCCAGTATCTTCACCAGCGTGGATTTGCCGGCGCCGTTCTGCCCGAGAAGGGCGAGGATTTCGCCACGCGGCAGCGTCAGGTCGACATCCTGCACCGCCTTCGTCGCGCCAAACGTCTTGTAGAGCCCCCTGATGGTCAGGGCATCGGACGCGCCAGCTTCGGGCACAAGAGCAGCCTCGGTCGTCATGACGTGCCCTCCTCCCCAGAACGGCTCATGAATTCGATAGCGATACAATGCTGGCCATTTTTCTAAAAATATGCAAGAACAATCTTATTCGTGCAGTGCACACAAACATTTCTGCGTCTTTCGACAGCGTTCGCGGCCTGACAGAGCCTCGGTGGAACAGGGAGAAACAGGTGCCTAGAGGTGTAACGACCGCCGCCAGGCTCGAGCGAACGACAAGGCCGTTCAAGCTGATACCGGGAGGGGCGCGCCGCTTCTCGGAAAGCGAGTCCCGCGAGCCTTCAATCGCCGTGATCGACTGCAACCGCTGGAGCGAATCCTCTGCGGGCGACCGCATGCACAAGATGATCCTGGTCATGCAGGGGCAGATCGACGTCGAGGGCGGATCCGGCGGATGGCTCGTCATACCCAACCACATGATCTTCGTTCCGGCCGACCGCCCCTTCAACCTGCGCACGTCGCGCGGCATGCGCGCGCATGTCGTTTTCCTCGATCCCAAGGATCATCCCTGGCACCATCACGGCTGCTGGGTGACGCAGGCCAATCCGCTTGTCCACGAACTGCTTGCGCTCATGCTAAGCATCGCACAGCGGGGGTCGGACGGAGCCGACACACTGCGTCAGCTTTTCAGGACGCTCTCGCACCTTTGCCAGGAATGGTTCTCCAATCCCAAGATGCTGTGGCTTCCCGCGGCGAAATCCGACGAGATGCGTGCCTTCATCAATTATGTCAGCGCACATCTGGAGGACGCCACTGTTTCCGACGCCTGTGACGCCTGCCATCTCGCTCCACGCACCATGCAGCGCCTATCGCACGAAGAGTTCTCTTTCGGGCTGAAGACACTGATCATGGAGGTCCGGATGATGCGCGCCATGGAACTGCTCGCACAGGATAACCTGCCGATCGAAGCCGTCGCGCAGAATGTGGGTTATTCGAGCGTCAGTTCGTTCACGACGGCTTTCAGCAACCGCTCCGGCATGTCGCCGGGCGAATATCGGCAACGCAATCGAGCCGCATTGCAGTGCTGCCGCGACCATGCGGATACCGCACTGCAACATAAGGCCGAAAAAAGTAATAACTGAAAGAATTTTCTAGTTTTGGTATGCCGGCAAACGACAGTCGCATCTCACGGAGGACGCCTTGCCCACCGAACTGCTTAGCGGGGTATTCGCCCCGGTGCTTACACCATTCAAGGCCGACCTTTCCATCGACAAGAGGGCCCACCTCCGCTTCTGCAAATGGCTGCTGGCCAACAATGCAGGCCTCGCCGTCTTCGGCACCAATTCCGAAGCCAACTCGTTGTCAGTGGACGAGCGGTTGGAACTCCTCGACAATCTGCTGGCCAGTGGAATTCCTGCATCGCGGCTGGTTCCGGGGACAGCAGCAAGCGCCCTGCCCGACAGCGTTGTGCTCACCCGTGCGGCGGTGAATGCCGGCTCGGCGGCTGTTTTGATGCTGCCGCCCTTCTTCTACAAGAACGTCAGCGAGGACGGCGTTTTCGCCAGCTATGCGGAAGTTATCGAGCGGATCGGCGACGCGAGCCTGAAGGTGCTACTCTATCACATCCCGCAGTTTTCCGGCGTCCCGATCACGCTTCCGCTGATCGACAGGCTGGTTTCGCGCTATCCGGACACCGTCGTGGGCCTGAAGGATTCGTCCGGCGTGCTTGAAAACACGCTGAGCGTGCTGCGCGAATTCCCGCAACTGCGCGTGTTCTGCGCCAGCGAATCCCTGCTCCTCGAAACCATGCGCCACGGCGGCGCGGGCTGCATTTCGGCCTGCGCGAACGTCAATCCGGCGGCGATCGATAGTCTCTGCAATAACTGGGATCAGCCAAACGCGGAAAGTCTCCAGCAGGTCCTCAACCCAGTGCGCAAGATATTCGAAACAAGGCCGATGATTGCCGCTCTCAAGACCGCGACGGCGCGGCTAGGTAGCCATGCGGACTTTGCCACAGTCCGGCCACCGCTTGTACGTTTCGGCGAGGCGCAGGGCGACGAATTGATGTCGGCGCTGGCAGCGGTAGGTTTCGCTATGCCAGGCCTTTCGGGCGAACTGAGCCAGGGCTGATCGCGATACGGCGCCCGTCAGCCTTTTCACCCGTATGTAACCTTGGGCGAACGGCTTGCCGTAGGCGAAGACCATAAAATGGAGCTGTACCCAGTAAGGCAGCCTCCGCATCAAGCTTCAATTGGACACTCAGTCGTCCCGTCGTAGCCAAATGACATCTCATCGATCACTTTGCGCTGGCGATGCATTTCCAGGAACACCCGGTAGTCGTGATCGAAGCGCGCCTTCGCTTCATGTTTTGGACGTCGTTCCCTGCCTGGCTGGCGCATGCCGGCGCATGCGCTGGCCACGTCCGGGTAGAGACCCGCAGCGGTTGCTGCGAGCGCCGCCGTGCCGGTCAGCACCGCTTCGTCCGCTATCGGCTCCACAACCGTGCAGCCGACGGCATCGGCGTAGAGCTCCATCAACAGCGGGTTCTTCGTGTGACCGCCTGTGACGTGCAATGTGTCGATAACAAAGCCGCTGGCGTTCAGCGTGTCCAGGATGTGCCTCACGCCCAGCGCGATGCCGACCGCGGTGCGCCAGTAGAGGTGGCACAGACTGTCGAAGGACGCATCCAGGTTTAGCCCGCTGATGACGCCAAGCGCATGCGGGTCAGCCAGCGGCGACCGGTTGCCATGAAAATCCGGCAGGACATGGAGCCGGCCGGCGAGATCGAGACCCTGTTCTGCACGCACCGCCATGATGCGCTCGGCTATCGCGCGATGACGATCTGCCGTCGGCTCGCCCCCCGCGCCATGCAGGCGGATGATGTGATCGAGCAGCGCGCCGGTTGCTGACTGCCCGCCCTCCGCGATCCAGCAGTCAGGCAAAGCCGCGCCGTAGTAGGGACCCCAGCCTCCGACAAACGCTTCGGCGGTCGGCGACATCGCCATCACGCAACTCGATGTGCCGGCTATAAGCGCCAGATGGCGTTTGAGGTCACCGACGCCGCCGGCGAGACCGCCAATCACGCCGAGCGCGCCGGCATACGCATCGATCACGCCCGTCGCCACCCGGCAATCCGAGGTTAGGCCGAGTTCCCTCGCCGATTGCGCAGTGAGAGGTCCGAGATCGGACCCGACGGGGCTGGCGGTTTCAGGCAGGCCCGCGCGCGCAAAGATGTCGTCCAGCCCCACGCCGGCAAAAAAGTCGCGCTGCCACCCCGGATTCTCGTGCGCGAGATAGGTCCATTTGCAAGTCATCGTACACAGCGATCGCGCCTGCGACCCTGACGCGCGCCAGGCGAGATAATCGGCCAGGTCGAATATGTGGCTCGCCCGTTTCCAGCTTGCCGGCATATGCCGCTTCAGCCACATGAGCTTTGGCGTCGCCATCTCGGGCGACATGACGCCGCCCAGATAGTCGAGGACGCGATGGCCGGTGGCCGTACACTCATCTGCCTCCGCGAGCGCACGGTGGTCGAGCCAGACGATCGTGTCCCACCGATTCTCGCCGCTTGTCGAGACGCTCACCTGTCCGCCGTCCGCGTCAACGACGACGATCGAGCATGTGGCGTCGAAGCTTATACCGGCAACGGACTGCGGTGGGACATTGGCTCTGGCCATCGCTCCCTTCACGGCGTGGCAGACCGCACCCCAGATGTCGCGGGAATCATGCTCCGCGTGATCCGCCTGCGCCCTATGCATCTGGATGGGATGTTCGGCGCGGCCAATCAGCGTACCTACTTGGTCGAAAACACCCGCCCGCGCGCTTCCCGTCCCCACATCGACGGCGCAGACATATCGTTCCATCAGCAGGCGCGCTCGTCTTTGTCCGCAAGCAGGTTAGGCAACTGCGTCATGTCCGAAAAGACGGCATCCGGCTTCAGAGACGCCAGTACATTTGTCAGGCCGGCATCGGCCGCATGCGAGGCGCCGGTGAAGGCAAGCACCCTCATGCCGGCTCGCTTTGCGGCATCGATTCCGGCCGGACTATCCTCCACGACGACGCAATCCTCCTCTCGGACACCCATCTCGCTCGCTGCACGCAGGAAGAGATCGGGCGCCGGCTTGCCCCTCGCTACCATAGAGGCACTGTATATGTGCGGTTCGAGCATTTCCAGCAGGCCGGTAAGCGACAGCGAAAGGCGGATTCGATCCAGCCCGCTTGACGAGGCGACGCAACAGCGCGGCAAGCGCGGCAGCGTCTCGACGACTCCCGGCACAGGCCTTAGCGCGGCGCGAAAACGACGAAACGTCTCCGTCCTGATGTCGTCGAGTTGCGGGCGTGTCAGAGTAAGCCGGAAATCCTGCTCCAGAAGAGCCTCGATCGCACCCATGCTGCGGCCGAGAAACAACCTGTAGGCATCGCTCTCGTTCAGGCTGAGACCAGCTTTGCGCAGATGATCCACCAGAACCGAGACGGAAATCGGCTCGCTGTCGACCAGCACGCCGTCACAATCAAAAATCACGAGCTTTGGCGCGGGCGGCATTGGACGGCCGCGCTCTCAGGCGCCACCGAGATAGCGCTGCACCGTTGCACGCGTGCCCTCTGACCAGAGCGATCTCAGGCCGCGTGAAAAAGCATCCGCAAAAGCGGTATTGCGGCCGACTTCACCGTAGATGTCGCCCATTGCCAGCCATGCTGGGGGATCGTCCTTCGCCTTTCTGGCTGTAGCAGTCATACGTTCCCAGTTGGGGTCATTCGGCTCGATGAGTGTCCCCGAGTCCATGGTGCCGAAGCAGTAGCGGCACCAAAGTGCCGATTCCAGCGCCAGGCCATTTATGCCTTGGCCAGCCTTCAACCTGTCAGCGATCGTTGGAATAATGAATTTCGGCTGCCGGTTGGACCCATCAAGGCAAAGCCTGCGGATCGTGTCGCCGATGGTGGGGTTGGAGAAGCGGCGTGCGATCAACGCGTAGTAATCGTCGAGCACGACGCCCGGCACTGGCGGCACCGTCGGGATGATCTCTTCCTTCTCAAGCTTGTCCAGGAACGCCCGCACCATCGGGTCCTCCATCCCCTCATGGACGAAGTGGATGTCGAGTAGCCCGGACACGTAGGCGATCGTCGCATGTCCTCCGTTGAGGATTCGGATCTTCATGAGCTCAAAGGGTGACACGTCCTGTACGAACTGGACGCCGACTTCTTCCAGCGCAGGCCGGCCATTGGTGAACCTGTCTTCCAGGACCCACTGAATGAAGGGTTCGCAGAAGACCGGCCAGTTGTCCTCCACCTCGAAATCCCGAGAAAGCATCGTGCGCTCGCGATCGGTCGTGGCGGGCGTGATGCGGTCGACCATTCCGTTCGGGAACGCCACGGTGTCGCAAACCCACGCTGCCAACTCCTTGTCGACCAACCCGGCCAGTCCCGTAACGGCATCGGCTGTCACCTTGCCGTTGTGAGGAATGTTGTCGCAGGACATGACTGTGAATGGTTTGAGCTTGAGCTCTCGCCGCCGGATAAGGCCTGCGAGGATCAACCCGAAAACAGTCGTCGGTTTTGCGATGTTTTTAGCATCAGAGACGATATCCGGATGCGCCGGGTCGAACTTCCCGGACGCCGGATTGATGAAATAGCCACCCTCGGTGATGGTGAGCGAGACGATGCGGATCGCAGGATCGGCGAGCTTGCCTATGATGGCATCAGCGTCGCCCGGTGTCAGGAAGTCGATCATCGCGCCGGTTACATGAGCCTGCTTGTGGCCGGCGTCTTGCTCGACAACGGTAGTCAGCCAATCCTGTTCCTTCAGCTTAAGGCGGCCAGCCTTCTCCCCCTCGAACACACCAGCGCCAACAATCGCCCAATTGAGACCCTTGCCGCTGTTGAAGAGCCGGTCGAGATAAACGGCCTGGTGCGAACGATGAAAGTTGCCGACGCCGAAATGCAGGATTCCTGCCTTCAGATCATTCCTCGCATAGCCAGGGACGGCGACGCCGGACGGCATCCTGTCCAGATTGGAAAGGGAGAGTTTTACACTCATCGAACCCGATACCTTTCAACTCATCCAGTTGCCGCCGTCGACATTGTAGGTCTGCGCCACGATGTAGTCGGCTTCCGAGCTGGCGAGGAAGATCGCCATACCGGTCAAGTCGTCGGGCGTTGCCATGCGCCCATAGGGCACAGCCTCGCCCACAAGCTTCTTCTTCTCGCCGGGCTTGCGGTTCTCGTATTTCGCAAACAGGGCGTCGACGCCGTCCCAGTGCTCGCCGTCGACCACGCCCGGCGCAATCGCATTGACGTTGATGCGGTGTTTGATCAGGTCGAGCCCGGCCGATTGGGTTAGCGAAATGACGGCTGCCTTGGTGGCGCAATAGACGGCGACGAGTGCTTCGCCCCGCCGCCCCGCCTGGCTCGCCATGTTGATGATCTTGCCGCCCTTGCCCCGGGCAATCATCGAGCGGGCTGCAGCTTGCAGCGTAAACAATGCGCCGGCGACGTTGACCGAAAACAGCCTGTCATAGCTTGCTCTGGTGATATCGACGATGGGCGCAGCATCGAACAAGGCAGCGTTGTTCACGAGAATGTCGAGCCCTCCCGCTTTCTGCTCGACCGCACGAATGGCAGCATCGATCGAGTCCTGGCTCGTGACATCCAAATGCACTGCATAGGCTTGCGGCCCAATTGCGCTCGCTGTCCGCTCGGCTGCGGCGAGGTTGATATCGCCGATCGCCACCGTCGCGCCCTCGCGCACATAGGCTTCGGCGAAGGCCCGGCCAATGCCGCGTGCGGCCCCGGTGATCAGCGCCGATCTGCCTGCAAGCCGCATCTCAGATCGCCAGTCCGTCCGGGGTGAAGCGGTGGATCTTGGCGGCATCCGGCGTCAGGAAGATCGTGTCACCGTGATGTGCGCCGATCTCGCCGCCCGCTCGCACGGTGAGCGGGCCAACGCCGTCGGCCGTAACATGCAGGAATGTATCCGAGCCAAGATGTTCGGCCACGCCGACGGTTGCCTTCCACTTGCCCTCAGTGGTCGAAACCGAAAGATGCTCCGGCCGGATGCCGATCGTCGCGGCACCGTGGTCCGCAGCCGGATTGCCTTCGATCAGGTTCATGCGTGGCGAACCGATGAAGCCCGCGACAAAGAGATTTTTCGGCGAGCGATAGAGTTCGAGCGGCGAGCCGACCTGCTCGATATTGCCTGCGTTAAGCACGACGATCTTGTCGGCCATGGTCATGGCTTCGACCTGGTCATGCGTGACATAGATCATCGTGGTCTTGAGCTGATTGTGCAGCTCGGAGATTTCCAGACGCATCGTACCGCGCAAAGCGGCGTCAAGGTTTGATAGCGGTTCGTCGAAGAGGAAGGCGGAGGGTTGTCGCACGATGGCACGGCCGATCGCGACACGCTGGCGCTGGCCACCCGAAAGCTGGCCGGGACGCCGTTCGAGATAGTTCGAAAGGTTCAGCACACGCGCCGCGTCCGCCACCTTCCTTTCGATCGTCTCCGGACTCTCGCCGGCCATTTTCAGCGGAAAGGCGATGTTCTTCGCAACGGTCATGTGCGGATAGAGGGCGTAGGATTGGAACACCATCGCCAGCTTGCGCTTGGCGGGAGCTTCGTTTGTCACATCGCGGCCGTCGATGGCGATGGTACCGGACGTGGTGTCTTCCAGTCCCGCAATGAGCCTGAGCAGCGTGGACTTTCCGCAGCCGGACGGGCCGACGAAGACGACGAACTCGCCGTTTTCGATTTCGAGATTGATGTTCGGGATAATGTTCGTCGCCCCAAAGGACTTCCGGACGTTCTTCAGCGTTATCTGGCCCATCGTTCGCTCCCCATATCTCCTACTTGACCGCGCCGAAGGTCAGGCCGCGCACCAGTTGTCTTTGACTGAACCACCCCATGATCAGGATCGGGGCAATCGCCAGCGTCGAGGCAGCGGAAAGCTTCGCCCAGAACAGGCCCTGCGGGCTGGAGAAGGAAGCTATGAATGCGGTCAAAGGCGCGGCGTTTGTGGTGGTCAGCCGGATCGTCCAAAACGCCTCGTTCCAGGCGAGGATGATGTTGAGCAGCATTGTCGATGCGATCCCCGGCACCGCCATTGGCGTCAGCACGTACCAGATTTCGCCCCACAGCGTTGCGCCGTCCATCCGCGCGGCTTCAAGGATCTCGCCGGGTATCTCGCGAAAATAGGTGTAGAGCATCCAAACCACGATCGGCAGGTTTATCAGCATGAGCATGAGCGTCAGACCGATGCGGCTGTCGAGCAGCCCGAAGTCGCGGAACAGAAGGTAGATCGGCACCAGCACTGCGGCGGCCGGCATCATCTTGGTGGAAAGCATCCACATCAGGATGTCCTTGGTGCGATGCGTCGGCGAGAAGGCCATCGACCATGCGGCTGGCACTGCGATGATGATGCCGAGCAGCGTGGAGCCGACCGCGATGATCACCGAATTCATGAAGGGACGGAAATAGTCCCGCTGTGTCTGGACCTCGACATAATTTTCAAGCGTGAAGGAAGGGATCAAGTTGAAACCCGCGATCGCCTCGGACTCGGTCTTGAGCGAGGTGATGACCGTGTAGAGGATCGGAAAGAAGATGATCAACGCCACCGCCCATGCGGCGAGCGTCCATCCGAACTTGCTGCGTGTCGAGATCGCGCGCGCCATGGCTGTCTCCTACCGATCCAGATTCTTGCCGACCGCGCGCATCAGGAAGATCGCGACGATGTTTGCGAGGACGATTGCGATGACGCCGCCTGCCGAAGCCCCGCCGACGTCGTAGCCGAGCAGCGCGGTGCGGTAGATGAGGAACGGCAGGTTCGTTGAGGCGTAACCCGGACCGCCATTGGTGGTGACCAGGATTTCCGCGTAGACGCTGAGCAGGAAGATCGTCTGGATGAGAATGACCACGGTGATGGCGCGAGCCAGGTGCGGGAGCGTCAGGTAGATGAATCGGCTGACGAAATTTGCACCGTCCATCTCGGCGGCTTCCTTCTGCTCGCTGTCCAGCGACTGCAGCGCGGTCAGCAGGATCAGCGTCGCAAACGGCAGCCACTGCCAGGCGACGATTATGATAATCGACAGCAACGGGTATTGCGCAAACCAGTCGATGGGCTGCGCACCGAAGAACTTCGCGATGTCAGCGAACACGCCGTAGCCGGGGTGCATGATCATGTTCTTCCAAACCAGCGCCGCAACCGGCGGCATGACGAAGAAGGGTGAGATCACAAGGATGCGGACGATGCCCTGGCCGAAGATCGGCTGGTCAAGCAACAGCGCAAGCAGGATGCCTCCGACGACCGTGATGAGGAGGACGCCGAGCACCAGCAGGAGCGTGTTCCAGATGGACTGGACGAAGGCAGGGTCGGTCAGGAAGAATCGGTAGTTGAACAGGCCGGCGAAGCTGACGTTGCCGGGATTGAGCAGGTTGTAGTTCAGGAAGGAAAACCACAGCGTCATCGCCAGTGGCACGATCATCCAGAAGAGCAGCAGTATGACCGATGGGGCCATCATGAAGCGGGCGAGTGTTCGCGTCTGTCTTGTGGCCATGGTCGTGTCCTCGCGCGGCTTTCTGCCGCGGAATCCTGGATGCAGAAAACTTGGTTCCGTCGGGCTGCCGTTGCTGCCTGAAGCGAGATGAGAAACGTCAGGGGCTACGGCAGTAGCACCGGAAATGTGCCGTCCGGGTACAGGGAAGACCCCGGACGGCAAGGCATCGGGAGGATGCCTTCGAACTACTTGATGTAGCCGGCTCGCGTCATCTCACGAACCGAGACGGACTGCGCCTGGGCGAGTGCGTCGTCGACAGACATCTGGCCCGCCAAGGCTGCCGAGAACAGCTGGCCGACCGTCGTGCCCAAGCCCTGGAACTCGGGGATTGCCACAAACTGCACGCCAACATATGGAACAGGCTTGACTGTTGGCTTGTTCGGATCGGCCGAATTGATCGAGTCCAGCGTCATCTTCGCGAAAGGCGCCGCCTTCTGGTACTCGGCGTTGTTGTAGAGCGAAGTGCGTGTGCCTGGAGGCACGTTGGCCCAGCCTTCCTTCGATGCGACGAGGTCGAGATAGGCCTTGTCGGTCGCCCAGGAGACGAACTTCTTTGCTGCGTCGGCCTTCTGGGTACCCGCAGGGATCGCCAGCGACCATGCCCACAGCCAGTTGCCACGCTTGCCGAGGCCGTTGTCGGGCGCCAGAGCATAGCCAACCTTATCGGCCACCGTGGAGTCCTTCGGATTTGAGACGAATGAGGCCGCGACCGTTGCGTCGATCCACATGCCGCACTTGCCCTGCTGGAACAGCGCGAGGTTTTCATTGAAGCCGTTGGACGACGCCCCCGCAGGGCCTGCATCGTTCATGAGCTTTACGTAGAAATCGAGCGTGTTCTTCCATTCGGGCTGGTCGAACTGCGGCTGCCAGCTCTCGTCGAACCAGCGCGCGCCGAACGAATTCGACATGGCGGTCAGGAATGCCATGTTCTCGCCCCAGCCGGCCTTGCCGCGCAGGCACACGCCGTTGATGTCGTTGGCGCGGTCGGTCATCTTGCGCGCGGCCTCGCCGATGAATTCCCATGTCGGCGCGTCGGGCATGGTCAGTCCGGCCTTTTCCATCAGGTCCTTGCGGTACATGACGAATGAGGACTCGCCGTAGAACGGCGCGGCAAACAGCTTGCCATCGGCCGTGAGGCCACCGGCGATCGCGGGAATGATATCGGCTGCGTCATAGTCAGCGCCGAGGTCGTCGAGCGGCAGAAGCCAGCCCTGCTTGGCCCAGATCGGAACCTCGTAGGTGCCGATCGTCATCACGTCGTACTGCCCACCCTTGGTGGCGATGTCGGTAGTGACGCGCTCGCGCAGCACGTTCTCCTCGAGCGTGACCCAGTTCAATTCGATGTCGGGGTTCTTCGCCTTGAAGTCGTCCGTCAGCTTCTGCATGCGGATCATGTCGCCATTGTTGACCGTGGCGATGGTTATGGTTTCGGCATGCGCAGCAAAAGCCAGCACGCTGGCGGAGCATAGGCTCAGAACGAGCGTTTTCAGTTTCATCCAGAATTCCTCCCATAAACCAATTGAGCATTTGCTTTGGTTATGGGCAATTATTCGCATCAGGAATTTTGGAGTCAAGCCGGATTCATTGCTGCACCGCACTAGACACCAATAAGATCAAGGTTCCAAAGGCTGGAAGACATGAGTTTTCGCTATTTGCGACGGACAATTGCACTGATGGAGCCATCCTGCGAAAATGGCACAAGCAGGCGACGAGTTGCGGGAACCGGGGTATGAACGGCAAACAGGACAGCACGGCGAATCCTCGGCTTGATGATGCCGCACGGGCTGGTTGGCTTTATTACATTGCCGGGAACACACAGGATCAAATCGCGACGAAGCTGGGCGTCTCCCGCCAAACCGCTCAGCGTCTCGTGTCACTTGCGGTGTCGGAAGGACTGATCAAGGTCAGGGTCGATCACCCGATCGCCAGTTGCCTCGACCTTGCTTCCCGGCTGAAGGGGCGGTTTGCGCTTGACTACGTTGAGATCGTCCCAAGCGACCCGTCCTCGACATCGACGACGCTCGGCGTGGCGGAGGCCGCCGCCGCCGAGATCGAGCGCTGGTTGAGAATGGACAAGCCCATCGTGATGGCAATCGGAACCGGTCGCACCTTGAAGGCCGCGATCGAACAACTCCCGGCAATGGAGTGTCCGCAACACAAGATCGTATCGTTGACCGGCAACATTTCTCCGGATGGCTCCGCGGCATTTTACAACGTCATTTTCACGATGGCCGATCGCATCAAATCCCGCAGCTTCCCGATGCCCCTGCCCGTGATCGCATCTTCCGCGGAGGAACGTGCCATGCTGCTGCGCCAGCCCATGATTCAGACGACGCTTCAGCTGGCAACGAACCCGGATATCACTTTCGTCGGCATCGGCGACCTCGGACCGAAGGCGCCGCTCTACCAGGACGGCTTCGTCACCGAAGCGGAGCTGAAAGCGCTGCAGAGGGCCGGCGGGGTGGCTGAGATCATGGGCTGGGTGTTCGACAGGGAAGGAAAGCTCATCCCCGGCCTGACCAACGATCGGGTCGCCTCGGCGCCGCTCCCGTCTCGTGAGACATCACTTGTCGTCGCTCTGGCGAAAGGCGACAACAAGCTCCTCGGCATTCTGGCGGCCATAACCCGAAGGCTTGTAAACGGCCTGATCACCGACGAACTGACGGCACAATCTCTTTTAGCCACGAACCTATAGCTCTGCGTGCGGATGCTTAAAGGTTGGGACAACGCCCTTGGAAAGTAATCTGGCATGCGGGCTGCGGACATAGAATATTCTCGCAACTAACCTCATCGCGCGTGACGATCCGCACACTGCGGTGTCTATCGGTGGGTCGCGGCCTCTGCGGCTTCGCTACCGAATCCGCCTACCTCCGTTCTTCCCTGACAAAGGGCTGACCAAGCGCCGCCGGTTGGCCGCTGCGGCGATTGGCAGACAGGCTTGTCCACACCATCACGGCCAGCGTGACCACATAGGGCAGCATCAGGACGAAATACTGAGGCAGTTGAAGGCCAATCGCGGCCATGCGTGGTATCAGCGCCTCGATGCAGCCGAAAAGCACGGCACCCGCCAATGCCGGCCACGGCTGCCAGCGCGCAAAGATGACAAGCGCTATGGCGATCCATCCGCGGCCACCCGACATGCCGTCGACCCAGATTTTCGAGACGGCAACGGAGAGGTAGCCTCCAGCAAGACCGATGAACATGCAGCCGACGATAACCGCACCCGTCCTGTACCAGCCAACCGGCACGCCGGCCGCATCAGCCGCTTCGGGATTTTCGCCAACCGCCCGCAAACGCATGCCGACATGGGTGGCGCGAAGAACATGCACCGTGATCGCAAAGAAGACGATCGTCAGATAGACCATGAGGTCTTGCTGGAAGACGATGCGTCCGATGCCAGGCAGGGATGACAGAAACCCGAAGTGGAGGTCCTGGAGGCCGGAGAACGCCCGGTTTGTCCAACCCTGGCTCGTCGCTATCAAGGCGGTCAGGCCCTGAGCAAAAAACACGATCACAAGGCCCGAGATAACCTGGTTCACGCGCAGCGCGATCACCAGCAAGGCAAAGAGAAGCGAAAGGAGTCCGGCAGCGAGCGCCGAAATGGCAAGTGCAGCCAGTGGATGTACGCCAAGCGAAAGCATCGCACCGGCGCCAGCCATCGCACCGACCAGCATGTAGCCTTCAGCGCCGAGATTCAGCACGCCGGCCTTTTCGCAAATGATCAGGCCAAGAGCTGCCAAAGCGAATGGCACGGCAAAGCCGGGGACGTTCGCGAGCCAGTTAACAACGAAGTCCATCGCGCCTACTCCACCATTCTCAGACGGTAGTGGATGAAGAACTCGGAGGCTGCTACGCAGATGACGATGATCGCCTGTATGAGCTGCACCATGGCAAATGGAATCTGGTAGAAAACCTGCAGGCTTTGGCCGGCAACCATGAGAATGGCGACCAGCACAGCGAAGAATGCCACCGCAAACGGATTGTTGCGCGCCAAAAAGGCGATCAGGATTCCGGAGAAGCCGTAGCCGGCAAAGAACGACTGCGTCAGCCGGCTCTCGATGCCGGTGCTGATGATAAAGCCGCCAAACCCTGCAAGGGCGCCCGAAGCGAGTGCGAATAGCACCGTTAAGCCAACGATCCGGACGCCGAGCGCGCGAGCCATGCGGGCGTTGGCGTGGACAAAGTTGAGCAGAAATCCGTAACGGCTCATCCCGAGTAGCCAGGCAGTCAGCAGAACCAGCAGCACGGCGATCGGAAGTGCAAGGTTCAGATTCTGCCAACCGATCGGCATCAGTCGCTCGACCTCATCGAAGAGCTTTGAATTGGGAAATGCGCTCTGCGGATCTTTCCAGGGTCCATACAGGAGATGAAGAAGCAGGTTGAACGCAATGTAGTTCATCAGCAGCGTACTGATGATCTCGTTCACCTGGAGCCTGATCTTCAGGAACAGCGGCAGGCCTATCCAGAGAACGCCGGCTGCCATCGCAGCCAGCGCCATGATGACGAGACGAAGTGCCGGCGGGCCAAAGTCGTGATTGGCGACGAGCGTGGCTCCGATGGCGCCCAGAATGACCTGCCCCTCGAGGCCGATGTTCCAGAAGCGCGCCTTGAATGCCAGCGCGGCAGCAAGCCCCACTATCGTCAACGGCGCGGCATAGGACAGGACGGCTGCAACATTGCGCTTGCTCGTAAAGATCGCGACGACAAACTCGTTGACGAGGCCTGACGGATTGACGCCCGAAAGAACAAGAAGCATCGCGGAAATTAGCAGGCCAAGCATGATGCCGGCGGCTACCACCAGTATCTGCTGGCCCGTCGGCATGTGGCCGCGGACCTCCAGATTGAAGCGGCCGAAGAAACCGCGCCGAACGCTGGGCGTGGAAATCGTCGTTTCAGCCATGACCCACCATCGCCCTGCCGATCATCTGTCTGTCAGCAGGCGCTTCGAATTCGGCGACGATCGTGCCCCGGTTCATGACGCCGATGCGATCTGCAAGCACGAGGACCTCATCCAGATCCTCGCTGATCAGGATGACGCCCGCGCCACGGTCGCGTGCGGCTCGCAAATGTTCGTGAACCGCAGCGGATGCCCTGACATCGAGACCGCGGCTCGGCGAATGCGCGATGATCAGCGAAGGTTTCCCTGAAAACTCCCGCGCAATGACGAGCTTCTGTGCGTTGCCGCCCGACAGGAGGCCGGCTTTCTGGTAAGGGCTGCGGACACCCATGACTTCGAAGCGCCGGATAGCGTCTTGCGTATCGGCCGCGATGCGGCGTCGATCGACCCGCAAGGTAGAACCGTACCTGCCCTCGATCACGCCGCTGATGGCGTAGTTGTCAGCAATCCGAAGCTCGCCCGCAATAGCGTCCGAATGGCGATCAGACGGAATGCAGGCGATGCCCGACCGGCGCATGCGATCTGACGGCTGGTTGGTTACGTCACCATGCGCATCGAGCCATATGTTGCCGGCATCAACCCGGCTGAGCCCTGTGATGACCTCGACCAGCGCATTCTGGCCATTGCCGCCAACGCCGGCGATCCCATAGATTTCGCCTGCCCGGACATCGAACGTCAGATTGCGCAATCCGCCGCCACGGCTGTCGGTGCGTTCGATGGCTCGCAGTTTCAAAACCGGCTTGCCCGCCGTCCCAGCGCTGTGGCTGCGCTCGCTGAGGGCGCTGCCAACAATGAGTTCGGTCAGTTCCGCCTCGGTCACCTCGGCAGGCAGCACAGTGCGGACGACCTTTCCGCCGCGCATGACGGTGATACGGTCGGCGTAGTTCAGCGCCTCGGAGAGCTTGTGAGTGACAAGCACGACGGAGTGTCCCTCCATCGCGAGGCTTCTGATCGCCTTGAAAAGCCGCGCTGCCTCATCGTCGGTCAGGACCGCGGTCGGCTCGTCAAGAACCACGATGGTTGCACCCGCAACCAAGACCTTGAGTATTTCGACGCGCTGCTGTTCCGAAATAGAGAGGCTCTCAACCGTGCGATTGAGATCGACGTCAAATCCTATTCGATCCAACGCGTCCTTCGTCAACGCCTCCAGCCGGCTGCGGGCCGATCGGAACGACCCGCCGGGATGCGCAAGGAGAATGTTTTCAAGCGCAGTGAACGGCTTCACCAGCTTGTAGTGCTGATGGACCATGCCGACGCCGAGCTGCTGCGCATCGGAGGGCCCCCGGATCGCGACAGACTGGCCCTTGATTGCCACCCTGCCGCTGTCGGGTGTGTAGATGCCGGCAACAATGTTCATGAGCGTCGACTTGCCGGCGCCGTTCTCGCCAAGCAGGGCGTGGATTTCGCCTGGCCTCAGGTCGAAATCCACGTCGCTCAATGCAGCGAAGTCGCCGAACGTCTTGGATATGCCCGCCAGCACCAGGGCCGGCGGGGCATCAGCGCCCGGGCCAGGGCGGGCTTTGTCCCGCATATGGCCCGTCATCGCGTTCATTGCTGGCTGATCACGCCCTTGACGTACCAGTCCATGCCCCAAAGATCGCCATCGGACAGCACCTCCCCTGCCTTAACCCGCTCCTTGCCGTCGCGGTCATTGAGCGGGCCTGCATAGACCTGCTTCGTTCCGTCAACGATGGCCTGGCGCTCATCCATGATCTGCTTTTTTGTGTCCTCGGAAAGCGCGTCGCCACTCAATGTTATGTCGGTGCCACCTTCCTTGATCGACAGGAATGCGCCGTACGGACCGGGCTCCCATTCACCGGCGGCGATCTTGGTGATCGTCGGCGCCAGATAGCGATCCCAGACCCAGACCGACGAGCACTGGGTCGCCTTGCTGAATTCGCTTAGGTCGCGATGGTGGCCTGTACCGTAGACGCCCTTCTCCTCCGCCACGATCTGCGGCGTAGGCGAATCCACGTGCTGGCCGATGACGTCGATCCCCTGCTCGATCAGTGCCTCGGTCGCTGCGCGCTCCTTGACCGGATCGTTCCATGCGCCTGTGAATACGACCGTCACGGTTGCGTCCGGATTCATCTTTTGCGCGCCGAGAGCGTAGGCGTTGACGGTCCAGTTCACCAGACCAAAGGGATTCGCGGCGACGAAACCGATCTTGCCCGACTTCGACAGGGCGCCGGCTGCCATTCCGCAGAGATACTGGCTTTCATAGGTGCGCCCGTAGATCGACTGCAGGTTCGCGGCGTTGGTGGTGCCAGCCGGATTGATGAAGGCCACGTTCGGATACTGCTTTGCCAGTTCGAGGAAGGTATCGGAGTAGCCGAAAGCGGAACCGATGACGATGTTGGCGCCGCGATCGATGAAAAGCTCCACGGCGGGACGGATCGCGGTGGCGTTTTCCGGAACGTTTTCGACGACCGGGATCGTAAGACCGAGTTCCTTCTCGACCTTGGCGCGCGCCTCGTCGAGCGACTGCGACCAACCGCCGTCATTCTTCTGCGAGAAAATCACGAGCGCGGGGCTGGGAGCGCCCTCCAGCTTGAAGGGCTCTGCGTGAATGGCGATCGGCGCCGCAGACAGAGCCAGCCCAAATAGAAGCGTCCTGGAAATTCGAGTCATGCCCATTTCATGATCCTTCGTGTTTGTTGTTGGTTCCCGTAGCCGTCTTCTTTTTGTCGGTTCCGTTGGCTACTCGACCGGAATCGTGTTCATGCTTTCGCCATCGCCTCGAAGATCATGCTCGGTGTGATCGGCGTCTTGTGAAATTTCGCACCGCCTAGCGGGCGCAGCGCATCCTCGATGCCCGACGCCAATGTGGCGCCGACAGCGATGCAGCCCGCTTCGCCGACGCCCTTTACGCCCAGCGGGTTGAGCGGCGACGGCGTTTCGATGTGCGATATCTCGATGGCCGGGACCTCGGTCGCATAGGGGATGAGGAAGTCCACGAAATTCGCGTTCGTCGGGTTTCCGTCCGTGTCGTATTCGATGCGCTCATAAAGAGCGCCGCCGATGCCCTGCGCGAAGCCGCCCATGACCTGGCCATCCACGATCACCGGGTTGATCATGTTTCCGCAGTCGTGAATGCAGACGTACTTCTTCACGTCGACGCGGCAGGTCTCTCGATCGACCTCGACGATTGCCGCATGGACGCCATAAGCCCATGTCGCGCATTCCGGGCTGAAATAGTCCGTGGCTTCCAGTCCGGGATGCTGGCCTTCGATAAGCGGCGGACCATCGTGTCGCGAAGCGGGGGCAAACTGTGTCGCGGCTTGCGCGGCAGAATTGAAAGCATATCGCAACGGGTTGGTGGCCGTGGCTATAGCTGCCAATGACACCCTGCGGTTCGTGCCGGGAACCTCCGCGTAGCCGTCGCTGAGGACAATCTGCAGAGGATCGGCCTCGAGCATGTTCGCGGCAGCCTTGATCGTCTGTTCGCGGACTTTCACGGCGGTCTTGTGAATTGCATTGCCGGAGACAACCGCCGCACGGCTTGCAAAGGTGGCGACGCCCCATTCGAAGGTACCGGTGTCGCCCTCCACCACGATCACGTCCTCGACGTTCACGCCAAGTTGGTCGGAAACGATCTGCGCGAAGACGGTGTCGTGGCCTTGCCCCTGCGAGGTCAGGCCGGTGTTGACGTAAACCTTGCCAGTAATCGGGTGAATCTTGACGTGGCCGCCCTCATAGGGGCCGAGGCCGGTGCCTTCGACGTAATAGGCAAGTCCAAGACCGAGCGACTTTCCTTCCCCTGAAGCCTTTGTTTGCATGGCTGCGAATTCGTCAAAGCCGATGGCGTCGCGGGCCATGTCGAGGGCCTTGAGATACTGCCCGCTGTCGAGCTTCACACGAAGGCCATCGGCAAAGAGAAGACCTTCACGCGTGTAGGGGAACTCCTCGTCGCGAATGAGATTGCGACGGCGTATCTCGAACCGGTCGATGCCAAGTTCCTCGGCGAGTTGGTCCATGGCGCGCTCGATGGCGAAGCAGGCCTGCGGGCGGCCGCAGCCGCGATAGGGCGTGACCGGTACGGTTGGCGTATAGACCGCCCGGAATCGGACATGGATGTTTGGTATGCGATAAGGGCCTGCAATCGAAGTCGATGCCACCTGCGCCACCGCGATACCGTAGGGGATGAATGCTCCGGTGTCGTGCAGGAAGTTGTCCCTCAGGGCGATGACTTCGCCGTTCTTCTTGGCAAACAGCTCGATCTCGTGGATCTGGGTGCGTTCCTGGTTCGAGCCAATGAAATTCTCGCGGCGGTCCTCGATGTATTTCACCGGCCGCCCGAGTTGGATCGCCGCATGCGGCACGAGCAGTTCGTCGGGATAGGGGAACATCACCTTCTGCCCGAAGCCACCGCCCACATCCGGCGCGATGACCCGCACCTTGTCCTCGTCCATGCCGAAGATGGACGCCAGACCGCCACGCACGCCGAGCGGCGCCTGCGTTCCGTCCCACACAGTGAGTTCACCGCGAGTCGCGTCATAGCGGGCAGCGACCGTCCGGCACTCCATCGCAGCCGCGGTCGAGCGATCGACCTGCACCCGGATGCGCGTGACGTGTTCTGCCTCGGCAAAGGCTGCTTCGGGATCGCCGCTCACCTGCGTGAAGTCCGCGGCGATGTTGTTCGGATGGGTCGGGTGGACGAGAGGCGCGCCGTCCTCGATGGCCTTTTCCAGATCGAGTTCGACATCGAGCGGATCGTAATCCACATCGACCAGGGCTGCGGCGTCTTCTGCAACATAGCGATCGACGGCCACGACCATGGCTACCGTCTGTCCGACGTAATAGACGTCACCGCGCGCCAGCGGCC
Source organism: Mesorhizobium quangtriensis (assembly GCF_040081925.1). NCBI lineage: Bacteria > Pseudomonadati > Pseudomonadota > Alphaproteobacteria > Hyphomicrobiales > Phyllobacteriaceae > Mesorhizobium > Mesorhizobium quangtriensis. The sequence goes on from NZ_JBEBMF010000002.1 coordinate 1,075,061, forward strand.
GCTGGGTACGCGCTTTCGTCATCGAAGGGTGCGGGATGAGGAGAGGCAACTCGATGTCGAGATGCCCGATATTGTCACAGGTGTAGACAGCAACGACGCCTTCGGCCTGCTCAGCCATGCTTGTGTCGATGCCGTTTATGCGGGCCCGCGCGAACGGGCTGCGCACAAATGCCGCGTGAAGTACGCCAGGCAGGTTTATGTCATCCGTGAAGGCGCCCCTGCCCGTGAGGAGGCGCGGGTCGATGTTGCGCTTTATGGGAGCCCCGAACTTTCGCGTCGACATCGTTCGCTCCCTCAGGCCCTGCCGGTGAGTTCGGCTGCGCGCCGAACTGCCTTCACGATGTTGGCGTAGCCCGTGCATCGGCAGAGATTGCCAGAGATAAGTTCGCGGATGCCGTCATCCGAGAGATCAAGTTCTTCGCCGGAATCGAAACGCGAACGGATATTCATGATCATGCCGGGCGTGCAGTAGCCGCATTGCAGACCATGGCACTCCTGGAACGCCTGCTGGAGCGCGCTGAGGGTGCCATCCTCTTTTTCCTCGCTCTCGATGGTCCGGATTTCCGCGCCATCGGCCTGGACCGCGAATGTCAGGCAGGAGCGTGCGGCGCGGCCGTCGATCATGATGGTGCAGGCGCCGCAAACGCCGTGCTCGCAGCCGACATGGGTGCCGGTCAGGCGCAGTCCATGACGGATGAAATCGGAAAGCAGCATACGCGTGCTGACCTGACGCGTGAGCGTGACGCCATTGATCGTCATCGTGACCTCGGCTGTCGGGTCAGAGGATGTGCTGGGTATAGAGCGCTCAAGGTGCTCGTGCCTGCTCATCGGTTCAGCCTTTCCGTACTTTCTCAGACGCCTCGCGGATGACACGACGCGTCAGCGAAGCGAGCAAATGCTGGCGATAGGCCGTGGTCGCGTTGGCATCGTCAGGCGCGGTCACGGCTTCTTTCGCCAATTCGCCGGCGGCCTCCACCTCGGTGTCCGAAAGGTGCGTTCCGACAAGCGAAGCCTCGACCTCAAACAGCCTGACCGGTCGCGAAGCGATGCCGCATGCGGCGAGCCGCGCAGCAGAAATCCTGCCGTCGAGATCGCGCTCCAGGATCGCGCCGACCGCGGCGACCGCGTAGTCGCCCTTGCGCCTGGCAAATTCCGCGAAGGCGTAACCGGCGCCGGACGGCAAGGCAGGAAAGGTGGCGCTGACGATCATCTCGTCTGCTTCGCGCGTCGTCGTCATATGGAATTCGAAAAAGTCGGCAGCGGGAATCTGCCGTTGACCGTTTGGACCTGAGGCCGTAACCCAGCCGCCGCTCAAAAGCAGGATCATCGGCATCTCGGCAGCAGCGTCCGCGTGACACAGGCTGCCAACGGTCGTGCCACGATTGCGGATCGGCACATGCGCCACGTAATGTAGGGCGGTACGCATCAGCGGGTTGACGGCAAAAGCAGCGTCGCTTTGCTCAAGGTCGCGATGCTTCACCGCCGCTCCGACCCGAACATTTCCATCGACGATGTCGATGCTCTTCAGGTCGCCAATCCGGCTAATGTCGATGAGCGCCGACGGGGATGCCAGGCGGAAATTCATCGCCGGGATAAGACTCTGCCCGCCAGCGAGAATCATGGCGCCAGGATTGTCGGAAAGCAGGCGAATGGCCTCATCCGATGACCGCGCGACGAGATAGTCGAAAAGCGGTGGTTTCACCCGGCATTCCCCAACATCAGGCCTGAAGAGCGAGCAATCCGCTGGAAATTGCGCCACTCGGCGCAACTCGTCTCCCGCGGCTGCCACTTCTTGGCAAGCCTCCACTTTTGTTCCCCGTCGCTATCCTGATAGTGGATATTATATCGACTTTTTGACTATAGGTTTGCGTTTTATGGAGTGTCAACCGGCTTTTTGGAAACGTTCTTCGAAGACTGCCCGAGCTGGCTTGGAGCAGAAACGAAAACATTCTCAAACCAACTCACCGGAGAAGACTTTTGGGTCGATGGGACGCTTCATTCCGCAGCCCAAAACGCCCTCGCACCACGCAGCCACGGACAGCAAGGAAGCTTCGGCATACGGTCGCGCGATGATCTGAAGCCCGACGGGCAAACCCGCCGATGTCAAGCCGCATGGAATTGAGATCGCGGGGCAGCCGGTGACGGTGACCGCATATCCAAGAATGAGCCAGTCGAGATAGGTCGCAAGTTCGCGTCCCGCTATTTCGGAGACATATCGTTCCTGAACGGGAAACGGCGCTACCGGAGCCGTCGCGCTTAGCAAGAATTCATGATCGTCGAGAAACGTGACGAGGTTGGAGCGAGCGCGCGCCTGTTCGCGCACCGCTGCCGAGATATCCGCGCTCGAAAGGCCAAGGCCGTGCTGGATATTCCAGATCACCTCCGGCTTGAGCATGTCCCGCTCCGGTCCCTGGAGCAGTTCGCCGCGCGCAGCGGCGAACTGGTGCGCCCTGAGCGTTCGAAAAGCGGCATCCGCCGCCGACAGATCAGGACAGGCTTCAACCACATCCCCGCCTGCCGCGACGAGCTTGTGCATGGCGCGGACGAGGACGTCGCGAACTTCATAATCAATGTCTGCCACGCCGAGATCGGCCGCGAAGGCAAAGCGCACAGGTTTCTCAGGTCGCGTCGCGGCATCGACGAAGCTCGTCTGCGGCATCGGGCGCGACAGCGGATCGCGCATGTCGAAACGCGCCATCGCCTGCAGGCCCAGCCCTGCGTCGACGACGTTCCGCGCAAGTGGTCCGATCACCGAGAGCGTTTGCCCCGGAACACCGCCAGGCCCCTGGGGCACGATGCCCGGGCTTGGCCGCAAGCCCACCACGCCACAGAAGGCGGCGGGATAGCGGAGCGAGCAGGCAAAGTCAGAACCCTGCGCAATCGCCGCCATGCCTGTCGCTACCGCGACCGCTGCACCGCCTGACGACCCGGCGGCCGACAGACGCGTGTCCCATGGATTGAGCGTCGAACCAAAGACATCGTTGAACGTGTTCGCGCCCGCTTCGAACTCAGGTGTGTTCGACTTTGCAAAGACGATTCCGCCAGCCGCCTCCATTGCTTCGACAAGGAAGTCGGATTGGCTGGGGATATTGTGCTCATAGACACGGGAACCAAATGTCGTGCGCACGCCCTCTACCGGATAGGAATCCTTGATAGGAACCGGAAGGCCGCCCAGCAAAGTTTCCGCCAGCCCACCCCGCGAGGAAATCCTTTGTCTGGCGCGATCGAAACAAAGGGTAGGCAGCGCATTTACAACGGGATTTACGGCATTTGCGCGCTCTTCGGTTGCATCCAGCAACTCTTGCGCGTCAATCTCGCCCGAGTGTAGGAGCTTGACCATGGCAAGTGCGTCCTTGGCCCAAAGCGGCTCGCTCATGTCGGCATTCCCCGGCACCGCCAGTCCCTTGCTGGCAAATTGTCAAAATAGTGGATACGATATCTAAATAACGAACAAGCGGCAGATGGTAGGCGATGGCGAAAGCACTGGGGGGAAAGCGAGCGGCAGAGCAGCCCGAAGAGGACGCCGCCGCGCGATACGAAATTCAGAAACCGACAGCCATGGACGCGCGTTCGCCCGATGCCAAGCAGGGACTTGAGCGCTCCTTTGCTGTGCTTGACCTGATAGCCGCCCGGCCTTGTCGGGTTGTCGATGTGATGCGCGACATGGGCCTGCCGTGGGCAACGGCCCACAGGACGGTAAAGAAACTGGAGAAGGCCCAGTTCCTGATGCTCAATCCCGAAACGTCGCACTACGAGATCGGCCCGCGCATGTGGCATCTCGGGTCTGCCTATCTGGCCAACAACAAGATGCTGAAGGCCGCGATCTCCTACCTTGCCCGGGATCGCGACATCCGTGGCGTCGACGTGCAGGTGGTCGAGCGCATCGGCAGCTATTCCGTCGTCATCCATGCCGAAAAACGTCAGCTTCAGGAAATCTCCAAGGCTCAGTATGGCTACCACATACCGCTTCATGCCGGTTCGAAGGGCCTCGTCCTTCTTGCCTATGAGACCCCGGAATTTATCTCCGCCTATTGCGCGCAGCCGCTCGAACAACTGACCGCCCTGACGATCAGCGACGAGGCGGCGTTGCGTCAGCAACTGACGGAAGTGCGAGCCGCCGGCTTTGCACAGACCGAAGGCGATGTGCAGAACTTTACCGGATCGATCGCCGCGCCGGTCTTTGGTCCCAAAGGCCTGCTCGGTTGCATCTGCTTCGTCTATCTGAAGAAGCTGGCGCGCGACCAGGTCGCCATGGACGAATTGAAGGAATGCCTTCTGCTCATGACGCACGCGCTTTCGGTCGAACTGGGCTGGCATCCAAGGCAGGCTTGAGCTTCAAGCCGTCTTCGTCATTCCCGGCCTGTCCTGATAGGATCCCTGCAGGTTCTTGAAAGTCTCCTCAAGCACGTCGACGATGATCTCGATGGCCTTGTTGCCCATCTCGGCGCTTGCAACCGTGGGATCGCCGAAGATCGCCGCGTGCCCTGCCTCCGGACGTGGGCGGCGCGCATAGGTGCGAGTGGGGTTGGTGGGCGCAACGAGGTCCCAGCCCACCGGGCCGTATTTCGCTCCCCTGAGCTTGTCCATCTTCACAAGCTCCGGCCGCGTCGCAAGCTGGAAGGAGGCCTCCAGTTCGCAGCCATGGCCCATGCCGCCGACAACGGATTTGCGCATGGCGTGGATCTCGTCCGCCGAAGGCTCCCAGTAGCTGACCGCCGAAACCTTGAAATTGTGGTTCGTATCCAGCTGGTCGACCATGTGGCGGGCCACCTGATCGTTCGCGGTTCCACTCGGGCGGTTGCCATTGAGCAGTATGATGTGGGTGAAACCCTGCCGCACCAGCGCCGCGCCGATTTCAAAGAGCATGAGCTGATAGGTCGGGATCGACAGCGAGATCGTGCCAGGAAAATGCTCAAAGGTCATAGAGACACCATAGGCGACCGGCGGGGCGACGATCGCGCCGATCCTCTCTGCGAGCAGCACGGCTATGTGGTCGGCCTGATGCGTATCGGTATCGACGGGCATATGAGGCCCATGCGCCTCGGTCGCCCCCGTCGGAACGATAACGGCACGCCCTTCCGCGATCGCGTCGGCGATTTCCATTTGCGTCATGTAAGACATGCGGTGCTGCATATTGGTCTCCTGCGCCCCTGACCTAGGCCGATCTTGTCAGCCTTCCTTGCCGAGCCAGCGCTTCACCGAAGCGCCGACAACCTTACCGCTCAACTTCAGCGCGCTGATATCCTTCGCCGCCCCGGCAGAACCGTCCCCGTTGAGCTCGGCCTCGATATTGGACACGAACTGCTGGATGAGGAGCTTGGCAGTCTCCGAAACAATGCCCGGCCGCCCGAACTGGGCCACGGGACCGCTGAGCTGGACCTCGGCGTCGATTTCCAGATCGGTTGCTTCTCCCTTATCCAGGAGGAGGTAGGTCATAGTCATGCGGGAGCGGCTGCCACCCTTCTTGTCGATTCCGCGCCCTTCCGCCTTGCCGGAAAAATTGGCCGGGTCCGGCGTATGCTGGACCTCCCCCTCGAACGCTGCCTTGAACGGACCAAGCTTGATGGAAACGATACCGGCATAGGCGCCGTCGCCATCGTCGCGCGTAAGCTCTGCGCCGGGCATGCATCCCGCTACAGTCGGGATGTCCTGGAAAAGCGCCCAGACTTCTTCGCGGGGGCGGTTGACCGTCACGGCCTGCTTGATCTGCATCGCATTCCCTCCGCGTTATGTAAGCCGGCTATTCGGCGGCCTGCGAGAAGGAAGCGCCCTCGCCCACCGCGTGCCACCCCTCGTCAGGATCGCTCCAGTTTTCGGGATAGCGCACCATGCCCTTTGCCTTCATCGCCCGGAAGGCCTCGCCGCGATCGAACATGGGCGGCGTACCGCGCGCCTTCTTGAGGCGCTCGCGCAATGCCTGCGTCTGCGCGACGTCATAAGTCCACTTCCGCCCCTTCAGCGTCACGGCCAGCCCGTAGTCGTCGCGCGCGCTCGCCTCGGAGATCAATCCACATTGCAGGTCGTAGAGAACCTTGTCGGCCTCGCGCGCCAATGGATCGCCCCAGCCGCCGCCGCCCGTTGTCACGACGCGTACCGAGGTTCCGGGCTCCACCACCACCGTGTCGGACATGCCGGGATAGACCTTTTCAACTCCGGACTCGATGACTGAGACCTGATAGTTCTGGCCGATCTTGCCGCCGTTGACGCCGTAGCAGCCGAGGATCGACCGGTCGGCGTTGGAAATGAGCTTGCAGTCATCCAGCGCGCGGATGCGCTTGTCATAGCCGAAGCCGCCGCGGCGGAAGCCAGCACCGCCGGAGTCCACCTTGAGCGCCAGCTGCTCGACCATGATCGGATAGCGCGTCTCGGAGAATTCCGCGGGAAGGTTGCGTGAATTCGGGACGATGTGGACAACGTCGGAACCGTCTGCCCAGGGCCGCCCTGGCCCACCGCCGCCCAGCACTTCGCGGAACAGGAAGAAGTCGTCGCGGTTGCGGCCGCCGGTCAGGCCCCAGATGCGGATGGTCTCGTGATCGGCGGGCATACGGCCGCCGGTCGCCTTCGAAAGACATGCAGCGAAGACGCCAAGCGAGCGCAGCATCAGGAAGAAGCGCATGCCGGTCGGCTTGCCGAAGGTCGGCGTGATGAGCGTTCCCTTCTCCGGGAACACGACGTCGATGACGTCGAGCACGCCTTCGTTGGAGTCGATCTCTGCGGCACGTTCAGGAGATGCGGCCAGCGACCTCAGAACCGGCGCGAGCCACTTCCTGAAGTAGCGGCCCTCGACCTCGTCCAGCGACCAGTTGATCGGACCCTTGGCTTCGGGGTCGGTACCGTTGAAATCGAGCACGATCTTGTCCGGCGTCTTGGTCATGGTGACGCGCAGCGCGTGAATCTTGCCGTCCTCGACGCCATCGGCCTCGATGTAGTCTTCGTAGTGATAGACGCCGTCCTTGATCTTCGGCAGGATTTCGCGCCGGAATATCTCGGCGGCATTCTTCAGAATCTGTTCGAAGGCTGCTTCCAGCGTCTCGACGCCATAGCGTTCGGCCAACGAGACGATGCGACGCGAGCCGAGCTTGCAGGCACCGATCTCGGCGTCAAGGTCGCCCGCAAGATGGTCCTCCAGCCGCGAGTTGCGCGTGATGATGCGGAACGCCGCCTCGTTCAGGACGCCCTTGTCGTAGAGTTTGATCGGCGGAATGATCACCCCTTCCATCCAGCTGTCAGTCGCATGGACCGGCAAGCTGCCCGGAACCGCGCCGCCGATATCGTCATGGTGGCCGAAGACCTGGCTGAAACCGATGAGCTTGTTTTCATGGAAGATCGGCACAGTCGTGCAGAGGTCGGGAACGTGGCCGATGCCGCCGCAGGAATTGTACGGGTCGTTCCAGAAGAAGACGTCGCCGGGGAAGATGTTGTCTTCGCCGAAATACTCGAACACAGGCTCTACGATGGCCGAATAGGAACGGCCGGTAAGCTTGCGCCCCTTGGCGTCGAACAGCGCGACGCGGTAATCGTGCTGGTCGCGGATCATCGGCGAGCGCGCGGTGCGCTCGACGGCAGCCTCGATCTCCAGCTCGGCGGCGCGGATGGTGCCGTGAATGACTTCCAGCTCGATCGGGCCGAGCTTCATATTCTTCTTGCTGCTCACGACTGCGTCTCCCTCGCGGTCAAAATCAGGTTCCTGTAGCGGTCTGCAGTGCAAGTCCATCCGCCGGGCACGACCACGGTCGAGCCATACTCCTGGACGATGGCCGGCCCCTCTATCACCTGACCGGCTGCAAGTTCGGTGCGTTCATAGAGCGGGCTTTCGATCCAGCCTGCACCCTTCCAGTAGACGTTGCGCGAACCGAAGGGCTTGCCAGGTTCACCGACCCTTTCCGTGGAATTGATCTGCGGGCGGCTCTGGATGCCGACCGCGCGCACGCGCAGGTTGACCAGCTCGACATCCTGTTCGCCTTCATAGTGGAAGCCGAAGGATTCATCGTGCACGCGATGGAAGTCCTTCCACATATGCGCAACTGCAGCATCACCGGTGGCACCCTCCGGGGCCGTCACCTGAACCTCATGACCTTCGCCGAAATAGCGTACGTCGGCGACATATTCGATCTTGATGTCCGTGTCGGCGATACCTTCGGCACGAATGTCGCGACGGCCTTCATCCGCAAGCGTGGTCCAGGCAGAGACGATCTCGGAAATGTCCGCGGTCGATTGGCGGCGCACCATGGTGCGAATGTAGTCGCGGCGAACGTCAGAGACGTGCAGGCCAAGCGCGCAGAGATTGCCCGGATCGGGCGGCGAGATGACGGTCTTCATGCCGAGGAAGTCGGCGACTTCGGTCGCGAACAAGCCACCCGCACCACCGAACGCAACCATAGCGTAATTTCCTGGATCGCGGCCCCGCGATGTCGTCACCTTGCGAATGCCGAAAACCTGGTTGACGGCAGCAATCTCGAGCACGCCCGACGCGACTTCTTCCGGTTTCATGTCATGCTGGCGGCCGAGCGCCTCGTAGGCCTTGCGTGCTGCATCGAGGTCGAGCTTGATCTCGCCGCCGATAAGCGACGTCGGCAGCCGGCCAAGCACGATCGCGGCATCCGTGACGGTCGGCTGTGTGCCGCCGCGTCCATAGCAGATCGGGCCGGGATCAGCCCCGGCGCTCTGCGGGCCGACCTTCAGGCTGCCGTAGGGATCGGTCCAGGCGATCGAGCCGCCACCGGACCCGACCGTGACGATGTCGAGCATTGGCGTCTTCACGGGATAGTGCTCGATCATCGATTCCGACGTGTACATCGGCGTCTGCTTCTCGATGATGGCGATGTCCGTTGACGTGCCGCCGACATCCGAAGTCAGGATGTTGTCGTAGCCGGCGAGCGTCGCCATGTGGATCGCGCCGAGGATGCCGGCCGCCGGACCGGACAGCAGCATCGTCACGGGCTTTTCACCGGCGGTCGAATGCTTCACCACACCGCCGTTCGACTGCATGATGAGGAAGGGAATGTCGCCCGACTGAGCGCGCAGCCTGTCAGCGGCGCTCTGCAGATAGGTCTTGCAGTAAGGCTTGACCAGCACATCCACCAGCGTCGTCATGGCGCGCTCGTATTCGCGGTATTCCGGCAGGACGACCGAGGACAGCGACACGAAAACACCTGGGAAATTCTTCTCGATCAAATCGCCAATGCGGCGCTCATGCTCGCCATTGGCGTAAGAATGGAGCAGGCAGACGCCGATGCATTTCACGCCGTCCTCGACGAGTTCGCGAACTGCCTGGAGCGTCTCTTCCTCGTCGATCGGCTCGAGTTCGCTGCCATCGAATTTCATCCGGCCTGGAACCTCGCGAACGAGATGCAAGGGAACCAGCCGTGGCGGCTTCACCCAGAAAAACGAGTTGCCGTAACCGTCGGGCACCGATTGGCGGGCGATCTCGATCATGTGACGGAAGCCGCGCGTCACGATGAGGCCGAGACCGGCAAATTTGTGTTCGAGCACGGCGTTCGTGGCGACCGTCGAGCCATGCAGCAGCATGGCGAGGTCCTTCGGCTCCGCACCGACCTTCTCCAGAACCTTGCGGACGCCATCGAGCAAACCGACGCTCGGATCGCTTGGCGTGGACGGCGTCTTGATCGCGGTGATCGCCCCGCTTTGCTGGTTGATGGCCACCACGTCGGTGAATGTGCCGCCGGTGTCGATGGCTACCGTGACGTTCATTTTCGCCCTCCAAAATATCCACTATACGGATACATCATTCATTTAACGCACATTCTGCGAAGGCTGGCAACCCACTTTCTCAACCCTCTAGACAGGTTCCGGAGAGAGATTGAAAAACGGCCGAAACACAGGGGCGCGCTGGCCTGTGTGATGCAATTGCAGGGGTAGATTCGAGCGGCGCACTCGCGCGAAAACCACCGCTTCCGCCTGATGTGGAAGCTGTGGGAAGCTGCGCGGTTGGAGGTCGGACTATCGGCTATCGCCTATGGATCAGATCGCGTAGAGCTTCGCAAATTCCTCTCGAAGCGCGTTCTTCTGAACCTTGCCCATGGCATTTCGGGGCAGCGAATCCTTGACCAGGACACGCTTGGGTATCTTGAACTTCGCTAGCGCGGATTCCAGCTGCGCGCGGACAGCGCTCTCGTCGACCTCGGATCCGCCGCGGGCGGTCACGACTGCCGTTACTGCCTCGCCAAAGTCCGCATGCGGCAGGCCGATGACAGCGGATTCGCCGATCATCGGGAGCGCGTCCAGCGCATTCTCGACTTCGGCAGGATAGACGTTGAAGCCACCGGATATGATGAGATCCTTGGCGCGGCCGGAGATGGTGACATATCCGTCGGGGTCGATATAGCCGAGGTCGCCGGTGATAAACCAGCCGTCGGCGCGGAACTCCTGCGCGGTCTTTTCGGGCATCCGCCAGTATCCCTTGAAAACATTCGGTCCCTTCAACTCGATCACGCCGATACCGCCTTCCGCCAATGCCTTGCCGGTTTCGGGATCGGCGATTCGCACGGACACACCAGGCAACGGGAAGCCGACCGCGCCTGGACGTCGCTCGCCGTCATAGGGGTTCGACGTGATCATGTTCGTTTCGGTCATCCCATAGCGCTCGAGGATCGCGTGACCCGTGCGCGCGGTGAACGCGCGGTGGGTTTCCGCCGAAAGCGGCGCCGAGCCCGAAACGAAAAGGCGCATGTGGCTGGCTGCGGCACGGTCAAAACGCGCATCCGACAGAAGCCGCGTGTAGAAGGTCGGAACCCCCATCATGGTCGTTGCTGCCGGCAACGCTGCCATCACGGCATCGAGATCGAACTTGGGCATGAAGATCATGGACGAGCCCGACAACATGACCGTGTTCATTGCCACGAAGAGCCCGTGCGTATGGAAGATCGGCAGAGCATGCAGAAGCACGTCGCCTGCCGTGAACTGCCATATATCGACAAGCGCGAGCGCGTTCGACCGCAGGTTTTCATGCGTGATCATCGCGCCCTTGGAGCGCCCCGTCGTCCCCGACGTGTAGAGAATTGCGGCGAGATCGTCCGCGCCTGCATCCACCGTCGTGAATTGCGAGGGCATGGTTTTGGCCAGCGTCTGCAGAGAGCCGGCACCGGCACAATCCAGCGTCTCAATCCGGGAAAGCGAGCCTCCCAGACTGGCGCGGAGCGTATCTATGGACTTGGGCTCGCAAACCAGCAGCGCTGGCTCGGCATCGGACACAAAATAGGCAACTTCTGCGGATGTGTATGCAGGGTTGAGGGGCAGATAGACTGCTCCTATGCGCAGGCAGGCGAGATAGAGCCACACGCTGTCGATATGCTTCTCTGTCTGGACGGCAACGCGATCGCCCGCTCTCACGCCGAGTGAGACAAGCGCATTGGCATAGCGTGCCGAAGCGTCGAGCATGTCGCCGTAACTGCAGACGGCTCCATCCTGGGTGAACAGGAAAGGCCGCGACTGATCAGTGATGCGACCCGCAACGGTTGCGAACAAATTGCCCTTCATGATTTTCCCCCGTTTGTGTGCGCCGTCTCCAGCAGCCGCGCGCCAGCAGCTGCCAGGCGACGAACGGATGCCGAGGCGGCTACAGGCTGGCCCGACGCGTAAGTCTCGTGATTACGCTCGATTTCGTCGAGCTTATAGAGATAGTTGACCATGATCCCATGCGACGAAGCCATGCCGGCGTTACCAGTGTTGGCTAGCCAGTTGATCCGCTCCAGACGCGCGCCATTGCCGAGATGAAAACGCGCCACCGGATCCGGCAGCCGGCCAGCGGCGTCGCGCGGGCCTGTCAGGTACCATGCGGCCAGCGCAGAAAGCTTGTGCTCAAGGCCGGACGCAGCCTTCCCATCATGCCACCAGTCCGGCTGAGACAGCGCGTCCATGTCGGAACCCTCTGTCGGATGACGTGAAAGCCAACGTGCGAACAACGGAACCGGCGAGAGGGTGACGAAGCGGCTGAGCTGCGGCAGGTTGGTGCGCAGTTCCTCGACCACCTGCTTGATCAGGAAGTTCCCGAAAGAGATACCGCGAAGCCCCGGCTGGCAATCCGAGATCGAATAGAAAATCGCGGTATCTGCCTTCTCGGTCGGTACAATCGTGCGATCGGGGTCGAGAATGGAATCGATCGATGAGGCCATTTCGCCGGCCAGGGCGACTTCGACGAAGATCAGCGGCTCGTCACGCAGCCTTGGATGGAAGAAGGCGTAGAGCAGCCTGTCTGACGGATCGATGCGCCGCCTCAAATCATCCCAGTCCGCGATCTCGTGCACGGCCTCGTAGCGGATGATCCGTTCGAGGATAGCAGCCGGTGTGCGCCAGTCGATCTTGCGCAATTCCAGGAAACCCCTGTTGAACCACGAACGGAACAGGTGCTGGAAATCCTTGTCGACAGGATCCAGTTCAGGATAGTCGGGCAGCAGCGCCAGCAGTTCGGCGCGCATCCGGATAAGTTCCGCGGTTCCCTGCGCCGACTGGTTTAGCATGCGGAAGAGATTCTGCCGTCGCGGCTCCGACAGACGATGAAGCGTCTCGGCAGCACGTTCGTTGGGAGACGTCACGAACACGTTTACCGCCGCGACCAGAGGCTTCATGTCCGGCCCGAAATCCTCAAGCAGCATGCGAAAGAATTCAAGCTTTCCCCCTCCGTCCATTGCGCGATACCGGAGGAGAATCTCGGAGGCAGTGGCAAGCGCGCTCGCCTCACCTCGAGAAGAAAGCAGGCTGTGGCAAAGTGCTGCCGTCTGCTCCGTGGGAGTCTCCTGCGACAGGGAGCTGAAGTCCACGAGGGACCGTCCACGTTCGGTAATCGCCGCCAGCATGTCGCTCAGGAAAGACATATCCGGTATTCGTCCCAGTTGCCGCCTAGCTTCATCAAGAAAGCGGCTGTTCCAGAGTTGGCTTGCCGTCTAAGAAATATCCATATAATGGACTTTATATCCACATAATGGCTGTGGCAACATACTCGAACGGACTTCAGGATCAAGACTGGCCTTCCCGTTTTCAGGATGTCGATCATGGACGACAACCCGAGGCATACGCGCCGCGCAATTCTTCTCGCGCATCTTGCAATGCTCGCTTATGCGCTGTTGATTGCCGGCTCCTTTTCCTTCGGCGCTCTGGCCGCACCGCATATTCCACCGACCGTCCTCAACGCGCTGCGATTTCTTGCGGCAAGCGTCCTGATGGGCTTCATGCTGCTCGCGTCGCAACGTCGTGTGCAAATGCCGTCGGCGCCATGGCGATTCATGGTCCTCGGCGGGCTTATGGCCGTCTATTTCGTCCTCATGTTCGTCGCCTTGCGGATAACCGATCCGGTATCCACCGGCGCAGTCTTCACGCTGATCCCCTTCATGTCCGCCGTATTCGGCTGGTTTCTCATGAAGCAGAAAACGCGCCCGGCGGTCTGGTTAGGACTGGTGGTCGCAGCGATCGGCGCGCTCTGGGTCATCTTTAGGGGTGACGTTGCGCGCGCGCTAGAGTTCCACGTCGGCAAGGGCGAGGCGATCTTTCTTGTCGGGTGTGCGTGTCAGGCCCTCTACGCGCCCATGGTCAGGCTGCTGAGCCGAGGCGAAAGTATACTGGAATTCACTGTGTGGACCCTGGTGGGCTGCACGGTCTGCCTGTTGCCATTCGCCGTACCTGAGCTTGCCAAGACCGGTTGGAGCAGCCTTGGGTGGCAGGTGTGGCTGGCAATAGCCTATCTGGTCGTCGGAGCGACTGCGGTGTCGTTCTACCTTCTGCAATACGGCTCAATGCATCTTCCCGCATCGAAGCTGTTTGCCTACGCCTATCTGACGCCCAGTTTCGTCATCCTTCTGGAAATTATCCTCGGGCACGGTCTTCCGCCTTTGGCGATCACGGTAGGCGCCGCCATAACCTGCCTCGGCCTGATTGTAGTCGTGTCGACCCCCGACTCTACGGGGTCATCGCCCAGCCGCAGGTTTGCCGACGATGCGGCGTCGTAGTCCGTCCTGGATGGCAAAGCGGTGGCGTGAACGTGAACGGTTGCAGGCCCGCCAAGGCGAAGGATGACCGCTCTAAGGGTTGGTACGCCAACGGGACGCAGCCGTTCAGCTTTGCCGGGCTGTGGGTGCACAACGACAATCTCGACGTGACAAGATGGACGATCATCACCATGCCAGCCTCCGAACCTATGAGTGAATTGCACGACCGCCAGCCGGCAATCGTTGCACCCAATGCCTATGGCGCCTGGCTGAGCCCATCAACGCCGCTTCAAGATGTGAAGCTGACCCTATCCAACAATCTGGAAGGCGGGCTGCAATTCCATCGTGTGGACAGAAGGGGCAACGCTTCGAGCCGGATCGACAAGCCGAACGACGACGCGACTATGGGTCAATCCGCTATGAGCGTTCTGCCCTAAATACTCGTCGAAAATGCTGCTTTAGTCGCTGCAGAAACGACCGCCGGCCGGTCCACTTTTTTTGGGTCTCGTTGGGACTACCTCCTAAACGTTTCATTCTCGTGGAAAGACACTGCGTTAGCGCGGCCTGATCATAGAGCATTGCGGAACTGTTTCTACGCAGGACGCGCCGCGAAAAGATCCGGAGCAGGCGTTCGTTGGTCTGCCCTATCGTCGAACCAGAAAGAACAGACATCGCAAGCCTGTCGTCTTTGCTGATCTGACCGAGCAAGCGCGAATAAGCCCATTCCATTACCTCGAGCCGAGCTGCTGCGTCGGGCTTCGGCCTCGTCGAGTAGACAAGCGGGATTGGGCACGCGAAACCGCGGATTCGGGCAGATACAACATTTTTTCTGAACCAAGTTGGAAGTGGATCAACCGGACCATCTGCATCTAATGGTTCCGAAAACCGGCTCTTTCGGAACGCGAATGTGGACCAATCGGGTTCGCTGCCGAACAAAGCGATCAGGTTCACGTCGCTGGGCCAGCCTTCGAGAAGGTCATCACTTTTTCCTAAAACGGCGGCTTCGTTAAATGAAAGAAACGATACACAAGCGACATCTGGGTCTGCTGCAAAATGGGCCAAAGTCAGATCAACTCTGCCAACGGTGTTTAGGTCTTCAACGTAGGACAGCAGGCAGACGTCATTTCGGGCATGCGATATCGCCAGGTTCAAAGCAGCACCAGCTGTCAGTGACGCACCATCTAGGCAGTTTAATTGGTCGTTCCTCTGCCACTCTATCCGCATCTGAGCGGAGCCACTCCCGTCGTCTGAGCAGTCGATAAAAATCAGCTGAAAATTCTGGTTCCGATGCTGTTTCAGGGCGTCATTAAAAGCACCGAGATTTGCTTGATCTTGCCCGCCTATAACGAGCAAAGTCACCGCTTCGCTCGAGTTGTCAGGAACCGCCACAGCACGATCCCAAATCTTCGTCGCCAGCCGCCGAATGGCTTTGCGCTGCGACAGCTTGGCAAGGCTGGACGCAACAAGAAAAGGTTCGATGCTCGAGAATTCGACGAAGGTTCGATTTCGGGCAAAGGAAGCGCGTTTCAACTCCACGTCAGCCTCGTGGTCAACATAGTTGTGACGCAGAATCGCTTCAGGCTCGTAGACGAAGGCCAACGGGCCATGCAGCCGCCAAAGCCGGGCGCATAGATCAATGCCCTCATGGCCGGCGAGCACCGGATTAAATCCTCCCGATTGCAAGAATACCTCGCGCCGCCAAATCGATACACCTTCGCAGTTGATGAAAGAAGGCTTGCGCACCGTACCGAGATCGTAGTGGGATTGGCCGATACCACCGTCATGGGGAACCACTTTCCCGCGAACGCCGACAGCACCCGTTTTCTCAATGCAACGTCTCAAAGCTGCGATGCATCCAGGCTCTATGACGCCGTCGTCATCAAGAAAAACAACGGCCGTACCGCTGCCGAGCAATGCTCCAAGATTGCGCCCGGCGGCGCACCCCACATTAAAGGGCGTCGCAACGCCGAGAAATGACGAAAAGTGCTGCGCGACGCTATCGAACAGCACCCTGTTGCCATCATCGACGAAAATCACCTCGTACGTTTCGCCTGCGCAATCTCCCGCCAAAGCCTCAAGGGCGCGCTGAATACCAGGATGGTCGCGATGACTGAGCACTACAATGCTGAGCACCGGGCATTTCGGTTGTGGGCCTAACGGATATCGCGCCGAGACTGCAGCGAGACGTTCCGTGAAACCCTCGACCAGCCGAAGAGCATCTTTGATACGGCCCTCGTCTCGGGCGTGTTTCGCTTGGTCAAATGCACGAGACAGGTCAGCGATATCCTGCTCACACGGCGTCATTTTCGCACGCGTCGGCCGGATCTGGCAGGCCCCCACACCGCTCTAACGGCTCTGGTCCAGAATCCCGATTTCTTGGTCGATGCTGGCCTGTTGCCGCCGCTTTTAGGTGTGGGCGCCCGTGAAGATAGCCGGGCGAGGAGGTCCCGAGCCTTATCGATCGACGCTGGATCGACGTCGAACTCGGCCGTCGCACCTGTTAAAAAACGTTCGACAAACTGATGGCGGAGCTCAGATGGACCCGCGGCGAAATCTACCTGCCAGCGCTTTCGGATCTGCGCGTTGACCAACTGGTCGGCGATCATGGCGAGCAGTTGGGCGGCCTCATTCTTTTGGATCAGGGGATAAGCGTGTCGGAACACGCCGAGCGCGTATTCCAGCGTAAAGTCTAGCATTTCGTCTTCTGGCATCTTTAGCATCTGCATGCCGAGCGACTCGGGCCGGTTGCGCCGAAAATAAAGAACACGGGGGATTCGATGCAGCTCGCCAGCTCGGGCAACAGCGATTGTCCAGGTCGTGGCCGACGTGATGGGTAGCGCTGACAGCATGGCTTCCCGGCGAACTAGACACCTGATAGCCGCCGGGTTGGCTCTCCCGGCCTGTTCGAGTACGCGCTGAAGTGCGAAGCCCAGAACCGATCGGTGTCGCACAACGTCATTGCGAGTGCCGAAGTGCTGCATGTCGCAGTAGACACTCGCGGCCTCTGGATGGCGATCGGCATGGTCCAGCAGCACCTCAAGGTAATCCGGCGCGCAATGGTCGTCATGTTGCCAATAACAGAAATAGTCCTCGCGTAAGTGGCGGGCGAGCCAATTTATGTTGCCTTCCCAGCGAAGCCTGTCGTTCTGAAGGACGACCTCGATTCGAGGATCTTCGGCGAAGCTCTTGCAAGCCTCGTATGATCGCCTGTCGCCTCCGTCCACCGAAATCAAAACACGATAGTCACGAAAAGTCTGCCGCTGGATCGACAATAGCGTTTGCTCAACGTGCTCCCAGCCTTCGAACAGGGGCATCGCGATCAGTATCCGTGCTTCCGTCATACTGCGCGACATCCTGAAACCGCATGAGTACTGACGGCGCCAATGATGCGACGCGCGCACTCGTCCGCGAAATACGGCGCCATCGTCAGCTTGCCTGGATCAACGCTGTGATAGCGCCCGACAGATGTCACGCCGATCTCGAAACGGTTGTGTAATTCGCTGTTGGGGTCGTCGATGTCGGTTTCACCCCAAGCAACGATTGGTCCGCCGCGCACCACAACGTCCGATAACTCATCGGCGGCGTATTCAGACAGCACTGGATGGATGGCTGCGAGACCGGAGTAAGTGCCTCCGAATATGGTGGAACGGAGAGGCTCATCAGGCATGATCGGCCAAAATGGCGGCTCTGCATCAAAGGTGCGATCAGTGAGACAGCTGGGGTACCAGGTTAGGTAAACGGTACCGTTTCGATAGCGGACGACTTCGCCAAAAGGGCCAAGAACGATGGTCATAGACCGGGCAGGTCGGGCTGCGTCTGGGGGGCGGAAGCTTACCCCATATTTGAGCCGGTGGATCCACTTGCGCCGAGGCCGCATCCCGGCGGTACTATCGATCGCAATGCGTCCGTCCCAAAGCGAATTGACGATGTGATCAAAGCCGTCGTCATGCTGGATGTCATTCGACGTGCTAGCGACCCTAGATCTTTCGAGATCAACGGCGGTGATCAGGTGATTTGTTCTAACCTCGATTGTCGGCGTCGCGGCGATGCGTTGTCTGATCAGGTCGGCGAGCGCTACCGGATCAATGGCTACCTCCGGCGATTGGAAAGCCGCCAAGGCCTGATTGCTCAGCTCGATTTCCAGTTCCCGCTTCGACCACGGCCTTATCGGGCTCGCCAAGTCGGCATTGAAATAGTCACCACGCCGGCTTGTGCCGACTGCGTCTTGGATCAAACGGTGGACAGCATTCAAATAGGCGTGGATTCGATCCGGCTCCTGCTGTGAACAACGATGGACGACGTAGGCGGCCGGATCCGATGTTTCGAAGTCTCCAGCATCGTTAGCGAGCCACCGGCAAAGTAGCGGCGCGAAGGAAAGTGCTCCGCGCATCATCATCTTGGCAGTACGAAGCGATGGATCGCCGCCATACATATAGCCGAGATGAACCTTACCCTCATTCGCCACCGCCGCTCGGGTAAGCAAAGCAGGGTTCCGGTCGAAAAGGGTTACGCGCGCGCCATGATCCGCTAGCGCCATCGCTATGCAGCAGCCCTGTAGACCG
Source organism: Mesorhizobium quangtriensis (assembly GCF_040081925.1). Lineage (NCBI taxonomy): Bacteria > Pseudomonadati > Pseudomonadota > Alphaproteobacteria > Hyphomicrobiales > Phyllobacteriaceae > Mesorhizobium > Mesorhizobium quangtriensis. Next base: position 1,093,560 of record NZ_JBEBMF010000002.1, read on the forward strand.
CCGCCCATGACCCCGACATGCGTCAATGCATCGCCTTCAAAAGCGCAAAATCGTTGACCTCATCTACCGGCCGCTCTTCACGCCAAAGTCTAATAGGCATCTGCAACGCTCCGAAGCCGTATATTGGCTGGGTCCAGAAATATCTAAGGTGGTTCGCGCAAATATGTTTCGAGTCAAGCTCTTGGGTCAATGTCCGGCCGAGAAGTGTTCACAGACTCGCGTCCACCCGATGCGGCGGAAACGAACAGAACTCTCAGGCACACCATTACAGATACCGCAGAGCCATGCGGACCAGGCAATCGATCAACAGCCTTTAAGAGACGGCAATTGAACTCGCACGCAAGTGCTGGCGATCGCGGCGCAGATTCCTTCAGCCGAATCGGCGGTAACTATTTCCAGGAAACGCATCCGCAGAACCTGTTCCGCGGGTGCAGCGTCTATTGCGGGCTGGTTTCGGCCCCCAAGCAGATGCCGTTTGTGATGGAGAGTGGCATCCGTGCCGAGGTCGGCGAGCGTGGCGTAGCGGTTATCGTCATACCAGGTGACATCGCCCTCCAGCTGCAACGCGAGCGCGCAGTATCACCAGTCGCCGGCCTCCTTCCGCCATCTCCGATCGTCACGCCTTCCGATACCGAGCTTGATGCCCTGGCTGACACACTTAACAGCCCTCCAGCGCTGGTTGGCATCCTGCGGGATCGCCGTCGGTGCTCTCGTGCCGAGCGCCCGCTTGCGGCACCGCGCCTGCGCACCGTCAGCCGCTCTTCGCGACAGAGCGGGTAGAGGTTCTTCCAGTTCACCGCCACGCCTTCGCGCTTCAGAATCCGCTGTTCTCACCAAATGGACGTGCAGTTCCCCGCTTAGCGGGCCCAGCCAGACTGTCCGCTACGACCCCCTACGCAAATTCTCGACGCACCCGCGCAGCGCAACGGAATGGGAAGGGGCTAGACCTACGATACGTAACGGGCCGCTAAAGGTCGAACTCGAAAAACGTGCGCGTTCCTTGTTGGACCTTCTGGTAGGATAGCGTGCTGCCCAAATTTAGGAGCATCGCTCCAATCACCTTTGTGCCGAGTCCGGTCCCTTGCGCAGTACCGGTGCCGTCCCAACCCACGCCGTCGTCTTCCACCGATAGCCGGGCCTTGTTTGACATCAGTCTGCTGAGCGTGACGCGAACCGGTCCTCCTGCCGCGTCAGGATACGCATACTTGACCGCGTTGGTGACCAGTTCGGTAAGCACCACACCGATCGACACAGCCTTATCCGTGGGAAGTTTAACAGGGTCGAGAACCATCTGAATGCTGCCCGACCCGCCCTGAGATTGAATGCCCATTTCGAGGTCGGTCACTAGGTCACGGACATAATCATCGAGAGCGACGCGTTGGACATCGGTCGATCTGTAAAGCCGTTGATGAACCTTTGCTATTGCCTGGATCCGCCCCTGTGTTTCTGTCAGTGCTGACCTTGCACTGTCGTCGTGCACGACCGATGACTGAAGACGAACAAGAGAGGCAACCAACGACAAACTGTTGGCGATCCGGTGATTAACCTCGTGCAGCATCAATTCCGCTCGGTCGCGCGCCTCTCGAACTTCCAACTCTGCCCGTGCCTTTGCACGCTCAAGGCGTGCCTTTTCCAGCGACTGTTCGATTGCACTGAAGAGCAATTCAAGGAAATCGCCACTCGCAGATTTGATCACATAGTCTGATGCGCCGGCCTTGAGAGCCCCAACAGCAACGGCAGCGTCGGTGGAGGCGGTCACGTAGATCACAGGCGGTCTCGGTACCTTGCTATTGACGGCGCCGAGGAAATCGAGCCCAGTCTCTCCACGCAACTCGTGGTCCAGCACCACGACACTGCAGTCAATCGCTTCCAGCATAGCAAGGCCGTCAGCGACGGACGAAGCATGGGATAGTGAATAGCCACGACGTCTGCATGCGCGCTCGACGAGACGCACAAGAGCTGCATCATCATCAACGTACAGAATATGGACTTTCACGTCAGGCATCAGTTTGTCTGCGGCACCTGCATCACCGAGAAGAACAGCCCGAGCTGCTTGATGGCATTGGCAAAGCCTTCATAGTTCACCGGCTTGGTGATGTAGACATTCGCGCCGAGATCGTAGCATCGCTGGATCTCGCGAGCGTCATCCGTGGTGGTCAGCACCACGACCGGAGCTAGCTTGGTGTGCTGGTTCGCCTTTACCTTCTCCAGAATGTCGACGCCTGTCATGTCGGGAAGATTGAGGTCGAGGAGGATCAAGAGGTGACGGCCTGCGCTGACTGAGCCTGATCCGTCGTGGCCAAAAAGAAATGTCAGCGCATCGGTGCCGTTAGAAAAGGGTACAATCTCATTGTTGACACCCGCTCTGCGGATGTTCTTCTCGATGAGCCGGGAATGGCCCTCATCGTCCTCTACCATCACGATCGTGACAGCCTTCGCTTCGTCGGTCATGAACCAGCGCTCCTTAGAAACTTTGATAGATCGGATGGGAGATCAATTCGGAAGGTCGACCCCGTTCCTAGACTAGAACTCAGAGTGATATCTCCACCAAGGCTCCTGATCGAGGAGCGCACATGTGCAAGCCCAATTCCCTCGCCAGGTTTGTCCTGGCTGCCCGAACGACGAAACAGGTCGAACACCCTCTGGTGATCCTGCTCGGCTATTCCACGTCCGTTATCCTCTACCTCGATTACCACGCGATTACCGAAGGTGGGTTTTGCGCGCAGCTTGATATGAAGGGGTCGATCTGCTGCAGCGTATTTGACGGCATTGTCGAGTAGGTTCCCGATTACCTGTTCCAGGACCAATCTGTCAGACTGTATCGACGTGACACTGGTGTCGATCTCGGCTTCACCGCCTGCCTCGAAGACCTGGTGCTGCACAACGTCGACGGCTGACTGCAACAGCGTCCTCAAATCAATGCGTTCAGGCTTGAGCTGTCTACGTCCCTCTCTGGACAGCTTCAGAATGGCATTGATCAGTCCATCCATCTTGTTCGTCGAGGATCTGATGAAGCCGATTGCCTCCGGCACATCTTCGTTGACGGCTAGCTTCGCCTCTTCGACCTGGCGGCCGTCGGACTCGGCATCCGTCACCAACGTTCGCAACGGCACGAGGCTGTTTTCGAGTTCGCTGGTGAAGCCCATGATGTTGACGAGCGGGGCCCGCAAGTCATGGGTAACGATGTAGGCAAATCTCTGGATTTCTTCATTGGCCCGGCCCAACTCGACAGTGCGGTTCTGGACCTTCTCTTCCAGCCCGACATTGAGCGCTTCGATCTCATCGCGCGCCGACAGCAGATCGCGCGTGTATTTCGTCACAAGCCAGGCGGCACCTCCGACAACCGCAAGAATAACTATCGCTCCGATGATCTCGATCCATTGGAGAGCCTGGGCACTCGTTCGCTGGTGGAACACGCTCTCGGAAAAGCGCCGATCTGCCACGGCAGTCAAATTGTCGAACAAGGCTCTGGCTTCGTCCATGACTGCCTTGCCCCGATCGCTGTCCACGATTGCGCGGGCCTCGTCTTGCTTGCCATCCCTGAACAGCGAAATTGTCAGCGACAGTTCCTCCATCTTCGCATCGATCTTGGAGGACAAGTCAGAGATTTGCTGAGCACTTACCTCGTCTGCCAAGCGGTGGCTCAGCGCCTGGAAGCGTGCGGGGATTTCCGCCTTGGCGCGCTCAAAGGGCTGGAGGTAGGTCTCGCGCCCGGTCAGCAGAAATCCGCGCTGCCCGATTTCCGCATCTTGGACAAGAGACTTGAGGTCCACGATGGCCGCACGCGTTTCGCGGGCTTCAACAACCTGGTCCGCGTTTTTGATAGTGGTAGATATCAACCAACCAGTGGCAATCAGGATTGCGAGCAGGGCAAGCACGCCGATGCCGAATAGCACCGACGTCCATTGCAGTACTGACCGGCTGGTGAATGGCATGAAGTGATTGTCCAGGCGAGACTCTTGCCGTAGCCGGTTTTCTCGGTGGCGTCACGTCCGTGCTTTGCGAACGCAAGGAAAGAGCCTCCTCAAGCGAACAGCCGGCCGCCCGTAGGCACTGCCACAAACAACAAGAAAACACCCGCCGCACTAACAAATGTTAGCGAGTTCCACGAAGCATAACGGCTTCGGAACAAGCGGGTCACATCGCTGTTATTCTGCATCCCATTGGAGTCACCGAGATGCCGAACGACAAAACACCGATCGTAAAGTGAGTGGTGGTGAAGCGACCTTGGCGGATCAGGAAATTTCCAAGATGTGCGGTGTGTCGCTTGAACAGGCACGGCAGCTGATCAGGGCATACGGCACAGACACCACCAGTCTCGTGACGGCTGCGCGGCAGCTGAGCGGCAAGTCCAACGTTCGCTCCTCACGAAAGTGAACGGAGCCGGATACACGATGAAGAAGTCACAAAACGACGTTAGGTTGGCAGAGTTGGACGGTGCATGGGCGGTCTACGTGACTGAGAACGGAGAGACCGAAGAAACGAAATTCGATGGTGAGGCGTTCGCCAGGAACTTTGCAGCAGGGCAACTGTTGCGGCTTGGACTGAAGGCAATCAACGCTGGGGCTGCAAAGACTGCCGGCGGCCCAAATACCCGCCAAGCGGAATTGGACAAGTGGTTGCTTGAGGATGCCAAACGCAGGCGGTCAATGATCAAAACCAAGCCAGTACGTGGACGGAGTTGAGCCGGATACCTTTTTGCGCAAGTCCTTCGACTATTTCCAGCGCGACACCTCAGCTGGTTGATTATGTCCGTTGCGGCTAGCGGACGGCCGTGATGACGCGATTGATGAAATCAAATTTTTGCACCACCGGAATCGGCATTACAAACGGATAGGCACTCGGCTGCCCCATAGACTGCTGGATCGTGTTGAGAGCGAGGCTGATCGGCACCCAGGCGTCAACGATCTGCTGGGCGTTCACGGCCCGGTATGGATCGAAGGTGACTGCCGCGGCCAGGTCATCGTGAAGAGACGGCGCAACCGAAATTCCGAAAGCCTGGGCGGATTCCAGCGTGTCCACGATGTGAAAGAAATGTGCCCAGCATTCTGCAAAATCTTCAGATGGATGGCAGCTTGCGTAGGTGGAGATGAAATTCTCTGACCAGTTTGCAGGCGGTCCCTCGGTATAGTTGCGCTGCAGCGCCGCTGCGTAATCTTCGCGCTCGTCACCGAACAGAAAACGCGCCTCCTCGATCATGTCGCTTTGTTCGACAAGCAGCTGAAAATAGACGTGTCCGATCTCATGGCGGAAATGTCCGAGCAACGTGCGATACGGCTCTCCCATCGAGACGCGCATCGTTTCGCGTACGACATCGTCAGCTTCCGCAGCGCGAAGGCTTATCAGCCCGTCTTCGTGACCCGTCATTGACGGCACCAGGTTGCCGACCTCATCGATTGCGTCCTCAAGAAAATCGAAAACCAGACCGCGTTGAGGATCGACGTCGCGACCGGGCCGCGGCAGACCGAAACGCAGGATTGAATAAAAGAGATGGCGCTGTGCGGCGCCGATCCTGTGAAAACGTTCCAGGCCTTGAGGCGTGTCGGTATTTGGAACCAGCCTGTTGTATCTGGCCGGTATCGCTAGTGGGTTGGGATCGTCCGACCTCACCAACCAATTGCTACCGTCTACCGGCGCGTTAGCGCAAAAGCGCCAGGTTTCATCCGGGCGGGATGCGATGCGCCAGAGCCCTTCACCAGCCTGCTTAAGCGTGTGCAAGGTCATGGTGTCAGGGGCAAAGCCTACTGGTGCGCCGCCCGCTCCAACGCTGAAGTGATTATCGAAATAAAGCGGCAGGCCGCTGACGTCGCACTTCCATAGGCGCACCTAATCATTCTCCATACGTTTTGATTTAGATCGCTGCGCGATATCGCCTGGCTGATTTCCGCGCTCACTCGGCTATAGACACTTCTTGACCGAGCGCAGCCAGCCCGATCACCATTATGATGTCCTGCCTGGAGATCGTCGAGGGTAGCTGTCCCTCGACATCGTCGATCGCTGCTTTCAAATCCAACTTGCCATCAACGGCGGGCGGTCGGCTCAAGTCTTTTCGGATGGAAGGCCGCGTCATAGCGCTTTGATAAGGCAACTGATCTGCTTCCGGCGGCAATAACAAATGTTTGACCCACGTCCCCACGATCGCGCTCTGGGAGCAGCGGCGATTGTTTCGCTTTGGCACTGCCTTGATCTTGCTGGGCTCTCCCGTCGCGCTGCCTCGGCAAGATTAGAGTTAATCAGAGGCAAGCCAGATGGAGCATGGCAAACCGGATCTCAGCGATCCCTCAGTGGTCGATCAGCTTAAGCGAGATGAATGTCTGGCGATCCACGGCGATCGGTCCGGTCGCAGCGATCGCGGCCGCCTCGTCTTGTCGTTGGCGGCGGCTCCCGCAAGGCTCGCCAGGCAGAGAGCCCCGACAACCAGGACCACGATGCCTATCCGCCAGAAGGCGGCGTCCGGCGCCGCCGTGGCGATCCAAGTGCCCAGCGCGACCGGCAACACGATACCGCTGAGGGCGAATGCTCCCATGGCGAGGCCAATTGCCTTCGCGCGAACCCGTGCCGGCATCGAGGCTGCCAGCGACAGGGCAAGGCCGTATGCCATTCCCGAGCCCGCGCCGAGTCCGACCCCGTATCGAAGGCGAGCATGGTCCAGGAGGCAGACATGCTGAAAGCGAGATGGCCGCCCGCAATCAACGCAAAGGCCAGACCGGTCCCAGACATTCGTCCGATCCGCGCTAAAATTGCCGGCAGGATGGAAACGCCAACCGTGAAACTGATGAGGGCCAGCGAAGAAATGAGCCCGAGGTCCGCACGGTTCAGCCCCGGTGCGGCTTCCATCGGCAAAATGAAAAGGCTCCAGATGTAAAGCAGGCCTGCCGCTCCGTTCGCAAGAATGGCGGCGGCCAACAGCAGGACGGCTTTTCCGGATCGGTCTTCTGCGGCCGAGGCTGGTAAACGCGTTCGAGCAGCACCACGGCGCCAGTTCCAAGGCCGTCCTGGCCCTCCGCCTGATGCTCTATACCGTCGCGGCCCCGAGGACATCTGCCGCATGGGATGGCAAAACGTACGAAGAAGGCGAACCGGAAGACGCTCGGCGACTCCGGCATGGCGAAGCGTCTGAAGTCGAGCAATAAGACATCTGCTACTAGGACTATGTAATTCAAACCGTTGTTATGTCGTCGGCTACGCGCTAGGCGCGCCTCGGCAGCTTTGGGCCGGCTGCTGACTGTCCGGTTATGGCCGAGAAACCGAGAAAGCCGACCTACGCTTTTGCTGCAGCCGGTTGCAACCAACTGCTGAACTGCGGAGAGATGCCAAGAGCAAGATTCATCATCCTAAACTCAACCATTGTCGTCACTATCGAGTAGCTTGGCCAATGGATAGCCCTCATATCGCTTGACCACTTTGGTGACGACGTAGGTGAAATAGACCGAGATGCCGATTTCTCGAGTCAGCAGGTCATCGATTATGTCCTGGTAGTGGCTGATATTGCGGACGACGATCTGCATGATGTAGTCGATTCCGCCACCAACCGCGTGGCACACCACCACCTCGGGGATCTGCTTTACCGCCTGCTCGAAGCGCGTAAAGTGCGCCTGCGTGTGATATTGCAGCGTGAGCGTTGTGAAGATCGTTTCGCACTTCACCAGGCGGCTTAGATCGATCTCCGCATAATAGCCGCGCACCAAGCCTTTTTGCTCGAGTTTTTGTAGCCTGTCCCAACAGGACGAAAGCGAAAGGCCGACAGCCGACGCAAGCTCGACCTTCTTCGTCCTGCCGTTCTTCTGCAGGACAGCGAGAATTCGGACGTCTATGGCATCGAGTTTCTGACCCTGCATCGGCCTTTGGATCGCTGAAGGTTAGTGTCAGATCGATCTACGGCCAAATTTGGTTTCAAGCCAGTCCCTTGGCAGCGCCGGGACGTAGTTCCCGTCACGGCCTGTCATGTCATCGTTGGCGATGAGCGCGTTGAGAATCGCTTCCTCGACGCTCTGGACGACTGCGTCGAAGAACGGGTCGATGTCGCAATCGGGTACATAGAGGGCCTGCGCCAATCGTCCGGGCGGCGAGCTCGCGGCTTCCGGATTCGCCGTCGAAAACGCCAGGAAAATGTCGCCGGAGCTGTGGTAGCCGAGCCCACCAGTCCATGCGACGCCAAGTGGCACGCGCCTCGCGAGCCTCTTCAATTGATGCGGCAGCAGCGGCGCGTCCGTCGCCACGACAGCGATGATCGATCCCTTTTCCCTGCGAGGCGTCCTCTCGATGATCTGAGGCTCCGCCAGTTCGGCACCCGCGCGAACGCCGCGTATCATCAGGTTCTTCCGGGGACCGAAGTTCGACTGGACGAAACTCCCGACGGTGAAAGTCCTGCCCTGCCAGCCGACAACGCGGGAGGCTGTTCCCGAACCTGCCTTGAACTGAAATGTGACCATTCCCGTGCCGCCGCCGATGCTGCCTTCGTCGATCGGGCCACTCGTGGCATTGTCGATCGCCGCAGCGACATGCTCGGCGGTCAGGTGGTGCCCGTTGATGTCGTTGAGGAAGCCGTCATAGGTCTCGGCAGCCACTGGCAAGCCCCAGCTGTCCTCAAGCGCATCAGGATCCTTGCCTCCCAACCAGCGGACGGTCGCATCGCGAGCAACGCCGCAGGAATGCGTGTTGGTGATCGTCACTGGCAGGTTGAACGTTCCGATTTCCTCGATGAGGTGGGAGCCCGTCATTTCACCGTTGCCGTTGGCGCTGAACAGGCCGGCGAAGACGGGGCTGGCAAGCTCAGCCCTGGGGCGCGGGAGGATGGCGGTGACGCCGGTGCGAACAGGTCCCGTGCCGACGACCAGAGGACCGTCACCTTCGATGAGCGTGGTGTAGCCGACAGCGACGCCGGGAACGTCGGTGATGGCGTTGTTCGGCCCGGGCGCGCCATCGAAGGGGATGTCGTAGAAGCGTGCCCTCGGAAGGCCGGACGGCGTTAGGCGCTTGGGGTCGTGTGGGGTCGTCATTTCTGTCTCACTTGGGGTCGTGTGGTCACGCGGACCCGTCTCTCATGTCGGATGGTCTAGGACAGGCGCCTTGTAGAACGGGATTGTCTCGATGCGCGGCTGCCATTTGCCGCCTTCGACCAGCCGGCCGACGTGATCGGAGATATCGCCGAGAGTAGCGAACCAGACGCCTCCGACCGACTGCATGTGCTCGATGAGCTTCCTGATCGCAAGCGCCTGCGCGGGCCGGCCGCTGACAGCCGGATGCCAGACGGATACCCAGAGGCCGCCGAACTCACGCAGCGCGTCGAATTCGGCCTGATAGACCTCAAGCGCCTGCTGCGGAGAGGAAATCTTCATCAGGTAGTCGAATGCGCGGCTGGAGACGTACTGGTTGTAGTCGTCCACCGAAGCAGGGACAGGTATCTCAACCAGCTTGCCCTTGCCGTTGTCGAGGAGGATTGGCACATCGTCGGCAAACAGCGAGGAGTCGTAGTCGAAACCCGCCTCGATCAGAAGGTCGAAGGTCGCCGGGGACAGGCCATAATAGGGTGCGCGATAGCCGCGCGGCCGCTTGCCGGAAACCTTCGCCAGGGCTTCCGATCCGCGCGCCAGCGTCTCCCTCTCAGCTTCAACGCTCTGCTTGCTGGGCCATTCGTGGAAATGACCGTGATGGCCGAGTTCGTTGCCGTGCTTCAGGATTGCCTCGATCGCCGACGGGTATGTTTCGGCCACCCAGCCCGGTACGAAACAGGTCATCGGAACCTGGAGATCCCCGAAAAGCTTTGCAAGGCGCGGCGTCGCCACGAATGGATCGTAGCGCATGTGGGCCAGCGCATGCGGCATGGCCGGCGCGGCTGCTCCGTGCGCGGCATGCACGACGCTGTCGGCATCCACATCGAAACTGAACGCGACCGCGCACCGCGCGCCGTTCGGCCAGGGTGGCGGGTTCGTGATCATCATCACCTCAGCTGGTACGGACGCCACCGTCCATGAAAAGATCGTGAAGATGTCGCGTATCGATCTCCTTGGCGGGAACGTCAAGCGCCTGCCTGCCGCGCACCAGCACGCAGACGCGGCTCGATATCGCCAGCGCCTTGTTGACGTTCTGCTCGACCAGCAGGATCGGCACGGACAGCCGCGAGTGTATTTCCGCGATCGACTCGAAGACGAGATCGACCGTGGACGGCGCGAGATCGCTGCTCGGCTCGTCTAGCAGGAGTATGCTCGGCTTGATGAGCAGCGTCATGCCGATAGAAAGCATGCGCCGCTCGCCGCCGCTCAGGTTACCTGCCTTCTCGCTCCGGCGCTCCTTGACGCGCGGAAAGAGGCCGAACACTTCGTCCACATCGGTAGCGAACTGCTTCGGGCGCAGGAATGCGCCCATGCGGAGGTTGTCCCAGACGGTCATGTCGGAAAACACGTTGCCGGTCTGGGGCACGTAGCCGAGTCCGCCGGCGGCGCGCTGGTGGGCCGGCATCGCGGTGATCTGCTTGCCGGCCAGCATCACGCTGCCCTCGCTGACCTGCGTCAGGCCCATCGCCGTCTTGAGCACTGTGGACTTGCCCGAGCCGTTGGCGCCGAGAACCGCGAGGATCTCGCCGGCACGAAGCTCCATCGACAGGTCGTTGAGCACAGTGACCGGACCATAGCCGGCCGTGACATTGGTGAAGGAGAGGATTTCACTCATGGCTCGTCCTCAGCCTCTGCCGGCTGCCCGAGATAGGACCGGATGACGGTCTCGTTTGAGCGGATTTCGGCGGGTGTGCCGGAGGCGATCACGCTGCCCGCGTCGAGGACATAGACCCGGTCGCAGACATTGGCGATCATGTCCATGTTGTGCTCGATCAGGATGACGATGCGGCCTTCGTCGCGCAGCGTCTTAAGGAAAGCGACCTGCTGCTCGATGAGCACCGGGTTGACGCCGGCTGCCGGTTCATCCAGCAGCATCACGGCAGGATCGGCCATCAGGAGCATGCCCATGGTGAGCAGCTTGCGCTGGCCGCCAGACAGGCTGCCGGCCAGATCGTTTGCCTTGTGGACCATGCCCAGCCGCTTCAGGATCGACGTCGACCTTTCGGCTGCGGCGCGCTCCTGGTGGGCGACCCTGCCGGGCCGGAAAAAAAGGTTCGAGATCCGCTCGCCGCAATGGTCTGGTTCGCCGGCGAGCATGTTCTGGAACACTGTCAGCCGCTGCGCCAGCTTCGGGATCTGGAAAGTCCTGCCAACGCCCTTCTGGGCGACCTTGTCGGGTCGCCCCAACGGCAGCGGCGCGCCGTTAAGCGTCACCTCGCCCCCGTTGGGCACATAAACGCCGCCGATCACGTTGAGCAGCGTCGACTTGCCGGAGCCATTTGGCCCGATCAGCCCGGTCACCATGCCCGGTGGGGCCTCGATGCTGACGCGGTCGAGCGCTTTGAGGCCGCCGAAGCGTAGGCTCAGATCAGTCGCGGTCAACATTGTGTGCCTCCCGCTTCTCGGCAATCAAGCCTTGCGGCCGGTAGATGAACATCAGGACGAGGATCAGACCAAATGCCGCAAGGCGCAGGTTCGCGATGAGGTCGGATGGAAGGTCGACCCACTGCGCGACGAAACGCGAAGACACGCCGAGCAACTGGATGACGGCTGCACCGATTACGACGCCTATGTTGCGCCCCGGGCCGCCGACGATGACCGCGGTCCAGATGATGAAGGTCTCCGTGACGGTGAAGCTCGTCGGCGCCACGTAGCCGCTGAAATGGCCGTAGGTGATGCCAGCTGCGGCAGCCATCATCCAGGCCGCCACCGAGACCGAGGCCTGATAGCGGATCGGATTGCGACCAAGCGTCGAGGCGAGCACCTCGTCTTCCCGGATCACCCGCAGCATGCGGCCGAAGGGCGAACGGCTTACCCGCTCGGCAAAAAAGAATGACACGACGAGCAGCGCGAGCGCGATGCAAAGCGCCAGCACGGGGCTGCCAAAACGCGGCACGTTGAGGCCGTCCGCGCCCCCCGCCAGCGAAGGCGTGTTCAACATTGTGAGCCGAAAGATTTCGGCAGCACCGAGTGTGATGAGCGCCCAGTAGTCCTGCGAAAGCCTCTGTGCCGGCAGGATCACCGCCAGCGAAAGCAACGGCGCGAACAGCAACCCGCCGATGACGCCGATCCACCAGGGATAGCCGAAAGACGCAGCGATGCCAGCTGCATAGCTGCCGATCGCGAAGGGGAGTATCTGCCCGAAATTGACGAGACCGGTCATGCCGAACTGCAAATTCAGGCTGAGCGCGAGTACCGACCAGATGGCGATGACGGTGACCGAATATATGACGAAGTCGATCATCGCCTACCTCTTGCCGCCGGCCGCGCGGCCGGATTTGAGGAGCAGGACGATTAGCAGCGCCAGCACCGCGATATAGTCGCGGAACTGCGTGGGAATGTGCCAGGGTTCGCCGAAGAACAGCGTGCCGAAGTCGATCCAGATCAGGAAATTCTGCGCGAAGGAAAGCACCAAGGCGCCAATGACTGCTCCGAAAACGTTCGACATACCGCCGATGGTGACGGCGGCGAACACCGGCAGCAGGATGACGAGGTCGAGGCTCGGCTGCAGGCGCGTCTGCATGGCGAAAAGAGAACCACCGACGGCCGCGAGCGCGCCAGACAGGAACCACATCAGCCGGATGAGGCGCTCGCCTGGAATTCCGCGCGTCACCGCGAGGTCGTAATTGCTGGCAAGCGCCCGAAGCGCCGAACCGGTGCGCGTGCGGTATAGAAAGGCGTGAAGTCCAACCATCAGCACAGCGGTCGCGACGACAACCGTGATATCGAGGGTGGTGAATACGGCATCCTGGACGATGATGACCTCGCTCGGCACGTCGAAGACCTTGGCGGAACCGCCATAGATCACAGACAGCATAGAGCGGATGAAGAGCGCGACGCCCCACGAGACAATCATCTTGCCCTCCGCCGAGATACCGCGGATCCGGCTGAAGACGAGCACATCGATCAGGACGGCGATAATGCCGGTGCCGATCGCTGCGAGCAGCACGGCGATGACCATCGGAAGGCCGGGGATCGCCGCGAAGCTGTACGTCAGATAGCCGCCTACGATGGCAAGCTGGATATGCGCGAAGTTGGCGAAGCGCAGGACGGAATAGCTGAGCGAAACGCCCACAGCGATCACGGCGATCTCGCTGGCGTAGACTATCGAATTGATAAAGACTTGAAGCACGTGACGTCCTGGTCGCCGGACACTCAAAAAATAATATCAGCCGTCGCGGAGGACCGCGACGGCTGATATTTGGCGGCTGGATTAGTTGAGGGTACCGGTGGTCTCGAACTTGCCGTCCTTGTAGGCGATGATGTCAAGCGGCGGGTCGATGCGCTGGCCGCGATCATCCCAGACGATCTTGCCGCTGGCGCCATCATAGGCCTTCACGACATCAGGAAGCGCTTTCGCGATTGATGCCGCGTCCGTCCCGCCCTTCTTCATCGCCTCGGCCAGCACCATCAAGGCGTCATAGCCGTAGTAGACGTGAGCGAGGACGTCTTCCTCGTTGTACTTGGCTTTGTATTTGTCGAGCACCGCCTTGCCGACGCCCTGTGAATAGCCGCCATTATCGACACCCGAAAGCTTGCCGCTCATCCACTCCGGATTCTCGACTTCGAGGATGGACGGATAGGCGGCGTACCAGGGAGCGTCGATGCCGAGCTCGCGCACGGTGCGCAGGATCGTGCGCGAATCGTCGCCATAGCCGCAGGTGATGATGGCTTCGGGCTTCTTGCCGGCCAGCACCTGGATGTCGGCTCGATAGTTGGGCTGGCCTTCGGTGTAGGCGATCGTCTCGACGATCGTTCCGCCCTTGGCCTTGAACGCCGCGGCGGCGGCCTCGGCGACACCCAGTCCGAACGCATTGTTCGGCACAACGACAGCAGCTGTCTTCGCGCCGCCGTCGGCTACGAGGTTGCCGAGGTCCTTCGCGAGGATGTCATCGAGGGGCAGGATGCTGAACAGCGTGCCGGGATACTCGCCGAGCTTCGGCGAGGAAGAGGAGGTGTTGACCAGGATCTTGCCCTGCTCCTTTGCCATCTGGGCGACAGGTATCATCAGACTGCTGCCGCCGAACATGATGGCGGCCTCGACCTTGTCCACGGTGTATAGCTTGGTCGCCGCATTGAGCGCTTCCTGCGCGCGGTATTCGGAGTCCTCTACGATCAGCTTGATCGGCTGGCCGTTGATGCCGCCCGCCGCGTTGATGTCGTCGGCGGCGAGTTCGACGCCGCGCACCATCTGCACGCTGGTCTTGACGTCCTGCCCGGTCAGGTTGGCGATGACGCCGATCTGGATCGGGTCGGCGGCCTGCGCGGCGCCAAGCGTGCTGGCTGTCGCCACTGCGCCGGCCAATGCAAGTGAAAGCCATTTTTTCATCGTTTTTCTTCTCTCTGGAGGGTTAGGAGGGCGTTTTGCCTCTTGGTCTTGACGCAGGCCCGGCATTTGGGAGATGGCCGGGATTGGCGCAGGGAAACGGTATTGAGTGCGCCACGGAAAAACAATCGAAGCGTCGGCGGTGTAGCCGAATAAGTTTCGGTGCCGGCGACTTGTTTCGGAGATGATGCGACAGAGCTTCTGTGACAATCGTCGCAGCGTCGTGCAGCTTGTTCCGATTTGCGAACGCTGTAGACCAAATCGATCCCAGCATCGCCCGAAGAAACTTCGGCCGGTATACGACGAAACTCTTAGGCGCGCAGGCTATTCCCGCCTGCGCCCTCTCATTGGTGAATGCCTGCTATGCCCCCACGGAAAATCCTCATCGACACCGACCCGGGTCAGGACGATGCCTTCGCCATCCTGCTTGCTCTCGGATCGCCGGACGAACTGGAGGTCGTGGGCGTTACCGCCGTCGCCGGGAACGTGCCGCTCGCCCGCACCGCGCGGAATGCCCAGATGGTGCTCGAACTGGCCGGACGCGGCGACATCACGGTCTATCCCGGCTGCCAACGTCCGATGGTGCGCAAGCTGTTCACCGCGGAATACGTCCATGGCGAAAGCGGAATCGAAGGATGCGACCTCCCGGAGCCGTCGCATGCCCTCGGCGAGAAGCACGGCGTTGATTTCATCATCGACACGCTGATGGCGAGCGCTCCGGGCGAGATCACGCTTTGCCCGCTCGGTCCAATGACGAACATCGCGATGGCCATGATCAAGGAACCTGCGATCGTCACCCGCATCCGGGAGATCGTGTTCATGGGCGGTGGCTTCTTCGAAGGTGGCAACACGACTCCGGCTGCCGAGTTCAACATCTTCGTCGATCCGCACGCCGCCCATGTCGTCTTCACGTCGGGCGTGCCGTTGACCATGGTTCCGATCGACTGCACGTATAAGGCGCTCATGACGCCCGATTGGTTGAAGCAACTGCGCGCCGTCGGCACGCGAACCGCGGTCGAGGCGGCTGGAATGGCCGAGTTCTACCAGCAGTGGGGCAACCAGAAGTTCGGTACGGACCGCTATCCGCTGCACGACCCTTGCGTGATCGGCTACCTGCTCAAGCCGGAGCTGTTCGGCGGTCGCAACTGCCATGTCAGCATCGAGATCACGTCGCCGACCACGATGGGTATGACAGTCGTGGACTGGTGGAACGTCACCAAGCAGGAACCGAACTGCATGGTGCTTAGGGATCTCGACAATCCCCCATTCTACGACCTGATCCTTGAGCGCCTGTCGCGCCTACCGTGAGCTGCGAATTTTCCGTCAGCGTTTGACGACGAGGTCGCGAGGGAACGAGGTGAGCACCTCCGGAGCGCCATTCTTGCTGACGCGAAAGGTCTCGCTCAGCTCATAGCCCCAGTCGTCCATCCACATGCCGAGTATCATGTGGAAGCACATGTTTGGGGCCAGCACAGTCTGGTCGTCCTCACGCAGGCTGGCGGTGCGCTCACCCCAGTCGGGCGGATAGTTCAGGCCGATCGAATAGCCGATGCGCGACGCCTTGTCATAGCCGGCGCGGCGGATGACCCTGCGCCAGGCCGCCTCGACGTCATGGCAGGTGATACCCGCCCTTGCCGCATCGAGCGCGGTGTCGAGCCCCTCGGCGACGACCTTGGCGATGTAGGTCAGCTCGGACGGCGGATTGCCGAGATAGAGCGTGCGCGCCAGCGCGGCGTGGTAGCGATGGTGGCAGCCGCCGAGTTCGAGATAGGCAACCGTGTCGTTCTGATAGGTGTCTCCGGACCATGTCATATGCGGCGCCGCGCTCTTCCTGCCGCTCGGCACCTGGGCCAGCGCCGCAGGATAATCGCCCCAGAATTCGGTAGTGCCATGGAATTGCGCGGCGGTGATCTCGGCCACAGCGTCGCATTCGCGCACGCCTGGCCTGACCGCCGCCATACCGACTTCCATCGCCTTGCCGACGATCGCTGCGGCGCCGCGCATCAGCGCGACTTCCGCGTCCGACTTGACGAGGCGCACCCAGTTCACCAGCCCTTCGGCATCGACGAGGCTCGCTCCCGGCAACGCTTTGCCGAGCTCGATATAGTCCTTAGCGGTGAAATAGAAGGCGTCGAGATCCACCCCAATGCGCGCTTTGCCGTGGCCGCTGTCGGAGATGCGCTGCGCCAGGAACTGTGCCGGGTGAAACAAGGTGGAATCGACATAGGTCTCAGGATACGGCACCACGTTCTCGGGTTTCAGGAACGCGGTCAGCAACGCGCCCGGCGAATCCATGGCACGGCCGATCCACAAGGGTTCGTCGAAGTCGAGACCGAGCACCGCATACTGGTGGACGTAGAACGACCAGCCGTCATAACCAGTGAGATAGTTGATGTTCGCCGGATCGGCCACGACCAGCATATCGATCCCAGCGTCCGCCATGCGCGCCTTGACGCGCACGATTCGGGACAGGAATTCCGGACGATTAAAAACTGTCATCGGTCTTCAGAAGTACGCAGGAAGCGCGGCGCGGAATTCCTTGATCGCCTCGATATGCGCTGCCGGATCTGAAAGCCCGCCAATGTCGGCCTTGTTCCAGCGCTGCTCTTCTTCGACCCAACGCTCCGGCATGGTGTTGACGGTGATGTGGGTGGCGCCCATCGCGCGCCATTCCTCCATCTCATCGCGCAGTTCGGCATGCGTCCGGTCGATGATCGTCATCGTCGCCTCGATGCCGATCTTGTCGGGATCGCGGCCGTTGGCGACCGCCACTTCGCGCATCGCTGCGATGGCGCGCCTGCCGGTATCGTCGGCCTGGAAATTGGGCAGCCAGCCGTCTCCCAGCGTCCCAACACGCTTGATCGCAGCCTCCGAAACGCCTCCGATCCAGATCGGGATCGGTCGCTGGACAGGCAGAGGATTGATCCCGCCGTCGATGACGCGATGGTACTTGCCCTCATAGGTGATCAGGTCGGAGCACCAGTATTTGCGCAGCAGTTCGATCTGCTCGTCCATGCGCTTGCCGCGGTTGCGGAACTCCTCGCCGCAGGCCTCGAACTCATCAGGCTTGACGCCGACGCCGACCCCGAGCCGCAGCCGACCGCCGCTGAGCAGGTCGACTTCCGCAGCCTGCTTGGCGACGAGCGCCGTTCCGCGCATTGGTAACACAAGCACGCCGGTCACGAAATCGATCTTATCCGTCACCGCGGCGAGGTAGCCGAACAGCACGAACAGTTCGTGGAACATGTCGCCGGCATCGTGGACATAGGTCCAGTCCGGCCGGCTCGCCTTGTTCAGTCCGACGATCTGGTCGAAAGCGGTCAGGTGCGTGTAGCCGAGCGTGTCGGCCACGACCGCGAAATCTCGGATATCCTTCGGGTTCTCCCCTATCTCGAACTGGGGGAACAGGGCGCCGATCTTCATATGCCAATTACTCCAAGGGATAATCCTGCGGGCCGTTCCAGCCCTTAAAGGCTGGCGCCGACCTCGTCCACCGCGCCCTTTACGGCCGCGACAATCGTGTCTGCTTCCTCGCGCGTCAGGCAAAGCGGCGGCGCGAAGCCGAGGATGTCGCCCTGTGGCATGGCGCGGCCGATGACGCCGCGCCTGAGGAGTGCCGCCGCCACCCGGATGCCGACCTTCTCGGACGCATCAAAGAAAACGCGGTCGTCGCGGTCCCTGACAAATTCGACGGCCGCGAGCATGCCCTCACCGCGCACATCGCCAACCATAGGATGGTGAGCCACAGCGTCGACCAGGGTCTGCTTCAGATAGGCACCGACCTCGCCGGCGTTGCGCACAAGATCGTGACGGTCGAGATAGTCGAGGTTTGCGACACCGGCGGCGGTGCAAAGCGGATGCGAGGAATAAGTCCAGCCATGACCGATCGAGCCGTAGCTGTCGGAACCCTTCTCCAGAATGCGCCAGACCTTCTCGGAGACGATGACACCGGATAGCGGCGCATAGGCCGAGGTGAGACCCTTTGCGATGGTGATGAGGTCCGGCTTGATGCCGTAATGATCCGATCCGAACATCGAGCCCAGCCTGCCGAAGCCGGTGACGACCTCGTCGGCGATCAGAAGGATGTCGTATTTCTGCAAGACGGCCTGAATTGCCTGCCAGTAGCCCGCAGGCGGCGGCACGATGCCCCCGGTGCCGAGCACAGGTTCGCCTATGAATGCCGCGATCGTATCGGGACCTTCTGCTAGGATCATCTCCTCCAGCTTCTCGGCACAGAGGCGCGAGAACGCCGCCTCGTCCATCGAACGATCAGGCCGGCGGTAGAAATACGGCGCTTCCGTGTGAACGACCGGCGGCTTCGGCAGGTCGAAGAGATTGTGGAAGGCGGCGAGACCGGTGAGGCTGCCCGTCATTACGCCTGAGCCGTGGTAACCACGCCAGCGAGAAATGATCTTCTTCTTTTCCGGGCGGCCGAGGACGTTGTTGATATACCAGACAAGCTTGAGGTTGGTCTCGTTGGCATCCGAGCCCGACAGGCCGAAGAACACCCGGCTCATCCCTTGAGGCGCGCGGTCGATTACCATCTTGGCTAGGCGGATCGAGGGCTCCGAGCCATGGCCGGCATAGGCATGGTAGTAGGGAAGCTCGGCGGCCTGCGCGGCGATCGCGTCGCTGATCTCCTTGCGACCGTAGCCGATATTGACGCAGTAGAGCCCCGCAAAGCCGTCGAGGCTACGCTTTCCCTCGCGATCAACGATGTACACGCCTTCCGCCTCCCGGATGATGCGGTTCGGCGTGTCACCACGCGCATGCTGACCCATATCCGTTGACGGATGAAAGAAGTGATCCCGGTCCCAGGCGTTTAGTTCATTATCAAGGGGCGGAGTGTTCAGCATGCGTTGTCCCTGACGTATACTTCAAAGGCGTTTGATCCTGCCGCTTGCCTGCTATGCCGCGACAGTCAGTGTCTTGATGTGTTGAGCATAACCGGATTCCTGCCGGCCATTGATCGGTAGATCACCAATCTGACGAATGGATTTCGTCGTTTCACGTTGTTTCCAGAACTTCTTTCGGCAACTCTTATAGCCGTCAGGTGTGCCGCGCGATCACGCTCACAACACCCATTTTTCCGATCATCGCCAACGCCGTAAATGCATGAGGGTTGAAAGCACCCGTCAAGGTCACAGCAAACGCCCAATAGTGACCGGTTGTATGTGGCCAATCGGCAAAGGCCTACCTTGCTGAAGGCAACGAAGGCGCTTTTCCCACATTCACGCGTGCAAAGCGGTCAAGAGACGTCATACCGGGGGCGTTAAAGTCGGCTTTCGGTAGTATGCCCTTCCCGCGTAAGCCGTCCGATAAGGGGGCGCAAAGCGGTCAAACAAAAGGGCCTCGATATCGCCCGCTTCGTTCATGTAAAGCGGCGCGCCGTGTCGGCGCGGAAGAATCGCGACGCGAAGTTCGGAAAGCATGTCCGCGAGCTCGCGGAGTTCCTGATGCCTCTTCAGCAGCGAATTCGCGGTACTCGCGAGCACCGGCAGCGGGCATCGTTTCTGCAAAGGCTCAAGGGCGAGACGCTCGGGATGCTCATTGCACGCATAACGGACAAGAAGCACTGAACTACTATTCAGCGGCCACCGTCTCGCGGACAACAGCAAGCTCCTGCTGTGCCATCACATCAGCTAGCCTCGCGCCCACCGACTGTCGCAACGGCGCACTACTCCGTAAGCGGGCTCAGTGCCCAAACGGGAAACAAATCTTGTCCAAACTGCACTCAAAGGTTGGACAACAGGTCCGGCAAGTCTTTGATAAGATTTGTTTCTAGGAAGGATTGGTACGCCCACGGGGAATCGAACCCCGGTTTGCGCCGTGAGAGGGCAACCGCATACTTGGACCCGTTTCGCACAAACGTCCCCGAATGTTCCGCATTGTTCCGCGCACGTTCGTTCCCCGTTCACGTTCTAAAGGCAGGCGTCGCCTATTGTGTCAGCGCGTCTGCGGCTGTATATTTGACGGATATTTGACGATTTGGTCATCCGCCTCGATGTCGAAAACCCTGAATGAAGCCGCACTGTCCACGCCCAACGCCCGGAAAGCATTGGCTGAGGGAAACCACTGGCGCGGCATCAATGCCGATGTCCACCTCGGCTATCGCAAGCAGAAGCGTGGCGGCCGGTGGATGGTGCGCTGGTACCGGGGTGATCAGAAATACAAGCAAGCCACCATCGGAACTGCCGATGATGGGAAGATGGAAGCGAACGGCGCTGACTGCCTGAGCTTCGAGCAGGCCAAGACAAGAGCTGCGAAGGTTGCCAGTCAGGCGCGGGCCGATGAAATCGCATCTGCCGACGGCCCTGCCCCCACCGTTGGCTCTGCCGTGCAGGACCATATCGCCGCACATGATGTGAGGCAGGCGGCGCGCGGTGAGAGCAAGCGAGATATTCGGGTACGTCTTACCAAGCACGTCTCACGGTCGCGGCTCGCAACCATCGCCCTCCACGCCCTCACCGAGTCTGACCTGGGAAAGTGGCGTGCGTCTCTGGCGGATGGGCTCGCTTCTGCGACGGTGCGCCGGATCGTCAACGACCTCCGTGCAGCTCTAAACGCGGCTGCGATGAAACACCGTGCCCGCCTCCCCGCCGAGACGATGATGGTCATCAAGGCAGGGCTGGCGACGGTAGATGCCGAGACGGCGCAGGCCAGGGACAAAGCCGCCCTCCCCGACGCTGACATCCGACGCATTATCCAGGCCGCAAGCACTGTCGATTCCGATGACGACTGGGGCGGCGATCTTCTACGTATGGTGCTTGTTCTTTCCGCCACAGGCTCGCGCTTCTCGCAGGTCAAGCGCAACGCCGTCGCCGATTTGCAGATAGCACAGAACCGCTTGATGGTTCCGACCAGCCGGAAGGGCCGAGGAAAGAAAAAGGCGTCGCACATCGGCATTCGCATCGGATCCGATGTTCTGGAGGAATTGCGACCCGCCATTGCCGGAAGGCGAGGGAAAGAGCCCCTTCTGGAACGCTGGCGGCACAAGCAAGAGAAAGCTACCGAAGACCAGCCGCCGCGCTGGGTGAAGTCTGAACGGGGGCCGTGGCTCAACGCTACGGAGCTTGCGAGGCCTTGGTCTAAGATCATCAAGCTCGCCGGGCTTCCGGCCGATACCGTTCCCTATGCGCTTCGGCACTCATCTATCGTTCGTCAGTTACGCGCCGGCCTGCCTGTGCGCCTTGTAGCAGCCTTGCACGACACCAGCGCTCGCATGATCGAACTGCACTATAGCGCCGCCATTGTTGACGCTCTCGATGACCTGTCAGCCGGTGCTGTAATACCGCTCGTAGCAACATCAGAGGACAACGTAGTGAGGCTGCGAAATGAAGGTAGGCGCTAAATTCAAAGACGCCGTTTTACGACCCGCAACAATTCCAAGTCCACCGCCAAGGGTCGTTCGCGGCTCACCAATGTTGTCGCATTCGCCAGTTCTAGTGAACCACGGCAGATATGGAGCAGACCTAGTTGCCGGTGCCATTGGCGAAAAGCGTTGGGCATCAAAGGAATTCTTGGAAGCACAACCACTGGACGCTATCAGGGGCTTTTTCGACTCTGTTGGAGAACTGTGGTGGAAACTCAAGGATCAACAGATAACCTCCGAAAACCAGGCGGTAAAAACCCCCGAGGGATTTGTAACCGCCCTTTGCAGTAATTTGGCTACGGCAGCGACGGTTTCCGGCTTACCATCAAGCCACCCTGCATTTTTCGTAATTGTGGCAGTTGCCTTCCTAACGCGCCTTCGCAACCCAAATGCCAATGCCTCAAAAGTGAAGCGGGATTTCATCCGCTCCTACGCCGTGAGCTTTGTGAGGGACGGCTTCGGCAAAGTCACTGGCTATGGAGGCGGCATGGCCACAAAAACCGACGTCCGCGAAATCGTTATGGAAGCCGTCGTCGAGCATTGCGGAGCGTTTGTAGATATCGGGGACGAAAATCTCTCCGAGGCGATCCGGAGTTGGGAGAAAGGGACTCGCACCGACAAGCCCGCCCATCTTGACATGGCGTTGCCAGCCACATGCGATCGTATCGACTTCTCTGCGCGTTGCCACTCCCTGTTCAGGGACCTCGCCGTCATTATGAAGGCCGCTGGCAGCTAGATTTCGGTGGTGCAAAGTTGGCGAGTTCTGCACCGCCCCTTTCCATAGAAATGGTCCCAGATTGGCTCCTGCAACACGGCGGCACGCCGCGACATACAGGAGAACAAAACGCATGACCAAACTAGCCGCAACCATCAGCGAGTCCGTCGAGATGTCCGGGCTATCGCGCTCGGCTATCTACCGAGCTGCGCGGGACGGAAAGCTGACTCTCCGCAAGAACGGCAAGCGTAGCCTGATCCTGATTTCAGAGCTGCAAGACTTCCTCAAGAGCCTCCCGGCAGCGGCTTGAGGTGCAGGCATGGAGATACATTGCAAAACGGCCAGCCTGGCAGGGCTGACCGTTCCGCTATCGTCGAAAGGTGTGGTGCCTTCTTCATACCAAAAAGCCTCGAATCTCGCAACGTCCGAGACCTATGCGACCGCGAAATTATTGACGCGGTTCAGCATGCGCATCGAGACGGCGCGGCTGGTCGCGCACCTCTCAGGCATGGGAGGGCTCGCTCAATGAGTGACATACCTGAGATCGCGATCGAGACCAGGGAATTGGCCTTCCCATCCCAAGCAAAATGGCGCGAAAGCAACCCGCTCAAGCGTTGGGCGCACAAGTCGCTTGAATCTGCTCTACGTCGCGGCCTGACACAACGACAACCTTGTGAGGTATGCGGCGCGAGTGAAGTTGACGGTCATCACGACGATTATTCCCGTCCGATGGTCGTCCGCTGGCTTTGCCGGAAACATCATAAGGCAGAGCACGCCCGCCTCAAATGTGAGGGGGTGTCCTGATGAGCGCCCGCAACTTCACAAAGGTCGCGCCTGCGGTGTGGCGATCCCGAAGATTTATCAATTTGCCAGACGAGGCAAAGGTTGGATTCCTGTACCTGCTCAGCAATGCACACGTAACCAGCGCGGGGGTTTACGAACTCCCGCGAGGGTATGCCTGCGCCGATCTTGGATGGACGGAAACCGCATACGAATCCGTCTTGAAGGAACTGGTCGCGGTTGAGCTGATCGACCGCGACCCGGACACTGACGTAATCCTCATCGAACGATGGTTTCGTCACAACCCCATTGCCAATCCAGATCACTCCATAGGTACGAGGAAGCGCCTCCAGCTTATTGAGTGCGATCGGTTGAGAGAAAAGGCCATGGCGGCTTTTGAGGTTGCCGATGGCGAGCGCGTTGAGCGCGAGGCTCAGAAAGCGGCGGCCAAGGAATCCAGGGAAGCTGCCAAACGAGCGGATACGGCCAATTTGATCGGCGGTACGGCAAGGCTGATGCAATCGCGGATTATGCGAGGTGCCCATGGTTAGACCGTGTGCATACCGTGTCCCCACTGTCTGGACACCCGTGGTTGAGTTGGTTTTACACCGTGTAGCACCGGTGCCACATACCAAGACCAGAGACCAGAGACAGAGACCTTTAGGCGCGAACTCTCAAACGCCGTGCCGGCGGAAACGTCGCATGGGCTTTGGAGGGAAAGGAACCCGTCAAGCTCCAGCGGCAGCGCCAGGTCTTCCAACGTGGGAGGCAAGCCGATGAGCGCACCCCTGAATTATCAAAAGGCAAAGATGCGCCGAAAGCCCCAACTCTCGATAGCAGATGAACGCGAATGGCTGGACCGGGATGCTGCGGCCCGGTGGCTCGAACGGAAAGAGAAGTTCAGAGCCAGGGCTGCAAGACGCAGGAGGGCGCGAACGTGATTTATCTCGCGCTCTGTTTCTCAATAGCCCTCGTTGTCCTCACAATTGCAGGAGCGCTGCCATGACGGAATTAGTCTGCGAAGAATACTACGGCGGATGCCCTCGATGCGGGCAAGCCCAATGGGCCAATGTCGGCCGAACCCACTGGTGTTTCTGCCCTGACCACAATGTCCGGTGGAACGTAGGTGAAAACCTGATGTCCAGTTGGCGGGATGAGACGGAATCCGTCTGGCGTCAAAACCGGCTGATGCTCGAAACCATGCCAGAGGTGGAGCCTCTAGAGGAAGGGCAGCCAATCCCAATGGCCGCAGAAGCAGCGACGGCGGTTGCCAAGCTATTCGAGCGGTTAGGCGTGGGTAAGTCAGTTTGACGGCCCTCAATGTTTTCAACGGGATAAGTGAATTTAAATGCGGGTTTTGGAGCGGCCGGCTTCGCCCCGTCACTGTCAACGTTGACAGTGAGCGCACCTTCTCGCCGCGTAGGATCGAGTGGCAGAGTTTGCCACTTGATTGCTCTTGATTGTTTTTCATGTTGCCCAGTGTGGCTACCGTCTGGCAAATTTTGCCACACGGTCCAATGGCGTAGGACCTCGGGTCCATTTGCGACCCGAGCTTTCATCGCGCCACCACCCGATGCTGATTCAAACTCTACACTTGCGACTTTGATCGACTTGCGGTCCCCTCGTGTTTTCATCTTGAAAAGACTCCGAGCGGTCTGAATTTTTGCGAAGCCATAAAAAGCACGTCCGCAGGTTAATTCCGCGACCAATACGCGCGCGCGAGGCTTTAAGCATTCCGCCGCAATGAGAGAGCCGCATAGGGTTGGCGAAGTCTGCCAACCCAACTTCGCCCCGCGAGGGCGCGGCACATTCGACGCCCATTTTGGCGAATTTTTTTCATCCGACGCGATGACCCCGACGCGACTTTTGAAACACTCCAAGACGCAGCGAGACGACAAGGAACATCCTGAAACGCCTATTGTTATCAATGGGTTAGAGGCATCCGCCTCTGGATTGTTGCCACAGAAATTGTTATGTTGTGGCAACAAATCTTCGCGGAGACGGCAATGCGTTTGGCGCAGTCGATGGATAAACAGATTCGTGTGCGTGTATCGCAAGACGAGAAGGCGGCGCTGCGTGCGCTCGCCCGCGCCCGTGGCGTCAGCCTGAGCCAGCTTCTCCGCGACGGTGCGATTGTCAGCCAAGGCATGGTGGCCGCCGCGTGACCATGCAGACCTCACCAGACTTGACGCTGATGGGCCTGGGCGCATGAAGTCCACGCAATGGGGCAGATGTTTCTGAAGTACGCCACCAGCGACATCGGCAAGCTACTGGGTGAGGTGGTGCACAAAGCAGCGCACCAGATCGCCGCTAGCGGTGCGCTTGTGGATGGCGGCAAGTCGGTTCACTGAAAACAGACGAGGAGCAGATGGCAAGAGCCGCAAAAGGCCCCGCGACCAAGGACAAAAGCGCGGATGAAGGTAATGTCATACCTTTGCAGCCGCGCTCTCAGGTGGCCGCAGAATACCAGCCCTCAGACGATGAGGCTGCCGCCGTCGCGCGCTGCAGGAAGCGCAAAGGCTCCGGAGCCACGCTCCCGCAGATGAAGTGCGAGATGAAGCAGACGGGCGACAATACGTTTGATGCCGTCCTGGGTGTAGACCATCCCGACAAGACCATTGCCTATCAGGTAATCGCGGACGCCCTGAATACCGGGGACATGCCGATAGTTTACGGGTGGCTTCGGGAGGCGACTGGGCTTGGCATGAAACCGAACGCCAAGATGGATATGGAGCAGGCAAACTACGGCATTGCCATCGCTGCGGGCATCAAACCTCGTGACACCGTGGAGATGATGTTGGCTCTGCAAATGGCCGCCGTACATATCGCGACCATGAAAGCTGTGGCGGGACTCTCGGCCTCTTCGACCGTCAAGGGAATGGCAATCTATGAAGCAAGCCTCAACAAGCTGGGCCGGACATTCACGACACAAATGGAGGCACTGAAGCGCCACCGCAGCAAAGGCAACCAACGGATCGTCGTGGAGCGCGTGAACGTGTCTGAAGGCGGCCAGGCTATCGTTGGTGATGTTCACGCGGGAAGCGGGAGGGGGTAGGAAAGATGAAAACCGAGCCGGTCAATCCCTTGCACCTTGCTAATGCCGCTCCTCGCTGTTCGGCAAAATCCAAGCGGTCAGGAAAGGCATGTCGCAGCCCTGCCGTGAGAGGCAAGCGCGTTTGCAGGATGCACGGTGCAAAAGCCGGCGCCCCTACTGGTGTTGCCAATGGTCGATACAGGCACGGTCAATTCACGTGTGAGGCGGTCAACAGACGGGCTGCGGTGGCGGCTTTAATCCGACTAGCGCGGGCGTCCGCTGCGGATCTCTGAGTCCGTAGTGCTGCCGATGCGTGAGTAAGAAGTACGCTGCGTCGCCGTCCAACCGCATCGTTTGACTTACTTGCGGCGAGGCATCAACCCGACACTCATGTTTCAACCAATCTCTCAGCAACCGTTTCGTGCCTCGTGCATTGGGATAGTTCCAAGGGCCGTGTCAATCGGGCATGGCGGTAGCGGTGAACAGTGAGGTTTTCCCGATTTCCCTCACTGGCCAACGAAACGGCAGACGAGCGCCTATCCCGCCCGGTCCTTGTTGCATCCTCATAGGAGGTCGACATGGCAAGGACAGCATACGAACACGGAGCAAGAGAGCTTAAGCCTCGTTCAGGTTCCGATCCAAACGACGACTTCTCGCAAAAGGCCGCCGAGAACAGAAAGCCGCCACGAGGTATTGGGCTGACCGATCCGCCTGGCGAACACAGCGAAAGCGACAAGTCCGATTTGCAGAATAAGCCAACGAGTAATCCCGAGGCGGATGCTAAAGGTCAGTCGGAGAAGCGCCACAAAGGTGGAAGCAACGATGGGGTGTCGAGCGCAAACCCACGCGTCCTGTCAGGCAATGATGACGGCGACGCCACATTCCCTTTCAAGTCCAAGAATAGGTGAAGCCATGAGTAATGCACCTAAAGACGGCAAGCCCGGAACGACAGACCAATCTCCCCGATGGGAAGGCCCTGCAGAGACGCGTCCACGTGGCTATCTTCCTGCGGAGGATGATCCCGAGACGGAAGAAGATGCGGCAGGTGAAACCCTGAAAAAGCCAGACCGAGATGGTGCCACAGATTTTGCGAAGACGCGGAACCATCCGTAAACTGGTGTCCCGGCGTCGCGTCCATGCTGCGAAAGCAAACCATCTGATGAACGGATAGCAGCACCTCTATGAGTGACCTGCGGAGGCTGGTATTCGCCGCATTGGACCATGCCAAGCGGGCTGGCCACTTCGCGGAAGGCGAGCAGCTTCATGCAGCGACGGTGAACGATATCGTCTGCGATATGCTCGCATACGACGACGAACTTGAAGATTGTGAGGACTGTGCCTGCCTCGAACCTTTCGTTCTCGAATGGATGAGGATGAACGATGCATAGATACTTCGGCCACAGACTGCCTGCTACCAGACAGTGCCGTGCCGACCGTAGAAGATGAAGCCGGAGTCAAGCACTAGGCATATGCGCCTTTGCGCGGTCTCCCTTATGCAGCAAAGCTGCTAGAATCTCTTCTTCTTCGTGAATTCCGTGCCGATAGATCGCCATAACCTCGGTAGCGACGGCCTGCCGGTCGGAGTCGCAAGACACTCCTTGCCATGCGCAATAACGCTCTACCACCCGGGCCAAGCAATGCACGTCACTAGGCTGATAGGTGTCGCTCATCAAGGCCTCCCTGATCCGAGCCCCGACTTATCCTCTACCTCGCCCGGTTGGAGTCAACCTCGGTATCGCTACCATTATCAACCATCAACTAAAGTAGCATGATCAGGTCAGCTTCCTGGCATGCTCCATCAGCTTGTCGCGGTTGTTGCCGTAGCGCTTGATTAACTCACGGGCCTGTTCAGGTGTGATGCCAGCCTGCTTGGAGAGGTACGCTATCTCGTAATCCTCGTCACCAGCAACCTTGCTCCGGTCGCGGTTGTCAGTCTTGCTCTTGTCGTCGGCCATCGTCGCTTCCTCGTCGAACACTCGACGTTAACTGGGACGGCGTGCCCGAAGTTCCATGACGATGTCCCGCGCAGCACGCCACTTTTGCCTTTTTTCGGTGGCGCAGAATACAGCCCCGCTTCGGTGGGGCTTGTCATATATGCCCTAAGCGCTCCCCTCCGTCTCGGTATCCTCGTCGAGCTTCATCAGAACCGGTATGCTAGGCCTGCGATGATATCATGGGTCTTCAAGCTGTAATCGGAATCGATCTGCCAAGCATAAAGCGGAACGTCGGCTTTGCCGTAGTCGGCGTACCGATACTCGAACCGCGCGATGACCTTCTCCGTTAGTGCAAAATCTGCGCCAGCACCGGCTGTCCAGCCGACTGACGTTTCGGAGTAGGTGATGGACTGCGGCGGTTCCCAAATGACCTTGGGGTCGATGTTCTGATGAGTGATGTCGTAAGAAGCCCACCCGACGCCGGCGGTCACGAACGGCAGCCACCGGCCGGCCGCATACCCAGCGCGCGCTCGCACGGAGCCGGACCAGTTGAGATCAGCTTCCAATAGCTGACCGTCAAACCAGGTCGGCATAACGTTGAGCGTCAGGCCGTCATGGGCCGACGCCAATCGGCGGGCGATGTCAGCCTCAATGCCAAGCACCAAACCAGAGGCGAGATGGGTCTGATAGCCGCCAAAGATACCCGCGAAGCCGTCTTCTAGGACATGGTTCGAAACGAAGTTGAAGTCCGGCTCGCCAGCATAGAAACTGCCGTCGCTCCACCCGTATCCCACCATGGCGCCTGCGTAGAACCCTGACCAGTCAAGGGCTGGGTCGGCATTCGCCGAACCGCACGCGCCTAACGTCAACAAACCTGCAATCCAACCCCGCATGCGCCACTTCCACTCCAAACCGCCTGCATCGTACGGTTGAAGCCGGCAGCGATGCAAGCGGGCAACAAAAAGCCCGGCGCGAAGGCCGGGCTCTGCCTAAGGCTTGGGAGAACAATCAGAACTGGTAGTTCAAGCCAATTTTGACGGTGTGCAACTGGTTGTCGAAGGAGAATGGCTCGTCCATGCTCCCGTCGACATGGCCATAAGTCTCGCCGCCGAAGTCGGCGAACATATATTCGGCCTTCACGGTCCACTGGTCCGTAAAGGCATGTTCGATGCCCGCGCCGATTGTCCAGCCGACACGGGTCTCGTCGCCGAAGCCGGCTTCGTTTCCATCGAAGCCCCATTTGCCATCGCTGTCCTCGTTGCCGACGCCATCGAACTCGCCACCCGCGTTCTTCATGGTGGCAAAGGCAACGCCGCCTTTGCCGTAGAACAGTGTGCGATCGGCAGCATAGCCGACCCGGCCGGTAACCGACCCGAAGAAACCGTATTCGGTAAAGAGACCGTCGTCGTCATCGTTTGGATCTGTGTAGGTCTTATCGTTTGAGACCCAACCCAATTCAGCCTCCGGACCGAATACCCAAGAGCCGCTCTGGAAATTGTAGCCAAGCGTTGCGCCGAGAGTGAAACCGTCGTCGTTTATACTCAGTTGGGCCCCAGGCGTGGCGCCGCCATACTCCTCGCCGGTGATATCCGTGGCCTTGGTCCGGCTATGCGCCCAGCCACCAAAAACGCCGACATATACGCCTGACCAGTCGTAGGCGCCGTCGACCACGACAACGTCTTCCACGACGGCATCCGCCGCATAGGCCGGAACTGCCGTAGCCATCGCAAGAGCCGCTGCAAGCAACCGTATTCTCATAAGAGTTGTCCCCGACCGAGTTGATGATTGCAATTAGCACGGCTTGGTTGAGCAGTCTGTTACCCAACGGCAACATCCGACGGCCCGATTCTGGCGGTATGCGCCCTGTTCATTCCATGTCCGGAACGTCGCCGGCCTGAAAGAGCGTCGTCGGCTCGCCGTATTCGCCGATCGCCGGGTTGGCCTCGCGGCTCCATGCAATCACTCCAGCATGTTTCGTCGCGAGCGCCTTGGCCGTCCGGATCGCGCGTTCCTCACTCTGCTGCTCGGCAGGTCCGTATGCCGCTACCAGCTCGCCGTCTTCGCCACGATCAAACGCCGCAGCGACGATGAGCTTCGGCATCTTGCGTTCAGGAAGTTGGCTCACAGCGGATTGACCATAGTGGCGTCATCGTTCGGCTTGTCGGCGCGGCTCGACGCGTTGACCGCGCGATCGACGCGATGGAATTTCAGCTCACCGTCTAAATTTTTCGACAGGAGCGGCTTCACGTCAGGCAGCAGCGTGGCTGGGTGCAGCCATGCGTCATAGGCATCGGGTGCCAGAATGGCCGGCTGGCGGTCGTGCAACTCACTCATCGGCTCTGCCGCCGGCATGGTGATAATCGTGCAACTGGTAATGCCGAGATTGTCATTGTGCGCCCACAGGCCGGCAAAACTGAATGGCTGGTTGTCAGGCAGGTGGATGAACCAGGGATCACGCTTCTTGTCGGCCGGGCTGATCGTCCATTCATAAAAGCCATCGGCCGGGATCAGGCAACGCTTCGACTTCCATGCATCCTTGAAAGCCCCTGATGTGTCGACTGTCTCGATGCGCGCATTGAACATCGCCGCCTTGGGCATTTCCTTCGCCCACCATGGCACGAGCCACCAGCGACCTTCCCTGACCTGCTGGGCACCATCCTCGTCTGCCGTGACGAAATAGACATCCTCTGTCGGCGCGATGTTGTAGCGGGCCTGGGTGTTGCGGCCCGTCTCGCTCGCCGGCAGCAGGCTGTACATGCGGTGTATTTCAGCCCAGGTGTGGAAGCGGGTGAAGCGACCGCACATACCTATCCCTCCCTTTTTCCACAGTGAACAAAAATGGAACAAAAGAGTCAATGGACGGATTGACCAAGCCGGCCCTGCGCTCCTAATTCGGTGCATGCCCGAACCATATTGGCCGAAACGCAAAGGAGCATACTGGCTGTCCGAAGCGGCCAAGAACGGTCAGTACGCGTCGATCAAATGCACTTATTGCAAGCGGCACCGGTACTATTTCATTGCCGATCTGCTGACCGCGTTCGGTGACATGGAATGCGATGATGTTATCCGGGCGACCGGCCTTCGGTGTCGGCAGTGCGACGGGAAGGGGTCTCTGGATTTCAGGCTAGGTGGTCCGCCCAGCGATATGGCTGACCTTGCCATCCAGCGAAAGATTGAGCGCGTCGTCTACACCCGCAGAATTGTCTGGAAGGACAAGCGGGGTGTGTGAGTTATCAGAATGTGCAGCGGCTCAGTTGCACGTTGTTCCGGGCTTGAAGGATTTGAGCAAATGGTCGATCACAGGGCCAAACTCAGCAATGTCGGCAGTATCGTATTCGAGAAGGAAAAAGGCGGAGCCAGAATCGCAAATCGCGATTGCGCGCTCGTACATGACGCGGTCCCCTTTGGTGCCTGACCAACTCGCCCACGTCTCATCTCTTTTCTCGTATGTGACATTCCAGCCGTAAGAGCGGGTGAGTTCAATTCGCTCCCTAACTTCGGATTTGAAATTGCCTTCTGTGAGATGGCTTCCCCAAATCGATAGCTCAGCGTTTCCATCAGCCGACTTTGCGATTCCGCCATCGCCATTGGTTGACTCCACGATCCCGGAAAAGCCTGGAGGGATATCGATCCAGAATCCGAAACGGGGATTGCCGTATAGCGTCCAGGAGCTATCGCCGTACGACGCAGGTTGTTGAGAGCCGCCACACGCTGCTTTGAAGTCCATAAGCTTTGCGCCATCGCCGGGTCGAGGAGCAAGCGAGAAGCGTTCCCCCCCAACCTCTATCTCTGCACCTTCGGTACTTGAGTTGTTCCAGTGCTCGAACACTGCTTCAGCGTTTCCAATCGTCAGCGAAAGCATCCAACCACCATCAAGCTCGTTAGATGAAACTTCAATCGAGTTGATTGCGAGCGTCGTGGGCCAACCACCAGCCAGCAACAACTGACCCTCTGCCGCGCCTTCCGTGCCAATAATCAAACTGGCAGCAATGCGCTCCACAGGTCCGACAGTAACGGTGAAATTTGCAGAGCCGAACTCACCACAAGAAAGGGAGTGAGAGATACATTCTGGGACTTCGTCGCCTGAGCATTCGCTGTAGTCGATAGAGGCCCGTTTCTGCGCCTCATCTTTCGTCAAGTACGCGTGCAATTCACTACCGTGGGCGGAGGCTGAAAACAGCCATGCAAGTCCGATGGCTAACGGACCAAGTGCTTTAGGCATCATCACCTCCTGGCTTTGTCATCCGCACGCCAGCCCCACCGCCATTCTCCGGGATGAACTGAACGCCGGCCTTCTCTAGGGCTTTCTGGACTGCGTCCAAATTCGCAACCGAGCTTCGGCCTGTGCCGATTGTCTCCATTCGTTGAATTGTCGCGAACGAAACACCTGACCGTTCCACCAGATCGTTTTGCGTAAGCCCAAGGAGTGCGCGCGCAGCCCTGATTTGCGAACCTGAAATCACGTTGACTTTCCTCGCCTGTGATATTGCCAATCTCATATGTGCGATAATTTATCGCATATGAGCAAGATAATGCTTGAATCATAGTGAACGCCGTGCTATAAAATACATCACACACGCTAAAGAAACAAGCACAGGGAAAATGGAATGCCGCTTCTCGTAGACACCACCCCGAACCTCCTGATCGACATTTACCGGACCTTGCCGCAGGAAGCCCGCGCAGAGTTTCGCGACGTGGCCGGCGACTTCTCCTATGGCCTCAACGCCACCATCGAAGGTGCGCACCGCGCCATGAAGAGTTGGGTTGCCTCGCCTCCGTCATGGATTAGCGCTGCCCGCCAGCAGGCCCGCCAGCGCTTTCTTGCCACTCTCGACAACTTCACGGAGGCACAGGCTCTCGCCGCCTAGCCAGCGGCACACAGGCTTCGTAGCGAAACAACCCGGAGCATTCCAATGGCCCGCCGCCGCAAGCGCCTAGACCCGAAGTTCGCAGCCTTCGCCCTCACGGCGAACAAAGCCCTTCTTGACGCCTTCCGCGCCCATGGCATCGCTACCAGTTCCCTCGCCCATTTCGACCGTGAAGCCGGTCGCGTTGTGGACGACATCATAGCCCTGATGCAGCTCGCAGAGAGACGCTGCACCACGGCCTAAAAAGTCAACACGCGGGAGAATACCAATGCTGAACAAGACCGTTCAGGCAGCCGCCGAAGGCATGCCTAATCTCAACCGCCGCAACCTGCTCGCCGGCCTAGCCACCGCTCCGGTTGTCGCCCTCCCCGCAGTAGCAGTTGCTGCGGTGGAACCGGTGACCGCTCAAGAGCGTCTGGACGCAGCCATTGCCGAATTGAAGGCAGCGGCGTCCGAACTCTGGCCCGACGCGGATATTCACCGGGAGCATGTGGGCACGCCCGGCGACACGGCCGAAGCGCTTCCTGTCATGGTTATCGTGGGACGTTCGGCGCGCGTTTGTCGTGTCCCATGGTCAGGCCCCGACGTCTACGAATGCCGCGACGAGAAAACCGGACAACAGCCGATCTATTGGGTAGAGAAAACCGCCAAGGGATACCGCTGTGCACATTGGTGGAAGGGTGCACGGCAGGGAGGGTGGTTGCGCTACTCAGAAAGCCGTCTGCGCCTTGTCCGTGTGCTGGAGGGCTGACCGATGATGGCCAAGGATTTCGGACCTTGAGGGTGGCCTGTGGGACGCCCTCAACATGGCAGAGCTCGCCGCCGATCATGTAACAGCGCTCCATGGCCATCGGACAGCCAAGGGCTTTCTGATCGATGAAGGTAGCATGCGTCTGCTGGCCTTCGCGACCATGCACACCCTGACACTTGTTGAAAGGGCAAAGGCGGAATGGTCCGACGCCATGGCGGCTGCGCGCAAGGCGGAGGGCTGATCGAGGGACGACCTCCAGGACATCAACGCCGCCACCCACAATCTGCACCAGCTTCTGAAAGTCTTGGCGGATTATGTCTACGACATCCCGAGTCCCGATACAGAGGCCCGGAGCGCCGTGAACCGCGCCGCTGCTCTCGCCACGCTCGCGAGAGACGAGGCATACCGCATTGACGATTCAATAAACGCGTTGGTGGGCGCCACCCTCCAAAAGAAAAAGGGGGCGGTGCGATGACCGATCCCCTTGTCGTCCTGATCAATGAATATGAAGCCGCAAAGGCCGCCCTGATCGCTTCCCCTCGCGATGACGACTCCAAGGAGGAACCGTTCGGGGAAGCCTATGCCGCCTTGGCCGATAGCCCGCCCGCCGCAACAACATTGGAGGGTGCTGTCGCGGCCGTCCGGCTGGTCATGCACGAGGAAAAGACTTGCGGCAGCCAGGAGGAATTCACGGTCACTATGCTGGCCGCAGCGTTGGCCTATTTCGATGGAGGCGCGACATGAAAAGCGCTCCAGCCGATTTAGCCAACGTGGATGGCGTGTTCTTCCTCACCATCAATAGCAAAGACCGCGCCTCAATCGCTACCACCATCGAGCGGCTCATATCCATTCTCGACGCGATGGACCCCGACCCTGATCTGGAGCCGTGGCTTTCTGGTCAGCTCGGGACCGGCGACCTTGGCGACGACCGCGAGGAAGAATGTGAGGACGAGGGCGCTCAGTGTGACGACGAGGGCGAACCGGATTGGTGCATTGCCGATGAAGACGCGCTAGCGCCGATCTGTAGCATCCGGGAGGCCGTACGATGACCTCCCTGCGGCTCCATCTGGCAAAGCCATCCTCAAGAAACGCTAGTTCCGAGTGGGGAGGATTTATCCACCGCCGAAAGTCGGGTTCACTATCTCAACATGCTCAGGTGCTACCGGCGTCTTAAGCGAACCCAGTGCCTCTAACATATCCACAGCCGTGTCTGGCTCTACGGTGATCGTAAACCTGACTAGACATTGGTCACGCTTAAGCTGATCAATCACCGCAGGTTCGCTCAGGTCCGGGATGACATGCTGCATACGGCTTACCTCTTGGAGTACGGGGCAGAACATCGATGCCCAAAGTCTGCCCCGGTCTTATCACGCCGCCTTAGCCGCAGCGCTCGCCTTGTTTATTGAGGTCACCGCAAGGTTGGTGAGCTTGTTGTTGGTCGCCTTCTCTTCATCGAGAATTTCGCTCAGGAGCTTGTGCGCCTCATCGTGGCCAAGGTCCTTTGCCCACTCTCGCAGAGAGCCGTATCGCGAAATCTCGTAGTGCTCGACTGCCTGACATGCCGCAAGAAGCCCGGCATTCAGAGCGACACCAGAAGCCTCTTTCATCAGACCCTCAGCTTCTTTGATGAGCCCCTCAATCGCATCACACTTCTCGCCGGCGGCTTTCTTGCCGAGCGATTTAAAAACCTGATCCAGCTTTTTGATCTGTACCTTCGTCTCGGCGAGGTGATTTTCCGCAGCCTTCTTCAGATTTGCGTCCGTGGCCGCCTTCGCAACCTTCGGCAGAGCTTTCACGATAGCATTCTCAGCATAATAGACGTCCTCAAGCGTATGCTCGAATATGTCGGCCAGCGTCTTCATGGCACTTCTCCGGGTTAGAACCAGTGCAATAATGACGTCCCAGATGGATTGTTCCTTGGTGCCGTTAACAGGATTGGTCTGGCGCAGATGCTGACCAGAAGGTCGGCGTTATCGAGTACAACACGCCCTCATCCAACGCGGAAGTTCGTGGCGTCAGTCGAGCTTTTCTGTCATTACAGGCAGCGATGCCTACAAATGTCCGCACGCTGGTCAGATCGCAGATACTTTTTATCGCCGTCGGCGTCTTAGCGCTTCTGGCCATTGTTTCTGCTGCCTTTTGGCTTGACGATCGGTCAAGCGTAATCGCAAGCCAGATCTTGGATGCGCGTGACCTTAAATCAGCCTCTGTTGACCTCGGCGCGCTTGTACAGCGGGCGGAGTCCAGCCAGCGAGGATTCCTATACACAGAAAATGAGATCTATCTGGCACCATATGATCTCGCGAAAGAGGCCGCTTTAAGGGACATCGACGCACTTCCGCCGCGTGTCGAGGGGTACGCCGACTTGGTTGCGGTCACCGAACGTCTAAAGCAGGTCATCACAGAGAAGTTTGCGGAAATGGACGAGAGCATTCGTCTCACTCGTTCACGCGAGAGGAGTTCGGCGCTGGACTTGGTGCTGACTAACCGAGGCAAGGCACTGATGGATGAGGCAATGGTCTATATCAGCGGACTCAGCCTCGCTGCGGACAGGCGCTTGAATAGCCTCGTATCGGAGCAAACTGCCAATACGTTGTGGCAACGCCTAGTTTCCATCGTCGGAGCGACTGTGGTGGCGGCTGCAGCGTTCGCCGCGCTGTTCACCATCATTCGTTACGCGAGGGAACTGTCACGTGCCCACAAAATGCTAAGCGCGGCCAACACTCAGCTTGAAACAAAGGTTGCCAACAGGACAGCCGACCTAGCGAAAAGCACTGAGGAAATGCGGGCTGCAAAGGATCGTGCAGAATCCCTGATGCTTGAGGTTAATCACCGGGTTGCCAATAGTCTGGCGATCGTATCATCCTTGATTGGCCTTCAAGCAAATTCCAGTGGGGACGCTTCAACCAAAACCGCGCTGACAGAAACTCAGTCACGCATCCAAGCTGTGGCGCTCGTCCATCAGCGTCTCTACAGGTCTGACAACGTTACCGAAGTGGCACTAGACGATTACCTGCGCAGCTTGCTCGACCAATTTCAGACAACGATGGGTGACGATAAGCGCATCTCGCTCAGCTACCATCTGGAACCTATTTCGTTGCGGACAGACGCCACAATCAACCTGGGCGTTATTGCCTCCGAATGGGTGATGAACGCCGCAAAATATGCCTATCCTGAACGAGCCGGACCAGTTCGTGTCAATTTAACGCGAGGAGCTGAGGGCGATGCTTTATTGTCTGTCGAAGACGACGGGGTCGGCCGAGGTACGGGACCGGCACAAGGTACTGGTCTGGGAAGTCGGATCGTTAAGGCGATGGCGACGGCTTTGCGCGGACGCGTTGAATACGTGGATCGCAATCCGGGTCTTTCCGCTAGGCTAGCTTTTCCGCTCTCGGCATGAAATGGATTGGGTAGCCTCTAGCTGGGGTAAGGGTCTGTCGCTGCGGGTGCCGTCCGGTGTTTGATAGGTACAAGTTCACTGCTGCCTGTTTGGTTACGCTGGGCCTGCATTCCGTAGCTCAAGGCCAGGAGGGCGTTCCGCCTGGCATCACGGAACCTTTAATTCTTGCACCATATGTCGCCACGGAAGCTCAGTGTACGAGGCCGCCGGGCCTCCAGCAGAACCTGGTTTTTGTACAAGATAATCGACGGGACTTCATGGAAGGCGTGGGGTTTGGCCTCGAACGCGCTGCCGGCGACCGCGATCTGACCTATTCCAATGTTCTTTCGGAGAATGACGCAGGGCGGATGATCGAACAGGTCAATGCGCTTCGTGCATCCGCGACAGGGGCGGTGGTGGTTGCACCTGTTGATCCTCGGTCGCTGGCTCCCAGTCTGCAGGCGCTTATAGCTCAAGGCACCTATGTTGGCGCAGTGGTGCCGCCCCCCGCAGTCACAATTCTCAACGCACCGCAGTATCTGACTGGAAAAACGCTTGCCGAGGAAGCTGCTCGTTACATTCGGGATAGTCTCGGTGGCAAAGCAAATGTCGTCCTTCTCACCCATGACAGTCTTCAATTCCTGGCCCCTCGGTTCAGGGCAATGCGCGACGTTCTTGGCCAGTTGCCGGGCGTGACGATTGTTGCCGACATATCTCCGACGCCGGTGAGTGAGGAGGGAGGCTACCAGACAATGAAGACCATCCTCTTGGCCCAGCCTGATATAGACGTGGTGCTGGGTGCCGATGCTGTAGTGCTGGGAGCAATGCGTGCGCTTCGGGAATCCGGGAAGGCGCGGAACGATCAATTTCTCGGCGGAATAGATGGCGAGCCTGACGCTATTCGAGCTATCCAAACTAACGACGGCCCATATAGGGCCACTGTAAGTCTGGCGTCTTCGATCTTTGGATATGCCCTTGGGCAATTTGCCGCCGACTGGCTGGACGGAAAGGTCGTACCGCAAGGTTTGGATGTCCTGCCGAGTTTGCTCACTCGTGACAACATTGCCAATTATCAGGCAGAGATTTCCGACCCCGCCCAGGTTTGGAACGACAAAAAGCGCCGCGATGAGTACCTGAGAATGTACGGCGGTATCTGCTACGACACACGTAGTGAGTATCTGAATTTTGCTTGGTCTTCGGAAGCCGAGCCGAACTAACGCCGCGCAAAGTCTCATGACGGCGTACCTTCTTATCGCCTCGCTGGCGAGCCAACGCCATTTTACCTCCGCTAAAATGCCAAGGTGTCCTCACCACCTCTTCTCGGCAAATCCCGGCTATTCCCGGAAAAGGTCGCTTTCACCCTCCCAAATCAGCTCGTGCTCAGACGGCTTATTTGACCGTTATTTGACGACTTTCGGGATCAAGGCGCTAAGTGATTGAAAAGATTGGTACGCCCACGGGGAATCGAACCCCGGTTTGCGCCGTGAGAGGGCGCCGTCCTGACCGCTAGACGATGGGCGCGGAAGCCGCGATATAGGCTGGCTATCCAGAAAATGCAACGGGCTTCGCGGCAAATCAAACAGCGGTGCCAGAAGTGCCCAGTTGGTCGAGCAAACTCAGCGCTTCGGCTCGATGAGATCCCATAAATTGCCATAGAGGTCGGCGAAGACGGCCACCGTGCCGTAGGCTTCGCGGCGCGGCTCTTCTCTGAAGGCAACGCCTTTGGCCAGCAGGGCCGCATGATCGCGATGGAAATCGTCCGTTTCCAGGAACAGGAAGACCCGGCCACCGGTCTGGTCGCCGACACGTGCCTGCTGGCTTTCGCCTTCGGCCTTGGCGAGCAACAGTCTCGCGCCGGAATTGCCGGCGACCAGCGTCACCCAGCGCTTGCCGCCGCCAAGATCGACATCCTCGGCGCGCTGAAGGCCGAGTTTCTCGGCGTACCAGTTCGCCGCCTCGTCATAGTCAGCCACGACAAGCGCCACGGTCGCGATGCGGCGATCGGGGGCGCTCATTCCTCAGCCACCACGAAGCGGCCGACCACGCGTTTCGACAGGATGTCGTAGATGTAGATCGCCCGGCTGCCGTCCGTCAGGTCGAGCGCGAGCGAGAGACGGTTGCCCGACAGCGACTGCGAGACGATCCGGGCTCCCGCCGGAAGCACGATCTGCCCCTCGACGACTCCCTCCGGCGACGGGATCTCGACGCCAGCATCGACCACAGCTGGCGCGGGCGTCGTATTCATCGACTTGTAGACAAGGGCCGCAACGACGATCATAAGGGCGGCGAAAAGTATGCCGAGGTTGATGGCCACAAAACGCACCAGCTTGCGCCTGACATTCTCGACCGCCGGATCCAGCGGTTTTTCCTCTTCGATATTCAAAACCGGCCGCGTCATGATCAAGTCCCGGATGTCCGATGGGCGACCCTGATAACGAAGACCCTCGCGAATTGATAGGGTCCTTGCGGTTTGAAGCCACGCAGGAGGCCGCAGGCAAGCGGCTGGATCAGTGGCTGACACAAATGCTGGGAGCGGAGTTCTCGCGCAGCCGCGTCCAGGCGCTCATCCGCCAGGGGGCGATCGCAGTCGACGGTAAGCCGGTCGACGATCCCGGCCGAAAGCTGAAGGCCTTCAACATTCTCGATGTAGCCCTGCCCGGGCCGGAAGCCGCCCAGCCCGCAGGCGAGGATATACCGCTCGACATTCTCTATGAGGACGCCGAACTGGTCGTCATCAACAAGCCGGCCGGGCTGGTCGTCCACCCCGGCGCGGGAAACGCCACGGGCACGCTCGTCAACGCGCTGATCCACCATTGCGGCGACAGCCTGTCGGGCATCGGCGGCGTGAAAAGGCCGGGTATCGTGCACAGGCTGGACAAGGAGACATCGGGCGTAATGGTCGTCGCCAAGACCGATCGGGCGCATCGTGCCCTGTCCGAGGCCTTTGCGGATCACGGCCGCACCGGAGACCTCCAGCGCGCCTATGTCGCTCTGCTCTGGGGCACACCGGAACGCAACGCCGGCACGGTCGACGCGCCGCTCGGCCGCGCCGCCGACCGGGTCCGGCGGTCCGTGGTGCCGGCGGGCCGTGGCGACGCTCGCCACGCTGTCACACACTATAAGGTACTCGATCGTTTCGGGACGTCGGTCGCAACCGGCAAGCCGGGCGCGCGAAATCCCGCCGCCCTTGCAGCGCTGGTGGAATGCGAACTGGAAACTGGCCGAACACACCAGATCCGTGTTCATATGGCCCATATGGGCCATCCGGTCGTCGGCGATCCGGACTACGGCCAGGCCTTCCGCACCAAGGCGAACCGGCTGTCGGAGCCAGCACGGACAGTGGCGAAGAACTTTCAGCGCCAGGCGTTGCACGCGCAACTTCTTGCCTTCACTCATCCAGTGACGGGTGAGATGATGCGCTTTGAAGCTCCGCTTCCCGCCGACATGGCGGAGCTGGTTGCGGCGTTCCGCGCAAGCTGACTTCACCGCAATTCAATCTGCGTTCAGCAAATGGAACTGGCGTTGCGGCACGCCAACATTACAATCTGTTTAGTTTTGAACAAACCTCTGTATTTTCCGGTTTTGTTCCTATATATGTCGGTTGGCCCCGGATGCGCGCAAATGCGGCCGGTGCCTCATGCCCGCCTCGTTTGAGGGGGCAAAGTAAGAGAGAGGAGGGCGCAACAATGGCCCAGTCACTGCCAAGTATCGTTTCCGGAGAGGGCGGCCTGTCCCGCTATCTCGAGGAAATCAGACGTTTTCCCATGCTCCAGCCGCAGGAAGAGTACATGCTCGCCAAACGGTATAACGAGCATGGAGACACCAGCGCAGCCCATAAGCTCGTCACCAGCCATCTCCGGCTCGTGGCCAAGATCGCCATGGGCTATCGCGGCTACGGCCTGCCGATCGGCGAGGTCATCTCCGAAGGCAATGTCGGCCTCATGCAGGCCGTGAAGAAATTCGAACCCGAGCGCGGGTTCCGGTTGGCGACCTACGCCATGTGGTGGATCAAGGCCTCGATCCAAGAATACATCCTGCGTTCGTGGAGCCTTGTGAAGATGGGCACGACCGCCAACCAGAAGCGGCTGTTCTTCAACCTGCGCAAGGTGAAGGGCAAGATCCAGGCGCTCGACGACGGCGACCTCAAGCCGGACCAGATCGCGGAGATCGCGACTCGGCTGAACGTCTCGGAAGAGGAAGTCGTGTCGATGAACCGCCGTCTCTCCGGCGACGCCTCGCTCAACGCGCCGATCCGCGCATCGGAAGGCGAGTCCGGCGAATGGCAGGACTGGCTGGTCGACGACAGCGACAATGCCGAGCAGATCCTGGTCGAACAGGACGAGCTCGACAACCGCCGCGCCATGCTCAGCGACGCCATGTCGGTGCTGAACGATCGCGAGCGGCGCATCTTCGAGGCGCGTCGCCTCGCAGACGAGCCGCTGACGCTGGAAGAACTGTCGAGCGAGTTCGACATCAGCCGCGAGCGCGTGCGCCAGATCGAGGTCCGCGCTTTCGAGAAGGTGCAGGATGCCGTCAAGGCGGCTGCCAAGCGGCAGCTTCAGGCCCTGCGGACCATCGAGGCGCAGCCGACAGCCTGACGAAACCTGTTCGTCTGAAATGCAAAACCGCGCCGGAACCGGCGCGGTTTTTTCACGTCGGAAGACTGCTTCGTGTCACCAGGGTACGTGAAAAATCTCCACCCGGGGCAAACCGATCGGCGTCACGCCGACATCGCGCGCCAGCACGCCAAACCCCTCGGTTTCGACAAGATCCTTGTAGGGCTTCTCCGGGAAAAGCAGTCCGGCGCGATGCAGCGACGCATCGACCAGAAGCATCGTGCCACCGACGCCATGCAGTTCGACCTTTTCCAGATGACGAAGGTCGGAAAGATGAAGGCGCCCCCAAAAGTCCGCGGGGGGCTGGTACAGGCCATCCTTGACCGACCTGTAATATTGATAGTCTCTTCTCGCCCAGGTCGTCAGAAAATTGTTGCAGTCAAAACTGTGGCCGCCGGCGACCTTGACGCAGTTCGGCGTCACGATCCTGTCTCCGGTCGACAGGAGCGTCCGCAGGATGTCCGGAGGAAACTTCCACACATCGATATCGATCCACAGCGCCCAGTCATCGCTTTCGTCAAGGCCGTGCTGCAGAATGTGGTTCCTGACCTTTGCCAATCCACTGCGCCGTTCGCGCTGGAACCTCGGCTTGTGGCGCTTCAGGCGGTCGAGCTTTGTTCCGAGGCCCTTTTGCAGAAGGACGATGTCACGGTATCGGTCGCGCAGCGCAGCAACCGATGCCTGCAGGCGCTCCCAACTGCCATCCTTGCTGTCCCCTTCGCAGAAAACCAGCTTGATGCGTTCGCTTGGATAGTCGAGCGAACCGATGAGGTGCAGAAACGGTTCGATATGCTCGACTGCGTCCCGCAACGGTACGAGCACAGCGATGTTTCCGTCCTTGGGAGCAGACCTGCGGATGACTTCCGGAGCTATCCTGCCTTGCAGTTCCTTCTCGTCGCTCTGCGCGCCGCGTGTCAGGTAGTATTTGGCGCGGTAAAAGCGCTTCTTGACGGATCGTCCGAACTTCCGGCCAACGGGCTTCGCCAGCCACGTGCCGGCCCAATGATGTATCGACAGGTTTTCAACCTGCTCGTTTTCCGGCGAGGCATCCTGTTTTCCATGATGATCGATTGGAGCGAATAACTTCGGGGGATGGACAATCAGGCCGGCTTGGTCGGAGTAACTCACCTGCGCGGACGTTAGAAGGCAGGGGCCGGTCGCGTTCAGCACCTCGCCGCTATGGGCCGAGTACAGCATGTTAGCCTGCACATGGGCCCAGAACGGATGCTTTGCCGGACTTGCG
This sequence comes from Mesorhizobium quangtriensis, assembly GCF_040081925.1. Taxonomy (NCBI): domain Bacteria; kingdom Pseudomonadati; phylum Pseudomonadota; class Alphaproteobacteria; order Hyphomicrobiales; family Phyllobacteriaceae; genus Mesorhizobium; species Mesorhizobium quangtriensis. Next base: position 1,136,631 of record NZ_JBEBMF010000002.1, read on the forward strand.
ATGGTGCCGTTGAAGAGAAGATGCGGCAGGCGGTGCTGGGACGTATGAGCAACCTGGTGGGCCGCGGGTTCCTTGCACATCACGACTCGGTCTTCAGCCATGATCGGGTCGAACGGCGCGACGCACTCACAGTCCAGATCGGCATAGACCCCGCCGAAATGATGCAGCAGCAGGTAACGGCCCGCGTCGGCCCGGAATATGCCGCTCGGATAGCCGCAGAAGGTATCGACGAATTCAGGGTAGTGCTCGCCCACGAAATCGAGGAGCGTCCGATCATTCCAGAACATTCTCGTCCAGCCGGGATTGTGCTTCGCCCAACTGTCGACCCAAGGCTGGAATTGCTCCGGAATCCGGTCTGTCTTCCAGGTCTGGTGCAGAATCCGCGGTATCATTCCGGAGAACCGTTGCCATGTCGCCCAGGAGGAGGGTGAAAGTCGTTGACGATCAGTTCCGGAGTACCGCCGGGCTGCTTCTCGTCATGTGACCGCGACAGAATTCCGGCATCTCCGGACATTCCGGCCGTACCGAAGCCAAAGAGCCCTGTGGCATACCCGCGCCAGATTCTGAGCCTGTATTGCAGCGCTTTCAAATCACGCAGGCCGCCGCCGCCGTAGTGTCGCGACACGCGCATCATGTCAGCCGCTTCATTGAACCGGCGCTGGCGGATCAGATGTCGCACGATCCGCATTGAGATGAAGCTCTTGCGCTTTTGAAGGACGTCTTCCGGGAAGCCGAACGAGCGCAATTTGTCGAGTTCGACGGCAATGCCGCTGAAGACGCCGTGCGGATCGGAAACGAAGCGTCGCGACATGCGGGCCTCGTCGAGATTGTAGGCCAGGACGGGCTGCCCGATCGTCGTCACGGCGCAACGCGAAAGAATCGCCGCCCAATAGATCGTATCCTCGTCGAGATTTATGCTTTCGGGAAATCGCACTCCGGCGGCGGCCTTCGCGGTGACGAGCGCGCTGCCGACCGTGATGGAGCGTAGCTCATTCAGGAGATAGCGCCTGGCGTTCGCAGAATTGTCCTGCCCGTAATTGCCGGGAAGCTTCAACTTCTGGACGGTCTGTCCGCGATGGATCGAGGCTCCGATTGCAAGGCTGGCGGCCGGAGATGCGTCCAGAGCGTCGCTGAGCAGCGTCATCCCGCCCGGCAACACCTCATCGTCGGCGTCCAGAAAAAACAGGCGACCGCCGCGCGCCCGGTCGAGGCCGAAGTTCCTGGCAGCCCCAGCGTTCGAGAAGCCGGCTTCAAATACCGTCAGGGGCAAGCCATGCAGATCCCCCGCCTTCGCTGCCACATTGGCCGTTCCGTCCTGCGACCCGTCGTCTACGAGCAAGATTTCGTGGATCAACGCCTTGTCGGCTTCGAGGCTCGACAATGTCCGCGCTATCGTCGAGGAGGCGTTCCTCGCCGGTATGATGACGCTTATCTGCCCCGATCCGGTTTTCGGCATATTGCGGCGCGCGGGCGCATTCTCCAGATAGTGATCCTGTGGGAACCGGGGCAGATGGCTCCTCGGTCCCCGCCACTTCGCACTTTTGGCCAGCTTAGCCAATAGCCCTAACGTTGGACAAGACACGATGATCTCGTCCGACGCTGGTGTATCGGCGACATACAGGCGAAATGGATCTCTAGACTCAGGTCGCCGGCTTGGGCGACAGTTTCTCCGCAATGGCTTCCATGCGCTGGGCAAGCCCGCCCAGCGCGCCGGTCAGCGCGGCGTCGCTTCTGTCCGCCTTGCTGAGCGCTTCGTCGCGCGTCTTGCGCAGCGTCGCGATCTCGCTTTCCATCCCCATCAGGCGTTTCTGCACTTCTGACAACTCGTCCATCACCATGATACCGGCCATGACGGTCAGCCGCTGATCGCCGATCTCGCCGAACGAATCCTTCAGGTGCGAGACATAGCGGTCAAAGCGCTCGGCGAGGCCGATCAGGTGCTCTTCCTGTCCCTCGTCGCAGGCCATCCGATAGGCCTTGCCGTCGATCGTCACAGTGACCTGCGCCATGATCCTACCTGTCCAGAACCGCGCGGATGGTTTCCATAGCCGTCACCAGCCGGCGCGAAACTTCCTTGTTCGCCTCCTCGAGCCTGTCGCTCCTGGCCTCGGAACTGTCGAGTTCCTGCGCAAGCCGGCCTCGATCGGCGTTCAGCCTCTGTACCTCGGCTTCAGCTTCGGAATAATCCTGCTCGTGCTCAAGGCGCACGGAGACTGCGGATTCAAGCGCATCCATCGCCCTGCCCAACCTGGCAAGCACTTCCTTCAAGGTGGCTTCCTCGGTCATGGCTCCCGTGTCCGACCCGCCCATCACCGAATCGTTCGCATTCAGAACGATTTACCAGAGAAACATTAGGCATCGAGTGAAATCCTCGTCAACAAAGCTCTCTACACTGTCCCCTGCGAAGGCGTGCACAAATCATTTCGACGACGAAAGACGCCTGGACGCTCGCCGCCACGAGTCAGACGGCCTCGCGCGGGGACCTTCATTTTGTTGACACCAAAACCGTGCCTGATATGTGTCGCGGCGACTTTCCTGCTTATCGATCGAACCCACGAACGGAGCGACCATGGCCTCGCGCGAACAGCATGACCGGATGGCGAACGCCATACGTTTCCTTTCCATGGATGCCGTCGAGAGGGCGAATTCCGGCCATCCCGGCCTGCCGATGGGCTGCGCCGACATCGCCACCGTGCTGTTCACGAAATATCTGAAGTTCGATCCGAAGAACCCCAAATGGCCGGACCGTGACCGCTTCGTGCTGTCGGCGGGCCACGGTTCCATGCTGCTCTACTCGTGCCTCTATCTCACCGGCTACGAGGATATGACGATCGACCAGATCGAACGCTTCCGTCAGCTTGGCTCCAAGACGGCGGGACACCCGGAATACGGGTTCGCAACCGGCATCGAGACAACCACCGGCCCGCTCGGCCAAGGTGTCGCCAACGCGGTTGGAATGGCGCTCGCCGAGCGCGTCATGAATGCGCAGTTCGGCGACGACCTCGTCGACCACCACACCTACGTCATCTGCGGCGACGGCTGCCTGATGGAAGGCATCAGCCAGGAGGCCATCGCGCTGGCTGGCCGGCTGAAGCTCAACAAGCTGATCGTCTTCTGGGACAACAACAACATCTCGATCGACGGTCCGGTCTCGCTCGCCGACATCACCGACCAGGTGGCGCGTGTCGAGGCCTCCGGCTGGAACGCCTTCCACATCGACGGCCACGACCAGGAGGCCATCGCCAAGGCCATCGAGACCGCGCAGAAGTCCGACAAGCCGACGCTGATCGCAGCCAAGACCACAATCGGCTTCGGTGCGCCGACCAAGGCCGGAACCAAGGCCGCCCACGGCTCGCCGCTCGGCAAGGACGAGATTGCCGCGACCCGCAAGGCGCTCAACTGGGATTCGCCTCCCTTCGTCATCCCCGATGACGTGCTGAAGTCCTGGCGCGACGCCGGTGCCCGTGGTGCGGCACCCCGCGCCGAATGGGAAAAGCGGCTTGCGGCAGCGGGCGATCGCGGCAAGGAATTCAGCCGCCGCATGGCCGGCGAGCAGCACGCCGGCTTCGACGACGCCATCGCGGCCTACAAGCAGAAGCTGGCGGCCGACAAGCCGAAGGTCGCGACCCGCAAGGCGTCAGAGATGGCACTCGAGGTCATCAACGGCACGCTGCCCGAGACGATCGGCGGCTCGGCCGACCTGACCCCTTCAAACAACACCAAAACCAGCCAGACGTTGGAACTGTCGGCAGCCAACTACGGCAATCGCTATGTCCACTACGGCATCCGCGAGCACGCGATGGCGGCGGCCATAAACGGCATCACGCTGCATGGCGGCCTGATCGCTTATGGCGGCACCTTCTTCTGCTTCACCGATTACGCGCGGCCGGCCATGCGGCTTGCCTCCCTGATGGGCATCCGCTCGCTCTTCGTCATGACGCACGACTCGATCGGCCTCGGCGAAGACGGCCCGACCCACCAGCCGGTGGAACATCTCGCCGCGATGCGCGCTATCCCGAACCATCTCGTCTTCCGCCCGGCGGACGCGATGGAGACGGCCGAGTGCTGGCAGGCGGCGATCCATTCGACGAAGGCGCCCTCGACGCTGGTGCTGACGCGCCAGGACCTGCGCGCCGTGCGCACCGAATATGTTGCCGAGAACCTGTCGGCGAAAGGTGCTTATGAACTGGCGGCAGCCGAGGGCGGTGAGGCGAAGGTCTCCATCTTCGCCAGCGGGTCCGAGGTCGAGATAGCTCTGGATGCCCGGGACATCCTGCAGCAGGCCGGCACCCCGACGCGGGTTGTCTCCGTACCCTGCTTCGAGTTGTTCGAGGAACAGGACAAGGCATATCGCGAGAAGGTTCTTGGCAAGGCGCCGGTAAAAGTCGCGGTCGAGGCGGCGCTGCGCTTCGGCTGGGACCGGTTCGTCGGGTCGGACGGCGCTTTCGTCGGCATGACCGGCTTCGGCGCCAGCGCGCCCGCCAAGGAGCTGTACAAGTATTTCGGCATCACTGCCGAGGCGGTGGCCAAGGTCGCCGGCGACCGGGTCAAGAACGGTGTGCCGAAGGGCGAGGACGCCCGCGCCATCCCGGATAGCGAACCGGCGCGCCCTCACCCTTGAGGCGCGTGTTCGGGCTAGCCCTTAACGGGCTGGCCCAATACTTCGACAGCTAATCGATTTAAATTCACCTTCCCGGCGTCTGGATTCTTTCTCCTTTCGCCGCTATGAAGCTGCGACCCTTCCCAAGCGCTGCAGGAGATTGACATGGCTGTCAGAGTTGCAATCAACGGATTTGGCCGCATCGGCCGCAACATCGTGCGCGCGATCTATGAATCCGGCCGCACCGACATCGACGTCGTTGCCGTCAACGACCTCGGCCCGGTCGAGACCAACGCGCATCTGCTGCGTTTCGACAGCGTGCACGGCAAGTTCCCCCGGGAAGTAACCGTAAACGGCGACACGATCTCGACCGGCAAGGACAGCTTCAAGGTTCTGGCCGAGCGCGACCCGTCGAAGCTTCCCTGGAAAGAGCTGGGCATCGACATCGCCATGGAATGCACCGGCATCTTCACGGCCCGCGACAAGGCAGCCGCGCACCTGACCGCCGGCGCGAAGCGCGTGCTGGTCTCGGCCCCGGCCGACGGCGCCGACCTGACAGTCGTCTACGGCGTCAACCACGACAAGCTGACCAAGGACCATATCGTCGTCTCGAACGCGTCCTGCACCACCAACTGCCTCGCCCCGCTCGCCGCTGTCCTGCACGAGGCTGTCGGCATCGAGAAAGGCATGATGACGACGATCCATTCCTACACCGGCGACCAGCCGACTCTGGATACCATGCACAAGGATCTGTACCGCGCCCGCGCCGCGGCGCTGTCGCAGATTCCGACCTCGACGGGTGCCGCCAAGGCCATCGGCCTTGTCATCCCGGAACTGAAGGGCAAGCTCGACGGCATCTCCATCCGCGTGCCGACGCCGAACGTCTCGGTCGTGGACTTCAAATTCATCGCCAAGAAGAACACGACCGTCGAGGAGATCAACAACGCGGTCATCGCGGCGTCGAAGGGCAAGCTGAAAGGCGTGCTCGCCGTCACCGCGCACCCGAACGTCTCGATCGACTTCAATCACGATCCGCATTCCTCGACGCTGGCGCTGGACCAGACCAAGGTCATGGATGGCAACTTCGTCTCGGTGCTGTCGTGGTACGACAACGAGTGGGGCTTCTCGAACCGCATGGCCGACACGGCCGTAGCCTTCGCCAAGACGATCGCCTGACCTGGCTTTGTCGGTTCTCACGACTGGGGCAAAATTGTCCAAAACTCCTTCGAACGCCCGGCTTGCCCGGGCGTTTTCTTTTGCCGCATAGAGATGCGGACTTCTCCCACGACGGCAGACCGCCATGATCATCCGCCCCCGACCGACCTTCCTGCAGCTCTTCTTCGTGCTGCGCGGTTCCGTCGTGCCGCGCATCCTGCCGCAGATCATCGGCTTCGCGATCTACGCGGCGATCGTCGTCGTCGCAGTCGAGCTGCTCGCCGTCCCGCTTCACGATTTCAACATCGCTCCCTTCGGCCTGATCGCGGTTACGCTGTCGATCTATCTCGGCTTCCGCAACAACGCCGCCTACGACCGCTGGTGGGAGGCGCGCAAGCTCTGGGGCCAACTCGTCTACGACATCAGGAACCTCGCCCGCGCCAGCGACGGGCTCGTCGCCGATCGCGGCGAATGGCGGTCGCTCCTGATGGAGGCGCTTGTTTTCTGCCACCTGCTGCGGGCGCAGTTGCGCAAAGTCGACGCGATGGAAAAGGCGAAGGATTTGCTCGGTGGCGACGTAGGCGAAATCGCATCAGCCGCCAACAAGCCGGACGCCGCGATGCGGCGCATGGGTGCGCGGATCGCAAGGCTGAGGCGGCATGGATCGGTCGACGCCATCGGCTATCGCATCCTCGACGAGCGGCTTGCCGGCATGTCGGCGCCGCAGGCGGGCTGCGAGCGCATCGCGACCACGCCCCTGCCCTTCGCTTACACTCTGCTGCTCCAGCGCACCGCCTATATCGTTTGCCTGCTGTTGCCCTTCGGGCTGGCGACGACGACCGGCTGGGCGACGCCGCTCTTCACCGCCCTCATCGCCTACACATTCTTCGGGCTCGATGCGCTGTCGGAAGAACTGGAAGACCCGTTCGGCACGGAGGCCAACGACCTCGCGCTCGACAGCCTGTGCCGGGTCTGCGAGATTTCCGTGTTCGAGGCGCTGGGCGAACCGCCACCAGCGCCGCTTGGCGCCGAGCGCTTCTACTACTCCTGAGCGCGAAACCTTCCGGCGTCCGATACGTCGTGCATACTTGAATCCGCGCCGCTTGCCGCTAATGTCCCGCCAAATCCTCCCCTGAAGGAAACACTCATGGCCCACTTCCGAACGCTCGATGATCTCGGCGACATCAAAGCCAAGCGCGCACTCGTGCGCGTCGATCTGAACGTACCGATGGTCGACGGCAAAGTGACGGACGCAACCCGCATCGAACGCGTCGCGCCAACCATTCTCGAGCTCTCCGACAAGGGCGCCAAGGTCATACTCATGGCCCATTTCGGCCGACCGAAAGACGGGCCGGACCCCGCATTGTCCCTGGAGCCGATCGCACGGGCGACGTCGAATATCATCGGCCGCAATGTCACCTTCATTCCGGACTGTATCGGCAAGATGGTGGAAGGGGCGATCTTCGCCATGCTGCCGGGCGACATCGCGCTTCTGGAAAATACCCGTTTCTACAAGGGCGAGGAAAAGAACGACCCGGAATTCACCAAGAAGCTCGCGGCCAATGGCGACTTCTATGTAAACGACGCCTTTTCGGCGGCGCACCGTGCTCATTGCTCGACCGAAGGACTTGCAAAACTCCTGCCCGCCTATGCCGGCCGCACCATGCAGGCCGAACTGGAGGCGCTCGATCGCGGACTCGGCAATCCGGAGAAGCCCGTGGTCGCGATCGTCGGCGGGGCAAAGGTCTCGACCAAGCTCGACCTTCTGATGAACCTCGTCAAGAAGGTCGATGCGCTGGTGATCGGCGGCGGCATGGCCAACACCTTCCTCGCGGCGCGCGGCGAGAATGTCGGCAAGTCGCTCTGCGAGCACGACCTCGCGCCGACCGCCCGCCAGATCATGATCGAGGCTGCGACCGCGGGCTGTGCCATCATCCTGCCGACGGACGCGGTTGTCGCCAAGGAATTCAAGGCGGGCGCGGCGAGCGATGTGGTTCCCGTCAACGCTGTTCCGGCCGATTCGATGATCCTCGACGTCGGCCCGAAATCGATCGAGGCGGTCAACGCATGGATCGACCGCGCCAACACGCTGGTCTGGAACGGCCCGCTCGGCGCTTTCGAGACGAAGCCATTCGACAAGGCCACCGTGGCGGTCGCGAAGCACGCAGCGAGCCGCACCAAGGCCGGCAAGCTGCTGTCGGTGGCCGGCGGTGGCGACACGGTCGCGGCGCTGAACCATGCAGGCGTGGCAGACGACTTCACCTATGTCTCGACCGCCGGGGGGGCCTTCCTCGAATGGATGGAAGGCAAGGAACTGCCTGGCGTCGATGTGCTGAAGCGCAACTAAGGCGCTATCATTGAAGCGCCTTCAATTGAATCGATTGAGCATGGCTGGCTTACGGTAGCCTTGCGTCACGCCTTCACGTATTGAGTTCTTGAAATCATAAAATCGGGAGAATTTGATGAACAAGGAGATGGCCGCGCAGGCCGGTAAAAAGAACGGCTTCATCGCCGCGCTCGATCAATCGGGTGGCTCCACACCGAAAGCTCTCAAGGAATATGGGATCGACGCAAGCGCCTGGTCCAACGACGCTCAGATGTTCGACCTCGTCCACCAGATGCGCACGCGCATCATCACGTCCCCCGCTTTCACCGGCGACAAGATCATGGGCGCGATCCTGTTCGAACAGACGATGGACCGCGACATCGACGGCATTCCGACGGCGCAGTATCTTTGGGAGAAGCGTCAAGTCGTGCCGTTCCTGAAAGTCGACAAGGGCCTCGCGGACGAGAAGGACGGTGTCAAGGTGATGAAACCCATGCCGGATCTCGATGCGCTGCTGAAGCGCGCAGTCGCGAAGGGCATCTTCGGCACCAAGATGCGTTCGGTGATCGACGCCGCGAACCCGGTCGGCATCAAGGCTGTCGTCGACCAGCAGTTCGAAATCGGCAGGCAGATCTTGGCGCACGACCTCGTTCCGATTATCGAGCCGGAAGTGACGATTTCGATCCCGGACAAGGCGGCAGCCGAGGATATCCTGCTCGCCGAAATCACGAAACACCTCGACGGCGTACCATCAGGCAAGCAGGTCATGCTGAAGCTGACTCTGCCGACCAAGGCCAATCTCTACAAGGCTCTGACCCAGGACCCGCGCGTCATGCGCGTGGTGGCTCTGTCGGGCGGTTATTCCCGCGCCGATGCGAACGAAAAACTGAAGCACAATGACGGCATCATCGCCAGCTTCTCGCGCGCGCTGACGCAGGGCCTGTCTGCCGGCCAGACCGACGAACAGTTCAACGCGGAGATCGCCTCGACCATCGACAGCATCTTCGATGCGTCCAGCCACAAGATCGCCGCCTGAAAATCAGGCCTCCGGTAACGCATAAAAGCCCCGCTCCGGCGGGGTTTTTCATTGCAGATGGCTGAGCAGCACCGTCACCATCATCGCGGCCAGCGCTGCAACGGCCAGCTTCCAGAAATCACGCCGCTGCTTCAAGCCCGGCAGGCCAAGCGGCTTGATGAGCTGAATCACCATCATGGCCAGGATCACTAGGGCGAGTATTTTCGACATACGGCTTTTGAGCAGGCGCGCTGGCTGCTGTCAAAGCCAGTATCCGATCGCCTTCGCTCCTTTCACACGGCGCTTTATTGTGTAAAGCATCTGCGATCGGCAATTTGTCCGGTAAACGCCAGCTTGAGGGAGTGGCGCAGATATGTTTCGTCAGTGGGCCGTCAGGTATTTTCGGTCATTCTCCTTGGCGGGCCTGCTCTTCGGCACGTTGTTTTTCGCGGCTTCGCTGACACCGACGCTGATCCCGCGCAACTTTCTGACGCAGGGTGTCCTGTCGGGCTGCTCGGCGGCCGCAGGATATGGCGTTGGCTTCTTCTTGCAATGGCTCTGGCGCTATCTCGAACTGCCAGAACCCAAGGGGCGGTTCCTATTCGGCACCAAGCTCGCCGCCACGATTATCTGTGGCGCCATCGGCATAGGGTTCCTGTGGCGCGCGGCGGCATGGCAGAACTCCATCCGCAGCCTGATGGAAATGGAGCCGGTCGATACGGCACACCCGATCGAGGTCGGCGCAATCGCAATCGTGACATTCGTCCTCCTCATCGCGCTTGCCAGGCTGTTCAAGCGAACGCTTTACTTCGTGTCGAGGCACTTGAATCGCTATGTGCCGAAGCGCTTTTCCTACGTCGCCGGCACCGTGATCGCTGCCCTGCTGTTCTGGTCGATCGGCGACGGCATCATCTTCCGCACCGCGTTGCGTTTCATGGATGGCTCGTTCGAGCGGCTGGACGCGCTCATTCCGCCTGAAACAAGCCAGCCATCCGATCCCGCCAAGACGGGCAGCCCTGAGTCGCTGGTGCGCTGGGACGATCTCGGCCGCATGGGCCGCTCTTACATCAGCACCGGTCCGTCCGCCGCCGACATCACCGCCGTGACCGGAAAGCCGGCGCTTGAGCCGATCCGCGTCTATGTCGGCATGCACTCGGACGAGTCCCCTCAGGCGCGCGCAAAGCTGGCGCTTGAGGAATTGAAGCGCGTCGGCGGCTTCGACCGCTCCACGCTGGTGATCATCACGCCCACCGGCACCGGCTGGGTCGACGAACAGGCGATCAATCCCATCGAGTTCCTGCACAATGGCGACATCGCCAGCATCGGTGCGCAATACTCCTACCTCGCCAGCTGGATGTCGCTGCTGGTGGAGCCCGGCTACGGTGCCGAGCAGGCACGCGCGCTGTTCTCGGAGGTCTACGGCTACTGGAGAACCCTGCCAAAGGAGACGCGGCCGAAACTCTATCTGTTCGGCCTCAGCCTAGGCGCGCTCAGCTCGGAACTGTCCAACGAATTGTTCGAAGTGCTTGGCGACCCGTACCAGGGCGCGCTTTGGGCGGGCCCACCCTTCTCCAGCCGCATCTGGAATTCAATCACGCGCGACCGCAACCCCGGCTCACCGGAGTGGCTGCCGAAATTCCGCGACGGGTCTTTTGTCCGATTCACGGCGCAGAAGAACGCACTTGATATCCCGGGCGCGGTGTGGGGCCCGATGCGCGTCGTCTACCTGCAATATGCAAGCGACCCCATCACCTTCTACGATCCGCATTCGCTCTATCACGAACCCGACTGGATGCAGCCACCGCGCGGTCCGGACGTATCGCCCTATCTCGGCTGGTACCCTGTCGTCACCTTCCTGCAGCTGACGCTCGACATCGCCATGGCAACCACCTCGCCGATGGGCTACGGCCACGTCTTCGCCGCCGAGCACTACATCGACGCTTGGATGGAGGTGGCCGACATCCAGGGCTGGTCGCCAGACGACGTGGCCCGGCTGAAACAGCACTTCATCGACCTGCGGAACCAGGAGAGCAGTTAGCGCGGGCGGTTCAGGTTGCGGCCGGTCTCAGTGTTCGACCAGTCTCAGTGCTCGACCGGCCCACCTGCCTTCTTCCAGGCCTCGATGCCGCCTTCGATATGGAAAGCCGAGCCTATGCCCGCGTCGCGTGCGGCAGTCACCGCCATGGCGGAGCGTTCCCCGAAGGCGCAGAAGAAAGCGAGTTTCTGCATCGACCCTAGTTGGTGGAGGATGCCGCCCGCCTTCACGCTGTCGTCAATGGTCGCATAGGGCATGTGCAGCGCGCCGGGGATCGTGCCATGGCGTTCGCGCTCGCTCTTTTCCCTAAGGTCCACCAGCGCGACATCCGGGCGGCCGAGCAAGCCGACCGCTGAACCGGCCTTGATCGCCCAGCCCTTGGCCGCGACCTCGTCCTGATGAAGGCCGATATGCATGTTGGCCGGCACGGCGACATCCATCATCTTGGGATTGGGCAAATTGAGGTTGTTCATCAGCTCGACATAGGCTTCCATCGACGGCACCTGAAGCCGGGGATTGTTGCGCTTCTCCTCGCCAATGGTACTCACCGTGTCGCCCTTGTAATCGTGCGCCGGGAAAACGAGCGTATCGTCATGCAGCCTGAGCAGGCGGTTGAAGATCGACTCGTATTGCTGGCGCGGGTCGCCGTTCTGGAAGTCGGTCCGGCCAGTGCCGCGGATCAGCAGCGTATCGCCGGTAAAGACGCGGTCCTCCATGACGAAGGAATAGGAATCGTCCGTGTGGCCTGGCGTATAAACGACATCGAGGCTGACGCCCTCGATCGACAGCTTGTCGCCATCGGCAAGCCGCATCGACACGACGTCGGCCTTGGTCTGCTCGCCCATGACGGTGATGCAATGGGTACGATCGCGCAGTTCGCCCAGCCCGGTGACATGGTCGGCGTGCAGGTGTGTATCGACGGCCTTGACCAGCCTGAGATCGAGCTCGTTGCAGAGCTTGATGTAGCGGTCGACCTTTTCCAGCACAGGATCGATGATAAGGGCCTCAGCCCCGCGCCGGCTGGCGATCAGATAGCTGTAGGTGCTGGACGTGGAATCGAAGAGCTGGCGGAAAATCATGCTGGCCTCCCAACGATCATTTGGATCGGTGGGAGATTAGCACAGCAGAGGGATCTTTTGCGCGACGATTATTTCGGCTGCGGCACGATGCGGATATAGGGGCGAGGTGCTTTCCAGCCGTCGGGGTACTGCTTCTTCGCGTCGTCATCCGATACCGAGCCAAGGATGATCACGTCGCCGCCCTGCTTCCAGTCGACCGGCGTCGCCACCTTGTGCTTGGCGGTGAGCTGCAGCGAGTCGATCGTGCGCAGGATCTCGTCGAAGTTTCGCCCGGTGCTCATCGGGTAGATGAGCGCCAGCTTGATCTTCTTGTCCGGGCCGACCACGAAGACGGCGCGTACAGTGGCGTTGTCCGCCGGCGTGCGGCCATCGGACGTGCCCGCCGTGTCAGCAGGAAGCATGCCGTAAAGCTTCGACACCTTCAGGTCGGTATCGCCGATCATCGGATAGTTCGGGGCGGTGCCTTGCGTCTCGGCGATGTCGATCGACCATTTCTTGTGGTTCTCGACGGGATCGACCGAAAGGCCGATGACTTTCACGCCGCGCTTGTCGAATTCCGGCTTCAACGCCGCCATGCGGCCAAGCTCGGTGGTGCAGACCGGCGTGAAATCCTTCGGGTGCGAGAAGATGACGCCCCAGCTGTCGCCCAGCCATTCGTGGAAGCGGATCGGCCCTTCTGTCGTGTTCGCCTCGAAATCGGGAGCGGTGTCGTTGATCGTCAGGGCCATGGGTATCTCCTTGGATTGCCGCGCGGCAGGGTGGGTCGTGAGTGCCGGTCGTCGGACCGCCTACATTCGGGCGGCAATCTATGACCGAGATTCCCTACGGGCAAGCCGCGCATTTGCTCAAAAGCAGTCAAAACCGGGTGATTTCAGGTCTTGTGCAGTCTGACCGGAGAACCTTTTTCCCTGACGACGATTCCCTTGGCTTCCAGGTCGAGGTGAACGGCCTTCACCCACCAACCGGCGGTGGCGCCGCCGGGAAACAACTCGTCGGGAAGATTTTTCAGAACACCCTTCTGCAGCTCTGCGACCTTCATACCCGGAGGCTTAGCAGGCAGAACGGCCAGCACCGCCTTGCGCATCGCGACATATTTGTCCGGGTCGACCGAATAGGTCTTGCCGGGCTGGAGGACATTCTCGATCTGGATTTTCTCGGTTTTGGCCATTCTTGCTCCTCCGAATGCAGGACCTGCCATAGGACGTATTGTCGTGCAAATCCCCGACAGATCATCGGACAAATAATACGTGCCTGGACTGTCCGGTTGACCTTCCTGTCCCTTGCGGCCAGCATCCTCCGCTGCAATTCGAACCGGCAAGCGAAAACACAAGGAGTATTCCCATGAACATCGGCGGCAAGGCGACCATCGTCACTGGCGGCGCGAGCGGCATCGGCTACGCCATCGCCGAGCGTTTCGTGAAAGACGGCGCCAGCGTCATGATCGCTGATGTCGACCCGGCGCGCGGTGAGAAAGCGGCCGCCGCTCTCGCGGCAAAGGGCAAGGCTCTCTTCCACAAGACGAACGTGGCCGACCGGGCCGAGGTCGACAGCCTGGTTGCCGCCGCCATAGCGGCGTTTGGCAGGATAGACGTACTGGTGAACAATGCCGGTATCGTGCACGCCTCGGACTTCCTCGACCTCGCTGAAGCGGATTTCGACCGCGTGCTCGGCGTCAACCTCAAGGGCTCCTTCCTGGTCGGCCAGGCGGTTGCACGTCACATGGCCGAGCGCGTCAAGGCTGGCGAAAAACCGGGCTCGATTGTCAACATGTCCTCGGTAAACGCAGTCTTCGCGCTGCCGAACCAGATCCCCTATTCGGTCTCGAAGGGCGGCGTAAACCAACTGACAAAGGGCATGGCCATCGGCCTTGCGCCCTATGGGATCCGCGTCAACGCGATCGGGCCGGGATCGATCATGACCGAGATGCTGGCCAGCGTGAACAGCGATCCGGCGGCCAAGAACCGGCTGCTGTCTCGTACGCCGCTGGGGCGCATCGGCGAACCGGCTGAAATCGCGGCAATCGCGGCTTTTCTCGCTTCCGACGAGGCAAGCTACATCACCGGCCAGACCATCTACGCTGATGGCGGGCGCCTGCCGCTGAACTACGTCGTGCCTGTGAAACACTAGCTTTTCCGGGGCCTTTGCGACCGCCCGAAAACGGGCTTGATCGCTCCTGACGGAGGGCTGTCAGGAGGGGCATGCGATAGTGTTCTCCTAACAGGAGGAGAACCGCCATGACCCCGCTCGCTGCCAGCCTTTTCGAGTCAGTTCGCAGCTATTCGCGCAGGCTGCGCACCATGCACGACGATTTCCGCATGGCCCATTTCATGTATTCCCTCCCGGAAGACATCCGCAAGGATATCGGCTGGCCCGACTTCGATGGTGGCCGCATCTCGCGTGGGCGCTAGGGACCCGGAAATGCACCTGCTTCCTTCTTCCGCAAAACGCGCTATCCTGAAGGCTCCTGACAATATGCTGTCAGGAGCCCTGTGGCAGTTTTGCCCTCCGGCCGGATGCCTTTCACGTCGCATTGGGCCGTGCTTTTTTGAGGGAACGGGAGCGACGCATGCGCCGGGCGGACAGGCTTTTTCAGATCGTACAGCATTTCCGCGGTGGACGGCTGGTTACTGCCCAGAAGCTGGGCCAGTGGCTGGAGGTTTCGGAACGCACCATCTATCGCGACATCGCCGATCTTCAGGCGACAGGCGTGCCGATCGATGGAGAGGCCGGCGTCGGCTACATGATGAGGGAGGGGTTCGACCTCCCGCCGCTCATGTTCACGCGTGACGAAATCGTGGCGCTCGTCGCAGGCGCCCGCATGGTGCGCGCCTTCGGCGGCGCGACCATGGCGCGTGCGGCCGACGAAGCGCTGGTCAAGATCGGTGCTGTGCTGCCGGACGCCGAGAAGGATCGCATCGCCCGCACCGAAATCCATGCCCCGATGTGGGTCGTGAGCGACGCCGACCGCGCGCATATCGACCGTATCGAGCGCGCGGTGGAGAAGCGCGAGGTGCTGACGCTCGATTATCGCGACGAGGCAGGCCGGCCCTCGGCGCGCGACGTGCGGCCGCTCGGGCTCTGGTTTTGGGGTAAGGTCTGGACGCTGGTTGCGTGGTGCGAGATGCGCTCCGACTTCCGTGCCTTCCGCATCGACCGCATCGCCGCCGTCATCCCGACCGACCGTACCTACAAGCCCGAACGCGGCAAGCAACTCGCCGACTTCTACCGCTCGATGGAGCGCGGTGAGCGTTCGGCAGCCGCGCCGGGGCGTGCAAGCGGACACTATTGAGCTGTGACCGATTTGGACCCCAAACAAGTCGAAGGCGCCTGCCATTGCGGAACGGTGCGCCTGCGCGTGAAGCTATCTGATGGGCTGGGCGCGGCGCGCCGCTGCGACTGTTCGCTCTGCCGCATGCGCGGTGCGGTCGTCGTTTCGGCCGCATTGGACGATCTGCAGGTCGTGGCCGGTGCGGACTCGCTCGCGACCTACCAGTTCAACACTATGAAGGCGAAACATCACTTCTGCTCGGTCTGCGGGATCTACACGCACCACCAGCGCCGCTCCAACCCGAACCTATACGGCGTGAACGTCGCGATCCTCGAAGGCGTCAGCCCGTTCGATTCCGGGAAGTGCTGGTGCTGGACGGCATCCACCATCCTTCCGACGGCCATGCGGGCGACGGGATAGCGGGTATCCTGCGTTACGAACCTGCAGAAAAGAAAAAGGCCCGCTGAGCGGGCCTTTTTCTCATGCGGTGACGCAGAAAGCTTACTTCTCTTCGTCCTCGGGCTGCGTCGACTTGAGCGCCGACAGCTTGGCGAACACGGCGTCAGCGTCAAGCTCGTCGTCCTCGCTCTTGGCCTTCGGCTGCTCGGGCTGCAGGCGCTCAGTGAGCGCCGCCGGCAGCAACGTATCGCCGACCGGTACTGCTGGCTCCTTGCCCTTCGAAGCGCGGTTCACCTCGAGATCGAGGTCGATCTGCGAGCAGAGGCCGAGTGTTACCGGGTCCATCGGGACGAGGTTCGAGGCGTTCCAGTGTTTACGCTCGCGAATTTGCTCGATGGTCGACTTGGTCGTGCCGACGAGGCGCGAGATCTGGGCATCCTTCAGTTCGGGATGGTTGCGAACCAGCCAGAGGATCGCGTTGGGCCGGTCCTGACGCTTGGAAAGCGGCGTGTAGCGCGGCGCCTTGCGCTTGGACTCCGGGACGCGGACCTTCGGCTCGGAAAGATGCAGCCTGTGGTTCTGGTCCGCCTCACCCTTCTTGATCTCGTCGCGGGTGAGCTGGCCGGTGATGATCGGGTCCATGCCCTTGATGCCCTGCGCGGACTCGCCATCGGCAATCGCCTTAACTTCAAGCGGGTGCAGACCGCAGAACTGCGCGATTTGATCGAAGGACAGCGCCGTATTGTCGACGAGCCAGACGGCCGTCGCCTTGGGCATCAGAAGAGTGCTTGCCATTGCATAAAATCCTCTCGTTCGCCCGCGTCCCGTCGCGGACGGTGGTCAGACCACCAATTTGGGAAATCGCGGCGTATATAACGATGTTCGGCCGCAAGGGCAAGAATCTTCACCATTGGCAGGGGATGGAAGCTCTTTCCGCCTGGAACGGTGCGCCGCTCAGCTTCCGGTCAGGAAATCGAAGACCAGCTTGACGTTGAGCGCGATGATCAGCGTCGCGACCAGCACCGCGACCGTCGTCATCCATCGCGGCGCGACCAGCGACCCCATCTTGCCTCGCGAAGAGGTCATCATCACCAGTGGCACCACCGCTAAGGGAAGCTGGAGGCTCAGTTCCATTTGGGTCAGGATCAGCAGCTTGCCGGTCTGCGCCACGTCATAGAGGATCGTCATGCCGCAAAGGTCGATAAAGGGCGGCCTCAGTTCCCGGTCGCCGCGGCTTCCGCGAGAACCCACTCCCGGAAGGCGACGATGCGCAGATCGTGCTCGTTCGCCTGCGGATAGACGAGATGATAGGCGAACCTCGGCGCCATGCGCACGCCCAGTTCGAAAGGCTGCACCAGACGCCCTTCGGAAAGATCGTTCGCAACCATGGCGAAATCCGCGAGCGCGACTGCACTGCCATCCACGGCCGCTTGGATGCAGTCCGACGAGTTGCCGAACACCACGGCGCGCCTGTCGTCGAAATCGTCGATGCCGGCGGCGGCCATCCACATGCTCCAGTTCGGCCAGGTCACGCCCTGGCGCGACCAGTCGATGTGAACGAGCCTGTGGTTGAAAAGATCGCGCGGAACGTTGAGCGCCGGCCCGTTGCGCAAAAGCTGCGGGCTGCAGACGGGAACGATGACATTGTCGAAGAGGCGGTGTGCTGCCAGCCCGGCATACTTCCCCTCGCCGAAACGAATGCCGACATCCACGTCGTCGGCCTCGAAATCGCGAACGTCATAGGAAATGTCGAAGCGCAGGTCGATGTCCGGGAAGGCAGCCCGGAAGCTGTCGACACGGCGCATCAGCCACTTGGCCGCGAAATGGGCGTCGGCCGTGACTTTCAGCAGCGACTGGCCGCGCGACACCTTTTGCGCCCGCGACACCGCGCGACCGAGCACATCCATCGCTTCCTTTGATGCCTCGAAGAGGACCGTTCCCGCCTCGGTCAGTCTCATGCTGCGGCTGTTGCGGGTGAAAAGCGTCAGCCCGAGCTGATCTTCGATTTCCTTGACCTGATGGCTGACCGCCGCCGGCGTCAGCGCAAGTTCGTTGGCCGCCCGCGTGAAATTCAGGTGCCTGGCCGCCGCTTCCAGCGTCCGCAAGGCACGGGTACCAGGCAGAAAACGGGCCATGATCTTCAAATAGAGTTTGACGATATTGTTAAAACTACTCGTTTCTCCTTTTCAACGCAATGAGACATGGTGGGCGTTAGAAGACACCATCAAACCGGATTTGATCCGGCAACCTCGGAAACACGTCATGTCCATCGCATTCGATCCTCGTCCGCGCTCCGGTGCGCTGGAAGACGCTTTCGCATGGCTTCGCGAGGCGAAATCTGCCCTGGTCCGCCGCTCCGCACGGGTGTCCGCCTTGTCCGACAGGGATCTCGCCGACATCGGCGTCCGCCCGCGAACGCTGTCGAGCAGCGTCGATCGGGAAGCCTCGAAGCCCCGCTTGGTCGATTTCGGCTGGCGTCTCGGACGATAGAGCTGCAGCGCCCCGGCGGAAGGCTGCGACGAACTCCCTCCCGTCTGGCTGCACACCTCGCCGCCTCTTCCCTCTTGAGCGGGAGAGGCGGCAATTTTCGCCTATCGTGACACCTGCAGCACCGTGTGCCTCGACAGGAACGGCAGCAGCCGGGCCATGACCTTCGCTGTCACGGCCACACAACCCTGCGTCGGCGTGAAGCCGGGACGCGCAAGATGGAAGAAGATGGCGCTGCCCCGTCCGCGCCGGCGCGGCGAGATATTCCAGTCCAGCACGAGGCAGTAGTCGTAAAGCCGATCGTCGCGCCTCATTGTCTCGTGGCTGGCGCCGTATGGAATCCTGATCGGACGGTTGTAGTTCCGATCGTCAGGCACCTCGCACCAGCCGAGATTGGCCGAGATCGGCGTCATGACGAGGCGGGTACGGCGGGCGGCGACATGGTCGCCCCGAAAATAGCCGGACAGGAGGCGCATACGCCCGAGCGGCGTCGCGCCGTCGCCTTCGCGCTTGTTTGACGATATGCCCCCGCGCCCCAACGCACAAGGAAACACCAGGCTGCCGGCCTTCAGCAGGCCCTGCGACGGATTGCCCGGCCTTGCGCGGACGGTAAGCCGGTTAACCCCCGGCTGCCGGCCCGCACGGTATTTTGCATTGCCCGACTTACACTTATATTTTTTGCTGTATGATCCTTGCACGACAAATCACCCGACCCGGATGGCAGACGTTCCGCACAAACGGACCACCGGGTCAACCGATCAACCGGCCCTCGTGGCCGCTGTCACGGAATGAAGCATGACCTTACGCACAATCCTGATCGTGGACGATGACGACGACCTGCGCTCGACTCTTGTCGAACAACTCTCGCTTTATGAGGAATTCGACGTCCTGGAAGAGCCGACCGCGGGCAAGGGTATCACCGTTGCGCGCGGTGGCGTTGTCGATCTCCTGATCATGGATGTGGGGCTGCCTGACATGGACGGGCGCGAGGCCGTGAAGCTCTTGCGCAAGGGCGGCTACAAGGCGCCGATCATCATGCTGACCGGCCACGACACCGATTCCGACACCATTCTCGGGCTCGAGGCCGGCGCCAACGACTATGTGACCAAGCCGTTTCGTTTCGCCGTGCTTCTAGCGCGCATCCGCGCGCAACTGCGCCAGCACGAACAGAGCGAGGACGCTACCTTTTCCGTCGGCCCCTACACGTTCAAGCCATCTCAGAAGCTTCTGGTCGACCAGCGCGGAGCCAAGGTCCGGCTGACCGAGAAGGAAGCCTCGATCATCAAATATCTCTACAGGGCCGACCAGAAGGTGGTGACACGTGACATCCTGCTGGAGGAGGTCTGGGGCTACAATTCCGGCGTCACCACCCACACGCTCGAGACCCATGTTTACCGGTTGCGGCAGAAGATCGAGCGCGATCCTTCCAATGCCGAAATTCTTGTGACAGAAAGCGGCGGATACAAACTCGTTCCCTAGCGGCAGGATAAGGGGTCCTGTCGCGGAGAGGTAGGGGACCACCATTGGAGGAGCGCCAGACTGGGTTTTCGGGGACATCATGGCGCTGGATGATCACATCCGCATCCTGTCCGGCGTGAGGCTCTTCGAGGGTTTCACGGTAGAACAGTTGCGCCTGCTCGCCTTCGGAGCGGAGGCGATGCGGCTGCCCGCCGGCAAGCGCCTGTATCTGGAGGACGACGAGGCCGATTCCGCCTACATCGTCATCCGCGGCACTATCCGCCTGTTTCGCGAGCATGACGGCCAGAATGTCGAGGTCAGCGTCGCCAGCAACGGCTCGGTGCTTGGCGAGATGGCGCTGATCGCCGACTCCCGCCGAATGACCAGCGCCGAGGCGGCCACCGATTCCGAAATCCTGCGCATCAATCGCTCGATGTTCCGCCGCATCCTGGAAGAATTCCCCGACACCGCCGAAAAGCTGCGCCTCCAGATCATCGAGGACCTGCAGACCATGATCCGGCGTCTCGAACAGGTCGGCGAACGCCTCGGCTAAAACCTTCAGTCGAAGTCGAAGCGGGCGATGACCGGCACATGGTCGGACGGCCTGTCCCAGCCACGCGCGTCGCGCAGGATATCGATGCGCTTCAGACCCGGTGCCAGATTTTCGGACGACCAGATGTGGTCGAGCCTGCGACCACGGTCGGACGCCGCCCAGTCGGCAGCGCGATAGCTCCACCAAGTGTAGAGCTTCTGCTCCGGCGGAACGTTGAGCCGCATCAGGTCGACCCAGCCGCCGGCCTTGCGCATCGCCTCGAAACCTTCGGTCTCGACCGGCGTATGGCTGACGACTTTGAGCAACTGCTTGTGCGACCAGACATCGTGCTCCAGCGGCGCGATGTTCAGGTCGCCGACGAGGATCGATCCCGACGCCCCGTCTTGCTCAGCCCGGATTGCATTCATCTCGGCGACGAAGTCGAGCTTGTGGCGGAACTTCGGGTTGATCACCGGATCGGGCTCATCGCCCCCGGCAGGAACGTAGAAATTGTGCACCACGATGGAACGGCCGCCGGCGTCAAGCCGCACTGAAATATGGCGGCTGTCCGGGATCTCGCAGAAGCGTCGGCGCTCCACCACCTCAAGCGGCATCCGCGCAAGCGTGGCCACGCCGTGATAGCCCTTCTGGCCATGGATCTCGATATGCCGATAGCCGAGTTCCTGGAACCGGGCGAGCGGGAAAAGGTCGTCCGGACACTTCGTTTCCTGCAGGCAGATGACGTCAGGGGCCTGTTCGAGGATCAGCCGCTCGACCAAGGGCGCGCGCAACCGCACAGAGTTGATGTTCCAGGTGGCGATGGAAAAGGGCATGGCAGGTCCAGAATCGGAAGGCCGGAAACTGCCAGCAGCGCCTGAAAACAGCAAGGCCGCGAAAGATCGCGGCCTTGCTTCTGTCTATATACGGTGTGCGTCTAACGGTTCCTGTTAGCGCCCGGTTTGTTCAGATCGTAGTTGCGCTTGTAGTCGACCACGAACAGATTCTGGTCGATCTTTACGCCCTGCTGGACGTTGAAGATCATCACGGTCGTGTCCTTGCCCTGCGGGTCGGTGATTGTCCACTGGCGCAACTCGTAGGATTTCGGATCGAACATCAGCGTGATGGTCGAGTTGCCGAAGAACTGGCGGTCGGCGAGTTGGATCGTCGTCAGGTCGTTTTCCTCGCGTACGCTCTTCACGCGCTTGCCGGAAAGGTCGATCCGCTCGTCCAGAAGCAGCTTCAACGGTGTCTTGGACAGAGGGTACATGTCCATCGTGTTGAGCTTGCTGTTGTCGATCACGACGTTCTTGCCATCGGCAATGACACGATATCCAGACGGCGGCTCATAATTGAAACGCAGCCTGCCGGGGCGCTGGATGAAGAACTTGCCGCCGGTCTGTTCTCCGCGCGGCCCGAACTGCACGAACTCGCCGGTCATCGTCGAGACCTTCGAGAAGTGGTCCGCTATGCGCTGCGCAGCGTCGGTCGCTGCGCTTGCGGGCTCGATCAGCGCAAAACCGGGCATTTGCGTGAGAACGGCCAGACCGGCCGCGCCAACGCCGAGCCTGAGGAGGCCGCGCCGGGTGATATCTGTCGTTGAACGGGTTTTCATGCCGGTCGTCACTTTCGTCGTCTTGTTCATGGCGAGTTCGATAGGCACGCAGTGGGGCCTAAGTTTGGCGACACTTGGGATACCCCTGAAAACCCGTTACATGGGGGCAAAGTTCCCGAAATTGAATACCGCTGCGGCAGTCTAGAGCTTGTCCTCCTCCGTCGGAACGAGGATTTCGCGTTTTCCCGCATGATTCGCGGGGCCCACGATACCCTCCTTCTCCATCTTCTCGATGATCGACGCCGCACGGTTGTACCCGATGCCGAGGCGGCGCTGGATGTAGCTGGTGGACGCCTTCCCGTCGCGCAGCACGACGGCGACCGCCTGATCGTAGGGATCGTCGGACTCCTCGAACACCCCGGAGACGCTGCCGCCGCCCTTGCCGGAGGGTTCATCGTCCTCGTCCTCTTCGTCGTCCTCGGTGATGGCGTCGAGATATTCTGGCACGCCCTGCAGCTTGAGGTGGGCGACCACCTTCTCCACCTCGTCGTCGGAGACGAAGGGGCCGTGGACACGCTGGATGCGGCCGCCGCCCGCCATATAGAGCATGTCGCCCATGCCGAGGAGCTGCTCTGCGCCCTGCTCGCCCAGAATGGTGCGGCTGTCGATCTTGGAGGTGACCTGGAAGGACATGCGGGTGGGGAAGTTCGCCTTGATTGTGCCGGTGATGACGTCGACCGAAGGACGCTGCGTTGCCATGATGACATGGATGCCCGCCGCGCGCGCCATCTGTGCCAGGCGCTGCACCGCGCCCTCGATGTCCTTGCCGGCCACCATCATGAGGTCGGCCATCTCGTCGATGATGACCACGATGTAAGGCATAACCTCGAGATCCATCTCCTCGGTCTCGTAGATCGCTTCGCCGGTCTGGCGGTCGAAACCGGTCTGAACCGTACGGGAGATCTTCTCCCCTTTCTTCTCGGCCTGCCCAACACGCGCGTTGAAGCCGTCGATGTTGCGGACGCCGACCTTCGACATCTTGCGGTAGCGGTCCTCCATCTCGCGGACCGTCCATTTCAACGCCACGACCGCCTTCTTCGGATCGGTCACCACGGGCGTCAGCAGATGCGGGATGCCGTCGTATACGGAAAGCTCCAGCATCTTCGGATCGATCATGATCAGCCGGCATTCAGCAGGCGTCATGCGATAGAGCAGCGACAGGATCATGGTGTTGATGGCCACCGACTTGCCCGAGCCCGTGGTGCCCGCGACAAGGACGTGCGGCATCTTGGCGATGTCGACGATGACGGACTCGCCGTTGATCGACTTGCCCAGCGCCAGAGCCAGTTTCGCCTTTGTCTGCTCGAAATCCTGGCTGGCGAGAATTTCGCGCAGGAAGACAGTCTCGCGCTTGGCGTTCGGAAGCTCAATGCCGATAGCGTTGCGACCGGGCACGACCGCGACGCGGGCGGCGATCGCGCTCATCGAGCGGGCGATGTCGTCGGCAAGGCCGATGACGCGGCTCGACTTGATGCCCGGAGCGGGCTCCAGCTCATAGAGCGTAACCACCGGTCCGGGTCGGACATGGATGATCTCGCCCTTGACGCCGAAATCTTCCAGCACGCCTTCGAGCAGCCGCGCATTCTGTTCCAGCGCGTCCTTGGAGAGTGTGGAGTCGCGGACGATGTTCTTCGGTTCCGAGAGGAAATGCAGCGTCGGCATCTCGAAATCATCGGAGCCTATCAGCGAGGTCTGCGCCTCGCGCTGGGTGCGCGCGCCCGGCTTTGGCCGTGGCGCAGGCGCCTCGACCCGCGTGGCGGCGTCCGAGCGGAATTGCCTGACTGAAGTCGCGGTGGCGCGGCGCGGCGCCTCGATCTCCAGTTCGAATTCCTCGTCGTCGTCCTCCTGAGGGACGAACTCCTCATCGACATCGACAGGGTCCACCGAAGCCGTCCGGTCGGAAACCATTGCGGCGAAGAATTCCGGCTCGACACGGGCGCGGCCGGCAGGGCTGACGCCCGCTTCGGCGCGCTCTGCTTTTTCGACGCGCTCAGCGGCAGCCCGCCAGCCGCCCGCCTTTTCGACACCTGCGAATTCGTATTCGTCACGGCTGCGGTATTTCGCCGAGACGCGCCGAACGAAGGCTCTGGCCGACAGCCACGAATGCGCGACCGCCCCCATCAGCGCCTGGACACCACCGTTGCGGTCGTCTTCATCCTCGTCGAAGCCAAGCTCTTCCTCAACCGGTTTCTGCTTCGCTTTCGCGGGTGCCAGCACGGCAAAGCCGTTCTTGCGGGCGCTGAGGCCCGAGCCATAGGCGAACAGATAGGCGGCGGGCACGACGAAGACGATGCACAGCACGGTGGCGAGCAGACCATCCGGATAGCCGCCGCCAGTAAACAGCGAAGGAACTTTCAGCACCATGTCGCCGAACACTCCGCCGAGCCCGGTCGGCAGTGGCCATGTCTGCGGCGGCGTCAGGCAGCCGGCGATCGCCGCGAACAGAAGCGCCGCCCCGAACCATGCAGCGGCGCGCTTCGGCATGCTGTCGACGCCGCGTGCTGTGACGAAGAAAAAGCCCCAGATCACGGCTGGAACCAGCGCCGCAACCGACGCCAGCCCGAAAAATTGCATGGCCAGGTCGGCAAAGACCGCGCCCGCATAGCCCATGGCGTTGGAGACCGGCGCATCGGTGGCATGGCTGAAACTCGGATCGGCCACATTCCAAGTAGCGAGGCTCGCCAGCGCGAAGCCCACGAAACCAAACAGCCCGATGCCGGCCACGCGCCCCGCCTGACGGCGGAGAAAGGCCTGTAATCCGTGCCCCGCCTCATCCAGCTCAAGCGGAACTGAAACCCCAGAACGCATGTCGTTCCCCATATTCCCATGCATAAGCGATGCGCAGGCGCACCTGCGGCCGATACGGGAAGCCTATCGGCGGGAGGTTAAGGGCGCATTAACCATGGGCCGCCAATCGCCGACCCTTTCGCGTGTGAAGTCCGCTTGCGTCCGTCAATGCGAAGGAGGAAAATGAAGCAATGAGAAGACTGATCGCCGCACTGCTTATATCCCTGACCGCGTCGCACGCCTTTGCGGTGTCGCGCTACGAGGTGTCCAACGTCACCTGCGAGACGGTACAGGCGCTGCTGCGAACGGAAGGAGCAGTCATTCTCGTCTATCGGTCGCGAGGGATTCTCGGCCTGCCGATCTACGACCGCTACGTCGATGGCCAGAAGAACTGTAACGCCGACGAGGTTGTGCGCGGCGCGGGTGTGCCCACCTCGGACAAGGACTATTGCCCGGTCCACAAATGCGTTGAAAGC
The DNA here is from genome assembly GCF_040081925.1 of Mesorhizobium quangtriensis. NCBI lineage: Bacteria > Pseudomonadati > Pseudomonadota > Alphaproteobacteria > Hyphomicrobiales > Phyllobacteriaceae > Mesorhizobium > Mesorhizobium quangtriensis. The sequence continues at coordinate 1,161,860 of NZ_JBEBMF010000002.1, forward strand.
CAGATATTCAAGTCCCGCTGAGCTTGGACTAGGTGGCCAATTCTCGCTGCGAAGCGCGATGAGCGCGCTAACATCCAGCGTAAGATTACAAAAAAAGAGCCCGGCCGGAGCCGGGCTGAAGCGCGGGAGAATCTCCCGACGGGATTATTGAGCCGGACGGGAGATACCGCCCGGCGATTGATCAGGAGTGGTAGGCCACTTCGCCGTGCGAGGTGAGGTCGAGACCCTCGCTCTCGGCTTCGGGAGTGGGGCGTAGGCCGACGATCGCATCGACGATCTTGTAAAGGATCGCCGAAATGACGCCGCACCAGACGACCGTCACGAGAACGGCAAGGATCTGCGTCCAGACCTGAGAGCCCATGGTGACGCCCTCGGCATAACCAATGCCGCCAAGGCCTTCCGAGACGAAAATGCCCGTACCGATGGCGCCTACGATGCCGCCGATGCCATGGATGCCGAACACGTCGAGGGAGTCATCGTATCCAACCTTCACCTTCACGACGGTCACGAAGTAGTAGCAGATTACCGACGCGATGGCGCCGAGAACGATCGCGCCAACAGGGCCGACGAGACCGGCTGCCGGCGTGACTGCCACCAGGCCGGCAATCATACCCGAAGCCGCACCGAGCATGGAAGCCTTGCCGCGAGCAATCGACTCTACGATCACCCAGGCCAGGATGGCGCCGGCCGTTGCAGTGAAGGTGTTGATCATGGCGAGAGCGGCGCCGCCGTTTGCCTCTAGGTTGGAGCCGGCGTTGAAACCGAACCAGCCGACCCAGAGGATGGAAGCGCCGACCATGGTCAGCGTCATCGAGTGCGGAGCCATGTTATCCTTGCCGTAACCCTTGCGCTTTCCGACCAGGATGCAACCTACGAGGGCAGCGATACCGGCATTGATGTGCACGACGGTGCCGCCGGCGAAGTCGAGCGCGCCCCAACCGAAGATCAAGCCGTTTGCATCCCAGACCATGTGCGCGATCGGGAAATAGACGAAGGTGACCCATAGCGCCACGAACAGCAGCACGGCCGAGAACTTGATGCGCTCGGCGAAGGCGCCGATGATCAGTGCAGGCGTGATTGCTGCGAAGGTCATCTGGAAGCAGATGAAGACCAACTCGGGGATGACGACGCCTTCGGAGAAGGTTGCCGCCGTCGAGTCCGGTGTCACGCCGGCAAGGAAGAGCTTGCCAAGGCCGCCCCAGTAAGGGCTGGTGCTGCCGCCGAAAGCGAAGGAGTAGCCATAGACAACCCAGATCACGATCACCAAAGCCACGATGGTCGTGCACTGCATCAGTACCGAAAGCATGTTCTTGGCGCGCACGAGGCCGCCATAGAAGAGCGCCAGACCCGGCAAGGCCATGAACAGCACGATGATGGTCGACACCATCATCCATGTCGTGTCGCCCTTGTCCGGCACCGGGACCGCTGCAGGAGCAGCATCAACGGCCGGCGCAGCGGCGTCCTGTGCAAAGGCAGCGACCGTTCCGAGCGCAGCGAGGATTGCCGCTCCCGTGAGGGCGGTGCGGGCCGCCTTCTTGAAATTAGTTGGAATGTTCATTGAAATCTCCATGAAACTGGGAATTGGCCCGCTTAGAGCGCGTCGGCGTCTGTTTCGCCGGTGCGGATGCGAACGGCATGATCGAGCGGGAAGACAAAGACCTTTCCATCGCCGATCTGGCCGGTCTTGGCGGCGCCGACGATGGCTTCCACGGCCTTGTCCACGACGTCGGTGGCCACAGCCACCTCGATCTTGATCTTCGGCAGGAAACTGACGGCATATTCCGCGCCACGGTAGATTTCCGTATGCCCCTTCTGACGCCCGTAGCCTTTGACTTCGGTGACGGTCAGGCCTTGAATCCCGACGGCGGTGAGCGCTTCGCGCACCTCGTCGAGCTTGAACGGCTTGATGATAGCCATCACGATTTTCATAAGGTTTCACCCTTTGCTGATTGCGGGTCCCCCGCGTTACACGTGACTTACCGGAGACCTTGCGGAGACCGGGCAGTGCCAAAGGGAATTCAAGCTCCGTGCCAGTTGCCTGAAACTGGTGTTAACCTATTGTAAATGAATAACTCTTGGGCGCACGGCTGCGCCAGTGCCCATTGTAGGTCCTGTCATATTGCTTAAAAAATGTGCAGTTTCGGGATTTTGCTTAACAGGAAGGCTGCTTGCGGACGCGGATCAGCCCTTCCTGTGCCACAGAGGCGATCAAAGTGCCGTCCTGCCCATAGATTGCACCGCGCGACAGGCCCCGTCCGTCCTGCGTTGAGGGGCTGTCCTGCGAGTAGAGAAGCCATCCATCCAGCGGATGCGGCCTGTGGAACCACATCGCATGGTCGAGGCTTGCCGCCTGGATGTCCGGATCGAAGACGGCCCGGCCATGCGCGAAGGTCGACGTGTCCAGTAGCGTCATATCGGAAAGGTAGGCGAGCACGGCGGATTGCAGCGCCCTGTCAGCCGGAACCGGCCCGGTGGTTCGAATCCATATGTCCTGATGCGGCTCCAGCTTTTCGCGGCTGGTATAGTGCTTGAGCATGATTGGCTTGACCTCGAGGGGCCGATCGCGCTCCCAATAGCGCTTGATCCCCTCCGGCACGCGGTCGCCATATTCGCCGAGCAGTTGCCGCTGGTCGAGAAGACTGTCAGGCGACGGAACATTCAGCGGCATTGGTACATGGTGTTCCAACCCGCCCTCTTCAACCTGGAACGATGCCTCCAGCGAGAAGATCGCATGTCCATGCTGGATCGCGACCACCCGCCGCGTGGTGAAGCTGCCGCCGTCGCGAATGCGGTCGACTTCGTAGATGATCGGCACCTTGGTGTCGCCCGGCCGCATGAAGTAGCCGTGCAGCGAATGGACATGCCGGTCGGCATCGACCGTGCGCTGCGCAGCGACCAGCGCCTGGGCGATGGTCTGTCCACCGAAAACGCGCTGCCAGTCGAGCTTCGGGCTGCGACCACGAAACAGATTGTGCTCCAGCCTTTCCAGGTCGAGAATGGACAGAAGCTCCTGCATGGCCGTCATGTCTGCGCCTTTTTTGGAACGGTGTTGACGCGAGCCGGTTTCCATCAGGGGCAAGGTGCAAGTCAAGGCAGTATCCGGAGCAGCGAGATGGCGGGAACCAAGTCAGGAACGACCGGCGCGCTCGATATCCTGGTGGCGGGTGCCGGCTATGTCGGCCTCGCGACGGCGGTATCGCTGAAGCAGGCGCGCCCAAGCCTTTCCGTGGCGGTCGTCGACGCAGCGCCGGCCGGAGCATGGGAAAGGGATGGCCGCGCATCGGCGATCGCGGCAGCCGCCTGTCGCATGCTCGATCAGCTCGGCTGCTGGGCCGAGGTATCCCAAAAAGCGCAAGCGATCACCGAGATGATCGTCACCGACTCGCGCACCGCCGATCCCATCCGCCCGGTTTTCCTGACATTCGATGGCGAAGTCGCACCCGGCGAACCCTTCGCCCACATGATCGCCAACAAGATTCTGAGTGCCGCCTTGCGCCGACGCGCCGCCGAACTCGGCATCGATATTCTGGAAGGCGTGGCGGTAGCCTCGTTCGAGGCAGGTCCTGCGCTGACACACGTGCATCTTGCCGACGGCGTGGCGCTTGAGACGCGCCTGCTGGTCGCGGCCGACGGCGTGCGCTCGAAGTTGCGCGACATGGCCGGCATCAAGACGGTGAGCTGGGACTACGGCCAGTCCGGCATCGTCTGCACCGTCCGCCACGAACGCCCGCACAACGGCCGCGCCGAGGAGCATTTCCTGCCGGCCGGCCCCTTTGCCATCCTGCCTCTCGCGCCCGGAGCGGATGGCTCGAACAGGTCCTCGATCGTCTGGACGGAACGAACGGCCGACGCCGACAAGCTGGTGGCCGGCGACGATCTGGTCTTCGAGGTCGAGTTGGAGCAGCGCTTCGGCCTGAAGCTTGGCGAAATTTCCGTCGAGGACAAGCCCCGCGCCTTTCCGCTCGGCCTGACGCTGGCGCGTTCCTTCGTCGCCCCGCGCTTCGTCCTTGTCGGCGACGCCGCGCATGGCATCCACCCGATCGCCGGACAAGGCCTCAATCTCGGCCTCAAGGACGCTGCGGCGCTGGCCGAGACGATCGTCGAGGCCGACCGGCTGGGACAGGACATCGGCGCGATGGATGTGCTGGAACGCTACCAGCAATGGCGTCGCTTCGACACGCTGCAGATGGGCATCACCACGGATGTCCTCAACCGCCTCTTCTCCAACGATTTTGCACCGCTGCGCCAATTGCGCGACGTCGGCCTGGGCCTTGTCGATCGCATGCCGCGCATGAAGGCATTCTTCATCAAGCAGGCCGCGGGACTATCAGGCGAAACGCCACGCCTGCTCAGGGGCGAGGCGATCTGAGCTAACGCTCCGGAACGTCGTAGACGGCACGCACCTCGATGGTTCCCCATTCGGCGATCGGGATTCCTGACGCGATCTCCAAAGCGTCCTCGCGGCTGTCCGCCTCGATCATCAGGAAGCCCAAGAGCTGTTCCTTGGTTTCTGCGAAAGGGCCGTCCGTCATCACTACCTTGCCGCTGCGTTTTCGCACTGTCGTCGAAGTCGTAACCGATTGCAGCGCCTGAGCGACGACCAGCTTTCCGGCCTTTTCAATCGACTTGTCATAGCCCACCGAGCGGCGGTCGAGTTCGGCCAGCCCTTCCCTGCCGAGCGCATGCAGGTGGCTTTCCTCACCGTAGACCAGACAGACGTAGTTCATTGCATGTCTCCTTGGTGACTTGCCAGCGAGGACGCCCTATCCTCGCTGGCCCGATCGAGCAGGAATACCCCTCCAGCTATGATGCAAAAAGCCAGCAGCAGGCGACCGATGCCGGCAGTATGGAACTGGTCGGGCAAAGGTTCATCGTGGGCGTTTGTCTTTCGGCTCCCGGAAAAAAGAATGTCCATTGCTGTCTCCGCCCGTTGTGTCGCGGGCACAGGACGCGCCCGGCCGAGCAACGCCGACATTTTTCGCAGTGCCGGCGTGAAAATTTTCGCCGCGCGATTGTCGCCTGCATCTCCAACGGATAGGTCAGCCGCATGAGCCTCGAATCCGTCCGCGCCTTCTTCGCTGAAAAAGCCCCTGACATTCCGGTGATCGTGACCGACCAGAGTTCGGCCACAGTCGACCTCGCCGCCGCCGCCCATGGCGTCGCGCCCGATCAGATTGCCAAGACGATCTGCCTGCGCGCCGGCGACCAGGTGATGCTCGTCGTCGCCAAGGGCACGGCGCGGCTGGACAACCGCAAATTCAAGTACGCGTTTTCCGCCAAGCCCCGCATGCTGGGAGCGGACGAAGTCGTCGAGCTTACCAGCCATCCGGTCGGCGGCGTCTGCCCTTTCGGCCTACCGCAGCCGCTTCCCATTTATTGCGATGTGTCCCTAAAACAGTTCGAGGTCGTTGTGCCGGCAGCCGGCGCGACCAATTCCGCCGTGCGCATCACGCCGCAGCGGATGGCCGAACTGACGGGCGCAACATGGGTCGACGTCTGCCAATAGGCGCCGCCTCGCAAGCCACCCGGTAGACACCGGCACCGGCTGGCCTATGTTGTCGCCAGGGCAAGATGCCCACGCAACATTCATTCTTGGACAATCTTTTCAGGGAGACGACCATGGACCGTCACGCGACAGCCGCCTGGCAGGGCACGCTGAAGGAAGGCAAGGGCACGATCGATACGCAGAGCGGTGCGCTGAAAGGCGTCCCCTATTCCTTCAAGGGCCGCTTCGAGGACGAAAGCGGCAAGTCCGGCACCAATCCCGAGGAATTGCTGGGCGCAGCGCACGCCGCCTGCTTCGCCATGCAGCTTTCGCACTTCCTCGCCGAAAACGGCACTCCTGCCACGAAGCTCGATGCCAAGGCGGTCGTGACGCTCGTTCCCGGCACAGGCATCACCGGCAGCGCAATCACGCTGGTCGGGACGGTCCCGGGCATCGACGCGGCAAAATTCAAGGAACTCGCCGACAAGGCAAAGGCGGAATGCCCCGTTTCCCGCGCGCTCGGGGCAATCAACGTGTCGCTCGACGCAAAGCTCGGCTGATCGAACGCTGAAGCTCCTTTTGTGACGGCAGGACGCGGAACCCACGCTAAGGTTCAGCGTTCCTGCCGACTTCACATTAGAGGGGCATCATGGAACAGCTCGTCGACGAATTCGCGCATCCGACCTACACATCGTTCCCCGTCATGGCGGCGCGGCTCTTGCTCGCAACGATATTCGGCGCCGCCATCGGCTTTGAGCGCGAGTGGCGAAACCGGCCGGCCGGGCTTCGCACGCACATCCTGGTCTGCGTCGCGGCGGCGACTTTCGCACTGCTCACCATCGAGATCGCTCACGCGCCGATGTTCGAGATGGACGCCAGCCAGTTCGACCCGATCCGTATCATCGAGGCGGTGACGGCGGGCGTCGCGTTCCTCGCCGCCGGCGTCGTCATCTTCACGCGCGGGCAGGTTCACGGCCTGACCACAGGTGCAGGCATGTGGCTGGCCGGCGCGATCGGCGTGGGTTGCGGTCTCGGCCTTTGGCAGATCTCGTTGTTCACGACCGTGCTGGCGCTCATTGTGCTCACTATGCTGCACAGCTTCGAGCGGCGCCTGGACCTGAAGAACGGAACTCCAGTGGAAAATGCCGACGCTTCAGACAAACATGAAGGCGGCGATGCACAGCCCGCATCAAAAGGCGACTGAAACCTGCGTCAGGCAGAACAGGGTCCAACGAAGACGGCGGAATCCAGGAAACATTGCCGTGGCAACGCCTTGATGCTATGGAAGCCGCCCATGGAACGGCTGTTCGGAAACCCTAGCTACAGGCATTTCACGCTGCAGGACAAGAAGCGCCTGCCGGCGCGGTTTTTTGCGCGGGTCGTCGGTGCTCCCACCAGCCGACTTCGGCTGGCGTGACCGTCCGGCAGGGCCGGAGCTGAGCGCATTCCCTTTTCAAGATCGACGGATTCACGCACATGAGCGCACCGCGCACCCTCTACGACAAGATTTTCGACGACCACGTCGTCCAGCGCGACCCGGACGGGACGTGCCTTCTGTATATCGACCGGCACCTCGTGCATGAGGTGACGAGCCCGCAGGCCTTCGAGGGCCTGCGCATGACAGGCCGTAAGGTCCGCCATCCGGAAAAGACACTTGCGGTCGTCGACCATAACGTCCCGACATCGAAGGACCGCGTCAACGGCATCAAGAACGAGGAAAGCCGCATCCAGGTCGAGGCGCTGGCGCAGAACGCCGCCGACTTCGGCGTGGAGTACTATTCGGAGAAGGACCGCCGCCAAGGCATCGTCCACATCATCGGGCCCGAGCAGGGCTTCACCCTGCCCGGCATGACCATCGTCTGCGGCGACAGCCACACCTCGACGCACGGCGCCTTTGGCGCGCTGGCGCACGGCATCGGCACGTCGGAGGTCGAGCATGTCCTTGCCACCCAGACGTTGATCCAGAAAAAGGCCAAGAACATGCTGGTGCGTGTCGACGGCCAATTGCCCGACGGCGTCACCGCCAAGGACATCATCCTCGCGATCATCGGCGAGATCGGCACGGCCGGCGGCACGGGCTACGTCATCGAGTATGCCGGCGAGGCGATCCGCGCGCTTTCCATGGAAGGCCGCATGACCGTCTGCAACATGTCGATCGAAGGTGGCGCGCGCGCTGGCCTAATCGCGCCCGATGAGACAACCTTCGCCTATGTGAAGGATAAACCCCGCGCGCCGACAGGCAAGGCTTGGGATCTGGCGCTCGAATACTGGAAGACGCTGAAATCCGACGAAGGCGCGCACTACGACAAGGTGATCATGCTCGACGCGGCGAAACTGCCTCCGATCGTGACCTGGGGCTCGTCGCCGGAAGACGTGACGTCCATCAATGGCGTCGTTCCCAACCCCGAGGAGATCGAGGACGAGAACAAGCGCAACTCCAAGAAGCGCGCGCTCGAATATATGGGCCTGGAAGCCGGCACGAAGATCACCGACATCAAGCTCGACCGCGTTTTCATCGGCTCCTGCACCAACGGCCGCATCGAGGATCTGCGCGCGGTCGCCGCCGTCGCCCAGGGCAAGAAGGTGGCCGCAACGGTCAACGCCATGATCGTTCCGGGCTCCGGCCTGGTGAAGGAACAAGCGGAGGCCGAAGGTCTCGACAAAATCTTCATCGAGGCGGGTTTCGATTGGCGCGAACCGGGCTGCTCCATGTGCCTCGCGATGAACGACGACCGCCTGAAGCCGCACGAGCGCTGCGCCTCGACCTCGAACCGCAATTTCGAGGGCCGGCAGGGCTTCAAGGGCCGCACGCATCTCGTGTCGCCGGCCATGGCCGCAGCGGCCGCGATTGCCGGCCATTTCGTCGACATCCGCGACTGGAAATAAGCGAAAGCTGCTAACTCAGATAAAAGGGCGCCTTGTTTGGCGCCCTTTTTTATTGTCGATTAGCCGGCAAATCCGGTCAGCCCGGCCTGCGAACGATTTCGTGGAAGCTGTCGCGAACGCCGGGAGTGTCCTTTGGCACCACCAGCGCCAGACGATGCTCATCGAAGACCTTGAACCATTCGCTCCATTCGACCAGTTCATAGCCGCCGGCATTAGCCGCCCGCTCGGCCCTATCCTCGTCCTGGTAGGCGTGTTGGTCGAAGACCAGCCTCACCATGGGCTGGGTGCCGCCAGCCGGTGAAATGTCGACGATGGCCGGGAAACCCGAACGGGCTGCGGCCCAGTCCCGGATCGCCTCGTGATCGGTCAGCATGATCGTCTCAGCCATATCTCAACTCCAGGTTTGCTCCCCGGCACATCTCGCCGGGTCATCTCCATCAAATCGACAAACAGACCTTAACCCTATTTTTGGGGCTCGGCACTAGGCTTGGTCCAAACCGCAACTGGGGCGCGGCTTCTTGGATAACGGACTTTTCATATCGCTGGTCAACCCGGCGATTGCGCTGACGCTCGCCACGGCGTTTCTGGCGCTGTGGCTGTATCGGCCTAACCGCTCCCACCTCGTCCTTGTTGCGATGGCCTATGCCAGCTCCGCAACCGGCTTCCTGCTGCAGTACTTCACCTTGCCGATCGGCTTGCCAGCCACGAAACTTCTTTCCAACATCGGCTTCATGGTCGCCTCGCTGGGTATCGCTGCGACCGTCATAGGGCAATGCGGACGTCGCATTCCCTGGTTCGGGATGGGGCTGTTCGCTGCCGGAGCACTCGCAGGCTTTTCCTGGTTCATTTTTGTCCAGCCGGACATCACATGGCGGGTCCTGCTGCTGAACTTCGGCATCGGCGGCATCAGCCTTATCGTCGCGGCAGAGCTGCGGGCCATTCCGAACAAGGCGCCTGTCCAAAGGGTCATGCTTGCGCTCGCCTTGCTATCAGCCGTCAACTTCTTCGTCCGTCCGGTCGTATCGGTTGCGATAAACGGTCCCTTCACAGGTTACGAGAACCTGTATTCCTCGCTTTATTGGACAACCGCCCTGTTCTCCCACGCGATCCTCTCTCTCATGATCGCGCTTTGCCTCTTTACCGTCGAAGTACTCGACCTCACCGCGACCTTGCGCTCGGAATCCCTGACGGATCCTCTCTCCGGACTTCTGAACCGGCGTGGCTTTGAAGCGAAGGCATCGAAGCTTCTCGGTTCCTGCATATCGTCCGGACTTCCGGTGTCGCTCGTGGTCGCCGACCTCGACCGGTTCAAGTCGCTGAACGACCGCCATGGCCATGCCGCCGGCGACAAGGTCATTGTCGAGTTCGCCACACGCCTGCGGGACGCGGCAGGCTCGCGCGCGGTGGCCGCCAGGACCGGCGGCGAGGAGTTCGCGATCCTCCTGCCGATGGCGGACCCCGCCGCTGCGCGCCTCTTCGCCGAGGCCGTGCGGACCGTCTTCTCCGGCAACGCGATTGCGGGCCTCCCGCTGGACGTGAGGGTCACGGGCAGCTTCGGCATCTCCTCGCATTCGGGAGACGAAAGCCTGGACGACATGCTTCGCCGAGCCGACGAAGCTCTTTATCATGCGAAGAAAAGCGGCAGGGACGGCGTGCGGGTTTCCTACCAGCGCCTGCCGGAGGCGGTCGTCTCGGACGCGCCGCCGCAGGTGGCATAGCGGCACAACCCCAGGTTAAGGAATCACTGCCCTGTGTCGATATTGAATATGGAGATTAACGTCTTCTTGTCGGCACCTGTGGTCACATGACGCCATGACGGGCGCAGGCTTCATTCTCGCGATCAATCTCTTCATGGCAGGGCTGTTCGCGGCTTCGTTCGGCATCGTCGTGCTATATGACAGGCGACGCCAGGCCGCGCGCTGGTTCGCGTTCAGCTACGCCGTCGGCATGTCCACCATCCTGTTCGAATTCGCCATCGCGACATTGGGTGCGTCTGCCATTCTGTCGCTGGCCGCCTTCGGATCGTTCCTCGCGGCCCTCGCAATCTTCAACATCGGCGTGGCGCGCAACTATTCCGTCCCCGTGCCGTGGCTGGCCATGTCGATCCTTGTCCCGATTGCCCTCATCCTGTGCGCGTTCACGCTGGAGATGCCGCGCCAGTCCTTCACGCGCATGCTTGCCTATCAGTCGCCCTATTTCATCATGCAGGCGATGGCGGCTGGCCTCGTCGCCCAGGCGCGGAGGCGCAAGCCGCTTGATAACCTGCTGATGGTTCTCCTTGCCCTTAGCGCCCTGCAATTCCTGTCGAAGCCGTTCCTGTTCGGCGCTTTCGGCGGGGCGGGCAACACTCCGGACCTCTACATCACCACCAGCTACGCGATGTTCTCGCAATCTATGGGAACGGTCTTTGCGATGGCGATCGCCCTGATGCTGCTCGTCATTCTGGTGCGCGACGTTCTTTTCGATGCGGACGAGCGCTCGCAGACGGACTCCCTTTCGGGGCTGCTCAACCGCGGGGGCTTTGAGATGCATGCTGAAAAAATGCTCCACGACGCCGACAAGCATGGCATGCCTGTCTCGCTCGTGATCGCCGACCTCGATCACTTCAAGTCGATCAACGACAATTTCGGCCACTCCGCCGGCGACACCGTCATCGTATCGTTCTCGACCTTCCTGCGCTCGGCAATGGAACCGCACCATCTGACGGGACGTGTCGGCGGCGAGGAATTCGCGGTGCTGCTGACCGGCGCCAATCTTGTCTCCGCGCGGTTGTTCGCCGAGAACGCCAGAAGCGCCTTCAGCGCGCTCGCAATCGAAGGATTGCCGCCCGTCAAGCGCGTCACCGCAAGCTTCGGAGTCGCCGAACGTGGCAGCGGCGAATCCATCCGGGACCTGATGGCGCGCGCCGACGAGGCGCTCTACATCGCCAAGAAGAGTGGGCGCGACTGCGTCAAGATCGCGCCGCGTCCCGAAAGACGCTGGAGCGACGAGCATGGCGCCGCCGTAAGCCTCGGATAGCCGCTACTGCGTCTGCGCCGACCCGACCGGCGCGGTGACGAGCCGGTATCTGGCCATCTCCTCCGGGGAGAAATAATAAAGCGCCTGCGGCGGCGTATCGAGTGCGTGGAGCCACAGAGCCGGATCGATATCCATGTCGATGAGATGCCGCGAGATGCGCGCCGTCGTCATCTGCGCATCCGCCATCACTTGCGCCGGTGCGACTTCTGCTTTCGTCGCCACGTAGAATTGGTGCACACCGACAGCGGCCTTCGGCGCGACGGTCCTCTCCAGCCCACCGGCCAGAACCAGCGGGCAGGACGATGCGCAAAGGGCGCCGTCAACCACCTCCGTCGAGACGCCCTTGTCCCTGATCAGCTTTGCCATGGCCATGGCGTCCTCGAGCGCGCCGCCCGGCGAATTCAGCGATACGACCCGAACATATTCCCCGCGCGCCTCAAGTTCAGCCGCAAGCCGGGAGACCGCACCGCTGTCGATGGTGCCTTCCGCAAGGAGGACGCCGCGAGAAGCCAGCGTAAAAGTCATCGGCTGGTTCAGCAGTTCGTCGCCGGCCGTGACGACGCGGCGCTTATCCTCGGGGCGGGAAGGCACGTCCGTCTGGACGGCAGGCGCCAACACAGGTTCCGCTGGCATAGCCACCGTCATGAATGTCTCGCGCGTGAACCAGCCTTCCTCAGCCGCCATGTCGCGCAGATCGAACGCCACAACGGCGACCGCGCCAACCAGCATGCCTATGAAGGCGGACCGGACGAGTTCCGCGTCGTCGAAACGCGCCACGTACCGAAGAAGCACATTGCGCCTTGGCGCTGTGCTATCCGGCAGTCCCGCGGCCTGCATGTCGCTCATCACTCATTGCCCTTGCGTTCTCCGGGCGAAAGCTGCGTGACGTTCTCCGGCCTGGGTCGTGTCTCAACAGGTCCAGCCGGGAACGCTGCTAGGGAATCAGGGCTGGACACGCCTGATCGCAGCGCCGGGCGCTGCGCGTTCGTGAATGCCGCCGCACCATTTTCCGGGCAGGTCGGGCAACTCGCCGTCCTCCAGCCCGTACATGTAGCTGCGGCCCTTCAGCAGAACCGCCGGCCGCCAGCACTCGTAGGGAATCGACTCTTCATCGTTTAGATAGACGACGTCGTCAGAGGCGCTGGGATTCTCGTAAGCGGCCAGTTCCTTGGCCATGTAGCCCTTGCCGACGACAATCCGCTTGTAGCCGCTACGGCTGTGTACGACGAGATTGCCGAAGCTGTCGGCATAGATGCGCTCGCCATACTGGCTCTGGGCTGCGGCCGGCATGGAAAGGCCGGCGATCAACACGCCAGCAGCCAGCGGCAGGAAGGCAAGTTCACTCAGTTTCCAACGCATGCTGCGTCATCCTTCGTGCGGTTTGGCCCGAAGCTCCAGCCTTGACCCGGGAAAGCCGCCTTCCCCGGCACCAGAGATTCGAAGACCCTTCGCCCCCTCTCGACGCAAATTAACGTTTTATTAAGGTTTGTTAAGAGGCAAAGGCCGCATCCCGACCAAGGCTTCGGGAAACATGGTTAATATCAACAGCCGGGAATATCGTTCCGGGCGCGAAATGTTATCGCCTCGCACCACGCCGAATCACCATGTCCCGGCGTCAGGTTGATTGGCGAGGAGCGGCCCCGCCGCTTCCCTTGTGGAAAGCTAAGAGCTTCAATCGATTGAAGTTTGCGCTCCCGCGAGGGCTGGCCGCATTCTCGATCAAATAAGTGGGCCAAGGCGCTTTTCGCTCTTTGACGCAGTGCAAAAAGAGTTTTAGGGAAACGACAGCAAACGTCGCGAACGGCATGCTGGCGCAGCTTCCCGCCGGCGCCTGCGATGCAATCTGGGGGAGCCATGAGCAAGGCCGCAGCCACCCGCGCAAGACCGCTTTCGCCGCATCTGTCGATCTATCGTCCGCCGATAACGATGACGATGTCGATCGTGCACCGCATCACAGGCATCGCGCTCTATGTCGGCACATTGCTGCTCGTCTGCTGGCTTCTCGCCGCCGCCGTGTCGGAGGAGTGGTTCAATCTGGTGAACTGGGCCTTTGGAACGTGGCTCGGTCGTCTGGTGCTGTTCGGCTACACATGGGCGCTGATGCACCACATGCTCGGCGGCATCAGGCATTTCATCTGGGACACCGGCGCGATGCTGGAAAAGCACACCGCCTCGAAAGTCGCCTGGGCGACGCTGGCAGGGTCCGTCGTGCTAACCGTGCTGGTCTGGGTGGTGGGCTACATGGCGCGGAGCTTCTGACATGGCTGACATGCGTACCCCTCTCGCTAAGGTTCGCGGACTGGGTTCGGCCCACGAAGGCACCGACCATTTCTGGCGGCAGCGGCTGACCGCCGTCGCCAACATTCCGCTCTTCCTGTTTTTCGTCGGCTTCCTGGTCTCGCTCAACGGCGCGGACTACGCGACCGTCAGGCAGGCGCTCGCCAACCCCTTCGTCACGCTGATGTTCGGCCTGATGATCTTCTCCGGGCTCTACCACATGCGGCTCGGAATGCAGATCGTCATCGAGGACTACATCCATGGCGAGGGACTGAAGCTGGCATTGATCATGCTGAACACCTTCTTCTGCATCGCGGCAGGCGCTGCCAGCGCCTACGCCCTGATCAGACTTGCATTCGGGGGCTGAGGTGGCTGAAGAAAAGAAGGCCGCGAAGGCCTACACCTATGTCGACCACAAGTTCGACATCGTCGTCGTCGGCGCCGGTGGCGCCGGCCTGCGCGCGACTCTCGGCATGGCCGAACAGGGCCTGAAGACCGCTTGCATCACCAAGGTGTTCCCGACGCGCTCTCACACGGTTGCGGCGCAGGGCGGCATCGCAGCCTCGCTGCAGAACATGGGCCCCGACAGCTGGCAGTGGCACATGTACGACACCGTCAAGGGGTCGGACTGGCTCGGCGACACCGACGCGCAGGAATACATGGTCCGCGAGGCCCCGGCTGCGGTCTACGAACTCGAACACTACGGCGTGCCCTTCTCCAGAACCGAAGAGGGCAAGATCTACCAGCGCCCGTTCGGCGGCCACATGATGAACTACGGCGACGGCCCGCCCGTGCAGCGCACCTGCGCCGCGGCCGACCGCACCGGCCACGCCATCCTGCACACGCTCTACGGCCAGTCGCTGAAGCACAACGCGCAGTTCTTCATCGAATATCTCGCGCTCGACCTGATCATGGAAGCGGACGGCCGCTGCACCGGCGTGGTCGCCTGGAACCTCGACGACGGCACAATCCACCGCTTCGCCGCCAAGATGGTCGTACTCGCCACCGGCGGCTACGGTCGCGCCTACTTCTCCGCCACGTCGGCGCACACCTGCACCGGCGACGGCGGCGGCATGGCGGCGCGCGCGGGCCTGCCGCTGCAGGATATGGAGTTCGTGCAGTTCCACCCGACCGGCATCTACGGCTCCGGCTGCCTCATCACCGAGGGTGCCCGCGGCGAGGGCGGCTATCTCGTCAATTCGGAAGGCGAGCGCTTCATGGAGCGCTACGCACCATCGGCCAAGGACCTCGCCTCCCGCGATGTGGTGTCCCGCTGCATGACCATGGAGATCCGCGAAGGTCGCGGCGTCGGCAAGAACAAGGACCACATCTTCCTGCACCTCGATCATCTCGATCCTGCCGTGTTGCACGAACGCCTGCCCGGCATCTCCGAGTCGGCCAAGATCTTCGCCGGCGTCGACCTGACCAAGGAACCGATCCCGGTGCTGCCGACGGTGCACTACAACATGGGCGGCATCCCGACGAATTACTGGGGCGAGGTGTTGAACCCGACCGCCGACGACCCGGACCGCGTTTCGCCCGGCCTGATGGCCGTCGGCGAAGCGGGCTGCGCCTCCGTCCACGGCGCCAACCGCCTCGGATCGAATTCGCTGATCGACCTCGTCGTCTTCGGCCGTGCCGCCGCGATCCGCGCCGGCCAGGTCGTCGACCGCGAAGCGCCGATCCCTTCGCTGAACATCGCGGCATGCGACAAGATCATGGAACGCTTCGACCGCCTGCGCCATGCGAACGGGCATTCGCCGACGTCTGTGCTTCGCGACAAGATGCAGCGCGCCATGCAGGACGACGCGGCCGTGTTCCGGACGCAGGAATCGCTGGAGCAGGGCTGCAGGCGCATGTCCGAAATCTGGGGCGAGTTGAAGGACATCAAGGTCAGCGACCGCTCCATGATCTGGAACTCCGATTTGGTCGAGACGCTGGAACTGGAAAACCTGATGGCCAACGCCATCGTCACGGTTTATGGCGCGGAAGCGCGCAAGGAGAGCCGTGGCGCGCATGCCCGCGAGGACTTCTCCGCGCGCGACGACGTCAACTGGCGCAAGCACACGCTGGCCCACGTCGCACCCGACGGCAAGGTGACGCTCAGCTACAGGCCGGTGCACACCGAGACGATGCTGCCGCTCTCCGAGGGAGGCATCGACCCGGCCAAGATCGCGCCCAAGGCTCGGGTATACTGATTGCGATGATGGACACGCTGGTGATCAACCTTGATCGCAGTCCGGAACGCCTGGCCTTCATGGCCGGGCAACTGGACGATCTCGGCATCGCCTTCATCCGTCTGCCGGCAACTGAGGGAGCAAGCATTCCCGACGCTGAATTCGACAGGTTCGCCAACACCTACATGCGCCCGATCACCCGCTCGGAACTCGGCTGCCTGACGAGCCATATCAGAGCTTGGCAGCATTGCATCGAGCGTGACCAGCCGGTGCTGGTGCTAGAGGACGATTCCTTCCTGTCCGAGAGGCTGGCCGCCTTCCTCGCCGAATTCGACGGACTTGGCGTTCACGGCGTGATCAATCTTGAGACGCGAGGCTATAGGAAGAGGATATCGAAGAGCCCGCTTCCGGCGATGCGAAAAAGCGCGGTGCGTCTCTACCGGCTTTTCGTCGATCGAGGCGGCACGGCCGGCTACATCGTCACGCCGGGCGCAGCAAGGAACCTTGTCGAACTGTCGAAGACCTATGCGGCGCCGTCGGATGCCTTCATCGATTTAAGTGGTGTGCCCAGGCTGCAGGCCGACCCCGGACTCGTCGCGACGATCTTCGTCGATCGCGGCCGCCGCACGGCGAGCGGCTTCAAGACCACGATTACAAAGCCGAACAGGCGTCAGCGGCAGGCGGTGACCCTTCGCCATCCCACCTTCAAGCTGCGCCGGCTCACCGGCTATTTTTCGATGATGTTTCGCAAGGTCGCAACTATGGGCATCGCCGTGACGCGCACGGTCGCCGTCTGTCCGACCATCCTTGCCCGTGCCGAGAACCGGAGCGCCTGAGCCATGGTTGAACTCACCCTTCCCAAGAACTCGCAGATCAGGCAGGGCAAGACGTGGCCGAAGCCGGACGGTGCGAAAAACCTGCGCGAATACCGCATCTACCGCTGGAACCCGGATGACGGCGAGAACCCGAGCATCGACACCTATTTCGTCGATACCGACGATTGCGGGCCGATGATCCTCGACGCGTTGCTCTACATCAAGAACAAGATCGACCCGACGCTGACGCTGCGCCGCTCGTGCCGCGAAGGCATCTGCGGCTCCTGCGCCATGAACATCGACGGTTCCAATACGCTGGCCTGCACGAAGGGCGCCGACGAGATCAAGGGCGCGGTCAAGGTTTACCCGCTGCCGCACATGCAGGTGGTGAAAGACCTTGTGCCGGATCTAACCAATTTCTACGCCCAGCACGCCTCCATCCAGCCGTATCTCCAGACCGTCTCGCCGGAACCGGCGAAGGAATGGTTGCAGAGCCATGAGGACCGCCAGAAGCTAGACGGCCTCTACGAGTGCATCCTCTGCGCCTGCTGCTCGACCTCCTGCCCGAGCTACTGGTGGAACGGCGACCGCTATCTCGGCCCGGCGACGTTGCTCCAGGCCTACCGCTGGCTGATCGATAGCCGCGACGAGGCGAAGGGCGAACGTCTCGACAATCTGGAAGACCCCTTCCGCCTCTACCGCTGCCACACCATCATGAACTGCGCGCAAACCTGTCCCAAGGGCCTGAACCCCGCCAAGGCGATCGCCGAGATCAAGAAGATGATGGTGGAGCGGCGGGTCTAGGCCCGCAGTGTCGCTGCCGGACGACTTCGACCCCGAAGCCGTGGCGGCGATCCGCGCTCGGCTCGACATGGCCCGCGCGCAAGGCGCGAGAGTGCTTTTCGCAATCGAGAGCGGCAGCCGCGCCTGGGGCTTTCCGTCGCCGGACAGCGACTACGACTGCCGCTTCGTCTACATCCGTCCGGTCGCCGACCATCTCGTGCTGGAACAGGCGCGCGACGTGATCGAGTTTCCGATCGAGGGCGAGATCGACGCCGGCGGCTGGGACCTCCGCAAGGCCCTGCTCCTTGCGCTCGGCGGAAACGCAGTCATCGTCGAATGGGCGAAGTCGCAGATCGTCTATGAGGAAATCGATGGCGTCCGGCCGCGCTTGCTCGAACTGCTTGCCGAGATCGTAGACCCGGTAAAGGTGTCACGGCATTATTTCGGTCTCGCCAGTTCGCAGGCCACCAAGCTTGGAAAGCTGTCCGGCCCGGTGAAGCTGAAGAAGCTGTTTTATCTCATCCGACCAATCGTCGCGCTGGACTGGATGGAACAACGCGGTTTCGTTGCTCTCCCGCCAATGAACATTCTCGATTGCCTGGCTCAGACAGAGCTTCCGCGCCAAACGTCCGAAGCAATTCGACAATTGATCGACATCAAGAGCCGCACGCGCGAGATGGGCATTGGACCTATCCCGACCGAGATCGCGCGCTGGCTGGAAGCGCGTTATGCTCATCACGAAATGAATTCTGCGGAATCGGTCAGGGACGAAGAGCGTCACGCGCGCAACCGCGCCCTGGCAACCGCCTTCTACCGCCGGGAAGCCGAAAGCCAATGACAGACCTGCCGATCCTAAACCCTGCCGAAGCCCGCGTCCTCGGCTGCCTGATCGAGAAGCGCGAGCTGACGCCCGACGTCTATCCGTTGACGCTGAACAGCGCGGTCGCAGCCGCCAACCAGAAGACAGCGCGTGAGCCGGTGATGGCTCTGGAACAGGTCGAGGTGAACCGCGCGCTGAAGACGCTGACCGAGAAGGGACTGGTGCGGCAGGCTTTCGGCTCGCGCGTCGAACGATACGAACATCTGCTGTCGCAGAAATTTTCGCTCACCCAGTCGCAGATCGCCATTGTCGGCCTGCTCCTGCTGCGCGGCCCGCAGACGGCGCATGAGCTTCTGGCGCGTACTGAGCGCATGGCGCGCTTCCAGTCGATCGAGCAGTTGCGCGGCGACCTCGACCTGCTGATTGGCCGCCGCCCGCCACTTGTCCAGTTGATCGAGCGCGGCCCCGGCCAGCGCGAGGAGCGCTACGCGCATCTGCTGTCCGGCGAGGTGCAGATGCCGGTCTACGCGGCGCAACCGGCTGCGGTGTCATACTCTTCCCATCGATCCGATCTGGAAGAGCGCGTCGAGGCACTGGAAAGACAGGTTGCCGAACTGTCTGAAAAGCTGCGAATCCTCGTCGGCGAATAAGCCTTCAGAGCACCCTGAAGACGAAGGCCTTAACCAGCACCTCGGGCTCGGCGATCGCAAAGGCGCGGAAGGACAGGCTTTCCTCAACCGGCTCCCAGCGCCCCTCGTTTTCAAGCTGCGTGAATTTCGCGCGAAACCCTTGGGCATCCAGAACCGTGTCGCGGACAGTCAGCACGGCGTAACCACCCGGCCGCGTGATGCGGACGAGTTCATCCAGCGCCGAGGCCGGCGCATGGCCCTCCGTGAAGACGCCGGTCGAGAAGAAGGCCGCGAAATGACCGTCCGGCCAAGGCAGCGCCTTGTCCAGCTCGGCCTCCGTCAGCTTGGCGTAGGCGCCGCGTCCAGCCGCGACCGCAAGCATATCGGGGGAAAAATCGAGCCCCTCAAGCCGGTCGTAGCCCAGCGCCTTCGCGTAACCTCCCGAAAGCCCGGTGCCGCAGCCGGCGTCGAGGATCGGACCGTCGCCCTTTGGCACATGACGCGCCAGCCAGCTCGTCACGACGAAGGGCAGCGCATAGCCGAGCGAAAGCGTCTCGTGGTCGTAGGAGGCCGACCAGTCCGAATAGGCGCGCGCCAGTTCGTCCGCGAGGCTGCCGCATAGACACCGTCCAGCGCCTCGCTGTGTCCCTTCCCGCTCATCTGCCCTCCTCCGCGCCGTGGTTGCGCATGCGCCGTTCGAGCGCGCGTAGGGCCAGCGACAGCCCCACCGTGAGGATGAGGTAGATATAGGCGACGATGGAATAGGTCTCGAAGAAGCGGAACGTGCCCGCTGCATAGACCTTGCCCATCTGGGTCAGGTCGGCGACACCCAGCACGGAGACCAACGAGGAGTCCTTCACCATGGCGACGAAGTCGTTGCTGTAGGGCGGCAGGATGGTGCGGAAAGCCTGCGGCCAGACGACGTGCCTGAAGCGACGGTAGCGCGACAGGCCAAGCGCCTTGGCAGCCTCGATCTGGCCTGGATCGACGGATTGAATACCAGCCCGAAAAATCTCGGCAATGAAGGACGAATAGGCGATGGTAAGCGCGATGATCGCGCGCCACAAAAGCGACACGTCGCGCACTTGCATCTCGCCGATGACGCCAGCCTGTTGCAGAGGCGCTGCGAGATAATTCCAGCCGACCACGAAAACAGGTACGCCCGCGAAGGCGATCCAGAACAGCAACACCAGGATGGGGATGCCGCGGATGATCTCGACATAGAAGCGCGCCGCCTGGCTGAGCAGGCGCGATGGCGACAACGCCATTAGCGCGACGCCGAGCCCAAGCGCCGAGGCCATGGCGAAGGCCACGATGGTGACGAAGATGGTGATGCCCACGCCCTTCAGGACGATGGAAAACACCTGCGAATAAATCTCGTTTGTCGCGATGACGATCGCGGCGACGATCGAGATCGCAACCGCCGCCACCAGCCACCAGGGAAAGTCGTTTCTTCCGGTCCGTCCCGACCCTGCCCCCGGAGCCATCTCAGGGGCGGCTCGCCGCAGGCTTCACCCGTTCGAAGACCTGCTCGCGCACGCCCCCGTTCCACTGGTCGATCTCGTCTTCGCCGGTCAGGACGAAACCCGTTCGCTCATAGAGGCTGCGCGCCCGGTCGAGCCCGGCGAAGGTCGTCAGCCAGATGCGCTCGTAGCCGCGCCCGTCGCAGAAGCCGAGCGCGCGGCCGATGAGGTCGGCGCCCAGCCCCCTGCCCTGCATCTGCTCCGAGACGATAAACCAGCGCAGATGCGCGCCGCGCTGACCGCCGCCGCTGGCATCGATGATGACCGACGCGACCGCGCCGTCGTCCGTGTAGGCGGCAAGGAAAAGATCCTGCTCCGCGTCGTGGCGCGCAAGGAACTCGGCCAGTTCCATGCCCACCTTCGTCTCGAAGGGTAGGCCGAAATTCCAATGCTTCGCATAGTACCGCGCATGCAGGCCGACGATGTCGGAAAGCGCGCCCGGCCTGTATCCGTCGATCGCGTAGCTCGGCCCGGTACTCTTCCCGTTCGCCATCGGGTCTCCTTAAGGCTTGTAGTCGACGAACCACTTCTGAGTGAGTTTGTCGAGCGTGCCGTCAGCCTTGAGCGCCGCGATCCCGGCATTGATCGGGGCGACGAGGTCGGAACCCTTAGGGAAGATGAAGCCGAATTCCTCCGCCTGCAGCGGCTCGCCGATCAGCTTCAGCTTGCCACCGGAACCGTCGGAGATGAACTTGCCGGCCGCGCTGTCGGTCAGCACCAGGTCGACGTCGCCGGACTTCAGCGCCTCGACCGTCGCGGCGAAGGTTTCGAGCAGCTTGATGCGCGGATTGGCCTCGTTGCCATCGAGCACATTGTAGACGGCGACGTAGAAGGGCGAGGTGCCCGCCTGCGCGCCGACCAGAAGCTTGTCGTTGGCCGCAAAGCTCTTGGGATCGGTGAAGCGCGTCTCGTCGCCGCGCACCAGCATGAAAATCTCCGACTTCATGTAGGGATCGGAGAAATCGACCTTCTCCTTGCGGTCGTCCTTGATGGTGATGCCGGTCATGCCGATGTCGTACTGCTTGTCCGAAACGGCCTGGATCATCGCGTCCCAAGAGGTGTTCTGGTACTCGACCTTGAAGTTCAGCCGCTTGGCCAGCTCGTCCATGGCGTCATATTCCCAGCCGATCGGCTTGCCGCTCGCTGGATCGACGAACTGCAGCGGGAAATAGGCGTTTTCCGTCACCACCGAAACGGTCCGCCCGCCGAGGTCGGGGACCTCCTGCGCGAACGCCGAGGCGGAAAGGACGACGGCAGCGGCGACTGCAGCCAGAGACGAGAAGAGCCGGATCATGCGGTAAACTCCCTGTACCAGTCCGGCGTCCTGCCGGCGTTCGCCGCTACTCTATTCCGCGCGCGCGACCTTGCAAGTGCAGGCGTTCCAATCCGGGCAACATCGACAGGACGTCTGGAGCTTTCACAAACCACCAAAGAAAAAAGGCGGCCGAAGCCGCCCTTTCCTTCAATCAATGCGCATCGCCTTATTCGGCGGCGGCTGCCTTCTCGGCGGCATCCTGCGCGGCCTTCTCGACGGCCAGCGCCTCAGCGGCAGCGACCTTCTCGGCCTCCAGCTTGGCCTTCTCGGCCTGCAGAGCCTCGCGCTCGGCGTCGTTCAGCTTGCGGGCGCGCACGCCGGTATTCTCGGAGATACGGGCCGACTTGCCGCGACGGTCGCGCAGGTAATAGAGCTTGGCGCGACGCACCTTGCCGCGGCGCACGATCTCGACGCCCTCGACCAGCGGCGAGTAGACCGGGAACACGCGTTCCACGCCCTCGCCATAGGAAATCTTACGCACGGTGAAGTTCTCGTTGAGGCCCGAGCCGGAGCGCGCAATGACCACGCCCTCATAGGCCTGCACGCGGGTACGCGTGCCTTCCGTGACGCGCACCTGGACACGGACGGTGTCGCCGGGCTGGAATTCGGGCAGGGTGCGCTTGGCTTCGATCTTGGCGGCCTGTTCGGCCTCGAGCTGACGGATGATGTCCATCGGAATGTTCCTTTAGTTCTTGCGAACCGCCAGAGCGCCCGTCTTTCCGGCAGTCCTTGACCGCCTTGAAAGCGCTCCTTCTTGACGAAGGAGACAGGAGCGAATTCACGTGTTCTGGTTGAATTCCCGGCTATAAGCCGTTTGTGGCGGGGCACATACACCACATCCCTGATTGAATCAACAGCGGCTCGACAACTGAGCCTTATCAACCAGCCGCGCCGCCCTTTCCGATCCGCCCCAGATGCGTGTCCTGGAAACCGCTCTCGTGCTTCAACCCGTACCCGAGGGCCCGGTCGATAGCGATATGGGCGGCAAGGATGATCGCGAGATGCACAACGAGTAGCGACCCTGCGGCCATTCCGACGAGCCAGAGCGCCACCGGCGCCAGCCATGTATGCACGGCGTTGTAACACCATGCGCCGACCTTCGGACCGGCTAGATAGCCGAGCATGGAGAGGTCCGGCGCCAGGATCAGGATCGCGAAAAGCCACCAGCTTCCGCCCGAAAGCTGATAGGCAACCAGCGCCGCAATGGCGAGCGCCGCATATTCGAGGCGCAGGAGCAGGGTCATGTCTTACCCGCGTCACGTGCAGCGGCAAGCAGATCCGGCCGGCGTTCCGCCGTCAGCCGTTCCGCCTGCTCCCGCCGCCACTTGGCGATCTTGCCGTGATTGCCTGACGTCAGCACGGCCGGAATTTCCAGCCCCTCGAAGACCGGCGGCCGCGTATAATGCGGATGCTCCAGCAACCCGTTCTCGAAACTCTCCTCGTCGCCCGAAGCCTCGTTGCCCATGACGCCGGGCAGCAAGCGCACAACGGCATCGAGCAGCACAAGCGCTGCCGGTTCGCCGCCGGACAAGATGAAATCGCCTATCGATACCTCTTCCAACCCACGCGCCTCGATGACGCGCTGGTCGACACCCTCGAAGCGCCCGCAGAGAATAACCACACCGGGACCGGCAGCGAGTTCGCGCACCTTCTGTTGCGTCAGCGGCTTGCCGCGCGGGCTCATCAGCAGGCGCGGACGGACATCACCGGGAGGCGAGGAATGGTCGATTGCCTTCGCCAGAATGTCGGCGCGCATGACCATGCCGGCGCCACCGCCAGCCGGCGTATCGTCCACCGTGCGGTGCCTGTCGGTGGCGAAGTCGCGGATCTGCACCGGCTCCAGCGACCAGCTTCCGGCCTCCAGCGCGCGGCCAGCCAGCGAAAGTCCCAGCGCACCCGGAAACATCTCGGGGTAGAGCGTCAGCACCGTGGCACGAAAACTCATCGGTTGCCGCCTGCATCCTTCGGGCCACGCGGGCGGGCCTTCGGATTGAACTGCCCCGGCCGATCGGGTTCGCCATCCTCGTCCGCGTCTTCAACCAGTCCGGCCGCGACGGTATCGACGCGGATGAAGCCACCTGAGAGGTCAATTTCCGGCACGGCTGCCTGCGTGAACGGGATGAGCAGCCCCTTAAGACCCTGGAAGGTGATTTCCAGGATGTCGCCGCCGCCGTAGTTGTGAACCGCGTTGACCCGCCCGACTTCGACACCCGTCTCGTCGCGCACGGCAAGCCCGACCAGATCGCCGTGATAGAATTCGTCCTCTTCCTCGGGCGGCAGCACGGAGCGATCGACGAACAGCTCCGTCCCTGTCAACCTCTCGGCCGCCGTCCTGTCCCGCAAACCCTTGAAGCGCACCACCACGACCTCACCGGCCGGGCGGATGTCCTCGACCTCGAAAGCCCGTCCATCCTTCGTGTACAATGGCCCATAGTCGCCAAGCGCCAGCGGGTCGCCGGTGAATGTCTTCACGCGCAGTTCGCCCTTGATGCCATGCGCGGCGCCGATGACGGCCATCTGGACAGGACTTTGCAGCTTCACGCCTTGCTAACCTCGTTCGATCAAGAATGATGTATTCCAACCGGATACGCGCTGCCAATGCCAAAGGCGATGCAGGAATTCCTCATCTCGGCCAAGCCGGACCTGCAAAAGGCTCGCCAGGACTGGCTGGCCTCTTTGTCGCAGGAGCGCAGACTGTCGCCGGAAACCGTCGAGGCCTACGAGCGCGATTCTCGGCAATTCCTGCAATTCCTCACCGGATACAATGCCGGCCCGCCCGGCATTTCGGATATCGCCGAACTTCGCCCAGCCGACCTGCGTGGCTTCCTCGCCAATCGCCGCGCACAAGGCGCTGGCGCGCGAACGCTTGGACGCGGCCTTGCAGGTGTGCGTTCGCTGCTGCGTTTTCTCGAAAAGCGTGGCCTCGCCAATGCCACCGGCGCTGTTGCGATGCGCGCTCCGAGACAACCCAAGTCGCTGCCAAAGCCGCTGACGGCGTTGGACGCGCGGCGCGTGGCATCTGCCCACGAACAACTCGCCGAGGAGCCCTGGATCGCCGCGCGCAATGCCGCCGTCTTCACCCTGCTTTACGGTTCCGGCCTGCGTATCTCCGAGGCGCTCGGTATCAAGGCCGGTGACTTACCCGGTCCCGGCGTTCTGCGCGTCACTGGCAAGGGCGGCAAGACACGCCTGACGCCGGTCCTGCCTGTTGCCCAGAAGGCGGTTGCGGAATACCGCAGGCTCTGCCCCTACCATCTCGATCCGGAACAATCGCTTTTCCGTGGCGCGCGCGGCGGGCCGCTCGATCCGGCGATTATCCAGCGCGAGATGCGCAAGTTGCGCTCGGCGCTGAACCTGCCAGACACGGCCACGCCGCATGCGCTGCGGCATTCCTTCGCCACCCACCTGCTCGGCCGCGGTGGCGACCTGCGCACCATCCAGGAACTGCTGGGTCATGCCAGCCTGTCGACGACACAGATCTACACCGGTGTGGACACGCAGCGCCTGCTCGACATCTACGACGCGGCGCATCCACGCGCATGATCCGACAATTTCGCCATTCGCGTTAACGGTTTCGCCGCAATTCAGGGCGTAGGCTCGCCGTCATGAGAAAGAAACGCGCCATCGCCATTGCAGACCGTGCGGCTCCTGTTGCGCTGAAGCTGATCACGGCTGGCAATCTTCTGTTTCTTGCCTCGTTCCTCATGGCGCTCGCCACGGCTATTGCTATAGCCCGGCCTTAGCACCCCGCCACTTCACCGTTCTGTAAGAAGACTTGGTGGTTGCCGTCCGCCAATCTCGCCGCTATCAGGTGCGACCTCTACTCCCCACTGAAAAGTCGTCATGAGCCGTCTCGAAAGCTTCATCCGCCGCCTGACGGCGCAGCGCGACATCCTCGACATGATCTGCCGCGACCTGGACCTTCGCGACGGTCCGGTCATGGAACTCGGTCTCGGGAACGGTCGCACCTACGACCACCTGCGCGAAAGGCTGCCCGGACGGCGCATCATCGCCTTCGATCGGGTGAACGGCGCCAATCTACGCTCGTTGCCCCTGGAAGGCGATCTCATCCTCGGAGAGATCAGCGAAACCGCCCCCGCTTTCGCCGGGATCGGTGCCGCCCTTGTCCACGCGGACATCGGCAGCGGCTATGACGATCTCGATGAGATGAACCTGCGCTGGCTCCCGCAACTGACGGTCGACCTGCTCGCCACGGGCGGAATCGCGGCAAGCGGCGTACCGCTCGACCATCCCGAATTGAACGTGTTGCCTTTGCCGGAAGGAATCCGCCCGGGCCGGTACTTCCTTTACCGAAAGGTCTGACGGTTCCTATCAGGCTGCGGGTGCCGGGGCATCTCCGGTCAATGGCTTGGGGACCACCTTGATGCCGTTTTCACGGAAGGCATGGTGCACGGCCTTCAGGACTTCGCGTCGTATCCCGGAAACGTCGGCCGGCTTTGCAGTGAACTTGCCTCGAACCACGAGCGTGCCATCCTCGACGTTCGCAATACCCTGGCTCTTGAACGTCTCTATGATGCCTGGTGACAGTTCCGGGTTTGTAAGCAGATCCTGTCCGATCTTCTTGAACAGCTTGCGCACGACTTCCATGTCGGTATCGAAGGCCAGCCGGAAGGCGATCTTCTCGATCGCCCAGTCGCGGCTGAAATTCACGACCTTGCTGATCTGGCCGTAGGGGATGGTCGCCACTGGACCGCGCGGGTTGCGCAGTGTGACCGACCGCACGGAAATCTTCTCGACCGTGCCCTTGGCGCCGGACGTCTCGATATACTCGCCGATGCGGAAAGCATCGTCGACCAGGAAGAAGAGGCCCGACACGATGTCCTTGACCAGCGTCTGCGAGCCGAAACCGATGGCCAGGCCGAAGACGCTGAGACCCGTGATCAGCGGCCAGACATTGACGCCGAACGATACAAGAACCGAAAGAAAGGCAAGCGCGGCGATGGCCGACTTGCCGACCCAACCGATCAGCGGCACCAATGTGCCTAGGCGCGAATAGGGTGTCGCCGGATTGCCTGCCGATTCCCGGTCCCGTAAGGCGATCCGTCCGATTACGGTCCCAAGCAGATTCCAGCAGAAGGCGGCGGCTGTAGCAATCAGACCGATGTGAATTGCTTCGGTGCGAATACTGTGAAGGTTGATCCCGAAACCGGATGCCAGCGGCGAGGCCCAGATCGCGCCGAGCATGGTGAGCATTGCGATCAGCACCGCAAACCTTAGAGTTTGCTGAAGAGCTATACCGACAAAGGATACGCGTGTTGCTTCCAGTGCAGTGTTCGCTCGCGTTGCAATTAGCGCATCAATATGCGGAAGCAGAAAGACAATTATGATCGTGAGGAGTACCGACCCGCTTGGCAGTGCAACCCCGAGAGTCTGTGCAATCTGAGTCGTCGCTAAAGTAACGATCAGAAATCCGATAACGATCGCTGGCCAAAGTCGGGCAAGCCATCCGTGCCAACGCGCTCGGGGCTTGGAGCCCGCTATGGCAGCGGAGAGCGTTTTGCCGTGGTACCAGACTATCCAGCAGAACATGGCGAAGAGGGGGAGGACGAACAGCAGCGTTCCCAAGACGTCGCCAATGCCGGGTCCCGCTTTCCAGAGTCGCAGCGTCGCCATGGTGGCCATGCCAACCAAGGCCCATCCGACCGCGACGCAAAGATCCCGCGCCAATTTACCGAGATGTCCCCTGCCGAGCGGCGATTTCGACAAGAGCGCATGAAGCGATTCGAAGCCAACCAAGGCGATTGCGGCTGCCACGATCCAGATTCGCAGTGTACGAACTGCAAGCCCTTCAGCCAACATCAAGCGTTGCACGACGACGCCTGCAACGATGGCTAAAAATATTGAAGCAACAAGTGCAAAAAGCCGGCGCCAAGCGCCTTGATGTGCACGCCCAAACCAGCGCCGGCACAAGTGGAACACCGCGACGGTGGTGAGGACCACGAGCAGAATTTGTAGCGCAAGTTCACCAAGGCTCGTCCCACCCGCCACGAAAGAGGCGCGCAAGGATTCAATTTCCGCCCCGATAGTTCGGAAAGCGCTGGCGCGGGTTTCCAGCCCGGCAACGAAACGACCCATCATTTGTTCGAAGCCGGATACGATCGACGTAACATCGGTCGCCGGCAAAGAAGTCTCTTCCGCCATTTTCCCCTCTCAGTGGCCTCGGGCGGAGCCGGGCCACATCGCCACACTTATAGCAGA
This sequence comes from Mesorhizobium quangtriensis, assembly GCF_040081925.1. Lineage (NCBI taxonomy): Bacteria > Pseudomonadati > Pseudomonadota > Alphaproteobacteria > Hyphomicrobiales > Phyllobacteriaceae > Mesorhizobium > Mesorhizobium quangtriensis. The sequence continues at coordinate 1,189,807 of NZ_JBEBMF010000002.1, forward strand.
TTTTCGGGGAAACAAAGATGACTTCAAGCGGCAGGACGCTCGCTATTGCCGAAGTTACACCATCCCGAGCGCGGCCAGATAAAGGTCAAGGATCGCTTCCTCTTCCTGCCGCTCCGCCTGGTCCTGCTTGCGCAGGCGGATGATCTTGCGCACCGCCTTGGTGTCGAAGCCGGTGCCCTTCATCTCGGCAAAGACTTCCTTGATGTCGTCGGCAATCGTCTTCTTCTCTTCCTCCAGGCGCTCGACGCGCTCGATGAAGGCGCGCAACTGGCCCGCGGCCACAGTCTGGCTGGTCTCGGTTATGTCATCGGCCATGGTGCTCTCCTGAACTCTTGCGGCCCGACTCGGGCGGACCGTACGGGGTGCGGTTCGATGCCTCAAGCAGCCGGGAGGGTCAAGGGGCCGCGCGACCGCGCCTAATGGTCCTTGGGCCGGTTGATCTCGAACGCCGCCTTCTTGGCATCCGACGCTTCCGTCTGGTATTTCTTTTGCCAGTCGGCATAGGGCATTCCGTAGACGATCTCGCGCGACTCGTCCTTCGACAGCGGCAGGCCTTCCGCTTCCGCCGCCTCGCGGTACCAGTTGGACAGGCAGTTGCGGCAGAAGCCGGCGAGGTTCATCAGGTCGATGTTCTGCACGTCGGTTCGTTCGCGGAGGTGCGCGACCAGCCGCCGGAAGGCAGCCGCCTCGAAATCGCGCCGCTGCGTTTCGCTGAGATCGGTCATGGCTGTCCTCACGGTTCAAACGGCACCAGCCCGGTTCGCGAGCCATATTGCCTGACCTCTTGTATATCGGGCCGGCGGTTGATGGCGTCAACAATCGGTGCCAGCCGCGCCGCCCAGTCGTGTGCGCCGCTTTCGTCGGCGATCAGGTCCTGCCTGATTTCAACCAGCGCATGCGCCAAGCCGTTGACGATGGCGTGCCGGTACATTGTGTCGCCGCGCAGCGCGCCGTCATAGGGCTCGTTGTCGCCGATCACGAGCGACGGGTCGGCAGCCAACATGTCGATCAGCGGACGCGCCGCCCGGTCGTCCAGATCCCACAGAACGCCAGCGTGCCAAGGACGCACGAAACCTTGCATGACGGGCGTGAAGGAATGGACCGAAACGATCAGCGGCGGCCGGCCGGACGCAGCGGCAACCGAGGCGACCATGGCGCCGACCGCATCGTGATAGGGGCGATAGAACTGCTCCAGCCGCCTTTCGCGCTCCACTTCCGGCATCGGATAATTGGCCGGCACGACTGTGCCGTCGTAGAGCTGCCGGATCAGCGTAGGGTCGTCCTCGCCCCGATTGGGATCGATGAGCAGGCGCGAGAAGCCCGCCATAACCGCCGGCGCACCTGTAAGCTCCGCCAGCCGCCGCGTCACCGCTTCGACGCCGATGTCGTAGGCGATATGCCGGTCGAACTCTGACGCCGGCAAACCGAGGTCCCCATACTCGTCGGGAAGATCGCGTCTCGCATGGTCTGCGACCAGAACGAGACCTTGGCCGCGGTTGCCGTCCACGATTTCGAAAGGAGCGAAAACTGCCGAACGGGTCATGAAAATGGCTTCTGCGATGGAGCGCGAACGGACTGCGCGTTTTAAGGGATGCCGAGAACAATGCCGCTGTTTGGCCATGCTTTTCAAGGAATTCTGCGGCGCGCGGCAAAAAGCGTGCTTCACTCGGCTAAATCGATTGGACCGGAAGAGTTGCGCGCGTTGACATACGGCCGGACTTTTCCGAAAAGGGGCGCAGACAATGCTTCTGAAATCCAAGAGAGGTTCGGGGATGGCTTTTGCCGCTGGGCAACGCGTTCTTCGTGCGTCGCCCGTACCGCTCATCCTCTTGGCCATGGCCTGCTTCACTGCGCTCGGAACGACGGGCGCGAAGGCCGACTTCCGCGTCTGCAACGCAACGCAGAACCTCGTCGGCGTCGGCATCGGCTACCGCGCGCAGGCGGGCTGGGTCACCGAGGGTTGGTGGCACATAGAGGGATCGACCTGCAAGACGCTGATCGAGGGCGCACTGTCATCCAGATTTTACTATCTTTATGCAGAAGACGCCGAGCGCGGCGGACGATGGGATGGGCCCATCACCATGTGCGTGGCGGAAAAAGAGTTCAAGATCGCCGGCGTCAACGACTGCCTCGCGCGCGGTTACCAGCGGGCCGGCTTCCAGGAATATGACACGGGCGAGCAGGCAAGCTGGATGGTCCAGCTCACAGACGAGCCCGCGCCCGACGCCGAGCAATCCGTCAACGGGCCATCCGTCGATGGGCCATCCGTCGACGGGCAAACCACTCCCATGGAACCAACTGCTCAATGAGACGTAGCCGCAAGGTCAAGATACTCGCCACCATAGGTCCGGCCTCCTCCAGCGAGGAGATGCTCAGGAAGCTTTTCGACGCCGGCGCGGACGTGTTCCGCATCAACATGAGCCACACTGATCACGACCTGATGCGCACCCTCGTAGCGCGCATCCGCTCGGTCGAGAAAGCTGTCGGTCGGCCGATCGGCATTCTCGCCGATCTTCAGGGGCCAAAGCTTCGTGTCGGCAAGTTTGCCAACGGCAAGGAAACCCTGAAGCAGGGCCAGACCTTCACGCTCGACGACAATCCGGAGCCCGGCGACGCGACCCGTGTCTACCTGCCGCATCCGGAAATCCTGAAATCCGTCGAACCGGGACACCGCCTGCTGATCGATGACGGCAAATTGGAACTCAAAGCCACGGCCTGTGACGGCAAGTCCATCACCTCCACCGTCATCGCCGGCACCACCATTTCCGACAAGAAGGGCGTCAGCCTTCCCGACACCGATCTTCCAGTCGGCGCCCTGACGAACAAGGATCGTGCCGACCTCGACGCTGTGCTCGAGACCGGTGTGGACTGGGTCGCGCTCTCCTTCATCCAGCGCCCCGACGATCTGGCCGAGGCGCGCAAGATCGCACGCGGCCGGGCGCTCCTTATGTCCAAGATCGAGAAGCCGCAGGCGGTCGCGCGCCTCTCGGAGATCATCGAGCATTCCGATGCCCTTATGGTCGCGCGCGGCGACCTCGGCGTCGAGATGCCGCTGGAGGCCGTGCCGGGCATCCAGAAACAGATCACCCGCGCCGGACGCCGCGCCGGCAAGCCGGTGGTCGTTGCCACGCAGATGCTGGAGTCGATGATTACCTCGCCCGTACCCACGCGTGCGGAAGTGTCGGACGTGTCGATCGCCGTGTTCGAAGGCGCCGACGCGATCATGCTTTCGGCGGAATCGGCGGCGGGTGCCTATCCTGTCGAGGCGGTGGCGACGATGAACAGGATCGCCACCAAGGTCGAAACCGATCCGCTTTATGCCGGCATTATCAACGCGCAGCGCTCCGAGCCGGAAGCCACCGGCGCGGATGCCATTTCGCTCGCCGCACGCCAGATCGCGGAAACGCTGAAGCTTTCCGCCATCGTGACCTACACGGCATCTGGTACGACCGGGCTGCGCGCCGCGCGGGAACGCCCGCAGGTGCCGATTATCGCGCTTTCGCCGATCCTCAACACCGCACGCCGTCTGTCGCTTCTCTGGGGCACGCACTGCGTCGTGTCGCCGGACGCCGCCGATCTCGATGACATGGTCGATCGCGCCTGCCGCATCGCGCAGGAAGAAAACTTCGGCGCTAAGGGCGATCGTATCATTATAACGGCCGGCGTGCCGCTGCGCACTCCGGGCTCCACCAACATGCTGCGCATCGCCTATATCGGCGTCGATGAAGGCTCAGCCGATCCGGAGCGCGGGCGCATCACGCCACAGAAGAACCCTCGCTAGGGCAATTTCAGGAAAAGTGCGCACCGGTTTTCCGTCCGGAATTGCGTCAGAACAAATACTTGGAGCGTGTCTGCGATTCAACGAAAAAGCAGAACCGCTCTGGGCACTCAGATCCCGGCAAACTCTCCGCCTGGATTTGCGGTCGGCTCACAACCGGGCGAAAACTTGTCGCCCGCGATCCGCACCTCCACCTGCCTCGCCATCGCCTGCAGATCGCGTGGACTACCGGCGAGTTTCTCGATCGCCGCCACGGCAAGGTCAGGCGCGATCCAGTCTGGCTTGTGGCCCATGTTCCTCACCCAGACCAGTTCTGCAGTCGGGATATCGCGCGCCAGTCCGAGCGAATGGATTTCCTCATAGACGACCGTATCGGCATTCCCGGAAATAACCACCGCCGGCGCGGCGATCTCGCGGTAGCGCGGCGCATTGGCAAGTGCGAAGCCGTACAGGCCCTCGACATCGGCTGCGTTCGACCGGAACGCTCCGGGCCTGAGCACGAGAGGAATTTGCGCCTGCGTGATATAATCGTCTGGCATCGGGTTCGGCGCGAACACGCATTCCGTCGCCCGGCGCATCTGCCATGAGCCCGCGACGCTGACGACAGTCTCGGAGAACAGCCAGCCAATCACAGGCATCCGGGTCAGGCTGTAGTACCAGGAAGTTTTGCCACCCGGCCACGGATGCGTGGCTGCGGCGAGGAACAGAAGACCCTTCGTCTTCTGAGGAAAGGTGAGCGCGAATGCTGCGGCGATGGATCCGCCGAAAGAATGCCCGACGATGATCGCAGGGCCGATGCCAAGGCGGTCCATCAATGCGGCAATCATCGCAGCCTGCTCGCGTTGCGACTCATGCCCCTTCGCGCGACCAGACCAGCCATGACCCGGCCGATCGAGGAACAGCATCTCGGCCCGACTCTCCAGCAACGGCCTCATCGGCATCATCTGGTCGTTGAGATTGGCGCTGGCACCGTGAATGAACACGACCGGCGGAAGGTCCCCATGCGGAGCGGGAAGGTGAACATGGTGCAATCGGACGCCGCCGACCTCCGCGAACACCCCGGCCGGCGGATTGCGCCGGCCGATCAGCCATGTGTTCACGCGTGTGAAGACAGCGAGCAGCACCAGCGGAACCAGAAGAACGAGAACGAAGGCAGCCACGATGACCGAACGGTAAGATTGAGATGATCTGGATGCGGGCAGTCGGCCCGAGAGCTGGTCAGATGCCTTCGCCCGCCAGTTCCTCGGATAGCGTGGCAACTTCGTTCTGGGCACTGCGCATCATCGGGTAGACATCGAGCACGCGCTGCCAGGCCTGCAGCGCCAGTTCGTCGCGGCCAGTCGTCTTCATGATCTGGCCCATGCCCGAAAGCGCACCGAAATGGCGCGGCTCGATCTCGAGCGTATGTCCGATATCGGACATCGACTTGGCGTAGTTGTGCATCATGAAATGCACGGTCGCGCGCCTGTTCCAGCCCTCGGCATAGTCGGGCCTCATCGTCACGACCTGATCGAGGAAGTCCAGCGCCACGTCGAACTTCTTGCTGTCGATCGCATTCTTGGACCAGCCCATCATGAGGTCGATGGAAGCACTGCCGGAGCGGCTCCACTCTTCCCAGATGCGGCTGGCGATGCGTTCGGCCGCCTTTTCGTTGCGCTCGCGTTTCAACTGGCCAAACAAGGCGTCGATGCGATTGTGCTGCTTTTCGCCGGAAGACAACGCGGTGTCTGGCGCTGGAAACGCCTCGCTTGGTAGGGCCTCTTGAGGCAGTGCTTGGGGCAATTCGGGCAAGGATTCTTCCGGCGGTTCGTTGGCGAAGGCCGGGAAAAGAGCGGCGGTGAGGGCCATGCCGCAGAAGGCAAAACGAATCCGCATAGGTGCGAATCTATTCGCACCTGCACAAAGGTCAAATTGAATTTTTCGTGTCGAAGGCCTCGCGGCGCTTCCGATCAGCTCAGCCCTGGCGCGCCTTGAAGCGCGGAGCGGTCTTGTTGATCAGGTAAACGCGGCCCTTGCGGCGAACCAGGCGGTTGTCGCGGTGACGGGCCTTCAGGGCCTTGAGGGAGTTCTTGATCTTCATCGGTCTGGCCTGTCGAATGGGCCCATTCGGGCCGAACTAAAAGGCGCGCCCAAGAGCGCGCCCGAATTTGTGAAAGGCTCATAGACGAGGAATCTTGTCCCTGTCAACCACGGCGGCATGCCCCTTCTGGCTTGCGACCCGGATGCAGCCTCTTTAACCTCATCACGCCACAGGAGAACAACCGTGCGACGGCTTGCCCTCACTATCGCCCTCATGCCCCTTGCATTCTCCTCTCCAGCCATGTCGCAGGAATGCGACCCGAACGACGAAAGCCAGATGGGAATGAACATCTGCGCGGCCGCCGACTATAAGGCCGAAGACGCCAAGCTGAACCGCGCCTATCGCGAAATCGTCAAGCGGCTGGCGGATTCGCCCGAGGACAAGAAACTGCTCCAGACCGCCCAGCGCGACTGGATCGCCTTCCGCGACGCCGAATGCGCCTTCTCGACCAACGACAGCAAGGACGGCTCCATCTATCCCATGTTGCTGTCACAGTGCCTGGCCGACCTCACCGAAGCGCGCACCAAGCAGCTTGGCGCCTACCTCGACTGCGAGGAAGGCGACATGTCGTGCCCGGTTCCGGCCGCCCAATAGCGCTTACGATCCAACCGGACGGATGCGCGTGAAATGGCCCATCTTGCGGCCAGGCCGGGCTTCGGCCTTGCCGTAGAGATGCAGCACGAGGTTCGGCTCGGCGAGCAGTGCAGGCGCCCGCGCCACCTCGTCCCCGATCAGGTTTTCCATCACGCAGTCCGAATGGCGCGTGGTATCCCCGAGCGGCAGGCCAGCAATCGCCCGGATATGCTGCTCGAACTGCGAGACGGCGCAGGCAGCTTCCGTCCAGTGGCCGGAATTGTGGACTCGCGGCGCGATTTCGTTGACCAGCAGCGAGCCGTCGGCCAGCACGAAGAACTCAATGCCAATGACCCCGATATAGTCCAGCGCCTCGACAATGGCGAAGGCAGCTGCCCGTGTGGCCTCCGCCGTGGCGGCCGGGATACGCGCCGGCACCGTGGACGTGTGGAGAATCCCGGCACGGTGAACGTTTTCCGCCGGATCGTAGCAACGGATCGTACCGTCCCATCCACGCGCCGCGATGATCGAAATCTCGCGCTCGAAGGCGATGAGTTGCTCGAAAATGAGCGGCACGCCGCCCATGGCGGCGTATATGCCGGTCGGGTCACCGGAGAAATTCCGGAAAACGCGCTGGCCTTTCCCGTCATATCCCATGCGGCAGGTTTTCAGAACGCCCGTCCCGCCAAAGCCGGCAAGCGCAACCGCCAGATCGGCATCGTTGTTCACGTGCAGGAAGTTAGCAGTTGCGATGCCGGCTGTCTTCAACGAGCGCTTTTCGACCAGCCGGTCCTGGCTCACTTCGAGAGCCTTCGGCGGCGGGTAAACCGGAACGGGGCCGGCAAGGCTGTTGGCTGCCGCAACCGGCACGTTCTCGAACTCGTATGTCACGACGTCCGAGAGCTGCGCTAGCTGCGCCAACGCGTCCGGATCGTCATAGGCCGCCACGATCTGCCGGTTGGCGACCTGCGCCGCCGGGCAGTCGGCCTGCGGTTCGAGAATGACCGTTCTGTAGCCCAGCCGGGCAGCGGCCATCGCCAGCATGCGGCCAAGCTGGCCGCCGCCGACGATGCCGATCGTCGCTCCGGGAGCGAGCGGTTTCGTTTTGGTCCGACCGATCATTGTCCCTCGGACGGCTCTGCCGCCACCTTCGCGGTCTGCGCAGCGCGGAACTTGTCCAGCCGCTTGGCCAGTGCCTCGTCGTGAAGCGCAAGCACCGCCGCGGCCAAAAGCGCGGCGTTGACTGCACCGGCGCGGCCGATCGCCAATGTCCCGACCGGAATGCCGGCCGGCATCTGCACGATGGAGAGCAGCGAATCCTGACCGGAAAGCGCCTTTGATTCCACCGGCACGCCAAACACCGGCAGCGGCGTCAGTGCCGCCGTCATGCCCGGTAGGTGTGCCGCCCCGCCGGCGCCAGCGATCACGACCTTGTAGCCGGCGTCCCTTGCCCCCTTGGCGAAATCGTAGAGACGCTCGGGCGTGCGGTGGGCGGAGACGATCTTCTTGTCATGGCCGATGCCGAGCGCGGAGAGGGTTTCGGCCGCGTGGCGCATGGTCGCCCAGTCGGACTGGCTGCCCATGATGATCGCGACGTCGGCGCGCTTGCTGTTCAACGGCATGTCTCCCGGCGATTCGTCGGGCGCTGTGGCCCCAATGCGCAAATGGCCCTAGTGGAATTCGCCTGCCCTCGCAAGGACGGCAGCCGCAGGAATCGCGGCTCGCGCCAGCCTCCAACGCGAATCAGGCGATGATGTCCGGGATGATCTTGTCTTCCAACGCCTTCAGCCGATCCTTGAGCCCCAACTTCTTCTTCTTCATGCGCTGGATCTGCAGCGGATCACAGCCGACCGCCATCATTGCGTTGATCGCGGCATCGAGATCCGTGTGTTCCTGCTTGAGCTTTGCGAATTCCAGGCGAATTTCGCTCTGTTCCTGGTCGGACATGTCTACCGTCTGCAGGGTTTCTGGCGCCGAAAAGCGCCATCCGGAGGGCTCCGGAAGCAAGCACCACCGGCGCGGCAGCCCATAGCACATTTTTGCGTTCACGGGAATGCTACCAAGAGCCCTTCGACACCGAAGCCGTAAGGTGGCAAACTGTCATCGTGCCGTCATAGGCGGAACCAGCGGTGGATACCGTCTGTTTCGGTTAGCATCGAGGAAACCATGAAAGGGAGAACCAATCATGTCTCTTGCCAACCATCTTGAAGAGCTGCAGCGAAAGCACGGCGATATCGAGCGTGAGATCGATGAAGCATTGCTTCATCCGTCGGTCGACGACCTCGATATCGCGGCTCTCAAGCGGCGCAAGCTGGCCCTCAAGGACGAGATTGAGAAACTGAGGGCGCAGCCCACGAAACACTGACGCCCCTTCGTCGCACACGCGGCGAATATCTATCGTCGGCGGCGCATATCGTGCCGCCGGTTGGTGGTTTGATTTTTCTGATGTGCAGCGGCGGATTAGGGATTTTCGAGCGGGGCTTTTGAGGCCTTGCGCTCGCACCGAGCGATACTTTGTCCCTGAGCCTTCTCCGGCTAACGCCGATCTTTCCGGAACATCCCGGCCTGCGGCGTCAATCGAACGCGCAGGGCCAGTTCCCTGGCACATTGAGACCCGCCGGCAGCTTCGTCTGCGCATCGCCGCACGACATGTCGACCTGCCACTGCTGCAGTCCGGTCGCCGCCGACAAGTCCTGGCCCTCGAAGCGGGTCAGGAAGAGGAAGGCGTTGGCAAAGTCGAGCGCGCCGGTGAACTTCGCCTTGCTGAGGTCAGCGCGAGACAGATTGGCGAGCGCGAATTTCGCGCCGGTTATGTCAGCTCCGGTGAAATCCGCCCGGCCGAGATCGGCCTTCGTGAAGTCCACGTCGACGAGATTGGCGTTGGCGAAATTCGAGCGCTGCAACTCGGCGCTGGCAAAGGTGGCGCCCTTGGCGAGAAGCCCACTGAAATTCGTGCGATAGGCCTCGATGCGGTCGAACTTCGCGCCCTCAGCATGCGAACCGGCAAGCGACGCCCGCACCAGCGTCGCCTTTTCGAAATTGGCCGCCATCAAATTGCTGTCGCGCAGGTCGGTGGAGGTAAAATCGGTCTCGACAAGCGTTGCGCCCTTCAGGTCGCTGCCGCTGATGACGATCACCTTCTTCGAGCACCCGGTCCAGTCGACGCCCGGCGCAGCGGAGGCCGAGCAGTCGGGCGCTGCTTGCGCAGCAGACAGGGCCAGCAGCGAGGCCGCCACGATCAGCGCGGCTTTCATGGCGAATGTCGAACCAGCGCACATCGTCAACTCAACCCTCCTCCAGGGACCTTGCCGCACCCTATCCATTCGGCACCGCGCCGTCATCTCCATCATGCTTCCCAGAACTGGTCCAGCCATATGTTGAGCTTCATGAACCCGCCTGCCGACACCGCATAAATCCTACGGGTGCCATGTGCCTCTACATCGACCAGTCCGGCATCGAGCAATATCTTCAGATGCTGCGAAACGGCCGGGCGCGATACCGGCAGGCCGGAGGCGAGTTCGCTGACCGTCTTCGGTCCCCGGCGAAGCTCCTCCAGAAGGTGGCGCCGGTTCGGGTCGGCTATCGCCAGGAATGCATCGGCGAAGGTCATCGCTTTTTGTGGGACAGAACGGGAGCGATCACAACTCCCTTCTTCACCGTGAACGCTCTTCTATTTGGCATCCTCCGCCGGTGTGCGTGGATCGAGCCGCGCAGCCTCCGGTGTCGCGCCCTTATCGGCGGGCATGGTCTTGAACGCCTCGCGCTGCTCAAGCGGCACAGGGGCGCGGCGGCCGATGCGCAGGATAGTGTAGCCGACGAGCAGGAAATGTGCGAGCGCGGTTGCGAGGAACAGGCTTTCGGGCCGCATCACCCCCATAAGCGCCGCGCCGACCATCGGCCCGATCATGGTGCCGAAACCGTAGAGCAAAAGCAGCCCGCCCGACACCTTGACGAATTCTTCCGGCTTGGCGTGATCGTTGGCATGCGCCACGGCCAGCGAATAGAGCGTGTAGGCGAACGCGCCATAGGCCGCCGTCATGGCGATGACGGCGGCGCCCGAGCGCGGCGTGAACAGAAAGATCAGCACGCCGACAGCCGCGCAGGCTGCTGATGCTCCCACCAGCACGTAGCGTCGATCCGTCTTGTCCGAAAGGCGCCCCACGGGCATCTGCATCGCTGCGCCGGCCACCACGACAAGGCTCATCATCAAGGCAATCTCGGCCGTCGAGATGCCGATGCGCGCGCCATAAACCGCGCCGAGCGTGCCCCACGCGCCATTCGCAACCCCGATCAGCAGACAGGCCGCTGACGACACCGGCGAATTCGCGTAGAGCCCGCGTATATCGAGCGTCACGTCCTGCAACGGCCTCGGATGCGCTGCGGTCGATACCGCCGTCGGCAGAAGCGCCGCGCAGAAGAAAATGCCGGCGACCATGAAAAGCGATGCGGAGCCCACGTCGCCAGCAGCAACGATCATCTGGCCGGCCATGATCGAGGCATAGGTGACCATCATGTAGAGGCCGAACACCGTGCCCCGGTTCTCGTTGGTCGCGCGCTCGTTGAGCCAGCTTTCGATTACCATGAATGCGCCCGCCATCGTGAAGCCGGTAAAGGCGCGCAGCAGGATCCAGATGTAGGGATCAATCATCAGGCCAGTCAAAAGCGCGACGATTGCCCCGGAAGCGGCAAAGGCTCCGAAAGCCCGAACATGCCCAGCGCGGCGAACGATCCTCGGCGCGAAGATGCAGCCGGCGACGAAGCCGCCAGCCCAGGCGGTTCCCATGAAGCCCAGCGAAGCCGTTGAAAATCCTTCTATCTGACCGCGCAATGGGAGCAGAAGGCCATGCAGGCCGGAGGCGGCCAGCAGGAAAGCGGTGCCGCGCAACAGCGAGAAGATGGGTTTGTAGGCCCCAAAATTCAGCATGCGGGATCGGAGTCCGAATCGGAATGAGCAGGCAACCGGCAGGATAGCGGTTTTGAGCTTCTTTTGCGGCAGTAGCGCGACATCGTTTTCCTCAGCGGCGAAACAGCGCTTCGGCAGCGGTCTTGGTCGCGCCCTTTGATTTCAGCTCAGCCTCCAGCCTCTCGATCTCGCCACGCAGGATGCCTATGCGGTCGGTCAGTTCGGCGACAGACAGAAGCGACAGGTCTTGGCCGATCTCGTGCGCCTTCGGCTTCTTCTTCGGCTCGTCGTCGAAAAGCGCCATCACGTCCTCCGCTTTGCATCACCCGTCGGCAAAGAATACATAGTCCAGCGAGAAGCACCAACCAGGGGATGCCGGAACGACGCGGCACAGGGAGATGACGATGGCGAGAACGGCGAGCATTCCGGCGCTCATGACGGTAGTCGCCATTTCCGAACCGGGCGGGCCGCGCGTCCTGAAGCCCGAACAGCGCGAGGTGCCGAGGCCGGGCCCGAGCGAAATCCTAATTCGCGTCCGCGCTGCAGGTGTGAACCGGCCGGACGTGCAGCAGCGCAAGGGGCTCTACCCGCCGCCCCCGGGCGCATCGGACCTGCCCGGCCTTGAAGTTGCGGGTGAGGTCGCAGCCGTGGGGGCCGAGGTGAAACGCTGGCACGGCGGCGACACGGTCACCGCTCTGACATCGGGCGGCGGCTATGCCGAATATGTCACCGTGCATGAAAGCAACGCCTTGCCTGTTCCGGGCGGGTTCACCTTCACGGAAGCCGCCGCGCTGCCCGAAAACTATTTCACCGTCTGGCACAATGTCTTCCAGCGCGGCGGCCTCAAGGCCGGCGAGACGTTCCTGATCCACGGCGGCTCGTCGGGCATCGGCACCACGGCGATCCAGCTTGCCTCGGCCTTCGGCGCGCGTGTCTTCACGACCGCCGGCTCGGCGGAAAAGTGCGCGGCCTGTATCAAGCTTGGGGCCGAGCGCGCGATCAATTACCGCGAGGAGGATTTCGTCGATGCGGTGAAGCAGGCGACCGGCGGTAAGGGGGTTAACCTTATCCTCGACATGGTCGGAGGCGACTATGTCGCCCGCAATTATCACGCTGCCGCAGTCGAGGGCCGTATCGTGCAGATCGCGACGCAAGACGGCGCGGTCGCCAGCACAGACTTCTCACGCCTCATGGTCAAGCGGCTGACGCACACGGGCTCGACGCTCAGGCCGCGAACCGTCGAATTCAAGGGCGAGGTCGCCCGGGAACTCGAAACGCATGTCTGGCCGCTCCTGGAAGCACGCCGGGTAGCGCCTGTGCTCGACATGATCTTTCCGCTGTCGGAAGCGTGGCGCGCACACGAGCGCATGGAAGAAGGCGATCACGTCGGCAAGATCATGCTGGATGTGGCGTAGCCTGGGGATTCGCCCCTTAACAGGCGTCGCGCTTTCCCGTTGCCACGCCCTGCTTTTTGCAGTCTGGCCATTGTCAAAGAACGCTCCCGTTTCAGGGAGTGAGGAAGACGGGCGGCCGTTTGGTCGCTCATATAAAGGTATTGCGTGCGACCTCGCGGCCGCCCGTCAGGCATGCTTCCCTCAACCGACCCGCCGGCCATCCCGTGGTGGTTTTGACGCCACAGGCAGCACACGACGTCCGGTTCGAGGGCCGGACCTGTGGGCTCATCGCCCAGCCATGCACCCCTGCACGACCTACCCGGTACCCGCCTGCCTGAATGATAGGTGCGCATCCGTTTCCCCGCGCAGGCAGGGCGATTATGCGGGAGGACGATAGGGTGGGGATAAAGAAGGCGATCTTTTCTTTGATATGCAGCTAAATCAAAGGGTTGAGTGGAAATCGTTTCCACATATGCAAGCCGGTCACACCACCCGCACCTGGAGGTCGCCTACCCCCTCGACATGGGCATGCAGGACGTCGCCCCGGCTTACCGGCCCGACGCCGGCCGGCGTGCCCGTCATGATCACGTCGCCCGGAGCGAGCCGGAACAGGCCGGACAGGCAGCTGATCATTTCCGGCACCTTCCAGATCATCTGATCCAGATTGCCTGCCTGCCGACGCTCGCCGTTCACGTCGAGCTGGATCAGACCGCGCGAAGGGTGGCCAATCTTTTCGGCGGGAACCAGCGGCGAACACGGCGCGGACTGTTCGAACGCCTTGGCAACCTCCCATGGGCGCGCCAGTTCCTTGGCCTTCGCCTGCAGGTCGCGCCGCGTCATGTCGAGCCCGACGCCGTAGCCCCAGACGCAGTCGAGCGCGTCGGCGACCGGAATATCCACACCACCACCCTTCAGTGCCACGACCATCTCGATCTCGTGATGCACGTCGTTGCTCGCGGACGGGTAGGGGAAACTGTCGCCGGCAAAAAGATTGTCGGGGTTCTTCTGGAAGAAGAACGGAGGCTCGCGATTCGGGTCGCCGCCCATCTCGATCGCGTGGTCTGCGTAGTTCCGCCCAACGCAGTAGACGCGATGAATGGGAAAGAGCATGTCCGACCCGGCAATCGGAAGCGTTGCCGCGGGCACCGGCCTTACAGCGTATTGCACGTTCCCGGCGTTCATCCGCTCTCTCCTTCAAATTCGCTGAGCAGATATGACACAAACACAATCATCTTCAATCAACAGTGGGCCGGAGAAGAGACTCGTCAGGCCGTGGCACAATGGATTTGCACGAGAAGGCTCCAAATCAGCGCGCCGAGCCAAGGCCGGAGCGCTATCTAAGGCAGCATAAAAATTCTGGTCGGCGGAGATGATCAGGCAGGCATGACCCCAGGCAGTTCATCCGACCGGCGCTATGCCGCCTTCCGACACAGGGCATTCGTGCGCTTCTGGGCTGCGCGGTTTCTCGCTACCTTCGCCACCCAGATCGTTTCGGTAGCGGTTGGCTGGCAGGTCTACGACCTGACCCGCGATCCTTTCGATCTCGGGCTCGTCGGAATCATCCAGTTCCTGCCGTCACTGCTGCTCGTGCTCGTAACAGGGGCGGCGTCAGACCGTTTCGGCCGACGGCTCATCATGGGCATTACGATGGGCATCGAGACGATCTGCGCGCTCTCGCTGCTGTTGCTGACGGTACGGGGACTGACCGGCGTCGGCCCCATCTTCATCGTCCTTGCCGCCTTCGGCGTGGCGCGCGCTTTCTTCGGACCCGCGTCCGCCTCGCTGGTAGCAAATCTGGTCCCCAGGGAAGATTTCCCGAACGCCGTGGCCTGGAATTCGTCGGCATGGCAGACGGCAACGATCGTCGGACCGGTTGCCGGCGGGTTGCTCTACGGGCTGTCGGCTGAAGCCGCGTACGGCACTGCCGTGCTTCTGATGGCCGCCGCGACAGTCTTCATCTTCACCATCCCGAAACCGGCGCAGCAGGACACGCGCGAGCAACCCAGTCTGGAAAGCCTGTTCGCAGGCTTCCGCTACATCTGGACCGAGAAGGTCGTGCTCGGCGCAATCTCGCTGGATTTGTTCGCAGTGCTGCTCTCCGGAGCCGTCGCCTTGCTGCCCGTCTATGCACGCGACATCCTCGAGCTCGGCCCCTGGGGCCTCGGCCTGTTGCGCGCGGCGCCCGGTGTCGGCGCGATCCTCGTCGCGATTTGGCTGACCGGCCACCCGATCCGCAACCATGCCGGCGTCATCATGCTCGCCTTTGTTGCGCTGTTCGGCGCCTTCACCGTCGTGTTTGGCGTCTCGACCATACCGTGGCTCTCGATCTTCGCACTCGCAACGCTCGGCGCGACCGACATGGTCAGTGTCTACATCAGGGAGACCCTGATCCAGCTGTGGACGCCCGACGAGGTCCGTGGCCGCGTCAACGCCGTGAACATGGTTTTCGTCGGCGCATCGAACGAACTCGGTGAGTTCCGCGCCGGAACGATGGCGGCGCTTATCGGCACGGTGCCCGCCGTCGTGTTCGGCGGCGTGGGGGCGATCGGCGTGGCCGGCCTCTGGGCGTTCCTGTTCCCGCAACTTAGAAACATCCGCGACCTGCGCGGGAAGCATTCGGACGGCTCGTCTACCTGACCGCGTTCTTATCGGCAGGCCGTCCGAAAATCGTCGCCAGGAATTCCTGCAGCCAGCGCTTCAGGTGCATGTCCCAGATCAGCCGCCCGCCGAGATGGTCGCGACCCGGTTGCGCGCCCGGCAGTTCGAAGCGATGCGCGCCATGCACGACCCAGCGGTGCATCATCATGCGGGTGAGTTCCGCGTGGAACTGGATGCCCCAGGCGTTCTCGCCATAACGAAACGCCTGGTTGGGATAGGCGTCGGCCGTGGCGAGCAGCGTGGCGTCCTTAGGTAACGAGAAACCTTCACGGTGGAACTGGTAGACCATCTCGGGCCACTGCATCAGCGCCTTGCCGTCGTCAGTCGCCTTGATCGGATACCAGCCGATCTCGACCAGCCCGTCGCCGTGGCCCTCGACCTTGCCGCCAAGATGATTCACCAGCATCTGCGCTCCGAGGCATATGCCGAGCAGCGGCCGGTTTTCCTTGAGCGGGACCTTCAGCCAGTCCGTCTCGCGGCGCACGAATTCTTCCTGATCGTTGGCGCTCATCGGCCCGCCGAACACCACCGCGCCAGCGTGGCGTTCCAGCGTCTCCGGAAGCTGGTCGCCGAGCGGCGGCCGCCTGATGTCGAGATCGAATCCGGCCTCGATGAGCTGGTGGCCGACACGGCCGGCGCTAGAACTTTCCTGGTGCAGGACGACCAGTATGCTTTCTCTCGGACGCTCGCGTCTCGGCATTAGTCGTCCAAGGATTTTCCCGTCAGCTTCACGGATTCGGCCTTGGCCTTCTGGCGCTCCAGGATGCGGTCGCGGCTGTCGACGCCGAGCAGTTCGGCAACCCGCCAGAGTGTATTGTCTTCCAGTTCATGCAACTCGCCGTCGGCATAAGCGACTTCCCACATCAGGCCGATGAACTCGACCCGCTGCGCTGCATCGAGATGACGTGCCAGCACGCTGGTAAAGGCATAAAGATCGACGGCCTCTTCGTCGGCTTCGCCCCCGGCAACCACGAGGTCGTCGAGCGCCGCCCCCGTCAGCCCGTAGGCTTCGGACAGCAATTCCTTCATCCGCTCCCACTCGGCGTCCTGACGAACGCCGTCAGCGTCCATCACATGATACATCAGGGCGGCCGCCGCGACACGCGGGTCTTCGGGGCCGAGCTGTGCGGCCGCACTGTCGCCGGACGGCAGATCCTTCAGGAAGGCTATTATGCGGTCGAACATCCTGTCTCTCATGATCTAGAAGAGCCGGAACCGGCGCTCCGATTTTTCCTGTTCCTGCTCGGGCTCGACGCCCGGATCATCAGGCAAGCGAACCGGTTCGGCCGGCTCGGAAACGTCCACCGGTTCGGCGACACCCTGCTCGGCGGGCCGCGCTTCTGTCGCTTCCGGTTTGATTTCCACCTTCTCTTCGACGATTTCGAGCGGGCCGGCAACCGTCGTATCGACCTCATCCAGGATCGTGGCGTCTCCCGCCTCGTCTTCAGCAGCCGAGGGCAGCGCGAGCGAGGGGTGCTCCGGCATATCCTGCTCGATCACCGGGCCAAGACGCTCTACTGGCACGCGCCACTCGAAAGCATCGAGCTTGCCGGTGACGGGCGAAACGGGCGCCCAGCGTTCCGAAACGAAGCCATCCGCCACCCATGCCGGGTCGCGCTGCGCCCGCACCGCGCGGGCGAGGAACTGCCTGACGCGACCCTGATCGCCGGTCTCCGCTTCCTCGACGTCGGCCAGCAGCAGATAGCCCCCCTCGCGCGGCTGCATGCGGACGGCAGCCTCGGCCGCTTCTCGCGCAAGCCTGAACTCATGCGCGTCAAGCGCTGCGCGGGCGACGGCAAGCGACGTCTCGACATTATTGGACCGCAGCTGCTCCAGCTTGCGAGCGCGCGCCAAGCGGTCGAGCACGGCGTCGCCGGGCCGCGCGTGGATATAGAGGTCGGCGACGGCCGGATGCGGCTCGGCCTTCCACGCCGCCTCCAGGATCTTCGAGCCCTTGCGAACATCGTTCTGGCGAAACAGCGCCTTGGCCGCGACCACTGCGGCAGGCGCGAAATGCGGCGCGAGCCGGTTCGCCTCGATGGCCGCCGCCTTGGCGGACGCAAGGTCGGTGTCCAGCAGGTCCTCTGCCTTGGCCGTCAGCAGCACGGCACGCCTGCGGTTGACGACGTCCTTCTCCACACCGCCCGCAGATTTCTGCGCATCGACAAGCTTGAGCGCGCCATCCCAGTCGCCGGCGGCGGTCTTTTCTTCCAGCGTCGAATCGAGCGCCCAGCCAAGCTGCGGCGCGATGTCTGCCGCACGGCCGGCATAATGGCGCGCTGCCGAACGGTCGCCCAGACGCTCGGCCTCGAGATAAAGGCCACGCAGGCCGAGCAACCGCATCTCCGGATCGTCGAGCATCCGCTCGAACTTCTCGCGCGCACTTTTGTGATCGCCCTCCAGCAGCGACGCCTGCGCGTCTAAGAGATTGATCAGCGGCTCGGTCTCGGAGCGGATCAGCTTGGCGGCCTGCTTGTTCATTTTGCGGGCGAGCGCGGCGTCGCCCGCACCGGCCGCGATCATGCCCGTGGAAAGCGCCTGATAGCCACGGTCGCGCTGACGGACGCGGAAATAGCGCGCGATCGTATAGGGGCTGTTCCAGATCGACTTGACCAGCCACCAGGTGATCATGACCGCGGCGACAATCGCGGTCACGGCAACGGCCGCCACCATCAGGCTCACCTGATACTGGTAGCCGCTGAACGTGACGACCATGTCGCCCGGCCGGTCGGCAAGCCAGGCAAAGCCCAGCCCTAGACCGAAGACGATCGTGAGAAAGATGAGGATGCGGATCATGTCGTATCCTTACGCCGCCTGCATCGCCGCAGCGACGGCCTGATCGGCAAGCTGTTCGACCGCAAGCCGCGCCTTGATCCTGTCGGCAAAAGCCGCGCCGGCGGATTTCGCGACATCGGGCAGCGTGTCGTATTCGGCCACCGCCTTGGCGAGATCGCCGGCCTGCAGGGCCACTTCCATCCGCGCAACGGTCTCGGGCACTCCCGGCCCATCGACCGCGCCGATCGGCCTGACCGACACCAGCGATTCCGCACTCGAAAGCAGGCGCTCGAAGAAACCGGCATTGGCGGGTGGCGGATTGGCGGCGGCAATCATCGCCTTGGCGGCGGCATCGGTCTCGGCCACGAGGTCGGCGCGCGTCGCCACCCCTTGCTCTGCATAGGGCCGAAGTTCGGCAAGCCCCGGAGCGTCCGGCGCGATTGCCGCGAACGTTTCGATTTCGGACTGGAAGGGCGAACCGCGCTCGATCGCGGATTTGAGCGCAGCGGACGCAATCGCCAGCGCGATCTTGGGCTGCCCGGCCTGCGCATCGACCTTTGTCGACAGGGCAGTCAGAGACTGCTCAAGCGCGCCGAGCCGTGTCGTCAACGCGGAGTCGGCCTCGCCCGCTGCCTTCGCCAAAGCTTCGACCGAGGCGATGCGTTCGCCGATGGCCGCGATATCCTGAGCGCTGGGGCCTTCAGTACCGGGGCCGATGCTGGCAATACGACTCTCGATGTCGGCGATCTTGGCATTCAGCGCTTCGACGGCAGCGCCGTCACCTGCCCCGCCTGCCTCGATGGACTGGCGCAGGGAAGCGATATCCGACTTCACCTGATCGAGGCCTTGCGACAGCCCATCGACCTGGCTGGTTACACCGCTGATATCGACCGGCGCAGCTTGACCGGATTTCAGCGCCTCGATCTCAGCCTTGAGGGCGACAAGCTCGGCTTCGACCGAAGCCGGCACGGTATCCGATACCGTCGAGGCTCCCGGCAGGGCAAGCAGCCCCGAATAATGCAGCAGCCCGGCAGCGGCGAGCGCGACGACGCCTCCTGCAAGTCCTGCTCCGAGGGAAGACGCACGCGAGGGTTTCGACGGCGCAGCGGTGGACGGACGTGGTGGCGGTGTTTCGGATTTCGGCTCTTCGGACGCCCTGCCAAAAGACCCTGTGTGGCTGGTATTCTCGCCTTCATTGATGGCGTCAAACGATTTCTCAGGGCCCGCGGATTCGGAAGCCGGCTCAAACGAGGGGCTGTTCCCGGCATCTTGCGCAGGCGGCTCAGTAACAGGCGCCAGAACCTCTTCTGCCTGCGGATCGGGCTGGGCTTGCGTCCCTGAAACCTCATCAGAGACACCCTCGACACGCGAAATGTCGCCCGGCCCCAACTCGATGGTCAGCGGATCCCGCCCCGATTTTGAATGTCCTGTCCTGGGGGTTTTGACCATTACGGCCTCCGCGTTCTTGGATTGGTCCTAGCATACCCGTGCTGCGAAAAAAGAGGCAGGCTTATGACACCCGATTCGCTGAGTGCGAAAGCGCTTCAAGCAGCGCCCCTTCATTTGGTTCCTGAGCGATGACGATTTTGTTGCGATCCTCGGGAAAAAGCTCCGCCACGCGGGCCGAGATGCAGATCCATGTCGTGCTGGCGAACAGGTTTTGCAACGTTTCCCGCGTCATGAGATCGAGCAGCAACTCAGCGGCATTCGCGGAATAGACCAGCGAATGGTCTATCGGACCCTCGCCTAGGGCGTCGATCACGGCCTCCTCGTCACGCGCTATCGGCACCGTATCGTAAGTTTCGACGACGCAAACCGGAATGCCCGCGGCTGTAAGCCGCTGCTCGAATACAGGACGCCTGACCTTTCCGCACATATACCCGACAACACCTGCCGGCCTGTTCGCGATAATGTCATCAGCAAGCGATTCCGCATCGCCACCGCCTTCGCGCACTTGTGTGAAGCCCGCCGCCCTGGCTACCCGCGCCGTAGCTTGGCCCACCGCAAGGCAAGGAATGTCGGCCCACTTGTTGAGCAACCCTCGCGACGAATGGTGGACAGCACTGGCGCTTGGAATGACGACGATGGAGACGTCTTCGGGAAAAGCAGAATCGTCCACCGGCAGCGGACGTGTTTCCTGCAGCGGCAGCTTGATCGGCTGAAAGCCAAGCGTTTCCAGCCGGCGGGTTGTCTCGCTTGCGCCGGGCTCCGGCCGCGTGACGAGGACCCGTCGTCGCGTCGCCATGCGCTCAGGCCCAACCATCGAAGAAATGCGAGCCGGCGTCCCGGCGGATTTTTTCTCCGGCTGCCCTGCCGATTTTGTCTGCCTCGGATACCGCGCCTTCGGCCCTGATCTCATGTGACTGCGTACCGTCGGGCGTCAGGATGACACCCTCAAATGTCAGCCTGTCCCCATCGACCATCGCGTGGCCGGCAATCGGCGTACGGCAAGAACCGTCGAGCGCGGCAAGAAAAGCACGTTCGCAGGCAAGCGCCTGTGCCGTCTCGACATGATTGATCGCGCCAAGCATTTCCTCGATGCGCAGGTCACCTGTACGACTCTCGATGCAGATGGCGCCCTGCCCCGGAGCGGACGGAAACCGGTCCAGCAGCATCACGTCTGTTGCCACATGCTCCAGCCCGAGCCGCCTCAGACCGGCGAGCGCGAGGATCGTTCCATCGGCAACGCCCTCCTCCAGCTTGCGCAATCTGGTCTGTACGTTGCCTCGGAAGGTCACCACCTCGAGATCGGGCCGCATGCGCAGGATCAGCGCCTGACGACGAAGGGATGAGGAACCGACCGTCGCGCCGTGAGGCAGGTCTTGGATCGACTTGGCCGCCTTGCCGATAAAAGCGTCGCGCGGATCCTCGCGCGGCAGAAAAGCCGACAATTCGAGGCCGTCAGGCAGCACGGTCGGCATGTCCTTGGAGGAGTGCACAGCGATATCGATGCGGCCACCGATCAGCGCTTCCTCGATTTCCTTCGTGAACAGGCCCTTGCCGCCGGCTTCTGAAAGCGGCCGGTCCTGTATGCGATCGCCGCTGGTGGTAATCACCTCGATGGCGAAGGCGTGTTCCGGCAGATCGTGGGCGGCCATCAGCCGCGCACGGGTCTCGTGCGCCTGAGCCAGCGCCAGCGGGCTGCCGCGCGTTCCGATCCTGAGCACGGTTGTTTGCATGGCATGGTCCGTGATACGCCCGGCTCGACAACACTTGGCCAACCGGGTTTTGCCCACACCTCCTAACCCAGGACACGCCGGACCGGCAATGTTTGAACCGCGCGACAAGATGATCCGCGTTCTCGGAATCGAGACGAGTTGCGACGAAACCGCCGCCAGCGTCGTTGCGCTGCGCGAAGGCGCGGAGCCGGAAATTCTGTCCAGCGTGGTGTTGAGCCAGATCGAGGAACATGCCGCCTTCGGCGGTGTCGTGCCGGAGATCGCCGCGCGCGCTCATGTCGAGGCGCTGGACGGCATCGTGGATGCCGCGCTGGCCAATTCAGGCCTGAAGCTCGCCGATGTCGATGCGGTCGCTGCTACGGCCGGCCCCGGCCTTGTCGGCGGACTGATCGTCGGTCTGATGACGGCGAAGGCTGTCGCGGCGGCAGCCAGAAAGCCGTTGCTGGCGATCAATCACCTCGAAGGCCACGCTCTGACGGCGCGTCTGACTGATGGCCTCGACTTCCCGTATCTCCTGTTGCTGGTTTCCGGCGGGCATACGCAGATCGTGTTGGTGCGGGGCGTTGGCGATTACCAGCGCTGGGCGACGACGATTGACGATGCACTCGGCGAGGCCTTCGACAAGACGGCCAAGATGCTCGGCCTGCCCTATCCCGGCGGACCGAATGTGGAGCGGGTCGCGAAGGAAGGCGATGCCACGCGTTTTGCCTTCCCTCGCCCGATGAAGGGTTCCGCCCAGCCCGACTTTTCCTTCGCCGGTTTGAAAACAGCCGTTCGGCAGGCAGCGACCGCGGTTGCGCCACTCTCGGACAAGGATGTCGCCGACATCTGCGCCTCCTTTCAGGCCGCCGTGTCCGATGCGCTGTCTGACAGGGTGGGGCGTTCACTTGCGCGCTTTCGCGAAGAGTTTCCTGATATCGCCGAGCCTGCCCTTGTCGTTGCCGGTGGAGTGGCGGCGAACAAGGCGATCCGCGCGGCGCTGGAGGAGCAATGCGCCCGACGCGGCTTTCGCTTCATCGCACCACCGCACGAGCTTTGCACGGACAATGCCGCGATGATTGCCTGGGCAGGGATCGAGCGCATCCGCGCAGGGCTTCGCGGCGAGGACGCATTCCGGTTTGTTCCCCGCTCCCGCTGGCCGCTGGACGAAGTCTCTGCTCCGGTTGTCGGTTCGGGCCGACGCGGAGCCAAGGCATGAGCATGCGGATCGCGGTTCTCGGCGGGGGCGCGTGGGGCACGGCGCTGGCGATGCAAATGCATCGCGCCGGCCACGAGGTCCGGCTGTGGGCTCGCAATGCCGACATGGTAGAGGCGATCCGGGCCGGAGCGAACGCCCGTTACCTCCCGGGCGTCACGATCGATGCGGACCTCGGCGCGACGACGGACGCCGCCCACGCCCTCGACGGCGCCGACTGCGTGCTGGTGGTGACGCCGGCGCAGGCGCTGCGCACCGTGCTGGGCTCCATCGGCCGGCATATTCCGGAAGCCGCGCCGCTGGTGCTCTGCGCCAAGGGCATCGAACACGACACCGGGCTGCTCTTGTCGCAGATCGCCGGTGAATTCCTGCCCTACAACCCGATCGCTGCATTGTCCGGTCCAAGCTTCGCGGCCGATCTCGCGCGGGGTCTGCCGACGGCGGTGGTGATCGCGTCGCAGGAAGAGGAGCGGGCGGCCGAGCTTGCACAGGCTTTCTCGACCGAACGGTTCCGCTGCTACTCTACCGGCGACCTCGTCGGCGTCGAGATCGGCGGCGCATTGAAGAATGTCTTCGCCATCGCCGCCGGCGCGGTGACCGGCGCGGGGCTCGGCGCCAGCGCGCAGGCCGCCATGGTGACGCGTGGCTTCGTCGAGTTGAGGCGCATCGCGCAATCCTTCGGCGCGGAACAGGAGACGGTAATGGGCCTGTCGGGCCTCGGCGACCTGCTGCTGACCTGCGGCTCGGCGCAGTCGCGCAATTTTGCGTATGGCCTCGCGCTGGGGCGCGGCGAAAGTCTCGAAGGCAGGCCGCTCGCCGAAGGCGTCGCGACCGCCGGCATCGCGGCGCGGATCGCCGCCGATCGCGGCATCAGCGCGCCGATAATTTCTGCCGTCGCAGCGATTCTGGCTGGACGGCTGACCATAACCGAGGCTGTATCTGCGCTGATGACCCGGCCGCTGCGCGCCGAGGCCGAGTGACGTTCGAGAGGGAGTAGAACACATGCTTTTTGCGTTGATCTGCAGGGACAAGCCCGGCCACCTTCAGGTGCGGCTGGACAACAGGCCGGACCATGTCGCGTTCCTGCGCAAGCTGAACGAGGAAGGCACGCTGAAGATCGCGGGGCCTTTCCTGGATGACGACGGAAAGCCCTACGGGAGCCTCGTCGTCATCGAGGCAGCCAACAAGGACGAAGCCGCCAAGATCGGCGCGCAGGATCCATACGCCAGGGCCGGCCTGTTCGAGAGCGTGCGCGTCCGGGCCTGGAACTGGACCTTCAACAACCCGGCCAATCCGTCGAACCCGTAAGGACCGGCTTCCATGAACTACTGGCTGTTCAAGTCCGAGCCGTTCAAGTTCTCCTTCGACGCGTTGAAGAAGAAGGGCAAGGCCGGCACGCAATGGGACGGCGTGCGCAACTATGCGGCGCGCAACAACATGAAGGCGATGAAGGTCGGCGACCTCGGCTTCTTCTATCATTCGAACGAGGGCCTCAATATCGTCGGCATCGCCGAGGTCTGTGCGCTGGCACATCCCGACACGACGACCGACGACCCGCGCTGGGAATGCGTCGACGTGCGCGCCTTCGCCGACATGCCAAAACCACCGACGCTGGCCGACATCAAGGCCAACCCGAAGCTCGCCGAGATGGCGCTGGTGCGGCTGGGGCGGCTTTCGGTGCAGCCGGTGACGCCTGCCGAGTGGAAGGAAGTCTGCCGCATGGGCGGGCTGAAGGCCGCGCCCTGAGCGCCCACTACCTCAGCACCCGTCTGACGCCCGACAACGCCGAGCGCTTCATCCTCGACAATACGAGGCTGCAGCCGCCGCCGCATGTGCCGGAAGTGAAGCTGCATCTGGCCGACGAGGCGCACGACCTCTGGCAACGCACCGAGGACGAGCTTTCCGAGATCGGCCTGCCGCCGCCCTTCTGGGCTTTTGCCTGGGCCGGCGGACAGGGGTTGGCGCGGTACGTGCTCGACAATCCGCATACGGTTTCTGGCAAACGGGTTCTGGATTTCGCGACCGGTTCGGGGCTTGTCGCCGTTGCTGCCTGGAAGTCGGGAGCAGGCGACGTGACGGCTGCCGACATCGATCCATTCTGCGCGGCGGCGGTGCGGCTGAACACGGCGGCGAATGGCGCGGCTGCGACCTTCGACGGACGCGACCTTGTTGGCCACGTGGTCGATGCCGACGTGCTGCTTGCAGGCGATGTCTTCTATGATCGGGCCTTTGCGGATCGGCTGATCCCGTGGTTTGCAAAGCTGGTGCAGAGCGGGACGGACATTATCGTGGGCGATCCCGGACGGAGCTATCTGCCGCGCGAACGCCTGACGAAACTTGCCGAATATCAGGTGCCGGTGACGCGGGCGCTGGAGGACGCGGAGGTCAAGCGCACGGTGGTGTGGCGGTTCGGGTAGGCGCTTGGCCGCACTTTCCCGTTGCCACGCCCTGCTTTCGCAGTCTGGCCATTTCAAAGAACGCTCCTTGGCTTGCAAGGAGTAGTCGGGAAGCGGGGCACGGGGCCGAGCCTCTCAAAATTTAGTACGTGGCGCGACTTCCGCGCCCCGCCAGTGCTGTCACCGCGACGATGGTGGGCCGGTCGGGGCAAAGCTCGCCGCCGGCCAGACACATCGCCGGGCCCGGGTCTTAGGTGATCGCCTCCCCAAACCGCGCTACCGATGGAGCATGATCGCAAAGAACGGTTTCCCGCCTTTCGCGATCAGCTCCGGCGCGGCCGACCCGGACACCGCCGCCCTCCCTGATACCCGGTGCGCACCAGGTTCCCGTGAGGGCGATGCGGGGAAGTATGCGGGAGGTTGGAAGGGTGTGAATCCAGTTGCGAAGGAAAAATGGAAAACCGAGCGATTTCAGTGGCATATGTTTCCAGTTGCGAAGAACTATCCACGTTTGAGCGCGGTAGCTCATCCCGCCGTCATTCCGGGGCCGCAGAGCGGAACCCGGAATCCAGAGCGCGGACGCTTGTGAGAACAGGCTTCTATGACGGCGCAGACTGGAGACAGCACGACCCTCTGGATCCCGGGTCCGCTGCGCGTCCCGGGATGACGGCGTCAACGGGTGCGGCGGTGGAAGGCAGTGCGCTGCTGGACTGTCACGGCATGGATGCCAGGGTCGCGCTGCGCTTGCCCTGGGATGACGAAAACAGAGGTGAGCCTCCCGCGACCCGCCGCACCGGCGAAAAGAAAAAAGCGAGGCCGAAGCCTCGCTTTAATCGGTAAGCAATTGCTAACGGAGGATCAGACCGCGGCTTCGAGCGTCTTGAGATGGTTGAGGTATTCCTCGGCCTTCTGCTTCGAATGCGAATCCTTGGCGTCGGCCACGTCTTCGCCGGCATTCTTGATGCGGCGGGCAAGATCGTCCCGGTCGATCGAACCGACGTCAACAGCCGATTCGGCCAGCAGCGTGCAGCCGGACGGCAGGATGTCGGCGAAGCCACCGAACACGCAGTAGCGTTCGGTCGCGCCCGCGACGGTCTTCACCGTGACAACGCCCGGCTTGATCGTTGTCATGACCGGGGCGTGGTTGGCGAGAACAGTCATCTCGCCTTCCGTGCCGGGAATGACGACAGACTCGACTTGCTCGGAAACGAGCAGGCGCTCTGGCGAGACGAGTTCGAACTGGAAAGCTTCAGCCATCGAATTTAGCCAATAGCGAGTAGCGAGTAGCGAATAGTTATCCGCGAAACTCGTCTTCCCCTATTCACTACTCCCTTATCCGCTATTCGCTGTCTTACGCTGCTTCCGCAGCGAGCTTCTGCGCCTTGGCGATCGCCATGTCGATGCCGCCGACCATGTAGAAGGCAGCTTCCGGCAGGTGATCGTATTCGCCGTCGACGAGGCCCTTGAAGCTCTTGATCGTGTCTTCGAGCGGCACGAGCTGGCCCGGCGAACCGGTGAACACCTCGGCGACGAAGAACGGCTGCGACAGGAAGCGCTCGACCTTGCGGGCGCGGGCGACCGTGATCTTGTCCTCTTCGGAAAGCTCGTCCATGCCCAGGATGGCGATGATGTCCTGCAGCGACTTGTAGCGCTGCAGCGTTTCCTGCACGCGGCGGGCAACCGTGTAGTGCTCCTCGCCAACGATCAGCGGGTCGAGCATGCGCGACGTCGAGTCGAGCGGGTCGACCGCCGGGTAGATGCCCTTCTCGGAGATCGCGCGGTTAAGCACGGTCGTCGCGTCGAGGTGGGCGAACGAGGTTGCCGGCGCCGGGTCGGTCAAGTCGTCGGCCGGAACGTAGATGGCCTGCACGGACGTGATCGACCCCTTGGTCGTGGTGGTGATGCGCTCCTGCATCGCTCCCATGTCGGTCGCGAGCGTCGGCTGATAGCCCACGGCCGAAGGAATACGGCCGAGCAGAGCGGACACTTCCGAGCCTGCCTGCGTGAAGCGGAAGATGTTGTCCACGAAGAACAGCACGTCCTGACCCTGGTCGCGGAAGTGCTCGGCGATGGTGAGGCCGGTGAGCGCGACGCGGGCGCGGGCACCCGGAGGTTCGTTCATCTGGCCGAACACCAGCGCGCACTTGGAACCTTCGGTCGAGCCGTTATTCTCGTGCGGGTCCTTGTTCACGCCCGACTCGATCATCTCGTGATAGAGGTCGTTGCCCTCGCGGGTGCGCTCGCCGACGCCGGCGAACACGGAGTAACCGCCGTGCGCCTTCGCGACGTTGTTGATGAGTTCCTGGATCAGCACGGTCTTGCCGACGCCGGCGCCGCCGAACAGGCCGATCTTGCCGCCGCGGGCATAAGGTGCGAGCAGGTCGACGACCTTGATGCCGGTGACGAGGATCTGCGCTTCCGTCGACTGGTCGACATAGGGAGGGGCGTCCTGGTGGATGGCGCGGCGCGACGAGGTCTTGACCGGGCCGGCTTCGTCGACCGGCTCGCCGATGACGTTCATGATGCGGCCGAGCGTCTCGTCGCCGACAGGCACGGTGATCGGGGAACCGGTGTCATAGACCGGCTGGCCGCGCACGAGGCCTTCGGAGATGTCCATGGCGATGCAGCGCACGGTGTTCTCGCCGAGGTGCTGGGCAACCTCGAGGATCAGCTTGTTGCCGCCGTTCTCCGTCTCCAGAGCGTTCAGGATCTTCGGCAGTTCGCCGTCGAAATGGACGTCGACAACGGCGCCGATGACCTGGGCGACGTGGCCGGCCTTGCCGGCATCGGCCTTCTTGGTGGTAGCTGCTTTAGCCATGTGTGCCTCTCGTCTTTATCTGGTTCGGGAGCCGTATTAGCGGCGTCCTAGAGCGCTTCCGCGCCCGAAATGATCTCGATGAGTTCCTTGGTGATGTTTGCCTGACGCTGGCGGTTGTAGGTGATCGTCAGCTTGCCGATCATCTCGCCTGCGTTGCGGGTCGCATTGTCCATCGCGCTCATCTTGGCGCCCATCTCGCCGGCCGCGTTTTCGAGCAGCGCCCGGAAAATCTGCACGGAGATGTTGCGCGGGATGAGATCGGAGAGGATCTCGCCCGGCTCCGGCTCGTATTCGTAGATCGCGGCTCCACCCGATTCCGCCGCGTTGGCAGCGACCGAGGCTGCGGCCGGGATGATCTGCTGCGCCGTCGGGATCTGGCTGATCACCGACTTGAACTCGGAATAGAACAGCGTGCAGACGTCGAACTGGCCTTCGTTGAAAAGCTGGATGACCTTCCTGCCGATCGCATCCGCATGGCTGAAGTTCAGCGTCTTCACCTCGCGCAGATCGACGCGCTCGATGATGAGCGACGCGAAGTCGCGGCGCAGGATGTCGAAGCCCTTCTTGCCGACGGTGATGATCTTGACCGTCTTGCCCTCGCCCTGCAGGCGACGGATATGGTCGCGCGCAAAACGGGCGATCTGGCTGTTGAAACCGCCGCAGAGACCGCGTTCGGCGGTGGCGACCACGAGCAAGTGCACGTCGTCCTTGCCGGTACCGGTCATCAGGGCCGGCGCATCACCGCCCGAGCCGACGGCCTGTGCGATGTTGGAAAGCACCGCGCCCATGCGCTGCGAGTACGGACGCGCGGCCTCGGCGGCCTCCTGCGCACGACGCAGCTTCGCCGCGGCGACCATCTGCATCGCCTTGGTGATCTTCTGCGTCGCCTTGACCGAGGCGATCCGGTTGCGGAGCTCTTTTAGCGAGGCCATGCCTTACCCGTCTGCTTAGGCGAAGTTCTTCGCGAAGGCGTCGATGTGGCCCTTGAGCTTGGCCTTGGTGTCGTCGCTGATCTGCTTTTCGATGCGGATCGCGTCAAGCACGTCCTTGCCGTCGGAGCGCATGTGAGCCAGCAGACCCTGCTCGAACTTGCCGACCTGCGGAATGGTCAGCTTGTCGAGATAGCCGTTGACGCCGGCGAAGATCACCACAACCTGCTCTTCCGTCTTCAGCGGCGAGAACTGCGGCTGCTTCAGGAGCTCGGTCAGGCGAGCGCCGCGATTGAGCAGGCGCTGGGTGGCGGCGTCGAGGTCGGAGCCGAACTGCGCGAAGGCAGCCATCTCGCGATACTGGGCGAGCTCGCCCTTGATCGAGCCGGCAACCTGCTTCATCGCCTTTATCTGCGCCGAAGAACCGACGCGCGACACCGACAGGCCGACGTTCACGGCCGGACGAATGCCCTGGAAGAAGAGGTTGGTTTCGAGGAAGATCTGGCCGTCGGTGATCGAGATCACGTTGGTCGGGATGTAGGCCGACACGTCGTTGGCCTGCGTCTCGATGACGGGAAGCGCGGTGAGCGAACCCTTGCCGTTCTCGTCGTTGAGCTTGGCGGCACGCTCCAGCAGGCGGGAGTGCAGGTAGAACACGTCGCCCGGATAGGCTTCGCGGCCCGGCGGGCGGCGCAGCAGGAGCGACATCTGGCGGTAGGCGACGGCCTGCTTGGACAGGTCGTCATAGGCGATCACGGCGTGCATGCCGTTGTCGCGGAAGTACTCGCCCATGGCGCAACCGGCGAACGGCGCCAGGAACTGCATCGGCGCAGCGTCCGAGGCGGTGGCGGCGATAACGATCGAGTATTCGAGCGCGCCGCGCTCTTCCAGAACCTTCACGAACTGCGCGACGGTGGAACGCTTCTGGCCGACGGCGACGTAGACGCAGTAGAGTTTGGAGCCCTCGTCGTCGCCTTCGTTGAGCGGCTTCTGGTTGAGGAAGGTGTCGAGGATGATGGCGGTCTTGCCCGTCTGGCGGTCGCCGATGACCAGCTCGCGCTGGCCGCGACCGATCGGGATCAGCGCATCGATAGCCTTGAGGCCAGTCGACATCGGCTCGTGCACCGACTTGCGCGGAATGATGCCGGGGGCCTTGACGTCGACGCGGCGACGCTCGGTCGCCTCGATCGGGCCCTTGCCGTCGATCGGGTTGCCGAGAGCATCGACGACGCGGCCGAGCAGGCCCTTGCCGACCGGCACGTCCACGATGGAGCCGGTACGCTTGACGATGTCGCCTTCCTTGATGTCGCGGTCGGCGCCGAAGATGACGACGCCGACATTGTCGCTTTCAAGGTTGAGCGCCATGCCTCGGATCCCGCCGGGGAACTCGACCATCTCACCGGCCTGGACGTTGTCCAGACCGTAGACGCGGGCGATACCGTCGCCGACCGAGAGAACCTGACCGACCTCGGAGACTTCGGCTTCCTTGCCGAAATTCTTGATCTGGTCCTTAAGGATTGCGGAAATTTCCGCGGCGCGGATGTCCATCAGCCGACCTCTTTCAGTGCAAGCTTGAGCGAATTGAGTTTTGTCCTGAGCGACGTGTCGATCTGGCGCGAGCCGATCTTCACGACGAGCCCGCCGAGCAACGACGGGTCGACAGTGGCGGCGATCGCCACGTCCTTGCCGGTGACGCCCCTGAGCGCCGCCTTGAGTTCATCCTGCTGCGCAGCCGACAGCGGATGCGCCGAGGTAACCTCGGCCGCAACCTCGCCGCGCGCATCCGCCGCAATGGCATGGAACGCCTTGATCATGGCCGGAACGGCAAAGAGCCGGCGGTTCTGCGCGACGACGCGCAGGAAATTGCCGACCAGCCCGGTGATGCCTGCCTTGTCTGCGATCGATGCGATTGCCTTCAGCTGATCCTCGGCCGAGAAGACCGGGCTCTTGATCAGACGATCGAGATCGGCGCTCTCAACGAGAAGCTTCTCGAAGCTGGAAAGGTCCGCCTCGACCTTGTCGACGGAATTTGACTGGGCCGCCAGCTCATAGAGCGAGCCGGCGTAGCGTTCGGCGATACCGGAGACTGGCGAAGAGGACTGTGCCACGTTTCGTCTGTTCTCTTGTCTTGTCGGCCGCAGGTTCCATGTGGCTAGCTGCAGAGCTGGCTAAGTACCTGGCCTTATTGGATTTTTTCCGACCTGGGCTTACGCGTTCCGCATCCCCCTGCCGAAAGTCGATTGCCGTCTAGCACAGGCTTTCCGATACCGCAACACGTTGCCGCGCGGGCTTTCCGGCACTTTTGTCGCACTGTGGAAACCGGCCCGCAAGAGGCCGCCGGATTCGGGCCGGATTCAGCGAAGATTCAGGCCACCAGCCCGAAGGAAAAGGCCAGCGCCATGGCGGCCAGTGTGACGTCGATGACCAGCCACAGCCAGTTGGAAAGCCGGTTGGCCTGATCGGACATCATCGAGACGATTCGACCGAAGGCGGTGAACAGCCAGCAGAAGCCCAGCGCCATGTAGAGCAGCGGCTGCGCGAGCAACAGCGCCGACAGGCCCGCTCCGAGATAGAAACCGGCCATGTTGGCCCGTGCCACCGCATAGGCTTCCGGGCGCTCCGGTTTCGCCGGCAGCCGCAGAAGCCGGAAGGCCGTGCCGGGCGCAAACAGCAGGAAAACGCCGAGAAGAACCGTCACAACGGCGGAAATCCAGGCTAGCCATTCGCCTTGTGTCACAGGCCACGAAAACGCGAATCCCAATGCGCCCTCCATTCGAATCGCAATTGTGAGATTAGCGAACGGACGCGGCGCTGTCGCGTCCGACCGTCGATCAGGACATACGCGGGACGAGCTGGATCAGCAAAATGGCCGATGCCGCCGCGAGAACCACCCATGTCGCGATGGCGGGCAAGCCGCGCATTGCAAGCTGACGCATGGAACGCACGGGGGCGAACATGCCGAATGGATGCAGCAATCGGGCGACCAGCAGGGGCAGAAGCAGCGCGTGCATGGTTGTCGAGGCGGCACCCAGCCCTTCGGCCAGAGCAGCCACCAGCAAGCCGAGCGGGACATACTCGGCAAAATTGGCATGCGCGCGAATCCGCAGGCTGAGCCGGGCATGCCCGCCGTCGCCGTTGATCACGTTCATCTGCAGGCGTCCCATGCTGACCCAAAGCGAGAGCGCCACATAGAGAAGCCCGAACAGGCCGGCATAGAAGGCGGTGATGGTGGGAAATGACATTCACAACTCCCGATGTCGGTCTTTGCCGGAACTTGGTGCGGATCAGAATATGGTCGCGATCATGGTCTGGGGTGCGGCAGTCGGCAAACCGTTTCTGACGCGGGACTATTAAAGAAAGCTCTGCGGATCGATGTCGACCGACACGCGCACCGAGCCCCTGACCTTCGGCCCTGCCCCAAGCAGGGCGCGGATGTAGCCCTGCATGTCCGAGCGGCGCTCGCCGTGGACGAGCAGGCGGAAGCGATGACGACCGGCGACCAGCGCCAGCGGCGCCTCGGCCGGTCCGAGGACCTGGATGTCGGACGAAGGCGGCGCGGCCCGGCGGATGCCGCGCGCATGAGTTTCCGCTTCGGCGCGCGTCATGGCGCTGACGATGATGCCCGCCAGCCGTCCGAAGGGCGGCAGTCCGGATCGTTCTCGCTCGGCGATCTCCCTGACATAGAAGGTTTCCGCGTCGCCCGAGACGATCGCCCGCATGACCGGATGGTCCGGCTGGTAGGTCTGGAGCAGGCCGAGGCTCTTCTTGCCGGTGCGCCCGGCCCGCCCCGTGACCTGGCTGAGAAGCTGAAAGGTGCGCTCGGCCGCGCGCGGGTCGCCATTGGCGAGGCCGAGGTCGGCGTCGACGATGCCGACCAGCGTCATGTTCGGGAAATTATGCCCCTTGGCGACAAGCTGCGTGCCGATGACAATGTCGGCCTCGCCATTGGCGATGGCGTCGAGTTCCATCCTCAGCCGCTTGACGCCGCCAAGCAGGTCCGACGAAAGGACGATGGTGCGGGCGTCGGGGAAATGGCTGACGACCTCTTCGGCGACGCGCTCCACACCGGGGCCGCAGGCGACAAGATGGTCGAAGGTGCCGCATTCCGGGCAGGCATCAGGCCGCTTTTTATGGTGCCCGCAATGATGACAGACGAGCTGACCGCGAAAGCGATGCTCCACCAGCCAGCTCGAGCAATCCGGGCACTGGAAGCGGTGGCCGCAGACGCGGCAGAGCGTCAGCGGCGCATAGCCGCGACGGTTGAGAAAGAGCAGCGACTGCTCCTTGCGCTCCAGCGTCTTGCGTACTTCCGCGAGGAGGGCCGGCGACAGGAAGCCGCCGCGGGCGGGCGGTGAACGGCGCAGGTCGACCGCCTTGAGGTCGGGGAGCGAGGCTTCGGCGAAACGGGCGGGTAGCACGGCGCGCGCATAGCGCCCCTGATCTGCGTTGACGCGGCTTTCGATGGAGGGCGTGGCCGAGGCCAGAACGACGGGGAAGCTGCCTATGTGGCCGCGCACCACAGCCATGTCGCGCGCGTTGTAGGTGACGCGATCCTCCTGCTTGTAGGCAGGATCGTGCTCCTCGTCGATGACGATCAGACCAAGCTCGTTGAAGGGCAGGAACAGCGCCGAGCGCGCGCCGGCGACGACGCGGATGCTGCCCTCGGCCACCTGCCGCCAGACGCGTTCGCGCATGCGCGGCGCCAGATCGGAGTGCCATTCGGCAGGCTTTGCGCCAAAGCGGTCCTGAAATCGTTCGAGGAAAGCATGGGTCAGTGCGATCTCGGGCAGAAGGATGAGAACCTGCCTGCCCTTGTCGAGCGCGGCGGCGACGGCCTCGAAATACACCTCCGTCTTGCCTGACCCCGTGACGCCGTCGATGAGGGTCACCCCTGCCCCACCTTTTTCGACGGAGGCGCGCAGCATATCGGCCACCGCCTGCTGGTCATCGGACAGCTCGGGCTTCGAATAATCAGTGTCGGGACGCGCGACGACCGGGCGCGGCGGGATCATGACCGTCTCGAACACGCCCTGGTCCCGCAGCCCGTCGATGACCGTGGACGAGACGCCGGCGGCATGCGCGAGACCGGAGCGCGTCCAGGCAAGCCCGTCATGGGCGGCGTCAAGCACGCGGGCGCGTGCCGCCGTCATCCGGTCGGGCGCTGCTTCGGTGCGCTGCAGGCCTTCCGTCCAGGGTTCGGGGTCGAAGGCGGCCGGCGCGCGCAACAACATGCGCGCCACCATGCCGGGTGCGGAGAGCGTGTAGGCCGAGACCCAGTCGACGAAGCGGCGGGTTTCAGGGTCGATCGGCGGACAATCGAAGACTTCCGAGATTGGCTTCAGCTTCTTCGAATCGACGTCGCCGGCGTCGGTGTCCCACACAACGCCTGCAACCTCACGTGGCCCCAGCGGCACACGCACGATCGAACCCGGCTCGACATGCATATCGTCGGGCACCGCGTAGGTGTAGGGTCGCTCCGCAGGCATCGGCACCAGAACGGGGGCCGAGCGCATGGGTGGCTTGCGCGAATCGTCTTTCATGGCGCGTGACCTTGCCGCGACTTTCGGCTAGAGCAAAGGCCGGCTGGGATCGAAGATCCCTCAGGAACAACTCCGGTCACTGGAAGGATACGCCCATGAAGTTCTTCGTCGATACCGCTGACATCAAGGAAATCCGCGAACTGCACGACCTCGGCCTGGTCGACGGCGTCACCACCAACCCGTCGCTGATCCTGAAATCGGGCGGCAACATCACCGACGTAACCAAGGAAATCTGCTCTATCGTGGAGGGCCCGGTCTCGGCCGAGGTCGTCGCCACCGAATACGGCCAGATGATCAAGGAAGCCGAGGTTCTGGCCAAGATCGCCGACAACATCTGCATCAAGGTGCCGCTGACGCTGGACGGGCTCAAGGCCTGCCGCACCATCCGCACGAGCATGAACCGCCTCGTCAACGTGACGCTGTGCTTCTCGGCAAACCAGGCATTGCTGGCGGCCAAGGCCGGCGCGACCTTCATCTCGCCCTTCGTCGGGCGCATCGACGATACCGGTTCGGACGGCATGGAGCTGATCGCCGAAATCCGCCAGATCTACGACAATTACGACTTCCCGACCGAAATCCTGACCGCCTCGGTGCGCACCGTGAACCACGTCAAGCAGGCTGCGCTGATCGGCGCCGACGTGGTGACCGCGCCGCCGGCGACGCTGAAGGCTCTCGTCAGCCATCCGCTGACCGACAAGGGCTTGGCGCAGTTCCTCGCCGACTGGGCGAAGACCGGCCAGAAGATCGCCTGATCCCCTATGGACGCCGCCGCGATCGCCAAAACCGTCCTGGAAGCGATCGACGGCGGCAGCCAGATGCAGCCTTTCACGACGCGCGATGCGGCCTTTTCGGAGGCAGACGCATACGCCGTGACGGCCGAGCTGCGCGCGCTTCGCATCGCGCGCGGCGAAAAACCCATTGGCCGCAAGATCGGCTTCACCAACCGCACCATCTGGGACGAATACGGCGTCTTCCAGCCGATCTGGGGCGATGTCTACGACACGACCGTGCGCGACGTGTCGCCCGGCGACCGGGTCGTCGTCTCGCAATTGCCCGAGCCGCGCATCGAACCGGAGATCGTGCTGGGGTTGGCCAGCGACCTGACGCCTGACATGGGCGTCGAGGAGATCGCGGCCTCGATAGGCTGGGTCGCGCATGGATTCGAGTTTGTGCAATCGATCTTTCCGGGCTGGAAATTCAACGTGGCTGACTGTGTCGCCGATGGCGGCTTGCACGGGCGGCTGTTCGTCGGGCCGAGGCGGATTCTGTCAGACAGGGAGCGCAGGACGCTCGCAGCCGACTTGTCCAGCCTGACAATCCGGTTGAGCCACGACGGGACCGTCATCGACACGGGCGTGGGCGCGAACGTGCTGGATGGGCCGATCCATGCGTTGGCGCATCTGGTCGCCGTGCTTGAGAAGGATCGGCTCAACCCGCCAATGAGAGCAGGCGAGATCGTCACGACCGGAACGCTGACTCGTGCCTTTCCGGTGCTGCCGGGCGAAAAATGGTCGACTGAAATCGCGGGCGTCGACCTGCCGGGGCTGGTCGTCCGGATCGCCTGAAGCCGGCTACTTCAGCGAAGTCGGACGCTTCGACAGTTCCTGCGCAATCACGATGTTGAGCAGTTCGGCGAGTTCGCGGGCGGCGCGGTCCTCGGCGTTGAGGCGCGCGCGATAGGCCGCGAATTCCTGTCGCGGCACGTCATATTGCGAGGTGATCCGCCTACGGCCGGTGGTGACGACCTCTGCGCTGCCAGCAGCGGTCAGCGAATAGTTGGCGGTCATGGTGACCGTGCCCGCGGTCGGCTCGTTGTCCTCGCCGATCTGGACGACCGCGCCGGTCTGGTGGACCGTGATGACGTTCAGCGTCAGCGTATAGGCGGGTGTGGCAGGCTGACCAGCGCCGCGCCCAAACAGGAAGATCAGTTGGTTGCGCAGCTGCTGCGCCGCGCGATCATCGACCGGCTTGATCGCGATCAACGACAGGTCGGCGGTGACGGCCCCCTGCGGCTTGCCCGAATCGGGATTGGAATAGAGCGGCTGCACCGTGCAGGCGGCCAGAAAAGGCAGGGCCAGAACGGCGAAAAGTGCTGCCGCGCGCAGCCGGGCTTTCGGCAGGGACCGTTCAGACGACGACATTCACGATCCTCTGCGGCACGACGATGACCTTGCGCGGCGTTTTCCCCTCGAGAGCCTTCTGCACGACATCGAGCGCGAGCGCGGCTTTCTCTACGGCAGATTGATCTGCGTCGCGGGCGATTGTCAAATCCCCCCGCTTCTTGCCGTTTATCTGAACAGGCATGACGATCTCGCTGTCCACAGTCAGCGCGGGGTCATAGGCTGGCCACGGCTTGTCGGCGACCAGCCCGGCACCGCCGAGCTCGGCGTGGCACTCCTCGGCCAGATGCGGCATCATCGGTGCGATCAGGCCGACCAGCATGTCCAGCGCCTCGCGCGTCGCCGCCTTCAGCTCGGCCGATGCCTTGCCGGCGGCGATGTCCGAAACCGGCCCCTGCAGCGCGTTGGCGAGTTCGTAGATGCGGGCGACGGCCTTGTTGAAGCCGAGCTTCTCGATTTCCTCGCCGACCGACTTCACGATTTTGTGCGCGGCCTTGGAGAGAGCCGCCGCCTCGCCGTCATGCGCGGCCGCGGGCGCGACACCGGTCAGACCCGGCGCTGCCTCTGAAACAAGCCGCCACAGGCGCTGCACGAAACGGTGCGCGCCCTCGACGCCGGCCTCGGTCCAGATCACGTCGCGCTCGGGCGGCGAATCGGAAAGCATGAACCAGCGGGCGGTGTCGGCGCCGTAAGAGCCGATGATATCGTCGGGGTCGACCACGTTCTTCTTCGACTTCGACATCTTCTCGATCGCGCCGATCTCGATCGGCGTGCCGTCCGTCAGCAGGAACGCCTTGCGCGAACCGTCGAACTCCTCGACCTTGATCTCGGCGGGCGTGACCCAGCCGTCCGGCCCCTTGTAGGTTTCGTGCACGACCATGCCCTGCGTGAACAGGCCCTCGAACGGCTCCGCGACCGTGTTGAGGTGGCCGGTCGCCTTCATGGCGCGGGCATAGAAGCGCGAATAGAGCAGGTGGAGGATCGCGTGCTCGATGCCGCCGATATACTGGTTCACCGGCAGCCAGCCCTTCGGACCGTCGACAGCCGACAGCGTGGTGGGGGCCGTCTCGTTCCACGGATCGGTAAAGCGGGCGAAATACCAGGACGAATCGACGAACGTGTCCATCGTGTCGGTATCGCGACGCGCGTCCTTGCCACATTGCGGGCATTCGACATGCTTCCATGTCGGATGATGATCGAGAGGATTGCCTGGCCGGTCGAAGGTGACGTCGGTCGGCAGCTCGATCGGCAGGGCGGAGGCAGGCACTGGCACCGCGCCGCAGGAATCGCAGTGGATGACCGGGATCGGGCAGCCCCAGTAGCGCTGGCGCGAGATCAGCCAGTCGCGCAGACGGAACTGCACCTTGCGTTCGCCCTGCGGGCGGCCGTTGAGCACGTCGCCCGACAGGCGCTCGGCGACCGCGTCGAAGGCGTCCTTCGGCTTCATGCCATCGAGGAAGCGCGAATTGATCATCGCACCATCATCGACATAGGCCTCTTCGAGAATGCGGAAGGTCGCGGCGTCCGCGCCTTCGGGCATGACGACCGGCGTGACCGGCAGGCCATACTTGTTGGCGAAGTCGAGGTCGCGCTGGTCATGCGCTGGGCAGCCGAAGATCGCGCCCGTGCCGTATTCCATCAAGACGAAGTTCGCCACGTAGACTGGCAGCGTCCACGCTGGATCGAAGGGATGCACGACGCGGATGCCGGTGTCGAAGCCCTGCTTCTCGGCGGTCTCCAGATCGGCGGCGGCGGTGCCGCGATGGCTGATGTCCTTGATGAAGGAAGCGAGCTTCGGATTGTCTTCCGCTGCCTTCTTCGCCAGCGGATGATCGGCCGCGATCGCCATGAAGGACGCGCCGAAGATCGTGTCCGGACGGGTCGTGTAGACCTCCAGTTCCGTCTCGCCTGAGGGCGCGGTCGCCGCGTCGAGCTTCCAGCGCAGCAACAGGCCTTCCGAGCGGCCGATCCAGTTGGCCTGCATCAGCTTGACCTTCTCGGGCCATTTGTCGAGCGTATCGAGGCTGTCCAGCAGATCCTGCGACATCGACGTGATCTTGAAGAACCACTGCGTCAGGTCGCGCTGTTCGACGAGCGCGCCGGAGCGCCAGCCGCGCCCGTCGATGACCTGCTCGTTGGCAAGCACGGTCATGTCCTCGGGATCCCAGTTGACCTTGGCCGAACGGCGCTCGACGAGGCCTGCCTTCCAGAAGTCGAGGAACATCTTCTGCTGGTGCTTGTAATAGGACGGATCGCAGGTGGCGATCTCGCGCGCCCAGTCGAGCGACAGGCCCATCACCTTGAGCTGCGCCTTCATCGCCTCGATGTTCTGGTAGGTCCACGATCGCGGGTTGACGCCACGGTCGCGTGCTGCGTTCTCGGCCGGCAGGCCGAACGCGTCCCAGCCCATGGGATGCAGCACGTTGTAGCCAAGCGCGCGGCGGTGGCGCGCGACAACGTCGCCCATCGTGTAGTTGCGGACGTGGCCCATGTGGATGCGCCCGGACGGATAGGGGAACATCTCGAGCACGTAGTATTTCGGCCGGGAATCGTCGTTCTTCGTCTCGAAGAGCTTGGCGGCGTCCCAGGCCTTCTGCCACTTCGGTTCGGACGCTCGGGCGTTGTATCGTTCGGTTGCCATGACCGGTATTTCACTTAAAAGAGCAAGCTATCCGCCGGGTGCGTCCGGCAGATCATGGAAAATTCGGGCGGACCTTCACCATGGTTTGCCCGAAGCGTCAACTGCGCGGGCGGCTGGGCTGCCCGAAACGGAGCGGAATCAGGCATGAGCAGCGCGGTCGAACGGCTGGGCGAGGTGCGGGACAGGATCGCGACAGCGGAGCGCGAGGCGAAGCGGCCGGCAGGTTCGGCAACGCTGGTCGCGGTGTCGAAAACCTTCGATGCAGCGGATATCCGTCCTGTCATCGAGGCGGGACAGCGCGTCTTCGGCGAGAACCGCGTGCAGGAGGCGCAAGGCAAATGGCCCGCACTGAAGGCTGAATTCCCCGATATCGAGTTGCACCTGATCGGCCCGCTGCAATCCAACAAGGCCAAAGAGGCAGTGGCCCTGTTCGACGTGATCGAGACGGTCGATCGCGAGAAGATCGCAGCGGAACTCGCCAGGGAAATCGCGAAGCAGGGCAAGGCGCCGAGGCTTTACGTGCAGGTCAACACCGGTTCGGAGCCGCAGAAGGCCGGCATCGAGCCGACCGAAGCCGTGGCGTTCGTGAAACGTTGCCGCGATACCCACGGCCTCGCCATCGAAGGCCTGATGTGCATTCCGCCAGCGGATGAGAACCCCGGTCCGCACTTCGCGCTGCTGGCCAAACTGGCGAAGGAAGCCAGCGTCGAAAAGCTGTCAATGGGCATGTCGGGCGACTACGAAACGGCGGTAGCTTTCGGCGCAACCAGCGTGCGCGTGGGCAGCGCGATTCTCGGGACGCGATAGGCCCGGGTCGCTCCAATTCCTCGCACGGCATTGGCAGCACTGTTGCGGCACCCTATCTGTTTCGAGGTTCTCTCTCCCTTTCGCCGCAGCGCCCCTCCCGACGCGCGAGGCCCAACATGGAGCCTACCCCATGCGCTACAAACAGCTTGGCAACACCGGTCTGTTCGTCTCCGAACTCTGTCTCGGAACGATGACCTTCGGACCTCCCGGCGAGAACGGGTTGTGGGGCAACATCGCCAGCCTCGACCAGAAGGGTGTCGATGAGATCGTCGGACGCTCGGTAGCGGCAGGCGTGAACTTCTTCGACACGGCAGACGTCTATTCCATCGGCAAGTCGGAGGAACTGCTCGGCCAGTCGATCCGCAATCTCGGCCTCAACCGCGAGAGCGTCGTCATCGCCACCAAGGTGCATGGCGCCATGGGCGACGGCCCCAACCAGCGCGGCTCCTCACGCGGCCACATCATGGATTCCGTGGAGGGCAGCCTGAAGCGCCTTCAGACGAGCCACATCGACCTCTACCAGTTGCACGGCACCGACACGGTGACGCCGATCGACGAAACGCTGCGCGCGCTGGACGATCTCGTCGCCAGCGGCAAGGTGCGCTATGTTGGCGTCTCCAATTGGCAAGCCTGGCGCATCGCCAAGGCGCTCGGCATTTCGGAGCGCAAGGGCTACGCCCGCTTCGAGACGATACAGTCCTACTACTCCATCGCCGGGCGCGACCTCGAACGCGAGATCGTGCCGCTGATCAACGAGGAGAAACTCGGCCTGATGGTCTGGTCGCCGATGGCGGGCGGACTGCTGTCAGGCAAATACGGTCCCGGCGCGCCGGGCAACGGCGA
Source organism: Mesorhizobium quangtriensis (assembly GCF_040081925.1). Lineage (NCBI taxonomy): Bacteria > Pseudomonadati > Pseudomonadota > Alphaproteobacteria > Hyphomicrobiales > Phyllobacteriaceae > Mesorhizobium > Mesorhizobium quangtriensis. The sequence goes on from NZ_JBEBMF010000002.1 coordinate 1,230,436, forward strand.
GGGTCGCCGCGCCAACTTCAACTTCCCGCCTGTCAACGAGGACCGCGCTTGGGCGGCGGTGGCGGAGATGCGCAGGATCGCCGAGAAGCACAATGTCAGCGTCGCTACGGTGGCGCTGGGTTATGTGCTGGCGAAGCCGTTTGTGATGAGCATCATCATCGGCGCGAGCCGCATGGACCAGCTCGAACAGAACCTCGCAGCGGTAGACCTGAAGCTCGATGCGGAAGACATCGCCAAGCTGGACGAAGCCAGCGCGCTGCCTTCCGAATATCCGGGCTGGATGGTCGAGAGGCAGGGAGCGGGCCGCGTGCCGGGGCCATTCGTGCCGAAGGCATGAAACGTCCGGCCCGGCATCGGGTGTGCCGGTCTTCCCTTAATTCAGCGCGAACTCGCCGCAGACGCTGCGCCATTCTGACGGCGAGATCAGCTTCTTGTGCGTGTAGCGCACCGAATGCAGCGGGCCTTCGAGCTTTGCCTTCCAGAAATCGATGAAACGGATGAGCGCCGGGAACTTCGGCGCCAAGTCGTAGTCCTGCCAGATGTAGGTCTGCAGGACATGTGGATGATCCGGCATTCGATAGAGTATTTCCGCCGTGGTGAGGCCGTAGCCCTTGAGCATCATCTCCATCTCGGCGTGATTGCGCATTTCAGGTCCCCTGCTCCGACAAGAATCGTCTCCTCCCAAGGACAGAGTGTCATGCAAATTTCATTACCCGTCTATTGAGTTTTCCATGCCTCACGAATAAAAGTCTCGTGAATCCAATACGTTAGCAGCGCATCGACCCGAGTGCTGCCACGTTACGGCACGACACTGGCACAGAGAGCTTGTTGCCGCTGCGGCAAGCCGCCGCGCAGACCGAACGTCTAATATTGCCCTCAACCGCGAACTGATAATAAATGCCCGCGCAATCCAGGGGCCAGTGCGCGCCAGAGCCCACCGCCGACCCGTGGCGGCCGTACCGGGAGGGGAAGACGAGATGTCCGAAGTTCATGTTCACAAGGTTCAGGCTGCGTGGAAGAAGCGCGCGCTGATCGACAACGACACCTACCTCAAATGGTACAAGGACAGCATAGCCAACCCTGACAAGTTCTGGGGCAAGCACGGCAAGCGCATCGACTGGTTCAAGCCCTACACCAAGGTCAAGAACACCAGCTTCAAGGGCAAGGTTTCGATCAAGTGGTACGAGGACGGCGTCACCAACGTCGCCTGGAACTGCATCGACCGCCATCTTAAGAAGCGCGCCGACCAGACGGCGATCATCTGGGAGGGTGACAACCCCTATGACGACAAGAAGATAACCTACCGCGAACTGCACGACCGCGTCGCGCGGATGGCCAATGTGATGAAGAAGCACGGCGTCAGGAAAGGCGACCGCGTCACTATCTACATGCCGATGATCCCCGAGGCGGCGTATGCGATGCTGGCCTGCGCCCGCATCGGCGCGGTCCATTCGGTGGTGTTCGGCGGCTTCTCGCCGGATTCGCTCGCCGGCCGCATCGTCGATTGCGAATCCACTTTTGTCATCACCGCCGACGAGGGCCTGCGCGGCGGCCGCACCATTCCGCTCAAGGAGAACACCGACAAGGCGATCGACATCGCCGCGAAGAACCATGTCCTCGTCAAGAACGTGCTGGTGGTGCGCCGCACCGGCGGCAAGGTCGGATGGGCCAACGGCCGCGACCTCTGGTACCACGACGAGATGCTGACAGTGGACGTCAACTGTCCGCCAGAGAAGATGAAGGCGGAGGACCCGCTGTTCATCCTCTACACCTCCGGCTCGACCGGCAAGCCGAAGGGCGTGCTGCACACGACCGGCGGCTATCTCGTCTACGCGTCGATGACGCATCAATACGTCTTCGATTACCACGAAGGTGACATCTACTGGTGCACGGCCGATGTCGGCTGGGTGACCGGTCACAGCTACATCCTCTACGGACCGCTGGCCAACGGCGCGACAACGCTGATGTTCGAGGGCGTGCCCAACTACCCGTCCATGTCGCGCTTCTGGGAGGTCATCGACAAGCATCAGGTCAACATCTTCTACACCGCCCCGACCGCGCTGCGCGCGCTGATGGGTGCCGGCAACGACTTCGTGACAAAGACCTCGCGCAAGTCGCTGAAGGTGCTGGGCTCGGTCGGCGAGCCGATCAACCCGGAAGCCTGGGAGTGGTATTTCAACGTGGTCGGCAACGGCAAGGTGCCGATCGTCGACACGTGGTGGCAGACCGAGACGGGCGGCATCCTGATCTCGCCGCTGCCCGGCGCGACCAACCTGAAAGCCGGCTCGGCGACGCGCCCCTTTTTCGGCGTACAGCCGCAGCTGGTTGATGGCGAAGGCAAGGTGCTGGAAGGTGCTACCGACGGCAACCTCTGCATCACCGACAGCTGGCCGGGGCAGATGCGCACGGTCTATGGCGACCATGAACGTTTCGTGCAGACCTATTTCTCGACCTACAAGGGCAAGTACTTCACCGGCGACGGCTGCCGCCGCGACAAGGACGGCTACTACTGGATCACCGGCCGCGTCGACGACGTGCTGAACGTCTCGGGCCACCGCATGGGCACCGCCGAGGTCGAGTCCGCGCTCGTCAGCCACGACAAGGTGTCCGAGGCTGCGGTCGTGGGCTATCCGCACGACATCAAGGGTCAGGGCATCTATTGCTATGTGACGCTGATGGCCGGCGAGGAAGGCTCGGAAGACCTCCGCAAGGAACTGGTAGCGCATGTGCGCAAGGAAATCGGCGCGATCGCCACGCCGGACAAGATCCAGTTCGCGCCGGGCCTGCCGAAGACGCGCTCCGGCAAGATCATGCGCCGCATCCTGCGCAAGATCGCCGAGGACGATTTCGGCGCGCTGGGCGACACCTCCACGCTGTCCGACCCGGGCGTCGTAGATGATCTCGTCGCCAACCGGCAGAACAAGAAGGCTTGAGCGCGGCCGAGGAAATCGGCAGCGTCGCGTCCCTCTGGCGCTATCCCGCCAGTTCGCTGGGCGGGGAGCGTCTCGACGCGGCCCCGCTTCGCACCGACGGCGTCGAGGGCGACCGGCTGTTCGGTATCGTGGACGCGGCAACGGGCGTGATCGCCAAGCCGGATTCGGACAGGAAGTGGCATCCTGTTCCCCGGATCGCGGCACGGCTCGACGGCGGCGCGCTGGAGATAAAAGTTCCCGGCGGCAACTGGCTGCCAGCTCCGAGCGACGCGGCAGACAAGGCGGCGAGTTCCTTCCTTGGTTTCGATGCGGCGATCCGCCGTTTCGAGGAAGGCACCACCCTTGAGGCGCCGCGCTATAAAAAAGCGCCCATCCATCTGCTGACAACGGCGTCGCTGGCTGAACTGAAGGCGCAGCATCCGGGTGGCGATCCGGACCCGCGCCGCTTTCGCCCCAATATCGTCGTCGACATGCCGCGTGTGCCGGGGCACTTCCCCGAGACGGACTGGCTCGGCCGCAGGATCGCCATCGGCGAGGTCGAGCTCGAGATCACCGACCCCTGCCGCCGCTGCGGCTTCACGATCATTGGACAGGACGGCTTCGAGTTCGATGCAGACATCCTGCGCACGCTGGTGCGCAAGAACCGGCACAACCTCGGCGTCTATTGCGAAGTGACACGGCCCGGCACCGTGCGGCCGGCCGACGCCATGCGGTTCCTCGACTGAGCGCTAGCGATACAGATCGGCGCGCGTAGGCGGCAGGCCGCTGCGGCCCTTGGTCCGGCGTGTCGCGACGGTTTGGTAGATCATGATCGAGCCGCCGTCGAAGCCAAGCGAGCAGCCGACCAGATAAAGCAGCCAAAGCCGTGCCTTCGGCTCACCGACTTCCGCGATGGCTTCATCGAAGCGCGCCTGCAGCCGCTCGGCCCAGAGACGGCAGGTCTGCGCATAATGTTCGCGCAGGTTTTCGATGTCGTGAACCTCGAAGCCATGCGATTCCAGATTGTTCGCGGTCAGCCCGATCGCGTCGAGCTCGGCGCCGGGGAAGATGTATTTGAGGATTGCACGGTACCCCGGCCCCTTGCGGTGGAACGTCTTCATATCGCGCTTCATGCGCCGTGTGATGGCGTGGTGCAGATAGACCCCACCGGGTTTCAGCAAGCGATTCACGGCATGGAAATATTCGTCGTGGTGGGCGAAGCCTACATGCTCGAACATGCCGATCGACGAGATCTTGTCGAACGTTCCGGTCAGTTCCGTATAGGACTTGACCTCGATCGTGATCCTGTCCTCCAGCCCCTCGGCGCGGATGCGTTGGCGGGCGATTTCGGTCTGCGCCTCGGACAGCGACACACCGCGTCCGAGGACGCCATAATTCTTGGCGGCATGGATGAGCAGCGCACCCCAGCCGGAACCGATGTCGAGCATCGTCTCGCCGGGCGTCAGCCTGAGCTTGCGGCAGATGTGGTCGAGCTTGTCGATCTGCGCCTGGTCGATGTCGTTGGAGAAGTCCGTGAAGTAGCCGCAGCTGTAGAGCATGCGCTTGTCGAGGAAGAGTTGATAGAACGCGTTCGAGATATCGTAGTGGTGGGTGATCGCCTGCTTGTCGGAGCCGCTCGCCACGCGCCCGGCGAGATCGTGGATGCCCTGGCTTTCCTTGCCGCGCGCAAAGAACAGGAAGGGAGCATCGCGCAGGAGCCTGCCCTTGGACATGGCGCGCAACTTGACCTTCAGGCTGTTCATCTGGCGCTGCTCGATCAGGTCGAACAGCGTACCGCCCTCGATGTCGACAGCCTTGGAGACCCAGAGCGCGACCAGTGTATCGACATTGGGATGTCGCAGCACACGGCCGACGATGCCGCTGTCGTTGATGAGCAGCGTCAGGCCACTGGACGAGGCGCCGGGCGGATCGATGCGCTCGCCGTTCCACAGGCGCACCGCGAAGCCCGGCTGCAATTCCCCGACGATGGTCCGGATAAGCCGGGCCGCCCTGTCCGCGCTGTTCATCGCATTTATCCTGTCGCTATGCCGCTGGTGTTGGCTGCGCGCGACATGTAACGCGACTTTTCCCCATTGTCATTCGTTCGCCGACACCCCATTCTATGTATCGTGTTCAACGAAACGAAAGGAGGTGATCCGATGTCGAGTGGTTTCGGTTTCCAGAGCGTGGCTCGTGCGGATTGCTCTTTCGGGAAGCAGCCTTCCTGACAGCGGCATGATGCGCGGCCGGTAGCCTAGCTACGGCCACGAGCCGCGCCACGGACGAAAGCACGGGGCCGCCTCTCGCGAGGCGGCCCTTGCTTTATGCGCGGACGTCTGTGTTGCCTGGACGGTTCGCGCTGCAAGAATGTGTCAGTTTGTGAGGACAAGCGCCTCGATGTTGCGGGCGATCGTCAGGAACGCCTCGTTGAGCTCGTCACCCGAAGAGGTCTCGTAGTAGCGCTTGAATGCGCCGGTATCCGGTGAGGCGCATTTCTTCATTACGCCCTTGGCGTCGTTGTTGGTGAGCTTGAAGCCGATGGTGAAGACCTCGATGCCGTTCTTCTTCATGGTCTCGCAGAGCGACTCGGCATAGGAGCGCGACTTCGTTCCCTGGGAGCGAACATTGCCGGTGACATCTGCGTGCGCTGTGTTGAACTCGCCGTCGGTCATCAGGATTGCGATCTTGGCGATCTTCTTGGGATCGGCCTTCGCCGGGCCGTCTCCGAGCCCGGCATTCTTGATTGCGGGCGCCCACTTCTCGGACAGCATATAGTTGGTCCACTGAATGCCCGTCGCGCCAGCCGTGTAACCGGCAACCGAGAAGTCGTTGATCTGCTTCTTCAGTGCATCGGCGTCGGCGCTGAGGGGCTTCAGCACCGCCTTGGCGCAGGCGTTCAGTCGATCGTCGCGGTTGACCTTGGCGGGATAATCGCGGGACTTGCCGCTGATCTTGCGCGTGCGGATGGAGTCTGGCGCGTCATCGGTGAAATCGGCCTTGAGATCGACAGTCTTTCGCTCGGTGGCGCAATTGTCGGAGGCAGTGCCGGTATTGTTGCTTATCTCCGCCTTGGTTGCATCAACCGGCGGCGGCAGATCCCAACCGCCGGACTTTTCGACAAAGACTACGTCCTTGGCAAGCGCGCCCACATTGACGCCATCGGAGTAAGGCACAAGCGCGATGCGCACGCGCGGATTGTCCATCTTCTGGTTCTTCGTCAGCGCATCGACAGCGTTGCTGGCGGCCGTCTTCAAGTCCTTGATCTTCTGACCACCCATCGAGTCCGTCACGTCGAGCATCATCGCGACCTCGATCTTCTTGTCGGAATAGAGCGAGGACGACTGGGCGCTGACGCGGCGTTCCTTGTTGGAGCCGAAGAGCGGGAAATAGATTGCGACATCGACATAGGCCGTCGCCTCCAGCGTGCCGAGAAGCTTGTCCACGACGAGCGTGTTCAGCACGATGCGCTCGCCGTCCATGATGGTCGGTTCGCCATTGACGATCAGGAAGCGCTCGACCCACTCGCGGGCATCCTTCACGTCGATGACGCCGGTCGTGATGTCGCGCGCCGTCGAGGTGACCGCAGAATCGAGCGAACTCCTGAGCGCCGATCGCACATTGTAGAGCTGGGCGAGATTGACGGCGAAACCCGCCGACAGCGCCAGAACCGCCGCCACCATCGCCGTCAGGATGGCAAAGCTGCCTGACCTGGAACGGGCGAACTCGTTAACTTTTCCAATCAGGTTGAACCGCATTCAGGCCTCCATCCGCGCAACTGAAGCAGACAGAGCAGGATTCCGGCCAACTTGTTTCGTATCGGCAGGCGGCAGGCGCGCCTCTCGCAAGCCATTGAAAACAAAGGATATGACGCCCGATCATGGTAAATGACCGGTAAACATTTCCGTGTTGCGTGAAAAACGCTAACGGCTTGTTTACCCAAAGGACGGGGCAGGGGATTGGCATTAACGAAGGCGTATCAGGATGGGACGCGCGACTGTACCGAGATGGGTCATCCGCACCACGGCGCGCGACGCCCGCCGTCATAGGGCCGCACCAGCCTCTCTCCAAGCATGATCGGGGCCACAGACTGCCCGCCGCTTGTTTCGACATCGGCAAGCACGCGGCCGTAGTATTTCGCTCCTGATATGTTCGACAGGGCGACCGCGCCGTCGCGAAGAAGATCGGCCAGCGCATCGCGCGCCTTTTGCGCCGCATCGTGCTCGGCCGCGCAGCGCGATTTCATCTCCGGCGCGTCTATACCCCGTATGCGGACGTTGATGCGCACCACATGGCCGGGCCACACCAGCGCATCTGCGAGGAAGGTGTCGCCGTCGAGCACATCGAGGACCCGCGCATCGACGGGCCCGGGAAACGAACGCGAACCGGCAAATGCGGGAAGCGCAACGACGACACATATCGCGATTATCGCAAATCGAAACTTCATTAGAGGAATTTAATCCTATTATGAAGTTTCGACAAGAAACCGTGGGTTGTCGCCGACTGCGCCTAGGCGAGGATCTGCGCGCCGACTGTACGGTCGATACCGTGGAGGGGCGGTTTGGCCGGATGGCTCTCCTGCTCGTAGGTCCAGACCTTGAACAGGCTGAGGTTGTGCGGCCCGAAGCTGTGCAGCAGGGGAACGTCGGTGGCGTCGCGCCCGCGCGCCAGCACGACGCGGCCTATGCGCGCCTTGTTATGGCGCGGATCGAAGGTGTACCACTTGCCGTCGAGGAACACCTCCATCCACGCGGAGAAGTCCATGGGCGCGGGGTCGGCAGGCACGCCGATATCGCCGAGATAGCCGTTTACATAGCGCGCCGGGATATTCATGCAGCGGCAGAGCGTGATGGCAAGATGGGCGAAGTCGCGGCAAACGCCGACCTGCTCCTCATGTGCCTGCGCCGCGGTGCGGGTGGAGCGGGCGTAGCCGTAGCCGAAGGACAAGCGGTTGTGCACGTAATCGACGATCGCCTGAACGCGCGCCCAGCCGGGCGGCATGTGCCCGAACAGGCTCCACGCGAGCCCGCTCATGTGATCGGTTTCACAATAGCGACTTCCGAGCAGGTAGCCCAGCACGTCCGGCGGCAGGTCATCTACAGGAGTCTCCTTCGCCAGCGTGTTGACCTCATCAGGCTCGCCCGAGTCCTCTACCACCGCGTCATACAGAATGCGGAAGGTGCCGGCCGGTGCGCTGAACCTGCGGCACGCATTGCCATAGCGGTCGTTGTAGACGGAGGAGGGAACCGATGGTGACGTCAGCACCCGCGTCTGGCGCTTGATGTCGGCCTGTCGCTCCTCGTGGATTTCAAGAAGAGAAATGATCGGCGTCTGCTGCTGGCACTCGATGGCTATTTCGTAGCCGAGCCGGATGAGCATGGCGGGAACCTCGTTGAGGGATTTCGGAAAATTTGGTCGACAACGCCCACAACCCCCGGAGGGTTCCGGCGTCCGGCCAGATTCTCGATAGAAAACGCCAGAAGACCTCAGGGTTCAGAAGTCGGAGGCGAGACCCTTCACTTCCCAGTCGCCGTAGCGGATGGGTTCCTTGCCACCGCGCCCGCCCACTTCCTTCGGTCGGGCGGCGTCGGTGTCCGCCGCGATACGGCGCGCGGCGGCTTCCTCAAGGGCGCGACGCGCCGCCGGCGACAGCGGCTTGGCACCGGACTTCCCGGGTTCGCCCGTCTGCTGGATGTCTTGCGTCATGATTGCGGTCCGGAACGTTGAAATGACTTCATATCTTTCCCATCATATAATCGCCAACAAGGATTGGCGAACCACGGCTGCGTCAAATGTCTCGGCAGCCCAACGGAGACCGGCATGAATATCCTTCGCACAGCCATGCTGCTGGCCTTCCTGACTGCTCTGTTCATGGGCGTCGGCTATCTGATCGGCGGCCAGAGCGGCGTGCTGATCGCCTTCCTCATTGCGGCTGGCATGAACTTCTTCAGCTACTGGAACGCCGACAAGATGGTGTTGCGGATGCACCATGCCGTCGAAACCAACGAGCAGAACGCGCCGGAATATTACGGCATCGTGCGCGATCTCGCCGCGCGCGCCAACCTGCCGATGCCGAAAGTCTACCTCATCAACAACCCACAGCCCAACGCCTTTGCCACCGGCCGCAATCCGCAGAACGCGGCGGTGGCGGCGACAACCGGGCTTCTGGAGCGCCTGTCTTACGAGGAAGTGGCGGGCGTGATGGCGCATGAGCTCGCGCACATCCAGAACCGCGATACGCTGACGATGACGATCACCGCGACCATCGCCGGCGCGATCTCGATGCTCGGCAACTTTGCGCTGTTCTTTGGCGGCAACCGCAACAACAACAATGGGCTCGGCGCCATCGGCGTGCTGGTCGCGGTCATCGTGGCGCCGATCGCGGCGGCGATCGTGCAGATGGCTATCAGCCGCACCCGCGAATATTCCGCCGACCGGCGTGGCGCGGAAATCTGCGGCCATCCCCTGTGGCTGGCTTCGGCGCTCGGCAAGATCGCCAACGCCGCGCAGCGCATCCGCAACCCCGACGCCGAACGCAGCCCGGCGACCGCATCGCTGTTCATCATCAACCCGCTGTCGGGCGAGCGCATGGACAATCTGTTCTCGACCCATCCGAACACGGAAAATCGCATCCGCGCGCTGCAGCAGATGGCCGACGATGGCTTTGAACCTGCCCGGCCGCAGCGCCGCGCGGAAGCTCCACCTCCAGCACCCCAGCCGGAACCGGAAGCGCCGAGCACAGGCTCGCATGACGAACCCGGCGATGGACCCTGGGGCACCCGAAAGTCGGCGCAGCCGGCCGAGCCGGAGCAGCCGAAACAGAACCCGTGGGGGCGGAACCCCACCGGGCCGAAGAGCCGCTGGTGATGGATCGCCAAGCCGGGCGGAAGGCGCGACCCACGAAACCAAAGCAAGACGCTGAGGCCGGGAACAGGAACGTTCCCGGCCTTGCTGCACGCATGACGGCAGCCAAGCTGCTTGCCATCGTCATCGATGCGAAGACACCCCTCGACGGGTTGACCGACAACGACAACGGCCATCCGCACTATCTGGCGCTTGAGCCACGCGACCGGGCGCTGGTGCGTGCTATTCTAACCACCGCCCTGCGGTTCCGCGTCACCATCGGCAAGCTGCTTACGCTGCGCCTCGAACGACCGCTGCCACCCAACGCCGCCACGCTGACGCACATCCTGCATGTTGCCGCAGCACAGATCCTGTTTCTCGATGTGCCGGACAGCGCTGCGGTCGACCTCGCCGTCACCCACGCCAAGTCCGACCCGCGCACGACCCGCTTCGCGGCGCTCGTCAACGGCGTGCTCCGCTCGCTGGCGCGTGGCAAGGACGCCGAACTGCGGCCCATGCTCGACACTACGCGGGATGCACCAGACTGGTTCGTGCAGGGGCTCGTCTCGGCTTATGGCGAGGAAAAGGCCGTAGCGATCCTTGCTGCCCATCGCGTAGAGGCGCCTGTCGATTTCAGCGTCAAGGCAGACGCGGCACTTTGGGCCGAACGGTTCGGCGGCATCGTGTTGCCGACGGGCGGCGTTCGCGTCGAGAAGTTGAACGCCGCCGTTTCAGAACTACCCGGATTTGCCGAGGGCGAATGGTGGGTGCAGGACGCCGCCGCCGCCCTGCCCGCGCGCCTGCTCGGCGACATCGCCGGCAAGCGCGTCGCTGACCTCTGCGCTGCACCCGGCGGCAAGACCGCTCAACTGGTGCTAGCGGGAGCGCATGTCACCGCGCTCGACACCTCGAAGAACAGGCTTGTCCGATTGCAGCGGAACCTCGAACGGCTGCGGCTGACGGCCGAGACTTTGCAGGCCGACCTCCTCGAATTCAGGCCGACAGAACTGTTCGACGCCGTGCTGCTCGACGCGCCTTGCTCCTCGACCGGGACAGTGCGCCGGCATCCTGATGTGCCGTGGACGAAATCTCCTGCCGACATCGAGAAGCTGGCAGCCTTGCAGGCGAAGATGCTCGCCGCCGCCGCCAAACTGGTGAAGCCGGGCGGGCGCATCGTTTTTTCGAATTGTTCGCTCGATCCCGCCGAGGGCGAGGATATCTGTCGCACCTTTTCCGCCTCGGCCGATGTTGAGGCGGACCCGATCCAGCCGGGCGAGATCGCTGGCGCCGACGAATTCCTGACTTCCCAAGGAACCCTACGGACCACGCCGGCCGGCATGACGCTTGGCTCCCCTGGCATTTCCGGCTTGGATGGTTTCTTCGCTGCCCGTTTTCGCCGAAAAGACTGATTGCCCGTCCGGATTGCCCAAAAACCACGCAATTGCCTTCACGTAAAATTCACTCTCATGTAAAGTCCTGAATCGGCTAGCCATTCGACCACCCCGGGACAGCGGTCGTCCGGCTGCGAAGCGGAGAGGAATTTGCATTGGCGACTGCGACGGGCAACACGACGCGTCTCTGGACGCTCGTCGCACGCGAGATGTGGCGAAAGACGCGGCGGCGGCTGCGCGCCGGCCCACTCTACCGCTGGCGCTACTCGGGCCGAACGCCCGAGCGGGTGCTGATCGCGCCGCCGGACCTTCGTCTCGCCGACCCGCAGATCGCGCTGGAAATCTACTACGGCCGCTTTCCGCTTTCGGGCCATCTCGTCGAGACCGGGGGGCGCTCACCTTTCCAGATCGAGGTGCAGAACCGCGGCTGGCTGAAGACGCTGCACGGCTTCCGCTGGCTGCGCCACATGCGCGCCGCCGGCACGGACCTCTCCGCCGCCAACGCGCGGGCGCTGGTCTCCGACTGGATCTCCACCCATGGCGGAACCATCTCGGGCGTCGCCTGGGAGCCGTCGACGACGGCCAAGCGCATCATCGCCTGGCTGCAGCATTCGCCTGTCGTTCTGCAGGGGGCCGAGTTCCCATTCTACCGGGCCTATCTGAAATCGCTGGCCATGCAGATCCGGTACCTTCGCTCGGTCGTGAAGGAGATGCCGGACGGAAAGGACAGGCTGCGCGCGCGCATCGCGCTTGCTTTCGCCGCGCTCTCGCTGCCAACTCCTGTTTCGGCGCTGCGCAACGCCACGCGCCAACTGTCGGAGGAGCTCGAGCGGCAGATTTTGCCCGACGGTGGGCACATCTCGCGCAACCCGATGACCGTGATGGAACTGCTGGCGGACCTGCTGCCGCTGCGCCACACCTACACCAACCAGGCCGAGACGCCGCCGCCTGCGCTTGTCGGCGCGGTCGACCGCATGCTGCCGGCCCTGCGCTTCTTCCGCCACGAGGACGGCGCGCTCGCTCGCTTCAACGGCATGGGCGCCACCATCCACGACCGCATCGCGGCCATCCTGCGCCATGACGACACCGAAGGCGCGCCGCTTCTGCACGCGCCGCACTCCGGCTACGAGCGGCTGTCGATGGGCGGGGTGACCGTCATCGCCGACACGGGCCAGCCGCCGCCGGTCGACGTGTCGAACGCCGCCCATGCCGGCTGCCTCTCCTTCGAGATGTCGTCGGGCCGGCAGCATTTTGTCGTCAATTGTGGCGTCGACACCTATGGCGCGGCCGAGTTCCGGCCGCTCGCGCGGGCGACCGCAGCGCATTCGACGGCTACCATCAACGACACCTCGTCGGCGCGCTTCAACCACTCCATCCGCGTCAACGATCTGCAAAGCCCGCCGCTGATCGGCGGCCCTCAGCATGTACCCTGCCAGCGCACCGACCGGCCCGGCTCACAGGGTTTCATCGCCAGCCACGACGGCTACGTTGCGCGGTTCTCGCTCTACCACGAGCGGGAGCTTTCGCTGTCCTCGGAAGGCAACGTGCTGGCCGGCGTCGACCGCTTCCTGCGTTCCGGCGGAGCTGCCGCCCGCGACAACGGGCGCGACCTCGTGACGATCCGCTTCCATCTGCATCCTGACGTGGAGCTCTTTCAGGACGAGGCCGACCGCTTCGTGCTGACCGCGACGAACGCCGACCGCTGGGTGCTGTCCTGCGAGGAGGTCATGCCGACGGTGGAGGAGTCCATCTATTTCGCTGGCCTCGGCGGACCGCGCCGCAGCCGCCAGATCCTGCTTGCCTTCAAGGCGTCCGAGATTCCCGAGGTGCACTGGCAGCTGACCCGCACGCATATCGTGGAGCTTGAGCCCCGAGGTCCCTCGGCTTCTTGATTTCCCGCTCCCGAGGGGTTACGCGCAGCCTTTCTGTCAGCCACAAAGAAAGGCCTCCCGACATGGCGGTCGCCTCCAAGAAGATTCCCGCGCCTGACCTCGTGCCGGTACGACGTGCGCTGCTGTCCGTCTCCGACAAGACCGGACTGACGGAGTTCGCGGCGGCGCTGTCGAAGAGCGGCGTGGAGCTGGTGTCGACGGGCGGCACCGCCAAGGCGCTGGAACAGGCCGGCATCGCCGTGCGCGACGTCTCCGAACTGACCGGGTTCCCCGAGATCATGGACGGCCGCGTCAAGACGCTGCATCCCTCGGTGCATGGGGCTCTACTCGGCATTCGCGACGACGCGGAACATGTCGAGGCGATGGAGAGGCACGGCATCGAGCCGATTGATCTCGTCGTGGTGAACCTCTATCCGTTCGAGCAGGTCCGCCAGTCGGGCGCGGACTACGCGTCGATCGTCGAGAACATCGACATCGGTGGGCCCGCGATGGTGCGCGCCTCGGCAAAGAACCACGCTTATGTCGCCATCGTCACCGACCCGGAAGACTATGCGGCCGTACTGAACGCACTGGAAATGAACTTCGGCAGCCTGTCGCTGGAGTTCCGCCAGAAGCTGGCCGCCAAAGCGTTTGCGCGCACCGCCGCCTATGATGCGGCCATCTCGAGCTGGTTCGCCGATGCGCTTGCGATCGAGCATCCGACGTGGCGCGCTTTCGGCGGCAAGCTCGACAGCGTGATGCGCTATGGCGAGAACCCGCACCAGCAGGCCGGCTTCTACGTCACCGGCGAGAAGCGCCCGGGCGTCGCCACCGCGCGCCAGTTGCAGGGCAAGCAGCTTTCCTACAACAACATCAACGACACCGACGCCGCCTTCGAGCTTGCCGGTGAATTCGACCCGGCACGGACGGCAGCCGTCGCCATCATCAAGCACGCCAACCCGTGCGGCGTGGCCGAGGGCACGAGCCTGAAGGACGCCTACCTGAAGGCGCTCGCCTGCGATCCTGTCTCGGCTTTCGGCGGCATCGTCGCGCTGAACCGACTGCTCGATGCGGAGGCGGCCGAGGAGATCGTGAAGACCTTCACCGAGGTGATCATCGCTCCCGACGCGAGCGAGGCTGCACAGGCCATCGTCGCGGCGAAGAAGAACCTGCGCCTGCTGGTGACGGGCGGCTTGCCCGACCCGCGCGGGGCTGGCATGGGCGTGAAGTCGGTCGCCGGCGGGCTGCTCGTGCAGAGCCGCGACAATGCAGTCGTCGATGACCTCGATATCAAGGTCGTAACCAAGCGTGCACCGACGAATGCAGAGATGGCCGACCTGAAATTCGCCTTCCGCGTTGCCAAGCACGTCAAATCCAACGCAATCGTCTATGCGAGGGATCTCGCCACCGTCGGCATCGGTGCCGGCCAGATGAGCCGCGTGGACTCTTCACGCATCGCGGCGCGCAAGGCGCTGGATGCTGCTGAGGCGGCCGGAAACTCAGAACCCCTGACGAAGGGCTCGGTCGTGGCGTCGGACGCCTTCTTCCCTTTCGCCGACGGACTGCTGGCTGCGGTCGAGGCCGGCGCGACGGCTGTGATCCAGCCGGGAGGCTCGATGCGCGACGAAGACGTGATCGCCGCCGCCGACGAGCACGGCATCGCCATGGTGTTCACCGGCACGAGGCATTTCAGGCACTGATGCCCAGCCTACCGCTTACTTCCCTGGAACGGGAAAAAATAGCCAACATCCTCGCAGCGGCCCTGGCAAAGGACTGGCCTCGCTTCGAAGCTCTGTCGGATCTTCCGTTTATCAACCCCGCAAGCATGAAGGAGCAATTCGACGATACCGTAAAGCTGATTTCGGACGACCTAAGCCGATGGGAAGACAACGCCTTCGTCGAAAAACTTTCTGGTGGCGATAGACTGATTCATGTCGGGCTTCCGCACAAAGCCGCTAACGGTCCAGACATAAATCTGTTCGTCCGTAGCACTAAGGCTGGGATACGGATCATGGTATTCTATAAGCGCTATCAGTTCGATTGAATTTGGTAGAGGTCTCGAGTCTTCTACGAAAGGTGATTGGACAGATTCTTTGTCTGCAAATTCGCTTTATATCCATTCTCTGGTCCCCGTTAGGCCGAACTCGCGACTGCGGGCCGCCTGCTTATCCGGCCCCCGCGAAGGGCCGGCCGCCACAGGCGGCGATAGGGCCCGTGAGCGAAAACTACGCCGCCTTCTTCTTCGGCTGGATCAGGCCGCGCTCGATCAGCAGTTCGGCGATCTGCACGGCGTTGAGGGCAGCGCCCTTGCGCAGGTTGTCGGAGACGACCCACATGTTCAGGCCATTGTCGATGGTCTGGTCCTCGCGGATGCGGCTGACGTAGGTGGCGTCTTCGCCGGCGCTCTCGATCGGCGTGATGTAGCCGCCGTTCTCGTGCTTGTCGACGACGAGCACGCCCGGCGCCTCGCGCAGGATGTCGCGCGCCTCGTCGGCGGTGATCGGCTTCTCGAACTCGATGTTGACGGCTTCCGAATGGCCGATGAAGACCGGCACGCGCACGGCCGTGCAGGTGACCTTGATCTTCGGGTCGAGCATCTTCTTGGTCTCGGCCGACACCTTCCACTCTTCCTTGGTGGAGCCGTCTTCCATGAACACGTCGATGTGGGGGATGACGTTGAAGGCGATGCGCTTGGTGAACTTCTTCGCTTCGACCGGATCGGCGACGAAGACAGCGCGGGTCTGGGTGAACAGTTCGTCCATGCCTTCCTTGCCGGCGCCCGAAACGGACTGGTAGGTCGACACGACGACACGCTTGATGGTGGCGGCGTCATGCAGCGGCTTCAGCGCGACGACAAGCTGCGCGGTCGAGCAGTTCGGGTTGGCGATGATGTTTTTGCGGGAGAACAGCGAGATCGCGTCGGGGTTCACCTCCGGCACGATCAGCGGCACGTCCTGGTCGTAGCGGAAGGCGCTCGAATTATCGATGACGACGCAACCCTGCTGGCCGATCTTGGGCGACCACTGCTTGGACACCTCGCCGCCGGCCGACATGACGCAAATGTCGGTGTCGGAAAAGTCGTAAGTCGCGAGGTCCCTGACCTTCAGCGTCCTGTCGCCATAGGACACTTCCGTGCCCTGGCTGCGGCGCGAGGCAAGCGCCACGACCTCGTCGGCCGGAAAGCCGCGCTCCTCGAGGATATTGAGCATTTCACGACCGACATTGCCCGTGGCACCGGCGACTGCAACCTTGAAACCCATGGTAGTTCTCCTGCCCTCGCCTGTTGTTTGGAGGAAACCCCGCCGGTCGGCGCGGGCCTCGTCTCCCCGGGCCAAACCCGGGAGGGAAGGTTAGGCCAAGGGAGATCAGACCGTTTTGGCGGTCGTTTTTTTGCTGATCGTCTTGGTCGTGGTGAGTATCGACAGGAACGGCACGCCAAACCGCCCGGCCCAACGGTTCGCTGCAAGCGATCCTTCGTTGCCGGGGAAGTCCAGTGCAAAAAGCGCCATGGCGAGGCCGCGCATTGTCCGAATTCCCGTTCGAGGCCGGGCTTTTACCGGGAATCCGCAAATAGTCAATCGGGAGGCTCCCCGGCGTTCAGCCGGATGTGATTGGACGGCCTGGCACCAAGCCCTAGCTTTGGCGGCATTCAGATAAGGAGAAGGACCATGGCAATCACCAGACGGGTTCTGCTAACGGGAGCGGCAGCGATTGCGCTGCTGGCGGCCGCGCCTGCATTTGCCCACCACGGCTGGGCATGGACCGAGGACGGTTTCTTCGAGTTGACCGGCAAGATCAGCGCCATCTATTACGGAAACCCGCACCCGACGCTCGATGTTGACGTGGAGGGCGAGATCTGGCGCGTCGATCTCGCCACGCCCTCGGCCACAGCGCGCGCCGGCTTCATGGAAGACACCGCCAAGGTTGGCGACGATGTCGTCGTGCTTGGCAACCGCTCGCGGGAAGAGACAGAAAAGCACATGAAGGCGGTACGCGTGACGGTCAACGGAAAGTCCTATGACGTTTATCCGAACCGAGCGCCGAGCTGATCGACCAGAGTCGGCGGAAGCATGGAGTTCCTGCAAGCCATCGAGCACTTGTGGCCGGCCCGCGTGCTCAAGGGTTCGTTCTTTGCCTATCCGCTCGTCAACGCGCTGCACATCGCTTCGATCGGAACGCTTTTCACGAGCGTCTTGCTGATGGACTTCGCGACGCTGGGCGCCATACGCTCTATTACTACCGAAAAGCTCGTCGAGTTGCTTCGGCCCATCGCACTCGGGGCATTCGCATTCGCGGCGGTCACGGGGCTGCTGCTTTTCTCGGTTCAGGCGACAACCTATGCCGGCAACTTTGCCTTCCTGTTGAAGCTCGGGCTGATCGCGCTGGCAGCACTCAATTTCCTCGTCTTCGCCGCGTCTGCGCATCGGAAGCGTTCTGACGCGCCACCGACAGCGATGCGCATCAGCGCAGTTCTCTCCATATTGGCCTGGAGCGGCGCGCTTCTGGCTGGCCGGTTCATAGGCTACCTCTGAACGCCCGCGATTGGCGGGACAGCAAGCCCAATGCTAGGCTGACGCGGGGATTCGGAGGGATCGATGCGCGGGGAAGTGCTACATTACGACGAGGCGCAAGGCTTCGGCTTTATCACGGGCGACGACGGCAACCGCTACACCTTCCGGCGCGAAGACATGCGGCGCGCCTTCCCAATCGCCAGGGGAACGGCGGTTGAATTCCGCGAAAACGGCACGCAGGCGCGCGACGTGTTCCAGGCGGGCGTGTCTCAGGCAGGCGGAACGGCAACGGTCGAAACATCGGAGCCGCGCGTACGCGTATCTTCCGTGCCTTCGCTGGCTACACCGCCGGCGGCGCCGCGCGCCGCTCCCACTGCGCAACAGCATTTTGGCCGCAACGCTTCCGCTAGCGACGCTCCGGTAGCCCAACCGACGCCTTCGATGGGCTTGTGGGCCTACTTCTGGAATTGCATGACTGCCGACTACGCCACATTCCGCGGGCGCGCGCGGCGCAAGGAATACTGGGCCTTCGTGCTGTTCTCGACGCTTGCGCTGATCGTCCTGTCCTTTGCCGGCCTCATGGCCGATGCCATGCTCGGCAATTTCGATCCCTATGGCAGCGGGCCGGTGGGGATCCTGATAGCTCTCGGGCTCGCCATCCTCGTCGGCTTCCTGCCGGGACTTGCGGTGACCGTGCGGCGCTTCCACGATGTCGGCATGTCGGGCTGGTTCTATTTGCTGTTCGTCGTGCTCTCGCTCTTCACCATCGGCGGCCTGATCATCTTCGTAGTGACGCTGATCCCCTCGCAGAAGCGCGAAAACAAGTGGGGACCGATGCCCGAGGGCGTGCCGATCCCGCCGCCCTATACCGGCCCCTGACGCACGGCTGTCATGCAGTTCTGCTACGCGCGCCTGAACCCCAACGGAGAGCAGGCGATGCGCACAGATACGGCACACCGGAAATGGAACGAGACCTGGCAGTCCGAGGATGGGCGACGCGCTTGGTCGCAGGCGGACCCGGACGTTCTTGCCTGCGCGACTTCGGTGATTTCTGCGGGCGGGGCTGACGCGCTCGATCTCGGCAGTGGCGTCGGTCGTCATGCGCTTGCCCTGGCCCGCATGGGCTTCAACGTCGATGCGCTGGATGGCAGCGAGGTCGGCATCGCTCAACTGCGCAAGGACGCCGAGTCCGAGCGGCTGTCGGTGCGCACGCATCACGGCGTCATGACCGAGCTACCCTTCGCCGACGCCAGCTTCGACTATCTGCTCGCCTTCAACGTCATCTATCACGGCGACCCCGAAATCCTGGCCGCCACTATCGCCGAAATATCGCGCGTCCTGCGCCAAGGCGCCACGCTGCAGCTCACCATGCTATCCAAGCGCAACGTCAACTACGGCGTCGGCGAGGAGATCGCGCCGAACACCTTCGTCGTGAAGGACGCCAGCGACGACAAAGTCCATCCCCATTTCTATTGCAACGCGGGCGAACTCGTCGCTCTGCTGCCCGGTTTCGAGTTGAAGGGCCTCGTCGACCGCGAGCAGAAGCCGGGCCACTGGCACTGGCACGTGGTAGCCGAGAAGCTCTGAGAATCGGCATCGCACTTTAACACCTGAAGGCTGGCGAAGCCTTCAGGTGTTTGTTTCAGGCCAGCCGCGCCCGCAGCCGGTCGGTCGCCCATTCCATCGCCAGCACGACCACGAAGACCGCGATGATGATGGTGGACGCGTTGCGGTACTGGAAGAGGTCGAAGGCGACCTTCAGTTCCTGCCCGATGCCGCCGGCCCCCACGAGGCCGAGCACCACCGAGGCACGTACGGATTTCTCCAGCGCGAAAATCCCCGTATTGACCATCGACGGCAGCGCGTCGGGGATCACCGCTCCACACAATATACTGAAGCGGCTGGCGCCGATCGCTGTCAGCGCTTCCTGCGGCTCCCTGTCGGCATCCTCCATCGCCTCCGCGAAGAAGCGCCCGCAGAAGCCTATTGTGTCGACGATGATCGTCATCGTGCCGGCCACCGCACCGAGCCCGACCGAAGCGACGAAGACGAGTGCCCAGACGAGGTCGGGCACCGTGCGAAAGAATGAAACCAGCCCCTTGAAGAGAAAGGCGGTCATCGCGACCGGAGTGATGCCGCGTGCCGACATCCAGGCGATGGGCAGGCTGACCAGTATGCCGATCACAGTTCCGGCGATGGCGATCTGGAACGTCTCGATCAGCCGGAGCGTAATGCGCCAGAGGAATTCCGGATTCGTCTCCGGCGGCAGCATGCGGCCGACCAGCTTCACCATGCGCTCAGACCCGTTCAGCAGCCTTTCGGGCGATGGTGCGACATCACCGATCGACACGATGACGAGCGCCGCCGCAACGACGAGAAGCGTGAAGCGGAGCGCCGAAGCGCCCGCCAAGCGAGGCGGCGTCTCGTGCCGCGACGAAAGAATGTCAGCCACGGAAAACCGGCTCCAGATCGTGTGCCCTGAGATCGCGGCTCTCGGCATCGAGGAACACGCGTCCGCCCTTGAGAGCGATGACCCGCCGCGCATAGGAAAGCGCATGCTCCATGTCGTGCGACGTGAAGACGAGCGTGGTGCCGGTCGATTCCGCGATCTCGAGGAAGGTGCGCATGACATCGTGACCCGTAGCCGGATCGAGGCTCGCCGCCGGTTCGTCCGCGATCAGCAGACGCGGTTGGCGCACCAAGGCGCGCGCGATGGCCACTCGCTGTGCCTGCCCCCCCGACAGTCGGTCGGCACGCGACTGCGCCTTGTCGGCGAGGCGAACAGCCGAGAGCGCGCCCACAGCCCGGTCCCGCCATTCGGCGGGTGCGATCGCATGGTGCCATGCCCGCCAGCCGCCCGGCATGCCGAGCATGCCCTGGACGACATTCGTCAGCGCCGTCTGCCGGCGCACCAGCCCGTGATGCTGGAAGACGAAACCGATCTGCCGGCGGATCGCGGCCATGTGACTGCGCCCGGGCCGACGCTCGAACCGTTCGCCGAAGATGGTGACGCTGCCGGCATCGATGGCGTTCAGACCAACCAGCGTCTTCAGGAGCGTCGATTTTCCTGCACCGTTCGATCCGATCAGCGCAACTGTATCGCCTTCGCGAATAGTCAGGTCGATGCGGTCGAGGACGGGGGACGCGCCCGCGTAACGCTGGACGAGGTCGCGCGTCTCGATCAGCGCCGCCACCCGCGTGGGCGGCGGACACAGGCTTTCAATGACAGCCGAGGACCGCGATGCGGTCCCCGGCAGGTCGAGTTCAGTCACCGACGAAGGCATTGAAGCTGTCGACGCCGATGGTGCGGTACATGTCGCGGACGTAGTCGTAGTCAGCGTCCTTCACAGTGGTGATGAAGAAGCCGCCTTCGTACTTCTTGTTGTCGTCAGTGGTTTCGACAACGGACGCCATAAGGTCCTTGCCGTTGTTGACGAAGGCGTCGCGTACCTTCTGCACGACGGCGGCGTCCGCATCTGCGCGGGCGACGAGCACGTCGTTCGGCAGATCGCGGCCGCGCGCCAGCACGATGAACGCCGTCTCGGGATAGGCCTCACGGATGCTGGCAAGGTGACCGCGGTTCATGCCGACGGCGGCGATGTCGCCATTGATCATCGCTTCCACAGCGACGTTGCGGCTGATGATCTCAGGGGTGTAGTCGCTCTGCGGCAGACCAAGATCGGTCAGCACCTGCGCCGGGCCGAGATGCTGCGAGGTCGAGCCGACCGACCCGAAGGCCACCTTCTTGCCTTTGAGGGCGGCGACCGTTTTGATGGGGCCGTCGGCCAGCACGACAACCTGCGCATAGTACTCCGGGCGCTGCCATGCGGTGACGATCTCGGCGTTGGTGAGTTCCTTCATCACCACATATTCGGCCGGGCCGGTGAGGACCAGATCGACCTGGTCGGAGGTCAGCGCCTCGACGGCGGCGGTGCGCGAATTGACGGGGAAGAACTCGATCTCAAGGCCGGTGAGTTCCTGCAGCTCGTCGCGGAACGGACCGAATTCCTGGTGCAGCTTCTCCAACCCCTCGACGTCGGTCACGGCAAAGCGCACCTTGTCGGCGGCGGTGGCGGTCAAAGTCATCATCGCCAGCGCGGCAACCGCGCCAATCATCTTCAGCATTCGGAGTCCCTTCCTTGGATCACAGGTCGGGACTGGCTTAGCGCGGCCGGTTGACAGGCGGATGACGGTATCCGGCTAAGGATATGGGGCTGTGGACGACGTCCGGCGCGTTCCTTATCCGCGCGGGCGGTCGGTCACCACATGGACTTGGCGTAGGCGTCGTCCAGCCAGCGGTCTGTCTCAGCCGGCGTTTCTTCGAGCGAAAGCTGGTCGTGCAGGATCTGGCCGAGCGTCGGCATCGACTTGCGGTCGGGCCAGGCCTCCGGCTTCCACAAATCGGAGCGCATGAAAGCCTTGGCGCAATGCATGTAGGCGGCCTTCACGGTGACGACCACGACGCTGAGCGGCGGCTTGCCATCCACCGTCAGGCGCTCGCGCAAGCCGGCATCGACGGTGATCCTCGCCTCGCCGTTGACGCGCAGCGTCTCGTTCATGCCGGGGATAAGGAACAGCAGACCGACCGCAGGGTTGACGATAATATTCTCCAGCGTGTCGAGCCGGTTGTTTCCGGGTCGATCGGGAATGGCGATCGTGTTGTCATCGAGGATCGCGGCAAAACCGGGCTTGTCGCCTTTCGGCGTCACGTCTGCATTGCCCATGCCATCCGACGAGCCGATGAGGACGAAGGGACTGCGCGCAATAAAAGCCTTGCAGTGGCCGTCGAGCTTCTTCAGTTCCTTGCGGATTGAACCGGCATCGGGCTCCGGCGTCTTATAGACTGTGCGCAGCTCGTCATATGTCGCAATGAATTCCACCGGCCGTGTCCCCGCTAGCTCTTCTTGAACCTGTCATCGAGCGAATGGCGCATGATGAGCGGCATCTGGCTGAACGTAAAGACCAGCGTGATAGGCATCACCGCCCACACCTTGAACGCCACCCAGAAATCGGTCGAGAAATTGCGCCAGACGATCTCGTTGATAACAGCCAGAAACAGGAAGAAGAGGCCCCAGCGAAGCGTCAGCTTGCGCCATCCCTCCGCGTCCAAGCTGAAGGCCGAATCGAAGACGTAGCCGAGCAGCGACTTGCCGAAGAAGAGACCGCCAAGCAGGACAGCGCCGAACAGCGTGTTGATGATGGTCGGCTTCATCTTGATGAAGAGATCGTCCTGCAGATAGAGCGTCAGCCCGCCGAACACGAAGACCACAACGCCCGACACCAACGGCATGATCGGCAAGGTGCGCGTCAGCACCCAAGATACCGAAAGCGCAATCGCGGTCGCGATCATGAACAGGCCGGTCGCAATGAAGATCGGCCCGCCGAACTCGGCAAGGACAGGAAACCGTTCGCCAAGCCATTCGCCGCGCGCATTGGCGAAGAAGAACACCAGCAGCGGCCCAAGCTCCAGCGCCAGCTTCAGAAGCGGATTTATCTCCTTCTTCTTGGGGTCGCCGGGTTCGCGTTCGATCACGGAAGAATTCATGCGTCACGCCACTCCTGCGATCGCTTTGGCGAAATCGCTTGCGGAAAAAGGTTCGAGGTCGTCGACGCCTTCGCCGACACCGATGAAATAGACCGGCAGCTTGTGCTTGGCGGCGATGGCCACGAGGATGCCGCCCCGCGCCGTGCCGTCGAGCTTGGTCATGACGAGACCGCTGACGCCGGCGACATTGCGGAAGATTTCGACCTGGTTCATGGCGTTCTGCCCGGTCGTCGCATCGACAGTCTGCAGCACCGTATGCGGCGCGTCGGCATCATGCTTGCCGAGCACGCGCACGATCTTCTCGAGCTCGGCCATCAGCTCGACCTTGTTCTGCAACCGGCCGGCCGTGTCGATGATGAGGACGTCGGAGCCAGCCTCCTTTGCCTTTTCGTAGGCTTCGAAGGCAAGGCCGGCAGCGTCCGCGCCAAGCTTCGAAGACACGACCTGCGAGCCCGTGCGTTCGCCCCAGATTTTCAGCTGCTCGATCGCGGCGGCGCGGAAGGTGTCTCCGGCAGCAAGCGTGACCTTCAGACCGCCGGCGGTCAGCTTGGCCGCAAGCTTGCCGATGGTGGTCGTCTTGCCGGTGCCGTTGACGCCGACCACGAGGACGACATGTGGCTTATGCGAGAGATCGAGCTCCAGCGGCTTCGCCACAGGCGTCAGCACCTTCTCGACTTCGGAGGCCATGATGGTGCGCACGTCAGCGTCGGAGACATCGCGTCCATAGCGGCTTGCCGACAGCGCGTCGGTGATGCGCAGCGCCGTCTCCATGCCGAGATCGGCTCGGATCAGCACGTCCTCCAGATCCTGCAGCGTCTCCTCATCCAGCTTCTTCTTCGTGAAGACGCCGGCGATGTTGCCCGAAAGCTCACGCGAGGAACGGGCGAGACCGTGGCTTAGACGCTGGAACCACGAGGGCTTCGGCGCTTCCGTCGGAGCAACTGCAACGGGCTCGGCGGATTGACCGACAGTCTTGCCGACGATGACCTTCGCGCCGCCGGGGCGTGGCGGCTCGACGCCTGCAACAGGAAGAGCCGAGATAACCGTTTGCGAGGGAATCTCCGGCGGCGGCTCGATGGGCTGAAGGTCCGGCGCTTGCGGTATTTCTATTGGCGCGGGGTCGGATTCCGGGACCGGTTCGGCGGGCACCTCCGGCGGCGAGCTTGGCGGGACTTCAGCAGGCCGCGCGGGGGCAGGAGGCTGCGGCGTCTCTGGCGGAGCGGCGGGTGGCGTCTCGGGGGGCTGGCTCGGCGTCTCCCGTGGAACGGGGGGCGCTTCCGGCGGTGCAGCAGGTGTTTCCGGAGGCGGCGGCGGAACCGGGTCGCTACCGAAGGAAAAGACGCGTTTGAAGAAACCGGTGGCCATGGGTGTCAGGCAGCCCGTACCTGTTGGGTTGGGGCGGGCACGGCGACCAGTCGCTCGCCATCATGGCCGGTGACGATAGCCTCTACGATCTCACCCGGGCGGCCGGCGTCGAGCGCGGCCAGCGTAAAGCCTTCGGTACGGCCAAGTCCCTCGCGCTCGATCAGCACGGACTGGGCGGTTCCCACGACAGAGGCGAGATGCCGCTTGTAGGCCTTTTCGCCCACGGCACGCAGTCGCGCGGCGCGCTCCTTGACGACTTCGCGCCGCACCGGCGGCATGCGCGCGGCAGGCGTGCCTTCACGCGGCGAGAACGGAAAGACATGCAGGTGCGTCAGTCCGCATTCCTCGACGATCCCAAGCGAATTCTCGAACATCGCCTCCGTCTCGGTCGGAAAGCCGGCGATGATGTCCGCGCCAAAGACGATGTCTGGCCGCAGTGCGCGAACCTCGGCGCAGAAGCGAATGGAATCGTCGCGCAGATGGCGGCGCTTCATGCGCTTCAGGATCATGTTGTCGCCGGACTGGAGCGACAGGTGCAGATGCGGCATCAGCCGTTTCTCGGTGGCGATGACTTCCATCAGTTCCGCCTCCGCCTCGATGGAGTCGATCGAGGACAACCTTAGCCGGCGCACATCCGGCACCTGCCGCAGGATCGTCTTGACGAGTTTGCCGAGCTTCGGCGCTCCGGGCAGGTCGGCGCCGTAGCTGGTGAGATCGACGCCCGACAACACCACCTCGGCATAGCCATTGCCGGCCAGCCGCTTCACCTGCTCGACAACAGCGCCCATCGGCACCGAGCGCGAATTGCCCCGACCGTAGGGGATGATGCAGAAGGTGCAGC
This sequence comes from Mesorhizobium quangtriensis, assembly GCF_040081925.1. Classification (NCBI taxonomy): domain Bacteria; kingdom Pseudomonadati; phylum Pseudomonadota; class Alphaproteobacteria; order Hyphomicrobiales; family Phyllobacteriaceae; genus Mesorhizobium; species Mesorhizobium quangtriensis. The sequence continues at coordinate 1,255,712 of NZ_JBEBMF010000002.1, forward strand.
GATGGTCGCAGCCGTTCTGTACCTGCACGAAAGCACGGGCGCGGCCCTCGATGGCGTCGACCAGATGTCCAGCGGTTTCGCGCACCGAGAAGATGTCGTTGACGCGCGCCTTCTCGAAATCGTTGACGCCAAAGTCCGGCAGCGCGCGGTAGTTGTGGGCCTTCAGCTTCTCCTCGTTGCCGAGGACGAGATCGACCTCGTCCATGTCGGAGAAGGTCGCCGGCTCGGTCTGCGCGGCGCAGCCGGTGACGATGATGCGGGCGTTCGGGTTCTCGCGGCGCGCCTTGCGGATCGACTGCTTGGCCTGCCGGACGGCTTCCGCCGTTACGGCGCAGGTGTTGAAGATGACGGCGCCGTCCTGCAGTTCACCAAGTCCGGCGGCGGTCGCCTCGCGGCGCATGACTTCCGACTCATAGGTATTGAGCCGGCACCCAAAGGTGACGATGTCGATGCCGCGTGTCGAACCCGACATCAGGCGTCGCTTTCCGTATCACGCAGCCATGTGCCGATCGCGGGATCGAAGGTGCCGGAGAATTCCCACTCCGCCGGGCCGGTCATGACGACATGGTCGTCGCCGCGCCATTCGATTGTCAGCGTCCCACCCGACGGTACGGTGACCGCGACGTTCCGGCCCGTGCGGCCCGTGCGCGCTGCCGACACCGCCGCTGCGCAGGTGGCGGATCCGCAGGCCAGCGTTAGGCCCGCACCGCGTTCCCAGGTGCGGATCGTCATCGTGTCACGCGAGGTGACCTGCGCGATGGTGATGTTGGCGCGCTCCGGGAAGATCGGGTGGTTTTCCAGCATCGGGCCGAAGCGGTCGAGCGCGTAGCTCCAAACGTCATTGTCGACCCAGAAGATGGCGTGCGGATTGCCCATGCTGGCGACCGAGGGCGAGTGCAGGACAGGCGCGTCGATCGGCCCGATCTGCAGTTCGATCATGCGCGTGTCGCGGAATTCTTCGGCCAGCGGGATATCCTGCCAGCCAAAACGCGGCACGCCCATGTCGACGGAGATCAGCCCGTCGGCATGTTCTTCCGCCGTCAGGATGCCGGCGACGGTCTCGAAGGTGAAGCGCTTCTCGCCGGTTTCGGCCGCAAGCGCCTGCACGACACAGCGCATGCCGTTGCCGCAGGCCTGCGCCCGCGATCCGTCGGAATTGATGATCTCGATATAATTGGCCGTGCCCGGCGTTCGGGGATCGTGGATGGCCATGATCTGGTCGAACTTGGTCGCGGGATCGGCATTGAGCGCGATCGCAGCATCCGGCGTTACGCGATCGGCGCGGCCGCGCATGTCGGCAACGACAATGGCGTTGCCGAGCCCGTTCATCTTGGCAAATGGGGCCGCGCTGGCCATGGAGAACGCTTCCGCTTCGGTTTCCGGCTATATGGCCGAATCGACGGGCAATTACCAGTGCGGCCCGCAGCCACCCATGGTGGCCAAGGCTCTCCCTGGCACAAGAATTCGCCAACACTGGACGCCGCGCCGGCAACAAGGCCGGCTAGGATCGACTTCATGGCGATGAAACGCACCAGGACGCCGTGGATGAGCGCCGACGATTTCGGCCGCTCGTTGCCGCGCGGGATCGGGATCAACCTGCTCGTGCCTGATATCGCGCCGATGCAGGCTTTCTGTCGCGATGTCCTCGGCGCAACGATCGTCTATGCCGACGAGGATTTCGCAGCCGTGACGCTACAGGGCTCGGTCTTCATGCTGCATGCCGACCATTCCTATTCGGACAATCCCATGGCCGGCCTGATCGACGGCGCAGAACAGCGCGGAACAGGCATGGAGATCCGCATCTATGGCCTCGACCCCGACATGGCCGAGGCAAAGGCGCGCGAACATGACTACCACGTTCTCGCTGGCTCACTCGACAAGCCGCACGGCCTGCGGGAATGCTACGTCATAGGTCCGAGCGGGTATGTCTTCGTACCGAGCTTAGCGCCAGGAAGTCGTCCCGGCTGACACAGAACGTCATAAATATTGAGAATATTTCGCGATAAATCTCGCCGCACACCCAATTTTAACCATATCAGGCTGAAATTTGGCCACCTTCATCGTCTTGTAGGTGGTGGAAGGATTGTCCCGAGGCCGCGCGCCGGCCCGACGGAGGGGTGTTATGGCATTTTCGAAGATCAGCCTTGCTGCAGTGTCGCTGGCGGTGTTGACCGCGGGCTGCTCCAGCACGCGCTTCTCGTCGATGAACGAACAGCCGGCCCCGTTGCAGGCGGCGCCGTCGGGCAGTGTCACGTCCTCGACGACCCTGCCGCCGCCGGCATCGCCGACCACGCCGACTGACCCTGCAGCCTTCCCGACCGCACCCGGCGCAGGCACGCAGGTTGCGGCCGCGGGACCCGATCCGGCAGCGGCAGCCGCGCCCGATCTGACGACGGCGAATGTCGCAGGCGTCTGGAGCGCTTCGGTCGCCGGCCAGAGCTGCCGCGTCGCGACCCCGCAGACCAAGTTCGGCTCCGGCTACCGCGCCGGCCCGCTGCGTTGCCCGGCTCCGGTCGATGGCGTCAAGAGCTGGAACGTCGCCGGCAAGCAGCTCTCGCTCTATGACGAGAGCGGTTCGGTGGTGGCGACTCTGTATTCTTCCGGCGAAGGAAAATTCAATGGACAGACAGCCACCGGATTGCCTATCTCGCTTTCCAGGTAATTGTCCCATCCACTTTTCGTCCTAATGATCAATGCACCTGCGTGACGGTCCAGAGTCGTATTCGACCGTTGCGCAGCGCTATGGGCGTCTAGTCGAAAAGGGCGAGATCACTGACGACCCGGCGCAGCGTCCGGTGGTTGCGGCTCTCGACAACCTGATCGACGAAATCCGCGCCAAAAGGCTGCAGCGCAAGTCGAGCGCGCTCGGCTGGCTGTTCGCCAAGAACCGAGCCGCGCAGGAGAAAGTCACCGGCCTCTACATCCACGGCGGCGTCGGGCGCGGCAAGACGATGCTGATGGACATGTTCTTCGACACTGTCCCGGTGCGGCGCAAGCGTCGCGTCCACTTCAACGCCTTCATGGCGGATGCGCAGGACCGCATCCAGAAGCACCGGCAGGCACGCAAGGAAGGGACAGTCCGCGAGGACGATCCGATACCGCCGGTGGCGCGGGCGCTTGCGGACGAGGCGTGGGTGCTGTGCTTCGACGAATTCACGGTGACCGACATCGCCGACGCAATGATCCTGTCTCGGCTGTTCTCCGCGCTGTTCGAGAACGGCGTCGTGCTGGTAGCCACCTCCAACGTCGCCCCCGACGACCTCTATCGCGATGGCCTGAACCGCCAGCTTTTCCTGCCCTTCGTAGCGCTGCTAAAGCGCCATACGCAGGTCATGACGCTGGAGTCCCCGACCGACTACCGCATGGAAAAGCTCAATCGCATGCCGGTCTACCTGACGCCGCTTTCGGCGGAGACCGACCGACGTATGGGCGAGGCCTGGGCCGCTGTGACGCATGGCAAGGTCGCCGCGCCGGACATGGTCACGGTAAAAGGCCGGCAGGTCGCGGTGACGCTAAGCGCCGGCAAGGCCGCGCGCTTCGGCTTTGCCGATCTCTGCGACGCGCCGCTTGCCGCGCGCGACTATCTGGCCATCGCCGAAAAGTACGACACGATATTCATTGACCATGTGCCGGTGATGGACCAGTCGCGCCGCAACGCCACCAAGCGCTTCATCCTGTTGGTCGACACGCTCTACGACAGGCACATGCGGGTGGTGATCAGCGCCGCTACACCGCCCGACGGGCTCTATGCCGGCGCATCCGGCGTCACGGAAGCGTTCGAATTCGACCGCACCGTCTCGCGCCTGATGGAGATGCAAAGCGCGGAATGGCTGGAGGCATGGTCGAAGGAGCGCACGCTTACCAGCCCGAACGCTTCGGTTCCGGAATGATGTCCGCCCCGTAAAATCACTGCTTCCAGACGGTTCTTTGCGCTAGGTTGATGACGAATTGATGACAAAACTTTGACGTTTACGTAAATGAATATTTATCTAAACGATTGAAAACATTCGACTCAAAATTATCGTTTGAAGTTTTTCTGGCATGGGTTTATTTGCATGCGCACATTTTCCGGCGTCAATGCCGCCTAATCTTTGGCTTTCGCATAGACCGGGGCTGTCCTGGTTCACGGATTATAGGGAAAAATCCTCACATGGCACGCAACAAGATTGCCCTCATCGGGTCAGGCATGATCGGCGGCACGCTTGCACACCTCATTGGCCTCAAGGGGCTGGGCGACGTCGTGCTCTTCGACATCGCGGAAGGCACACCGCAGGGCAAGGGCCTCGACATCGCGCAGTCTTCGCCGGTCGAGGGATTTGACGCCCGTTACGCCGGCGTCAACGACTATTCCGGCATTGAGGGTGCGGACGTCTGCATCGTCACCGCCGGCGTACCGCGCAAGCCCGGGATGAGCCGCGACGACCTGATCGGCATCAATCTGAAGGTCATGGAGCAGGTCGGAGCGGGTATTCGCAAATATGCACCAAAATCCTTTGTCATCTGCATCACCAACCCGCTCGACGCGATGGTCTGGGCGCTGCAGAAGTTCTCCGGCCTGCCCAAGACGCATGTGGTTGGCATGGCCGGCGTGCTCGACTCGGCACGCTTCCGCTACTTCCTCGCCGAGGAATTCAAGGTTTCCGTCGAGGACGTGACCGCTTTCGTGCTTGGCGGCCACGGCGACACGATGGTGCCGCTGACCCGCTATTCGACGGTCGCCGGCATCCCGCTGCCCGACCTCGTCAAGATGGGCTGGACCACCAAGGAAAAGCTCGACCAGATTGTCCAGCGCACCCGCGATGGCGGCGCCGAGATCGTCGGCCTGCTGAAGACCGGCTCGGCCTATTATGCTCCGGCTTCCTCGGCGATCCAGATGGCCGAGTCCTACCTTAAGGACAAGAAGCGCGTGCTGCCCGCCGCCGCCCACCTGTCCGGCCAGTATGGCGTGAAGAACCTCTATGTCGGCGTGCCGACAGTCATCGGCTCCGGCGGCGTCGAGCGCGTCATCGAGATCGACCTGAACAAGGCCGAGCAGAAGATGTTCGAGAAGTCGGTCGAATCCGTGCAGACGCTGTGCGAGGCCTGCGTGAAGATCGCGCCGAACCTCGCCCGCAAATAAGGTGCCGCAGCCATGAATATCCATGAATATCAGGCCAAGCAGGTTCTGAAGGCCTACGGCGCGCCGATCGCCGAGGGCGTTCCGGTGTTTGACGCAGCCGGCGCCGAGGCCGCTGCGAAGAAGTTGCCCGGCCCGCTCTATGTGGTGAAGAGCCAGATCCACGCCGGCGGACGCGGCAAGGGCAAGTTCAAGGAGCTTTCGCCTGACGCCAAGGGCGGCGTGCGGCTGGCGAAGTCCGTCGAGGAGGTCGTTGCCAACGTCAAGGAGATGCTGGGCAACACGCTGGTCACCAAGCAGACCGGCCCGGCAGGCAAGCAGGTCAACCGCCTCTATATCGAGGGCGGCGCGGACATCGCACGCGAACTCTACCTCTCCATCCTGGTCGACCGCTCGGTCGGCCGCATCGCCTTCGTCGTTTCGACCGAAGGCGGCATGGACATCGAGACGGTCGCGCATGACACGCCCGAGAAGATCATCACCGTGGCGATCGACCCCGAGACGGGCGTGACCGCTGCGGACGTCGCAAAGCTGAACACCGCGCTGAAGCTCGACGGCGACGCTGCCAAGGATGGCAGCACGCTGTTCCCGCTGCTTTACAAGGCCTTCACCGACAAGGACATGAGCCTTCTGGAAGTAAACCCGTTGATCGTCATGAAGGACGGTCGCCTGCGCGTTCTCGACGCCAAGATGTCGTTCGACGGCAATGCACTGTTCCGTCATGACGACATCAAGGCGCTGCGCGACGAGACCGAGGAAGACGCCAAGGAAATCGAGGCTTCCAAGTGGGACCTCGCCTACGTCGCGCTCGACGGCAACATCGGCTGCATGGTCAACGGCGCCGGCCTTGCCATGGCGACGATGGACATCATCAAGCTCTACGGCGCCGAGCCGGCCAACTTCTGCGACGTCGGCGGCGGCGCCGGCAAGGAAAAGGTCGCGGCGGCTTTCAAGATCATTACCGCTGACCCGAAGGTCGAAGGCATCCTCGTCAACATCTTCGGCGGCATCATGAAGTGCGACGTCATCGCCGAGGGCGTGATCGCAGCCGTCAAGGAAGTCGGGCTGAAGGTGCCGCTTGTCGTGCGGCTGGAAGGCACCAACGCGGAACTAGGCAAGAAGATCATCAACGAGAGCGGCCTGAACGTTGTTTCGGCCGACGACCTCGACGATGCCGCGAAGAAGATCGTCGCGGCGGTGAAGGGCTGACCCTGTGCCCCCGCGCAAGATAAACCTCGTTCAGGCGGCGGATGAGAAGATCGCCAAGGTCTTCGATCCGCACATCGCCGGCGACATCAACGATGCCCAGGCCAAGGTCGCGAAGTTCGGCGCGGTTTTCGACTGGCATGCGCATGAGGCCGAGGACGAGGCGTTTCTGGTTCTGCGCGGCAGGATCGCCATCGATTTCCGCGATGGTGAAGTCGAGCTCGGCGAGGGCGACTTCATCGTCGTGCCGCGCGGCGTCGAGCATCGCCCGCGCTCGATGACGGCCGAACCCATCGTACTGATGTTCGAACCCTCGACGACCCTCAACACCGGCAATGCCAAGAGTGACCTGACTGTCGCTGAGCTGAAGAGATTGTAGGAACCCCATGTCCATCCTGATCAACAAGAACACGAAGGTCCTCGTGCAGGGCCTGACCGGCAAGACGGGCACCTTCCACACCGAGCAGGCGCTGGCCTACCACGGCACGAAGATGGTGGGCGGCATCCACCCGTCGAAGGGCGGCGAGACCTGGACAGGCTCCAAGGGCGAGATGCTGCCTATCTTCGCGACGGTGGCCGAGGGCAAGCAGAAGACCGGCGCGGACGCGTCCGTGATCTATGTTCCGCCGGCGGGCGCCGGCGCTGCAATCATCGAGGCGATCGAGGCCGAGATCCCACTCATTGTCTGCATCACCGAGGGCATCCCGGTTATGGACATGGTCAAGGTGAAGGCGAAGCTCGACAAGTCGAAGTCGCGCCTGATCGGGCCGAACTGCCCCGGCATCGTGACGCCTGATGAGTGCAAGATCGGCATCATGCCCGGCAACATCTTCCGCAAGGGCTCGGTGGGTGTTGTCTCGCGCTCGGGAACGCTTACCTATGAGGCAGTGTTCCAGACCACCAATGAAGGGCTCGGCCAGACGACTGCCGTCGGCATCGGCGGCGACCCCGTCAAAGGCACTGAGTTCATCGACATGCTCGAGATGTTCCTGGCCGACGACGAGACCAAGTCGATCATCATGATCGGCGAGATTGGCGGCTCGGCCGAGGAAGACGCGGCGCAGTTCCTGATCGACGAGGCGAAGAAAGGTCGAAGCAAGCCGATGGCAGGCTTCATCGCGGGTCGCACCGCCCCTCCCGGCAGGACGATGGGCCACGCCGGCGCGGTCATCTCGGGCGGCAAGGGTGGCGCGGAAGACAAGATCGCGGCGATGGAGGCTGCGGGCATCCGCGTGTCCCCCTCGCCGGCACGTCTCGGCAAGACGCTGGTCGAGGCGATCAAGGGTTAAGGGAGTATGGGATCAGGGGAGTAGGTTCGTAGGGCACGAATATCGCTACTCCCATAGTCACCATTCACTCCCCTCAAAGGAGACGGAGCGCGGCGCTCCGAGAGGCAAAGATGGCACGACAAGATCAGGCCAACGACGAATTTTCGCTTACATCGTTCCTCTACGGCGGCAACGCCGACTATCTGGAGCAGCTTCAGGCTGCGTGGGAAAGCGATCCGCAGTCCGTCGATCCGCAGTGGCAGGATTTCTTCGGCGCGCTGAAGGATGACGCCATCGACGTTCGCAAGAACGCCAAGGGCGCATCATGGTCGCAGCCATCGTGGCCTCTGCAGGCAAACGGCGAACTGGTTTCCGCCCTCGACGGCAACTGGGGCCTTGTCGAGAAGGTCATCGAAAAGAAGGTCAAGGAAAAGGCCGCTGCCAATGGCGTGGCGGCTTCCGAGACCGATGTCCTGCAGGCGACGCGCGACTCGGTGCGCGCGATCATGATGATCCGCGCCTTCCGCATGCGCGGTCACCTGCACGCCAACCTCGACCCGCTCGGCATCGCCAAGCCGCTTGAGGACTATAACGAACTGTCGCCCACGTCCTACGGCTTCACCGAAGCGGACTACGATCGGCGGATCTTCATCGACGGCGTGCTCGGGCTCGAATACGCGACGATCCGCGAGATGCTCGACATCCTGACGCGGACCTATTGCTCGACGCTGGGCGTCGAGTTCATGCACATCTCCGATCCCGAGGAGAAGGGCTGGATCCAGGCGCGCATCGAAGGCTCCGACAAGGAGATCAAGTTCACGGCCGAAGGCAAGAAGGCGATTCTCGCCAAGCTGATCGAGGCCGAGGGCTTCGAGCAGTTCATCGACGTGAAGTACAAGGGCACCAAGCGCTTCGGCCTCGACGGCGGCGAGTCGCTCATTCCGGCGCTGGAACAGATCCTCAAGCGCGGCGGCGCGCTCGGCCTCAAGGAAGTCGTGCTCGGCATGGCCCATCGCGGGCGCCTCAACGTGCTGACCAACGTCATGGGCAAGCCGCACCGCGCCGTGTTCCACGAGTTCAAGGGTGGTTCCTACGCGCCTGATGATGTCGAGGGCTCCGGTGACGTGAAATACCATCTCGGCGCTTCCTCGGACCGCGAATTCGACGGCAACAAGGTGCATCTGTCGCTAACCGCCAACCCATCGCACCTCGAGATCGTCGATCCCGTCGTCATGGGCAAGGCGCGCGCCAAGCAGGACCAGCTCTACGGGCGGACCCGGGAGGAGATCGTGCCGCTCGAGGAACGCGCCAAGGTGATGCCGCTGCTGTTGCATGGCGACGCGGCTTTTGCGGGACAGGGCGTCATCGCGGAAATTCTCGGCCTGTCGGGCCTGCGTGGCCACCGCGTCGCCGGAACCGTGCATTTCATCATCAACAACCAGATCGGCTTCACGACGAATCCGCGCTTCTCGCGCTCATCGCCATACCCGTCGGACGTCGCCAAGATGATCGAGGCGCCGATCTTCCACGTGAATGGCGACGATCCCGAGGCCGTGGTCTACGCGGCCAAGGTCGCGACCGAATTCCGCATGAAGTTCCACAAGCCGGTCGTGGTGGACATGTTCTGCTACCGCCGCTTCGGCCACAATGAGGGCGACGAACCGGCCTTCACGCAGCCGCTGATGTACAGCAACATCCGCAGCCACAAGACCACGGCGTCCATCTATGCCGAACGGCTGATCGCCGAAGGCCTGCTCACGCAGGAAGATATCGACAAGATGCGTGCCGACTGGCGCGCGCGTCTCGAAACCGAATGGGAGATCGGGCAGGCCTACAAGCCCAACAAGGCTGACTGGCTCGACGGCGCGTGGTCGGGACTGCGTGCTGCCGACAACGAGGACGAGTTGCGCCGGGGCAAGACGGCCGTGCCGGTCAAGACGCTGAAGGAAATCGGCAAGAAGCTGACCGAGGTGCCGAAGGACTTCGAGGTCCATCGCACCATCGCGCGTTTCCTCGAGACGCGCCGGACCATGATCGAGACCGGCGAAGGTCTTGACTGGTCGACGGCGGAGGCGCTTGCCTTTGGCTCGATCGTGCTGGACGGCAACCCTATCCGGCTGTCGGGTCAGGACTCGGAGCGCGGCACCTTCTCGCAGCGCCACTCGGTCCTCTACGACCAGCGCCACGAGGCACGCTATATTCCGCTCAACAATCTGTCGGCGGCGCAGGCTGGCTATGAGGTCATCAACTCGATGCTCTCGGAAGAGGCAGTGCTGGGCTTCGAATACGGCTACTCGCTGGCGCAGCCCAATGCGCTGACGCTGTGGGAGGCGCAGTTCGGCGACTTTGCCAACGGTGCGCAGGTGGTGTTCGACCAGTTCATCTCGTCGGGCGAACGCAAGTGGCTGCGCATGTCGGGCCTCGTCTGCCTGCTGCCGCACGGCTATGAGGGACAGGGGCCCGAGCATTCCTCGGCACGCCTGGAGCGTTTCCTGCAGCTTTGCGCCGAAGACAACATGCAGGTGGCCTACTGCACGACGCCGGCCAACTACTTCCATATCCTGCGCCGGCAGCTGAAGCGCGACTTCCGCAAGCCACTGATCCTGATGACGCCGAAGTCGCTGCTGCGCCACAAGCGCGCTGTCTCGACGCTGGCCGAGATGTCGGGCGAGTCCACCTTCCACCGGCTGCTGTGGGACGACGCACAATTCCTCAGCGGTCAGTCGATCAAGCTGGTCAAGGATTCGAAGATTCGTCGCGTCGTCATCTGCTCGGGCAAGGTCTACTACGACCTTTACGAGGAACGCGAAAAGCGCGGCATCAACGACATCTACCTGCTCCGCGTCGAGCAGCTCTATCCTTTCCCGGCAAAGGCGCTGATTACGGAACTGTCGCGGTTCCGTAACGCCGAGATGGTGTGGTGCCAGGAAGAGCCCAAGAACATGGGCGCGTGGTCGTTCATCGACCCCTATCTGGAATGGGTGCTCGCCCATATCGACGCCAAGCACCAGCGCGTGCGTTACACCGGTCGCCCGGCGGCCGCGTCGCCTGCGACGGGCCTGATGTCGAAACATCTGGCCCAGCTTGCGGCGTTCCTGGAAGACGCGTTGGGCGAATAACTGAAGACGGCAACTGGCAAACGGACAGGCAGGACCGAAACGATGGCTACCGAAATCCGCGTTCCCACTCTCGGCGAATCCGTCACCGAGGCGACTGTCGGCAAGTGGTTCAAGAAGGTCGGCGACACGATCGCCGCAGATGAGCCGATCGTCGAACTGGAAACGGACAAGGTGACCATCGAGGTGCCCTCGCCGGTCGCCGGAACGCTCTCCGAGATCGCGGCGAATGAAGGCGACACGGTCGGCCTCGGCGCCCTGCTCGGCCAGATCGGCGCAGGCGGCGCGGCAGCCGCAAAGCCTGCGGCGAAGACTGAGGCAAAGCCCGAAGCTGTGGCGCAGGCAGCCGGCTCCTCCGGTGGCGACACCGTGAAGGAAGCCGCGAAGAAGACAGCGGCCATTGCCGGCGAGGGACCGATCGAGGAACGCAAGATGCCGCCCGCGCCCGCCGCCGCCAAGCTGTTCGCGGAAAACAACCTGTCGGCCGGCCAGGTCGCCGGTTCCGGCAAGCGGGGCCAGGTGCTGAAGGGCGACGTGCTGGAAGCGATCGCCAAGGGCGCTGCTTCCCAGCCGGTCGAGACGCCGAGGATTGCCGAAGCGCCCGCTGCGCCACGTCCTGCTTCATCCGAGGGCGACGCCGTGCGCGAAGAGCGTGTGCGCATGACCAAGCTGCGCCAGACCATCGCGCGCCGCCTGAAGGAAGCCCAGTCGACAGCCGCCATGCTCACCACCTTCAACGAGGTGGACATGAAGGGCATCATGGACCTGCGCGCGAAGTACAAGGACGTATTCGAAAAGAAGCACGGCGTGAAGCTCGGCTTCATGGGCTTCTTCACCAAGGCGGTGACGCATGCGCTGAAGGAGATTCCGGCGGTCAACGCAGAGATCGACGGAACCGACATCATCTACAAGAACTACGCCCACATCGGCGTGGCCGTCGGCACCGACAAGGGCCTCGTCGTGCCGGTGGTGCGCGACGCCGACCAGATGTCGATTGCCGAGATCGAGAAGGAGATCGGCAGGCTTGGACTGGCGGCTCGCGACGGCAAGCTGTCCGTTGCCGACATGCAGGGCGGCACCTTCACCATCTCCAATGGCGGCGTCTACGGTTCGCTGATGTCGACGCCAATCCTGAACGCGCCGCAGTCGGGCATTCTCGGCATGCACAAGATACAGGACCGTCCGGTCGTGGTCGGCGGCCAGATCGTCGTCCGCCCGATGATGTATCTCGCCCTGTCCTACGACCACCGCATCGTCGACGGCAAGGAAGCCGTGACTTTCCTTGTGCGCGTCAAGGAAAGCCTCGAGGATCCCGAGCGGCTGGTGCTGGACCTTTAGGCGGACCGATGGACGACCGCGACGAGTTCGAGCGATACAATGCAGAGAATCACCCAGGTTTTTCGCGCACGGGCGATCAGTATCGCCTGACGGCCGCTGACCGATTTGCTCTAAGGACATTGGAGCGGCCCGATACAGAACTGCTCGCGCTAACTAGGAAAGATACTGGCCAGCTTGTCGTAACCAGCGGCCGACTGGCTGTGTTCGACCCTCTTTGGCCGATGGAACAGTGGTCTGACCCGCTCGACCTTACCGTGCCTAACGGCGCTCATGATGCTTACATTCTTACCTGCGAAGCCGGGAAGTGGGGCGAGTGCAATGCAATGTTCGTTGTGACGTTCGAAGGAGCACAACCCGTCGAGTGGACAGCCGCAAGCTTTGCTAGCTCGCTCAAGTACGCTCCAGATGAGCCCACGCATCTGATTTATGTGGATGCGGGTACCATCGGATTGGGCGATTTGAGCAGTATCGATAACCTCAGAAATATCGTCAAGCGGCGCATTGAGGCCGGCGAGATCGGCGATGAGGGCGATCAACTCGGAGAGATGAATGAGCAATACGATCTAGTTGCTCAAGACTATCGTGTTGGCGATGGACCAGACAATTTGTTGTTCATCGGCACCGGCATCGGCGACGGAGGCTATCCAATCTATTGGGGGCTCGCCTCGAACGGAGAGCCGGCGGCACTGGTGGTGAGCTTCTATCTGCTGGAAGCGCGGTTTCGAAAGAATCTACAGTAGACCTGGTGTGAGGGTTGGGGTTGTTGCGCGTGCAGTGTGCCGTCGGAGGCATGAAGTGACATTCGCCTGCAACTGTGACGCGCGCTTCGCGCCAAGAGAGTGAGGACATGGAAACCGCCGCGGCATCTACCGAAATCTGGATTCTCGGCTGGAGCGCAGTGCTCCTTATCGTGCAGGTCTGTCTGCAGGCTACGTCGAGCTATGACCTCGGCCCGAAATACCTGCTCGGCCCGCGCGACGAAAAGCGCGTGTCGAGAAACGTTCTCGCCGGTCGCCTCAAGCGCGCTCTGCGAAACCTGCTGGAGACCTATCCTGCCTTTATCGCCATCGTGGTGGCGCTGGTGGTCACAGGCAAGACTGGCGGCATCGCCGCGACCGGTGCGGTCATCTGGCTCGTCGCACGCGTGGTTTTCGTGGCGGTTTACGCGGCGGGCATCCCGCTGCTGCGCACATTGGTCTGGCTGGTTTCCACGGCCGGTCTCGTACTCATGCTGATAAGGCTGTTGTTCTGAGCATGTCCGAACGAAAGGTTCTCCTCGTTACCGGCGGTTCGCGCGGCATCGGCGCGTCGATTGCGCGACTTGCCGCCAAGGCCGGATACCGCGTCGCCGTCAATTTCGTCTCTGACACCGAGGCGGCTGCCGCGGTGGTGCGCGAAATCGAGGCAGGCGACGGCGAGGCTTTCGCCATCCGCGCCGACATCGGCGAGGAAAAAGACATCCTGGCGATGTTCGCGACGGTCGAGGAACGCTTCGGCCGGCTGGATGCGCTGGTCAACAACGCTGGCGTCGTTGGTCGCAGGTCGCGGCTGGACGAAATGGACGCCGCGCGGCTTCAGCGCATGGTGGCCGTAAACACGGTGGGAACGATGCTCTGCACGCGTGAAGCTGTCCGGCGCATGTCGACACGGCATGGCGGCAAAGGCGGCGTCATCGTCAACATCTCGTCAATGGCGGCCCAGCTTGGCAGTCCGTCGCTCTACGTCGACTACGCCGCTTCCAAGGGAGCAGTCGACACCTTCACCTACGGTCTGGCGCTGGAAGTCGCAGCCGAGGGCATCAGGGTCAATGGCGTCAGGCCGGGCATTATCGAGACGGACATCCACGCCTCGCGGGGCGAACCCGACTGGCCCCGCGATATGACTTCACTCCTGCCGATGCAGCGCGCGGGCCAGCCCGACGAGGTAGCCCGCGCGGTCCTGTATCTCCTTTCCGACGATGCTTCCTATGTCACCGGCAGCATCCTAAATGTCAGCGGTGGCCGCTGAGGCGGCTACGAAACGAGGTTTCGAAAAATGGCTTATGATCTCATCGTCATCGGTTCGGGACCGGGCGGATATGTCTGCGCCATCAAGGCGGCTCAGCTCGGCCTCAAGGTCGCCGTGGTCGAGAAGAACGCCACGCTGGGCGGAACCTGCCTCAACATCGGCTGCATCCCCTCCAAGGCTCTGCTTCACGCCTCGGAAGTGTTCGCCGAGGCCAACCACTCCTTCGACACGCTCGGCGTCGAAGTGACGCCTAAGCTGAATCTCAAGAAGATGATGGCGCACAAGGACACGACGGTGTCATCCAACGTCAACGGCGTCGCCTTCCTGTTCAAGAAGAACAAGATCGACTGGCTGAAGGGCACCGGCAGGGTGCTCGGCGCTGGCCTCGTCTCCGTCACCGGGGAAGACGGCAAGACCGAGGAAGTCGCGACGAAGAGCATCATCATCGCAACGGGTTCGGATGTATCAGGCATTCCCGGCGTCGAAGTCGCGATCGACGAGAAGGTCATCGTATCGTCCACCGGCGCGCTGTCGTTCGCCAAGGTGCCCGAGCATCTCGTCGTGGTCGGCGGCGGCGTGATCGGACTGGAACTGGGTTCGGTCTGGGCTCGGCTCGGCGCCAAGGTCACCGTGGTCGAGTATCTCGACACCATTCTCGGCGGCATGGACGGCGAGGTCGCCAAGCAGTTCCAGCGCCTGCTCGCCAAGCAGGGCTTCGAGTTCAAGCTAGGCTCAAAAGTCACTGGCGTGAAGAAGGCGAAGAAGGGTGCGGCCGTCACCTTCGAGCCGGTCAAGGGCGGTAATGCCGAGACCATCGACGCCGACGTGGTGCTGATCGCCACCGGACGCAAGGCGTATACCGACAAGCTGGGGCTGGCCGAGGCAGGCGTGGCGCTCGACGAACGCGGCCGCGTCAAGACCGACGGCCATTTCCAGACCAATGTCGCAGGCATCTATGCCATCGGCGACGTGATTGCCGGGCCGATGCTGGCGCACAAGGCAGAGGACGAAGGCGTCGCCGTCGCGGAAATCCTCGCTGGGCAGGCCGGCCACGTCAACTATGACGTGATCCCGAGCGTCGTTTACACCAGCCCCGAGATCGCCTCGGTCGGCAAGACCGAAGAGGAACTCAAGAAGGCTGGCATCGACTACAAGGTCGGCAAGTTCCCGTTCTCGGCCAATGCAAGAGCGCGGGCGACGCTGCACACTGATGGCTTTGTGAAGATCCTCGCCGACAAGGCAACCGACCGCGTGCTCGGCGCGCACATCATCGGCTTCGGCGCGGGCGAACTGATCCAGGAAGCGTCGGTGCTCATGGAATTCGGCGGCTCTTCGGAAGATCTGGCGCGGACCTGCCACCCGCACCCGACGATGTCGGAAGCGGTCAAGGAAGCTGCGCTGGCCACCTTCTTCAAGCCGATCCACATCTGAGTTCCTGACCTAACGTAAGCCCGGAAAGCCGCCTGAAGGCTGTCGCGGACTTCCCACGCGCCTGCAGTCAATTCCTGACAAGAGTCCTGTCAGGACTGATCGGCGCATCATTTTTTGTGACTGTTTTGCACTGCAAAACTGATGTAAGGGTTCGCCCGCCCCAGCGTAAGCCCGGCGATGGGACGGCTTGTCTGTTTGATCTCCAAGTGGCTCGGGCCCATATCCGGACAGACGCGGCTATATTGGCGTCGCGCAATCGGACAAGTGAGCATGGCGAAGTTCAGGTTCCACAAACTGGCCGCGATCGCGGTTCTGATCGGTGTCAGCGCCTGGGTGGCGACGGGAGAATTCTCCTCCGTGGGCAGCGCTCAGAACGAGGCGCCGCCCACTCCGGCGGAGGCCAGCGATCAGGTGGAAGTTCCATTGCGAACCGTGGCAGTCATCGCGCCGCCGCGTGTCGAGCACCAGCGGGCCATCCGCATTTCCGGCCGCACGGACGCGGAGAAGCGCGTCACGCTTGCGACCCGCGTGATGGGCGTCATCGAGAAGCTGCCGGTCAGGCAGGGCCAGCGGGTCGAGCGCGGCGACCTTGTCATGCATCTGAATGCCGAAGACAAGGAAGCGGCCGTGCGCATGGCCGAAAGCGTCGTCACGCAACGCCAGGCTGAGGCCGACGCGGCCGAGCGGCTTGTCGGCGGCGGCAACGCCCCCAAGCTTCAGGCAGACCAGGCGCGCGCCGCGCTGGCCACCGCCAGTGCGCAGCTCGAGAGCGCGAAAGCGGAGCTCGCGCAGTACAGCATCTACGCACCTTACAACGGCGTTATCGACAAGCTGCCTGTGCAACGCGGTAGTGCCATCCTCGCCGGTGCAGAGGTCGCGACGCTTATCAATCTCGATCCGCTTCTGGCGATCGGCCAGGTCAGCGAGCGCGACCTGAAATATGTCAGCCTCGGCAGCGCGGCGGACATCGTTCTAGTCGACGGGACGTCGGTGAAAGGCACCGTAACGTACATCAGCCGGGACGCGACGTCGGCGACCCGCACCTTCCCCATCGAGGTGTCGATCCCTAACCCGGACAAGTCGCTGCCGGCAGGCATGACGGCGGAAATCACCTTGCGCGCTGCGCCGACGGATTCCGTCGTGCTGCCCCGGTCGGTTGTGACATTGAGTTCGGGCGGTGATCTCGGTATCCGCGCCGTCGGCGACGACAACAAGGTGGTCTTCTACCCGATCGACCTCGTCGACGACACGCCGACAGGCCTTGTCCTTGGTGGTATCCCTGCAGGAGTCCGGGTCATCGTCGCAGGGCAGGATCTCGTTAATGACGGCGACGAGGTGGTGCCCGTCGAGGCCGATGCCGCGACAATCCAGAAGCTCATCGGCCAGGCCGGTAACGGTACCTGATTACAAGGCAGGAAACGTCAGCCGCAATGGATATCGTCAAGATTGCGATCAACAATGCGCGGCTGACGCTGTCCGTGCTCATATTCCTCGTCATCGCAGGTGCGCTCGCCTATCGCGCGGTGCCGAAGGAGGCGGAGCCCGACGTCGCCATTCCGATCATGTATGTCAGCCTGGTCTATCAGGGCATTTCGCCGGAGGACTCCGAGCGGCTTCTGCTGCGACCTGTGGAATCGCAGCTCAAGAACCTGAAGGGTCTCAAGGAGATGAAGTCGGCCGCCTATGAAGGCGGCGGCTATGTCCTGGTCGAGTTCGACCCGTCGACCGACCTCTCCGACGCCTTGATCGACACACGCAACAAGGTGCAGGACGCCAAGCGCGACCTACCGTCTGGCGTCGAGGAGCCAACCGTTAACGAGGTCAACCTATCGGAATTCCCGGTCCTTGTCGTGACGCTCTCGGGTAACATTCCCGAACGCACGTTGACAGCCGCCGCCAAGGAATTGCGCGACCGCATCGAGGAAGTGCCCGGCGTCCTGGAAGGCACGATCCAGGGCTCGCGCGACGAACAGGTCGAGGCGATCATCGATCCGGTGAAGCTGTCGTCGTACGGCCTGCAACTCGACCAGTTGATCCAGGGCATCGGCGCGTCGAACAGCCTCGTCGCGGCGGG
Organism: Mesorhizobium quangtriensis; assembly: GCF_040081925.1. NCBI lineage: Bacteria > Pseudomonadati > Pseudomonadota > Alphaproteobacteria > Hyphomicrobiales > Phyllobacteriaceae > Mesorhizobium > Mesorhizobium quangtriensis. Next base: position 1,273,268 of record NZ_JBEBMF010000002.1, read on the forward strand.
CGCGATAGAAGGCTCAGAAGGCAAATACGCCGTCCGTGTCCCGGCCCTCATCGAGACGCCCGAGGACATTGCACGACTGCCTGTCGTCGCCGGACCGGATGCAATCGTGCGCGTGCAGGACCTCGCCACCGTTCGCTCTACCTTCAAGGATGCCGAGACGATCACCCGTCTTGACGGCAAGCCGGCCATTGCGATCGAGGTCAAGAAGCGCATCGGCGCAAACATCGTCGAGACGATCGACGGCGCGAAGGCCGTGGCCGATGCTTTTCTGGCGCAAGCGCCGGAAGGCATGGAAGTCACCTACACGCAGGACAAGTCGGTCTTCGTCAACACGCTGCTGAACGACCTGCAGAACCATGTGATGATCGCCGTCATCCTGGTCTTCATCGTCATCCTCTACGCGCTCTCCGGGCGCGCATCGCTGCTGATCGGGCTGGCGATCCCGGCATCGTTCCTGATGGGCATTCTGGCGCTGGCGCTGATGGGCTATACGATCAACATGATCGTGCTTTTCAGCCTCATCCTGGCTGTCGGCATGCTCGTCGACGACGCGATCATCGTCACCGAATTCGCGGAACGGCGCATGTCGGAAGGCATGCCGAAAGAGCAAGCCTTCGAGCTTGCCGCCAAGCGCATGGCAGGACCGGTGATCGCGGCGACCATGACCCGCATCGCGGCCTTCTCACCGCTGCTCTTCTGGCCGGGCATCGTCGGCGACTTCATGAAGTACCTGCCGATCACGCTGATCGTCACGCTGGCGGCCTCCATGGCCTATGCGCTGATCTTCGCGCCGACGCTGGGCGCCATGTTCGCCAAGGCGCCGATCCACGAAGAAGGCGAGAACCGCGACGGGCTCTACATGGCGATCGTCAAGCGCGCGGTCGCCTATCCCAAGACCGTGTTGGTGCTGACCCTGGCGCTTCTGGTGGCCGTGCCCGTGGCATATTCAAGATTCGGCGCTGGTGTGGAGTTCTTCCCGCAAGTCGAGCCGGACTACGGCCTGCTGTACGTGCATGCGCGGGGCAACCTCTCGCTCGCCGAGATGGACGCCGCGACACGCGAGGCCGAGAACCGCATCCTGAACTGGCCGGGCATCAAGTCGGTCTACACGCGCTCCGGCAAGGCGCGGGGTGGCGGCGCGGAAATTCCCGAGGATGTCGTCGGCGTGATCCAGTACGAATTCATCGACTGGCGCGAGCGCAAGTCCGCGCACGAGATCCTCGACGAGCTTCGCATTGCCATGGCGGGGATACCCGGTGTCGACGTGGAGGTGCGCGTGCCCGATGCGGGGCCACCGACCGGCAAGCCGATCCAGATCCAGCTTTCGGCCGTGGATCCAACAAGCCTGAACGAAAAGGCAGCCGAAGTCGCGGCGGCGGTCGCCAAGGTGCCGGGCGTTATCGACATTTCCGACGGACTGCCACCGCCAGGTATCGATTGGTCGCTTGAGATTGATCGCGCCAAGGCTGCGCAGTTCGGCGTCAGCCCAATCGCTGTAGGCACTGTCGTGCAGCTTGTCACCACCGGCCTCAAGCTCACCGACTATCGTCCCGCTGGGGCTGATGACGCGGTGGATATCAGGCTGCGCCTGCCGGAAGACCGTCGTACTCTTGGCGCCCTAGACCAGCTGCGCATCGAAACGAGCCAGGGCTCGGTGCCGATTTCGAATTTCGTTTCGCGCAAGCCGGAGAGGACGGTCGGCATCCTTAATCGCATCGACGGCAAGCGCACCATCACCATCCAGGCGAATGTCGCGACCGGCTATCAGGTGGCGGCGGTGCAGGGCGAGGTCAGCCAACTGGTTGCCGGCATGGGACTGGATCAGAGCGGCATCGGCTGGAAGCTGGCCGGCTCCAACCAGGACAGCGAGGAGGCCGGCGCGTTCCTTACCAACGCCTTCGGCGCGGCGATCTTCCTGATCTTCCTAGTGCTGCTGGCGCAGTTCAACAAGTTCACCAGCGTCTGGCTGGTGCTCTCGTGCGTCGTCATGGCCACCATCGGGGCATTGCTCGGCATGATGCTGACGGGGCAGGCCTTTGTCATCGTCATGTCGGGCATCGGCGTCATCGCGCTCGCCGGGGTGGTGGTCAACAACAACATCGTGCTGATCGACACCTACGACCGCCTCCGCGAGGAAGGCTGGAACCGGCAAGACGCGGTCCTGCAGACATGCCGGGAGCGCGCGCGTCCCGTCGTGCTGACGGCCCTTGCCGCGATCCTCGGCGTTCTGCCCATCGCCTTCGGCCTCGGCCTCGAACTGTTCCACCACGAAACCACGATCAACGCGCCCTCGACGCAATGGTGGATCGCGCTGTCATCCGCGATCGTGTTCGGCCTGTCCTTTGCAACGGTCCTTACGCTGATCGTGACGCCGTCAATGCTGATGGTCTTCACACGCGACGCGCCGAGGAAGAGTGCACGTCGCGGCTGGCTTCGACGGCTCCTTGGCAGGAAGCCACCTGTCACAGCTGCGCCAACGGCCGCCAACGAGGCGACGGCCGCCCTGCCAAAGGCGGCAGCGGAATAAGCAACGTCCAAACGGTTAATATCGAAGAGTTCGCGGCGAAGGAACAAGCCGGCGTCCTTGCGCATTGTGTCGTCGAAGCAACGACCTGCGAGGGACGACCATGACTCTGACGACCATCCTCATAATCATCCTCATTCTGATCCTGCTGGGCGCCATTCCCGCTTGGCCGCATTCCCGGTCGTGGGGCTACGGGCCGTCAGGCATTGTCGGCGTCATCCTCGTCGTCCTGCTGATCCTGCTGCTGATGGGAAGGATTTAGGCAGGACGGCTTGCCAGCGTTCAGATCGGCAGTATGGGATCGCTTTCGACTGGCGAAAAATCGGCGGTGCGGGTGATATTCGAGGCGAGGAACACCGCGAAAAGAGGGAAAGCTATTGCGATGAAGATCGGCGAAAAGCCGGTACGCTCACCAACAAAGCCGATCAGGGACGGAGCGACCAAAATTCCCGAATAGCCCATCGTCGTGACAACGCTGACACCAGCCCCCGGGCTGGTGTCAGGCTGGTTGCCGGCTGCGGAGAAAAGGATAGGAACGGTGTTGGCGAGGCCCAGCCCCGACACGCCGAACGCTGCGATCGCCAGCCATGGCCATGGTGAAAGTCCCGCCACCAGTATCCCAGTTGCTCCCACAAGGCAGGAAATCCGGAATGTCGTCACCGCTCCGAGCCGGCCTCGGACGACGTCGCCCAGGAAGCGCATGATCGCCATGGCCCCAGCAAAGACGCCGAAGGCAAGTCCTGCCGTCGCAATGTCGCTGCCCAGTTCCTGCTTCAGATAGAGTGCGCCCCAATCCAGCACCGCGCCTTCCGAATTCATGCAGAGCAACGCCATGATGCCGACGATGTAGACGGCGGGTGCGCGCGGCAGGGTGAATTTCCTGTGCTCCTGCGCCAGCGGCACGTCAGCCACCAGATGCCGCATTGCCACGACGGTGATTGCCAGCGCTATAGCGGTCACCACCACCGCGTGCCACAGATGACCCCAATACAGGATCATGAGACCCCCGGTGCTGCCGCCGACGAAACCTCCAAGGCTCCAGAACCCATGCGAGGAGGACATGATTGGCCGGCCGAGTTTTTTCTCGACGGTAACGGCATTGGCGTTCATGGACACATCTGTGGCTCCGAACGTGCCGCCAAAGACATACATGGCCACAGCTGCGGTCGCTACGCCGGGTGCCAGCGCGACCAGCAGTAGGCCGAAGCAGCACGAGATGGCGAAGCAGATCGTGACAATCCTCGACCCGTACTTCGGGATCAGGTGACCGGCGCCGATCATTGCGCTGACTGCGCCTGCCCCGAACAGGAGCAGGAGAAGACCGAGCGTGAATTCGGTGATGGCCAGTCGCGTGAGAAGGACCGGAATCTGCGGCGCCCATCCGCCCATGACAAACCCGTTCATGAAGAAGATGGCCGCAACAGCCCAGCGGCCGCGAACTGCGACGGCGGCTGCATTGCTTGCGTCCATGGGCGGTATCCTCCGGAAACGCCCTGCATTAAATCGGTTCGCCCGCGTGTCAATCGGATGAGGGAAGAAAGCTTGTGGGCCAAGCTTCCTTCAGAAGTTATGTCAGGACCACCAGAAGGTCTTTCGCGTCGATCTGGTCGCCGGCTTTCACCAGAACCTCGACCACGGTGCCGTCTCGCTCTGCATGCAGCGCAGTCTCCATCTTCATCGCCTCGATGGAGAGAAGGACGTCGCCCGCCTTGACGGACTGCCCGGCCGACACGGCAAGGGTGGAGACTACGCCCGGCATCGGTGCGCCGACATGGCTCTCGTCTCCGGCTTCCGCCTTGCGCCGGGCAGCGCCCGCCGAGGCGCCGGCGGTGCGGTTCGGCACCTTGACGCGGCGCGGCTGGCCGTTGATCTCGAAGAAGACCGTCACCATGCCCTTGTCGTCGGTATCGCCAAACGCGAGGCAGCGCACCACCAGCGTCTTGCCTTTCTCGATATCGACGAAGATCTCGTCTTCCGTCTTCATGCCATAGAAATAGGTCGGGGTCGGCAGCACGCTGACCGGACCATAGTTGTCCTGCGCGGCGGCGAAGTCCGAAAAGACCTTCGGATACATGAGCCAGGAGGCGAATTCGTATTCGGAAAGCGGACGGCCGAGTTTTTCCTCGACCTCCTTGCGGCTGGCCGCGAGGTCCGCGGGCTTGAGCAGCGATCCTGGCCGCACGGTGATTGGCTCGGCCCCCTTCAGTGCCTTCTTCTGCAAGGCGCCGGGCCAGCCGCCGGGGGATTGGCCGAGATCACCGCGCAGCATCGACACCACCGAGTCCGGGAAGGCAATGTCCTTCGCCGGGTTCTCGACATCGGCGACGGTCAGATCCTGGCTCACCATCATCAGGGCCATGTCGCCCACGACCTTGGAGGACGGCGTCACCTTGACGATGTCGCCGAACATCAGGTTGACGTCGTGATAAGCCTGCGCCACCTCGTGCCAGCGCGTCTCCAACCCCAGCGAACGCGCCTGCTCCTTCAGGTTGGTAAACTGCCCGCCCGGCATCTCGTGCAGATAGACTTCCGAGGCAGGCCCTTTCAGGTCGCTCTCGAAGGCGGCATACTGGTTGCGCACGGCTTCCCAGTAGAACGAAATCTTGCGGATCGCGCTGGAGTCGAGAGCGGGATCGCGCTCGCTGCCCTTCAGCGCCTCGACCAGCGACCCCAGGCACGGCTGCGACGTGTTGCCCGAGAAGGAGTCCATCGCGGCATCGACTGCGTCAACGCCGGACTCCACTGCCGCCAGCACGGTCGCAGCCGACAGACCGGAGGTGTCGTGCGTGTGGAAGTGGATGGGCAGATCGGTTTCCTCGCGCAGCGCCTTGAACAGCACGCGCGCTGCTGCCGGCTTCAGCAGGCCCGCCATGTCCTTCACCGCGATAATGTGCGCGCCTGCCTTCTCCAGTTCCTTGGCAAGGCCGACATAGTATTTGAGATCGTACTTGGCGCGCTCGGGATCGAGCAGGTCGCCGGTGTAGCACATTGCCGCCTCACAGAGCTTTCCCTCAGCGACGACGGCGTCCATGGCGACGCGCATGTTCTCCACCCAATTCAGGCAGTCGAACACACGGAAAAGGTCGATGCCGCCCGCAGCCGCCTGCTTGACGAAATGCTGGACGACATTGTCGGGATAGTTGGTGTAGCCGACGCCGTTGGCGCCCCTCAGCAACATCTGCAGCAACAGGTTGGGCGCGGCCTCGCGCACCAGCGACAGACGCTCCCACGGGTCTTCCGTCAGGAAGCGCATCGAGACGTCGAACGTCGCGCCGCCCCAGCATTCGAGCGACAGAAGCTGCGGCAGCGAACGCGCGTAGACGCCTGCGATGCGGGCGATGTCATAGGTGCGCATGCGTGTTGCGAGCAGCGACTGGTGGCCGTCGCGCATCGTGGTGTCGGTGACGAGCACCTGCTTTTCCGCGCGCATCCAAGCGGCGAATTTCTTGGGACCAAGCTCATCGAAGCGCTGCTTGGAGCCCGCCGGTATCGCGCCATTGAGATAGGGCACGACCGGCTCTGCCGCATCCGGGTTTGGCGAGGGCCGGCCCCTGGTTTCCGGGTGGCCGTTCACGCTGACGTCCGCCAGATAGTTGAGCAGCTTGGTAGCGCGATCCTGCCGCTTCACCTGCGCGAAGAGTTCGGGCGTCGAGTCGATGAAGCGCGTCGTGTAGGAATTATCCCTGAACGAGGGGTGGTTGATGATCGCTTCCAGGAAGGTGAGGTTGGTCGCGACGCCGCGGATGCGGAATTCGCGGAGCGCGCGGTTCATGCGCGCGATCGCCTCCTGTGGGGTCGGCGCCCAGGCGGTCACCTTCTCCAACAGCGGATCGTAGAAGCGCGTGATGACCGCGCCCGAATAGGCGGTGCCGCCGTCGAGCCGGATGCCGAAGCCCGTCGCGCCGCGATAGGCGGTGATGCGGCCGTAATCCGGAATGAAGTTCTGCTCGGGATCCTCGGTTGTGATGCGGCACTGCAGAGCGTGGCCGTTGAGCTTGATGTCCGCCTGCGCGGGAACCCCGGATTCGGGCGTTCCTATCGCGAAGCCGTCGAGGATATGAATCTGCGCCTTGACGATATCGATACCCGTCACCTGCTCGGTGACCGTGTGCTCGACCTGGATGCGCGGGTTGACCTCGATGAAGTAGAACTTGCCGGTGTCGGCGTCCTGCAGGAACTCGACCGTTCCAGCACCTATATAGGCCGTGTCCTTGGCGAGTTTCAGCGCATAGCCGCAGAGTTCGTCGCGCAACTCCTGGCTCAGATAGGGCGCGGGCGCACGTTCCACGACCTTCTGGTTACGGCGCTGGATCGAGCAGTCGCGCTCGAAGAGATGAACCGCGTTGCCGTGCGTGTCGCCGAGGACCTGCACCTCGACATGGCGCGCGCGCTCGATCAGCTTTTCGAGGTAAACCTCGTCCTTGCCGAAGGCCGCCTTCGCCTCCCGTTTGCCTTCGGTCACCTCGCGCACGAGGTCCGCCTCGTTGCGAATGGCCCGCATGCCGCGACCGCCGCCGCCCCAGGACGCCTTGAGCATGACGGGATAGCCGACCTCGGCTGCCAGCTTCTTCACCGCTTCCATGTCGTCGGGCAGCGGGTCCGTCGCGGGGATGACAGGCACGCCAACTTCGATGGCGAGGTTGCGCGCCGCGACCTTGTTGCCGAGCCGGCGCATCGTCTCCGGCTTGGGACCGATGAAGGTGATGCCGGCCGCCGAGCAGGCGTCGGCGAACTCCGGGCTTTCCGACAGCAGGCCATAACCGGGATGGATGGCGTCGGCGCCTGACAGCTTTGCAACCCGTAGTACTTCCTCGATGGAAAGGTAGCTCTCGATCGGCCCCATGTCCTTGTCGAGGTGCGGGCCGCGTCCGACCTGATAGCTCTCGTCCGCCTTGAAGCGGTGAAGCGAATATTTGTCTTCCTCGGCCCAGATCGCGACCGTCTTCAACCCGAGTTCGTTCGCGGCGCGAAAGACCCGGATGGCGATTTCGGAACGGTTGGCAACGAGTATCTTGGTAATTGGCACGAACACGCTCCGAAGGGCCAAAGGGACGTAAACGACGAATGTTTACCGGGAAAATGCTGCAGTGCAAACAAATTAAGCATCTGCGCTGAGGCACCTCTTTACTGACCAGGCCTCTATCCGGAAACGTGAGTTTGAGACAAAGAAAAAGCCCGGCGGTTTCCCGCCGGGCTTCGTCAATCCGGTAGGCCCGGAAAGATCAGCGCATGAAGTAGCTGATCTTGCCGTCGTCGCCCTTCTTCCACTCATAGACCACGTAGTCGGCCTTGGTGATGTCGCCCTTGCTGTCGAAGGAGAGTTCACCAAGCGCCGTCGCGAAAGGACCACCCGACTTGGCGGCTTCCGCGACCTTCTGCGGGTCGAGGTCGCCGGCCTTCTTGGCGGCTTCCGCGATCACCTGCACCGCAGCGTAGGCGTAGAGAGTATAGGCTTCCGGCTCGAAGCCGGCAGCGCGGAACTTCTCGACGAGGTCCTTTGCCGCCGGGTTCAGGCGTGGGTCCGGAGCGAAGGTGTTCAGCGTGCCGATCACCGCGTCGCCTGCGATCGCGGCCAGTTCGTCGGAGACGATGCCGTCGCCCGAGAACAGCGGAGCCTTCAGGCCCTGGTCAGCCGACTGGCGGATGATCAGGCCGGCTTCGGTGTGCAGGCCACCCCAATAGATCAGGGTCGTGCCGGCGTCCTTCATCTTGGCGATCAGCGCCGAGAAGTCCTTGTCGCCGACGTTCACGCCTTCATAGATGACTTCCGTCACGCCAGCGGCGTTGAGAGCCTTCTTGGTCTCGTCAGCGAGGCCCTGGCCGTAAGGAGTCTTGTCGTGGATGATCGCGACCTTGGCGTCCTTGAAGTTCTCTGCGATGTAGGCGCCGGCAACCGCACCCTGCTGGTCGTCACGGCCGCAGGTGCGGAACGTGTTCCACAGGCCGCGGTCGGTGAAGACCGGGTTGGTCGAAGCCGGCGAGATCTGCATGATGCCGTTTTCGACATAGACTTCCGAAGCCGGGATCGAAGCGCCCGAGTTGAAGTGGCCGACCACAAACTTGACGCCGTCGGCGACAAACTTGTTGGCGACCGAAATGGCCTGCTTCGGATCGGCAGCGTCGTCACCGATGACGACCTTGATCTGCTCGCCATTGATGCCGCCAGCGGCGTTGATGTCGGCGGCGGCCTGTTCGGCGCCGCGCTGGAGCTGTGCTCCGAAAGCAGCGTTCGCGCCGGTGATCGGACCGGCGACGCCGATCAGCACTTCCGCCCACGCGCTGCCGCTGAATACAACCATGGCCGACAGTGCAACTGCGGACAACAGTGATTTCTTCATTGATGACTCCCGTTAAACCGAGTGGGCGAGAAAGAAACTTTCATGCGATGCCCACCCTATCGCAGAAAAGCTAGTTTGCTCATTTTCCGGCGCTTGTCACGCCGTTTCAGACGCATCGTGCGCCGTTTCGCGCAAAACCGTTTCCCGGAGCGACGCGCTCAGGATGCGGCCTTCGCCTTCCAACTCAGCAGCGAGGCGCGCTCGTAGAGCCAGTGGTATTGCGTGACCATCTGGTTGGTCCGCGTGTATCTGAAGCCGATGATGCCGAACGCCATTAGGATGATCGTGTCGACGACGTAGAACTGCGGCGCGAACATGGTCCCGTCGAACAGCGCGTGGTGAATGAAGCGCACGGCAATGCCGAGCAGGAGCAGGAAGACGACGAGGCTGGACACCGGACGCCATGTCTGCGCGCAGGCGCGGCCTGTCATCCATGCAGCCCAGCCGCCAAGCATGCAGGTGATGAACAGGAACTGCCAGACCGACTCTTCTTCGTAGAGGATGCCGTGCATGCTACGTCTCCGCCTTCAATGCCCACCGCCCTCGAGATACGCGGCGCGCACCTCGGGATTGGCGAGCAGTTCCTGGCCACTGCCGCTCATGGTGACGTTGCCGTTGACCATGACGTAGCCCCTGTGGGCCAGCTTCAGGGCACCGAACGCGTTTTGCTCGACAAGGAACACCGTCAGGCCCTGCGTCCGGTTCAGCTCCTTCACGGCATCGAAAATCTGCTTCACGATCAGCGGCGCCAGCCCGAGCGACGGCTCGTCAAGGAGCAACAGTTTCGGCCGCGCCATCAGCGCACGCGCGATCGACAGCATCTGCTGCTCGCCTCCCGACAGCGTACCGCCACGCTGGGCGATGCGCTCCTTGAGGCGCGGGAACAGGCTGAAGACTTTCTCGACGTCCTCGTCGAAATATTTGAGCTTGTCGAGCCCCGCGCCCATCTGCAGGTTTTCCATCACCGTCATGCGCGGGAAAATGCGTCGCCCCTCCGGCGATTGCGCGATGCGCAGCCGCGCGATCTCGTGCGTGGGCAGATTGGTGATGTCGGTGCCGGCAAAGGTGATCGTACCGGCGCGTGCGCGCGGCGTGCCAAAGATCGTCATCATCAGCGTCGACTTGCCGGCGCCGTTCGCCCCGATCAGGGTGACGATCTCGCCTTCCTCCACATCGATCGAAACACCGTTCAACGCGCGGATGTTGCCGTAATAAGTCTCGACGCCTTCGACTTTGAGCAGGGGTTGCGCGGCCATCACTCAGCCCCTCCGCTCTTGGCGGCAAGCGCCTTCGCCTGTCCGATCCAGTCCTCGCGGGCGATGCGCCCGTCAAAGTCGAGATAGGCTTCCGCGGCCTTCACGTCGGCTTCCGTCCAAGTCGCGATCTGGTCGAAATGGAAGATGCCGTGGTCGTGCAGCTTCTTTTCGTTGACCGGCCCTATGCCCTTTATGAGGGTCAGTTTGTCAGGCTTGCCGCCTTTGGGCGCGGTAAGCGCGTTGGACAGCGCGAGATGGTGCTCGTATTGCTCCGCCTTTGATGCGCCTGGATCGACCTTGACGACCTCGCCCTCGTCCTCGCTATGACCAACGGTGTCGACAATCGGGCCCGCCAGCATCGACGCCGAATCGGCGGGTCCATGCGTCCGGTCCGGTTCGCCGTCCAGTTCCTCGATGACCTGTTCGCCGGCCGTATCCGAAAGGACGTTATCGACCTCGCTGTCATCGACGCCGAGGTAGGCGGCGATGACGCGCGGATCGCTCTTCACCGAAACCGGATCGCCGTCGGAAATCTTGCGGCCATATTCCAGCACCACGACATGGTCGGAAATCTTCATCACGACCGACATGTCGTGCTCGATCAGCAGGATCGAGGTCCCAGTCGCCTTGATGCCGTTCAGCAGGTCGTTCAGCGCCAGCGACTCGCGCGGGTTGAGGCCCGCGGCGGGCTCGTCAAGGCAAAGCAGCTCCGGTCCGGTGCACATGGCACGCGCGATCTCGAGACGGCGCTGAGCGCCATAAGGCAGGTCACCCGCGGGATCGTCGGCGCGATCGATGAGATCGGCCCTCTCCAGCCAGGACTTCGCCAGATCGATCGATTCCGCCGACGCCTTGCGATAGTTGCCGATGCCGAGCAGGCCAAGGAGGGTATAGCCCGAGGCTACCATCAGCTTGTTGTGCTGGGCGACAAGCAGGTTCTCTAGGACAGTCATGCCGGAGAACAGGCGGATATTCTGGAACGTGCGCGCGACCCTTGCCTTCGCGGGTATCTGGAAGTCGGGCAGACGCTCAAGCAGGTACTGGTCGCCGCCACGGGTGGTCAGCGTGATCATGCCCTCGGACGGCTTGTAGAAACCCGTGATGCAGTTGAACACGGTCGTCTTGCCGGCGCCGTTGGGACCGATCAGTGCGGTGATCTCGCCGCGCCTTGCTTCGAAGGACAGGTCGCCGATGGCGACCAGCCCGCCGAATTTCATGGAAAGATGCTCGACCTTGAGGATCGGGCCGGTCATGGCGGTCTGCGCGTTCATCAGCCGTGCCCTTCCTTGGTGAAGGAACTGTCGATCGCCTTGCGTTCGTGTAGGTAGGCGGTCGGCTCGCGGCTGCCGACGAAGCCGCGCGGCTTCCACAGCATGACCACGACCATGGCAAGACCAAACAGCAACATGCGGTAGAGCTCAGGCGTGAAGCTCTCGCCAAAGACCTGCTTCAGGAACTGAAGCTCGCGCAGGATTTCCGTGCCGCCGATCATGACGGCGGCGGCAACAGCGATGCCGACCAGCGAACCCATGCCGCCCAGAACCACGATGGCGAGAATGATCGCCGACTCGAGGAAGACGAAGGATTCGGGACTGACGAAACCCTGGCGCGCGGCGAAGAACGATCCGGCGAAACCGCCGAACATCGCGCCGATGGCAAAGGCGGTGAGCTTGGTGTTGGTGGTGTTGATGCCGAGCGAGCGGCAGGCGATCTCGTCCTCGCGCAGCGCCTCCCACGCGCGGCCGATCGGCATACGGCGCAGCCGGATTGTCACGAAAGCGGTCAGCAGCGCCAGCGCCAGGATCAGATAGTAGAGGAAGATCTTGTAGTAGACGCCGGAGGTGCCGATGTCGAAGACCTTGCCGAAATAGTTCTCGTCGGAAACGTTGAAGGTGGCGAAACCGAAGAAGGTGACCTTCGGGATACCGGAAATGCCGGCCGTGCCGTTTGTCACCTCGCGCCAGTTGATCAGCACAAGGCGGATGATCTCGCCGAAGGCCAACGTGACGATGGCGAGATAGTCACCGCGCAGGCGCAGCACCGGAAAGCCGAGGATGATGCCCCAGAAGGCTGCCATGATGCCGGCGGCCGGCAGCAGGATCCAGAACGACCAGCCGAACTCCGTGCCGAGCAGCGCGTAGGAGTACGCGCCAACCGCGTAGAAGGCGACGTAACCGAGGTCGAGTAGCCCAGCCAGACCGACGACGATGTTCAGGCCCCAGGCCAGCATCACGTAGATCAGGATCTGAATGCCGAAATTGTCGACCCATTTCAGCGAGCCCTGCAGGCCGGCGGTGAAGAGCGAAAAGATCGGGAACAGGATGAGCAGGATGATCGCGACGGTCGAGAAGTTCTTTTTGAGATATGGCCGGCGACGGTCGATGATAATCGCCACGGCGACGATGGCAATGATCAGCCATGTCTTCCAGTTGGTGAACAGGCCTACCAGACCGCTGAGATCAGGTCGCGCATAAGCGATGAAGCCGAGGAATATCGCGGCAAGGCCGATGATTATGCTGTTGCGCAACTTCGCAGTATCGCCCCGCGCCAGCATGGGCGCGCCGAACGCGACGTAGAGGAAGCGCCCGATCATCACCAGCGCGACGACGATGGCAAGCAGGCCAAACCGCGGCACGAGGATCAACTCGTTGCGCATGTTCTGGTCGGTCTTGACGCCGATGAACAGGACGAAGAGGCCGAACGAGATCAGGCCCGCATAGAGCGCTTCGCGCACTGCCGATTGAATCGGCCAACGGGGCGCGGTGTCCGCGGAGACGGTTTCGACAGCCATGGCGTCAGACCTTTTCGACTTCTGGTCGGCCAAGGATGCCGGAGGGCAGGAAGATCAGCACGATGGCAAGGATCGAGAACGCCGCGACGTCCTTGTAATCGATCGAGAAGTAGGCTGACCACATGCCTTCGATGAAGCCGATGAGCAATCCTCCAAGCACGGCTCCCGGAATGGAGCCGATGCCCCCGAGCACTGCCGCCGTGAACGCTTTAACGCCGGGGATGAAGCCGTCCGAGAATGACACGACGCCGTAGTACATCAGGTACAGCGTACCGGCGACTGCAGCGAGCGATGCGCCCATGATGAAGGTGATCGAGATGGTGCGGTCGACGTCGATTCCGAGAAGCGCGGCCATCTTGCGATCCTGCTCGCATGCCCTTTGCGCACGGCCGAGGGCGGTCTTGTTCACCAGGTACCAGAAGATTGTCAGCAGGAGGACCGTGACGACAACGATGACGATCTGCTTGGCCGAAATGGAAACCCCAAAGATGTTGTAGACGGTGGAGATCATCGGCGGGATCGGCTTGTTGCGCGGACCCTGAGTGACCTGCACGAAATTCGACAGCGCGATCGACATGCCGATGGCGGTGATCAGCGGCGCCAGGCGGAACGAGCCGCGCAACGGCCGGTAGGCAACCTTTTCGATGGTCCAGCTGTAGAGGCTGGTCAACAGCATCGAGACGATCATCATGATCAGCAGGAACAGCACCACTGTGACCGAGGCGAAGACGCTGACCAGAAAGAGGAAGACGATCAACGCGATGAAGGCGCCGATCATGAATATATCGCCATGGGCGAAGTTGATCATTCCGATGATGCCGTAGACCATCGTATAGCCGATCGCGATCAGGCCATAGATCGATCCCAGCGTCAGCCCGTTAACAAGCTGCTGGATAAAATATTCCATCTATAAACGGCTCCCCGGGAAAGTCGTCCTGCCGGACGCCTTCCTTTCTTGATTTCCCCTAGTCCTAAAGTTTCGAGCCTGGATTGCAACGTCAATTCTTCGCGATACGGCCTACCGTTGCGGCACGCTATCTAGACCCCTCGCACTCTCCGACCCTGCCCTGGACCATCGCGGACGCTAACATTGGCACAAGGCAATGTCTTTGACTAATCAGCGTTACGCAAGCCCGAAAATCGAAACTTGTTCGACGAACGCCGTGTTTGGCCGCAGGAATTTGCGGTCATCCTTTTGGTCGGCCCTTCTCTGGGGACCAGATGGAAGAGACTTTATGTGACGATAAAACCGTGTGCGAACGGATCGCGGTCGTCGATGAAGATGGTGTTGAAGCCGGTCTGCCGCGCCCAGCCACCGATGGAGGGAATGATAGCCGGCTTGTCGGCGACGCTGGTCTCTCTTTCCACCCGCCCCCTGAACAGGGAGCCGATGATCGACTCGTGCACGAAGCTGTCGCCGGTCTTCAGCCGGCCCTGGCCGTGCAATTGCGCCATGCGCGCCGACGTGCCGGTGCCGCACGGGGAGCGGTCGATCGCCTTGTCGCCGTAGAAGACGGCATTGCGCGCATCCGCCTCATGATGCGTAGGCTTGCCGGTCCAGAGCATGTGGGAAAGCCGGTTAATGTCCGGGTTTGCGGGATGCACGAATGTGTACTTCTCGTTCAGCCGCTGGCGCACAACCGGGCTCCAGGCAATCAGCTGTCCGGCAGTGTAGTCGGCCATGTCGGCGTAGTTCTGCTGAGGTTCGACGATGGCGTAGAAGTTGCCACCATAGGCAACGTCGACCTTGAGCTCCCCGAGATCGGGACACTTGACGGTCAGCCCCTCGGCATAAAGGAAGGACGGCACGTTGGTGATGCGGACTTCCTCGACATACTCCCCCTCCTGCCGATATTCCGCGATAACGAGACCCGCGGGCGTATCGAGGCGCAGCACACCCGGGGTCTTCGGTTTCACAAGCCCGTTCTCGATCGCCATCGTGACCGTGCCGATGGTGCCGTGCCCGCACATCGGCAGGCAGCCGGACGTCTCGATGAAGAGGATGGCGATATCGCAGTCCGGCCGTGTCGGCGGATAGAGGATCGAACCCGACATGACATCATGCCCACGCGGCTCGAACATAAGCCCGGTGCGGATCCAGTCATATTCGGCGAGGAAATGCGCGCGCCGCTCCATCATCGTGGAGCCTTGCAGCAGCGGTCCGCCGCCGGCGACAAGACGAACCGGATTGCCGCAGGTATGACCATCGATGCAGGTGAAGGTATGCCGGGCCATGAGGGTCCCCTAGAAACGCTGAGGGCTGAAGGGTGAGATGTCGATCGCCGGCGCTTCGCCGGAAAACAGGTTCCGGATCAGGCGGGCCGTGGCGGCCGCCTGTGTCTTGCCCAGATGGCCATGTCCGAAGGCGTACAGCACGTTGGGCGCGCGCGAACGGCCGATGACGGGCAGCGAATCCGGCAACGACGGGCGGTATCCCATCCATTCGCGACCGCCCTCGGTCTTGAGGCCGGGCAGGAAGCGTTTTGCCTTTTCGAGCATTGCCTTCGAGCGCGCGTAATTCGGTGGTAGTTCGAGGCCCGCAAGTTCCACCGCTCCGCCGACCCTCAGGCCGGTGGAGAGCGGCGTGATGACGAAACCGTGGCCTGGAAAGACCAGCTGCCGTTTGACGTTGAACGCATCGACTGGGAGCGTGGTGTTGTAACCCCGCTCGGTCTCCAGCGGGATTCTGTCGCCGAGCTGCGCCGCCAGACGATGCGACCACGCACCGGCCGCGATCAGAACTTTGCCCGCCCGCGCGGTGGCGCCATCGGCAAACCGAAGCGTGACGCCATTCTGGCTCGCTTCCACGCCGGTCACTTCGGCGCGCTTGAACCGCGCGCCGATCGTTTCGGCATAGGCCCAGACAGCCTTGCCGAGCAGCTTCGGGTCGATGGAGGTTTTCCAGCCGGGTAAAAAGGTGGCCTTGTGGAATTGTGACGAAAGACCGGGCTGCAACGCTGCGAGTTCCTCGCCCTCGATGTGGCGATATGGAATTGCGTAGCGGTCGCGCGCCTGCCAGCCTGGCAGCGATGCAAGGAACTCGGCTTCGCTTCCGTAGAGCTCCAGCGAACCGTCCTCCCGCAGCATGTGCCGCGTACCGGAACGGTCGAGCAATTCCATCCATTCCGGCTCTGCAAGCTTCATCATGGCGGCCTGCGCCGCCAGGCTGGCCTCGAAATGCCTTGGCGAACTGGCACGCCAGAAACGCCAGAGCCAAGGCAGAAGCTTCGGCAGATAGGACGGGCGAATGGATAGCGGGCCGAGCGGATCGGCCAGCCACCGAGGCAGGTTCTTCATCATGCCTTTGTGGGCCAGCGGCAGAACGTCGGAGAAAGCGAATGCCGACGCGTTGCCGGAACTTGTCGCTTCGCAGACGCCCGTCCGGTCGTAGACCGTTACGCTGTAGCCTGCCTCCGAGAGAAGCGCGGCTGCGCATATCCCGACGATACCGGCACCGACGATGGCGACATCCCCCGCGCCATATTTTGACGCGGGAAAAGAGCCTAGTTGAGCCAGATGGTGGGGCGGCATGCGCGCTCGCGGCAGAAGCAGTCCGTTTTGCTATGCAGCCTTCGGCAGCGAAAGTCGAGAAAGATCAGGCCGCGCCGCCAGAGCTTCGTCGACGATCTTCACGACCGCCGCACGACGCTCACCCGACAGCGGTTGACGTGGCATGCGAACACGGTCGTTGGTGCCGATGACCAGCGCTTCGACGAGCTTGAGATTCTGGACCAGATAGGTCGAGACGTCGAGGTCGAGCAGCGGGCGGAACCAGCGGTAGATCGCCAGAGCTTCGTTCCGACGACCCTGATTCATCAGCTGGTAAATCGCGACCGTTTCCTTCGGGAAAGCCACGACCAGACCGGCGACCCATCCGATCGCACCGACCGACAGCGCCTCGAAGGCAAGATTGTCGACGCCGGTGAACAGATCGAATCGATCGCCGAAGGCATTGATGATGTCGGTCGAGCGGCGGATGTCGTCTGACGATTCCTTGATCGCCACGAAGCGCTCGTCTCCCGCCAGCCTTTCCATGTCGGCAATGGTGACATCGACGCGATAGGCCAACCGGTTCGAGTAGATCATGATCGGCAGGTCGCCGGCCTTCGCGACTGCGGAGAGCGCGGCAACCGTTTCCTCTGGATTAGTATGGTAGATCGGCGAAGGTACGACCATCAGGCCGCTTGCGCCGGCCGCTGCGGCCCGTTTCGCCATCTCGGCGGCTTCACGCGTGCCGGGCTCGTTGACGGTCAGCAGAACCGGCTTGCGGCCGGAAACCCTCTGCGCTGTCTTCAGCACGTCGATCTTTTCGTCCTGGCTGAGCATGGGCCCCTCGCCGAGCGAGCCGGCGACGATGAGGCCGTCGCAACCCGCCTCCATCTGAAGTGCGAAGCAGCGCTCCATCTCCGCATGGTCAAGGCGGTCGTCTTCGGTAAACTTGGTCGTGACTGCTGGAAAAACACCGGCCCACATGGCAACCTCCATCTGATATATCACTGATATATCTTTCTCCAAAAGACCTGTCAATATGGATTCCAGCGTGATATGCGAGAAATATATCAGAGAGGCGGAGCCGTGTTGAACAGATCACAAAGTGGGGGAGAGTCAGGTGGCGAACCGGCTACCGCCAGAGCCTACCGGGCACTGGAGCGGATGATCGTCACGCTCGAACTGGCCCCGGGCAGTGTCGCCACCGAAGGGTCGCTGATCGAGCGCATCGGTCTCGGGCGCACACCGGTTCGCGAGGCCATCCAGCGTCTGGCGCTAGAGGGCCTGCTGGAAGTGCGGCCGCGCGCCGGCCTCGCCATTGCATCGCTTCATCCAGGAGACTGGGTCCGCGTGATAGACGCGCGGTGGGGGCTGGAACTCGTGCTTGCGCGGTCTGCTGCGCGATATGTCACGAGCGAGGCGGCGGGCCGTTTTCATGTTGCCGCTATCGGCATGCAGGACGCAGTCGTGGCAAACGACGTGCTGGCCTATCTCGAAGCTGACAAGGCAATGGATGAGGCTCTCGCGCTGGCCGCCGAAAATCCTTTCGCCGCGCGCTGCGCCGCATCGCTACAGACCCACAGCCGGCGTTTCTGGTATCGGTACCGGACGGAAACCAGCCTTGCCGAGGCCGCCGGTCAGCATGTGCTGCTGATCCAGGCGATTCTCCACGGCGACGAAACGGCGGCCGACCAGGAGGCAGACCGGCTCATGACCCTGCTGCGCGCGCACGCAGAAGCGGTTGCGCGGCGTTGGACCTAAGCCGCCACCTACGCGCCATCACCGAGAGCTGCGACGTTCAGCTCCCAGTTCTCGCCAGCCGACAGGACGCAACTCTGGCCGTCAGTACGAGTGGCCAAGATCGTCCAAGTACCCTTGTCCGAAACAAAGACCTCGATCACAGCGTCGCCACTCACTTGACCGATCGCAGTCGGAGCCTCGCGATATTCTTCAGAGAGTGATTTCACCATCACTGCACGGTCGGCGCAAAACTCAAGCGCCGGGGCTGGCGACGTCGTCACCATCAGCATGCTGGTGAGAAAGGCGGGCAGAAGCACCATCTCGCGGGTCATGTTGGCATCTCCGTATAGCATCGGCGCTAGGGCACCGGTGTGCGAAATCAAGGAAAAGCCCAGGCTCGCCGTTCCATCACGAAAATGTAATGGGATGTGACCAACGTGATGGAACAAAAAGGCCCAACGCTAACCGCGCCGGGCCTCCAGTCAGAATTGGTGCACATGCACCTCAGTTCATCGTCGGGATGACAAACTCCGCACCGTCCTTTACGCCGGACGGCCAACGCGACGTCACGGTCTTGGTCTTGGTGTAGAAGCGGAAGGCGTCCGGGCCGTGCTGGTTGAGGTCGCCGAAGGACGACGCCTTCCAGCCACCGAAGGTGTAGTAGGCGATCGGCACGGGGATCGGAACGTTGACGCCGACCATGCCGACCTGAACGCGAGACGCGAAGTCGCGCGCCGCATCACCGTCGCGGGTGAAGATGGCGACGCCGTTGCCCATCTCGTGTTCGTTGGTGATCTTGAGCGCATATTCGTAGGTCGGCGCACGCACCACCGAGAGAACGGGCCCGAAAATCTCTTCCTTGTAGATCTTCATCTCGGGCGTCACCTCGTCGAACAGACAGCCGCCCATGTAGTAGCCATTCTCATAGCCCTGCATCTTGAAGCCGCGGCCGTCGACGACGAGCTTGGCGCCTTCCTTGATGCCGGCATCGACATAGCCCTTCACGCGCTCTAGTGCCTGGGAGGTCACCAGCGGGCCGAAATCTGCGGAGCTGTCGGTAGAGGGGCCAACCTTGAGGCTTTCGACGCGCGGGATCAGCTTTTCCATCAGCCGGTTGGCCGTATCATTGCCGACCGGAACCGCGACGGAGATGGCCATGCAGCGCTCGCCGGCCGAACCGTAGCCCGCACCGACCAGCGCATCGACCGTCTGGTCCATGTCGGCGTCAGGCATGACGATCATGTGGTTCTTGGCGCCGCCAAAGCACTGGACTCGCTTTCCGTTGCTGCAGCCGCGCGCATAGATGTACTGAGCGATCGGGGTCGAGCCGACGAAGCCGATGGCCTTGATGTCCGGATCGTCGAGGATCGCGTCCACCACTTCCTTGTCGCCGTTGACGACATTGAGCACGCCGGCGGGCAGGCCGGCCTCGACGAAGAGTTCGGCGATACGGATCGGCACGCCCGGGTCACGCTCGGACGGCTTCAGGATGAAAGCATTGCCGACGGCGATCGCAGGCGCGATCTTCCAGAGCGGGATCATCGCCGGGAAATTGAACGGCGTGATGCCCGCAACGACGCCGAGCGGCTGGCGCATGGAGTAGACGTCGATGCCCGGGCCAGCGCCGTCGGTGAACTCGCCCTTCATGAGGTGCGGCGCACCGATGCAGAACTCGACCACTTCGAGGCCGCGCTGGATGTCGCCCTTGGCGTCGGCAACGGTCTTGCCGTGCTCGCGCGCCAGGATTTCGGCGAGCTCATCATATTCCTTGTGAACGAGATCGAGGAACTTCATCAGCACGCGGGCGCGGCGCTGTGGATTGGTTGCAGCCCAGCCGACCTGTGCGGCCTTGGCGTTCTCCACGGCCGCACGCAGTTCCGCAGCAGAAGCCAGCGCCACGGTGCCACGAACGGTGCCGTCGAGCGGCTGCATGACATCCTGCTTGCGTCCGCTGGTGCCGGCGACGCGCTTGCCGCCGATGAAATGGCCGTAGTCGATCATGTCTCGCTCCCTGACTGGCTCTGAGTGTTCTTGAATGTCCCATTCTCCCGCTTCGCACCGGCCTTGGCAACGCGAGCCGATACGCAACCGTTGTGCGCAGAGTGTATAGCAGATACGCTTCGGCTATCATTCTTTGCAAAGGCATTCGATGCATGAACTGGGACGACGTGCGCATCTTCCTCGCGGTCGCACGCGCCGGACAAATCCTCGGTGCGGCGCGGCGCCTTGGACTCAACCACGCCACCGTCTCGCGCCGCATAGCGGCGCTGGAGGACTCGCTCGGCGCGAAGCTGTTTCGCCGGCTGACGACCGGCAGCGAACTCACGCCGGCCGGTGAGCGTTTCCTTGAAATCGCCGAGCGCATGGAAGCCGACGTGATCGCCGCCAGAACAGAACTGGCCGGCGTCGACGAGGCGATCTCGGGGACCGTGCGCATCGGCGCGCCGGACGGATTCGGCGTCGCTTTCCTCGCCTCGAGACTGGGAGCGTTGACTGCGCAGCACCCTGACCTGCGCATCCAGCTCGTACCGGTGCCCCGATCATTTTCGCTTTCCCGACGCGAGGCCGACATCGCCATCACCACGGAGCGTCCCACCGAAGGCCGCCTTGTCGCCCAGAAGCTGGTCGATTATTCGCTCGGCCTTTACGCCGCGCGTTCCTATGCGGAAGCGCACGGCCTGCCGGAGACGCCGGCAGGCCTCAAGTCGCATCGACTGGTCGGCTATGTGCCCGATCTCGTCTTCAGCCCGTCGCTCGATTACGCGCGGGAATTCAGTCCCGATTGGGATGCGACCTTCTCGATCTCGTCGGCGCTGGGCCAGGTCGAGGCTGTACGGTCAGGCGCGGGCATAGGCATCCTGCACGCCTTCATAGCGCGCGAAGACCCTAACCTGGTGCCGTTAAAGGGCGTCAAACCGATACGCCGCGCCTATTGGCTGGTTTATCACGAAAGCGTCCGGTCACTGAGCCGCATACAGGCCGCCGCATCGTTCATAACGCAGGCCGTCGAACGCGAAAAACGCCTGTTTCAGTGAACGGAAATCGGTCTCTCGCCGGAGAAAAAACCAATCTCATCCCTTCCGGGCTAACATCCGGAAATCCCGTGATTTTTTCCCGGCGAGAGGACTTCGTGCTGCGATGCGGAAACAGGAATATTTCCGTAAAGCATTGCAAATCCTGCATAATTGTGCGTATATTGAATGAATATTCAACAATTTCAGAGCGGTCACATGAACCCACATATGCTCAATGTGGCGGTTCCCCACGATTGGGATCGGCGAGGTCTTCCAGGCTGGGCGTATCACAGCCCCGCATTGCTGGAACTCGAGAAGGAATTCGTTTTCCGCAATCACTGGCAGATCGCCGGACACATCTCGGACGTGCCCAATCCGGGCGACTACCTGACCATGGACGTGGTTGGCGAGCGCGCGTTGATCGTGCGGGGCAAGGACGGCGTCGTCCGGGGCTTCCATAACATCTGCCGGCATCGCGGTTCGCGCGTCGTCGCCGAGGACCAAGGCAACTGCAAGAACGCGCTGGTGTGCCCCTTCCACGGCTGGGTCTACAATCTTGACGGCACCCTGCGGGGGGCCGCGCGCCCGCGCACCTTCCCCGAACTCGACAAGGAAGAGTTCGGCCTGATGCAGCTCGACCTCGAAGTCTGGATGGGCTTCATCTTCATCCGCTTCCATCCCGGCCCGCAGCCGTCCGTCGCCGAGCTGATGAGCCCGGTCGCAGCCGAGATCGCTCACTACGACGTCGCCAACATGCTGCCGTCCTGGGGCATCTGGACACAGACTTCGCCGGTCAACTGGAAATCCGTCCGTGACGTGGACAATGAAGGCTACCACGTGGCGATGGCGCATCCCGCGTTGCAGGATCTCTACGGCGCGACCTATTTCGACGAGCCGTTCCTCAACGGCGTGTCGCGCTCCTTCGCGACCTACAACCCGCATGCCGGCCGCCGCTGGAGCGTGCGCAACTATGTGAAGATCGGACCGGAGCAGCAGCGCTTGCCGGAACATCTGCGCAAGGCCTGGATTTACTACGGCATCTTCCCCAACAACGTCATCACGCTGACGCCGGAAACCGTGCAATTCTACCAGGAGTTCCCGCTGTCGACCGGCGAGACGGTGCTTCGCGGCGCGATTTATCGCTACGCGGACGAAAGCCGCGAACAGGCCGCCGCGCGGTATCTCGCCTATCGCATCGACCGCGACACGATGGCCGAGGACGTCCAGCTTTCCGTATGGTCGAACGAGTCCATGCTGTCGCAGTCCTTCAGCGGCTTTTACCTGTCAGACTTGGAGTATGGCGTGCGTACGCACCACGACCATCTGCGCAACATGATCCCGGTTCTCAATCTGGAATCCGCGCCGGACGAGAAGGACATGGCGAGCCTGAATACGGCGCTGCGGAGCCACACCTAGCGTCGGATCGGCCTGAGCCGCTACTTCTTCGCCAGTTTCTTCTTTGCGACGTAGTTCTCTCGATCGTTGTAGGCGACGGCGACTGCCTTTCCTGTCTTGTCCGAGATGCGTTTGAGATAGTTGTCCATGTGATGATCGGCGAGATCAGCTCGTCCGAGCGAGCGTCCCAGTTCTCCTTGCGAGATACGATCGGCATCGTGGGTAGGCAGGAAGACGTAATGCGGACCCTCCAGCAGGATTACCTCCGGTCCTGCATGTTCGTAGATGCCGTGAGCACGGTTGACGATGGTCGTCGGCGGCAGCATCGGCACGATGTCGTTTTCGTCCACGACGCGGGTCAGATTCAGGAACCCGAGCTTTTCAACCCCGGCGGTGGTCGTGAACTTCGGTTGCCCGAAAGTCACCACCTTCGAAACATCGTAGCCGTCCTCGGTAAGATAGATGGCGATCAGCACGGCAATCGCGCCGCCAAGGGAATGGCCGGTGACATAGGTTTTGTAGCCGGATTTCAGATACGGCTTCATGTCCGCGTAGAGTAGCCTCGCCGTGTCGTCGAAACCCACATGCACCGGAATGGCGATCGCCAGATCGACGCGGATCCTCATCTCCACGTCTTCCAGCACATTCTTGCGGTTCGCCGTTCCACGAACAGCGATGTACTGAACCTTCGCCTTGTCGTTGCGCTCGATAAAGTACTGCGCTTCGGTCTTGTCGGGCGAACTGACACGGACTGTGGCCGGGTACTTGCCGCGAATGGCAGACTCGTCGGCATAGGCGGTCTTCGAGCGTTCGGCATACGCGCCGAGTTCGACGAAATCGACGTTTGCGGGCGTGACGGACGAACCCAGCAGGTTCAGTTCCTGCTTGGAAATGGTCGTGCACGCTGTGAGCGCCAGCATCAAAACGGCAATGGTCGCCGATAAGCGATATCTCATGCGCCACCTTGCGGTATTAACCGCGAAACCCGGACCTCTCCGATGGATAGCACAGCTTTGTTAAGGAGCAATCACAGCTCAGGCTGCAAAAACGTCGATCGGCGGCTCTCTAGCCCTGCCAGACGCCTTCTTTCCGGAGATCGTCCATAGTGCGCGAAATGCCTTCGCGCAGGATGCCGACGAGGTCGTCCACCTGTTCCTTCGTGATCACCAGAGGCGGGCTCATCACACACATGTTGATGAGCGGGCGCACCAGCAGGCCGAGTTCGTGGCAATGCTGGTCAATTCGCTTGCCGACGTCCTTGTCGAGTTGCAGCGGATCGTTGCTCTCACGATCCGCGACGCATTCGACGCAGCCCATCAGCCCCTCGCCGCGCACTTCGCCGACTAGCGGCAGTTCTTCCAGCGTCTTGAGGCGGGCCTGAAAATAGGGGCCCACCTCGCGAGCATGGTCCAGCAATCCGCCTTCCAGCAGATCGAGGTTGGCCAGCGCCACCGCGCAGCCTATCGGATGACTCGTGTAGGTCAGGCCATGGCCGAACATCGCGTCCGGATGGTTCGAGCGGTTGAGATCCCTGAGCAGACGCTCCGAGAGCATGACCCCGCCGAGCGGGAAGTAGCCCGACGTGACGCCCTTGGCGAAGGTGATCATGTCCGGCTCGATGTCGAACAATTCCTGAGAAGCAAAGACATGACCGAGGCGACCGAACGCCGTTACCACTTCATCAGAGACGTAGAGGATTTCAAATTCGCGACAGATCTCGCGTATCCGCTTCAGGTAGTTTTTCGGCGGAACGATCACGCCGCCCGACGCCTGGATAGGCTCACCAACGAAGGCGCCGATCTTCTCTGCGCCGACCCGCTTCACCGTATCGCGGAACTCGTCGACGAGGAAATCCTCAAATGCCTGGAGCGTCATGCCCTTCGGCCTGCGGAACGGATCGGGTGAGGAAAGCTTGACCACGAGCGCGTCGACCGCATCCATCCAGTCGCGGTCGCGCGGCCGTCCGTTCAACGAACCGGACAGATAGGTCGAGCCGTGGTAGGCGCCGCCGCGCGAAAGGATCAGCTTCTTTTCTGGACGGCCGCGCACATTGTTGTAGAATTGCATGAAGCGCAGCGCGGTCTCCACCGCAGAGGAACCTCCGGTCGTGTAGAATACGTGGTTGAGGTCCCCCGGCGCGTAGGCTGCGATGCGTTTAGAGAGCTCAGCCGAGGGCGTGTTCATCGTGTACCAGGGCGTGTTGTAGGACAGCTCCATCGCCTGCGTGTACATGACGCGCGCCAGCTCCTCGCGGCGGTGGCCGGCATTGATGCACCACATGCCGGCCGGCCCATCGATCAGCTTCTTGCCATCGCCGTCGATCAGGTAGATGCCATCTCCCGATGTGACCAGCGTCCGCGCTTCCGCGCCCACGTCTCCGGCATAGGGCCAAGGTTGCACGAGATGGTTCTTCGCCATCTCGATGGCGTCAGCGGCCGCGTCCAAAGCCCCGGCGTCATGGAAATCCCTGACAGCAGCCATCTTTACTCTCCGTATGTTGATCTGCGGCACAAGTACCGGAAATCCAGCCTCGTTCCACATCATATTGAATGTCCGTTCAATCAATATCGCAGAAATAGCGCTTGCTTTCAATCGTACTCTGAGCAAGATGGCGCGAGAGCTGGCGAGTGGGACGGGAACTCCGCCGCCGGTCGGTCATTGGGACGACGCGACTGGCATGTCGGCGCAAAATCACGAATTGGATCAGCCGGAAACGCTTTGTAGCTGGCGCTGGACATCGCTTCGGTCCGCGCCCCGCTATCGCATGTCCCGATCCGGAGAACCGCTGCAATGACTGCGGCCGCGGAAGGGACTGACGCCACACCAGCCGCGGCACGCGGGCGGGGCAAAGCTCTTCTCCAAACCGAACAGGCGCAGGGCCTCGCACTTATCAGCCCAACCCTGCTTTACGCGCTGATACTGCTTGTCGTTCCGGTCGCGGTTGTCATCGCCTACAGTTTCTGGACCCAGGACTACCTGACCGTCGACCGTACATTCACGCTTGAGCAATACCGCATCGCGCTGGGCGAGCCGATCTACCGCGACCTCCTGCTGCGCTCGCTCTGGGTGTCGCTTCTGGTCAGCGTCTTTACCGTCTCGCTGGCCTACCCCATCGCCTATTACATTTCCTTCCACGGCGGGCGCCACAAGAGCCTGTGGCTCTTCCTCATCACCATCCCGTTCTGGACGAGCTACCTCCTGCGGGTGATGTCTTGGAAAGTGATCCTCGGCTACAACGGGGTGCTGAATTCCGGCCTGATGGGGCTCGGCATCATCGACGAGCCGTCGACCGCCCTGCTCTACAACACGTCGGCGGTCGTCATCACGCTGACACACGCCTGGGCCGCCTTCGCGGTGCTGCCAATCTTCGTGTCGCTGGAAAAGGTCGACCGCACGCTGATCGAGGCTGCGCGGGACCTCGGCGACGGGCCGGTTCGTTCCTTCCTGCGCGTGACACTGCCGCTGTCGCTGCCCGGCGTCATTTCGGCGCTGCTGATCGTCATGATCCCGACGGTGGGCGACTACGTCACGCCTAAGCTCGTCGGCGGCAAGGACGGCGTCATGATCGCCTCGGCGATCGAGACGCAGTTCAAGCGCGGCGGCAACTGGCCGCTTGGCTCGGCGCTTTCGGTCGTCACCATGACCGTCGTTACGATCATGGCGCTGGCTGTCGTCTTCATCATCCGGCAGGCAGGGAGGCGCGTCCGATGAAGCGCCTGCTTTCCCGCTGGCTGCCCGCCTATGCGTTCCTCTATATCGTCTTCCTTTACCTGCCGGTGATGTTCCTGCCGATCTTCTCGGTCAACGCCTCGCACGTACCGAAATTCCCGATGACCGGCTTCACATGGAAGTGGTACGAGGAACTGACACGGACCCCGGCTCTCCTCGACGCCGCTTGGAACAGCCTGATGGTCGGCGTCACGGCGTCCATCCTCGCGACCATCCTCGGCATCTGCGCGGCGCGCGCAATCACGCGCTACCGCTTTCCCGGCCGCACGGCGGCCTCGGGGCTGATCATGGCGCCGCTGGTGCTGCCGGAGATCATCCTCGCCGTCTCGCTCCTCATCGTCATGCTGTCGCTCGGACTGCAACTGTCCCTCTTCACCGTCGTGCTGGGACACGTCCTGATCTGCATCCCCTATTCCGTGACCGTGCTCAATGCAGGCTTCGAGGGATTTGACCGCAGCCTGGAGGAAGCCTCAGCCGACCTCGGCGAGACATCCTTCGGCACCTTCAGGCGGGTGACACTACCGATGGTTGCGCCGGCCATCATTTCGTCGCTTCTGGTATCCTTCACAATCTCGCTTGACGAGTTCATCATGGCCTTCTTCCTCGCAGGCACGGACGCAACGCTGCCGGTCTACATCTGGGGCCAGTTGCGCTTCGCCGCCAAGCTGCCGAGCGTGCTGGCGCTGGGTACGCTGCTGCTGGTCGGCTCGTTCATCCTTCTCACCGTCGCCGAAGTCTTGCGCCGCCGCGCCGAGCGCCGCGTCCACGGAGTGGCTGCCCATGCCTGAGTCCGCGCCCCAGCCAGAAGCCAAGTCCGAAACCAAGTCCGAAGCACGACCGATGATCGAGATTCGCGGCGTCACGCGCAGCTACGGCTCGTTCAAGGCGCTGGACGACGCCAACCTGACCATCCGCGAGGGAGAGTTCTTCTCGCTGCTCGGCCCGTCCGGCTGCGGCAAGACCACGCTGCTCAGGATGATCGCCGGCTTCGACAACCCGACCACCGGCTCGATCCATATCGACGGGCAGGCGATGGACGGCATTCCCGCCAACCGCCGCCCGACCAACATGGTGTTCCAGAGCTACGCCATCTTCCCGCATCTCAATGTCGAGCAGAACGTCGCCTATGGGCTGAAACGGCAGAAGCTCGGGGCCGACGAAGAGAAGCGCCGTGTCGAGGAAGCGCTCGGTCAGGTATCGCTGTCAGGCCTCGGCAAACGTGGCGCGACGGAACTTTCCGGCGGACAGCGCCAGCGTGTCGCACTGGCGCGCGCGCTGGTCATGCGGCCGAAGGTGCTGCTGCTCGACGAGCCGCTTTCGGCACTGGACAAGAAGCTGCGGGAGCAGATGCAGGTTGAGCTGCGCCGGCTGCAACAGGCGGTCGGCATCACTTTCATCCTTGTCACTCACGACCAGTATGAGGCGCTGGCGCTCTCCGACCGCATCGCTGTGATGTTCGGAGGCAAGATCGCGCAGGTCTCCTCGCCCAAGGAAATCTACCAGCGGCCGGTCAACCGCCAGGTCGCGGATTTCGTTGGCGGCATGAATTTCATGAAAGGTGACGTGGTGGTGGTCAACGGCTCCACGATCACGCTCGACACAAAGGGCTTCGGTCGCGTGAAGACCGACAAACCTGCCGGTTTCGCCGCGAACGGCCATACCACAGGAGGCCAGGCAACACTCGGCATCAGGCCGGAGCGGCTGCGTGTTCTGTGGGACGACGCCAAGGCAAGCCACGAAGTGGCAGGCAAGGTGGTCGAGCGGCATTACTTTGGCGAGATCACGCAACTCGTCGTCGAGGTTGCCGGCTTCGAAAAGCCGCTCTCCGTGACCGAGACCAACAATTTCGGTGCCGACGATCTTCCCGTCGGCGCTCAGATTCGTCTCGCCTACGATCCCGACGCGCTGGTGGCGATGGCGGATTAAGTAGCCGTCTTTAGGCCGACTTGTCCCCGGCTGGGACAGAACAGTTAACGGCTTACCGAATCTCAACCTCGCGGAACAGCGTCAGCCTGTTCACGTTAGTCGCACGCGCAACCAAGCCCACCAGATGTTGTGTGGAACAAACTAAGAAATCAGCCCGAACAGTGATTCGTCGCTGATTCGTTCCGCCTTTGGCCCGAACGTTAACGCCGTTAGGCGTCTCCGCCTCTGAAGGGGCAAGTTCCCGGTCCGAAAGATTAACGATTTCATAATGTTGTGAGGGAGGTGCGTATTCGTCGGGCCGCACCCGTTCTTCGCGTTAACCCTTTCGCCCGAACCGGAACGGAATCGAGCAGCGCATCGAAATTCCGATTCAGCATGTGGTGAAGGCCGAAGCGGCTCGATCAACATCTAGCGGCGAACAAAACCTGAATCATCGGGAGTCACTGATTCGTCGCTGATTCGTTCCAGACTCGTTCCAAGCCTTAACGCCAAGCCTGCACGCCGGGCAGTTTTTTGCTTTCGCTTCCGCGACCGAAATCCTATGTGTGCCTTGTACCGGCTGCTTTTCTCCGGCGGCTGGAAACTTGGCCAGCGCGACCGAAGCGGCCACCGACTGATACGAGCCAGGAAGGCCCGCCCTCCCTCCGATGCCCATCCACCTGAAGACGACCGAACCGCCGCGCGGACCTCTGGTTCTTTCCGGACGCGATGTGACCGCGGTGCTCGGCCCGACCAATACGGGCAAAACCCATCTCGCCATCGAGCGCATGGTGGCGCACGAGAGCGGCCTTATCGGCCTGCCGCTGAGGCTGCTTGCCCGCGAGGTTTACGGACGCGTCTGCGAGAAGGTAGGCGCGCACAGGGTGGCGCTGATCACCGGCGAGGAGAAGATCGTGCCGCCGGGCGCGCGCTACTCAGTCTGCACGGTCGAGGCCATGCCGCGCGAGACAGACGCCGCCTTCGTCGCGATCGACGAGGTACAGCTTGCCGGCGACTTCGAGCGGGGGCACATCTTCACCGACCGCATCCTGCACCTGCGCGGCAGGCAGGAAACGCTGCTGCTCGGCGCGGCGACCATGCGCGGCATTCTGGAGAAGCTGCTGAAGGGCATCTCCGTCGTCACACGCCCTCGCCTCTCTCATCTCGCCTATGCGGGGCAGAAAAAGCTGACCCGGCTGCCGTCGCGCTCGGCGATCGTCGCCTTCTCGGCCGACGAGGTCTACGCGATTGCCGAACTCGTGCGGCGCCAGCGCGGAGGCGCAGCCGTCGTGCTCGGCGCATTGTCTCCCCGCACCCGCAATGCCCAAGTCGAACTCTTCCAGTCGGGCGATGTTGAGTACCTCGTCGCCACCGACGCGATCGGCATGGGGCTCAATCTCGATCTCGACCATGTCGCCTTCGCGCAGAACCGGAAGTTCGACGGCTACCAGTTTCGCGATTTGTCGGCTGCCGAACTCGGTCAGATCGCAGGACGCGCCGGGCGCCACATGCGCGACGGCACGTTTGGCGTCACCGGCCAGGTGGACCCGCTCGACGACGAACTCGTCCACAAGATCGAGGCGCACGACTTCGATCCCGTGAAGGTCCTTCAGTGGCGTACGGTCGGCTTCGATTTTTCAACCGTGGAAGCCCTCAAGCGCTCGATCGACACGCCTGCCCCTGTGGAGGGGCTGACGCGCGCCCTGCCTGCTGTCGACCAGCAGGCGCTGGAACATCTGACACGCGATCCGTCGATACGAGACCTCGCCGTCGGACGTGCAAGGGTGGCGCTCCTCTGGGAAACATGCGCTCTCCCTGACTATCGCCGCATCGCGCCGGCACAGCACGCGGACCTGATCGCATCCATGTATGACGACCTCGCCCGCAAGGGTCACGTCGACGAGAATTACATGGCCGAGCAGGTGCGCCGCGCCGACTCCACTGAGGGCGACATCGACACGCTGTCCCAGCGCATCGCGCAGATCAGGACATGGACGTTCGTCTCCAACCGCCCGGGCTGGCTTGCCGATCCGACACACTGGCAGGAAAAGACGAGGGAAATCGAAGACAGATTGTCGGATGCGCTGCATGAAAGGTTGACGAAACGCTTCGTTGATCGCAGGACTTCCGTCCTTGTCCGCCGCCTCCGGGAAAACACTATGCTTGAAGCCGAAATCAGCCCGTCCGGGACGGTCCTTGTCGAGGGCCACCATGTCGGGGAATTGCAAGGCTTTCGGTTCACCGCCGACCAGAGCGCCAACGGCGAGGACGGCAAGGCCATTCGCACGGCCGCGCAGAAGGCGCTTGCAACTGAATTCGACGCACGCGCGGAACGTTTCTCGGCCTGCGCTAACGGCGACATCGCACTCGGCTCCGACGGCGTGCTGCGCTGGATCGGCGCGCCGATCGCGACGCTCACCGCCGGCGACGAGCCGCTGAAGCCGCGCGTCATCCTGCTCGCCGACGAACAGCTCACCGGCCCCGCCCGCGACAAGGTGGCGGCGCGCGCCGAGCGATTTGTCAATTTTCAAGTCGAGACACTGCTGAAGCCACTGGTCGACCTCAAGTCGGCCGACCAGATCACCGGCATCGGACGCGGCATCGCGTTCAGGCTGGTGGAAGAGTTCGGCCTCATCAACCGCCGCGAGATCGCGGAGGACGTGAAGTCGCTCGACCAGTCCGGCCGGGCGGCGCTGCGGCGTCTCGGCGTGCGCTTCGGGGCTTACCACGTCTTCGTGCCAGCGCTGATCAAGCCTGCGCCAGCGGGGCTGATCACCCTGCTATGGGCGCTCGGGAATGATGGCAAGGACAAGCCCGGATTTGGCGACGTGGTGCATGCGCTGGCTTCCGGACGCACCTCGGTTGTTGTCGACCCCACCTTCGACCGGACGTTCTACAAGCTGGCCGGTTTCCGCCCGCTCGGCCGCCGCGCGGTGCGCGTGGATATCCTCGAACGCCTTGCAGACCTGATCCGTCCCGCTCTGGCGTGGAAGGTAGGCGTCGGAGCGCGGCCCGACGGCGCCTATGACGGACAGAACTTCCTCGTGACGCCATCAATGATGTCCATCCTAGGCGCCAACGCCGAGGACATGGAGGAAATCCTCAAGGGGCTCGGCTATCGCGCCGAGCCGAAGCCTGCGGCCAACGTCAAGGCCAAGCTGGAAGCGCTCGACCAGGCGGCGCGCGAAGCGGCTGAGAAAGCTGAGGCCGAAAAGGCTGCAAAGGCGGCCGCCGAAGCGGAAGCCGTCACGAATACGTCCGAAGCCGCAACCGCTGCGCTCGAAATTCCAGAGGGCTCCGCAGAGGTCGCAGCGCGGGTTTCGACCGAAGGAGAGGTTGAGGCGGAAGCGCTGGCTCCCTCCCTCGTCGAGGGGGAGGTGTCGCCACCGGCGACGAAGGGGGTAGCCGGCGACGCGCTCGACGCAGTTTCTGCCGAACCGTCCTCAGAAGTCGAAGCTCCCGAAGCGGCGGACGCCGGTGCGGTTGAGGGCACCCCGCCCGAGCAGCCTTCGGCTGCCCACGCTCCCATCGAAGGTGAGGGTGACGCCGAGCCACCCGCAGAAGAGCCGAAACCCATCCTGCTCTGGCGCCCCGGCCGTTTCGACAGGCCAGCCGGTGGTCGTCGTCACGACAACCGCCCGCGACACGGTCGCGGCCCACAGGGTGAAGGCGAGACCGTAGGCGAACGCAATCAAGGCAGGCGCACCCCCTTCCAGGGACGGCGCGACGGCAAGGAAGGCGACAATCGGCCGAAATTCGACCGCTCCAAGGGGCGGCCGGAGCGTGAGGGAGGCCGTCCCGATTTCCGCAAGGGCAAACGCGAACAGGGGCGTGAAGAGGAACGCGGTCAGAAGCCCGCGCATCAGCAGCGCCCGCGCGAGGAGCGCCCCGCCAAGATCGATCCGCTTTCGCCCTTCGCCAAGCTCGCCGCCCTGCGCGACCAGCTCAAGAAGTAGATGGAAGGTACCACCCGCCAGCGCATCGACAAGTGGTTGTTCTTTGCGCGGGTGGTGAAATCGCGGTCGCTGGCGGCAAAGCTTGCCGTCGCCGGCAGGGTCCGCATCAATCGCGACAAGACGTCACAGGCATCCGACCTGGTGAAGCCCGGCGATATGCTCACCATTACGCTCGACCGGCGTATCCTCGTCTACAAGGTCATTTCGGGCGGGGTGCGACGCGGTCCGGCCGAGGAGGCGCGCAAACTGTTCGAGGATTTGTCGCCGCCCGCTGCCGCCAAGGAGGAAGCGCCGGTCAGTTTCATGCCCCCGTTGCGCGAGGCAGGCTCGGGCCGTCCCACCAAGCGTGAGCGGCGCGAAACAGATCGCCTCCGCCGACCCGACGATGAATAGCTCCACGGAGGCGGAGCGGGAAAACTGTTTAGTATTTGAGGGCGGGCGCAGAACGGTCAACCTTGCGTGCCCCAGGTAAACGGGATAACTGACCCAAAACTGTTGTAAATACGGGAAAATTCCCGGAGTCGAGCATGACCTACGTCGTCACGGACAACTGCATAAAGTGCAAATACACGGACTGCGTGGAGGTCTGTCCGGTGGACTGTTTCTATGAAGGCGAGAACATGCTCGTCATCCACCCGGATGAGTGCATCGACTGCGGCGTCTGCGAACCGGAATGCCCGGCCGACGCCATCAAGCCGGATACCGAGCCGGGACTGGAAAAGTGGCTCGAGATCAACACCGAATATGCGGTCAAATGGCCCAATCTGACCGTCAAGAAGGAACCCTTGGCCGAAGCCAAGGAGTTCGACGGGGTCGAGGGCAAATTTGAGAAATTCTTCTCGGTGGAGCCTGGAAACGGCGACTGATTTCCGCTGCGGAAGGCCGCTTCGAGACGTCGAAATCGGGAAGCACCCATTAACCAGTCCGCCTCGGACGGCTGATCGGTCTTGCTCGCTAATGCAGCAAATTGTTGATTCTTGCCGCTTTTTGTGCTAGGTGTAGCAAATATGCCAATGGCACAACGTCAATCAAGGCGCGCAAGCCCGAATCATTGAAAGGCGCAAGCTGACTGCGGACCAGAGTTTTCTGGGCCAGGCGGACGTATTGATGCGTCGCCGGTTTGGAACTGTCCCGCAACTGCGCTCGTTGGCCCTTTGCATTGGGTTGGCCTTCCAAGCCAGCCGCATCAGGTTTGCCGGACTTCCGGCTACCGCAACTAAGGAGTTCAGGGCGTAATGGCAACCACCACCCAGCAGAAAAAGTCGGCGCAGCGTCAGGGTTTCAAGACCGGCGAGTTTATCGTCTATCCGTCGCATGGCGTTGGCCAGATCGTCGCCATCGACGAGCAGGAAGTAGCCGGACACAAGCTCGAACTCTTTGTTATCGATTTCCAGAAAGACAAGATGCGGCTGAAGGTGCCGGTCGCCAAGGCGACCTCCATCGGCATGCGCAAGCTTTCCGAGACGGATTACGTCGACCGGGCGCTGAAGGTCGTTCAGGGCCGCGCTCGCGTGAAGCGCACCATGTGGTCGCGCCGCGCGCAGGAATATGACGCAAAGATCAATTCCGGCGATCTGATCTCGATCTCTGAAGTGGTGCGCGATCTCTATCGCGCCGACAACCAGCCGGAGCAGTCCTATTCCGAGCGCCAGCTTTATGAAGCAGCGCTCGACCGCATGGCTCGCGAGATCGCTGCCGTCAACAAGATGTCGGAGACTGAGGCCGTTCGCCTGATCGAGGCAAACCTTGCCAAGGGCCCAAAGCGCGGCGCCAAGGCCGACAACGAGGAAGCCGAGCAGGAAGAAGCTGCCTGATACTAGCTTTCCAGATCGAAACAATAAAAAGGCCGCCTCAAAGGCGGCCTTTTTATTGTGAGCCAGATGCAACGGCTTAAAATACAAAAGGGCCCCGCCACAGCGGAGCCCTTTTGCCAGAGAGTTGAAAAAATCAGATCGACAGACCGGCGTAACGGTTCTTGAACTTCGACAGGCGGCCACCGCGGTCGAGCAAGTTCTGCTGGCCACCGGTCCATGCCGGATGCGTGTTCGGATCGATGTCGAGGTTCAGCGTGTCGCCAGCCGCGCCATAGGTCGAACGCGTCTCGTAGCTGGTGCCGTCGGTCATCACGACGGTGATCGTGTGGTAGTCGGGATGGATCTTCTCTTTCATCGTCTCGTCCTTTGCCGACGCGTGTCGGCCAGTAGCCTGCGTCGATGCGTCTCTTTTGAAAAGTCAAAGCCGCAGCTATCACCCAGCCACGGCTTCTAAAACGGTTGGCGAGCCTATACATCAGCCGAAATTGAATCACAAGGCTACGATGCGCCGGGCATAGTGGCCCTGTGCGGACAAAGGAAACGCTGGAAAATGGCTTTCACGGCGAACGCCGCCGCCGACCAGTCAAGACAGGCCCTGCGGCCGCTTCGCTGCATCTTTCCGTATGTCCTGCTTTACCCGGTCCTTCTGATTGCAGCCCTCATCTCGTTAGCGGTCGCGGCAGCAACGACGCTGGCACTGCCGCTCGCAGTGCGCCGCATGATCGACCATGGCTTCACCAGCGCCGACACCACCTTCGTCGCCAACTACTTCTCCATGCTGATCGCCATCGCGGGCTTGCTCGCCCTGGCCTCGGCCTGCCGCTACTACTTCGTCATTACGCTCGGCGAGCGCGTCGTCGCGGACCTGCGCCGCGATGTGTTCTCGCACGTGACCACGCTGTCTCCCGCCTTCTTCGACGCCTCGCTTTCGGGCGAAATCGTCTCGCGGCTTGCGGCCGACACCACGCAGATCAAGTCCGCGGTCGGCGCAACCGCCTCAGTGGCGCTGCGTAACGTGATCCTAGGCCTCGGGGCGGTCGGCATGATGGTGGTGACAAGTCCAAAACTGTCAGGCCTCGTGCTCATCGCCATTCCGATCGTGGTGTTGCCGCTCGTCGCATTTGGAAGGTCGGTCCGTCGCAAGGCAAGGCAGGCGCAGGACACCCTGGCCGGTGCGACGGCCTACGCAAGCGAACAGATCTCGGCGGTCCGGACGCTACAGTCCTTCACCAACGAAAGCCTTGTCACGAAGCGCTTCGCCAAGTCAGTGGAAGCGGCTTTCGATGCGGCGCGCTCGTCCACGCTGGCGCGAGCGGCGCTGACCTTCTTTGCGATCTTCACGATTTTCACTTCGGTCGTCATGGTTCTGTGGTTCGGCTCGCAGGACGTCCTGACCGGGACGATGTCTGCCGGCGCGCTCGGGCAATTCCTGCTCTACTCGGTGTTCGCTGCAGGCGCCCTGGGAGCGCTTTCGGAAGTTTGGGGTGAGCTCTCGCAGGCGGCTGGCGCGGCCGAGCGCCTGACGGAAATCCTGGCTGAGCAACCGGCCATCGCACCGCCGGCGAACCCGAGGCCGCTGCCTGCGGACGGCCGGGGAGCCGTGGCATTCGACAGCGTCACCTTCGCCTACCCCGCGCGGCCAGATCTGCCGGCGCTGCACGATGTCAGCTTCCACATCGAACCCGGCGAGACGGTCGCGATCGTAGGACCTTCAGGTGCCGGCAAGAGCACGATCTTCTCGCTCCTGCTTCGCTTCTACGACCCCGACAGCGGCGTGATCGCCATCGACGGCGTCGACATCAGACAAGCCGATCCGCTCGCCGTTCGCTCGCGCATCGCCATCGTTCCGCAGGACGTGACCATCTTCGCGGCGAGCGTTCTCGACAACATCGCCTTTGGACGGCCGGGCGCGAGCAAGGCCGAGATCGAACAGGCGGCGAAAGATGCGCTTGCCGACGAATTCATCGACAGGCTGGAAAGCGGCTTTGAGACAGAGGTTGGCGAACGCGGCGTCACGCTTTCCGGCGGCCAGCGCCAGCGCATCGCGATCGCCCGCGCGATCCTGCGCAATGCGCCCATCCTGCTTCTGGACGAAGCCACCTCCGCGCTCGACGCCGGCAGCGAGACGCTGGTCCAGTCGGCGCTGGAACGGCTGATGCGCGACCGCACCACAATCGTCATCGCGCACCGGCTGGCAACCGTGCTCAGCGCCAACCGGATCCTCGTCATGGATGGCGGCCGCATCGTCGAGGAGGGAACGCACCAGAGCCTCGTGGCGAAGGGGGGTCTTTATGCGCGACTGGCAAAACTCCAGTTCGAAAGTGGCGCTAGCGCTTTTCGCGGCGCGGCGGAATAGACCACCCTACGCTTCCGCGTGCAGGTCGCGCGCGATCGGCGGTCCGACCTGAATGTCGCGGAAGCGTGCAGCAAACCCTGCACGCTGCGGTGAACAAGCCATCACGCCGACCTCGGCGTCCTTTGCCGGGAACGGGCAGAGGCGCGCCATCTGCCACGATGATCCGCCGATCGAGAACTGGACGCGAACCGCGTCGTCATGCCGGGTGAGCCGCACCGAAACAGGATCGCTCGGCTTCGCGTATGGCAGAGGGATGACAGACCAGTCGGAGACGCCGTTCGTCACCACCACGCTGAAATGCATGAGGCCGTCGGTGAACTCGATGCCGGTCTTGATCCACAGCGTTTCATCGATGCGCAGGAGCAGGCCGGCCTGGTCGTAGAGCGTCTGGTAGTCGCCAAGCACCACCGCTGACGCGGTGAAATCTCCCAAGACAGGTCGCAGGAAGGCGTGGCCATTGTCGCGGATGAAACCGTAGAAGGTTTCACGCCAGAAGTCCGTCTTGTCGCCTGTCCGGAACACAAGCGCCGAAGCGTCGCCCGTCCAGTCGTCAGGTTCGTTCAGCCAGCGATAGGCACCCTGCATCACACGTTCTCCTGCCGCCGGCATAGCTAGCAGATCGAGGCGCGAAGTCGATGCGAGGCAATCATGGCATCAGCCTTTTTTCGCCGTCTCCAAACGCTTCAGCCAATCCTTTCCGACGCCACGATCCCTGATGATCGGCAACGGATCGTAGCTGTCGAGTCGAGAGCACAGGCGATAGACCTCTAGCACTTCCGCCGGAAGCTCGCCGCGCTTGTAGAAATACATGGCTGCGGCGTAGCGCGTACGGCCGGACCAGGCTTCGCCGAGTGGCGTGGTAACGAGCTCCCACTGTTCCCGGGCTTCGTCATCGCCTTCCATTTCAGAAATCCGCCGGCGGATTGGCCGTGCGCCGGGCAAGCTTGACGAAGGGGCGTTCCACGACTTTCGCACGCTTCATCAGCTTTTCGTACTTCAGTTCGCGCAGCGCGTAGATCTCCACCCAGAGGTCATCGTTCACCGTATCGCCATAGGGACGGGACAGGCTGGCAATCGCGATGTTCCGCTTGGCCAGAGGCGACCAGCCGGCGGCGCTGACCAGTCCGACTTCCTTCTTCTTGTTGTGATAGACGATCGCGTGCTCGGCGGGAATGTTACCCTCGATCTCCAAGCCAACGAGGATATGCCCCAGCTTCCTGGCCTTGCGGGCGGTCTCGATGGCGCGCCTGCCGTTGAAATGGCCCTTCTTGAGATCGACCATGAAGCCGAGCCCGATCTCGTCGGGCATGCGGGCGCGATTGGCGCGGAGCGCGTGTTCGGCGGTCGTGAAATCGGCATTGGCGACGATCAACCCTGCCTCAAGGCGCGCACGGTTGAGCGCCGTATAGCCGATGGCGCGGATACCGCGCATTTGGCCTGCGTCCATGAGCCGGTCCCAGAGGCTGAGCGCAAGGTTTGCCGGAACGAAAAGCTCGTAGCCAAGATCGCCGGTGAAGCCGGTACGGGAGATGGTGACCGTTCCCCCCTGATGGTCGAAGCCGGCCAGATCGAAAATCTTGAGATGCTCGACGCCTTCGAAGCCGGCGTCGCGCAGGATGGCGAACGAGGTTGGCCCCTGCAACGCCAGCCCGGCGATTTCCTCGGTTTCCTCGACGACAGACACGTCATAGCCAATGGCTGAATCGAGCAGCCATGGAAGATGCCGCTCCTGGCAGCACAGACGAAAAGCATCTTGGGTCAGCCGGAACAGCGTGCCGTCGTCAAGCGCATGACCCTCGTCGTCGCACCAGGCGGTGTAGTGGACGCGACCGGGGCGCAGCTTCGAGACATCGCGCAAGGTGACGCGGTTGAGGAATGCCTCGGCATCCGGCCCCTGGATCAGGTATTTGACCATCGGCGAAATGTCGAAGAGCGCGGCCTGGCTGCGGATTGCGAAATATTCGAGCTCCTCGTCCCAAAGCGATGCAGGCGCGCGATAGCCTGCCCACGAATACCAATCGTTCTGCTTCATGAGCGCATCGATGCGCGGCTGAAACGGCGTATCGAGACGCAGCGTTCGGAAGTGACCGCGCGCCGCGATGCGCGCGGCGTACGGGGAGCTCGTCTTCTTTGCCGTCTTCGTCATGACTGGCGCTCCATGGCGATGATGCGCCGGGCTGCGTTGAGCCCGGGCGCTCCCGATACGCCGCCGCCCGGATGCGAGCCCGCGCCGCAAAGATAAAGCCCATCGATCGGCGTGGCATAGCCCTCCGCGCCGAATACCGGACGCGACATCAGCATCTGGTCCGCCTGCAGTTCGCCGTGGTGCCAATGGCCGCCGGGCATGCGGTAGCGGGCTTCGATGTCCACAGGCGTCAGCAGTTCGGTGTGACGGACCGTCTTGCCGATGCCCGGCGAATACTTTTCCAGCACGCCCATGATCGCGTTGAGAAACTTTGGCTTGCCGCTCTCCCAGCCTTCGCGCAGCCGATAAGGCGCATACTGCACAACAGCCGAAAGGACACAGGCGCCGTCCGGTGCAAGCGAGGGATCGGCAAGGCTTGGAAGCGTGATCTCAAGGACGGGTTCGGGCGAGAACTCACCATATTTGGAGGGATTGAAGGCGCGCTCCACATGATCCGTCGAGGGCGCGATGACCAGCCTTCCCTTGAGACCAACGGCATCAACACCCGCGAATTCGGGCGGGCGTTCAAGCGCCAGATGCAACTTGGCCGCATCGCCGTAGTTGCGGATATTGCTGATCTTGCGCACGAACCCGGTGTCGAGTTCGCGCGGGCCGACGAGGTCGAGGAAGGTTGTGGAGGGATCAGCTGCGGAAATGACCGTCGTCGCGGCAATCTCCCCTCCGTTTTCCAGAACGACACCTGTGGCACGTCCGTCCTCGACACGAATCTTTACGATCGGCGCTTCGGTCCGCAGGACTACTCCCGCCTTGGACGCAGCGCCCGCAATCGCGGCGACGACACTGCCCATGCCGCCCTTCGGCACGAGTTGGGCGCCCGGCGCGCCGCCGATCTCGCCGGCAAGGCGATAATAAAGGCCGAGCAGTGACGTCGGCGATCGCGGGCCTAGATGGCTGCCCAACACCGCGTCGAAAGCGAGCAGTCCCTTCAACCTGTTGTCTGTCAGTTGCTCGTCGAGCAGGTCGGCGACATTCATCAGGATGACACGCAGGAAATCGCGCATGTCTTCCTTGCCGAGCTTCTTCAGCGCCAACGCAGTCTGCCCGAGCGCGAAGGTCTCGGCCATCGACATCTTTCCGCGCAGGTCCGGAGGGCGACGCGACAGGAAGGGCTTCAGGATTCCGGCGTAGCGGATGAGCTGGGCGCGCAGGTCTTTCCATGCGGCCGCTTCCGAAACCGAGGCGCCGGCGAGTCCCGCACCGTAGGCGCCTGTCAGGGTCAGTGGGCCGTCCTTAGCCGACAAAGATGTCGACGGAACCAGCTCGGCAGGAGCGAACTTCAATCCATGCTTTTCGAGGTCCAGTTCCTTGACGACATCCGGGTGAAGCCGGTTGAGCAGATGCGCCACCGAGGACACGCGGAAGCCCGGCGCAAACTCATCGGTCCGGGCGCCTCCACCGAGTTCGGAAGCAGCTTCAAGAAGCAGGACCTTGCGGCCCGACTTGGCGAGAAGCGTCGCGCAGACAAGCCCGTTGTGCCCGCCGCCGATGACGACGACGTCATGCCTGGCGGTCCAGCGCGAAGCCACCTGCTGTTGAACATCAGATGACGTCATGGGCGGGGCTCATATGTCTGGTCGGCTTGGAAAGATCGCGCAGGATCTCGGCGGCGGCATTGCGGCCCGGCGCGCCCATGACGCCTCCCCCGGGATGGGTGGAGGAACCGCAGATGTAGAGGCCGCCGATCGGCGAGCGGTATTGGGCATAACCCTGTACAGGGCGGTTGAAGAGAAGCTGGTCGAAAGTCAGTTCACCCTGGAAGATGTTGCCTTCGGTCAAGCCGACTTCCGCTTCCAGTTCGCGCGGCGTGCGCAC
The DNA here is from genome assembly GCF_040081925.1 of Mesorhizobium quangtriensis. Lineage (NCBI taxonomy): Bacteria > Pseudomonadati > Pseudomonadota > Alphaproteobacteria > Hyphomicrobiales > Phyllobacteriaceae > Mesorhizobium > Mesorhizobium quangtriensis. The sequence goes on from NZ_JBEBMF010000002.1 coordinate 1,313,593, forward strand.
CTCCATGTGGAGGATGCGGTCGCGGAAGCCCGGCGAATAATCCGCGATCTGCGAGATCACCGTTTCGGCGAAGGCGTCGCGGTCGGCGTCCGTCCAGTCACGCCCCTCCACCTTGGGCGGGCAGTACTGCACGAAGCAGGACATGAAATGCTTGCCCGGCGGCGTCATGGTTGGATCGAGCGTGGTCGGGATCATCATGTCGAGGAACGGATCGGCCGACCAGCGCCCCGCCTTCCAGTCGTCATAGGCGCGCTCCATTCGTTCGACGGAATCGGTGAAATGCAGGTCGCCGCGAATCGACGGCGCGTCCTTAGGCAGAGCAGGGAATTCCGGCAGGGAATCCAAAGCAATGTTCACCTTGCCGGACGAGCCCCTGATCTTGAAGTTCTTCACACGGCGCAGGAAGACGTTGGGCAGTTCCTTTTCCTCGACGAGCTTGAGGAAGGTGCGCTTCACGTCGGCGTTGGAGATGACCAGCTTACCGCGAATTTCTTCGCCACCCGCGAGCACGATGCCGGTCGTCCGGCCATCCTTGACCAGAACCTTGTCCACCTCCGCGCCGGTGCGGATGGCGCCGCCGGACGCCTGGAAACTTTCGGACAGCGCCTTGGTAATCGCTCCCATGCCGCCGCGCGCATAGCCCCACGCGCCGACCGAGCCATCCACCTCGCCCATGTAATGGTGTAGCAGAACGTAAGCCGTACCGGGAGACATCGGACCCAGCGCCGTGCCGATGATGCCCGAGATCGAGAAATTCGCCTTGATGACGTCGGTCTCGAAATATTCGTCGAGGAATTCGGAGATCGACATTGTCCAGAAGCGGAGCGTCTCGGCCATCTGGCTTGGTCCGAGGTCGTAGAATTTCTTCGCGATATACATGAGTTCACCGACATCGCGCGGCTTCAGGCTCGTCGGGTCGGGCGCGGTGCGCATGAGCAGCGGCTGGATGAAACGGCACTGCCGCGTCACGTCGCGTGCGTAGCGATCATAGGCCTCGGCGTCGCGTTTCGAGAAGCGGGCGAACTCCCGGCGATGCGCGTCGTGGTCGCGGTAGTTGGCAAGGTAGTCGCCATCGCGTGTGAAGACCGCGCCGCCCTCATAGGCGATGACCTGCAACCCGAAGCGCGGCAGTTCGAGGTCGCGCATGATCTCGGGCCGGAACAGCGAACAGACATAGGAGCAGTTCGAATAGAGGAATCCGGGCGTCAGCGACCGGCTGACGGCCGCGCCGCCCACCCAGTCGTTCTTCTCGACCACCAGCACGTCCAGACCCGCCCTCTGCAGGTAGCAGGCGTTGACAAGTCCATTATGGCCGCCGCCGATGACGATAGCGTCCCAAGTCTTCATCGTGGTTCAATTCCCCGTCGGATGCCGCAAATCTGGCACGCAGCAGGCAAAGCTGTCCAGCCATTTTGAATGAATGTTCAACAAATGAGGTTGCATTTTCCTCTGGCGGGGATAGGGTTACGTCATGATCGCAAGCTCGATCCGGGCTTGCCGCTTGGGAATCGATCGATGATTGACACGCCGGACGCCGCGCCGGAATATGACGACGAGGCCATACGCTTCCTGGAGGCGCTGTGGGGCGACGGGTATCTGTCGCCGGGCGGCCCCGAAGAGGTGGACCGCGTGGTCGAAGGGCTCGACCTTCGGGGCAAGACGATCCTCGACGTCGGCTGCGGCTCAGGCGGGATAGCCCTGCATCTTGTCGAGGGCCATGGCGCGGCACATGCGACGGGATTCGATGTCGAACTGCCGGTCATCGTGGCCGCCCGATTGCGCGCACGAAAGCGGAAGCTGTCGGATCACGCCAGCTTCGTTCATGCGGCGCCGGGACCCCTTCCCTTCGCAGACGGCAGTTTCGACGTGGTGTTCTCCAAGGACGCGTTGCTGCATGTGCCGGACAAGGACGCGCTGTTTGCGGAAATCTTCCGTGTTCTGAAGCCGGGCGGCGTGTTCGCAGCCTCGAACTGGATGATCGGCCACGACAATGAGCCGTCGCCGGAGATGAAGGCCTATATCGCTGCCGAAGGACTGTCCTTCGCCATGGCATCGCCGGCACGCTACGCGGCCGCGATGAGGGGGGCCGGCTTCAAGAATGTCGAAACGCGCGACCGCAACCCCTGGTATCGCGACGTGGCGCGCAGAGAGCTGGAGCAGTTGAAAGGACCGCTCTACGACAAGGTGGCGGCAGCGGTCGGCGCGCCCTATGTAGACAAGAATATCAAGACCTGGGAGGCCATGCAGAAGGTGCTTAACTCGGGCGAACATCGCCCCACCCATCTGCGCGGCTGGAAGCCTCCAAAGTAGCTGGAACACGTGAACTATGACCGTCGAAACCCTGAAGCCGCCGACAGTCGAGACGGAGAAGCGCGGGCGGAAGGCCTCGAAGGAAACGCGACGCCATCAGCTTATCGAGGCGACGATCGATTCGCTCGCCAAACGCGGATTCGCCGAGACGACAATGGCCGATGTCGCCGACGGAGCCGGCCTATCCCGGGGCATCGTGAACTTTCACTTCGAAAGCAAAGAAAAGCTGCTCGTCGCCACGCTTCAATACATGGCCGACGAATATGCCGCACATTGGCGTTCGGCCCTGCTGAAGGCGGGTGACGATCCGGCGCGACAACTCGCGGTTCTGGTGGCGGCGGACTTCGACCGCGCCATCTGCAACAAGCGGAAGCTCGCCGCGTGGTGCGCTTTCTGGGGTGAAGCAAAGTCGCGACCGACCTATCAGGCGCTTTGCGGCGCCCGCGACCAGGCCTACCAGGACGTTTTCGTCGATATCTGCAGCAGGCTACAGGCGGACGGCAATTACGACTTTGATCCGCAGGGCACAGCCCTCGGCCTTTCGGCGATGCTGGAGGGCCTATGGCTGCGCCTGATGATGGGCACGGAAGATCTGACCCGGGAAAGCGCGCATCGCGCCGCAGCTGATTTTCTGGTGTCCGTCTTTCCGAAACATTTTTCGCGCGACGCGCCGGCGCTCATCCACGGCCGCATGACAACAACAACCAAAGGGGAATGATGATGAAAGCAAGGAAGAGCGGCATAGCAATCAGGCTCGCTATCGCAGCCGCACTACTCGGTTCGGCAGCGGCCGTTGCGACGGCGGAAGACAAGGATCTGGTGATCTTCGACTGGTCCGGCTACGAGGCGCCGGAATTCCATCCAGGCTATGTCGCGAAATATGGACAGTCGCCGACCTTCACCTTCTTCGGCGACGAGGACGAGGCATTCGAGAAAATCCGCGCAGGCTTCAAGACTGATCTCGCGCATCCCTGCTCGCAAAGTGTCGTGAAGTGGCGCGAGGCTGGCCTGCTGCAGCCGCTCGACACCTCGAAGATCACCGGCTGGAACGACCTCAACCCTGGCATCATGGCCATGAAGAACCTCGCCACGGACGCCAGCGGCGTTGCATGGTTCATGCCTTGGGATTGGGGCAACACGCTCCTGACCTACAACAGCGAGAAGGTCCGGGCCGAAGACATCAAGTCGCTCAAGATTCTGGCCGATCCGAAATACAAGGACCGCGTCTCCCTTCCCGACAATGTCGACGACGCCTATGCCCTGGGCTCGCTGGCCATTGGCCTGAAGGACTGGACGGGGATGACGGACGAGCAGTTCAAGCAGGCTTCGGACTTCCTGCGCGAAGTGCACAAGAACGTGCGGCTGTACTGGACCGACAACACCGATATCGTTCAGGCGCTGAGCGGCGGCGAGGTCGACGTCGCATGGGCGTGGAACGACGCGGCGGTGCAGTCGGCTTTGGCCGGCGCGCCGATCAAGAACACGCGCGACACCGCGGAAGGCCAGTCGACATGGGTCTGCGGCTACGTCCTGTTGAAGGATGCGCCCGGCAGCACCGAGAAGGCCTATGATTTCCTCAACTCGATCAACACCCCGGAAGTGGCCAGCTTCCTGCTGTCGGACTGGGGCTATGGTCATGCCGACGCCAAGTCCATGTCCACGATCGACCCTGAAGTGGTCAAGGCGCAAGGCTACGGCGATGTCGAGAAATTCGTCGACAAGACGCTGTTCCAGTCGCCGGTCCCGGCCGAGCTAAAGCAGAAGATGATCGAGGAATTCGAGAAGATAAAAGCCGGCTACTGATCCGGAAGAAGGAGCCGGCCGTGGCGAAAATCGTCGTGGTCGGCGCCGGCTTCTGTGGCCTGAGCGCCGCGCTGGCGCTCAGGCAGGCAGGCGCGGACGTCACGGTTCTCGAGGCGCGCGAGCGGGTTGGCGGTCGCGTCGAGGCCTATGCGAACGGTCTGGGCGAAATCATCGACACCGGTGGCCAGTTCATCTGCGACGACATGCCGGAGGTGATGAAGCGGGCGCGACACAATGGCGCCACGCTGGTCGAGTCGGACTTTTCCGGCAATTACGTCGCACAGCCTGAGACATCGCTCCAAGAGGCCGAGCGCGCTCGCGCCGGCTCGACGGCGTTACGCGAGCGCATGAATTCCCTGTCCCCTGACGACCCGTCGCTTTCGGGAATGACCGTCGCGGACTGGCTCACCCTTCAGGATGATCCAGACGAAGTCAAGGCGGCGTTCAGGACGATGATCGAAGGTCTGTGGTGTGTCAGCCTCGAGCTCATGCCGGCCTGGTATCTTATCGACAACGACAGGCGCATCACCAACGAGGTCGGCGAATTGCAATATTCGCTCGCCGGAACGATGCAGTCCTTGGCCGACCAACTGGCCGAGGAGCTTGGCGCGTCCGTGAGGCTGGCCGAGCCGGCGACCCGCATCGAACATGCGGACGGCGGCGTTCGCGTTCAGACCGACGTAGCCTGCTACGAAGCCGACGCAGTGCTGGTCGCGGTGCCGCCGATGACGGCGCAACGGATCGACTATCAGCCGCCGTTACCTCCACGGTTGGCGCAAGCCCTTGGCGCGTGGCAAAGCGGCGCCGTGATCAAGGTACTGGCGCGCTATGCAAGGCCGTTCTGGCGCGAAAAGGGCCTGAGCGGCATGGTCACGTGGCGCGAGCCGTCGGGACTGTTCGCCTTCGACAGCAGCAGGGATAGCAATCATGCGCAGCTCGCCTTCTTCATCGGGGGCCCGCTTGCGGTCGCGTGGAGCCGGTACGGCGAGCAGGCCATCCGCGATGCCGCGAAAGCGAAGCTTGTGATCGCGCTCGGACCTGAGGCCGGCGAGCCGCTCGACATGACCATCCGCAACTGGACCGACGACCGCTGGAGCGGCGGTGCCTATAGTGACGTGATCATCGACATGGCGGCACGCGACGCCGAAAGCGTCATCCGCGCAGGCGCTCCCCCGCTTTTCTTCGCCTCGTCGGAACTGTCGCCGTCCTTTCCCGGCTACATCGAAGGCGCGATCGTCGCTGGGCGACGGGCGACGACCGGAATCCTTTCCATGCTCGGCGATATCGACTGACTAGCGAGTCGGCATGGACAAGCCTCACCGGCCATGGCACGAACGCCGGGCAAGCGGGGGGTATTCGACATGTCCGTCACACAGCAAACCACCAGCACGAAGTCGACCGCAAGCGAGACGTTGACGGGACCGTTGCTGGTCGTGTTGGCCGTCGTCGTGGTGGCCGGACTGTTGTTCGGCTACGATCAGGGCGTTATTTCCGGAGCACTGGACGGCATAAAGCAGCAGTTCATGCTGAGCGCCATCCTGGTCGAAGTGGTGACGAGCTGGGTAACGCTCGGCGCGCTTGTTGGATCTCTGGCCGGCGGCTGGCTTGCTGACCACTACGGACGTCGCCGCGCGGTGCTCATCGCAGGTGCCCTTTTCGTCGTCGGCGCGCTGCTACAGGCTACGGCCCCAGATGTGCCGCTCCTCGTGTTCGGCCGCCTTGTCGTCGGCTTTGGTGTCGGTGTTGCGGCAGTAGCCGCACCGCTCTACGGATCGGAGCTCGCGCCCGCGGCACACCGTGGACGCTTTGTGGCAGCCTATCAGCTCGCCATCACCATCGGCATCTTCCTCGCCTATCTGGTGAACGCCGGGCTCGCTGCCGATGGCGACTGGCGCTGGATGCTCGGCATATCGCTAGTTCCCGGCGTTTTGCTCGTTCTGGTCGGCGCGCTCGGCGTGGAATCGCCACGCTGGCTGGTCAAGATGGGCCGGCGTGACGAAGCCCGCGCCGTCTTGGGCAAAGTCTGGCCGGAAGAGGACAACGCGGCACGGCTGAAGGCGATCGAGCATACGCTGGACGAGGAAGCTGGCAAGGCGTCATGGCGCGAGGTCTTCGACCCGGCGTGGCGCAAGCCGCTGATGATCGCGCTTGGACTTGCGATCTTCCAGCAGATCACGGGCATCAACGCGATCATCTACTACGCCAATCAGATTTTCGCGGCTGCCGGTTTCTCCACGGCGGCACAGCAGACGACCGCCACCACCTGGGCGGTCGGCGGCGTCAATGTCGCCGCGACCTTTATTGCGATTGCCTTCATCGACAAGCTCGGACGCCGGCCGCTGTTACTCGCAGGTCTGATCGGCATGGGGCTCGCGTTGCTGGTGGTCGGCTTCGCCTTTCTGTCGATCGACGGCCAACTCGCGGGAAATGGCCCGAGAACCGCCGGCATTGTGACGCTCGTCGCGCTCGTCGTCTTTATCGTCTCGTTCGCCTTCTCGCTCGGGCCCGTGGTGTGGACAGTCATCAACGAGATTTTCCCGGGCAAGGTGCGCGGCCGCGCTGTTGCTGTCGCCACCGCCGTCAACTGGGGCTCGGCCTTCCTCGTCAGCCAGTTCTTCCTGACCCTGATCGACGCCATTGGGAAGTCGACCACCTTCTGGCTGTTCGCCTTCTTCTGCGCGGCCGGCTGGATATGGGTGTATCGCACGGTCCCGGAGACCAGAGGGCGGACGCTCGAGGACATCGAACGAAGCTGGACGGGGCAGCCTGCATCGGTTTCTGTCTGAAAAACCTGTCGTACGGTCGCATTGTCAAACTGCAGAATCTGGTTTCGACTAGAGTCCGACAGACGGAACTCAAAAAGAGGTCATGAAAAATGCAGCTCGGCATGATGGGACTCGGCAGGATGGGCGCCAACATGGTGCGGCGCCTGATGAAGGATGGCCACGAATGCGTCGTCTTCGACATCAACGCAGGCGCGGTCGCCGATCTTGCGAAGGAGGGCGGCATCGGTGCGTCCTCGCTTGAGGATTTCGTCGGCAAGCTGGCAAAACCAAGGGCAGTCTGGCTGATGCTGCCGGCGGCCATCACCGGCAAGGTCGTGCATCAGGTCGCGGCGCTTCTCGAATCCGGCGATACGATCATCGACGGCGGCAACTCCAACTATCGCGACGCTGTCGATCTCGGCGCTGAACTGGCCAAGGTCGGCATCAGTTTCGTCGACGTCGGCACCTCAGGCGGGGTCTGGGGACTGGATCGCGGCTACTGCCTGATGATCGGCGGCCCGGACGAGGCCGTGAAACGTCTCGACCCGATCTTTGCTTCGCTGGCGCCGGGGGCGGACAAGGGCACTGAGCCAGCCGCGGCAGCCGGGACCGCGCCATATGGTTACCTGCATTGCGGGCCGAGCGGCGCTGGCCACTTCGTCAAGATGGTGCACAACGGCATCGAATATGGCTTGATGGCGGCTTATGCCGAGGGATTCAATATTCTCCAGGCTGCAGACTCCGGCAAAAAGGCCCGCACGGCCGATGCCGAGACGACACCGCTCGACCAGCCGCAATACTATCAGTTCGATATCGACCTGCCTGCGGTCGCCGAGGTCTGGCGGCATGGATCGGTAGTCGGCTCCTGGCTGCTCGATCTCACGGCGGGGGCATTGGCAGCGGATCCGCAGCTCAAGAATTTTGGCGGCCGGGTCTCGGATTCCGGCGAAGGCCGTTGGACACTGAAAGCTGCGATCGACACCGGCGTTCCGGCACCTGTGCTCTCGACCGCGCTGTTCGATCGCTTCTCGTCGCGTGGCGAATCCGAGTTCGCCGACAAACTGCTTTCCGCAATGCGCTTTGCCTTCGGCGGACATCTGGAAAAGAAGTAATTCTGATCATGTCTTCGACCGCGCCATTCCAGTAAGTCTGGAGTTACGGAATGTCCGGATCGGCGCTCACAAGCCGCTTCTTCAAAAAATAGTTGTGACTAATGGAGGAGGAACGGATTTGCCTACGCCTTACTGATTGCCAGTGCGTCTTGCCGGGTGTTCACGTCGAAACCGGGACATTCAGGAGGGACTATGATGTCTAAAAAGCTTCTAGCGGAGTTTCTCGGTACATTCTGGCTCGTTTTCGGCGGTTGCGGCAGCGCCGTCCTCGCGGCCGGCTTTCCCGAATTGGGGATCGGCTTCACCGGCGTGGCGCTGGCCTTCGGGTTAACGGTGTTGACCATGGCCTACGCGGTCGGCGGCATTTCGGGCGGACATTTCAATCCAGCCGTGTCGGTCGGCATGATGGTTGCTGGACGCTTCGACGCCAAGGATCTGATCCCATACGTCATAACGCAGGTCGTCGCAGCCATCGCTGCATCCGCCGTGCTCTATGTGATCGTTAGCGGCAAGGCTGATTTTGCCGGCATCGGCGGTTTTGCCACGAATGGCTACGACGAGGCCTCACCCGGCAAGTTCGGACTCGGGTCAGCCCTGCTGATCGAGGTCGTCCTTACATTCGGCTTCCTGATCGTTATTCTGGGATCGACCCATGGACGCGTCCCGGCAGGCTTCGCGCCGATCGCCATCGGCCTCGCCCTGACACTCATCCACCTGATCTCGATCCCGGTGACCAACACCTCGGTCAATCCGGCGCGGTCCACTGGCCCGGCGCTCTTCGTCGGCGGCGTGGCATTGCAGCAGCTCTGGCTGTTCTGGGTCGCACCAATCGTCGGTGCCGCGCTTGCCGGCTTCGTCCACAAGGCTGTGCTCGAAAAGGACTGATGCCGGCTACCCCTGCAAACAAAAACGGCGCCCGAGAGGCGCCGTTTTTTATTTCATCTGACAACCACCCGTCAGGCGAAATACTGCCCGCCATTGGCCGTAATCGTCGAACCTGTGATGAAGCCCGCTTCGTCCGAAGCGAGGAAGACCACACAGCGCGCGATCTCTTCCGGTTCGCCCAGCCGACCAACCGGTATCTGAGGAATGATCCGCTCGGCCAGAACCTTCTCGTCGATGGCCTTCACCATTTCAGTCGCTATGTAGCCCGGCGCGATGACATTGACGGTGATTCCGGCGCGCGCGCCTTCCTGCGCCAGCGCCTTGGTGAAGCCGATATCGCCGGCCTTGGCTGCCGAATAGTTCGCCTGACCCGCTTGGCCCTTCTGGCCGTTGATCGACGAGATCGTGATCACGCGGCCGAACTTCCGGTCGCGCATGCCGCTCCACAACGGATGCGTCATGTTGAAGACACCGGAAAGGTTGGTGTCGATGACTTCCTTCCACTGCTGGGGCGTCATCCGATGGAACATGGCATCACGCGTGATACCGGCATTGTTGACGAGAACGTCGACCGGGCCGAGATCGGCTTCGACCTGCTTGATGCCAGCCGCACACGCGTCGTAGTCGGCCACCGACCATTTGTAGACCGGGATTCCGGTCTCGGCCTTGAACTTGGCAGCGGCCTCTTCATTGCCGGCATAATTGGCCGCGACCTTATATCCGGCTGTCTTCAAGGCGATCGAGATGGCCGCGCCAATTCCGCGCGAGCCTCCTGTAACGAGTGCGACCCGTGTCATGTTTTCCTCCCCTTAGGTGGGGTCAATTGTGAATGGAAAAATCGTGAATGGAAAGCGGCTGAAAAGTTGTCGCCGCCACTATTCCATCCACAATTGACTGCCTAGCCTTACAGCGCCTCGACGCACATGGCGACACCCATACCGCCGCCGATGCAGAGCGTGGCCAAGCCCTTTTTTCCGCCGCGACGCTTCAACTCATAGACCAGCGTGTTGAAGACGCGCGCGCCCGACGCGCCCACCGGATGACCGATGGCAATGGCGCCGCCATTGACGTTCACGATCTCCGGGTTCCAACCCATGTCCTTGTTGACGGCGCAGGCCTGCGCCGCGAAAGCCTCGTTGGCCTCTACGAGGTCGAGGTCGCCGACAGACCAGCCCGCCTTCTCCAGTGCCTTGCGCGAGGCCGGGATCGGGCCGGTGCCCATGATCGCCGGATCGACGCCGGCGGTTGCCCAGGACACGATGCGCACCAGTGGGGTGAGCCCACGACGGGCCGCTTCTTCCTCAGTCATCAGGACGACGGCGGCAGCGCCGTCATTGATGCCGGAAGCATTGGCGGCGGTGACCGTGCCTTCCTTGTCGAAAGCCGGCTTCAGCTTGGCGACGGTCTCCAGCGTCGTGCCCGCCCTGATGTACTCATCCTGATCCACGATCGTGTCGCCCTTGCGGCCCTTGATCGTCACGGGGACGATCTCGTCCTTGAAGCGTCCGGCGTTCTGGGCTGCTTCCGCCTTGTTCTGGGAGGCGACCGCGAAGCGGTCCTGATCGTCGCGGGTCAGTTGCCATTTGCGCGCGACGTTCTCGGCGGTGATGCCCATGTGATAGCCATGGAAGGCGTCGGTCAGGCCGTCCTTGATCATGGTGTCGACAAGCTTGAGGTCGCCCATTTTGACGCCGGCGCGCAGATACTGGGCATGGGGGGCCATCGACATGGATTCCTGTCCGCCCGCGACGATGATCTTTGCATCGCCTGACGTGATCTGCTGCATGCCGATCGCGATGGCCCTCAGGCCCGAGCCGCAGAGTTGGTTCAGGCCCCAGGCAGTGGCCTCCTGCGGGATACCGGCTGCCATGGCTGCCTGCCGGGCCGGGTTCTGCCCCTGCGCTGCGGTCAGGATTTGGCCGAGGATGACCTCGTCAACCTCCGCCGCCTCGACCTTTGACCGGACCAGCGCTTCCTTGACGGCGACGGCCCCGAGTTCATGCGCGGGCACGTTCGCGAAAGCTCCGTTGAAGGAACCGACCGGGGTGCGGGCGGCACCGGCGACAACAATGGAAGCGGACATGGCATTCTCCAGAGGAAAAACAGCTGAGGAAGGGCTGGATTTATGCACCTTTCTTCCGCGTTTCCATGGCCCAAGTCAAATCAGATACGACGCCCCATCTAAAGTATCGCGCTTTGCTGCAGCAATGCTGCGCAGCATGATTTGGCTGCGCCGCAGCATAAGACCTCTTCCGCACTGCACAAAGCGCTTGGAATCGCGACGCTTTTAGGCCTATCCTGATCTTTCAGGCGCAATCGTTACCGGGGGCAAGGGGCTGCCGGTCTTCTGGGAGGATGTCGATGCCCGCCAAGGACGAACCGGTTGTAATGAAGAAGTATGCAAACCGCCGACTGTACAATACGGGCACCAGCACCTACGTGACGCTGGAAGACCTCGCCGGCATGGTCAAGCGCGGCGAAGAGTTTACGGTCCAGGACGCCAAGTCTGGTGAAGACATCACGCATCCGGTCCTGACCCAGATCATCTTTGAGCTGGAAAACAAGGACGGGCAGAACATGCTGCCCATCCCTTTCCTGCGCCAGTTGATCGCCTTCTACGGCGACCAGATGCAGATGGTGGTCCCAAGCTTCCTCGAACAATCGATGATTGCCTTTGCCAAGGAGCAGGAACGTTTTCGCGAGCAGATGAAGTCGGCCATGGGCAAGGGACCGATGGACATGATGCAGATGGCTACGCCGATGAAAGCGCTGGAGGATCAGACCCGCCGCAACATCGAGCTGTTCCAGAACGCCATGCGCATGTTCACGCCATTCCCGAATGGAGGAACAGCAGCGTCTCCCGAACCTGTGCGCAAGGACGCGGAAAAGTCCGACGAACTCTCCGATCTCAAGCAGCAGATCGCAGCGATGCAGCGCAAGATCGACTCGATGGGCTGACCGCTCGTCGGGAGACCTCCGCTTAGTTGAAGCTGATGTCGCGGCCTGCGGCGCGCAGCGATACCGAAAATCCGGCCAAGACGTCGATCAGCGCGATCACCATCAGTACGAAGAAGACGGGGTGGGCTGCGCCCTGCACCAACAGGAACTGGACTAGGAACGCGACGAAGACGAACGTCGACAGCAGGTGATCGATCACCGACGCATTAGAGGTGCGGGTCGCCTTCACGATCTCCACGAAGAAAAACAAGAGCGCGATGACGATCATGAGGATACCTAACGTCATCGAGAAGGTGCCGCCCGACATCATGCGGAAGGAAAACAGCTCGGTCTGCCAGGGATCGCCGTTGGGACCATCGCCGAAAAAGCCCGCCAGTCCCAGATTGTAGAGGATGAAGGGTACGATCATCAGCGGGATACTCTTCAGCATGGCATTCTCCTGATTCTCCGGCAGCCTGTAGAAAACGCCATCTGGACCGCGTCAAGACCAGCAGAGCCTTCCGAAAGCCGGCTCGAAATCCGCGATCAATCTGGATCGACAATGATTTCGAAGGTTTCGTAACATAAACTCACCAAATGTGATGCAAAGCAGGACCTGTTTTGTGGCAGAAGACCGCGTTTTGAGGGCGCGGAAATCTAGGCTGTTTGGGGACGACGACGATGGCTGGCAAATATTTCGGTACCGACGGCATCCGCGGGAAGGCCAACACATTTCCAATGACTGCGGAAGTGGCGATGAAGGTCGGCATGGCCGCTGGCCTCTCGTTCCAGCGCGGCAACCACCGCCATCGCGTCGTGCTCGGCAAGGACACGCGGCTTTCCGGCTATATGATCGAGAACGCCATGGTGGCTGGCCTGACCGCTGCAGGCATGGATGTCTTCCTTCTTGGCCCGATCCCGACGCCTGCGGTCGCAATGCTTGCCCGCTCGCTGCGCGCGGACATGGGCGTGATGATCTCCGCCTCGCACAACCCCTACCATGACAACGGCATCAAGCTGTTCGGCCCCGATGGCTTCAAGTTGTCGGACGAGATCGAAAATAACATCGAAGCCATGCTCGACGGCAACATCGAGATGGCGCTGGCGGATTCTGAAGCGCTCGGCCGCGCCAAGCGCATTGATGGCGGTGATGACCGCTACATCGAAGCCGCCAAGCGCACGTTGCCGAAATCCATGTCGCTCGCGGGCCTGCGGGTCGTCGTCGACTGCGCCAATGGCGCAGCCTACAAGGTGGCACCCGCCGCGCTATGGGAACTCGGCGCGGAAGTCTTCCCGATCAATGTCGAGCCGAACGGCTTCAATATCAACGACGAGTGCGGCTCGACGCACCCGGCCGGCCTGTCGAAAAAGGTGCACGAGGTGCGTGCCGACATCGGCATCGCGCTGGATGGCGACGCAGACCGCGTCGTGATCGTCGACGAGAACGGCACGATCATCGACGGCGACCAGATCATGGCCCTGGTGGCCGAGGCCTGGATGCAATCGGGCAAGCTCGCCGGCGACGGCGTCGTGGCGACCGTGATGTCCAACCTCGGCCTGGAACGGTTCCTCACCGGCATCGGCCTGCAACTGCACCGCACGAAAGTCGGCGATCGCTATGTCGTCGAGCACATGCGTGCGCACGGCCTGAACGTCGGCGGCGAACAGTCGGGTCACATCGTGCTGTCGGATTTCTCCACCACGGGCGACGGCCTCGTCTCGGCGCTGCAGGTGCTTGCCTGCGTGAAGAGGCAGGGCAAGCCGGTGAGCGAAGTGGCAAAGAAGTTCGAGCCCGTGCCGCAGCTTCTCAAGAACGTCCGCTTCTCCGGCGGCAAGCCGCTCGAGGAGGCGCCGGTTAAGGCCGCCATAGAGGAGGCGCAGAACCTGCTCGGCAAGTCTGGCCGGCTGGTCATTCGACCCTCGGGAACCGAACCCCTGATCCGCGTCATGGCGGAAGGCGATGACCCGGGCCTAGTCCGCAAGGTCGTGGACGACATTGTCGGCGTCATTGCCGAGACACGCAGCGCGGCCTGACGACGCCGCGTTTCTTTGCGACAGCCGGCGCGCGGCACTATATCAGGGCAAACTCCTGCCCAAGAGGAAGCCCGATGGATGCAAAGACATATCCCGTCACCCATACCGACGCCGAGTGGCGCGCCAGGCTGACGCCAGAACAATATCAGGTCATGCGCAACCACGGCACGGAGCGGCCAGGAAGCTGCGCATTGTTGTACGAGAAGCGCGCCGGTACCTTCAGTTGCGCCGGCTGTGACCAGCCGTTGTTCGAATCCACGCTGAAATTCGAGAGCGGCACCGGCTGGCCGAGCTTCAACGACCCTGTCCCGGGATCGGTCGAGACGACCGAGGACCGGAGCTATGGAATGGTGCGCGTTGAAGTGCATTGTGCGCGCTGCGGCAGCCATCTGGGCCATGTGTTTCCGGACGGCCCTCCGCCCACCGGGCTGCGCTACTGCATCAACGGTGTGGCGCTCGATTTCCACCCCGCCTGACAAACATCCCGTCTGCAGTGCCGGGTACGTCCCGGCACGGCAGCCTCCCGGACATCGCCTCTCCCCAAGTGCAAAAAGCATGCTATTGCACCGAACCCGGGAGACGCTAGTGGAGGTCCATATGAACACCGATTTCACGATCCGTTATGCCGTCGACCCGCAAGCGGCCGCAGCCATGGCGACGGACGAGCTGCGCAGCCATTTCCATATCAGTGACCTGTTCATTCCGGGACGCGTCAATCTGATCTACACGCACTATGATCGCATGATCGTGGGCGGCATCGTGCCGGAAGACACCGCACTCGACCTGACGGCCATCAAGCCGACCGGCACGAAAAACTTCCTCGACCGCCGCGAACTCATTGCGGTGAACATCGGTGGACCTGGCGCGGTCGAGGCCGATGGCGAGACGTACGTCCTTGAAGCGCGCGACATGATCTATATCGGCATGGGGACAAAATCGATCCGTTTCACGTCGAGCAATGCCGCTTTGCCGGCAAAGTTCTATCTGCTCAGCGCACCGGCCCACAAGACCTATCCGACAAAGCTGATCCGCATCGGCGACGCCCAGCGCATGGATATCGGAAGCCGAAATACGTCGAACGAACGCTCGGTGTTCAAGTTCATTCATCCGGAAGGCGTTCAGACCTGCCAGCTAGTCGTCGGCATGACGCAGCTTGCCGAGGGCTCCGTGTGGAACACCATGCCCGTTCATACCCATGATCGCCGCATGGAGGTCTATCTATACTTCGATCTCGCCGACACGGCCTGCGTCTTCCATTTCATCGGCGAGCCCGACGAGACGCGGCACCTCGTGATGAAGAACGAGGAGGCGGCGCTCTCGCCGCCATGGTCGATCCACTCCGGTGCGGGAACGTCGAACTATGCCTTCATCTGGGCCATGGCCGGCGACAATGTCGACTACGCCGACATCGACCCGGTGACGCTGGACACGTTGCGATGACGGACCGGCTATCGAACAAGACGCTCGGAACGCTGCCGTCCTCAGTGGATGTTCCCCGCTATGACCGAACGACGGTCACGCCGGGCCTCGTGCATCTCGGCGTTGGCGCATTTCATCGGGCTCATCAGGCGGCTTATGTCGACGATTGCATTGCCGCCGGCGAAACCAGTTGGGGTATCATTGGTGCGTCGCTGCAAAGCGCCTCGACCTACGATGCGCTGGATCCGCAGGACGGCCTCTACACGCTGGCAGAACGCGGCAGCGGCGGCGAGCGATTGAGGGCCATCGGTTCTATCCAGCAGATGCTGGTCGCGCCGCATCATCCCGCGAAATTGCTCGACGCCCTGACCGACCCACGCGTCCGCATAGTCACGCTGACGATCACCGAGAAGGCTTATTTGCGGAATGCCGCTGGAGGTCTAGACGCCGACCATCCCGGCATTCTGGCCGATCTGGCAGCCCCCTCACACCCTCAGACCGCACACGGATTTCTGGTCGAGGCGCTGGCGCGGCGACGCGACGCCGGTACGCAACCCTTCACGATCCTCTCCTGCGATAATCTCCCGTCGAACGGCGCGACGCTGCACCGGCTGCTGGTGCAGTTTGCAGAGATACGCGACCGTGAGCTGGCAAAGCATGTCGCAGGCGTAGCCTGTCCGTCGAGCATGGTTGATCGGATCGTGCCGGCAACCACTGACGCCGACCGGCAGCGCGTCTCGGCAATTCTGGGGGTGGAGGACGCTTGGCCGATCATGACCGAACCATTCTCCCAATGGGTGATAGAGGACAATTTCCCTGCAGGCCGGCCGCAGTGGGAAAAGTTCGGCGTCGAGATGGTGCGCGATGTGGGTCCTTTCGAGGAGATGAAGCTACGCCTCCTGAACGGCGCGCACTCATCGATCGCCTATCTTGGGCTTCTCGCCGGCCACGAGACGGTAGCGAAATCATTCGGCGATCCACGGATCCGCAGCTTCGTCCAGGCGCTATGGTCGGAAGCGAAAACGACCTTGCCTGCCGATGCGGGCCTCGACACAGAAAGCTACGTCACGGCGCTGACCAAGCGTTTCGACAACACGGCGCTGGCGCATCGTACCGCCCAGATCGCAAACGACGGAAGCCAGAAACTGCCGCAGCGCATAATTGGCTCAGCGATTGATCGACTTGAGACGGGAAATAGCGCCGAACACCTGATGTTGACCGTGGCCGCCTGGATCCGCGCCGCCGAATTGCGAGGCACGGAGTTGCCGGCAGGCCACTTCACCGACCCGCTCGACAGCAAGCTCGCAGACGTCGCGCGCACAGGCGGCAGTGCCGTCGAAACCGTAGAAGCTATATTCGATCTCGCCGGATTGTCTGATGGTAGCTTCCACCGCCCGGCACTTGAAGCGATGGTGGCCGGTCATCTCGACCTGCTCCGCATCATAGGCGTTGAAGCGACCCTCGCCCAATTCGAAGCAGGAAGGACATCCCATTGAAACAGACATGGCGCTGGTTCGGCCCAGACGATTCGGTCCTCCTGTCGCATGTGCGTCAGGCCGGAGCGACAGGCGTCGTAACAGCTCTGCACCACCTTAATGACGGGCGCATCTGGCCAGCGGAAGAGATCGCCACACGCAAGGCGCTCGTCGAGGAGGCGGGCCTGACCTGGTCCGTGGTCGAGAGCGTGATCGTCCACGAGGACGTCAAGACGCGAACCGGGCGTTACCGCGAGTTGATCGACAACTACAAGGCCTCAATCCGCAACCTGTCGAAGGCTGGCATCCGGACGATCTGCTACAATTTCATGGCGATCACCGATTGGACGCGAACCGACCTCGATTATCCCATGTGGCACGGCGGTACCGCTCTGCGGTTC
Source organism: Mesorhizobium quangtriensis (assembly GCF_040081925.1). NCBI lineage: Bacteria > Pseudomonadati > Pseudomonadota > Alphaproteobacteria > Hyphomicrobiales > Phyllobacteriaceae > Mesorhizobium > Mesorhizobium quangtriensis. Next base: position 1,330,734 of record NZ_JBEBMF010000002.1, read on the forward strand.
GATATCGTTGATTTTTGTGCTTATGATGTTCTGGTTCTAAAACGAGAAGGCGCGGAGGCTGACCATCCGGCGGAGCGCATCGCAGCGGCCAGGACGCGACACGCTGCGATGAGCGAGAGCGCCGTTGCGAAGCTTGAAGCAAACCTGATCGGCTGGGTGCCTGCACGCGAGTTCGTCCACGACCGCGAAGGGTTCCGCCGCGTGCTCGACGTCTATCGCGACGTGACGCCGGAAGGTTTTCGCGAAAACCTGTTCACCTTGCTGCGCGAGATCATTCCTGTGGCCGAGGAAGCTGGTGTGAAGATGGCGATCCACCCGGACGATCCGCCCTTCCCGCTTTTCGGACTGCCGCGAATCGTGAAGGACGCGGATGACGCCGCGGCCATTCTGGCAGCCTGTCCGTCGCCCTCGAACGGACTGACGCTCTGCACCGGGTCCTACGGCGCGAATCCGCGAAACGACCTGCCCGAAATGGCACGGCGCTTCGGCCCGCAAATCCATTTTGCCCATCTGCGCAATGTCACGAAAGAACCAGACGGCTCGTTCCACGAAGCCGAACATTTGGAAGGCGACACGGACATGGTTGCCGTCGTCGATGCCTTGCTCGCCGAAGAGAAGCGCCGCAAGGCAGCGGGGACTGAAGACTGGGAAATTCCGATGCGGCCCGATCACGGCCACGCGATCGTCGACGACATCGGCAAGAAGGTGAATCCCGGCTATTCCTGTATCGGCAGGCTGAAAGGGCTGGCGGAATTGCGCGGGATAATGCGCACCCTTGAAACATTGAGGAGCTAGGGACGTCGGCCACCAAGGTCGCCCGACGCTCTCTCCTGCCGTCATTGATCGATTTCGGGAATCTTTTTTCGAAGTGCGGCTTGTCGCCCTTGTGGTCTTGTTATACCTTTGTTCAACAAGAACAGGGGAGCCGGCACAGGTGATAAAAACCAAGTGCCCAGACGTGATTGGAGCGATTGATCCCGGCTGGATGATGTCGAGCTGCGGCATGTGTATCGCCGCCACGCCCTGGCGAATTACGATCGCTGTCCCGCGACGCATCAGGCGCGATTTCGCCTGAGGAGGACCGGGGACCATGCTGACATACGCGGTCAAGCGCATCGGTCTCGGTCTCCTCATCCTCGTCTTCGTCATGGTCACCATGTATGCGGCGGTGTTTCTGGTACCCGGGGACCCTGCAACGGTGGCGCTCGGTCCCCGCGCAACGCCCGAACTGAAACGCCTGCTGACCGAGCGGATGGGTCTCGACCAACCCGTGTGGTGGCAGATCATCGAGTTCTTCCGCAACGCGCTGACCGGCAATCTTGGCTACGACGTCTGGTCAAACCGCCCGGTCGCGACGTTGGTGCTGGAGGCCCTGCCCAACACGTTGATCCTCGGAACGACGGCCTTGATGACCGCCCTCATCATCGGCGTGCCTCTAGGTTGCCTAGCCGTCGTGAAGCGCGGCACAATCTCAGACCATCTGATAGGCGTGCTTTCGGTCGCGGTGATCGCCGTCCCCTCTTTCGTGGTCGCGATCTATTCGCTGCTGCTGTTTTCCGTGACACTGCGCTGGCTCCCGGCAATCGGCGCGGGGGAAGCTGGCGACATAGGCAGCCAGGTGCGCGCGCTGATCCTGCCGGCGCTGGCGATTGCGCTGGGCTGGATCGGCTACATCTCGCGCATGGTTCGCGCTTCCATGATGGAGGTCATGAACGAGCCACATATCCGCACCGCACGATCGTTCGGACTGCCGGAGTGGAAGATCGTTTCCAAATACGCGTTGCGGATCGCCATCATCCCGACCATCTCGCTGGTCGCGGTCGGGCTCGGCGGCATCCTGTCCAGCGCCGTTTTCGTGGAGGCCGTTTTCTCGCGGCCGGGTATAGGCAAGCTGATCACCGACGCGGTCAACACCCGCAACTATCCGGTCGTCATGGGTACGGTCCTGATGATGACGGCAATCTATGTGTCGATAACGATCGCCGCCGATCTCCTGATCGCACGGCTCGATCCGAGGGTTCGCGATGTCTTCCGTGGCTGAACTCGGCGCCTCGAACCCGGACCGACTACGTTTCCCGCGCTTGCGGGCGATGATGAGCGATCCCGTGATCGCGATCGCCGTTCTGCTGGTCGCGGGATTCTTCATCACGGCAGCCTTTGCGCCATGGATCGCCCCTTACTCGCCGACCAAGATTGATGTGCTGAACAAGCTTCAGCCTCCTTCCGCCGCACACTGGTTCGGTACGGATCACCTCGGTCGTGACCTTCTGTCGCGCGTGATCTTTGGCGCGCGCACGGCCTTGATGATTGCCATCGTCTCCGTCGCGATCGCCGGCTTGATCGGCCTGCTCCTCGGCCTGATCGCGGGATACGGACCGCGGTGGCTGGACGGCATCCTGGTCCTGACATTCGACAGCCTGAATTCACTGCCGATGATCATGTTTGCGCTGGCCATCATCACGGTTATGGGCGCAGGCACCGGAACGCTGATCCTGGTGATCGCCATGACATCGTTTCCCAGCTATGCGCGGCTGATCCGGGCGCAGACGCTTGCGCTGAAGAACAGTGACTACATCGTTGCCGAGCGGCTGCTCGATGCCAGCCCGCCGAGGATCCTGTTCATCCATCTGCTGCCCAATGTGATCGGCCCGCTGATCATCCTGCTTTCCATGGATATTCCGGTGGTGATCATGGTCGAGGCGGGCCTGAGCTTCCTCGGCCTTGGGGTCAGGCCGCCGACCCCCTCCTGGGGATCGATCCTCTATGACGGCTACACCTCCATCCGCTCCGCGCCCTACATGGTCATCTTTGGCGGACTGCCGCTGGTGCTCGCGACGCTCGGCTTCACCTTCCTCGGCGAAGGGCTTCGCGATTATCTCGACCCACGCATGAAAGTGGGGCGGCCGGCATGACGGCGTCGCTCTCGGTTGAAAATCTCAGCGTCCGCTACCGGACGCCGCAAGGTCCGGTCCACGCATTGCGCCATGTCGACATAGAAGCGAGGCCGGGCGAGGTCATCGGCATCGTCGGCGAGAGCGGCTGCGGCAAGTCCACGCTGGTGACCGCGCTGGCGAACCTGCTTCCCGCCAATGCGTCGGTCGACGGTTCGATCCGCTACGGCGCGCTCGACCTAACGGGGCTGGACGAACGCCATCGGCGGGCTCTGCGCGGCGACGAGATAGCGCTCGTGGGCCAGGACCCCATGACTGCCTTCAATCCAGTACTGACGATCGGCGACCAGCTCGTCGACTTCCAGCATCACCGCAAGCACATCGGCCGCGCCGAGAAGAAGAAGCGGATTGCCGAGATGCTGGCGAGGGTCGGCATCTCCGACGCCGAGCGGCGCATGGCGAGCTACCCACACGAGCTGTCCGGAGGCATGCGCCAGCGCGTGGCGATCGCGGCCGCCCTGTTGACCGATCCGGGGCTTCTCATTGCCGACGAGCCGACGACCGCGCTCGACGTCACCATGGAGGCGCAGATCATCCACCTTCTGCGGGAGTTGAGGCGAGAATACAACGGGGTAATCATCGTAGTCTCGCATCACCTCGGCGTCATCGCAGAACTCTGCGACCGGGTCTATGTGATGTATGCCGGAGAGGTGGTGGAAAGCGGCGATGTTGATGTTATCTTCCACGATGCGCGCCATCCCTACACGCGCGCGCTTCTGTCGTGCGACCCGGCGCGGTTCCACGAACGGCTGGACAGTCTGCCGACCATTCCTGGGTCGCTGCCCAACCTGACCCAGTTGCCGACCGGTTGTGTTTATGCTGCCCGCTGCGCGATCTGCTTCGAGCCATGTCTGGCTCATCCACCACCGACCGTACACCTGTCGGCCGGCCATACCGTGCGTTGCCATGGAGCAGGCGCATGAGCCCCATCATTGCAACCGAAGACCTGTCGGTCACCTTTGCGCGGCGCAGGCTGTCCGATCGCCTGCTCGGCCTGTCGCCACCACCCGAATTCAACATTCTCGACAAGGTCAGCGTCGCCCTAATGCCCGGCGAGACGCTCGGCCTCGTTGGCGAGTCCGGCTCCGGCAAGACGACGCTGGCACGCACCATGCTCGGGCTGAACCGGGCGAGCGAAGGCGAAATCCGCTTCGAGGGCCGGACGGTAAAGACGGAATCCGACTTCCGGGTCGTGCGGCGCAAGTCCGCCATGATGTTTCAGGATCCGGTTGCCTCGCTCAGCCCACGCCAGAGGGTGGGGTCGCTGCTCACGGAACCGTTTGTGATCCGGGGCATGACGATGTCCGACCGCAAGGCGACGGCAAAGGCGCTGCTCGCTCAAGTCGGATTGCCCACATCCTTTGTCGATCGCTATCCGCACGAACTCTCGGGAGGTCAGGCCCGGCGCATCGGCGTCGCCCGCGCGCTGGCGCTAAAACCCAGCCTCCTCATCGCCGACGAACCGACGGCCGGCCTCGACGTCTCGGTACAGGGCGACATCCTTAACCTGGTCGGCGAGCTCAAGCGGGAACTGGGCTTCGCCTCGATGATCGTCACCCACAATCTGGCAATGGTCAGGCATGTCAGCGATCGTCTCGCGATCATGTATCTCGGGCGTCTGGTCGAGACAGGTCCGACACAGGACGTGTTCGACGCGCCGCTGCATCCCTACACGGCTTCGCTGATCAAGTCTGAACCGGTTCCAGATCCGCGCAGGCGGCGCGAAAGCCTCGCCATCAAGGGTGAAATCCCGAGCGTCTTCCGCCGACCGCTGGGCTGCGAATTTCACACGCGATGCCCATTCGCCCGCGAACTTTGCCGCACCGTCACGCCTGCCTATCGCACGCTGGTGGGTAACCGGACGGTGCGATGTCATTTCCCGCTGGAGAACCGCGGGCAAGAACCGGAGGTGCTGACCGGCGCCTTCGCAAACTCAAGGGGAAAGAAACATGATCAGGTGGAATACAGATCGACGTAAATTCCTCAAAGCGGCTGGCGCGCTCGGCGCGGCTGCTGCGCTGAAGCCCGGCTTCGCATGGTCGGCAGACGGCGACACGCTGCGCATCCGCATGGAAGGCGATCTTCAGGTGCTCGACCCGGCCTTCATGATTGGCGCGATCGAGGATGTCATCATGCGCGGCATCTATGTGTCGCTCAATCGCCTTGGAGACCTTCGGGAAGGTTCGCCTTGGTCGCCCTGGGGCGCCGAGACGATCGAACAGAAGGAGCCGAGGACCATCGCCTTTAAACTGATAGATGGGTTGAAGTGGACGAACGGCTTCGGTCCGGTCACCGCCGAGGACGTGAAATTCTCCTACGAACGGGTCGCGAACCCCGACAATGCATCGCCATGGGCCTATCAGTTCGAACAGCTCGACCATGTCGAGGTGATCGACGAACGCAACGGCCTCATTCACCTCAAGAACCCGTTCCAGCCAATCTACGTCGTGGCGCTGCCCTATTACGGCGGTCATATCATTTCAAAGGCAGCAACGGAGAAGGCCGGCGGCAAATACACCACCGAGGTTCCCGCGACCTGCGGCCCCTATCTCTTCACCAGCTGGGAGCAGAAACAGAAGGTCACGCTGACCGCGAACCCAGACTGGCCGGGTCCGAAGCCCGACTTCGCCAAGGTGGAAATATACGTCGTGGCGGACGACCAGGCAGCGCAGCTTGCGTACGAAGCGGACGCGTTCGACTACACTAAGATCGCGGTTTCCGAGGCTGCCGCCGTTAAGGCTTCCCCGCCGCCGGACACCACGCTCGTCGAGGCACAATCGACCCGGTATCAATGGCTGAGCATCAACATGTTGAGCCCGAGGCTGCAGGATATCCGGGTACGGCAGGCTGTGCAGCACGGCATCGATGTGAGCCAGATCCTGACCGGCGTTTATAACGACCTCGTACCGCGCTCCACTGGCGTGGTGCAGCCGGGAACGCCGTTCGCGCGCCCCGCCAACCTGATCCCGGGCGGTGACTACGAAAAGGCTGCAGCACTCATTGCCGAAGCCGGAGCAAGCGACGTGACGCTGACCCTGACCGTCATGAACGATTCCCAGCGCACCGCGATCGCGCAGATCATGCAGGCAAGCCTCGAGCAGGCCGGCATCAAGGTCGAAATCCAGCCTTTGGACGAGGCGGCCTATTGGGGCGTCGGCGACAAGACACAGGGCGACGGCTACAAGAATATCGATCTGGTGCTGATGGATTTCGCCGGCGGCGTCGATCCCTCCGAAAACCTGGTCTGGTTCCGGCCCGACCAGATCGGCGTCTACAACTGGTCGGGCTTCGACAGCCCGGAATACGAAGCCAGCTATCAGCAGATTGTCACGGAGACCGACGAGGCCAAGCGGGTCGAGCTTTCCAGGCGGATGGAGACGCTGATGGAGGAATCGGGCGGCTTCATTTTCATATGTCACCAGCCACTCACGCTGATCCACAGGAACGCGTTCGAACCGCTCATCTACCCGGACGGACATCCCAATCCGGTGCTGTTCAAGAAGAAGGCGTGAGGCGTGGACACGAAGCATGTCATGCTGTAGCCGAAGCCGGTGACTGACACGCTTTCCAATATCGAGAAGAAGCGCGGCGGCAAGAAAGCCCCGCGCTTCAGCCGCGAGCCGCCCCAGCAGCGGCGCGCCATGATGATTGAGGCGGCGACGCGCTGCCTTTCTCGCGGGGGGATCGGCGGTTTCACCGTCGATGCCATCTGCCGGGAAGCCGGTATATCGCGCGGCCTCATCAACCACTATTTCGACAGCCTCGACGGCCTGCTGGTCGAGGTCTATCGCGCGTCGATGTACAAGGACGTCAACGCGCACATCGAGGCGGCCAAGCGAAGGCGCGCCGAAAATATCGGCTGGCCGCCAGAGGTGGCGCTGGCCGAACTGATCAAGTCCAACTTTGCACCGCGCTATTTCAGTGGCGAGAACCTGTTGCTCTGGCTTTCGCTGTGGGCCGAGATCGCCACAAATCCACATCTCAAGGCCGCGCACCGAGAGCTCTACAACGCCTATCGCGGAGAACTCGCGGAAGATATCGCGGCGGTAGCAGGGGCTCGTGGCAGGAGCGTCGACGCGCCGACGCTGGCGCGCAACTTCATCGCGCTCGTCGACGGCCTCTGGCTGGAATGGTGCCTGGACGAAACCGTGTTGACGCCCGAAGCCGCCGAGGCGGCGGGCTTTGAGATTATCGAGGCACAGGTCGGCCCGCTACGCTGACGACTACGGTTCCGCGCGCAGCAGGCCGACGTCGTCCTCGATATCGATCCTGTGCGTGCATCCGAATTCTTCCGACACGTCGCGGATACGGCGCAGGATGCGTGCGGCCTGTTCCGGTCCGGCCAGGCGCGGGATGCCGCTTCGCGTCAGCGCATCGCCATAGCCGAGATCGACCGGATGCAGCACAGCTTCGACGAAGGAGCCATCAAACCTGATGATCGGCAGGATGGTCTCGAAGATTTCCTGGTGTGCAAAATATCCGGCGTTGACCGCTGCGTTGAGGTCAGCGGCTGTGGCGCGATCGGGCGAAGCGAAGGCCGCCTTCAACAGGTCTGCGTTCTGCTTCCAGGTTTCGGACGGCAGGAATTCCTGGATGTCGCCCCAGATGAAATTGCCGAGGCCATAGAAGATCGGCCGCCCCTGATAGAGATCAACCGGGCCGAGGTGATGCAGGCCGCTGACCGAGACAGTTCCTGCGCCGGCCTCGATAGCAGCGTGGGCGATTTTCTTGAGTACCGCAGAGGGCGGCTCCGGATAGCCATCGCGCGCGAACTCATGTGCATGCACCATCAGGATGACGAAATCGGCGTTCTGCTTGGCGTGGCGTACCTCCTTCACGAACGCAGCCATGTCGCCGGCATCCGGCTCGTGGCGAAAGCCACGCGAAGGTCCGGCTTCAAATGATCGTCCAAAGAGCTTCAAGACATCGGTGTTTCCGGCATCTGACTTGGCCGCAAGTTGCCGAAGAAGGACCAACTCATCCGGCGTGACGACGTCGATCTGGCGCAATCGTATCGCGCTCAGCCCCGGCCTTCCCGGAGTCGCGTTGTGTGGATCGAGCGCCTCGGTCGTCGGGCGAAAAGTCGTCGCCACGGAGAGCATGGCGATCCGGCCTTGCGGGATTTCCACATAGGTCGCCCGCCGCGCCAGCCCGAGATTTTCGCCCACACCGGCATGAGCAATTCCCGCAGCGTCGAGCAGCCGCGATGTCTCGCGCATTCCTTCCAGCCCCCAGTCGAGCGCGTGGTTGTTGGCTCTCGCCAACATGTCGAAGCCGAGCGCGGCGAGGTCCCGCGCGGTGGCGGGCGAGGCGAGAAGCGGCACGTCATCGTCCCAGCAATAAGGATGGCCTTTGAACGAGGCGATGTCGAAGATGCTGGTTTCGAGATTGCCGCAGGCGACGTCCGCACTGCCAAGCAGGTCCATGACTTCGGCGAAACCCGCAACACCTTCCGGGAACGGCGTGATCGGATGCGACGGGATACAGTCGCCGGTCAACGCGAGGCTGAACGGTCCGGATAGTCCGAAGCCGAACTCACCGGCGGGAGGCCTGCGCGGATCGACGAAGTCGTCGCGGATGCCCGGATCGGAATCTGCGATGCCCGGCATGGCCAACACTCCCCATCAGAGATAGCGTCGCAGGATGGCTTCAAGATAGGCATTGATCTCGTCGTGTGCATGGCCATACCACGAGCCGTGCCCCATGCCCTTCAGGAGATGGAACCCGGCATTCGGGATCATGCCGGCGAGTTCCTCGCCATCCTGCGGCGGCGCCTGCACATCCTCGTCGAACGCTACCACATGCACGGGACACCGAACGGACGGAAGCCTGTCGCGCTGGTCGTAACGCAGCGAGGCGTCCCATTGGGGGACGAGCGACGCTTCGTTTTCGCCGCTTTCCATCCATTCGAGTAGGAGTTCTCGGAGCTTGGGCCATAGCTCGCGATCGCCCAGCGCACGGGCCGGATAAAGCATGCTCGCATAATGCGTCACGCCCATCATTCCATCGAGGACGCCGCCGCGCTTGCGGAATTCGATCTCCGCTTCCTGATAGTCCCAGCCCCAGCCCGTGCTCCATGCACCCGTTCCCATGACGATGGCGCAGCGGACAAGGTCAGGTCGGCTGATGGCGAGCTCCTGCACGATTGCCGAGCCGAGTGACGAACCGATCAAGGCAACGGGACCTCCGCATACGCCCTCTATCAGTTCCGCGAGATCCGATGCGAAATCCGCCATCGTCCACGGCTGCGGCGTGTTGCAGGTCGTACTCCCGATTCCGCGATTGTCGAAGACGGTGCTTCTAAAGTTCCGGTCGAAATGCGGCGTCTGGAACTTTTGCCAGTCCTGTCCGGTCGAGCCGCCGCCTGCGACCCACACGACATCGGGTCCACTGCCAGTCTGCTCATAGTGAAGCGCAGCGGATAATCCCTCGAATACAGCCATTCAACGTTTCCCGATTTTACCTGACAATGATGAAGCGCTCAGTTCAGCGGCGAGCCGCCTTCGCGCTTGCGGCGCTCCACATAGTCCTTCAGCGCATCGTCGATCCCCGGATCGATCGGCGGCTGCTCGTAGTCGGACAGCATCCGCTTCCAGATCGTGTTGGCGCGTTCACGCGCTGTGATCTGCCCGCGTTCCATCCAGGTGTCGTAATTGTCCCAGTTGGACACGATGGGAGAATAGAACGCGCGCTCGTAGCGCTGCATGGTGTGCGCCGTCCCGAAGAAGTGCCCGGCGGGCCCGACTTCGCGAACGGCATCGAGCGCCAGCGTGTCGGTGTCGACCACCGGCGGTTCGAAGTAGGCCGTCATCATCTGAAGCATCTCGCAATCGATGACCAGCTTTTCGAAGGAGGCGGTCAGCCCGCCGCCGAGCCAGCCGGCAGCATGCATCACGAGATGGGCGCCGCCCATCATGCAGCCCCAAAGGGACATGGCGCTCTCATAGGCAGCCTGGGCATCGACGGCATTAGCAGCGGTGACGTTCGACGAGCGGAACGGCACACCGATAAGCCGGCTAAGCTGGCCGGTGATCTGGGCTGCCTGAGTGTATTCCGGCGTGCCGAAGGCCGGAGCACCGGTGCGCATGTCGACGTTGGAGGTGAAGCCGCCATACATGACAGGGACAGCCGGGCGCACGATCTGCGTGAGCACGATGCCGGCCATCGCCTCGGCATGCTGCTGCGCCAGGGCGCCCGCCAGCGTCACCGGGCTCATGGCGCCGGCAAGCGTGAACGGCGTGATGACATTGACCTGACCATGCTGCGCCATCGCGATCAGGCCCTCGGCCATCGGCTCGTCAAGCTGCAGCGGCGAGTTGGTGTTGATGATGCCGGTGAAGACAGGCATTTCGCGGGCAAGGTTTTCGCGCGTGGTGCCGAGTGAGATCGCCACCATCTCCAGCGCGTCGATCGCGCGGCCGGTGCCGAGTGTCTGCGGTTGCCAGTTTTTGTCGAGCAGCGTGATCTCCGCATAGTAGAGATCGAGATGCCGCGTATTCTGGTGCAGGTCGAGCGGCTCGAACGGCCCGCCACCCTCCTGATGCAGTACGTTGAAGGACTGAATCAGCCTGAGATAGTCGCACATCTCGGCATAGGTGCCGGGACGCCGCCCGCGATCGTTATCCATGACGTAGGCCGGTCCACCGACCGAAGACAGGATGCAATTCGGGCCGCCCACCTTGACGTTCTTCTGCGGATTTCGCGCGCGCAACTCGAACGAGGCCGGCGCAGTCGCGATGCGCTCCATGACCATCGCCCGGTCGAAACGCACGCGCATCTCGCTTTCGTCGACATCGGCGCCTGCGGATTTGTAGAGCTGCCGCGCCTTCGGCTGCAGAACGCGCATGCCGATTTCCTCGAGGATCGTCAGCGCGGTCTCGTGGATCGCATGCACTCGATCGGCGGAAAGCGGTTCAATGGGCGAATAGGAACGGACCAGCTGCTTCCATGGCCGCTGCTGGATGCCACCGACTTCGCGCGGAGCGCGGCCGGGCCTGCGACGTGCCGTGCTGCGATCCATGCCGCCTCCTACTCCGCCGCCGCGCGCAGATCAAAATCCTCGAGATCGACGATTGGCATATCGCGGCGATACGGCCGCGACGGCAGGACCAGGCCAAGTTCCCGCGCAAGCTTGTGGCCGCTGTGCACAGCGTGTGCGATCGCGCCGGGGGCCAACGCATCGCCGATCCGATCGACGCTCAGGATACCGGATGCCGCAAGTTCATCCGCACGCGCTGACAGGCTGTCATAGAGTTCGTTTCTCGGCTTGCGCAGGCCGACGATCACGACAGAACGGCATGCGACACGCATTTCCTCGCCGGTGAAAACATGGGCCAAGGTCGCCGTCTCACCGTCGAACGACTTCAGCAGATGCAGCGTCGTGACCGGAACCCGCCTTTCAGCCAGGGCGCGATGCACGAGCGGCAGTTCGTTGGTCATGATCGTCCAGGCGGATGCCTGGCCGGCCGGCGTCACGTAGCTGACGGAATTCCCCGAGCGCGCGAGATACTCGCTCAGCACGCCGCCCATGTAATAATTGTCAAAGTCAAAGACGATCGTCGGACCATCCGGCAGCCGGCCCGATGCAATATCGTCCGGCGTAAAGACCTGTGGATCATCGAGCGTGCCGACAGGAATTTCCATCGACTTATAGAGCATGTTGGTCCAGCGCGCGCCGGTTGCCACCACCACGCGCTGAGGGGCCAGTTCGATAATCTCGTCTACGCCGAGGGCACTTCCCAGATAGAGCGACACGTTCGACATTTCGTCCAGCCGGCCAAGGCGATAGTCGACGACCCGATTCCATGCCGCCAGCCCAGGCAGCGTCTTCTCGAAGGTCAGCCGGCCACCGAATGAAGAGCTACTGTCGGCCAGCGTCACCTCATGGCCACCGCGGCCGAGCGTCAGCGCGCATTCTAGTCCGGCTGGCCCGCCACCCACGATCAACACCCGTTCGGGATGCGATGTGCGCTGCACCCGTTCGGGATGCCAGCCGCGACGCCATTCCTCCCCTGCGGTCGGGTTCTGTGTGCAGCGAACAGGCACGCCGTCGTGCCAACTGGAGATGCAGATGTTACATCCGATGCATTCACGGATTTCCGCCTCACGTCCCTCGCGAATCTTTGCCGGCAAAAAGGGGTCTGCGATCGAAGGCCGGGCGCCGCCAATGAAATCGAGAACGCCACGCCTGATCTGCGAGACCATCGTGTCCGGCGAAGTGAAGCGACCGACGCCGACGACAGGTTTCTTCGTCAGGGTCTTGACGAAATCGATGATCGGTTCATGGCTGCCCTCACCGGTGAAGCGGGACGCTGAACAATCGGTCGGGCTGGAATCCATCTTGACGTCGAAGAGATCGGGCAGGTCTGCCAGAAGCTCGACCAACTCGTGCGCCTCGGACGGTTGGTTGCGTCCCGGCCGGCCGCGTAGTTCCTCAAGGCTGACGCGCAACGCAACACCGCAATCCTTGCCGACGGCATCCTTTGTTACGTCGATCAGTTCGCGCACGAAGCGAACGCGGTTCTCAATCGAGCCGCCATATTCGTCGGTGCGCTGATTGTATTCCGGCAGCAAAAACTCGTAGCCGAGATAGCCCATGCCGGCATAGACATAGACGACGTCAAAACCTGCCGTGCGCGCCTTGCGTGCGCCTTCGGCTTGCCATTCAAGCGCGGCGCGGATGTCGGCCTTGTCCATCGTTTTCGGACGCAAATTGCCCATGAAGCCGACATGGGTCGCCATCCACGGAATGCCCGACGGCGACAGCGGCGGCAAACGGCTTGTCCTGTTCATCACAGACGCACCGCCGTGCCACAATTCCACGCCGGCAAGTGAACCGTGTCGATGGACTGCTTCAGTCATCAGCGCGTGGGCGCGAATGTCGTTGCCGTCCCACATCGTCGCGAAGGGCAGCGGCGTATCGTCGGAACTGGGATCTACAGAACAGGCGCCGGTGCAGATGACCCCCCAACCACCCTCGGCTTTGGCTTCCCGGAAGGCAGCGCGGACTCGCGGCAGCGCGTTCGTCATGCCGCTCGCGTGCGGCACCTGATAGAAGCGGTTCGGAGCGGTGACAGGACCTATCCTAATCGGCTCGAACAACACCTCATATCTTGGATCGCAGCCCATGCCAGCGGTCGAACTCTGCTTGTTGAACAGTCGCATAATAAGCACATATCAATATGCTCCGCAATGCATTTCGGCCCGACGTTTCGGCGGGGATGCGACACGGTTTGGTGTTTGTGGTGAAATGTGAAATGGCGGAGATGTTCTTCCCCTCGGCCCATGCCAGAGAAAACTGCGGCAGCTGCAGCCCGAGATGCTGCTGTAGAACATGCTCTGCGGTTTCAAGCGCGCCATCGGCAGAAAACCCGCTCGCGATCTCGATCGACCTCGCTCCTGCCCCCGCGCTGACTTCAGTGACAATTTGCAAAGCCACGGGCCTGTCGTAGCATCCAACGCTGAATCACCCGAAATCGGGCATCCCCGGCATTTTTGCCGGGACCGATCCTTCGTAGCTGAAGAGTTCGAGCATCGGCTCGGTCGCGGGATTGAGCACGACTTCGCCGTCCAGACTGATCCAGCAATGCGCGCGTGGCCGATCCGTTGCCATCGTCGATGGTATGACCCCGAAATGCAGAATAGGTCGGTATCCTGCCATGGCGAGAAAGCGGTATCCGAGCAGCCCCTCGCGCAGACACCGGCGGCCGCGCATTCGCCAGGGACGGCGCGTTACGGCCTTCACCGCGCCGAGGATTTCCTGATGGGACATTCCGGAATAGTCCGCCGTCTGGCTGTCGTCCGGCGTGGCGAGTTCAAGGAGCTTTCCCAAGGAGCCGCGCTTGGCGACCAGCGGGAGTAGCCGCGCCGAGGCCCAGAGGTTCCATCGAAACGGCAGGCGGTCCAAAGCCGATTGCATTAACGAACTGCTTGGCTCAGATCACTAAGGCAACGGCTTGCAGCCGGTTCTGCCTTGTTCGTGCGAAGCAGACGGTTCTGCAAGAAAATCATCTGGCGACCCGCCTTTGATGGAACTTGACGCTAGACTGCCGGCTATATCTCACCGCCAGGCTTGGGGGCAAGAAGCCCAAGCTCGCAGTCTCGATTCCGGAGGAGGTCGAAATGACCGGCATCTCGCGGACCTACAGCTAAAAGCTCTTCTCCGAGAAGAAGCTCACCCCTCGCAAGAACGGGCGCAGCACGTTGATCCTCGTCGAGGATCTTGAAGTGCTACGTGAAGTCGCTTCCGGTTGCGGCGTAGGCGGTGACAGATGATCCAGAAACACGAAACCGCCGGCTCTGTAGAGACGCACGCCTTCCTTCAGAAGGTATAAGCACTCCTCCGCGGACGAGGGGAATGGGCTATGGGCTGGCCCTCCGATCAGCGACGTCGTCGATCACACCTGCAGCGAGGACACCTGCGGTCGCGCCAACGGCAAGACCTGGCAGCAACAAGCCGAACAGCAAGCCAAGGCAGACGCCGGCGAGGATTCCAGCGAGAATCGAAATGGTCGTTGGGGTCATGAAGGGGCTCGGGTAGACATAGCCGCGGGGAATAATCGCGAACCTAGTCTGGTGGTTCCACGATGACCCGTGCCATCGAGTTCGCCGTAGCCGCTGGGGCCGTCGTGTTCGTCATCGCCGCAGTTGCGGGATGGCTACCATGATTTCAACGCCGATCCTTGGCGTTGTCGGGCTCGACAGACGAGCTCTCCGGCAGGCGGCAAGTTCCATCAGTCCCATCACTGGGGGAGCGCAGCCATCACCTATCCATGCACTTGGTTCTTCTCAGTCGAAAGTCGAGCGAGAACTTGCCGCCGCCGAAGCTTGCCAGCGCGAGGGCCATAGCGGCCCAGGGCAAATGGAAATTCGCCCATCCTTCGGGCACTGTAATCTGGATCACCGCCGTCATGGCGAGGATGCCGATTGCTGCGAAACGAGTGAATAGCCCAAGTAGCAGAAGGATTGGCAGCAGGATTTCGGCAATCCCTGCGCCATAGGCCGCTGCCAGCGGGAACGGGTAGGGATATTGCTGGCCGAGGATATGAAGCCGGAATTCCGAGGTGAACAGGAATTCAGCTCCGCCCGAAAGCTGCAAAAAGCCGTCCCACTTGGTCAGGCCCGATTTGTAGAACGGCACCGCCAGCGCGACGCGTAGCGTCATCAGCGGCAGCCAATGCGGAATCGACGCGATAAGGCACTCGGCGCGCCCCAGCAACGACGGTTGAGCTTCCTGTGCCGTGGGAACAATGTCCGCTTTCACGTTGCCTCCTCCTCTTGGGCAATGCCAGCGAACGCGCCGAGGGAGACAAGCCCGACAAGCGCGGCGCCGAAATCAAAATCCGGTTGATAGGCCCGCCCGGCGGCGCGGCCCAGCGTCTCCCCGGAGAACAGAGCCTCTGCGAAGGTCGCATCGTGTTCAGGCAGGATGCGTACGCAGACTTCCTGTCTCGGGCGCACGACCAAAACCGTCTCGGCGTTGGTCGAACGCATTGGGGCAACGACATTGCCCTGATGCGCCTCCCAGATCGAACCGGCCGGAAAGCGCGAACGAATGATTGTTGCCGCGGGATGTATCGCAAGCTTTGCGTCGCTGAGCAGTTCAGGTGCAAGCGCCGCCAACTCATCGATACCAAGCGGGCTGTCATCGCTGGCGTGGTAGGCAACCGTCCAGGCCGCCTCGATGCGCGCGACGTCAGCAAGGTAGGGCAGTCCATCCGCCGGCCCGAAGCCTGCGATGAAATCGGCAAAGCCATCACCGTAACGAAACATCAGCGGCGAACTAGGCTTGTTCAGACCCGCATAGACCCTCGCCATGCCTGCGAAAAATTCCTCGTCCACCAATCGCCGGACAATGGGAAAGCGCTTAGCTAGACCCCCCGTCAGGCTGACGAAGACGTTGTTGCGATAGACCGCGAACCTGGCGGGATCGCCTGCGCCGCGCGCAGTTGTCACGCCGTCGGGTAGCGCGGCGCGCGGGTCGAGAAGGGCTCTGGCGAAGGCCGCCTGCGTTGCCTCGAACATCAGGCGGCCCGATGCCTCAGGTTGCGCCGTGCGGTTTCGGCGGTAAGCGCAGCATCGACCCGCTGCCCTTCCGCAAACAGATTTGCAAAATCAGGCACGTCATTGTCCCACTCGACCAGTGTGGCAACCGGTCCTGAACGTGAAAGCGTATGTTCGTAGAGGAGAAATACGTCGCTCTTCACCGCGCTCCCATGCGCGTCGATCAGCAGCCGGTCGCCGACGCCGTCGACAGTTTCGTCGTAGCCGCCAAGATGGATTTCACCGACAAGGTCGACCGGGAAACGATCGATGTAGGCGAGTGGATCGAGCTTGTGGTTCACCGCCGAGACCATGACGTTGTTGACGTCGAGCAGCAGGCCGCACCCGGTGCGTGTGGCGACTGCTGCGAGAAAGTCGATCTCGTCGATCGTGCTTTCCTGGAACAGGATGTAGGTCGACGGATTTTCGAGCAGCATGCGGCAACCGAGCACCTCTTGCGCTTCGTCGACATGCGCGGCGACGCGCTCCAGCGTTTCGTCCGTATAGGGCAGCGGGAGCAAGTCGTTCAGGAAACCCTCGTCGTGCGTCGACCAGGCGAGATGCTCGGAAAAGCTGTGCGGACGATAGCGCTCGATCAGCTTTTTCAGGCGCGCCAGATGTGCCTTGTCCAAGGGGCCGGCGGCGCCGATCGAAAGCCCTACGCCATGCAATGAAAGCGGATAGCGCTCCGTGATGGCTTCCAGATATCGATGCGGCGCGCCGCCGTCGCCCATGTAGTTTTCCGCATGCACCTCGAAAAAGCCGACGTCGGGACGGCTGTCGAGAATGTCGGCGTAGTGTTCGGGTTTCAGGCCCAACCCCGCTCGTGGTGGCAGGCGATCGGTTTGGCTCGTCATCTTAGGGGTCATGGCAGACCTGTTGGTTTGTCGATGGAAGGGGAGGCCGGTGGCGCTGGCCTCCCCGACTGGAAGCTTACATTGCCTTGGGTTCGAGCGAGCCCATGTGGCCGTTCACATCCATCGTGGTGCAGGTACCGGCAGGCACGGCTTTCCACGCATTGCCCTGATAGTCCATGGTCGACGTGCCGGCGCAGGTTGTGCCGGCGCCGGCGGCGCAGTCGTTTTCCCCGGCGAGCGCGATGCCGTAGCATTTCTCCTTGCCGCTCATCTGTTCCGCGGTCATTGGCGCCGCGAACGCGGCTGTCGACAGGGCGGCCGAAAGGGATCCGGCTAGCGCCAGAGCGATGGTGTTGCGGTTCATGTAACAGTCCTCCTGGAGGGTTTCTGGTGTCCGTCTTTCGGGCGGACACCATCGACTTCGCTTTGGGAAAGCGCGTCGTTACGGCCTCACCGTTTCGTGATTGACTTTCACTCGCGAAGGCTCAGGTGTAACAAGGCCGCCCTGCGCGGCGAACAGGAGAATGTCTCGTGGATGGCGGCGAGGAAGCCGAACTGGCGCGGCTGCTCAGGACCGCACTCCAGGGTGACGAAAAGGCCTATGCCGAGTTTCTTCGCCGGGCTGCGTCACTTGTCCGCGGCTTTGCGCGCAAGCGCTTGGCGCAGGGCAGTATCGATCCCGAGGATGTCGTGCAGGAAACGCTTCTGGCAATCCATCTGAAACGCCACACCTGGCAGAGCGACCTGCCGGTCGGCCCGTGGCTTTACGCCATCGCGCGCTTCAAGATGATCGATGCGTTTCGGAAAGTAGGCAGGCGCATGGAGGTTGTCCTCGACGACGCCTTCGATCCACCCGCGCCGGAGCCGGAGGAGGCTGCAAGCGAACGCGACATCGGCCGCGTGCTCGACAGTCTGGCGCCCGGCCAGCGCGCCGTGGTTTCCTCGATCTCGGTCGATGGCCGCTCCATCGGCGAGACGGCCGAGGCGCTCGGCATGACGGAAGGAGCGGTGCGCGTCGCCCTGCATCGCGGCCTTGCCGTCATTGCGAAGAAGTTTGGGCGGGGCTGATGGACACGGAACAACTCATCAGGACACTTTCAGCCGACGCAGCTCGCCCCGCTCTGCCGATGGCGCGCGCCTGGTCGCTCGCCGCGGGCGCAGCTTTTGTTGTCGCCGCCGCCGTGTTCTTCATCGCGATCGGCCCGCGTCCCGACATCGCTGCGGCAGCCGAGACGCCGCGCTTTCTCTTCAAGTTTGTGGTCACGCTGACGCTTCTCGGCACCGCCTTTCTCGCGCTGAAGTCGCTCGCCCGGCCGGGCGCGTCGGTGCCGTCCGTCCTGCCCATGTTGCTCCTGGCGCCTGCGTTGCTGCTCGTCGCTGCCGGCTTGGAAATGATGGTCGTTCCCGTCGATGAACTTCGTCAGCGCTGGATCGGCAGTAACGCGATGCTCTGCATGACGTTCATCCCGCTCATCGGCATCGGGCCGCTCGCCGCGTTTCTGGTCGCTCTGCGCCACGGGGCTGCTACCCGTCCTGAGCTCGCCGGAGCGGTCGCCGGCCTCGTCTCGGGCGGCCTGGCGGCGACATTCTATGCGGCGCATTGCTTTGACGATTCGCCGCTGTTCGTCGCGACGTGGTATCCGCTGGCGATTGCAATCCTTGTAATTGCCGGCGCGTTGGCTGGGCGCACTTTCGCCAGGTGGTGAGATGTCTTCGGCGGGCCGCGACGCTTGTGGCCTGGAGGTTCTTTCCGGCTATGAGAGATTCGCTTCGGGTTCCGCGTCGATGACCTCGAAGCGCATTTCCTGACCGGATGACGACATGACGATCCTCACCGTTCCGGCAGCCGGCGAGTGCAGCACGCCGTTCTCGACGATGTTGCGAAGTGCCGTCGTCGCGAGTGCCCGGTCGCAGGCGACGATCCCTTCATGGGCGCCCTGCACGTCTATCACGACGGCACGGCGCGCAACAAGGCTCTCCACGGACTGCAAGCTATCGCGGATGATCGCCGCGCGATCGGCGGATAAATTGGTCCCCCGCTCCTCATTCGCGTCGGCCGCCGCCAGATCGAGCAGTTGCCGGACCAGCCGCAACGAGCGGTCGACCCCACCCGCGACCTGTTCGAGCGCGTGGCGACGGATCCCGGGATCATCCGACGCCAGCGCGATCTGCGCCTGTGTCTTCAAGCCGGTGAGCGGGGTCTTCAACTCGTGGGCGGCGAAGGCCGTGAAACTCTTCTCCCGCTCCCGAGTACCGACGACGCGGCCGAACAGGCCATTGATAGCATCGAGAGCGGCCGCAATTCACCGGGCGCATCGGGCAGATCGACCGGACGCAGATCGTCGGCTTGTCGCTGGCGGAGAAGTCCTGCCATGCGATCGAGCGGGCGAATGGCGCGCTGAACCGACAGCCAGATCAGGAGACCGGCGATGGGGAGGACGAGCGTCATCGGCAGCAGCGTGCCGGTCATGACGTCGCTTACGAGCGATCGGAGAACCTGAAGGTTGTCGCCGACCATCACCTGAACGCCGCGGTCGGCATTGAGAACTGTGTAGACGCGCCACGTCTCGCCGTCGATCGTGGTCTGCGAGAAGCCGTCATCGCTCGATGCCAGGCGTTCGCGCGGTGCTGCCTCGGAGCGGCCGACGAGCGTGCCGGCATACTCGCCTTCATTGTCGTGATGACGATCGCAGCACACAAGGCCGGTGACGGTGTCGCCCGATGGTCGATGCCGGGTCTGGTCGCCGGCATCGTCGCGGCGCGGATCGCCCATGTCGTCTTGAACCGGAGTACGTTCTCTGAAGATCCGTGGCGTGCGGTCGCGGTCTGGTAGGGCGGCTTCTTCTGGCCTGCCGGTGTTCTCGCTGCACGTCTGAACTGAGTTGTGGCCTCAGCAAATCAGTCTCGTAAGACCACGTAGATTGCGGGAATGACAAGCACGGTGAGTGCGGTGGACGAAATCAGACCGAAAAGTAGCGAAATCGCCAAGCCTTGGAAAATTGGGTCGGTCAGAATGACCGCAGCGCCGATCATGGCCGCGATCGCAGTAAGCATGATCGGCTTGAAGCGAATAGCGCCGGCCTCGAGAAGTATTTCGACTAGTGGCTGGTCCGGCCGCCGCGCGTGCCTGATGAAATCCACAAGCAGGATCGAATTGCGCACGATGATGCCGGCGAGCGCGATGAAGCCGATCATGGACGTGGCGGTAAACGGTGCGCTGAACAGCCAGTGGCCGACCATGATGCCGATGAAGGTCAGGGGGATGGGCGTCAGGATGACCAACGGCAGCTTGAAGGAGTGGAACTGGGCAACGACCAGGATGTATATCCCGAGGATAGCCACCATGAAGGCGGCGCCCATGTCGCGGAAAGTCACCCATGTGACTTCCCACTCGCCATCCCAGAGCAGGGTCGGGTGCGTCTCGTCGTCAGGCTGGCCATGCAGCGCGATTTCCGGTTTTGGCACATCGCCCCAGTCAGCGCCGTCGATGGCGGCCGCGACGGCGATCATGCCGTAGACCGGCGCCTCGTAGGCGCCTGCCAACTCGCCCGTGATCATTTCCGCTGCACGACCGTTGTGGCGGAAGATTGGAAAGGATGCGGTTTCGCGCGAGACGCCGACCACGTCGCCGAGTTCGACGACATCGCGCCCGCCCGGCAATGCGTTCGCCGGGACGGGCGTGGTCAATGCGCGCTCGTTTACCGCTTTTGCGCCCTTCGGCAGGGCGACGACGATCGAGATTGGCTGGCGACCGCCACCACGGTGCGAATAGCCGACCTTCACGCCGCCGTAGAGGGCGCGCAGCGTGTCATACACGTCGGATTGTTCGACACGATAGTATTCGAGATTGTCCTGATCGATGGCGACGCGCGCGCGCTGAGCCGGCGCCCCATACGAATCGTCCACGTCGACAATGAAGGGGACGCTCTCGAAGGACTTGCGTACCTTGTCCGCCACGGCGCGCCGGGTTTCCGGATCGGGGCCGTATATCTCGGCGAGCAGCGTACCCATGACCGGCGGGCCGGGCGGCGGTTCGACGACCTTCACCGAGGTTCCAAGGGGAAGGTCCATCCCGCTCAGGCGCTCGCGGATGTCGAGCGCGATTGCATGGCTGGCGCGGTCGCGCTCGCTCTTGGGCAGGAGATTGAGCTGGACGTCGCCAAGCTGTGGTGCATTGCGCAGGTAGTAGTGACGCACGAGGCCGTTGAAATTGAAGGGCGAGGCAGTGCCCGCGTAAGTCTGGAACAAGACGATTTCGGGAACCTCATGGAGACGGTCGACGATTGCCTGCAGGGCGCGGTCGGTCGCCTCGACCGATGAACCCTCCGGAAGGTCGACGACAACCTGCAACTCGGCCTTGTTGTCGAACGGCAGCAGCTTGACGGTCACATGCTTGGTGTAGAACAGCGAGAGCGACGCGAGGGTCGCCACGCCCACCACGGCGAGGAAAATCCATGCTCTTTTCCTCGACTGGAGTATCGGGCGGGCGACGGCAACATAGGCCCTGCCAAGGCGGCCTCCGTCGGCGTGATCATGCCCGTGCGCGGCGCTATCAGCCTTGCCGAATTTCATCATCAGCCAGGGGGTCAGCATCACAGCAACGAAGAAGGAAAACAGCATTGCCGCCGAAGCATTGGCCGGGATCGGGCTCATGTACGGACCCATCATTCCGGACACGAAAAGCATCGGCAGCAGTGCTGCGATAACCGTCAGCGTCGCCACGATCGTGGGATTCCCGACCTCGGCGACGGCGTCGATCGCCGCGTTCGTGCGCGAGCGTCCGTCCCGCATGGCCCAGTGGCGGGCAATGTTCTCGATCACCACGATGGCGTCGTCTACCAGGATGCCGATCGAGAAGATCAGCGCGAACAGGCTGACGCGGTTCAGCGTGTAGCCCATGACGCGCGAGGCGAAGAGCGTGAGCAGGATCGTCGTCGGAATGACCACCGCGACGACGAGCGCCTCGCGCCAGCCGATGGCTATCGCAACCAGGAAGACGATCGATATCGTCGCCAGCCCGAGATGGAAAAGAAGTTCGTTGGCCTTTTCGTTGGCGGTCTCGCCGTAGTTGCGCGTGACCGTCATCTCGACGTCTTGCGGGAAAATCTGGCCCCGGACCTGCTCGACGCGATGCAGGATTTCCTCGGAGATGACGACAGCGTTCGTGCCGGGCCGCTTGGCGATCGCCAGCGAGACCGCCGGAACCCGTGTCAACCCGGCATCGGTCTTCCTCACATCGGTGACGCGGTTTTCGTTTGGCTCCGTAGCCAGCACGATCCGGGCGACATCGCGAACATAAACAGGGCGTCCGTCGCGTGCGGTCAGCAGCAGGTTGCCGATCTCAGGCATGGCCTGGAGCGTCTGCCCGGCGAGTACGGTGCGCTGCTCGCCATCCTCGCGAACCGTGCCGATCCGGAACGAACTGTTGGCGCCCGAGACCTTGGCGGACAGCTGCTGCAGCGTGATGCCATAGAGCGACAAAAGCTCGGGGTCGGGCTCGACCCTGATCTCCTCCGGTTGCTCGCCGACGATGTAGGTCAGCCCGATATCCGGCAGTTTCGACAGCTCAACCTGGAGTTCGCGTGTCAGCCTGGTCAGGTCGTTCGCGCTCCAGCGCGCCGCCGCCTCCGGCGTCGGCGAAAGCGTCAACACGACGATCGCCACGTCGTCGATGCCGCGGCCGACGATCAGCGGTTCAGGAATGCCGACAGGAATACGGTCCAGGTTGGCGCGCACCTTGTCGTGGACCCGCAGGATCGCCGCGTCGGCGCTTGTTCCGACCTCGAAGCGCGCGGTGACGACCGTGCCGTCATCCTGCGTCTGGGAATAGACATGTTCAACGCCGTCGATGCTCTTGATGATGGTTTCCAGCGGTTCCGTCACCAGCTTGACGGCGTCCTCCGCCTTCAGGCCGTTGGCGTCGACGTGGATGTCGACCATCGGCACCGAGATCTGCGGCTCTTCCTCGCGCGGCAGCGTCAAAAGGGCGACCATGCCAAGCGCCAGCGACGCCAGCAGAAAAAGTGGCGTCAGCGGCGAGCCGATAAAAGCGCGTGTCAGATTGCCGGCGATGCCGAGGTTCATGGCAATACGACCTTGTCGCCGTCGCGGAGCCCGCTGAGTATTTCGATGCGCGGGCCGTCGCCGATCTCGATAGCCTCGCCGAGGATGACCGCGACATCAATTTCGCCCTGCGCGCCGGAGATGCGCACATAGTCGACCCCGTGCAGGGTCTTGACCGCCTGCGGCGGCACGAGAAGCACTGAACGCTTGCCGACGGGAATGGACACCAGCGTGCGCTCGTTGACGAAGTAGTCGCCAACGTCCGCGACCTCGACATCGGCAATGACGCGACCATTGTCGATCTCCGGGTAGACCTTGGCGATCGTGCCCTGCCTGGCTTGCGACGGCGCGCTCGACAACGACCTTGTAAGACTGCGCTCGCCGACAAGAACCGTATCGCCTTCCTTTATTTCCGAGGCGTGTCGCTCGGGGAGTGAGAGCCGAAGATAGTAGGGGCCTGTCGCGATGCGGGCGACTTCCTCGCCGGCCATGATCACCGAACCGGGCGTCATGGGAACCGTGAGCACGCGGCCGGTGGCAGGCGCAAGGGTTTCGCCCTCGCGCGCGCGTTGCTCGACCACCGCCTTGCTGGCCTGTGCGGCCACGACATGGTTGGTTATCACGTCGAGTTGGGTTCTCAGCGCGTCGAGACTGCTCTGGGTGGCGATACCCTGTGTCAGCAGCTTCTGGATCCGGTCATAGTCCTTCTGGGCATTTTGCAACTGCGACTGCAGCGCTTTCAACTGTGCGTCGGCAGCCTGCCTTTCCAGTGCAATCTTGTCGTCGACGACGGTGGCGATAACGTCGCCTTCATTCACTTCGCTGCCTTCGCTGACCCGGATGCTGCGGATCGTGCCGCCGATGCGCGCTCTGGCCGGAACTACGGTTCGGCTCTCGACCTGACCGAACACGGCCTTCATTTCCGCAACGACCGTGGGCGTCACGACGAACTCAGCCGCAGTGGCCGGCAGAGGCACTGCCGCGAGCAGGGCAGCGCAGATCAACAAGCTTGGCTTCGGCATGTACGGGTTCTCCAGATTACGGTCAGGCCGGCAAAGCGAGCGCCGGCCCGGCCATCGCAGTGGCCAGCCGCCTGACGCCTCTACTTGAACGCCACGCCAGTCTGGCAACCGAGCTTCCTGAATACGATGGCGGCGGGGCAAAACCCGGTGATGGAGGACTGTATCAGGTTCAGGCCAACGAAAGCAGTGAGCAGCAGCCAGTAAGGCGACACATAGTGTGCGAGCGCCAGCGAGATCAGGACCATGGAACCGGCAAACATCAGTACCGCGCGATCGATCGTCATTGTACTTCTCCTTGTTGTGGGCAAGCCGGCTACTCGGCCGGCTCGATATGGATGTCCTTGAGTTTCTTGATGCCCAGCACATCAAGGGCGAGGCTCTCGTAGAAGGTCTCCGCCTTGCCCTGGCGCACCTTGTGCAGGAAGTACTTCTCGAAGCCGACCTTTGCGGCGTGCACCCATTTGCCTTGCGATGACCAGTTGACGTTACGAGGCGGGATTTGAGGCTGGGCCACGAAAGCGATGCCCTCATCGCCAAAATCCGCCAGGCAAACGGCATTCCAGCTTGCCACGGCCTCGGGCTGCTCGCCCTTGAGTAGGGAAGCGATGTTGTTTGCCGTGGCCGTGACCATCGATTCGATCATGAAGCCGGTTTTAGGCACGCCGACCGGAAGTGGCGTCTTGCCGACCGGGGGAATGGCCACGCACACGCCGATCGCAAATATGTTCTGAAAGGCCGGATTGCGCTGATACTTGTCGATGACGATGAACCCCCTAGGGTTCGTGAGCCCTTCGATCCCGGCCACGGAGGGTACGCCACGGAACGCCGGCAACATCATCGAATAGGCGAATGGCAACTCATGGCTGGCCTTGACAGAGCCGTCTTCCGCGACCTCCTCGGCAAACATCCTGCCCTGCTCCACCTTCGTCACGCGGGCATTTGTGATCCACTTGATGTGGCGCTCACGCATGGCGCTCTCGAGAAGCCCCTTGGTGTCGCCGACCCCGTCCAGGCCGAGATGGCCGATATAGGGTTCGGGCGTCACGAAGGTGATCGGCACCCGGTCACGCTTCTTCGAGCGCCGCAGCGCGGTGTCGAGGATGAAAGCGAACTCATAGGCGGGGCCATAGCACGAGGCACCCTGCACGGCTCCGACCACGATCGGACCGGGCTTCTTCAGCAAAGCGTCGAAATCGGCCTGCGCCAACAGGGCGTGCTCGATATGGCAGATGGACTGAGTGAAGCCATCAGGTCCTAGCCCGGGCACCTCGTCGAAGGCGAGATCCGGTCCGGTGGCGATGATGAGATAGTCGTAGTTCAGGAATGAACCGTCATTGAGCTCAATGCGGTTCTCTTTGGGCAGCACCCGCCGGGCACCTTCAGGCCGAAGCGCGATGCCGCGTCTTTCCAGCACTGCGGACAGGTCGACTGTGATGTCCTCGCGCTTCCTCCAGCCTACCGCTACCCAGGGGTTCGACGGGACGAAGGAATAGCTCGTCCCAAGATTGACGACCGTCAGCCTGTCTTCGCGGCTAAGTCGCTGCTTCATCTCGTAGGCCATGATGGTACCACCGAGGCCGGCACCCAGAACGATGATGTCCGACATGCTGTTTTCCTCCGCTAGAGTTCCAAGTAAAAGCTCTTTCGGCGTCGCGGCCTTGATCTCGCTCAATACGTGCCGCCCGTCGCTCATCTCCCTTGCAATTAACATTCAAAGATTGTAAATTCAAGAAAATGAATGTAAAAGAAATGATCCCAGCCTCTGGTATGGCAGCCGAGCTACTCCGAAGCCTCGCACATCAGAAGCGGCTGCTAGTCCTCTGCGCTCTAGGTAGCGACGAAAAGTCGGTCGCCCAGTTGCGCCACGAACTCGACATCGAGCAAGTACCGATGTCGCAGCAACTCATGCGGTTGCGTGCCGACGGTTTGGTCGAGGCGCGTCGCGAGGGCACCACCATTTTCTATCGGGTCACGCGGCCTGAGGTGCTGAAGGTCGTTGAAGCTCTGCACGCCGCATTCTGCCCGCCAAAATGAAGGCGCGCGCTGCGCGGCTAAGCGAACGTCGACCCGGCTAGCACCTTGGTTGAAGGCCGGGCGGATTCGAGATCCGGTGCTTAATCACTCGACCGATTTCGATATGCGCAGCGGCCATTTTCAACGCGGTGTAATGTCTGCATTCAGGTAACGCCAAGTCTGTCGGTCGTGATGGAAATGGGGGCGCAAAGCTGACGGCCGCTCTCGGTCCCACGCCATGGTTAACCTGAAGCGCGCCTCTGCGGAGCTTTGAAGGTGGGAATGAAAATGGGGACGAAAAGCTAAGTAAGAAAAAGTATCAATATTTTAACATGTTTGTTTAGAAGGATTGGCGGAGAAGGAGGGATTCGAACCCCCGATACCCTTGCGAGTATGCCGCATTTCGAGTGCGGTGCTTTCAACCACTCAGCCACTTCTCCGCAGCGTGGTCGGCCATTCGGCGCGCGGCACTAGATAACGGCGCGTCTTCCCGGTTACAAGGCCATTTTACGTTGGAGCGTGCTTTGTTGTCGCCAGGCCGGAAATGCCCGCTTTGCCTTGACTCGGCTGCCTGCTTCGTCTAGGGACAGCGCGCATCCGGCGTGGGGCCTCCCCGCGCCGATGATGTTTTATGAACCCGCAGACTGACAAAAAGACGGCCGGATCGCTTCCGAGCATCCAAAAAGGCCGACCGAACAGTGAAAGGCAAAAAATGTTCGCAGTCATCAAAACGGGCGGCAAGCAGTATCGCGTTGTCGCCAATGACGTGTTGAAGATCGAGAAGATCGCCGGCGAAGTCGGCGACATCGTGGAAATCGGCTATGTGCTCGCCCACGGCGAGGGTGATGCCGTGACCATCGGCGATCCCTTCGTGGACGGCGCTTCGGTAACGGCGGAAGTCGTGGCCCAGGGCCGCGCCGCCACTGTCATCGCATTCAAGAAGCGTCGTCGCCAGAATTCGAAGCGCCGCCGCGGCCACCGCCAGTACGAGACGACGGTGCGCATCGACGAGATCCTGCTCGGCGGAGCCAAGCCTGCGAAGAAGGCGGCGGCCAAGAAGGAGAAGGTCGCCGAGACAGCGCCGGCAGCACTCGCCGACGTCGCGCCTAAGGCGAAGCCCGCCAAGGCAAAGGCTGCGAAGGCCGAGATCGTGGACGACATCTCGCTGATCAGCGGCGTCGGCCCGGTCCTCAAGGAAAAGCTTACGGAAGCCGGCTACGCCACGCTGACGTCCATCTCCAAGCTGAAGAAGGCAGAGATCGCCAAGCTCGACGAGGAGCTGTCGCTCGGCGGCCGCATCGAGCGCGAGGAGTGGGTGGCGCAGGCCAAGGAACTTCTTGCAGGCAAGCCACCGCGCGCGCAGATCGATAAAGATGCTGCAGCCGCCAAGGAATCAGAGTAAGAATAGCGACTTAAGGAGATAGACCCATGGCACACAAGAAAGCTGGCGGTTCGTCGCGCAACGGTCGCGATTCGGAATCCAAGCGCCTTGGCGTGAAGAAGTTCGGCGGCGAAGCCGTCATTCCCGGCAACATCATTATCCGTCAGCGCGGTACGACCTGGCATCCCGGCGTCAACGTCGGCATGGGCAAGGATCATACGCTGTTTGCGCTCGAGGCCGGCGCCGTCGCGTTCCGCAAGAAAGCCAATGGCCGCACCTACGTGTCGGTAAACCCGACGCAGGAAGCAGCGGAGTAGCCGGTTCCGCACCAAAACACCGGCGCCCCATCTCGGGAACCGGTGTCTGGCAGAGCCCAGAAAATGGATCAGGGGAGATGGGTCGCCATCTCCCCTTTTTCTTTGCGCTCTGGAGGGACTGCGATGATTGCCGACAAGGATGACAGCGAGGACGAAAGTCCGTTCATAGACCGGCCGGTTCTGGTGACGAAGCGGCTGATCATGCGGGCGCCGCGGGAAGGGGACATTCCCGCGCTGGTCCGGCTTGCCGACAATCTGCACGTTGCCCAGATGCTCGCCCGCATGCCGCATCCCTACGGGGAAGCGGAAGCGCGCAGCTTCGTCGCGATGGCCGGGCACAAGCGTCCCGGCGTAAGCTATGCGCTGACGCTCGCCGGAACGGGCACGTTCATCGGGTGCGCCGGGCTCAACGTGAAGGATCGCGGGCTGGAGCTTGGCTACTGGGTCGGCGAACCATACTGGAAGCGTGGCTTCGCCACCGAAGCGGCGCATGCGCTTGTCGATCTGGCGTTTCGCGAAACCCGCATCCACGTGCTCAACGTGTCGGTACGCGTCATCAACCCGGCGTCACGGCGCGTCATCCACAAATGCGGCTTCCAGTATGCCGGACAGGGGATGATGAACTCGCTCGCGGCCGGCCAAGTGCCGATCGAGCGCTATCGTCTCGACCGTCGCACCTGGGAGAGCCTAAGGAACTGGGCATGATGGACGGCTGGTCGATGGATTGGGCCGCATGGCAAAGGCACGAGGCGACCCCTCGCGCCCGCCCATCCTTTGCGTTACAGCAGGGCCGCGAAAAGTGAGAACCACGGTGGTGTCGGGCGCATGAAATTCCTCGACCAGGCAAAGGTCTATATCCGTTCCGGCGACGGTGGCGCCGGCTCGGTGTCGTTCCGGCGCGAGAAATTCATCGAGTTTGGCGGCCCCGATGGCGGCGATGGTGGCCGCGGCGGCGACGTTTGGGTCGAGGCGGTCGAAGGGCTGAACACGCTGATCGACTATCGCTACCAGCAGCACTTCAAGGCAAAGACCGGCATGCACGGCATGGGCCGCAACATGACGGGCGGCAAAGGCGCGGATGTGACGCTGAAGGTGCCGGTCGGCACCCAGGTCTACGAGGAAGACAACGAGACGCTGATGTGCGACCTGACCGTGGTCGGCCAGCGCTATCGCCTCGCCGCCGGCGGCAATGGCGGCTTCGGCAACCAGCATTTCAAGTCCTCC
Organism: Mesorhizobium quangtriensis; assembly: GCF_040081925.1. Taxonomy (NCBI): domain Bacteria; kingdom Pseudomonadati; phylum Pseudomonadota; class Alphaproteobacteria; order Hyphomicrobiales; family Phyllobacteriaceae; genus Mesorhizobium; species Mesorhizobium quangtriensis. Next base: position 1,359,603 of record NZ_JBEBMF010000002.1, read on the forward strand.
ACCAATCGCGCCCCGCGCCGCGCCAACCCCGGTCTGCCGGGCGAGGAATTGACGATCTGGCTGCGGCTGAAGCTGATTGCCGACGCGGGACTGGTCGGACTGCCCAACGCCGGCAAGTCGACCTTCCTCGCCACCGTCACGGCTGCCAAGCCGAAGATCGCAGACTATCCCTTCACGACGCTCCATCCCGGCCTCGGCGTTGCTCGCATCGACGCGCGCGAATTCGTGCTGGCCGACATTCCCGGTCTGATCGAGGGCGCGCATGAGGGCGTGGGTATCGGTGATCGTTTCCTCGGTCACGTCGAGCGGACGCGCGTGTTGCTGCATCTTGTCTCCGCGCGCGAGGAAAGCCCTGGCAAGGCCTACAAGACGGTGCGCCGTGAGCTCGAAGCCTATGGGCACGGTATTACCGACAAGCCCCAGATCGTCGCGCTGTCGCAGGCCGACACCCTCGACGCGGACGAGCGCAAGAAAAAGCTGGCTTCGCTGAAGCGCGCTGCCGGGAGGACGCCGATCCTGCTGTCGGCCGCTACCGGCGAAGGCGTGCAGGCTGCGTTGCGCGCGCTCATGAGCGAGATCGAGGCGGCGCGGGAAGCCGAAGGGACGCAGGTCACGCAATGAACGCGCTCCGCAAATACAAGCGCATCACCGTCAAGATCGGCTCCGCACTGCTGGTCGACCGGGCGACTGGACTGAAACGCGAATGGCTGGCGTCGCTGGTAGATGACGTTGCCGCGCTCAACGCGGCCGGTACGGAGGTTCTGGTAGTCTCATCAGGCGCCATCGCGCTTGGACGAACCATTCTTGGCCTTGGCCGCCGCGCGCTGAAGTTGGAGGAAAGCCAGGCGGCTGCCGCTGTCGGCCAGATCGCGCTTGCCAGCGCATGGTCAGAAGAACTCAATCGCGCCGGCCTGAAGTCCGGCCAGATCCTGCTTACGCTGGGCGATACGGAGGAGCGCCGCCGCTACCTCAACGCACGCGCGACCATCGGCACTCTTCTCAAGATGAGGGCGGTGCCGATCATCAACGAGAACGACACGGTCGCGACGACCGAAATCCGCTATGGCGACAACGATCGCCTCGCTGCTCGCGTCGCAACCATGATGGGCGGCGATCTTCTGGTGCTGCTGTCCGATATCGACGGGCTCTACACCGCGCCGCCGCAGATCGACCCGGATGCGAAATTCCTGCCGATGGTGGAACGTATCACGCCCGAGATCGAGGCCATGGCGGGAGCGGCGGCTTCCGAGCTTTCGCGCGGCGGCATGCGTACGAAGCTGGACGCCGGCAAGATCGCCACTACGGCGGGAACTGCGATGATCATAACGTCGGGCGCGCGGCAGAATCCGCTGTCGGCCATCGAACGGGGAGAGCGCTTTACCCTGTTCAAGCCGAGCCGGGCGCCAGTGAAAGGCTACAAGACGTGGATTGCTGGCCAGCTCGAACCGGCCGGGCGGCTAACGGTCGATGCCGGCGCGGTGCGCGCGCTCATGTCGGGCAAGTCGCTGCTGCCGGCTGGCGTGAAACTTGTCAGCGGACATTTTTCGCGCGGCGATACAGTTGCGGTCCTGTCGCCAGAAGGGCGCGAGATTGCGCGCGGCCTTGTGGCCTATGACGCGGCGGATGCGATCAGGATCGCCGGGCTGAAGACCGACGAGATCGAGACCGTGCTCGGCCACCAGGCGCGCTCGGCGATGGTTCATCGAGACGATCTCGTGGTAAGCGGCACGCACGAAGTGTCCGAGGACGAAGCCGCACGGGTGAAAGGATAGGCCATGCTGAAGACGCATGAACAGTCGGGAACCGATACCGCCGCGTTGATGGCCGATATCGGCCGCCGCGCCCGGGCAGCCGCGCGACCGCTCGCCATTGCCTCGACCGCTGCCAAGAACGCAGCGCTTGCCGCCATGGCGGAGGCCATCCTGCGTAACGAAGCCGCGATCATCGAGGCCAACGCAATCGACGTCGCTAATGGCGAGGAAGCGAAACTATCGCCGGCCATGATGGACCGACTGAAGCTCGATCCAAAGCGCGTAGTCGCAATGGCGCAGGGCATCCGCGAGATCGCAGAGCTCAAGGATCCCGTCGGCGAGGTCATCGCCGCGTGGGACCGTCCGAACGGCCTGCAGATCGAGCGCGTGCGCACGCCGCTCGGCGTGATCGGCGTCATTTATGAGAGCCGGCCAAACGTCACTGCGGATGCCGGTGCGCTCTGTCTCAAGGCAGGCAATCCGGTCATCCTGCGGGGCGGTTCGGACTCGCTCAACTCTTCCGCTGCGATCCATGCCTGCCTCGTGGAAGGGCTGAAAGCGGCCGGGCTGCCCGAGGACGCCATCCAACTCGTGCCGGTGACGGATCGTGCCGCCGTCGGCGAGATGCTCGCCGGTCTTGGCGGCAATCTCGACGTCATCATTCCGCGCGGGGGCAAGAGCCTCGTGGCGCGTGTGCAGGCGGAAGCGCGCGTGCCGGTTTTCGCGCATCTGGAGGGCATCTGCCATCTCTACATCGACCGTTCGGCCGATCTCGACATGGCGGTGAAGATCGCCGTCAATGCCAAGATGCGGCGGACTGGCATCTGCGGCTCCGCCGAGACGCTGCTTGTTGACCGCGCAGTCGCAGCGACGCATCTCGTCCCGGTGCTTGAGGCGCTCGGCAAGGCCGGCTGCGAAATCCGGGGCACGGAAGAAGTGCGCGCCGTATTCGCGAAGGCAAAGCCGGCGACCGAAGAGGACTGGCGCACCGAATATCTGGACGCGATCATTTCGGTGAAGCTGGTAGATGGCGTCGGCGAGGCGATCGAGCAAATCGAGACTTGGTCTTCGCATCACACCGAGGGCATCGTGGCTGAAGATGCGGCTGCGGTGGAGCGCTTTTTCAACGAAATCGATTCCGCCATCCTGTTGCACAATGCCTCGACGCAGTTCGCCGACGGCGGCGAGTTCGGCATGGGCGCAGAGATTGGCATCGCCACGGGCAAGATGCATGCGCGAGGGCCGGTAGGCGTCGAGCAACTCACCTCCTTCAAGTACCGCGTGCGCGGATCGGGTCAGGTGCGTCCGTGACGCTGCCGTTCCAGATCGCCTAGTGTCGGTGTCGTCCGCAAATTCATCCCGGTATCTGCGCATGCCGCATGTCGAGAAGGGCATGCAGGTCGGGCTGTTCGGCGGTTCGTTCAATCCACCGCACGCCGGCCATGTGCATGTCGCCGAAATCGCTTTGAGGCGGCTGGCGCTCGACCAGCTCTGGTGGATCGTCACGCCTGGAAATCCGCTGAAGTCGATCAGCGAGCTTGCGCCGCTCGGCGAGCGGCTGCGCCTTTCGGAAGAGATCACCCGCAATCCGCGCATCAAGGTCACCGCCTTCGAGGCCGCGCATAAACTGCGCTATACCGCCGACACGCTGGCGCTGGTGCGCGCAAGAAATCCCGGCGTCGATTTCGTCTGGGTGATGGGTGCGGACAATCTGCGCGACTTCCACCGCTGGCAGCGCTGGCGCGAGATCGCGCTGACCTTTCCGATCGCCGTCATCGACCGGCCCGGAGCTACCCTTTCTTTCCTGTCATCCATGGTCGCCAAGACCTTCGACTATGCGCGCGTCGACGAGTTTGCCGCACCACGGCTTGCCCGCATGAAGCCGCCGGCCTGGACCTTCATCCATGGACCGCGTTCCAGCCTGTCCTCGAGCGCTATCCGCGCCGCGCGCAAATAGGAAATTTTACGAGGAAGTCCTTCGGCGTCGCCAAACCTAAAGATCGCTGACGCCAAACCTGTTTCCATGAACGCGACGGGTGCCTGAACGCCATTTGGAAAGGGCCGGACCGGTGATCATACGTTCAGTAAAAGCCTATCGCATCCTCCAGCCATTCGTCGACGGTCCCTACAGGATGTCGAAGGGCCGAACGGCCGACGCGTTTGACGCGGTCATCGTTGCGCTGACGTCCGACGAAGGTGTCACGGGATGGGGCGAGATGGCTCCGCTCGGCACGTTCTATTCGGCTGCCTTCGCGGCGGGGGCGGAAGCGGGAGTGGCGGAGATCGCGCCGTATCTGCTTGGACGCGATCCGCGAGCTTTGGCGCAGATTAGCCGGCTGATGGACACGGTATTTGCGGGTCATCCCTACATCAAATCGGCGATCGACATGGCGTGTTGGGATCTGGCCGCTCGAGCAGCGGGCGTGCCGCTGGTCACCATGCTCGGAGGACGCGAAGGCGACACGGCGGAACTCTACAAGGTCGTCACGCACGGGACGCCCGACTCCATGGCTGCGCATGCCCGTCGCATCATGGATGAAGGCTACCGACGCATCCAGGTCAAGGTCGGCGGCGATGTCCATGGCGACATTGACAGCCTTCATGCTGTCGCTGGCGTTGTACCAAAAGGGACTGTGATCTTCTGCGATGCGAATGCCGGTTGGATGCCGCTGAAGGCGCGCCAGTTCGTCGATGCGACACGCGATATCGACTACGTCTTCGAGCAACCTTGCAGGACGCTGGAGGAGAACATGTCTGTGCGCAAAGCGTGTAACAAGCCGATGGTGCTCGATGAGTCTGTCGAAACGCTGGAGGATTTGCTCGCCATCCACCGGATGGGACTTGCAGACGGCGTGACCCTGAAGATTTCCAGGATCGGCGGCGTTTCGAAGACCCGACTGCTACGCGACCTCGCGGCCGAAATGGGCTTCATGATCACCGTGGAGGATACCGGCGGCGCGGAAATCGATACGGCGGCGATGGCTCACCTCTCGCTCTCCACGCCGGAGGAGCGCCGCTCGCATGCGATCGCCTTCCATCAATGGGTGACGATACGCACCGCATCGAACGAGCCACCGGTTATCGGAAACCGCATGGGAATTCCTGACGGCAATGGGCTGGGTATCGACGTGTTGCCGGAGACGCTGGGCGAGCCGTTCCTTTCGTTGACGTATGATCGTTGAAAGAAGTTTCTATCCGCCTGCCCTTGGCCAAGATCAAGTTTGCGCGGTGCTACACCGTACCTTCCGCGCCAGCACCGCACACGACGGCGCAAATCCTGCGGCAACCCACGAAAGTCGGATGGCCGCTCAGCAACGCGGCAATTGACGCCGCGCCGGACAGGTCGGCGGCCAAACCGAATTCGAACCAGAGCCATCGCGCCGCGTCGAGCATCGCCTCGTCGGTGACCAGGACGACATCGTCAACGTTGCGGCGCACGATCTCGAAGACGCGTTCATCCGTGCGCCGGCAGGATAGGGTAACGACGCTGCTGGTCACCTCGGGAAGCGTCACGACCTCGCCAGCATCGAGGCTGGCCTTCAGGGTCGGCGATCCTACCGGTTCGACGGCGACGATCCGCGCCTCGGGACGTCGCGCCTTGATCGCGGTCGACAGACCCGCGATAAGACCACCGCCACCGACCGCCACGACAATGGTGTCGAAATCCCAGGTCTGGTCGAGGATTTCGAGGCCGAGCGTGCCCTGACCGGCAACGACGAGCGGATCGGCGAAGGGATGGAAATAGGAGGCACCGGTGGAGTGCGCATAATTATGCGCAGCTTCGTTCGAGATACTCCATTCCGCGCCTGCGATGCGGACATCGGCACCCCATCTGCGCATCTTTTGGACTTTTGCCGGCGAGACTGTTTCCGGCACAAAGACAACGGCCGGCACGCCTGCGACCTTGGCAGTCCGTGCCACCGCGAGCCCGTGGTTGCCGCCCGATGCCGTGACGATCCCGGCCGTGATCTCGTTCCTGGGTGTACCCAGCAACCGGTTCATGGCGCCGCGCGCCTTGAACGAGCCCGTGACCTGATGGAGCTCGAGCTTCATCATCACGCTGGCTGCGACCGGCAGCTTGTCGCGTACGTGGGCGGCCTCCATGATGGGCGTTCGCCTGACGTAGGACGCAATCCGCTCCCGCGCCGTTTCGATGTCGTCGATCGAGATCATGCTATCCCTGCTATAGCGGTGCACCGCCTGACCGGCAATTGCCCCGCGCTCAGCGTCCTTTCAGATGGATGGACAGGATGTTGCCGCCATAATAGAGGCTGTGGCTGGGTTCAGCAGATCACGGATCGTTACCGCGAGGAGGATAGAATGAGAATCGCCATCGGCGCGGATAGCGCTGGCAAGCCGTTGCTCGATGTCATCGCGGCTCATTTGGCCGGCAAGGCGGGGATCGAGGTCAACGACCTCAGCCAGAGCGGCTACTATGCCGATCTATCGAAGGTCGTGGCGGAGACAGTACTCGATGGGCGCAACGACCGCGCGATCCTTTTTTGCGGCACGGGCATCGGCGTCTGTATCTCAGCCAACAAGGTGCCGGGCATCCGCGCTGCGCTGACGCACGATACCTATTCCGCGGAGCGTGCGGCGAAATCCAACAATGCGCAAATCATCACGATGGGCGCGCGCGTCATCGGTCCCGAACTGGCGAAGGCCATTGTCGATACCTGGATCGCGTCCGAGTTCGATCCCGAAGGCCCTTCGGCGGGCAATGTCGACGCGATCAACCGGCTTGACACCGGGAAGGCCTGAGACCGGAAAGCAGTGACCAATTGACACAGTCTCCACCGCGCTGGGTCGGTACCAGCTGGAAGATGAACAAGACGCGCGCCGAGGCGCTCGCATTCGCGGAAGCGCTGGCGTCGGCGATGCCGGGAGTCGATGCTGCGATCCAGCCGTTTATCGTTCCTCCCTTCACCTGCGTTCGAGAGGTGAAGGCGGCACTCGGCGGTACACGCGTCAAGGTCGGTGCGCAGAACATGCATTGGGAGGACGCCGGGGCCTGGACCGGCGAAATCTCGGCGCCGATGCTGGTGGATTGCGGTCTCGATCTGGTCGAACTCGGGCACAGCGAACGGCGCTCGAATTTCGGAGAGACTGACCGGACCGTTGGCCTGAAGGTTGCGGCCGCGCTGCGCCACGGATTGGTGCCGCTCGTCTGTGTTGGCGAGACGCTTGCAGAACGCGATGCCGGGCGGGCTGACGCGGTACTGGAGCAGCAGGTGCGAGGCGCTCTCGAATTCGCGGATGGAGGTCAGGCTGCGGGCTCGATCCTGTTCGCCTACGAGCCGGTCTGGGCGATCGGGGTCAACGGCATTCCGGCCACGGCCGCCTATGCAGGTCAGCGGCATCGCTCGATCGCCGACCTTACTGGTACGATCCTGAAGTCACGCTGCCCGGTCCTCTATGGCGGCAGCGTCAATCGCGACAACGCTGCCGAACTCATCGTAGAGCCCGGCATAGATGGCCTCTTCATCGGGCGGGCGGCGTGGGATGTAGAGGGTTACCTCGACATCATGCGGATCGCCGCCAAGGTCATCAATCAGGCCTGAGCTGCGCTCAGGCTTTTGGCGATGGCGGTGATCACGGTGACGGCGGATGCTGCGCCGGGGTCGACATGCCCGATCGAGCGATCGCCGAGGCGAGCCGAGCGTCCCTTGGCGGCGACCATGGCTTTCGTCGCTTCGGCGCCTTTATCCGCAGCTTTGGCGGCCGCATCGATAGCCTCCGCAGCGCTTGCGCCTCCGGCGGAGGCTGCCGCCGCAGCTTCAGCGGCAGGCACCCAGGCGTCAATCATCGTCTTTTCGCCGGGCTCGGCCTTACCCCTGTCGCGAATGCCCTGCGCCATCGCCCGGAAGACTTCGACGAAATCGGCGTCGGAAAGGACGGCCTTTCCCTTGGCTACCGCGCCGGCCCGCATGAAGGCCGTCGCATAGAGCGGACCGGACGAAGCGCCGACGGCGTTGAGAAAGGCTTTAGCGGCCGTGTTCAGGACGGCCGTCGGGTCCGCTTCGGGACCAAGCGCCGCAACCGCGTCGCGCGCGGCATTGAAGCCGAGTTCCATCGCGATGCCATGGTCGGCGTCGCCGATCACGCCGTCGAGGGCGCAAAGCCTGTCGCGGTCGGCGGTGATGGCGGTCGCGATGTCGGAGAACATCGACTTCAGCGTCGTTTCGTCGATGGTCATGATTCAGCCCGCCCGGAACATGGCGCAGTCGCAAGGATGGTCGAGCATCGTCTGCAGTTCGCCGTCGAGATGGTGCATCGTGATCGACGCGCCGGCCATTTCGAGCGACGTGCAATAGTTGCCAACCCATGTAGCGTGGATGTCGACACCGATGTCGGCCAGCCGCTGTGAGACGCGCCGGTTCATGATGTAGAGTTCCATTAGCGGCGTCGAGCCGAGCGAGTTGACGAGCAGTGCGACCTTGTCGCCGCGCGACGGCGACATCTCCGCCAGTATGCGGTCGAGCATGTCGTCGACGACCTGATCGGCGGGCAGCAACTTGTCGCGCTGCACGCCCGGCTCGCCGTGGATGCCCATGCCGATCTCCATCTCGTCGGCCCCGATGTCGAAGTTCGGACGCAGGGTCTGCGGCAGGGAACAGGGCGCAAGCGCCACGCCCATCGTGTAGGTGGCGTCGTTGGCCTTGCGGGCGATCCGCTCGCACTCATCGAAGGAGAGCATGAGGTCGCAGGCGGCTCCGGCGGCCTTGAAGATGAAGAAGTTACCGGCTACGCCGCGCCGCTTCTGCCTTTGGTCGCGGGGTGCGGAAGCGACGTCGTCGGTTGTGAGAACCGTGCGCGCCTCGATGTCGTCCATCGACAGCATCTCGGCGGCCATGTCGAAGTTCATGACGTCGCCGGCGTAATTGCCGTACATGAACAGAACGCCCGCGCCGCCGCTTGCGGCCTTCGCGCATTCGATGATGGGGTCGGGTGGCGGAGAGGCGAACACGTTACCGACCGCGCAGGCATCGGCGAGGCCCTTTCCGACAAAGCCGAGGAAAGTAGGCTCGTGTCCCGAACCGCCGCCGATCACCAGACCGACCTTGCCGGGACGGGGTCCGTCCTTGGCGATGATCGAACGGGGACTGCCATCAACCGCGTATAGATGCTTCCCGTGGGCCGCCAGCACGCCGACCAGCATTTCATCGACGGCGCGGGCGCCGTCATTGATCAGTTTCTTGGTTTTCAATTTTCCTCCGCTGCGTCTCGATCGAGCCACCGGCGAACTGTAGTCATTGCGCGCGGGCAGGCCAAGCTTCGTTTGCGTGCGATCGCTGGTCGCTGAAAGCCTCTCGAGCCTTAAAGCCATAGCGACAACTGTCGATAATCTGTGGACAAGTTTGGATCCGATCCGTTTCGACAAACTCTGTTGCCGCAAGGTTACATCGCTGGCCTTCCGTGGAGCGCACTGTTGTCGGCAGCAGCGTTGGTAGACGTGAGCGTTTCGTAAACGTGGGAGCCCGGGTCGTGAAACAGTATCCGAGTTATCGCCTCGACGGAGGCAAGGTGATGGTGCAGGAGTACGAAGGCGGACGATGGACCATGCTGGACGGTGAAATCGTCAACGCCATGTTGTCAGTGTTCGATGGGCTAAGCCTAGATGCGATGCGTAACACGATCCTAGCCGCGGGCGAGGTTGCCCAGCCTTCGGTTCTTCGTCGCGTCGCCTGATAAATGGTAGCCTGCCCTGCCTGTGCGAGGCAGGGCCAGCAAATTGATCAAGGGGATTAGGCGGCCTCGCGCTTGAGCGCCTGCGCCATGCAGTGGATGCCGCCGCCGGTCTTCGAGATTTCGGCGGTGTCGACTTCCGCCACTTCGAACCCTCGCGCCTTCAGCTGGCCGACGAGCGTCTTCGATGATGTCGGCGCAATCACCCGGTCCTTCCCGAGCGACATGAAGTTGCAGCCCAGCGCCATCGTGTCCTGGAAAGGAACGTCGATGATCTCATGGCCCTTGCCCTTCAGCCAGTCGACGATGCCGGGTTCGGTGCAGGCGAGACAGACGGCTGTCAGCTTCGGTGCGATCGGCACGACCATCAGGTCGATGTGGACGTAGTATTCGTCGATGAAGGCCAGACGCGTCTCCCAGCCTTCCTTGTCGAACCATTCCTTGACCTGACGCGCCCCTTCTTCCTGGGTGCGCGCGCCGCCGCAGCCGATCAGCACGACGCCATCCTCGATGACGTTGAAGTCGCCACCCTCGAAGGTGCCGGCCGTCACCATGTCGTAGATCGGGATGCCGAGCTTCTCGTAGGTGCGGATTGCGGCATAGTTCTCGCCGCGCCGCCACCAGTTGGCCATTGCTGTGATGACCGCGCCATAGGGCGTCATGACAGCAGAATCGCGCGAATAGACTTGCATGGGCAGTTCGGGCGTCGGCTCATGCCAATGGATGTTGACGCCGAAACTCTCATAGGCCGCGACCAGATCCTTGTGTTGCGCCTGCGCGGTCTGAATGTTGCAGGGATTCTCCCGCAGATGTTTGCGCGACAGCGAGCTGGTCGCGAGATGGCGCAAGAACGCCGGCGAACCGAGCAACACGTCCGTCAGCGGATCGGTTTCGTTCTGGAAACCCCAGTTGGCGAGCGGCTTGGTGCCGCCTGCGGGGTTGCGGCGCTGGAGCGAAAAGGGCTCGGCGGTAATAGTCTCGTGGCGGGTCATGGCGATCTCCTCGGTTCAGGCATTGGCAGGGGTCGGAATCCACCAGTCGCGGCCACGCGGCGTGGTGACATATTCCGGCCAGCGGAAATGAATAGGCGGTTCGTAGTCACAGAGCGGAGCGGTCCAGCGTTCGCCACCGATGCCGCCACCGGTGCGTTCGATGAATTCGGCGCGGGCCGCCTCGCGGGCCGGCGCATCCTCGATCAGCCTGAGCGCGGTGAGCGCGACATTCTTTGCTGCGCAGACCACCATCGGGTCGATGGTTTCGGCAATGCCGCCAAGCGCGTTCATCGCCCACGAGGGATAGGTGAATCCCTTGGGCGCCTTCAGGGCGGGACGGGCAACGTAGATGCGCGCCGTCGGGGCATGCCAGCTCATGTCGGTATAGTCGTCGGAGGTGGAGTTGATCTGCGATGGTGGCAGATCGCGGCGCAGGATCGCCTCCGCGTCCTGCGGTGGAATCAGCCGCTCGCATTCGTCGAGCAAAGGCTCGGCCATCGGCTCGACACCACAGTTCGACTGGATTTCACGCGCCACCGCCTTGCCGGCATCGCTCCATCGCGGCGCGCCGACGGTTTCCAGTGCGTCCCAGGCGATGCGCGCCATTGCGTGATTGGCAAGACCAGGTCGCGACTTCGATACCCAGTGGCGTTCGAATCGGCAGCCGGTCATGCGCGCCGCGGCTTCGGCGTTGCTGTCCAGAACGGCCGTAACCTGTTCGGCCATGGCTACTGTCGGGACGCGGATCATGTACTGAATCTCGGCCAGACCTGCCGGCAAATTGTCGGCGGTCGCCTGACCTGCAGTCAGGATCGCCTCGCTGATCGACCAGCCGCCCTGATGCGGCAGCATGGAATCGCGCAACGCCTTGGAGGCCATGTACATCGTCATCAGCGCGTCGTTTGCGCCGGGCGCGCGCGGCGCGGAATGGGACTGCGGGATCGGCGCACCGTCGCTCGCCGTCTTCATCCAGAGCTCAGGCTGGTCGCAGACAAAGCGATAGATCATCGAATAGGCCGCGCCGCAGTGCGTATCCCAGCGAACGGTATTGCAGAGGGGCAGCATGTAGAAAGGATGGAAGGAGATCATCCCGTCCAGCCCGTCATAATAGCCCTTGGCCGCGTGGATAGGCTTCGACCCACGTACTTTTTCGGCAGGCTCGCCGGTGAACCGCAGCGTACCCGAGAGACCGTGACGCTCCATCGCCGTCTTGGTTGCCAGCAATGCGCCAAGGCTGGAGATACCTAGGCCGGAGTGGGGGTCTGTGTGGCCGCCTGCATGCTCGCTCAGCCCCGGTCGTGGACGCCTGACGGTCGTGGCGTCCTGGCAATTGCCAGGCACGGCGTCATATTCCGCATACATGCCGATCGTGGGGCCGGCACCCCCATCACCCTTGTTTGTCCAGTGCGCGCAGAAAGCGGTCGGCATGCCGCCGGAGCCAACCTCGACGAAAAAGCCTTCACGCTTTAGCGTTTCGACGTACCATGCGGCCGACTGGTATTCGCGCCACGCCGTCTCGCCGAAATCGAAGATCGTGCGGGTCCAGGCGGACAGATCCGGCCTGGCCTGTTCGACAAAAGCGAGTGCGGTTTCCTGTGCCGGCGTCATCACCGATTTCCTTCGCGGACAGGAAAGCAGTGAACCGGCCAATCAAAAAGTGATATGTTTTCCGTCGATACGCAAATTCCATTCACCTGAAGGAGGTTGGTGCTGCGAATCCCATCTACGCAGGCGCTTCGGGCGCTGGACAGTTTCGCCCGCCACGGCAGTGTCTGGCGCGCGGCGGATGAGTTGAACCTGACCCGCAGTGCCGTCAGCCATCAGTTGCGGCTGCTGGAACGCGACCTCGGTTTCGATCTGCTACAGCGCGTCGGCAAGGGCGTCACGCTGACGCCGCGCGGTCGCCGCTACGCGCTCGATGTGCGCAAGGCGTTGACTGTGCTTGGCGATGCCGCCGAGCAGCAGGCCGGCAAGGGTATGGGCGGATCGCTCAGCATCAGCTGCACGCCGGGCTTCGCCTCGCTTTGGCTTTGCACCCACATAGCCACCTTCCAGAGCATTTACCCGGACGTGGCCCTGCGTATCCTCACGCCGCGCCGGCTCGACGACGTCAGCAACGGAGAGGCCGACGTGTTCATAGCCTTTGGCCTCGGCAACTGGCCGAACCACTCCGTGGAACTCCTGTGCGACATTGAATTCACCCCGCTTTGCAGCCCGACGCTGCTCAACAGGGTCGGCGGACTTTCGCGACCGGTGGACGTGCTGCGTGCCAATCTCCTGCATTTGGGCGATCATGAAGACTGGTCGCGTTGGTTCGCGGCGACGGGCGTTGAAAATCCCGATCCCGAGCGCGGCATTATCTTCTCGGACATGAACCTGGTGTTCTCGTCGGCGATCGCAGGACAAGGCATTGCCATGGGCGACGAACTCACCAGCCGCAAGGCGCTTGACGAGGGTCGCCTCGTGCGTCCCTTCGAAATCGCGATCAAGTCGCCGCGATCCTATTTCCTTGTCGCCGAATGGACAAAAACCGATCATCCGATCGCCAGGGCATTCGCTGCGTGGCTGAAGGCCCAACTCGCCGAAGCGAAGGGCAAGGCTTACGCGTGAGCCGCCAAGCGTGAATGAAATTTGCCGGTCGGGAGAAAACTATTCGATTGCGGTGTCTTAAAACCCTGCCTACGATTTTGTCGGGACAGTCAGGGATGGCCGGATGCATCAGCCTGGACGGGCCGCGGAAATCAAGGCGATCGGAATTGGCAAGAGCTTCGGAACGTTCCGGGCCCTGCATGACCTGACGCTCGACATCGGGCGCGGTGAATTCCTCGCGCTTCTTGGCCCTTCCGGTTCCGGCAAGACCACCTTCCTGATGATCCTTGCCGGCTTCCTGCCACCAAGCGACGGCCAATTGTTCAGCGATGGCGAAGACATAACAAACCGGCCGGCCGAATTGCGCTCCGCCGGAATGGTGTTCCAGGGCTATGCGCTGTTCCCGCATATGACTGTCGCCGCCAACATCGCCTTCCCGCTAAAGGTGCGGAAGATTCCGGCGGCCGATATCAAGGCGCGGGTTGCGGAAATGGTGGAGCGCGTTGGACTGAAGGGGCACGAAAACAAGTTGCCGTCGCAGCTTTCGGGCGGACAGCAACAGCGTGTGGCGCTGGCGCGTGCTCTCGTGTTCCAGCCGGGCGTGCTGCTGCTGGACGAACCATTCTCTGCGCTGGACAAGAGTCTGCGCGGGCAGATGCAGGCGGAGATGAAGCGCCTCCACGAGGAGACGGGAACGACCTTCGTCTTCGTGACGCACGATCAAAGCGAGGCACTCGCCTTGGCCTCTCGCATCGCCATCTTCAATCACGGCGAACTTCTGCAGGTCGGCACGCCGGAGGATGTCTACGAGCGCCCTGCGAGCCGTTTCGTCGCAGAGTTCCTCGGCGAGATCAACATGCTGCCACTGACCGGCGTGCGGAAGGACAATGGCTCCATGACGGGGCTGTGCGAGGACGGGCCGGTGACCTTGCGCGGTTCACAGGACATCCACGGTGACGCGCTGCTGGCGGTGCGGCCGGAATACATGACGATCAGGAACGAGGCCTCCCCGGGCGAAAACGGGATCACTGCGACGACGGTCGGCACCACCTATCTCGGCTCCGCGACGAAACTCGATCTTTTGACAAAACAGGGCACGAAGCTCAGTGTTTCCGTACCCAATGACATCGCCGCGAACACGCTTCGCAGCAGCGACCCGATCTGGCTGACATGGCCGGCGGAAAGGGGCATCCTTCTCGCACGATAAGACGCACAAACGATCCACATCAAACAACAAGGGGAACTGACATGACGAACGACACAAGAAAACAGGCGATGGACTCCCTCGTTCATCGCGCAGCGCGCGGCGAGATTTCGCGCAGGCAATTCGTGCAGTTGTCGGCGCTGGTGCTGGCCGGCGGTCCGATGCTGCTGCGAGCCTCGGATGCCTTTGCGCAGGCCAAGGAACTGGTCTTGGTCAACTGGGGCGGCGATGCCATCACCGCCTACGATGCGGCCTACGGTAAGCCGTTCACGGAGGCGACCGGCATCGTCGTCAAGATGGACGGCTCCGGGCCGACGGAAGGCGCTATCGAGGCCCAGTTCAAGAGCGGCAGCCCGACATGGGATCTGGTCGACGTCGATCCGTTCTCGGCGATCACGCTTGGCGAGAAGGGCATGCTGGAGCCAATCGACTACAGCATCGTCGACAAGTCGAAATTCCGCCCAGGCTTTGGATGGGACTATGCCGCGTCGACCTACTTCTTCTCCTATGTGATCGCCTATGATTCCGAGAAGTTCGGAGATACCGCGCCGACCGGCATGGCTGACTTCTTCGACGTGGCGAAATTTCCCGGCAAGCGCTCGCTCTACAAATGGGGCGTCTCGAGCTGGGAGGCAGCACTGCTTGCCGACGGCGTCGCGCCGGCCGAGCTCTATCCGCTCGACCTCAAGCGTGCGCATGACAAGATCGCGGCCTTCAAGGAGAATGTCGTCACCTATTGGGGCGGCGGCGCCGAAAGCCAGAGCGTGCTGCTCGACGGTGAGGCCTCGATGGCAATCGTCTGGTCGACCCGCGCTTCGCTGATCGAGCAGGATTCCGGCGGCAAGATCAAGTTCATCTGGGATCAGGGCCTGATCTCGCCCGGCGCGCTCGCGGTGCTGAAGGGCAATCCCGGCGGCAAGGACGCGGCGATGCAGTTCATTGCCAGCGCGCAGGATCCAGCCAAGCAGATCGTTATGTTCGACAAGCTTGGCCAGGGGCCTGCAAACCCGGCGGCCGACGCGCTCATCCCTGACGACAGGAAGCGCATCAATCCGGTCGACCCGGCGAACATGGTCAAGCAGATCGCGCTCGACATGCCGTGGTACGCCCAAAACTACGGTGCGGCGCTCGACGAATACACCAAGATCATCTCTGCCTGATCCGTAGCGGAGATGATGCGACACCTGTCGAACTGGAGAGGCGCGGCGCTGACGATGGCGCCGCTACTCCTGTTCCTGGCGGTGGCCTATCTGTGGCCCTTCCTGGGTGTCGTCAAATGGAGCTTCACTCTGCCCGAGCCAGGGCTCGGGCAGTATGGCGCATTGCTCACCGACCCGCTGGTGCAGTCGGTGTTCATCCGCACTCTGCGGCTCTGCCTGATCGTTACCATCGTGTCGGTCGTGGCGGCCTATGCCATCACGGTCGTCTGGGTGCGGGGGACGCCTACACAGCGTATGCTGGCCGAGTTCTGCATCCTCGTGCCCTTCTGGATTTCGGTACTCACGCGCGCCTTCGGCTGGGTTGCCCTGCTCTCCAACCGCGGCCTGATCAACACATGGCTGCAGTCGATCGGTTTCATCTCGGAGCCGCTGGCGCTTGTGCGCAATGAACTCGGTGTCATCATCGGTATGACACATTTTCTTATTCCATTCGCAGTGTTCCCGCTGGCGTCTGCCATGCGCAATCTCGATGACCGTGTGCTTCTGGCTGCGCGCGGCATGGGCGCCAGCAGGACGCGAACCTTCTGGTCGGTCTTCGTGCCTATGACCATGTCCGGCATCATTGGTTCGGCGCTCATTGTCTTCGTATTCGCTCTGGGCTTCTTCGTGACTCCAGCGATCCTTGGCGGCGGTCGCAGCGTGATGGTGGCCGAACTGGTCTACCTGCGCATCTTCCAGAGCCCCGACTGGGGCCTCGGCTCGGCCATCAGCGTGGTGCTGGTCCTGTTTGTCGGCGCTCTCATGGCGCTGCTGTTCCGCTACGTGCGGCCAAGGCAGATGGTGTAGCGATGCCGACCTACCGTCCTGGCCCCGTCACACTGATCTGCGCCACGCTTGTCGCGCTTTTCCTGCTAATGCCGCTTCTGGCCGTCATCCCGGTTTCGTTCACGCCGTCGCGCATGCTTGCCATGCCATCGGGAGAGCTTTCGCTCAGGCACTATCGGGCGCTGGTGGAGGATCCTCGCTGGATCGACGGCATACTACTGTCCATCCGCATCGGCATCGTAAGCAGTGTGTTTTCGACATTGCTTGCACTCTGCTTCAGCCTCGGCGTCTGGATGTTCCAGCCCCGCTTCACGGCTCTGCTCGTAGGCTTCGTGCTGTTGCCGATGGTTGTGCCGCCGGTGGTGTCGGCGATCACGATCTACTTCCTGCTCACGTCAATTTCAGGCGTCGTGCCTTGGTTCGGCTACGACACCTGGCTCGGCGTCGCCATGGCGCACTCGGTCATGACCGTACCCTTCGCCACCGTTCTCATCCTCGTTGCACTCAGCCAAGTGGAC
Organism: Mesorhizobium quangtriensis; assembly: GCF_040081925.1. NCBI lineage: Bacteria > Pseudomonadati > Pseudomonadota > Alphaproteobacteria > Hyphomicrobiales > Phyllobacteriaceae > Mesorhizobium > Mesorhizobium quangtriensis. Next base: position 1,376,328 of record NZ_JBEBMF010000002.1, read on the forward strand.
AGGCGCATCGACCTTGCCGCGCGCGGTCTTGGCGCCAGTATGTGGGAGCGGGCCACGCAGATCATCATTCCAAACATCAAGTTCGGAATCGTGGCGGCCGCACTCCTGTCCTTCGTGCTGTCCTGGGAAGAGATCGGCGTGACGCTCTTCATCACCAGCGTCAATGCCATCACGCTCCCCCGCCTTATGTGGATGGGCTTGCGCGACAACATCGACCCTTCCATCGCCGCGATCTCGGTGATCCTGATCATGGTGACGGTAGCCGTCCTCGCCGCTCGCCGTCTGGTGGAACACCGGCAGCAGCGGCGTCGATCCATGGCTTAAGCAATCATTTACTTGCCATGCACGGCCTGCATTGCTGCGATGCAACATCAAATGTTGCATCGCACAGGGCAGTGCCTATTTTAATCGCACAAGGGAGGACTAACCAATTCAGCCGCCACTGGGGTGCGGCAAAGGAGCCTCGCCATGATCAACAACCTCATCACCTATGCTCAGAACCGCATCGAAAAGCGTCGCGAATTCAACCGCCTCGCCAATGAGATTGCCAGCCTGACCTCGCGCGATCTTGCCGACCTCCGCGCCGACCGCGGCGAAATGCTGCGCCACGCCTACAAGAAAATCTACGGCTGATCGGTTTTCGGTACGCGTAGCTTCGCGTTGTCAAAGGGCGCTCGCGGTTAGTTGGCCGCAAGCGCCTTTTCTATTTCCGGCATCAGCCTTTCGGTAACCGCCTGTTCGCTCAACGGCCCGATGTGTTTGTAGAGTATCCGCCCGTCTTTCCCGACGAGGAAGGTTTCGGGCACGCCGTAGACGCCCCAGTCGATTGCGGTCCGGCCTGATTTATCGACGCCGATTGCGGAATAGGGATTGCCGAGTCCGCCGAGAAAGCGACGCGCGTTCTCCACGGAGTCCTTGTAGTTGAGCCCGGCAATAGAAAAACGCCCGTCATTCGCCAGCGCAAGGAGCAGCGGATGTTCCTCCCGACAGGGCGCGCACCAGGACGCCCAGACGTTGACCAGCGTCACCCGTCCGACGAATGTCTTGCTGTCGAGCCCGGGCAGATTCAGCCCCTCCAGCGGAGGCAGGTTGGTTTCTGGCGCCGGCTGGCCGATCAGCGCGGACGGTATTTCTGCGGCGTTACGGCCCGACAGGAGTTGCAGCAGGAAGAGCGCAGCAAGTCCCAGGAAAAGAACAAGCGGCACGAGCAGCAGGAGCCGCCGAGGCTTCGGTGGAGCCGTGTCCACGCTCACGGGCCGATGCTCCTGCTGTCGGAGCGGCGGCGCATGCCGGCAGCTTCGAGTTCGGCCAGATCGCGACGACGGGCGCGGTGGTCGAGCAGCACCCATACGACAAGCGCCGCGAGCGCCAGCGTCGAAATGCCGTAAGCGGCCATCACGTAGAGTCCGTGCGTCGTCATCCGTTCCACTTTCCTCCGCCTGCTGGATATAGCAAATCCGGGTCCGGGGCAGCAGAGCTGTCGGCGTCAATCTGACGCGTGACGCAGTGCAAGCGCGGCGGCCGCCGGCCCGATGACCGCAAGAAACAGGGTCAAAGCGGCTAAAATCAGAAAGGGCGGGAGGAAAGGGTCCGGTTCGTTGATCGCTGCGTAGCTTGCAGAGACGCCGAAGATCATGACCGGGATCGCAAGCGGCAGGACCAGCACCGAGACCAGCACGCCGCCGCGCGGCAGCCCGACCGCGACGGCCGCGCCCGTAGCACCTATGAAGGCGATCGCCGGCGTGCCGACAAGGAGCGTGAGCGTCGTCGCGCCTATCGCCACAGGCTGCATGTTCAGGATCAGCCCGAGTATTGGTGAGGCGACAACCAGCGGCAGCATGCATGCCGTCCAGTGGGCCAGGCACTTCACCAGCACGGTCAGCGCCAGCATGTGACGTTCGCCCGCCATGACGAGTAGGTCGAGCGAACCGTCTTCGCGGTCGGCCTGAAACAGCCTATCGAGCCCGAGCAGCGATGCCAGCAGAGCGCCGATCCAGAGCACGGCGGGTCCGATACGCGCCAGCAGGTTGAGGTCCGGGCCAAGCGCGAAGGGCATCGTGGCGACCACCGCAAGAAAGAACAGGACGCCGGTCAGTGCGCCTCCACCGGCGCGGGTCGAGACCCGAAGCTCGCGGAGGTACAGAGCTAGCATTGCATGGCCCTGCGGCTTGCCGAGGAGTGGTGAAGGTCAGGCATCCACAGCTTCCCCGAGCCGCAGCTCTTTCGAGCCGGCAAGTCCGAGCGGCAGGTGGGTCGCCGCCAGAATGAGCCCGCCTCGTGCCAGATGGCTCTGCATGAGTGTCGAGAACTGCCTTTCAGAGGCTGCATCCAGTCCAGCGGTCGGCTCGTCGAGCAGCCAGATCGGGCGGCGACTGATCAGCAGCCTGGCGATGGAGGCGCGCCGGCGCTGTCCCGTCGAAAGATATCCGAACTGCAGGCGCCCGATCGCACCGAGGCCGACCGACTCCAGCGCGGCCAGCGGATCGAGGCCGTCGTCGCCGTTGAAATCGCGCCAGAAATTCAGATTCTCGATCACCGACAGGCTAGTCTTGATGGCGTTCAGGTGGCCGAGGTAGTGAGCGGCCGAACCGACTGTCGGGTACTGTTCGCCACCGTCCTCCAGCCGAAGCGTTCCCGAGGCGGAAGGCAGGAGGCCGGCGATCACCTTTAGCAGCGTCGATTTGCCCGAGCCGTTCGAGCCGGTGACCAGAAGGGCACCTCCGTCGGATAGTGACAGGTCGATGCCGGAAAAAACCATCCGGCCGCCGCGTTCCCCGCCTAGATTTTCGGCGATCAGCCGCATCGTTCCCCCGTGTTTGCGGTCCTTGCGCTACGCCGGTTGCAGCGCAACAAAATTGGTGTTTCCGTCTCTAGAACTATTCCAGGAATTTCTCTATATCGGGAATACCAACCCCAGCGGTCGGGGAAGGCAACCTCTATTGCGCCGGACCAGCGTTTGCGCCGTTCCCAACGGCTCGGGCGCCGGGAGCGGACAGCGGAAATGGCCGTACCCGCACCTTTGCGCGTGATTGCATGCCATCGGAGTCCGTTCCCCTCAGGCCGAACAGACCAGGATGGGATCGCACGTGTCCAAATCGCTAGACAGTTTCAATTGCCGCCGCACGCTCAATGTGGGAAGCGCGGAATATGTTTATTACGACCTTATTGAAGCCGCGAAGAACGGGCTGACCGGCATCAGCCAGTTGCCTTACTCGATGAAGGTCCTCCTCGAGAACCTTCTGCGCAATGAGGACGGCCGTTCCGTCACCAAGGAATCGATCCAGGCGGTTGCGGGCTGGCTGACCGACAAGGGCAAGGCCGGCGTTGAGATCGCCTATCGCCCCGCACGCGTGCTGATGCAGGACTTCACCGGCGTTCCCGCCGTGGTCGATCTTGCCGCCATGCGCGACGCGATGGCCTCGCTCGGGGGTGACCCGCAGAAGATCAACCCTCTGGTTCCGGTCGATCTCGTCATCGACCACTCGGTCATCGTCGACGAATTCGGCTCGCCGCTGGCTTTTGCTCGCAACGTGGAGCTTGAATACCAGCGCAACCAGGAACGCTACAACTTCCTGAAGTGGGGCCAGCAGGCGTTCCGCAATTTCCGCGTCGTTCCGCCCGGCACCGGCATCTGCCATCAGGTCAACCTCGAATATCTCGCGCAGACGGTGTGGACGGCGACGGGCGAGGATGGTGACGTCATCGCCTATCCCGACACCTGCGTCGGCACCGATTCGCATACGACGATGGTCAACGGCCTCGGCGTGCTTGGCTGGGGCGTCGGTGGTATCGAGGCCGAGGCCGCGATGCTCGGCCAGCCGGTTTCGATGCTATTGCCCGAGGTGATCGGTTTCCGGCTGACCGGCAAGCTCAAGGAAGGCGTGACCGCGACCGACCTCGTGCTGACCGTGACCCAGATGCTGCGCAAAAAGGGTGTTGTCGGCAAGTTCGTCGAGTTCTACGGACCCGGTCTCTCCAACATGACGCTGGCCGACCGCGCTACCATCGGCAACATGGCGCCGGAGTACGGCGCGACCTGCGGCTTCTTCCCGGTCGATTCGGAAACGATCCGTTACCTGACCATGTCGGGCAGGGCCGAAAACCGCATCGCACTCGTCGAGGCCTATTCCAAGGCGCAAGGCATGTGGCGCGACAAGGATTCCGCAGACCCGGTCTTTACGGACACGCTCGACCTCGACCTTTCCACTGTCGTGCCGTCGATGGCTGGACCCAAGCGTCCCGAAGGCCGCGTGGCGCTGGAGGATATCGCCTCTGGCTTCGCCAAGGCGCTGGAAGGCGAGTACAAGAAGACCGTCGATGTGGCCAAGCGCTATGCGGTCGAAGGCGAAAACTTCGACATCGGCCATGGAGACGTCGCGATCGCCGCGATCACGTCATGCACCAACACATCCAACCCGTCGGTGCTGATCGGCGCCGGCCTGCTGGCCCGCAATGCCAACCGTCGGGGCCTGAAGCAGAAGCCGTGGGTCAAGACGTCGCTTGCGCCGGGATCGCAGGTCGTCGCCGAATATCTCGAAAAGTCGGGCCTGCAGAAGGAACTCGACCAGATCGGCTTCAATCTCGTCGGTTTCGGCTGCACCACCTGCATCGGCAATTCGGGCCCGCTGCCCGCGCCGATTTCCAAGACCATCAATGACAAGGGGCTGATCGCTGCCGCCGTTCTGTCCGGGAACCGCAACTTCGAGGGTCGCGTGTCGCCCGACGTACAGGCGAACTATCTCGCCTCGCCGCCGCTAGTGGTGGCGCATGCGCTTGCCGGGACGGTGACCAAGGATCTGACCACGGAGCCCATCGGCGAGGACCAGGATGGCAAGCCGGTGTTCCTCCGGGATATCTGGCCGACCAGCCAGGAGATCGAGGAATTCATCGCCGAGAACGTCACCCGCGAACTTTTCTCCCGCAAATATGCCGACGTCTTCAAGGGTGATGAAAACTGGCGGGCCGTGCAGGCGCCGGAAGGCCAGACCTACACATGGGACGACAACTCGACCTACGTGCAGAACCCGCCCTATTTCGTCGGGATGGGCCAAAAGCCCGGCGAGATCGGCCGCATCGAGAATGCCCGTATCCTCGGACTGTTCGGCGACAAGATCACGACCGACCACATCTCGCCGGCGGGCTCGATCAAGGCTGCGTCGCCTGCGGGCAAGTACCTGACCGATCATGGCGTCGGCGTTGCCGACTTCAACCAGTACGGCACGCGGCGAGGCAATCACGAGGTAATGATGCGCGGCACCTTCGCCAACATTCGCATCCGCAACCACATGCTGGGTGAAAACGGCAAGGAGGGTGGCTTCACGATCCACTACCCTTCGAAGGAAGAGATGTCGATCTACGATGCGGCGATGGAGTACCGGAAGGAAGGCGTTCCGCTGGTCATCTTCGCGGGTGTCGAGTACGGCAACGGTTCGTCGCGCGACTGGGCGGCCAAAGGCACCAACCTCCTCGGGGTCCGTGCTGTGATCGCGCAGTCCTTCGAGCGCATCCATCGTTCGAACCTCGTCGGCATGGGCATTGTCCCGTTCGTCTTTGAGGAAGGGACGTCCTGGGCGACGCTTGGCCTCAAGGGCGATGAGACGGTCACTATCGAGGGCCTCGAAGAAATCCGGCCGCGCCAAAAGATGACGGCGAAGGTGACCTATGCCGACGGGACGGTGAAGAACGTCCCGATCCTCTGCCGGATCGATACGGTCGACGAGCTCGAATACTTCAAGAACGGCGGCATCCTGCAATATGTGCTGCGCGACCTCGCTGCCTGAGCAAGGCTGAGAACGTAGTGATTGAAAGAACGGCCTCCTGTCCGACAGGAGGCCGTTCTCCTTGAAATCTCAACTCAACGTGACTTCCTCTTGTGCCGGCTGTCTGGCAAGCATTCCCGCAAAGCAAACAGGCCGGTTGAACCGGTGGGGATGGAACGTCATGTACAGACGGCCATGAAGAAAAGACTGTTTTTATGCCTCGCGGCATGTGCGGCGCTGCTAAGCGCTGGCGTTTCCTTCGCGAGCGATATCCTGAAGCCGCGCGGCGTGGTGGAACTCTTCACCAGCCAAGGCTGCAATTCCTGTCCTCCGGCCGATGCCGTTCTCAACGGCCTCGTCAAGACTGGGGACGTCGTGGCCCTCGGCTATCATGTCGACTACTGGGACTATCTTGGCTGGAAAGACACTCTCGCCACGCCCGACAGCACGGAACGGCAGAAACTCTACGGGAAGGCTTTCGGCAAAAGAGAGGTCTATACACCGCAAGCCATCATCAACGGCCGCGTACACGTCAAGGGCGGCAAGCGCGGAGCCGTTGGGGCGGCGCTGTCGGAGCTTGAAAGGACGGGACAAGGCCTGACTATTCCTATCAATGTCGTTCGCAACGGAGAGAGTGTCATCATCGAAACCGCCGGAGCGCCCAACGGCAAGGATGACGCGCATCTGATCCTCGTACATTTTGCGCCAAGACAGCCCGTGACGATCGAGCGTGGCGAGAACAAGGGGCAGATCATCACTTACGTCAATCCGGTCACCGACGTGCAGACTGCTGGGATGTGGCACGGTAAGCCGGCGCGTTTCGAACTGCCCCGCAGCGAGGTCAACAAGCAGGGTGGTTGCGCCGTTCTACTGCAGAAAGTCAATAAGGAAGGGCTGCCCGGCCCGATACTGGGGGCTGCGGTGATTTCGGCCGAGGCTGGTTCTCCGTAGTGTGGTGGTAAAAAAAGAAAGACCGGCGCCAGCTTGCTTCTGGCACCGGTCATTCAGGATTTTGGGATCGTCGCACCCGACCTTTTGCCAAGGCCGAGGTTGGTTCGATCCGACGCAGACCCGTGGGCGGGGGGCTTGGGGTTTACGAGCCGGTGCCGGACCGAACCGTCTCAGGCAACACACGCAAGGTCGTCGGACATCGTGGCTTCAGCGCGGATAAAAAACGGCAGCATTGTGTCGCAACATCACCAATCGATACAGAATGTTTCAAGCTGTTACCGATGTGTGATTAAAGTTGCGGTCTTGCCCGGATGGGCCGCGCCGGGCTTGCAATTGCGCACCGAAAACGTCACGCTCCGATTTGTCATGAATTTGCAATGAGGGTGTCACGGGATGGAGCGCTCGATAGGGACGGAGGGTGGGGACGATTCCTCAATATTGATCCCTCTGAACGAGGCGCGACGCGAGCGGCTTGGGATGCCGGTCACCTTCCATCGCAAAGAGCTCGACCAGATTCTCCGGCTTTATGGGCGTATGGTCGCAGCAAACGAATGGCGGGACTACGCCATCGACCACCTTCCTGAAAGAGCCGTCTTCTCGGTCTTCCGGCGCACCAGCGAAACGCCGCTCTACAGCATCACCAAGAACCCCTCCCTCGCCCGAAAGCAGGGCATTTGGTCCGTAACCTCGGCGACGGGCCTCATCCTCCGGCGCGGCCACGATCTGTCGCGCGTGCTTGCCGTCTTTGACAGTAAGCTGAAGCTCGTCGAGGCCTAGGGCTGCGGGCGGAGCGAGATTCGCCCAATATGCTTGGCGTGACGGACCATACCCTCCACCAGGGCTTCGACACCTGCATCGGATGTAACCACGCCCGGTGATGCGCGCAGGATGCGGCCGCGGCCGTCGGTCGCGATACCTTGTTCCCGAAGTGCAGCGACGACGGTGGCTGCTTCAAGGCCTTCGGGAAGTCTCATCATGACCGAGCCGCCGCGGCGGCTTTCCGCAACCGGCGTCACCAGGTTCAATCCGTGTTCCAGCGCGGCCTCTATGATGCGGGCTGTGTGCCGCCTGTTCTGGGCAAGGATCGCCACATGGTCCTGCCGCGCATGCCATTCCATGGCGGGCAGGGAGGCGATCGCGGCCATGCAGGCCGGAGTTCCGTTGTCGAAACGGCGCGCGTCGGGCGCATAGGAAAAGCGGTCGAGAGCCCAACTGAACGGATCCGGCTGGCTGAACCAGCCGCGCAGTTCCGGCTGGCATTTCATGATGAGGTCTGGCGTCACGTGCAGGATGCCGGCGCCGGGCGTGCCGCACATCCATTTCAGGCTTGTGGAGACGGTGAAGTCGACCGCCGGATTCGTCACGTCGAAGGGGATGAGGCCGGCCGCCTGGGTGATGTCGACGCCGACCAGGCTGCCCATGCGCCGACCATGCTCAACAAGAGCGGCAAGATCGATGCGGTTGGAGGTGGTGGAGGAGACCCAGGTGAGCAGGGCGACCGCAACGTCTTCATCCCATGCGGCGATGAAATCCTCGTCCTCGGTCCAAGACGCGCCTTGCCGCATCGGCACGGTGTGTAGCCGGAATCCCAGCCTTTCCTGCAATTTCGCCAGAAGGAAATGGTTGGACGGGAAACAATCCGCCGAGACGAGCACGCGCTTGCCGGCAAGCATACCGGGGGGCAGCGCCGTCATCAGCATGTTGACCGCCTGCGTTACGTTCTCGGACGTCGTCACGCTGCCCTCGGGCGCGTTGAGGATGGCGCGCCAACGATCGATGAAGCTCGCCCTTTGCGACAGAAGGTAGGACCATTGGCTGTCGTCGAAGGCGCCCCAGACCTGGGCAAACTCGCTCATTTTCCGGGCGAGGTCCTCCGACTTGCCCTGATACTGGCCTACGGAGTGATAGAGGAAGTATGCGTCCTGCATGATCTCTCAACGCTTGTATGCACGCTGGAAATGGTGCTCCAGCCAGCCGGTCAGCCGCACGAGCGGCCAGAGTATAGCCACGTAGATCAGCGCTGCGCCGATCAGGGGTGTGGGATTGGCGAACAGCGCCTGCGCGTCGGTAGCCTGCTTCAGCAGGTCGGTCATCGCGACCACGGAGGCCAGCGACGTATCCTTGACAATCGACACGCAGTTCGACGCGTGGGGCGGTATGACGATACGTACGGCCTGAGGCAGGATCACCTTCTGCATCGTGCGCCAGAACCCGAGGCCGAGCGCGGCCGATGCCTCGAACTGACCCTTCGGCACGGCCTGAATCCCCGCGCGGACAACTTCGGCGGTGTAGGCGCCCAAGACCATCGACAAGGCTATCGCCGCCGCGGCGAAGGACGACAGCACGATACCGGCGAAGGGCAGCGCATAGTAGATCAGGATCAGCACCACCAGAACCGGCAACGAGCGCATCAGGTCCGTGTAGGCGATGGCCAGCAAGCGGAGCGGTTTTGCTGCGAAAAGCCGCATCAAAGCGATCCCGACACCAAGGAGGCTGCCGAAAACGATGGCTGTCGCGCCGAGCATGAGCGTCATACCCAGACCCCGAAGAAGGATCGGGAATGCGCGCGCCATGATGTCCATGTTGAAGAAGACGTCGACGGCATTCATCGGGCCAGTCCTCCAAAACGGTCGGTGATCAGCATATGCCCGGGCGCATGGGTGATGGCGAAGGGCAGCCGGGCCGACGTGATGGCGCGCTCCATGGTGACGCCGCAGGCCCAGAAGACGGGGACTTCGCCTTCGCGGATGTCGCGGAGTCCAAGTCCGTCGATCGGCTTGTTGAGATCGACACCGATCTCGCAGGGATCGCCGGCATGAACGGGAGCGCCATGCGAATCGGGATGGGCCCGCGTCACGGCAAAGGTCTGCTCGACCTGATCGGCTTGGATAGCACGCATGGAGACGACTAGGGAGCCACCGAAAGGGCCTGAGGACACATTGGCGATGTTTGTATCGAAGGCCGAACAGCTGACGCCTGGCCCGTAGCATCGCAGCGCCACGCCGGCGCTCACCAGATCGGCCTCGAAGGTCAACGAGCAGCCGATCGCGAAGGCGACCAGATCGTTGCGCCAATGGTCAAGAATATCTGGGACCCGTTCGCCGGCCGCGCCGTTCGCAAAAAGCCTGTAGAGCGGCAGATCGCTTCTGAGATCGAAATCACCCAGTTCCGGAAGTTCGGGAATACCGGCTTCTCCTCTCGCCAACAGCGGGCATGCGCCCGAGTTGGCACGCAGGAAGGCTTCGAAATCATCAGCGAAGGCATCCGGTATGAAGGCCATGTTGGCCTGAGTGTAGCCGGGGCACAGGGCAGCGGTCTGTCTGACATCGCCGTCGCGGAACCGTGCGCGCCATTCGGCCGGGGTCATCCCCTTTTCCAGTCCGCTTCGATCTGGGCCTTGAACAGCAGCGCCTCGAGTTCGTGCGTTTTCTGTGTCTGCTGCCAGCGGGCGTCGTCCATCCAATTGGCGCGCCAAGTCGTCATCGCGACTAGGCAGCTTTCCTCGGGAAGACCCCAGTCGGTTCCGGGCGAGACCCGGATGGACACGCGCGGGACGCGGGCGCCGGACGGCCCGAGGTGAAAGTCAATCAGGCCGAGATCGGCATGGGTGCGAATCTCGACGTCCGTGGACGAGCCGTCGAAGAGCGAAACGCCGCGCCAAACGCCGGGTTCGCCGGTTGGCTCCAGATGCATGGAGCCGAGCGCCCACCGCCCCAGCCGGCGCCCATCCGCCAGATGCCCGAAGGCATAGCTGGCGGGAACATCGACGCGCGCTGAAGCGAGGTGGGCGTAGGTCATGGACGTGTCCGAGCCGTCAGGCTTGATTTGGCTCAGTTGGCCGAGGTCGGCACCGGCATCGGCGTGACCGCGAAGCTGCCCGCCGCAGGCGGTACGCCCATCCACTTTTCATAGATTTTGGCCAGCGTTCCGTCTGTCTTCATATCCGAGATTATCTGGTTGACCTTCTCGAGCTTGTCCGAACCCTTAGGCATCATCATCGCGAACTTCTCGCCGGTGACGATCTCGGCGGCGACGTCCAGCCCCTTCATCTGGCTGAAGGCGTACCGCAGGCCGACGACATCGTTGACCGCTGCGTCGATGCGGCCGTTCTGCAGGTCAGTCAGCATGTTCGAGGTCGTGTCGTAGCTCTTGTATTCGGCGTAGCCGATCTCGGCGGCCCGTTCCTTCAACCAGGCTTCCGGAAAGGATGTTGCGACCGAGCCGACAACCTTGCCCTTCAGGCCCTCGACGGAGGTGATGTCGGAGCCTTCCTTGACGCCGATGCCGAGAGCGCCCTCGAAGTAGGGCTGCGTGAAGGACTGGCTCTGAAGACGCTCGTCGGTGATCGTCAGCGACGAGATCACCATGTCGACGCGGCCCGAGGCGGAAGCGACGAACAGCGCCTTGAAGTCCATGCCTTCGATATTGGCGGTCGTGCCCATGCGCTTGGCGATCTCGTTCACGATGTCGACTTCGTAGCCTTCGAAGCCGCCGGCTTCAGTCTTGTTCTCCCACGGCGGGTTCGCGGGATAGGCGGCGACGCGCAGGGCGTCCTGGGCAAGGACGGGAGTTGCAAGGCCAACCGCAAGCGTCAGGCCGAGCAGGATACGACGGGTCATCATGTGATTATCTCCTCTTGTGGCGGCGGGTCCCCTAGACGGTGTTCGTCGGCCCGCTTCTCCCTCCAAGCTGCCACAAACAGAATACTTTTCAAGAGGATTTTTTGAGCTTAAAATTTTCTTGTCGTGGAAAAAATGCGCATTTTGCGAATTGCGCGACGGAATGTGATGAAGTTTACTCCAGAAACTGTATTCTGTTTCTATGTCACGCCTGAGCCACCGCGACCGAATCTACGACCTGCTGATCGAGCAGATCCGGACAGGATCGATCGGATGGGACGACCGGCTCGTCGATGTGTCACTCGCCGCTGCGCTCGGCGTCTCCCGAATGCCGGCGCGCGATGCCCTGATGCGCCTCGTCGCTGAAGGCTATCTGGTACCGACGACGCGCGGCTTCGTGCTGCCGAAGCTGACGCGCGAAGAAGTGCTGGAGGTTTTTGAACTGCGCCGCCTGTTGGAGCCGCGCGCGGCGGCGATGGCTGCGATGGCCATGACTGACGATATCGTTGCCATCATGGAGGCGGCCGTCGAGAGGGCCGCGAAGGCCGTCGGCGCTGGCGACGGCACGACGCTGTTCCATGCATCGGAGACATTTCGTAACAGCTGGCTGTCCGTCGTGCCGAATACTGCGCTGGTCCAGACGATCAGGCGATATTTCGTGCAGGTCCAGAATGTACGGCTGATCACCATGAACGATGAATCCACGCTGTCGGTAATCGTCGCCGGGCAGCGCGATCTGCTGGCGGCGCATCGTGCCCGCGATGCGGTGGCAGCCGGGGACCGGATGCTGCGCTTTGTCATCGAAGGGGAGCAGGCTTTCCGGAAAGCCATCGACACCTGACGGGCGACTGGCCTCCTACGTTCGCGATCGGAAGGTGCGCTCCGGCAGCCACTCGGGATCGGGATCAGACACGACGCCGCCATTCATCGACAATTGCATGAAGGCGGTGTCGAGCCAGCGTCCGTGCTTGGAGCCGGAACCTTCCAGCCGGCCGCTATGGCGAAAGCCGAGTTTCTCGTGCAGCTTCACCGACGGGCTGTTGGCATGACCGTCGCCGATCACGGCGATCATCTGCCGGAACCCAAGACGGCTGGCTTCGACCACCAGCCGTTCAAGCATCAGAAGACCGACGCCCAGGCCACGGGCTCCGGGTGCGACATAGATCGAGTTCTCGACGATGAAACGATAGGCCGGGCGTGCCCTGAACGGGCCGGCATAGGTGTAACCGACCACATCGCCCTGCCTTTCCGCGACGAGATAGGGGAAGCCTGCGGAGGTGAGCGCTTCGAAGCGGGTTGCCATCTCGCTCAGCGACGGGGGCTCCAGTTCGTAGCTCGCCGTCCCGTTCGTTACGGCGTCCGCGTAGATCGCTGTGATTGCATCGAGATCGTCCGGGGTCGCCGACCGAAGATGTGTTCCTGTCGTGTCGTTTCCAAACATGGCTCGATCGAAGCAGTGCCGAGGGCAAAAGAAAAGGGCGGCCGATGAGGCCGCCCTTCGATCTTTGCTGGTCCAGCCTTTTGGGCTGGCGACCGTTACTCGCGGTTGCCGAGGAACGACAGCAGGAAGGTGAAGAGGTTGATGAAGTCGAGGTAGAGCGTCAGCGCGCCCATGATGGCCTTGCGGCCAGCAACAAGAACCTCGTCGCCCTCAAAATACATTTCCTTGATCTTCTGCGTGTCGTAGGCGGTCAGGCCGGCGAAGATCAGCACACCGATCGCCGAGATGGCGAACTGCATCGCAGGCGAGGCCAGGAAGATGTTCACCACAATCGCGATGATCAGGCCGATCAGGCCCATGAACAGGAACGTGCCCATTCCAGTCAGGTCGCGCTTGGTGGTATAGCCCCAGAGCGACAGGCCGCCGAAAGCCGCAGCCGTGATGAAGAACGTCTGCACGATGCTCTGCGTCGTGTAGACCAGGAAGATCGACGACAGCGAGATGCCCATCAATGCGGCGAAGATCCAGAACGTGGTCTGCGCGGCGGATACGCTCAGCGACTGAATACGGGCGCTGAGGAAGAACACCATGCCCAGCGGGGCGAGCATGACGACCCACTTCAGCGGCGAGGCGTAGAGCGCGAGACCGAGGGACGTCAGCATCTTGCCGTTAGGCAGCGTCGTGGCGGCGGCGGTCGGGTCATTGGTGGTAGCCATCATGACCGTGGCCAGAGCGGCTACGCCGGTAATGACAAGGCCCAGCGCCATCAGGTTGTAGACCTTGATCATGTATGCGCGCAGACCCTCGTCAATCGAGGTATCGACGCGGCTGCCGGCGTTCGGCACAGCGCGCGTCTGATAATTGCGGAGTTCAGCCATTGGATTCCTCACGTTGCTCCTGCCTCGTCCGGTGTCAGGCAGCTTAAAAGCGCCCAGGCGCCGCTGGCGAGGCTCCAGCATGCCTACGCGGAATATGATGCGTCGCGCGCGAAAGGACAAGAGCCGTAAGGGCTTGCAACCCGCCGGGAGCGGATGACATTTTTGTCATCACGCATCCGTTACCGCGCGTTCACCATGATCTACAGGTTGCGCAGGACCGGCGCAGCCTTGTGCCCGAGCACTCGCCAGGTGCCGGCGAGCCCGAAGCCCACAGTCAGCACGAGTGCCGCGACCACGGTTCCCGCCGCCACCTCCGGCAGGAATGCCGAGGGCAGGCGCATGACCTGCGAGACCACGTACCAGGCGGCGCTACCGCCGGCAAAGAGCGCGAAGACGGCAGTCGCCAAGCCGATCAACGCATATTCCAGGGAGAAGGCTGCAATCAGTGTCCGACGCGTTGCACCGAGCGTCTTCAGCACGACCGCGTCGTGGATACGGGCGCGGTTACCTGCCGCCAGCGCTCCCGACAGAACCAGAACCGAGGCGATCAGCGCCACGGAAGCCGCCGCCCGGATCGCCGTGCCGAGCTGGCCAATAATGCGGTTGACCACGTCAAGGGCGTCCTTGACGCGAACCGTCGTCACGGACGGGAACGTCTTGGTCACCGCGTTGAGGATGCGCGCCTCATTTGCGGTTGACCCCTCCGGCAGGGTCAGGGTCGCCAGCCAACTGTGTGGAGCACCGGCAAAGGTGTTCGGCGAAAACACCATGACGAAGTTGATCGACATTGACTCCCATTCCACCCGGCGCAAGTTGGCGATCCGGGCGGTGATGTCGCGCCCAAGCACGTTCACGGTCACGGTGTCGCCGATCTTGACGCCGATCTCGCCGGCCTCCTGCGCCGAGAAGGAAACGAGCGGCTCGCCGGAATAATCCTCCGGCCACCATTCGCCTGCCGCCAGCGTAGAGCTTTCGGGGATTCTTGCAGCGTAAGTGATGCCGCGATCGCCGCGCAGCACCCAGGCGCCGTCGGGCGGCACCTCGATCTTCTGGACGTCGATGCCGTTCAGTTGGACGATGCGCCCGCGCAGCATGGGAACGCGAACCAGTTTCGATCCAGGCGCCTCGGCGGCCGTGAAGGAGGCGAAATCCTCGACCTCGCCGCTCTGGATGTCCACGAAGAAGAAGTTGGGAGCGCGCTCCGGCAGGGTGCCGGCGATCTGTTGCCTGAGATTACCATCGATCAGGGCAAGCGTGACGAGCAGCGTCAGGCCCAATCCCAGCGACAGCACCACCGATGGCGTCAGCGCGCCCGGCCTGTGGATGTTGCCTATTGCCAGACGCAGCGCAACCGAACGTACGCGCGGGCTTCTTCGGGCCAGCCATTGCACGAGATAGCCCACGCCTCGCAGCACGATGAAGGCAAAGATAACCGCGCCGACGAAGACGATGGCGATGCGCCTGTCGCCTGCGGACCAGACGGCAAGGAACGCCAGAAGAAGCGCGATGGCGATCGCGGCAGCCACGTAAATTCGCCTCGGCAGGGCGCCCGCCTCCAAACCCAACTCACGGAACAGCGCTGTTGCCGGCACGTCGCGCGCACGTCCAAGCGGGAGAAGGGAAAAGGCGAGCGTCACCAACACGCCGAACAGCGCCGCCATGGCAAGTGCCGACGGGTAGACGCCGACTTCGGTCGGAATGGGGATGACGGAGGCAAGCGCCGCCTGCGCCGCAAAGGGCATAAGAGCTCCAAGGATCAGGCCGGCCACGATGCCGATGGACGAGATCAAGAGCATCTGGATCAGGTAGACGAAGAAGACGAAGCGTCCGGACGCTCCGAGGCTCTTAAAGGTCGCGATCACGCTCCGCTTGCCGTCGAGATAGGCGCGCACCGCATTGGCGACGCCGACGCCGCCGACGACCAGCGCGGTCAGCCCCACCAGCGTCAGGAACTGCGAGAAGCGTTCGATGTTTGCCGATAGCGCGGGAGCCGCATTGAGGCGCGTGCGAATGGACCAGCCGGCCTGGGGGTAGTCCTTGCCGGCCTGTTCGCGGATTTCGTTCAATCGTGCTTCCGAAACCTGGCCGTCGAGGCGGACCTTGTAGACATGTTCCACGAGGCTTCCCGGCTGGACGAGGCCGGCTGCCTTGAGGCCGTCAAGGGAGAGCAGCAACCTTGGAGCGAAGCCAAATCCATCCGAGGCCGCGTCGGGTTCGGTTGTGAGTTGGGCGCGCAGTTCAAATGTCGTGCTGCCGACCTTGATGCGCTCACCGAGCTGCACGCCGAGCCGTTCGAACAGAAGATCGGGCGCAGCGGCGCCGTAGATGCCGTTCTTCTCGCCAAACAGGTCCGCGAACGGGAGACGTGGCTCAGTGACGAGGTTGCCATAGAGAGGATAGGCCGCGTCCACCGCTTTTGCCTCGACCAGCGCCTGGTCGGAACCGTCTTCCAACCGTGCCATGGTGCGCATGTTTGCGCTTTCGGCCAGTGTGCCCAGATCCTGAAGGAAGTCGTGTTCCTGGTTCGTTGCCACGCGCTGGTTGAGTTCGAACCGGATGTCGCCGCCGAGCAGCGCCTGGCCTTCCTCTGCAACGCCAGCGGTGATGGAGCGGGCGACAGAATTCACGCCGCCGATCGCAGCCACCCCAAGCGCGATACAGGTGATGAAGACGAGGAAGCCCGACAGGCCGCCGCGCATCTCGCGCAAGGCGAACCGAAGCGCGAGCCGGAAGCTTCTCAGGGGAGAAAAGTTTGCCGGTGTGGAAGCTGTATCGGACAGATGGCTGGGCGGCGATGCAAGCTGGTCGACAGACATGTCAGGCGGCCTCGGCGCTTGCCGAAGCCGTTTCGATCCGACCGGAACGCATCGCAACCTGGCGCGTGCAGCGCGCTGCGAGCGAAGGATCGTGCGTCACCAGCACCAGCGTCATGGCGCGTTCCTGAGCTTTCGCGAACAGGAGATCCGCGATCTGCCTGCCGGTTGCCTGATCGAGATTACCGGTTGGCTCGTCTGCGATGAGGATGCGGGGCTCGGGCGCAAGCGCCCTGGCAATCGCCACGCGCTGCTGCTCGCCGCCCGACAATTCTCCCGGGTAGTGTGTCGTGCGTTCAGAAAGGCCAACGGAAGCAAGTTCGCGCGCGGCGACGCCGAAGGGGTCGGCATGTCCCGCGAGTTCAAGCGGGACGGCGACGTTCTCCAACGCGGTCATGTTTGGTATCAGATGAAACGACTGGAAGACGATGCCGACGTTCCGACCTCGGAAGGCGGCCACCTGATCCTCGCTCTTGTCGTTGATCAGGTCGCCGGCGATCCGCACGGTGCCTGAATCCACGCGCTCCAGCCCTGCCAGAACCATCAGCAAGGTCGATTTGCCAGACCCGGAGGGGCCCACGATGCCAGTCGCCTCGCCCGCGGCGACATCGAGGCTTACACTCTTCAGCACGTGGACGGACGATGCACCGTGACCGAGCGTCAGGGAAACATCCTTCAATTGGATGACGGGTTCTGTCACGAAGAAACTATCCTATATGGTGGCGAAGGCGGGAACGTCTTTGTCATATGGGCTTTGCGGAATGGCTTTCAATTTTTCTTCACGCCTCGTCTTCCTTGCCGGATTGCTGGTTCTTTCCATGGCGCCGTCCGCGATGGCCGAGCCGTACAGGATCGTCGGTTTCGGCGACAGCCTGATGGCCGGTTATGGTCTTGATGCCGGCCAAAGCTTCCCCGAAAAGCTCGAAAAAGCACTCCGGGACAAGGGTCACGATGTCGTGATTGCCGGGGCCGGCGTGTCGGGAGACACGACGTCAGGCGGCCTGTCTCGTCTCGACTGGTCTGTCCCGGACGGCACGCAACTCGTGATCCTCGAACTCGGCGCCAACGACATGCTGCGCGGAATCGCGCCTGCGATAACGGAAGAGAACCTCGACGCGATGCTGACGCGGCTCAAGGAGCGCAACATTGCCGTCCTGCTCGCCGGCATGCGCGCCGCGCCCAGCCTGGGGCAGGATTATCAAACAGCGTTCGATGCTATCTATCCGCGCCTTTCCGAAAAACATGGTGTCCTGCTCTATCCGTTCTTTCTCGAAGGCGTGGCGGCCGACCGGGCTTTTTTGCTCGAGGACGGCATGCATCCCAACGCGGCGGGCGTCGACCGCATGGTTGATAACGCGCTTCCGGTTGTTGAACAGGCGCTTGCGAACCTCGCCGGCAACGCCGGGACGGGAGCGAACCAGTGATCACCCTAGGGAACGCTTGGGATGACGCAGCGGAATGATCTGCCGGATGTGCAGGTGCGAAAAAACCGCTTGCTCCGTGTAGGGATCGGTGATTCGCTGAGACCAGAGTACGATTCGAGGAAGGGAGCCTGGCCATGCCGCGACTTTTCACCGCCCTCGAAATTCCGCGTGATGCGGCCCTTTCGCTCTCCTTGCTCAGGGGCGGACTGCCCGGTGCGCGCTGGATCGATGTCGAAAACTATCACATGACGCTTCGCTTCATCGGCGATGTGGAAGGCCATGTCGCCGACGAGATCGCCAATGCGCTCGACAGGGTGCGGCGACCGTCCTTCTCGCTCACCCTTTCGGGCGTCGGCGCCTTCGGGTCGAAGAAGCCGCATTCTGTTTATGCGGGTACCAAGGCCTCTCCTGACCTGAACGCGCTGCAGGGCGAGATCGATCGCATCTGCCAGCGTCTTGGCGTCTCTTCCGATCCGCGCAAGTTCACGCCGCATGTCACCCTGGCGCGGCTGCGCAATTCGAGCCCAGCGGAGGTTGCGAAATATCTCTCGGCGCGCGGAAATTTCCTGACCGCTCCGTTTCGCGTTGGGCGGTTCGTGCTGATGTCCTCGCGCGAGTCGGTGGGCGGCGGGCCTTACATCATTGAGGAGGCGTGGCCGTTGACCGGTGGGGATGCGCGCGCCGCGACGGCCCCGGATGTCGGTTGGAATGCGTTGAGGACATTCTGAAGCCCTCACGGGTGGACACCAAAGCCTTGGCCTCCGTGGGTATTGCGCTATGTTCCTCGCAACATAGGGAGCATCTTCATGGCGCGAGAAAAGCTTGCAAAACAAGCGGTAGAAGAGGCCATGGCCGGACTTGCTGGCTGGGTTCTCGCGCAGGACGGGCTGTCGATCAGCCGCAGCTTCGTCTTCAAGAACTTCAGCGAGGCTTTCGCGTTCATGACACGATCGGCACTGGCGGCAGAAAAGCTCGATCATCATCCGCACTGGTCGAACGTCTACAAGACGGTGGACGTCAAGCTAAACACCCATGACGCCGGTGGTCTCACTGCGCTGGATTTCGAACTGGCCAAGCGGATGAACCGTTACGCAGGCGATTGAACCGGCGCATCTTGCCAAGGCGATAGATATTTCCCACATCACATGTGCGAGAGGAGATCGAGCGCCAATGGTGAAAGACTTCGCTACCGCTTCCGTCGATGCAGACGAGGGCGAGGTTCGAGCGAAATTCTGGCGGACCGCCAAGAAGGCGGCGCGCCACATCCCGTTCATGGACGAGGTCGTCGCGGGCTATTTCTGTGCGCTCGACAAGAACACGCCGTTGCGCGCCAAGGCGATCCTGCTCGCCGCGCTCGGCTACTTCGTGCTGCCAACCGACACAATCCCCGACTTCATTCTTGGTTTCGGCTTTACCGACGACATGGCGGTTCTGACGGCTGCACTCGCCGCAGTGCGTACGCATATGACGCCGGCACACCGGTTGGCCGCCCGTGAGGCGCTCGTTTCCGACTGATCCTTTTCGCTGAACCCGCAGCAATGCCCGGCGGCCGCGAAGAAGGTCAAACTCTTGCCGTTTTCGTACCTTTGAACCCTAACGAGGGACAAGTGCGCGGGCTGTCCGCGCGTGATGGCGTGACTGATGAGGAATTCCCTTTTGCCTTGGGCGTTCATCCTTTGGTAACCCAAATTAAATCAAAATGAACCCAACACGGCTTGGGTCGCTCCCGGCCCTATTGTGGTTGCGCGATATGGCCGGCCGAAGGAAGGAAAACGGAAAGACGATGCGGGGTTTGATCTCGATTTTCGCCGGTCTGGCGATGGTTGCATTCGCGGGCCATGCCTATGCGCAGTCAGCTCGCAAGATGTCGGAGCACGGCGATTGGGCGACCTACAGCTATCAGGCCCAGAACGGGCGCGTCTGTTACGTACTGACCGTTCCGAAGCCCAAGTCGATGCAGCCGGCCAGTGTCGACCATGGCCAGATGTTCTTCTTCGTCAGCCAACGGCCCGGTCAGGCGGTGTCCTTCGAGCCGCAGTTCATCGCCGGTTATGCGCTGCGCGAAGGCTCAAAGGTCTCGGTTGCCATTGGCAACAAGAGCTTCACCATGTTCACCAAGGGCAAATCCGCCTGGGTAGAGAACGCCGCCGAGGAGCCGCAGCTCATCGCGGCCATGAAGGGCGGCGCGGACATGCAGGTTCAGGCCACTTCCGGACGCGGCACGAAGACCAGCTATTCTTTCTCGCTGAAGGGCATTTCGGCGGCGCTGGATTCCATCGCCGGCTGTAAATAGCCTTAAGATTTGACGAACATGCTTGAAAGAGCCGGCGTTGACCGGCTCTTTCGCTTTTCATGAGCAGGCTGGCTGCGTGACGCCGGACGGTTCGCGTGATACATGCGCCGAAAGCGTGCGGGCAGAATGGTCCGCCATCACTTATATGACCTGGCTATGACCCTCTCGATCGATCTTACCAACGGAACGACACGCTGGGCGCTTGCGTCGCGCGCTGGCGTCCTGGAGAAGCCGCCGCTGATCGGCCTCACCCGTGCCGAGTTGGCGGAGGCGCTTGTTGCCTCAGGGGTCGTGCCTGAGCGGCAGGCCAGGATGCGCGCACAGCAGCTTTGGCATTGGCTTTATGTGCGCGGCGTTTCCGATTTCTCCGAGATGTTCAACATCTCGAAGGACCTGCGCGTAGAACTCGACCGGCATTTTTCCATCGCCAGACCCGAGGTCGTCGAAGAGCAGATTTCCGCCGACGGAACGCGCAAGTGGCTGTTTCGCTTCCCGCCGCGCGGCGCTGGGCGGCCCGTCGAGATCGAGACGGTCTATATTCCCGAAGAGGGGCGCGGTACGCTCTGCATCTCCAGCCAGGTCGGCTGTACGCTGACATGCTCCTTCTGCCACACGGGCACGCAGAAGCTGGTGCGCAACCTGACGGCCGAGGAAATTCTCGCGCAGTTGATGACGGCGCGCGATCGTCTCGGCGATTTCCCGGATCGGGACACGCCGGCCGGCGCAATCGTACCGGCGGAGGGGCGCAAGGTTTCCAACATCGTCATGATGGGCATGGGCGAACCGCTCTACAATTTCGAAGCGGTGAAGAAGGCCCTGCTCGTCGCTTCGGATGGCGATGGTCTCGCCCTGTCCAAGCGGCGCATCACGCTGTCTACCTCTGGCGTCGTGCCTGAGATCGCGCGCACGGGCGAGGAGATCGGCGTCATGTTGGCCATCTCGCTCCATGCGACAAATGACGACCTGCGCGACCTGCTCGTGCCGATCAACAAGAAATATCCGCTGAAGGACCTGGTCGCGGCCTGTCGTGCCTATCCAGGCCTGTCGAACGCGCGGCGTATCACCTTCGAATATGTGATGTTGAAGGACGTCAACGACAGCCTCGAAGACGCAAAGGCACTGGTGAAACTGCTCAAAGGCATTCCTGCCAAGATCAACCTGATCCCGTTCAATCCTTGGCCGGGCACTAACTACCAGTGCTCGGACTGGGAGACGATCGAGAAGTTTTCCGACTACATCAACAATGCAGGCTACGCATCGCCGATCCGCACGCCGCGCGGCCGCGATATTCTGGCCGCCTGCGGCCAGTTGAAGTCGGAGTCCGAGCGCATGAAGAAGACGGAACGCCTCGCGCTCGAGGCGATGATGATCGCGGGACACGGCGAATAGGCCGGCGTGGTGAGAATACTGGGCAAGATTGCTCTCATCGCTGTTGGATACCTCGCCGCCGTCTGCGTCGCCGTTGTTGTCACCGAATCTATCATGCTCGCACCCGCGGCGCTGCCGGATGGCGGGACCAACGGCTCGCTGATGGGCCTTCTGCGGGACCTGCCGGGCATGTTCGCGGTCGGCTTCTTCTGGACCTTCCTGTGCGCGTTGCCCGGTTTCATCGTCGCCATCATCATCGGGGAAAGGCTCGACTGGTCGAGGTGGCGCGACTATGCGACTGCGGGTCTTCTCAATGTCATACCCTCGTTGGCATTCTTTTGGGGCTTTGCAGGCTCTCCGTTCAGCATGCCGTTTCTGATCATTTCAGCGCTTCCCGGCGGATTTGCGGGCGGAGCGGCCTACTGGACGTTGGCGGGACGGTTCATCGCGCGGAACAGAAGGCTTCCCACGGCATGAATGGCATCCTCACTTTTCTCATCCGCAGCGTGGTGGTCTTGCTCGGCTATGCCGTCGCCGCGCTGTGCTCCAGCGCCTTCCTTCATGTGGTTTCGCTGCCGATGCTGGGATTCACCGCCGAGGAAACGCCGGCTGTGGTGATAGGATCGGTCGTCTTCTCGATTCCGTTCATTGCACTGTTCGTGGCGTACTTTTCCTTCATTCCATCTTTGTTCGCCATCCTTGCCGGAGAAATCATCGGCCTGCGCGACTGGCTGTATTATGCGATCGCTGGCGGCGTCATCGGTGCGGTCGTGATGGGTTATTTCCGCAGCGCGACCGAGGCTGACCAATCGCTGATCGGCGAGCCCGGTTTCATGTTCGCCCTCATCGGCGCAGGAATGTGCGGAGGGCTGGGCTATTGGCTGATAGCAGGACGTTCGGCCGGAGGTTGGCGCAAGCCGCGCGAGATCACTTCGCCTGAGCCGAAATAATCTTCAGGGCGAAGGCCGAGAACACGCCGGCGAAAAGATAGTCGACGAAGCGCGTCACGCGCGGGCTCGCCTTCATGGCGGCGGCGAAACGATCAGCCGCAAGCACCATCGGTACCGACAACGGAATCGCGATGACCACCGACATCACCCCGAGGAAGAACAGCTTCCCGGCTGCGTGGGGATCGTGAGCCGAGACGAATTGCGGCAGGAAGGTCACGAAGAACAGGATGACCTTGGGATTCATCAGGTTCACGCCGAGCCCTACGGAGAAACTGCGGGCAATCGAGATGCGCGGCCCCTTCTTCTCCTGCGGGGAGAAAGCGGAGCCGTAGCGGAGCGCCTGATAGGCGAGAAAGACGAGATACCCCGCGCCGAAGATTTTCAGCACGAGGAATGCAGTGGGCGATGCCAGGATCAGGGCCGATACGCCGACCACGACGAGTGTCGTGTGGATCAGGACGCCTGTCAGCGCACCGGCCATCGACGCGAGCCCGGCCGCACGACCTTGGCTGAGCGTCCGGCTGACGAAGAGCGTCATGTCCGGGCCTGGCGTGATCGACAGGATCACGGAGGCGATGGCGAACTGTAGGAGAACGGCGGAATCTGGAATGAAGGACATGTGGCGCGCCCTGAATGTGTCGAAGCTATAGTCCCGCATCATGTTCCGCGCCAGCCGTTCAAGCGCTGGTTCCGCTTGGTCCAGCACCGTTTGCCGCGAGTGTTCGGCTTGTCCCTCCCGGCTTTCCTGCTATGAAGCGCCCCGAAAACGTGAAAATTCCGGGGACCGGCATGTCGAAGTGGAAAAACGTCAAGAAGGTGGTGCTTGCCTATTCCGGCGGGCTCGACACCTCGATCATCCTGAAGTGGCTCCAGACCGAACTCGGCGCGGAGGTCGTGACCTTCACCGCCGATCTCGGCCAGGGTGGCGAACTGGAGCCGGCCCGCCAGAAGGCGGAACTGATGGGGATCAAGGACATCCGCATCGTCGATGTCCGGGAAGAGTTCGTCTCGGATTTCGTGTTCCCGATGTTCCGCGCCAACGCCCAGTATGAGGGGCTCTATCTGCTTGGGACCTCGATCGCCCGGCCCCTGATCTCCAAGCATCTGGTCGATATCGCAAAAGAGACTGGCGCCGACGCCATCGCTCACGGCGCCACCGGCAAGGGCAACGATCAGGTCCGCTTCGAGCTGTCCGCCTATGCGCTCAATCCCGATATCAAGGTGATCGCTCCCTGGCGCGACTGGTCGTTCAAGTCGCGCACTGACCTGCTGAACTTCGCTCGCGATCATCAGATCCAGGTGGCGAAGGACAAGCTGGGGGAGGCTCCGTTCTCTGTTGACGCGAACCTGTTGCACTCGTCTTCCGAGGGTAAGGTGCTCGAAGATCCGTGGATCGAGCCACCGGAATATGTCCACCAGCGCTCCGTTTCGCCGATGGACGCGCCGGACAAGGCCACGGAAATCACCATTTCCTTCAAGAAGGGCGATCCGGTCGCCATCGATGGCAAGAAGCTGTCGCCTGCAACCTTGCTTGCCGCGCTCAACGATCTCGGCCGCGACAACGGCATCGGTCGGCTCGATCTCGTAGAGAACCGCTTCGTGGGCATGAAGTCGCGCGGCGTCTACGAGACGCCCGGCGGCACCATCCTGCTTCAGGCCCACCGCGCCATCGAATCTATCACGCTCGACCGGGGCGCCGCGCATCTCAAGGATGAGCTGATGCCGCGCTATGCGGAACTGATCTACAACGGCTTCTGGTTCTCGCCCGAGCGTGAGATGCTGCAGGCCCTGATCGACAAGAGCCAGGAAGATGTCGAAGGCGATGTGAGGCTCAAGCTCTACAAGGGCAATGTCATCGTGACGGGTCGCCGCTCGCCGAAGTCGCTCTATTCCGATGCGCTGGTAACCTTCGAAGACGATCGTGGCGCCTACGACCAGAAGGACGCGGAAGGCTTCATCCGCCTCAATGGCCTTCGTCTGCGCACACTGGCGGCAAGGAAGCGCAAGGGCTGAACCCTTCCGGCGACTCGCGAAATAAAAAACCCGGCCTTGAGCCGGGTTTTTTTGTTTTCAATGTCGGGTCAATCAATCGCCGTCGATCGCCATGGCGATGCGCGCGATTGCCTGCTGATAGACACGCGCGGAATTCCATCCGGCGATCGCGCCCATATTGCCTTCGGCGCTGACGCCGGGCTGCCAGCCATGTCCCCTGAGGAAGTTGGCCGTCGACATGAGCGCAACATTCTTGTCGCGCAGGTTCTTGTTTCCGACGCCGTAGATCAACACGTTGCCGGGAAGGAACTGGGTGTGGCCGATCTCTCCGTGCATGGCGCCAACCGAACTGGAGCTTAGCGCACCGCTGTCCACCAGCTTGAGCGCGCCAATAGCGTGCGGCGTGAAGAAATCGGGACGACGGCAGTCATAGGCAAGCGTCACAATGGCCGAGACCGTGTTCTGCTTGCCCATGAAGGAGCCGAAGCCGGTTTCCATGCCCCAGATGGCGAGGATCACACCGGGTGAAACGCCATAGGTGCTCTCGATCTTGTTGAAGAGCGCCGCGTTCTGTTTCTTCAGCGAACGGCCCTTGGAGATGATCGTGGACGCACCACGACGCTTCATGAAGTCCTCGACCGAACCACTGAACGCCTTCTTGACGGCGCGGTCGGCCTTGATCGTCGCCGAGGCGTAGTCGGCATTGGCCAGCGCCGCCAACCCCTTCTTTTTCACTCCGTTGGCCTTGGCCTGCTGGGCGAAATCCGCCTTCCAGGCTTCGAACCCGGCTGCGCTGTCGCCGCACGACTGCGCTTGCGCTGCCCCTGTCAGCAGCAGACCCAGCGCGGCTGCGCCTGCCATCACGACCATTTTTCCTCTGGCAAGAAATGCCATGCTGTTCTCCCAAGTTGCCTGAACCAACGTCCCCTCGTCGCGGGAACTCGTCACCGACACAAAGCTCATCACGACCCAGCAGACAGGCAAAGCAGCCATGATCCTGTGCGAATGCCTAAAAAGCTGACGACGATCAAGCGTTTGTTGCGGCAAATTGCGTTCAAAGGACGATGTTGCCGATGTTGTGATCGGCAGGACACGCCTTATGGCGCATGCCGTCGCGCACGAACCGGGCCTTTACCTTCCACCTATAAAGCACAGTGCTTCCCCTTGACGCGGCAACCGTTCATGGACCCTATCGTTTTGAACTCTTCCTCAACCGGATTCCCGATGGCAATCGATTCCTCGGCTTTCGAGCGCTACAGGCACTCGCCCAACGAAAAGACGACGATCCTGCGCCTTATCCTCGGCGTCATCATTATCGTCGTCTTGTGGTTCGGCACGACGATGGCCGTGATTTTTGCTGGGTCCTATGGACTTTTGCTTCAGGGGCCAGCGGACAGTTCGGGCGGAAGCGATCCGATCCAGAGGTTTCTGGGCAGTTCCACCGGCATATTCGCGACGCTCGTCACCTTCGCTGGCATCTGGATCGGTATCTGGATCGCGATGCGCCTGCTCCACAAGGAAAAGCTGTCGCGCCTGTTCGGCGTCAGCGCGCGCATTTCGAGATCCGGTTTTATCAGGGGATTTGCGGCCGTGGTCGTCACCTCGCTCGTGACCGAAATCGCCTATTTGTCGGTCATGCCCGGCATATCGCGCGGTCCCATCGCCATCGGCACCTGGGCTCTGATTTTTCTTCCGCTGGCGTTTTTCGCCTTCATTCAGACCTCGGCGGAGGAACTTCTCTTTCGCGGGTATCTCCAGCGCGGTCTGGCCTTTCTCTTCCGCAGTCCAATCGTCTGGGCCGTATTGCCTACCCTTGTGTTCACTGCCTTGCACTGGAACCCGGTCTCCCCGATCGGCATGAATATCGGCGTCATGATCGCCATCGGTGCGTTTTCCGCGCTGCTGGCGCTCCTGGTTTATGCAACCGGCAACCTCGGCGCTGCCATGGGCGCCCATCTCGGCAACAATCTCACGGGCTTTGCCCTCATCTCTCACGACCAGACGCTCGGCGGTCTCGCGCTCTTCCAGGCACCGCCGCTGGACAGCCTGGCTTGGACCTCCGGCGAGACGGCCCTGATCGCAGGTATCAGCCTTGTTTCGATCGGCTTGACGTGGTTGCTGCTGTTGCATCCGCGGTCGCCGTTGAGGGTAAGGCCGGATTTGGGCTGAAACCGCCGTCAAACTTGACTCCTTGGCGCTTTTCCTATCTAAGCCGCGCAAATTCCGCGACGAGTAATACTCCGAGCAAGCTGACCGGGACGCCTTATGAGAGGATGATCCCGGAAGCCAACACCCGGCAGCGCGATGCGCCCCCGGGTGCTTTTTGGCTTTGCTTATCGCTTGGATGACTGGTCAGGAAGCACTACCTCCCGGTTTTGTTGCCGGGAGCAAGGAAGCAAGATGTTCGAGAACCTACAGGAACGACTTGGCTCGATCTTGAACGGCCTTACCGGTCGTGGCGCGCTGTCGGAGGCGGACGTCTCGGCTGCGCTGCGCGAGGTTCGCAGGGCATTGCTTGAGGCAGACGTGGCGCTGGACGTCGTGCGTTCCTTCACCGACAGGGTGCGCGCCAAGGCGGTCGGCGCCGAGGTGCTGAAGTCGATCAAGCCGGGCCAGATGGTCGTCAAGATCGTCCATGACGAGCTGGTCGAGACTCTGGGTTCGGATGGCGTCGCGATCGACCTCAACGCACCGGCCCCGGTCGTGCTGATGATGGTCGGCCTGCAGGGCTCGGGCAAGACGACCACATCTGCCAAGATCGCCAAGCGCTTGACCGATCGCCAGAACCGCAAGGTTCTGATGGCGTCGCTCGATACGCGCCGCCCGGCCGCGCAGGAGCAGTTGCGCCAGCTCGGCGAGCAGACCGGTGTCGCAACGTTGCCCGTCATCGCCGGCCAGTCGCCGGTCGACATCGCCAAGCGCGCGGTCCAGGCGGGCAGGCTGGGCGGCCACGATATCGTCATCCTCGACACGGCCGGCCGCACGCATATCGACGAGCCGCTGATGCTCGAAATGGCCGACATCAAGAGCGCGTCGAACCCGCACGAGATCCTGCTGGTAGCTGACTCCCTGACCGGCCAGGACGCGGTCAATCTCGCGCGCAACTTCGACGAGCGCGTCGGCATCACCGGTCTCGTGCTGACCCGCATGGACGGCGACGGACGCGGTGGCGCTGCCCTCTCCATGCGCGCGGTCACGGGCAAGCCGATCAAGCTGATCGGCACCGGCGAAAAGATGGACGCGCTGGAGGAGTTCCATCCCAAGCGCATCGCCGACCGCATCCTCGGCATGGGCGATATCGTCAGCCTCGTCGAAAAGGCTGCGGAGACCATCGACGCCGAGAAGGCGCGCGCCATGGCCGAGAAGATGGCCAAGGGCAAGTTCGACCTCAACGACCTCGCCGGCCAGCTCGAGCAGATGTCGAAGCTCGGCGGCATGGGCGGCATCATGTCGATGATGCCCGGCCTGGGGAAGATGAAAGATCAGCTCGCTGCGGCCGGTCTCGACGACCGCATGTTCAAGCGCCAGATCGCCATCATCTCGTCCATGACCAAGGCCGAGCGCGCCAATCCAGACCTGCTCAAGCACAGCCGCAAGAAGCGTATCGCGTCCGGCTCGGGAACTGATGCGTCCGAGATCAACAAACTGCTCAAGATGCACCGCCAGATGGCCGATATGATGAAGGCCATGGGCGGCAAGGGCAAAGGCGGCGGGATGATGCGCGGCATGATGGGCGGTCTTGCCAGCAAGATGGGATTGGGTGGTCTCGGGGGCGGCATGATGCCCGGCATGGGCGGCATGCCCGACCTTTCCAAGATGGACCCCAAGCAGCTCGAGGCCCTGCAGAAGCAGGCTGAAGCTGCTGGTCTCGGCAAGGGCATGGGTGGTGGGCTGCCCGGCCTCGGCGGGATGAAGCTGCCGGGTCTCGGTGGTCAGGGCGGCCTGCCTGGAAACTTTCCTGGCGTGGGCAAGAAGAAGTGAGGCGGAAATGAGCGAACCGGCAGGAATGGACGCTGCGCGCGAAAAGCTCGCAGGCTACCGCGCCTCGATCGACAACATCGATGCGGCGCTGATCCATATGCTTGCGGAGCGCTTCCGCTGTACGCAGGCGGTCGGCGTTCTCAAGGCCGAGCATGGACTGCCGCCGGCCGATCCGTCTCGCGAGGCCCAGCAGATCGCGCGGCTGCGCCGCCTTGCGGACGAAGCGCAACTCGATCCCGATTTCGCGGAGAAGTTCCTTAACTTCGTCGTCAAGGAGGTGATCCGCCACCACGAACAGATCGCCGCCGGAAACGGCGAGCTGAAGCAGAACACCTGAACAGACAAGCTATCAACCGACAGAATTCCAAGGAGCTAAAGAATGTCGTTGAAGATTCGCCTGGCCCGTGCGGGCTCGAAGAAGCGTCCCTACTACCACGTCGTCATCGCCGACGTCCGTTCGCCGCGCGACGGCCGGTTCATCGAGCAGGTCGGCTCGTGGAACCCGCTGTTGCCGAAGGACGGCGAGCGCGTGAAGATCAACGAGGAGCGGGTCAAGCACTGGCTGTCGAACGGCGCGCTGCCGACCGACCGCGTCGCCCGCTTCCTCGACGAGGCCGGCATCACCAAGCGCGAAGCCCGCAGCAACCCGACCAAGGCGCAGCCCGGCAAGAAGGCGCAGGAACGCCTCGCCGCGCTGAAGAAGGCACAGGAAGACGCGGCTGCAGCGATCGCCGCAGCTACCGCACCGGCGGAAGAAGCCGCTTCCTGATCAACCTCTCTGCGGGTGGTCCAAACGCAGACGGCGGGCGAGCAATCGTCCGCCGTTTTTCTTTGCTCCGATCATGCTCAGTCTTGGACCTTGTCGGCCGGATAAGGTGTCGGCCAGAGCACGATCAGTCCGCCGACCAGAAATAGCAGGATGGTTGCCATCCCCAGCCGCTGCGAACCCGTCAGCGCGGTGACAGTCGCCACAGTGAACGGCGCGACGAAGCTGGTAGCGCGGCCTGCGAGCGCATAAATCCCGAAATAGCGACCGGCTTCGTCGGCCGTTACGCTTCGGGCAAGATAGGATCGCGAAGAGGCCTGCACTGGGCCGAACGCGAGGCCGATCAGCAGGCCGAACACGATGTAGGCCTTTTCGGCAGGTGTCCCGAACATGCCTAGACTGTCGACGCCCGGCAGTTGCAGCAGTCCAAAGAAGGTGTAGCCCGGCCCGGTCGATATGATTCCAAGAGTGGCGACGATCAACATCGCCAGCGACACGATGACGACGACCTTGGATCCCAATTTCGTGTCGAGCCGGCCTGCGGCGACGCAACCGAAGATGGCGACGATGTTGAGGATGATGCCGAAGATTCCAATCTCCATGATCGACCAGCCAAACATGGCGGCGGCGAATACGCCGCCCAACGCAAGCAACGCGGCGACGCCGTCCTGGTAGATCATGCGGGCGATGAGGAATCGCAGAATGCCGCTCCGCTTGCGAACCTCGCGCACGGTCGAGGCCAGTTCGGAGAGCCCCCTCCGCACGGCGGTGGCGATCGGCAGGCCTTTTTTGCCGTCGGGCGTGAACAGGAACATCGGCAGGATGAACACGACATACCAGAGCGCTGAAAGCGGGCCGGTCGCGCGAGCATCCTGGCCCTGAGCCGGATCGAGGCCGAATACTGGATTCAAGCCGATGATCGTCTTTCCGGTCTCAGGCGAGCTGGCCATGAAAGCGACGACGAAAATCAGGACGATCATGCCGCCGAGATAGCCGAGCCCCCAGGCGACGTTGGAGACGCGGCCGATGTCAGCTTTGGGAATCAAACGCGGCATCATGGAATCATTGAAAACGACCGAGAACTCGGCCGCGATTGAAGCCAGCGAGAACGCGAGAACGACCCAGAAAAGGCTCGACCCCGGCGCCGCGAACCACAGAGCGCAGAGGCTGACGATCTTGATCACCGCGAAGATCGCGATCCACGGCTTTCTTGGCCCGGTCTGGTCGGCGATCGAACCGAGGATCGGCGAGAGAACTGCAATGACAAGACCCGCCGCCGCAATGCCGTACCCCCAGGCCGCCTGGCCGGCTACGGGATCAGCCGCCATACGTGACACGAAATAGGGGCCGAAGATGAAGGTGGTGACTACGGTGAAGAAAGGCTGTGCTGCCCAGTCGAACAGCATCCATCCCCAGATGCCGCGCCGAGGTGCTTTTGGCTCAGTCTCGCTCACGCGATTGTCCTTTCAGGCCGCCTCAGGCATTGGCCAAATCGCTCATCAAACCGGCCGCAACGGAAAGACGCGAGACCGTGATCTCGCCTCCCTCCGTCAGCGCCTGCAACCGCTCGCGTGTTCTGGCGACGCGCTCGCCACCGGCCTCCAGCCATGATGCGACTGGATCGGCTTGCTTGCCATGGCCCGAAAGTGCTGCGACCGCAATGCCCCGCCGCGCGGCATCGATCGTATCTCCGGCGCGCGATAGCGCCATGTCCTCATAATAGTCGGACGGTTCAATCGAGCTCGCCGCAGCTTCGATACGTCCGACACGAAACGCGTGCGTCACTGCGAAGAATGCCTTCGCGGAATCGATAAGGTCCGCGCCGGCATCGGATGCGACGCGCGCGATGTCAGGGATCAGCTCCGAAGCATCGAGCAGGGCGAGGCGCGCCGCAAGCCTTTCCGGCACGCCTGACTCGACCAGTCCAAGCCTGCGTGCAGCGAGCCTCTCCTTCGGGAATTTCGGCAAAAGCAAGTGGAGCTTCGGCTCCAGGACGCGGCGCGCTTCCCGAAGCGCTGCGATCTGCTCGGCCAGAGCCTTGTCGCCTGTGCTGTTCTTCAGATCCCAGGCCACGGCTTCGAACAACACACGGCCCACGCTCGTATAGAGATCCAGCTGGACCTGTCCGTCGATGCGATTGTCGAGCGCATCGATTTCCGCGTAGAGCGCCGGCAGGGCGAAGCCGTCGCGAACGATGGCGAACGCGCGCACCACTTCGCGCGTTTCGCATCCTGTTGCTTCACGCAGCCGAGTGACGAAGGATGGTCCCCCGCGATTGATCATGTCGTTGATGACGACGCGCGTGATGATTTCGCGCCGCAGCCTGTGCGAGGCAATCTCGCCGGCGAACTTCCGCTCCATCCGGTCCGGAAAATAGGCGCTAAGATCCTGCTCGAAGTGCTGCTCATCGGGAACGTCGCTGGCGATGATGTCCGAGAAGAATACGATTTTGGCGTAGGCAAGAAGAACGCCTAGTTCCGCACGGGTAAGAGGTTCACGGCGGCCTTCGCGCTCGACGAGATCGGCCGGCGAAGGCAGGTTCTCCACCTCGCGGTTGAGCAGGTCCCTCGCCTCCAGGGAAGCCATGAAGCGGACGTGATGCGGAAATTCCGCCATTCCCGTCTTGCGTGCGACCGAGAGCGCCAGCGTCTGCTGGTAGTTGTTGGCAAGCACCAGGTGGGTCACCTCGTCGGTCATGGCAGTCAAAAGCCTGTCGCGGGCATTTCGCGTAAGCGTTTCCTTACGTATCGCGGATGCCAGAGCAATCTTGATGTTCACCTCGACGTCCGAGCAGTTGACCCCGCCCGAGTTGTCTATTGCGTCGGAATTGCAGGCGCCGCCAAGCAGGCAGAATTCGACGCGCGCCCGCTGGGTCACGCCGAGGTTGGCGCCTTCGCCGATAACCTTCGCACGAATGTCGGCTGCGGTTACGCGAACCGCGTCATTGGCACGGTCGCCGACTTCCTGGTTCGTTTCTCCGGTAGCACGGATGTAGGTTCCGATGCCGCCGAACCAGAGCAGGTCGATGGGCGCCTTGAGGATTGCCTTGATGATCTCGGTCGGCTGCGCGACAGTCTTGTCGAGGCCGATGGCGGTTGCGGCCGCCTGCGTCAGCGTGATCGACTTCTGGCTGCGCGAGACGATCATGCCTCCGACGGAGAGTTTGGCCTTGTCGTAGTCCTGCCAGCTTGAGCGCGGAAGCGCGAACAGCCGCGTGCGTTCCGCCATCGACACGGCCGGGTCAGGATCAGGGTCGATGAAGATGTCGCGATGATCGAAAGCAGCGATGAGCCGCGTCTGCTCGGACAGCATCATTCCGTTGCCGAATACGTCGCCCGACATGTCCCCGACACCTGCGACCGTAAAGGGTGTCGCCTGGATGTCGCGGTTCATCTCGCGGAAATGCCGCTTGACCGCTTCCCACGCTCCCTTGGCTGTAATGCCCATCTTCTTGTGGTCGTAGCCGGCGGAGCCACCGGAGGCGAACGCATCGTCGAGCCAGAAGCCATGCTTTTGGCTGATGGCGTTGGCGGTGTCCGAGAAAGTGGCGGTCCCCTTGTCGGCGGCGACGACAAAATAGGGGTCATCCTTGTCGCGCCGCACCACGTCCGCGGGTGGCTCTACGTGGTCACCCTCGATGTTGTCGGTGATCGAAAGCAGGCTGGAGACGAAGTTGATATAGGCCGCGCGGCCTGCGTCGAAAATCTGGTCGCGGGAAAGGCCCGCCGTGGAGCGCTTGGGATAGAAGCCACCCTTGGCGCCAACCGGTACGATGACCGCATTCTTCACCTGCTGCGCCTTCACGAGGCCCAGCACTTCCGTACGATAGTCCTGCGCGCGATCCGACCAGCGCAACCCGCCGCGGGCGACCGGTCCGAAGCGCAGATGCACGCCTTCAACCTCCGGGCCATAGACGAAAATCTCGCGCCATGGCGTTGGCTCGGGCAAGCCGTCAACGACGCGCGAATCGAGCTTGAACGCCAGCGATTGCCCCTTTGCGCGCAGGTCCGGCACGAAGTGGTTGGTGCGCAATGTCGATTCGATCAGGTTGAGATAACGACGGATGATCGCGTCGTCGTCGATGGCGGGCACGTTCTCGAGGGATTTCCGAATTTCCGCCTTCATCTGCTTCGCGGTAACAGACGCGTCCTTGCGGTCTGCCGGTCCAAGGCGCTGCACGAAAAGCTTGTAGAGCGCCTGTGCGATCCGCGGATAGCGGTTCAGGACGCCGGCGATGATCCACTGGCTCTGGGGAATGCCTGCCTGCTGAAGATATCTGCCATAGGCACGAAGCACGCCGATGGCGGGTGCGCCTAGACCGGCGGTCTGGGCGAGCGCATTGAAATAGTCGTCGTCGGCTTCCCGCCGCCACACCGACAGGAAAACCTCCTCGAACAGCTTGCCGTTGTCGGACAGGTCGATCGGCGCTCCGAAAGCACTGTCGAGTTCCATGTCGTGGATGAAAACCGGCCCGTCGGGCGCTCCCTGTACCTCGAAGGTGCGCTCGCTGATCACCCGGAAACCCATGTTCTCCAGCACCGGCACCCTGCGCGAGAGCGAAACCGGCCCGGCATGGTGATAGATTTTCAGCGATGCCTGCGCCGGCGTCTGCTCCCCGTGACGATAGTAGTCGATGATGATGGGACGGTCCGGTCCCACGACGGCTATCCGCCGCGCATCCGCCAGCGCTTCCGATGCGGTGAAGGAGCCACGATAGCTCACCGGCAGCCGCGCCGCGACCGTAAGCAGCGCAAGATCGGCGCCGGCATCGGCGGCCGCCTCGCGCAACGAGTCTTCCCAGGTGCGAGCGATGTCACGGATTGCGTGCTCGATCACGCGCGGCTCTACTTTCGGCGTCTTGCCGGTCGAGCGCCCGATAATGAAGTGGACACGCGCCAGCCCGCCCTCTGGAAAGGCGGGGTAGTAGGCCGAAACGCGGCCCTCGAACACGGTCTTCAGATATTGCCCAATCTGCTCGCGGACGATGGAATCGTATCTGTCGCGCGGCACGAACACGATAACCGAGACGAAGCGGTCGAACTGGTCGACACGGTAGAGCACCCTGACGCGGGGGCGTTCGGTCAGCCCCAGAATCGCGTCCGCATGCTTGCGCAGCAGCGGGACCGAAACCTGGAACAGCTCGTCGCGCGGATAGCTTTCGAGCACATTGATCAGCGCCTTGCCCGAGTGATCGTCCGGGTTGAAGCCGGACTTGCGGATCACCGCCTCGGCCTTCGAGCGCAGGTAGGGGATCTTCATGACAGAGCGCGTGTAGGCAGTCGAGGTGAAGAGCCCGACGACGCGCAGTTCGCCCGTGAGCTTGCCTTTCTCATTGAAGGTCTTGATGCCGATATAGTCGAGATAGGCGCGGCGGTGCACGTGGGACTTGGCGTTGGCCTTGGTGACGATCAACGGCTCCGGGCCATGCAGGAAGGCCCGGATTTCAGGCGTTGTCGCCTCTCCACCGACCCTTCGCAGGACACGCACGTCAGGGTCAGCCAGTATGCCCAGTCCCGGCGCTTTCGCTCGTGTGAGCGTGCCGGTCTTCTCGCCGCCCGTGTAATGGAACTCACGCATGCCGAGGAAGGTGAAGTTGTCGTCGCGCAGCCATTCCAGGAACGCGAGCGCCTCGGCAATTGTGCGCTTGTCCAGCTGCGGCGGCTGATGGCGGTAGTCCGAGATGACGCGCTCCAGCCGCGACAGCATGGGCTTCCAATCGGCAACCGCCGAGCGGACCTGGGCCAAAACCCTCTGCAGCCGTTGCTTGAGACCGGTCGCATCCTCCTCTGAAAGCGCGCCGACATGGATGTGGATCACCGAAAGACGGTCTACGTCCTTGACACCGTCGCCGACGATTTCGCTGACGCCCCTCCTGTCATGCCGTACGCCGATCACGGGATGGACGACCAGCGTCGGTTCGCCGGCCGTATCGGACACCTCGCCGATCACCGAATCGAACAGGAAAGGCATGTTGTCGTTGACCACGGTGATCACGGTCTGTCCTCGTCCTTCGCAAACGATGGCCGGGTCTGTGACTATGGAGATGACGCTTTCGCCCTTGCGGTGCGAAAGAACGGCCTTTTCGGCGAGTGCTGCGGCCCGGTCCAGTACGGCCTTTTCATAGGCGGCGACATCCTCTGCCGGTGCCCTGTCCATCAGATGGATGGAAGACCGGGAGGGTCCTGAGGTCTTACCCTTGCGGGCTACCTTCGCGGATGCTGCGCGCGTGTCGGCCATGGCGTCGAATCCCTCCCTCGAAGCATGCTTTTGCGACTATGGTAGCAGAAGGCTACAGTTTGGCGACCATCTGCCGCCGTTTCACATGCCGACATGACGTGAAGGAGATGCGACTGTCAGGGCCGCGTCGCGATCGCCGCCGCCGCTCCGGCCATAGTTCCGGCACTTACCCGGTTGGCTATGCGCATGGCGCGCTCGCTCTTCAGCAGCCGCCGCGCCTGCGCTGCAGCGATGACCCAGGTCAGGTCGATGGCGATAAGCACCAGCGCCATTGTGAGCGTCAGCTCGACCCAACCGAGAATCGTTACGGAGCCGAGGTCGATTATGGTCGGCAGGAGCGCCAAATAGAACATCATGATCTTCGGATTGCCGAGCGTGACGGCCATGCCAGCGAGGAAAAGCTTTGCCGGCGAATCTTCGCGCGGCATGGCGCCATCCCGAACCACGACCGGCGCAGTCCACATCTTCCATGCAAGCCGGGCCAAATAGGCGACCCCGACCCATTTCACGACGACGAAAGCGAGGTGGAAGGTCTGCGCGACAAACGCGAGCCCGAACACGGCCATTGAAAGCCATATCGCTTCGCCGATCCACATGGCAGCCAGAAACGAAAAGACATCGCGGAAGCCCTTCGCGATGACGCGCGACACAAGGGCCGCAATCGATGGGCCGGGCGATCCTGCGGCCACGATAAGCGCGCCGGCAAAGATCAGAAGCGATGTCAGGTCCATCGGATTTCCTCCCCAAAGATCATAACCACTTTGTTTGACCCAGCCAAATGGCTGACCAAGCCCCTCGATCAGATGGCGGCCACCTCGATGGGTTCGGCGAGCTTGGGCTTCGAGCGGGATGCTAGCAGGCACCCGAGGGTGATCAACACCGCGCCGGCAACTGTAGACGCGCCCACAGCCTCATCGAAAAAGAACCATCCGAGCAGGATCGCCCAGACGAATGCCGAATATTCCGTCGGTATCAAATATTGAGCCTCGGTGCGGCCGTAGGCCCAGCTCAACATGGCATGCCCTCCGAGAGCCAGCACTGTCACGCCGATGATCGGCGCCCACTGGTCCGGGGCTGGCCACAGACCAAACCAGGGCGCCGCCGCACCTAGCAGGACCAACGCAACCAGATTCGTGAAAAACACGACTTCCAACGGCTTCGCGACAAGCGACTGACGGCGGGTCAGCACCAGATTATAGGCATAGAAGAAAGCGGAAGCGAGGATTGCGACCACCCCAAGCAGGGCGTCAGGCGCGTAGTTGCCTGCGCCAAACCTGCCGAACAGGATAATCACCACCCCGACCATGCCGATGATGGACGCCAGGATGACGGACCGGCCAATTCGCTCGCCCAACATGATGGCGGCCATGAAAAGCGCCACCAGCGGCGCGACGAAAGACAATGCAATCGCTTCGGCGAGCGGAAGGCGGCCGACTCCCCAGAAGAACAGCAACCCGACGAAACACATGACGATGCCGCGTTGAATATGGAGCCGCAGGGCATTTGCATCGGGGCGCGTTTGTTTAGTTGCCTTCCATGCTGTTCCCGCCGCGATGCTGGCGAAGACACTGCGCCACAGAAGCGCGTTATAGGCGCCGATCGTCAGGACCAGACCCTTGACTGCCGCGTCCATTGCCGAAAGCAGGAAGACGCCAGCGAGGCAGACAAGGATGGGTAACAAGGGGGATGTGCTGTTTCTGATGTTCGACACGGGCTCGATCCGGCGGGAGTTCGCGGTTAGATCGAACCGACGTGAACACACAGATACAGGCCGGCCTATTTTCCGGTCCAGCGCAAGCGCCAGTGGCTACTTGATCACGCGAAGCACGGGCAACCGCCGTCTTGGGGCGTACGGACTGTCCGGATTGACGTCCAGGTCGACATCCTTCACGCAACTTTGGGTATTCCCGTGACGCTCGCCCATACGCCATGGCCTTTCGACGATTTCTGCCTTCTCTACCTCTGAAAGCGTCAGGCATTTCCATCGACCGCTTACCGCGCCGCTGCTACTGGAACCGGCGAACTGCCAGACGAGCGCCTTTTCGACGCTGCCCGAGTGACCAAGGATGACGGGGCAGATCGCGCGTGGATGCCCTTGGTAACGGCAGGCGATCGGCCTGCGCTTCGCCATCGCCCGCTCGAAGAGCTGGTAGGTGTTGCTTGGCATGAAAAAAACTCCGCTCGGCACAAGCCAAACGGAGTTTAGTTAAGAGGCGTTCCTGCGGAAGCCCGAGGAAAAGCTTAGGCCGCGCCAGCGAGCTTCTGCTTTTCGAAGCGCTTGCGGTCGTTCGGATCCAGATAGAGCTTGCGCAGCCGGATCGTCTTCGGTGTCACTTCCATCAGCTCGTCGTCCTGGATCCACGACAGGGCGCGGTCGAGGGTCATGCGGATCGGCGGGGTCAGCTTCACGGCTTCGTCCTTGCCGGCGGCGCGGATGTTGGTGAGCTGCTTGCCCTTCAGCACGTTGACCTCGAGGTCGTTGTCGCGGCTATGGATGCCGATGATCATGCCCTGATAAACCTTCTCGCCCGGCTCGATGATCATCGGGCCGCGATCTTCAAGGTTGAACATGGCGTAAGCGACGGCTTCGCCCGAGGCATTGGAGAGCAGAACGCCGTTTGTACGACCGGCGATCACACCCCTGAACGGCTGGTAGTCGTGGAACAGACGGTTCATGACGGCGGTGCCGCGCGTGTCGGTCAGAAGTTCCGACTGATAGCCGATCAGGCCGCGGGTCGGAGCGTAGAAACGGAGGCGCTGGCGATTGCCGCCGGACGGACGCAGTTCGACCATCTCGGCCTTTCGCTCGGACATCTTCTGCACGACGATGCCGGAGTGCTCCTCGTCGACGTCGATGACGACTTCCTCGATCGGCTCCATCATCTGGCCGGTGGTCTCGTCCTTATGCATGACGACGCGCGGACGCGAGACGGCGAGTTCAAAGCCCTCGCGACGCATGGTCTCGATCAGCACGGCGAGCTGCAATTCGCCGCGGCCGGACACGTAGAAGGAGTCCTTGCCCTCGGCTTCCTCGATCTTCAGCGCGACGTTGCCTTCGGCTTCCTTGAACAGCCGGTCGCGGATGACGCGGCTGGTGACCTTGTCGCCCTCGGTGCCGGCGAGCGGGCTGTCGTTGACGATGAAGGACATGGTGACCGTCGGCGGGTCGATCGGCTGCGCCTTCATAGCCTCCGTGACAGCCGGATCGCAAAACGTGTCGGCGACGGTGCCCTTGGAGAGGCCGGCGATGGCGACGATGTCGCCTGCCTGCGCATCCTCGATGGGCTGCCGCTCAATGCCACGGAAGGCGAGGATCTTGGAGATGCGGCCGGTTTCGATGGTCTTGCCGTCCTGCCCGAGAACCTTGACCGCCTGGTTCGGCTTGACCGAACCAGAGGCGATACGCCCGGTGATGATGCGGCCGAGGAACGGATTGGCCTCGAGAATGGTACCGATCATGCGGAACGGGCCTTCCTCCACAGTCGGCTCGGGAACGTGCTTCAGCACGAGGTCGAGCAGCGGTGCGAGACCCTCGTCCTTGGGACCCTCCGGATTGACGTTCATCCAGCCATCGCGGCCCGAACCGTAAAGGATCGGGAAGTCGAGCTGATCGTCGGTCGCGTCGAGATTGGCGAAGAGGTCGAACACCTCGTTTATGACTTCGACATGGCGGCCGTCGGGACGGTCGATCTTGTTGATCGCAACGATCGGCTTCAGGCCGACCTTGAGCGCCTTTCCGACCACGAACTTGGTCTGCGGCATCGGGCCTTCCGAAGCGTCGACGAGCACGATGGCGCCGTCCACCATGGAGAGGATGCGCTCGACTTCGCCGCCGAAGTCGGCGTGGCCGGGGGTGTCGACGATGTTGATGCGGGTGTTCTTCCAGACAATCGACGTAGCCTTGGCGAGGATCGTGATGCCACGTTCCTTCTCGAGGTCGTTTGAATCCATGACGCGCTCGGCGACGCGCTGGTTCTCACGGAAGGAGCCGGACTGTTTCAGGAGCTGGTCGACGAGTGTAGTCTTGCCATGGTCGACATGCGCGATGATCGCGATGTTGCGAAGTTTCATGATCGTATCTCGGGAGTGGGGCGGCACGCGGATACCGGCGCCGCAACTTCAGTTGCGCGGCTCATACAGGTTTTTTCGCAGTTGCGAAAGGGGGCTATTGGTTACCGAAAATTAGGGATCTGGGCCGACAATTAAAAGTGTAACAAGGCGGATCGATTCCCCGCCAGAAAAGTTAACGGCCATGAACACGGCTTTTTCTCGCGTTTTCCGAAGCACAGTCGCAACCGCGTCGGTAGCACTCCTGCTAGCAGCAGGTGTTGCCCACTCGACCGGGACGCGCCAGATCGAAGGGCCGGCTTTGCCTCAGTCGGCTGCGGAAGAAGCTTTTCCTGACGCGGCGTTCGGCGTCGATCACATGGTGACCGGCCCGACTTCGCCCGAATTCAAGCGTCAGCAAGCTGACGCAGGCTGCGATCAGGCCATTTGGCCGGATGTACCCCTGACCTGCTATCCCAAGCGCTGAAGCAAACTCGTGGAACGTGACTGCTTGGCGGTCAGGCTAGGCCGCGCTTGGCCATCATCGCGTCTGGCGTCGGCATCTTGCCCCGAAATTCCGTGTAGAGCGCTTCCGGGTCGGCCGAGCCGCCAGCGGAATAGATATGCTTCTTCAGCTTCGCTGCCATCTCGGGATTGAAGGCGTCGCCGGCTTCCTCGAACGCGGAAAAGGCGTCGGCGTCGAGCACTTCCGACCACATGTAGGAATAGTAGCCGGCCGAATAGCCGTCGCCTGAGAAGACATGAGAGAAATGCGGCGTTCGGTGCCGCATGACGATGGCATCCGGCATGCCAAGCTTTTTCAGGGTCTCGGCTTCGAAAGCCTGTGGATCGGCGGGCGCATCCTTTTGTGAATGATAGGCCATGTCGACAAGCGCGGACGATGTGAATTCTACCGTCCGGAAGCCGGCGTCGAACGTGCTGGCAGCCAGCATCTTGTCGAGCAGGGCCTGCGGCATGGCCTCTCCCGTTTTGTAGTGGCGCGCGAATTTTTCGAGCACGGCCGGAACGGTCAGCCAATGTTCGTAGAGCTGCGATGGCAGTTCCACGAAGTCGCGCGAAACGGACGTGCCGGACTGGGATGGCCAGTATGCTTCCGTCAGCAGGCCATGCAGCGCATGGCCGAATTCATGGAACAGCGTCTTTGCTTCGTCGAGCGACAACAGCGCCGGCTCGCCAGCCGGCGGTTTGGCGAAATTCATGATGTTGTAGATGAACGGACTGGACCCGTGACCGAGCCGGTAGCCTGACTGGAGCGAACTCATCCATGCGCCCGAACGCTTGGAAGGCCGGGCGAAATAGTCGGCGAGGAACAGGCCGCGACGCGATCCGTCGGCGTTCAGGACCTCGAAAAGACGCGCATCGGGGTGCCAGGCGGGTACGCCCTGCTTTTCGGAGAAGGTGACGCCGAATAGGCGCGTCGCGACATCGAAGCAGGCGGCGATGATCTGTTCGAGCTGAAGGTAGGGCTTCAGCTCGGCTTCGTCGAAGGCGTATCTTTCGGCGCGCAGCTTCTCCTGGTAGAAGCGCCAATCCCAGGCTGCCAGCTTCTCGTTGCTGCCCGCGGCCGCTGCGAGACGCTGTAGTTCGGCTTCGTCGGCTGCGGCCTTTTCCCGCGCCTTTTCCCAGACGGGTTCGAGAAGTTCGAACACCGCCTTCGGCGTCTTGGCCATCGTGTCGTCGAGCTTGAGCGCCGCGAAACTTTCGTAGCCGAGCAGCTTCGCCTTTTCGGCGCGCAGGGCCAGCATCTTCTTCACGACGGGGGCGTTGTCGGTCTCGCCACCGGTTTCGCCGCGACTGATAAAAGCCTTGAAGGCTTTTTCGCGCAGGTCGCGCCGTTCGGAGAAGGTGGTGAAGGGCTCGTAGATCGAACGCGACAGTGTGACCGCATACTCGCCCTTTCGGCCACGGGATTCCGCTGCGCCAGCCATCGCGCTTTTCAGGAATTCGGGCAGACCTGCAAGATCGTCCGCGCCGAGGAACATCACCCATTCCTTTTCGTCCGCCAGCACATTCTGGCTGAAGGTAGTGCCGAGCGAGGACAATTCCTCGTTGACCGCCGCAAGCCGCTTCTTGCCATGGGCGTCGAGCTTCGCGCCCGACTTCACAAAGCCTTTCCAGCTCTTTTCCACCAGCCGCAACGTCTCGGGGTCGAGGCCGAGCGAGGACCGCCGCTGGTAGAGGTCGTCGATGCGCGCGAACAGCTTCTCGTTCATCGAGATCGCCGAATAGTGCCGCGACATTTTCGGGGCGATCTCGCGTTCCATCGCCTGGATGGTGTCGTTGGTGTTGGCACCGGTCTTGCACCAGAAGATCGCCGACACACGGTCCAGCGGGTCGCCGGACAGCTCCATAGCCGCAAAGGTGTTGTCGACTGTCGGGACCTCGGGATTGTCGGCTATCGCGTCGATGTCGGCTTGGTGCGCAGCCAGTGCGGCGTCGAAAACCGGTCCGAAATCGGCGTCGTCGATGCGCGAAAAGTCCGGCAGACCAAGGGGGCCGTCCCAATGCGTGAGCGGATGGCGATCGAGATCGACGGGCTTTGTCATGAAAATTTCCTACAGGTGGGTCTTGGGCGATGTAGGTGCGGCTTCGCTGTACCGCAACGCGATGCGCCGCGTCGTCGATCAGATCGCCGGGTCAGGACGCTCGAAATCGCCGGTGTCGCGGTTCATGACCCACAATTCGCCGGTCGAGATGTCGAACCACGCGCCGGAAATCGTCAGCCTCTCCTTGCCCTCGAGAATCTTCACGCAGGGAAAGGTGCGCAAATTGGCGATCGAATAGCGGATGGAAATGCGCTCCAGCGCCGTCTGGCGCTCGGAGGCCGTCATCAGGGTGGAGCCTGCGACGGTTTCCGCAGCTGGGGCAATCAGGCTCATCCACTTGCCGATGAAGTCACCCGGCGAAAGCGGTGTGGCTGAGGTGTTCAGCGCCGCCCCGATGCCGCCGCAGCGACCGTGGCCGAGGACGACGATGTGCTTCACCTTCAGGCTCTGGACAGCGAATTCCAGCGCGGCCGAAGTCGAATGATGGCGCCCGTCCGGCTCGTAGGGGGGCACCAGATTGGCGACGTTGCGGACGACAAAAAGCTCGCCCGGCCCGGCATCGAAGATCGACTCCGGCGCGGCGCGGGAATCACAACAGGCGATCACCATCGTTTCGGGAGACTGTCCGTCCCGCGCGAGCGCGCGGTAGCGATCGCTTTCGGAAGCGTAGCGGCCGCTCATGAAATTGCGGTAGCCGGCGATTAGATGTTCAGGAAGATGGACCATGGGCAGACATTAACGGCATTTTTTTGCACTGCAACGTGGGTTAGTCAGCTAAAGCAACGATCAAGCCAGTCGTTCGCCTTCGTTCGTAAGACGGCGCATTTCGACTGCGGCCGCCGGACGGGAGAGGCTGACGGCGTCCGTTTCGAGCTGAAGCTCGTCGCCGCCCCGCTCGGCGGCCCGCGAGAGCACCTCATAGACTGTCGCCGTTGTCGTCCGTAGCGCCTGCTCGTCCGCGTTACCGGCCAGCAAGCGCGCCAGGAACACCGAGGAAGTGAGGTCGCCCATGCCGCTGGGCGGACCTGAAATCTGTCGATGTTCGGCCAGCAGCGCGTCGTTCTTCGTCACGAGCAGATTACCGATTTCACCCAGCGAGCGCCCCGGCGATGAGGTCACCAGCATACGGGCAGGACCAAGCTTTCGCGCCGCAGCGATGATATCGGCAAGGCCGCGCAGCTTGTGGCCGGCGATCCATTCCAGTTCGTAACGGTTCGGCGTCGAGACGTCGGCGAGGGGGATGAGGAGATCGCGCATCGCGGCAGCGGTTGTCTCCGGGACATAGAGACCTTCCTTATCGCCCATGACCGGGTCGCAGACGTAGAGCGCCTTCGGGTTCTGCGCCTTGACGCTGCGGACGAGGGAAGCCACGTCGGCCGCCTGTTCGGCGTTCCCGAGATAGCCCGACAGCACCGCGCCGACCTCGCCAAGCCACGCAGCCTGCTCGAGGTCTCTCGTGAAGGCGGAAAACTGCTCTGGAATCGGCACAATGCGCGTTGATGGGCCATGTCCGGTGTGCCAGGGCAAAATCACGGTGGGAACCGCCCAGACCGGATATCCTAGCGTCTCAAGGGCGAAAACAGCGGCTCGGTTGCCCACCGATCCCCGCGCCACATGGCTGGAGATCACGATAACCGCCCGGGGTGCTGCGATGGATTCAGGGGTCATTTTTCAGTGGCCTTGGGCAAGATACATGACGAGCCAGAAGATGAGGAAGACGAGGAACAGGGCTCCTATCGTTCGTCCGATGCGCGTCCCCCAATACTCCGCCCA
The DNA here is from genome assembly GCF_040081925.1 of Mesorhizobium quangtriensis. NCBI lineage: Bacteria > Pseudomonadati > Pseudomonadota > Alphaproteobacteria > Hyphomicrobiales > Phyllobacteriaceae > Mesorhizobium > Mesorhizobium quangtriensis. The sequence continues at coordinate 1,420,187 of NZ_JBEBMF010000002.1, forward strand.
GTCGCTCTGGTCTACATCGGAGGCCGTCAGGTGGTCTCGCGCCCTGTTGGCGGCACGATCGATGGCGCCTCGGCCGCCGGCCTCGGCCTCCTGGGACACGCGTTCCAATATGCGCCGGGATTCAGCGCGTTCTTCATCGTGTCTTTCCGACCCAGCCATGCTAATTCTCGTTTCGGTTCAGTCATGACCTTGAGGGATGATCCCATGCTTGCCAAGCTTTCCCGCAACCTTCTCGCCGTTCGAGTGCCTACGTTTCTGGCTCTTTTGTTGCTGCCCCTGCTCTCGGCTTGCGGCTACAATACCATCCCGACGCAGGAAGAGCAGGCCAAGGCGGCCTGGAGCGAGGTCCTGAACCAGTATCAGCGCCGCGCCGACCTCATTCCCAATCTGGTCGAGACGGTGAAGGGCTACGCCTCCCACGAAAGGGAAGTGCTTGAAAGCGTTGTCGAGGCGCGCGCGAAAGCGACCCAGGTGACGGTCACGCCCGAAACGCTGAGCGACCCCGAGGCGTTCAAGGCGTTTCAGGACAACCAGGCCGGCCTGACCAGCGCGCTTTCGCGGCTGCTGGCCGTCGTCGAAAACTATCCGGACCTCAAGGCGAACCAGAACTTCCTGGCGCTGCAGGCGCAGCTTGAGGGAACCGAGAACCGCATTGCCGTGGCCCGGCGCGACTACATCGAAGCCGTGCGTGTCTATAACACGTCGCTCAGGACTTTCCCGTCCATGCTGTGGAACACGCTGTGGTTCGGCAACAAGCCGTTCCAGAACTTCACGGCCGCGGATGACGCCATGGAGCCACCGAAGGTCGATTTCGGCACGCAACAGCAGGGCGGTTGATCCTTTCATCGCGGGGCGGGTCGTGACGCCTTTCACACCCAACCCTTTTGCCGATCCCCGTCCGGGTCGGTATGTCGTTGTCGCATGCCTTGCACTGTTGCTCGTCGCATGCGCGCACCTTGCATCAGCGCAGAGCTTGCCGACGCTCACCGGGCGGGTTGTCGACAATGCGGGCCTGATCGAACCCGGACCCGAGGCGGAACTCGTTCGAAAGCTCGAGGATTTCGAGAAAAAGTCCTCGGACCAGATCGTCGTCGCAACCATCCCCAGCCTTAACGGCGAAGCGATCGAACCTTACGCCAACCGGCTGTTCCGCACGTGGGGCCTTGGCCAAGCCGGCGAGGACAACGGCATCCTGCTTCTCGTGGCGCGCGACGACCGCAAGATGCGCATCGAGGTCGGTTACGGGCTCGAGGGCACACTGACCGACCTCCACTCCAGGCTGATCATCGAAAACACCATGGTGCCAGCCTTCCGTGCCGGGGATTTCTCCGGGGGAATTTCGCGGGCAGTCGACGACATCGTCATGGTGCTCGATGGCAACGCCGCCGAGCTGGAGGCAAGAGCGAAGCGCAACCAGGATACCAGTTGGGATCCAGACACGCTCATCATTGCGCTGTTCCTCATCGTCTGGGCGACGCTGTTCTTCGGCGGCTTCGCCATGTCGATCCTGCCGCGCATCTACGGGCGCAAGCTGGGGCCGGGCCGCTATGAATGGCTCGGCATGACCTTCAATTATAATTCAAGCGGCCGCTCGTCATCCGGCGGCTGGAGCGGCGGTTCGTCCGGCGGCGGCTGGTCAGGTGGATCGTCAGGCGGCGGCGGATTTTCCGGCGGTGGCGGTTCGTCGGGCGGCGGCGGGTCTTCGGGGAGCTGGTAATGAAGAGGTCCGCCATCACCGAGCAAGAACACCAGCGCGTCGCCGAGGCGATCCGGAATGCCGAGGTCTCGACATCAGGAGAAATCTATTGCGTGGTGGCGCAGCGCAGCGACGGCTATTTCTTTTCCTCCTCGCTGGTCGTCATCCTGTCGATCCTCGTCATCAGCCTCGGCGTCGCGTTCCTGATCGAGACGTGGTGGCTGACCATGCGGCTGCCTGTCTTCGTTGGCGCGCAATTGCTAGCGATCGCGCTGGCGCTGCTGCTGATCTACGCGCTGCCCGACATCCGCGTGCGACTGGCGCCGCGCCGATGGCAATACATGCGTGCGCATGACAACGCGTTGAAGCAGTTCCTTGCACGCAACGTCCATTTGACTGCCGAACGCACAGGCGTGCTGATATTCGTGTCACTGGCCGAGCGCTACGCCGAGATCATCGCCGACGCAAGGATCGCAGCGAAGGTGCCGCAGGAGATGTGGGATTCAATCGTCGCGGGGCTGATCGAAGACGCCGGGAACGAGAGGCTGACCGATGGGTTCGTGACTGCAATCGCCGCCGTGGGCGCTCTGCTTTCGGAGCATTTTCCAGTACGCGTCGACGATATCAACGAACTCGACGACCACCTCGTCGAAATTTGATCCCATCGACTAGCCGGCGATTGTCGGTGCCGGCGATTGTCGGTGCCGGCGATTGTCGGTGGTGGACAATAGCCGCTTGCCAGAGAGTCCGCGCAGTGTTTATGGTTAATAGATCATGAACACGCTGACGATTGATATCAGGAAGGCTGAACCGCGCGATGCGGCGTCCATCGCCGAGGTCCATTACGAAGCATGGACCGGCGCCTACAGCGGCATCATCCCGCACCGGGCGCTGACCAAGATGATCGGCCGGCGCGGCGCCGAATGGTGGGCGAATGCGATCAGGCGCGCGGCGAGCGTGATTGTCATCGAGATCGGCGGGAAGCTGGCCGGCTACGCAACGATCGGCAAGAATCGCGCCCGCGAGCTGTCGCAGCAGGGCGAAATCTACGAGCTCTACCTTCGGCCCGAATATCAGGGCATCGGACTTGGCAGCCGGCTGTTTGCCGAAGCCCGCAACCGGCTTGCCGCCTCCGGGCTTCACGGCCTCGTCGTCTGGGCGCTTGAGGACAATTCCGGAGCTTTGTCCTTCTACCAGGGTGCCGGCGGCCGTGACGTGGCCGAGGGGGTCGAAGTCTTCGACCAGAAGGCGCTGAAGAAGATCGCCTTCATCTGGGATTGAGCGTTTCCAGCTTTCCGCTAGGTTAGGCCGACCGCGACAACCGGTGTGTTGCGCTTGCATTGCCACGCCGATATCGATGCGGTCAGTCATCAAGAGGGACGCGCATGCGCATTGAAGCGGTACCAATCGGCAAGAATCCGCCGGAAGACGTCAACGTCATCATTGAAGTGCCGATCGGCGGCGAGCCGATCAAATACGAGATGGACAAGGACGCAGGCACGCTTTTCGTGGACCGCTTCCTGCACACGTCCATGCGCTACCCCGGTAACTACGGCTTCGTGCCGCATACGCTTTCGGGCGACGGCGATCCGGTGGACGTGCTCGTCTGCAACACGCGCGCGCTCGTGCCGGGCTGCGTCATCAATGTCAGGCCGATCGGCGTGCTGGTGATGGAAGACAATGCCGGGCAGGACGAGAAGGTGATCGCCGTTCCTTCGCCCAAGCTCACGCTGCGCTACGAGAACGTGACGGAATACACCCAGCTCCCGGATATCACGCTCCAGCAGGTGCAGCACTTCTTCGAGCACTACAAGGATCTGGAGCCCGGCAAATGGGTGAAGATCGGCGGCTGGTACGATGCCGCACGCGCAAAGCAGATGATCGTTGAGGCGATCGAGCGCGGAAAGACCGAAAAAGGCTGATCAGTCGCTGCGGCTGAAGTCGGGGACCTCCCCTGTCACTGTCCACTTGTCCGTGCCGCAGGCGAAGCCGCGCGCCTTGTCGTCGGCGATCTTGCGGGCAGCATCGTTCGCGCCGGCGTTACCGCTGGCGCGGACGAGCCCGACGACGCATCCGTCCTGCTGCCCGATCTGGCCGACCTTGGAAACGACCAGGACTTCCGTTTTCTTCTTCGGATTGTCGGGGTCGTCGCTGACAAACCAGCGGTGGATCGTTGCGAAGGGGATCGATGTCGATCCCTCGGTATCGATACGCCATTCGATCTTGGGACCCGTGCTGTTGAAGGCCGAGAAGCTTTCCCATACCTGACGGCCCTTGGCGGGGAAGCCGTACAGGACGGATTCGCGCAGGTCGCCCGAAAAGATCAGGACCGGATATCCGCGCCAGCCATCGCAGACGAAATTGGCGAACTCGCCGCCTTCCTCGTTGGCCGAGAAGATCGAGCAATTCTTGTCGGTATCGATGTCGGTATAGGCGCTCGATATATCGCCGGCAACCGAGGGTTGGCCGATCAGCAGACTTGCGAAAGCTGCGAGCAGGACTCTTTTCATCTGCGTGTTCCTTCGAAGGAGGCTCACGCAGTCTATGCGCGCTTGCCGGCTTGCGCCACCGCCTCGCCAAGTGCGGCGGCAAGATCGTCCGGGTTACCACTCAGACGGACGGTCTTCAGCCGGGACGTCGATCCTCCGATGATGGCGACGCTGCTTCTGGGGAGCCCAAGCCTCGCGGCCAGGAGGCTTTCCAATGCCGCGTTCGCTGCTCCCTTGTCGGGGATCGCGCGGACTCGCGCGGCGAGATGGACGGCGCCGTCAGCCTGCACGCCAAGACCGTCTATGGCATCGGCAGAGGATTTCGGCGTCACCCGGACGGATACGGCGATGCCGTCCGGGCGTATCCGGTAGCAGTCCGTGACTGCCATGCGCGAAACCAGCCTCGGCCTAGATCACTAGAGGAGCAATCGTCGACCATAACAGTTCTCTGATGAAATAGATGATGAGCAGCAGCACGATCGGTGAGATGTCGATGCCACCGAGATCCGGCATGAAGCGCCGGATTGGCCGCAACGCCGGTTCGGTCAGCTTGAACAGCATGTTGCCGACAGCACCGACGAACTGGTTGCGCGGGTTGACGACGTTGAAGGCGTAAAGCCAGGAGAAGATCGCTGAGCCGATGATGATCCACCAGTAAAGATAGAGAGCAAGGTCGATCGTCCTGATGAGCGCCAGCATGCCATTCTCCCGTTAACCAAGCGACATTTAGCCATTGGCCGACGAGGCCACAAGGCCTGCGACGGTCCGGCGTCGCCGCTTGACAGTCGGGGACGCCAATCGATAAATGCGCCATCCGCCGAACGGGGCTGTAGCTCAGCTGGGAGAGCGCGTCGTTCGCAATGACGAGGTCAGGGGTTCGATCCCCCTCAGCTCCACCAACGGCGGTATGTATCCAATTGAAATGTATGCAGGAATTGGAACAGTGCTGCGCTGTCCCCACTTGCATCCCCACTTTGGCCGTTTGCGCCCTCAGTGGCTGAGCCCAATGAAACGCCCGACCACTTTGTTGATGGTTCGCGGCTAGGCGGCCAGTGCCGTCATCAGCTTTTCAATTCGCTCGATGTGGCAGTAGCGGGCATGATGAAGATATTGACCGCCGTGAGTCACCCTCGAAACGTGGATCGCCTCGGCCAGGCGAGAACTCGAACAAGATGCCGGTCACCTGCTTGAAGCGAGAACGACCTCGTTCACGCCGCCGCCAATTTGTAGGCGGCAAGGATCGCTTTGCTGTGGCCGGCGTCAGGGCGTTAACGGGACTGAACAGATACCAATCGGTAAGTTATGCAGCCGTCAGGGACCAGTTTCCTGTCTCGGCAAATTCGCGAATTCGATCCGCAAAGGCGAGATAGATTTCACGCAAAATGGAGACGAGGTTCTGAAAACGCCACACAGTTTCAGTCAGCCGATCCGCGTTAGCGGGACGCGAGGATCGTAGCCGGTAGTACGGTTGGCTGTAGGGGAGCCCGCCCAGCGCTGGACTCCACGTCGACTATCCGCACCGATCGCCACGACCGTTTCGAACGAGCCAATCGACATTCCCGGAAGAAACACCAACATCCTTGTACATGCTGTCGTCGGCCCCGAGCAGCCGGCGTTTCAAAAGCCACACCTCCACCTCGCGCCGGACTGTCCGCATTGTCGCCTTGGCCCTCTGCCGCGCTTGTTCAGCGGCGCGAAGCTGCATGTCGTCCGCAAAACCCGGATCCAGTTCGATAGATCTCTCGATCAGCAAACGAGCGGGCCTATTCCCTTTCACCGACTGCTTGACCAGCGGCAGCAGATCAGAAACGCTGTTCAAGATCCTTGCCACTATCTCATCCTGCAGCGCGAAGACATCTGCGAGATCCCGATCGAATCGTTCGGCCCACAGTGGGCGATTGTCGTGCGTATCGATGATCTGGGCGCTGATCCGGATCCGATCAGCGGCACGGCGTACGCTCCCCTCGATCACATAGCGCACGTTGAGATCCGTAGCGATTGACCGGATATCGGCCTGCTTGCCTTTGTAAACGAAAGAGGAATGGCGTGCGATCACCAGGAGACCGGCGACCTTCGACAGGTCCGTGATCAAATCCTCGGCCAATCCGTCGCCGACATACTCTTGCTCGGGATCGCTGCTCATATTGGTGAACGGCATCACCGCAATAGAAGGCGTTGAACCAGTCGCTTGCGGCACCGGCGCATCGACTGCGGTGTCTATGTAGCTATTTCGTAACGGCCTCGAATGCACCAGCCTGTATCCAACGCGCGGAACAGTTGCGATCCACGCTTCGCCGTCAGCCGACCGGCCGAGGACCTTGCGAAGTGCAGCGATCTGGACGGTAAGATTGCTCTCCTCGACGTTCGTGCATGGCCACGCAGCATCCATTAATGCCGACTTTGTCACGACCTCGCCATTTGCTTTCAATAGGGCCTGCAGTAGCGCCCGGCCTCTGGTTCCGACGGCAACCGGAGACCCATGTCGCAACAAGATCCCGTGTCCGCAATCGAATGCGAACGAACCGAACGTGACGAGTTGAAGCGACATAACCAATCATATCGTCTTTTCGAAGATTTCGGAATAGTTCGGAACGGCTTTCAGGACCGGAAGTCGTCGAACGCCGATGATCCGACAGTGATGCCCACGATACACAACTAAAGACGATGGGAGGAGTTCATGGACAAGCGAACTCGTGTTCGGCTTGGCTGCGGCTTGGCGTTCTATGTAGCAGTTGGCGTTTCAGAAGCCTTTGCGGCAAACTTGCCGAGCGGCGCCGACATTGACCTGGCGGGAGGCAGCAAAATCGAACCCGGCAAAAGTCCGCTAGATGATTTGGTTGGTGTTACAACCATCCGAATACTGGGTCCGGACCACGATAAGGAACTCGGGGCCATAATGTATGACGTTCCGGATAACGGACTGGCACCTGCCCTTCTATGGGGTGGTCCGCGCTGAGTCGCCGCCTGTGTCGGCCACTATCCTGTGCCAGATACGTCCGCTTGCGCTTGCCGGTGTTTAAGCTGGAGCAAAGTGACGTCGGTCGCCCCTGCGCGGAAGCCAGCTTCGCAATACGCCAGATAGTAGTCCCACATGTGTTTGAAGCGATCATCGAATCCGATCGCCTGAAGCTGTGGCCAAGAGGCTAGAAAGCGTGATCGCCACTCGGCAAGCGTCTTAGCGTAACTGCCACCGAACGAAACCGTCTCGGAGATTCGAAGACCCACCCGCGACGCCAGATCATGGAGATGACGTTTCGTTGGCAGCATACCACCGGGGAAGATGTAGCGCTGGATGAAGTCCGGCGTGTTCCGATATTGTTCGAAACGATCTTCGGCGATTGTGATGACCTGAAGTACCGCAGTGCCGTCCGGGGCCAGCCGTCCCTTGAGCAGTTCGAAATAGGTGTTCCAATAGGCTTGTCCCACCGCCTCGAACATTTCGATAGACACGATGCGGTCGAAACAGCCCTGGACATCACGGTAATCTTGAAGGCGTATCTCCGCGTCGCCTCGATCTATGTCCTGCCTTAGACGGTTGCGGGCGTAGGCGGCCTGTTCTTCCGACAAGGTCACGCCGGTTACATGGCAGCCGCGGCCCCTCACTAGCGCCTGTGCCAACGCACCCCAGCCACATCCGATTTCGAGCACGCGTTTCCCACATTTGAGTTCCATCATTTGGGCGATGCGGTTGATCTTGTTTTCCTGCGCTTCCTCCAAGGTCTCCTGACTCGCAAAAAGCGCGGCGGAATAAGTCATGTCCCGGTCAAGCCAAGGGCGGTAGAAATCATTGCCGAGATCGTAGTGCTCGGCAATGTTGCGCCGGCTTCCCCGCCGCGTGTTCCTGCGCGCAGTATGGCGAAGCAGGGCCATCAGCCGAACCGGCAGAGCCGGCTGTTGCGAGCGCCGGAACACCGATTCGTTCAGCATCACCAATTCGAAAAGCCTCAGCAGGTCCGGCGTCGACCAGTCACCGTCCAGATAGGACCCGGCAAAGGCCACATCACCGCCGAACACAAGTCGCAGGAGGGCTCGCGACCGGTTAACAATGACATAGACCTCAGGGCCAGGCGCTGTGCCGCGCCGATCGATTCGTTCGCCAGACGGCAGTTCGATCACAAGTCGGCCGGCAACCAACGGGGGGACGATGCGCGATGCCAGCTTCGCCACAATCCCGGGAGACTTCGCTGTCAAGCCATCGATTTCTGTGATTTCATATTTGCCCGTCATGGCCTTGGAATACCCGAGACCGCTGTGGTGGGTTGATGGGGTGGAGCCGGCTTGGTCCTCACGCGGATCCCCTTCAGCCAGAGGCGCAGCGCGTGCCAATGAATCGCCGCCGTAACCTTGAGGGTAAGTAGCGGGTAAAGCAGGAGGCCGCGCAGCAGGTTGGCCGTGTCGAATGACCGGGCGGCGCCGGCGAGCGACGCGTGGATCAACGTGCCGTCCGCGTCGGAGCCGCGAATGACCAGGGCAAAACGGTCAGCCGGCAACAGTGTTCTGAATTCGTAACGCATGTCCATGTCCATGAATGGGGATACGTGAAAGCGCTTGTCACAGCCATGCGCGGCAGGTGCCTTTTCTTCAAGCGCGCTGAACACGTAGCTATGCCGCTCACCGAAGGTGTTGTGTACCTCGTAGACTATGGCTGCGAGCTCTCCATCCTTCAGGTGGCAGAAATAGACGCTGATTGGGTTGAAGCCGTAGCCGAGGACGCGCGGCATGCAAAACAGCAGGATGGAGCCGCCATCGAAGGCAATGCCGTGTTCATCAAGCGTCCGCCCAATCTGCTGTCGCAACGCTGACTCGCTGCCGTCGCCGTGGTCAGTATCATGGAAGCTTAACACATTGAAGCGGTTGTAAGAGAACAGCAGGCTTCGCTTCTGCAGATCGGTGATCTCGTCGAGATCGAAAAGCGTCCAGAACATTCTGTATTTGAGAGCGTGCACGCGCGGTCGCAGCCTGCGATGCGACACCGTGCCGAAATAGATACGCGACCCGGTCAAGCGGCAATCTCCCGTTCCGCCTCCGGGATAGACTGTATCTCAGGCCAGCTTTCCGGCAGCGCTATGCGCGAGGATTGTCCGGCCACATCCCATGGCCGCTTCACTCCACCGAGCGCCTCGGCGACGGCAAGGCCCGACTGCAACCCGTCCTCGTGGAAGCCTGAGCCGAAATGCGCGCCGCAGAACCATGTCCGCTGCCGGCCTTGTAAGGTCCACAGGCGCTTTTGCGCTTCCAGGGCGGCGCTGTCGAAGATCGGATGATGGTAGGTCTCGCGACGCAGGACCAATGCTTCGTCCAGCTGCGTCCGCGGATTGAGCGTCACCAAAATGGGGCGCGGCGTCTCCAATCCCTGCAGCCGGTTCATCCAGTAGGTTACGCTGGCGGCATCGTCACCGGCCCTGCTGTCGATGTGGTTCCAGCTCGCCCAGACGGAGAGCCGCCGTGGCATGATGCTGTCGTCCGTGTGCAGGATCGCCTCGTTGCGGCTGTAGCGAAAGGCGCCAAGAAGCGCGCGCTCCTCCGCCGATGGATCGGCAAGAAGGCCGAGTGCCTCGTCGGCATGTGTCGCAATCACCAGCGCGTCGAAGTGTTCCGGGCCCGCGCGGCGATCGAAGATGGTCACGTGACCATCATGTCGCGTGATCGAAGCGATATCCGCGCCTAACCTGATGCTGCCCGAGAATGCGTCGGCCAGTTTGCGCACATACGCGATGCTGCCTCCTTGGACGGTGCGCCATTGGGGGCGGTCGCCAAGCAGCAGAAGACCGTGGTTGTGGAAAAAGCGGATGAAAGCGCTCGCCGGATAGCCGAGCATCGTCGAGCAGGGTGCAGACCAGATCGCACCGGCCATGGGCAACAGGTGATCGTCGCGGAATGCGGTGCCATAGCCGCCCCGCTTGAGGTAGTCGCCGAGCGTCTGGGAACTCGGCAGATGCGGCAGGTCGGTAGCGGCCGTGCGGTAGAAGCGTACGAGATCGCGCAGCATCGACCAGAAGCGTGGATTGGCCATATTGCGCTTCTGCGCAAACAGGCCCGCGAGTCCGGCGCCCGAATACTCGAGCCGTCCGCCGTCGCGCGATACCGCAAACGACATGTCGGATGCCTTGGTGTCGACGCCCAGGTAGGCGAACAATGCCTTGAGATTGGGGTAGGTCGCTTCGTTGTAGACGATGAAGCCGGTATCGACGGGTGTCAGGCCGTGCGCACCATCCACCATTACCGTGTTCGAGTGCCCCCCAAGCCGAGCCTGACGCTCGTAAAGCACGACCTCATGCCTTTGGCCGAGCAACCATGCCGCCGACAGGCCTGAGATACCCGCGCCGACGACTGCGATGCGCTTTTTTGCTTCACGCGGATGCATGTTGGCTCCTGACAATCACGTCTCTAGATCCCAGTCTCTCGAACTAGGGATACCAACGCTATCGGAATACGTAGGGAACGCGTTGTCGGATCACCGGTGATCCAAATCCCGGCGCTGCGCGTAATCCGGTTGAAAAACCGACGGAAAGCAGCGCTTAAGCGCTTTCTTGCCAGCCGGAGTACGCTTGAACGTATATTACAAAGCGATGGTGGAATTCGATCCAGCCCGGCTGATCATCAGGATCGCGGCAACGCAGGACCGTACCGCATTTGCGGAACTGTTCCAGCATTATGCGCCGCGCGTGAAGGCGATGATGATGCGCCGGGGCGCAAGCGCCGACCGGGCCGAAGACCTGGCGCAGGAAACGCTGCTGCGGGTCTGGCGCAAGGCCGGGCTCTTCGATCCGGCTCGCGCCAGCGCGTCCGCCTGGGTCTATGCGATCGCGCGGAACGTCAGCGTCGATCTCGGGAGACGCGACGTGCGCGCCGCCTCCTGGCTTGAGGAACAGGTGGCGCCCGAGGAGGAAGACTACGACGAACCGGAGATGCATCTTTTGATCGCGGAGCGCGAGAGCATAGTGAGGTCGACGCTGGCAAGCCTGCCGGACGAGCAGTTGCGTGTCATCAGGCTGTCCTTCTTCGACGGGCTGGCGCATTCCGAAATCGCCGAACTGTTAGGCATTCCGCTCGGAACCGTGAAGTCGCGGATGAGGCTCGCATTCCAACGCCTGCGCGGTCCACTTGGTGAACTGAAATGACGAACGAAATCAAACATCACCCCACAGACGAAACCCTTGTCGCCTATGCTTCGGGGACGCTTGACGAGGCGCGTCGCCTGGTCGTCGCCATGCATCTTTCCCGTTGTGCGGTCTGCAAAGGCGAGGTCGCAAGGTACGAGGCGATCGGCGGCGCGTTGTTGGAGCAGGCTCCGGTTGTCGCCCTGAAGCCCGGCGCTCTTGAGGCCGCTTTGCGCAGCATCGGGCATGATTCTGCACTCGACTTGACCGACGGGACCGACCCGCTGTGGGAATACGAACTCGGACCTTGGCGTTGGGTTGGGCCGGGCGTGCGCCAGCGTGTGGTGTCGGTGCCCGAGGTTGGCGGCATGAAGGTGTTCATGCTGAAGGCCGCACCCGGGACGAAGCTGCCGCATCACAAGCATGCCGGATACGAATGGACTTGCGTTCTCGAGGGTGCCTTCGAGCACGAGTTCGGCCGCTACGGCCCCGGCGACTTCGACGAGGCCGACGAAACGATGGAGCACAGGCCGACTGTCAGCGCCGGCGAACGCTGCATCTGCATCGTCGCGCTCCAGGGCAACATCCATCTGCAGAGCAGGCTTGGCCGCCTTCTTCAGCCGCTGATCAAACTTTGACGGAGTGCTGAGCCGTGACCGCTACTCTGTTTCTGGTCACAGTCCTCTGCGTCGGTCTGGCGCTGTGCGTCGGCATGTCGATCGCGTGGGTTGCCTGGCAGCGGACGAGAAACTCCGGATGGGTGGACACGGTCTGGACCTTCAGCGTTGGCATCGTCGGGTTGGCCGGCGCCGTCCTTCCACCGACAGGTGCCGCCGCGCTGCCATCCAGGCGAGCACTTGTGGCAGTCTTCGCAGCACTCTGGGCGCTGCGGCTCGGCCTCCACATCGCGCGACGCACGCGCGGCATCACCGATGATCCGCGCTATGCCGCTCTGCTGAAGGGCTGGGGCGGGGATGCGTGGCGCCAGATGTTTCTGCTGTTGCAGAAGCAGGCACTCGTCAGCATTCCGCTTGGGCTTGCGATGGTGCTCGCCGCCTCAAATCCCGAGCCTGCGTTACGCTTGCAGGACTGGCTCGGCGTTGTCGTCATCCTGGTCGCCGTCGCCGGCGAGGCGATTGCCGACAGCCAGTTGCGCCGCTTCGCGGCCAACCCGGCAAATCGCGGCAAGGTCTGCGATGTGGGCCTGTGGCGCTGGTCGCGCCATCCGAACTATTTCTTCGAGTGGTTGGGCTGGCTTGCCTATCCGCTTCTGGCGATCGGAGCGTGGGAATGGGGATGGGTAGCGCTCGCCGCGCCCGCCTGCATGTACTGGTTGCTTGCCCATGTCTCGGGGATTCCTCCCCTGGAGGAACATATGATCGCAACGCGTGGCGACGCCTATCGCGCATACCAGGCGCAAACCAGCGCCTTCTTTCCTTTGCCGCCAGATCGAAGACAAGGATGAACCATGGGACTGATCGACCGCGCCACGCAATTCGGTGAAGCATTTCCCTGGCCTGACCCTGTCCTGCGGACGGCGATCGAATTTCTCGTCGCGCGGACGGACAGGAGACTTTCTACCCTACCGACCGGAACGGCCACCCGCTTTGCCGACTCGATGGACGACTACCCGATCGCCATCCATACCGTCGACGCCAACGCGCAGCACTACGAGCTTCCCGAGCGCTTCTTTGGCCTGGTTCTCGGACCGCGCCGCAAATATTCCTGCTGTTTGTTTCCATCCGCGGAAACGACGCTTGCAGAAGCGGAGGAACATGCGCTGGCCCAAACCGCCGAACATGCCGATCTCCAGGACGGGCAGACGATTCTGGAGCTTGGCTGCGGCTGGGGCTCGCTGTCGCTTTGGATGGCCGAGAAATTGCCCAATGCCCGGATTACGTCGGTGTCGAACTCGCACTCGCAACGCGCATTCATAACGGCGGAAGCCGGCAGACGCGGCCTGGCAAATCTCACGGTCGTCACGGCCGACATGAATGATTTCTCGACTGACGCGGCTTTCGATCGCGTCGTCTCGGTCGAGATGTTCGAACACATGGCCAACTGGCGTTTGCTGCTGGCGCGCATGAAGGGTTGGCTGGCTGCGGATGGGCGCGCCTTCATCCACGTCTTCAGCCACGTCGCGTCACCATATCGTTTCGACCACGACGATCCCGGCGACTGGATAGCGCAGCACTTCTTCACCGGCGGGCTGATGCCCAGTCACGAACTGATGAGCGCATTCCCCGAAAGCTTTACGGTCGAAAAGGACTGGCGGTGGAGCGGCGAGCACTACAAGCGCACGGCAGACGCCTGGCTGGCGAACTACGATGCAAGAGCCGAGGAGATCGATGAGGTCCTGCGCAATGTCTATGGCAAGGATGCGGCCTTGTGGCGCCGCCGCTGGCGGCTTTTCTTCCTGGCGACCTCAGGCCTGTTCGGCCATTCGCACGGCACGGCCTGGGGCATAAGCCACTACAGGCTCGCACCGTCCCGTTAGCAGGCTGGCGTCAGCCGGCAAACCAGCGGGCCGCATAGTAGCCCGCAAGCGCGGTGAGCGCCGCGACGACCGTCCCGTAGGCGAGGTCGATCAGGGTGATCTGGAGCGTCCAGTTGCGCAGCGTTGCATAGTTGGTGAGGTCATAGGTCGCATAGGCGATCAGACCGAACAGCGCACCATAGATCAGAGCCGTTCCGGCGGATCCGTTGCGCAGCGCCGGCATCGCCGCGAACACGACCAGGCCGACCGGATACAGGAAATAGAAGACAATTGCCGGAGCGATCCTCAGATCGCCGAGGAGTATCTCCCCAAGCACTGGGCGATAAAGCCTGCTCGTCATGGTCGTCAGCCAGATGGCATCGAGCACGCCAAACACGACCAGCGAAGCAATGTAGGCGGCGATGTAGGTCATGGGTTCGTCTCCTCGATGTACCTTACGTGCCGGGTAGCGGGTCGGATCAGTTTTCTCCGCCGCGTGTCGCGCGATAGGCGGCCATTGCACGATCTCGCGCCTGCGCGTGGTCGACGATCGGTCGCGGATAGCCTTTGCCGAGTTCCAGCCCGCTATCCTTCAGCACGGGGGCCGGCGCTTCCCACGGACGGTGCACGTAGCGATCCGGGAGATTCGCCAGTTCCGGCACATAGCGTCGGACATAGCTCCCGTCGGGATCGAACTTTTCGCCCTGCAGGACCGGATTGAAGATACGAAAATAGGGCGCGGCGTCCGCGCCCGACCCTGCTACCCACTGCCAGCTCGCAGGATTGTTCGCCGCGTCGGCGTCGACCAGCGTGTCCCAGAACCATTCCTCACCCTTGCGCCAGTCGATGAGCAGGTCCTTGATCAGGAACGACGCGGCGATCATGCGCACGCGATTGTGCATCCAACCCGTCTGCCAGAGTTCGCGCATACCGGCGTCCACGATCGGATAGCCCGTCTGTCCCCGTTGCCACGCCTTCAGCGCGGCCGGCGCGCTCTGCCATTCGAAGGAATCGAATTCCGGGCGAAAGTTTTCTTGGCCAAGCTTCGGGCGGTGAAACAGCAGGTGATAGGAAAATTCGCGCCACGCAAGTTCCTTCCGAAAGGTTTCGGCATCACGACCGCTCCTGCGCGTGAGCGCCGCCATGATCTGAAACGGCGTGATCTCGCCGTGCGCCAGATGTGGCGACAGCCCCGACGTCCCGTCTTCGCCGGGCTTGTCTCGGCTGTCCGCATAACCGTCGAGGCGGTCTTCCAGGAACGTTTCGAGCCTATCCCGTGCACCGTCCTCGCCCGGCTGCCAGCACTCGGCCAATCCGCCCGACCAGTCTGGCTTCGTCGGCAAAAGACCGAACGCATCGAGCTTTTCGGATTTCAGCCTGGCGCTACATTCGGGAAGCGATTTCGGAGCGTCAATCGGGTCTCGCGCTTCGGTGTCGCTCGCCAGCCTTTTGTAGAAAGGCGTAAACACCTTGTAGAAATCGCCCGACTGCGTTGCGACGCGCGAAGGCTCGTTCAGCAGGAAGCCATCGAAGCTCTCCGCGTCCAACCCGTCCGCACGCAAGGCAGTCTTCAACGCCGTATCCACGACGATATCCGGCGGTGCATAGCGCCGGTTCCAGAACACTGTGTCGGCACCACTCGCCTTGATCGTCTCCGCGACGATCTTTTGGGTGTCTGCCTTCCGCAGGAGAAGTGTGGCGCCGAGTTTCTCGATGGATTTAGACAGCGCAGCAATGGAGTGATGCAGCCACCATCGGCTCGCTGCTCCCGTCGGCCTTGCGCCAGCACCACCTTCATCGAGGATGAAGAGCGGTACGACCGGCCGACCGGTATCCGCTGCCGCGGCAAGCGCCCTGTTGTCCGAAATCCTGAGGTCTTTGCGAAAAAGGACGATGATTGGCGCTGCCGAGCTTTTCATTTCTCTAGTTGGCAGCGGTCCAGGACACGTCCTTGCAGATCATTTTTCCAACGAAACACCCGCGGGTCACCAATCCGCCCTTTCGCGCGGTGACGACGATCGAATAGTTGAGTTTGCGCTTGGGGTCGTATGCATTGCCGGAATAGGTATTTGCGTCGTCCGGCGTCAGCGACATGACCAGCTTGTCGCCGACCTCCTCGCCCCTGCTTGTATCACGGATCCACAAATTCGTGGCGCATATGTCCTTGCCGCAGGGAGCAATGCGAACCAGCGCATTGCCGTCCTCGCGCTTCCATTGGCCTTCGATACCGCTCTCGCCTGCCTCGGCCGCCACGCAGGCAAGCGCCGATAGAATAACCGACATCACAATTCCACGCATGGCAATCGTCCTCGTTCGAGGGCGATACGCTCCAGCGTAAAATTTGGATCACATCAGTGCGGAGCGAATGTCTTCTCTACCCAGACCATCGCGTCGCGCACATCGGAGGAAGCGATCTGGCGTGGAAAATGGCGGATATGCGGAGACGTCATGGTCAGTTCTGCAATCTTGTCCCGCGTCTCGTTGTCTGCCGAAGCCGCAAGCTCGGCAAGGCTGCGCGGCAGCCCGACCTTTCCGTAAAAATCCGCCAGCGCCATTATTTCCTTTTCCGGACGTCCTTCGAGCCTGATCTGCACGATGTTCGCGTAGGCGACCTGGAAGCCGTGCAGGGTGTCGGCGTACACCTTCACTGCCGTCAAGCCGCGTGTCATCGAATGTGCGATGGAGAGACCTCCGCTTTCGAACGCAAGGCCGCTCATAAGAACGGTGGCTTCGACGACCTTTTCGAAGGTCTCGTCCGGCACTCCACGGTCGATCGCAGCAAGCGCGCCTTCAGCATGATCCAGCAGGACGCCGTGGCACGCTCGCCCGAGCGTCACCGCAGCCAGCGAGGACTTTCCACCGAAGACGTTGATCCCGCCCGCGTTGGCGCAGGCATCGACCTCGTAGACCTTGCCGATCGCGTCGCCGATGCCGGACACGAAGAGCTTTTTCGGCGCGCGGGCAATGACCGCCGTATCGACGAGGACCAGCGCTGGATTGCGGCGCATCTTCTCGACGCCGAGCATGCGATGGTTTTCATCGTACATGACATAGTTGTGACTGGTCGGCGCATCCGTGGAGGCGATGGTGGGTATGGTTACCATCAGCGCGCTGGTCCGGTTGGCGAGTGCCTTGCCGGCATCGATGCATTTCCCTCCGCCAGCGGAGGCGACGATAGCTACGTCCCCGGCTACCTGCTGGAGTCTGTCGACCTCCTGCGGTGTGCATTCTCCCGAAAAGCGGACCTGCCTCGCGTCGATACCCGCCTCTCGGCACGACGCTGCGATCGCATCGCCGTAACTGTCCTGGATCAATGGATCGAGCACAAACGCTACGGAAGAGCCGATCCTGCCTATTTCCGCACCGATGCTCGAAAGAGCGCCTGCGCCCTGAACGTAGCGCGTCGGCGAGCCGAATATGATCATTGCTCGATAGTCCTCCCGGTCGTGCAGGCGGTTTGCATACGATGCACCACGCGGGGTCCACCATATGAATCCTACGTAACCGACCGCTTTCCTCAAATCAAGTATCATCCATGATGCATCATGCTTGATTTGTACGTGTCCTGCTTTTATGGTCCGAGCAGGGTCAAGCGGCGAAAGCAGCCTAAGAGCCCGCCGGGAGGAAGTAACAAGATGACTGAAAGGCGTGTTGCCCTTGTTGTAGGATCCACCGGCATTGTCGGTGGCAATATATGCGAGAGGCTGCTGGCGGACGGCTGGACTGTGCACGGCCTGGCGAGGCGTCCCGAACGCTCGCCCAAAGGGACTATCCCGCTGGCCGCCGACCTAAATGACCGGCAGGCCGTCGCTAAAGCGATCTCTCGTGCTGGACCCGTAACCCATCTTTTCCAGGCAAGCTGGACCCCAGCAAATACCGAAGAAGAAGCCTGCGAAATCAATGCGCGGCACCTGTCGAACGTGCTGGATGGGTTGCAGGCGTCCGGCCAACCGTTGAAGCATGTGGTGCTTATCACCGGCGTGAAGCATTATCTCGGGCCCTTCAAGGATTTCGGCCGCTACCTGCCCGATACGCCTTTTCTGGAAGAGACGCCGCGGCTTCCGATCCCGAATTTCTACTACGACCAGGAAGATGTGCTGTTCGCAGCCGCCCAGCGCAACGGGTTCACCTGGAGCGTTCATCGGCCGAACGCGATCGTCGGTTTCGCCGTCGGCGCTCTGATGAACCACGGCCTGACGCTGGCCTGCTACGCCTCCATCTGCCGCGAGACCGGACGGCCATTTGCCTTTACCGGTGTGCAGGAGCAGTGGGACATGCTGACCGAGATCAGCGACGCGCGCCTCATCGCACGGCAGGCGGCGTGGGCCGCGACAACGCCGCAGGCAGCCAACAGACCTTACAACACCGGTAATGGCGACGTCTTCCGCTACAAGCGGATGTGGAAGACCATCGCCGACCACTTCGGCCTCGAAGCCCCGCCTTATGATGGTCGCCAGCAGAGCCTGCAGGAACTGATGGCGGACGCCGGTCCCATCTGGCGCTCCATGGCGGAAAAGTACGGATTGGCCGAGCCGGACATCTCGCGCCTTGCAACGTGGTGGCACACGGACGCTGACTTCGGCCGCAAGGTCGAATGCATCTCGGACATGACGCGCAGCCGCAAGGCGGGCTTCCTCGACTACCAGTCCTCCACCGACACCTTCCTCGACCTTTTCCGCCGCCTCGAAGACGAGCGGATCATACCGCGTTTCGAACGATAAAGGCCGACCGAATTGCTTCGCCGGCATCGCATGACAGCAAGGAGAGCGACATGACATCGCAAACGGGCACAGTCGCGCCCGCCGGAAACAGCTACGCACCCGACCAGGCCACGATCGACCGGCTGCGGGAGCGCGCGCAATTCATCCGGCTGGAGACCGTGCGTCTGATCGATATCGCCAAGACCGGGCACTACACCTCCGTCTTCTCCGCGGCGGAAGTCTTCTCGGCGCTCTACTACGACGTGATGAACCTCCGCAAAGGCGAACCCAAATGGGAGGAGCGCGACCGCTTCACGATAGGCAAGGGCCATGCAGCCGTCGGCCTGTTCCCGATCTACGCCGATCTCGGTTTCTTCCCGACGGAATGGCTGGACGACTACACCCGCCTCGGCAGCCCGCTCGGAGACCACCCGGACATGCGCAAGGTGCCCGGCGTGGACTTCTCGTCGGGCTCCATCGGACATGCGCTCTCGAACGCGATCGGAATCGCGCTGGCCCAGCGCTGGACCGGCAAGCACTATTCCGTTTTCTGCATGATGGGCGACGGCGAGATGCAGGAGGGTCAGGTCTGGGAAGCCGCGCTGTTCGCCGCGCAGAACAAGCTCGGCCGGTTGATCGGCATCATCGATCGCAACGGCTTCCAGCTCGACGGTCGCGTCGATGACGTGATGGCAATCGAGCCGCTGGACGAGAAATGGCGTGCTTTTGGCTGGGAAGTGCACATAGTCGATGGCCACGATATCGCCGCGGTAACCGAACTGCTTCGCCGTTTGCGCGCCGACGATACGCGCAACCAGCCGGCCATGGTCATCTCCAAGACCCTCAAGGGCCGAGGCGTCTCCTACATGGAGACCGAGCCGGGCTGGCATCTTGGCTGGCTCGACCCCTCCGACGCCGACGAGGCGATCGCTGAAATCAAGTCGCAGGTGATCTGAGATGAACGGACCGAAGTCGCCCAACTCGTGGCAATATCGCGGGCTCAACATGAAAAACCCCGGTCTCGACCATTTGTCGAATGGGCTCATCGATCTCGTGAAGGCAGGGCACAATGTGGTGGCGGGTTCCGCCGACCTGCAATATTCGAACGGCCTCAACCGTTTTGCCGCCGCCTACCCCGACCGCTACATCTCCTTCGGCATCTCGGAGCAGAACATGGTATCCGTCGCCGCCGGCATCGCGACCACCGGGGTCGTCCCATTCGTCGCGACTTTCGCGTCGTTTCTCGGCCTGCTCGCCTGCGAGCAGATCCGCATGGACGTGGCCTATGGCGGTCAGCCGGTACGCCTGATCGGCCATCATACGGGCATCTCGCTCGGCTTCTATGGAACCTCGCACCATGCGACAGAAGACATCGGCACGATGCGCTCGATCGCCGACCTGACGGTTGTCTCGCCTTCTGACGGCGCGCAGCTCGAGGCCGTTATCGCCGCTTCCGCCGAATGGGACCAGCCCATCTACATCCGCATCGGTCGTGGCCGCGATCCGGTAGTATACGAAAGCCGCCCGTCGTTCACTTTCGGCAAGGCGCATGTCCACGGTTTCGGCGAAGACCTGACCATTATCGCTTGCGGGATCACGGTCCATGCCGCGCTTGAAGCCGCGGCCGCGATGAAGGCAGAAGGGCGCTCGGTCGGAGTCATCGACATGGCTTCGATCAAGCCACTCGACCGCGACGCGATCATCGAAGCGGCGGATCGCTCGCGCACCGGCAAGCTGATGACGGTCGAGGAGCACAACGTGCTTGGCGGGCTCGGCGCGGCCGTCGCTGAAGTCCTGACCGACGAGAGCAAGGGCATCAGGCTGAAGCGTCACGGAATCTACGACGAGTACAGCCTGATCGCGCCGCCTACCCATCTCTACGCCTACTACAAGCTCGACGGCGCAGGCATCCGCGAGGTGGCGGAAGGATTTCTGCGCGGCTAATAACGCGCAGACATGGAGGAAATTCGCATGAAGACTGCAATAGTGACTGGTGGCGGCACAGGCATAGGCCTCGCCACCTGCCATCGTCTGGCGGCAGCGGGTTACAGGATCATCGCCGGTGGACTCGATACCGAAGGCGACCTTCCCGAAGGCGCCGAGTTCGTCGCGACCGATGTGACAAAGCAGCAGGACCTGGACGCTCTCGTCGCGAAAGCCGATCGGATCGATGCGCTTGTGAACTGCGCTGGTATCCTTCGCCAGGAGCGCGAATGGGGTGTGGAAGACTTCAAGTTCGTCCTCGACGTCAACCTGACTGCCAGTCTCGCCGCAGCCACGACCGCCCGCGAGAAACTGCGCGACGCACGTGGATCGATCGTCAATATCGCTTCGATGTGGAGCTACTTCGGCTCACCGAAATCGCCGGCCTACGCCTCATCGAAAGGTGGCATAGTGGCGCTCACGCGATCGATGGCGGTAGCGTGGGGAGCGGAGGGCATAAGGGTCAACGCGGTTGCACCGGGCTGGATCATGACGCGCATGGGCATGGGTGCCAAGAACGATCCTGTGCGTGAGCCGAAAATTACTGCGCGTATCCCGCTCGGCCGCTGGGCCGAGCCTTCCGAGGTCGCGAACGTGATCGCCTTCCTGGTATCAGACCAGGCAACCTATGTGCATGGAGCCGTACTCCCGGTCGACGGCGGCTATTCCATCGCCTGAGGCAATCGTTGCTGAATTTTAGCCGGCTTTGGGAAGCATGAGCCCAACACAAGAGGCGGCAGCATCTTGATATCCCGTCGGCGCGCTGGAGCGGCGAACGCCGGCATGTCACAAGGGCATGTTTGGTCGGTCTAACTGGACTGTCCAATTGTGCGCTTGAAGGGAGAGCAAGACCATGGCGGCCGTCACCAAAGACCTGTTGAACACCTACATCGAATCCGATGGACTTGGCCTCGCCAAACTGGTCAATCGCGGGGAAGTCTCTCCGGCCGAACTGGTCGAGGCTGCGATCCTTGAGATCGAGAAGCTCAACCCTTCTCTGAACACCGTCATCCACAAGCTCTACGACATGGGTCTCGAGGCAGCCGAGACCGTCGACCGCAACGCGCCCTTCGCAGGCGTACCCTATCTGCTGAAGGAACTGGCGACATCATGGAAGGGCGCGCCGAATACAAACTCATCGCGCTATCTCAAGGATGTCGTCGCTGATTTCGATGCGGAAGTGGTAACCCGCCTGAAGAAGGCTGGCTTCCTTCTCGTCGGCAAATCGAACGCTCCCGAAAACGGCTGGTCGATCACGACTGAACCGAAGCTCTATGGCGCGACGGTCAATCCATGGCGGGCCGACGTAACGGCGGGGGGTTCCAGCGGCGGCTCCTGCGCAGCAGTCGCATCGAGGATGGTCCCGATCGCTGAATCGAGTGACGCTGCCGGCTCCATTCGTGTTCCCGCGTCCTGTTGCGGCGTGCTTGGCCTGAAACCGTCGCGCGGCCGGGTCACGATGGCGCCGTTCGCGGATGTCTGGCACGGCGGAGCTTATTTCTTGGCCAATACACGGACAGTCCGCGATACCGCAGCCTATCTCGACGCTGTATCCGGCACACTGCCTGGCGACCCCTACCAGCCACCCGTGCCAGAGCGGAGCTGGCTTGAACTCTCGCGAGAGGCCCCGAAGAAGCTTCGCGTCGGCTTTACCGTCACGCCGCCGGCAGGCCGCGCGATCGACCCGGAGGTCAAACAAACCGTCCTTGACACGGTGAAGGTCCTGCAGCGGCTCGGCCATGATGTCGAAGAACACGATATGCCACTCGACTCAGACGACGCATGGAAAACATACACGCATATGAGTTGCGTCCAGACGGCTGCCATATTCGAGTGGCTGTCGGCCGTCGTCGGCCGCCCTGTGACAAGAGATGACGTCGAGCCTATAACCTGGGCGATCATCGAACGCGGACGATCGACTGATGGCATCAGGCATATCTCCGACGTCGAAAAGGTTCGGCAGCTCGGACGTTCCATCGCATTCGATCTGATTGCCTACGACATCTATTTGACCCCAACGCTCACCCAGCTTCCGAGGCCGGTTGGTTTCTACGACATGTCGATGAACGATCTCGATGCCTACAACGCCCTCTGGACCGACGGCGCCTTCACATTCCCCTTCAACATGTCGGGACAACCGGCCATGTCCATCCCTGTTGGAATGTCACGCGGCGGCCTGCCAATCGGCGTGCAGGCGGTGGCCCGGTACGGAGACGAGGCGACCATCCTGACGCTCGCCACCGTGCTTGAGCAGGAGATGCCGTGGGAGGGCAGACGTCCGCGGGTCGTCGCCTCTGCGTGACCGATGCTTATTGCCTGCCGTAGCGCTGTCTCAGATGCTCGGTGAAATATCGCGCGGAAAGCGTCTCACCGGTCGCGCGCTCCATCAGTTCGGGCGTCGACCAGCGGGAGGCTTGCGACCAGATGTGGGTTTGACGCCAGTCGTTCACGGCGTCGAACCGGCCCTTGGACAAATCGTCGTCCACGGAAGCATGTTCGCGCTTGAGCGCTGACCATTGCTGCGCTGCCATCATGGCGCCGAGCGTGTAGGACGGAAAGTAGCCGAACGCCCCGCCCGGCCAGTGTACGTCCTGCATCGGCCCGTCGGCGAAATTGCCCTCTGTCGAAAGCCCGAGATAATCGCGCATCTTCGCGTCCCATGCATCGGGAATATCGGCGACTTCGAGCTGTCCCGAGACGAGCTCCTGCTCCAGTTCGTAGCGCAGGATGACATGCAGCGGATAGGTCACCTCGTCCGCATCGACACGGATCAGCCCGCGCTCGACATGGTGCACATGGGGCAGGATGTCTTCCATCGACCAGTCTTCGCCCAGATGCTTTTCGACGACCGGCAGCGCCCATGTCCAGAACGTCGGGTTGCGGCCGAGCTGCTTTTCCACGAACAGGCTCTGGCTCTCATGCACTGACATGCCCCGCGCCTTGCCAAGCGGCCAGTGCGCCCATTCGGCGGGCAGGTTCTGCTCGTAGAGCGCATGGCCGGTCTCGTGCAGCACACCCATCAGCGCCGAGAGAAATTCGCCGGTCTTGTAGCGCGTCGTGATGCGCACGTCGGTCGGCACGCCTCCGCAGAACGGATGATGCGAGACCGACAGGCTGCCATGCGTCAGGTCGAAGCCGACAGCCGCCATCATGGCGAGGCCGAGTTCGCGCTGCTTCTCGATCGCATAGTTGCCCGACAGGGGTTTGAGCGGCCGTTTCGCCAGCCGCTCATCCTGGACGGCAAGCGCTTCCGGGACGAACTTCTTGAGGAACCCCTTCAACTCGACAAAGACCGGATCGATGTCGGCGACGCGATTGCCCGGATCGTATTGCTCCATCAGCGCATCGTAGGGGTGCAGCCCGAGCCTGTCCGCGCGCATCGCCGCTTCCTCGCGAACCAGCGACACCACGTTTTCGAGCGAAGGCTGGAACGACGCCCAGTCGTTCTTTGCCCTGAGGTCGCGCCACAACTGTTCGGAGCGCATGCGCGCCGTCGTCTGCTTCTCGACGAATTCCGCTGGCAGGCACGTCAGGTTCGCATATTGCCGGCGAAATTCGCGCAGCGCCGTCTGCTGATCATCGTTCAGGTCCTCGGCGCCGGCCGCCTCAATCCAGTCGGCGATCTCAGGGGCAGTCGCCTGCCGATGCAGCATGCCGGCAAGCGAGGCCATGGCCTCCGCGCGCTTCTCGCCCCCGCCGACTGCCATATGCGTGGCCTCGTCGGCGCCAAGTATCGAGAGCGCATGCTCCAGCGCTTCGAGCTTGTGGCCGAGTTCATTGAGTCTGGCAAAGGACATCTGTCGGGAAACTCCATGCAGGTAATGGTCGAAGCCGGATGGATAAAGTGTTTCAGCACTTGCCGCAGGCGAGCCCGCCAATCAAGATCAAACCAGGCGGAGGATCCGATGATAGCGAACATCCTGATCGCGCTGGTCGCAGCGCTGCATGTCGGTTTCATGTATCTGGAGATGATCGCATGGACCCAGCCTCTCGGCCGCCGGGTCTTCCGCACCACGCCGGAATTCGCCGCGGCGTATAAGGCGCTCGCAGCCAACCAGGGCCTCTACAACGGCTTTCTCGTCGCCGGGCTGGTCTGGGGCCTTTGGCTTGGCGACGATGGCTTTGCTGTGAAGGCATTTTTCCTCGGCTGTGTGATCATCGCCGGCTTGTTCGGCGCGGCCACTGTCAGCCCGCGCGTCGCGTGGGTGCAGGCCATCCCTGCCGCGATTGCGCTGATAGCCCTCAGGGCCGGGATCTAGAAATCCGCCCTCAGTTGCTCCAGACGAGCCGAACGTTGGGTAGTGACGTTCCTCAATACGGGTTCGACCCCGGATTCCGTGCGGCCCACAAATCGTTCAACCCACGCATGGCGTCGCGATTGCCAGCGCGTGCAGCGGCACGGAACACCCGCTCCGCATCGCCGTAGCGCACCAGATTGAGATAGGCGTACCCGCGCAAAACCATGAGATCGAGCGTCTCAGGAACAATCCTCGCTCTTTCGTCGAGCGCCAGAAGGGTCTCGACGTAGCGACTGTTCTGGAAGGCGGAGTTTGCTCTCGACTCCAGCAGCGCCGCGTTGATCTCGACGCTGCGGCTGTTGCTGAACGGCGCTCTCGTCGCCGCGACTGCGGCCATGTCCGTCAGCCCGACGCGCATATAGGCGAGGCTCTGCCCATAGGCAGCGTCGCTTCTTGTCTGGCCCTTGCCTCTTAGTGCGACCTCAAAAGCCTTCGCAGCCTCGATCGGACGATTCGCCTCCATCAGGCACCATCCGCGCGACAGCGCAGCGTTCGGCGACAACCCCTCTGGATCTTGTGTGGACCGACAGCCTGCAGCGCGACCGCGATCGCTTTTCTGTCGACGTGTCTGTCTGCGCGCGACCTCAGGCTCTTCCGACAGATAGGTCGCCGCAGCCTGTGTCGTAGCGTCCCTGTGGGCGTTCGACGAAACCTCAGTCGGAGTTTCATACAACTGATGCACTTCGGATCGAGGCCGTTCGGCGGGCGATTCGGCGGCAGGCAGGCGCGGGCGGTCCGGCGACAGGGGCTGCGGCAATGCTCCCGGTACGGCGTGAACGGGTCGCGGCGAAGCGGGATCTGCCGAAGGTCCGATTTCCAGCCGATCGCGTTCGCGTCGTCTGATCGCCGCTGTCTCGACGCTGCGTTCGCCCACCGTCGGAATGCGCTCGGAACGCCCTGCCCATGCCGTCTGCACGTCCCTCACGCCAGGTTGGTCGCCAAGCTTCCATCGCATCAGCGCGAGGCCATATGCAGAGGGTTCGTCGTCCGGTTTCCATCCAAGCGCCGTGCGGAACCACCGCTCGGCCGTCTCGAACTGGTTCAGGCTGTCGGCGTACCAGCCGAGCTGCTGGGCGGAAGCCGCATCCTGTGCCTTGGCGACTTCGGCGACGATGCGCTGCAGGACCTCGCCACGGAAATCCGGCGCCGGCTGGATCGCCAGCATGTTGGCGACCGCCGCCAGGTAGACGGCGCGGACATCATCGCTGGCGTCGCGCCATTCGTAGAGAATGTCTTCCGCCTCCTGCGGGCGATCCTGATTGATCAGCGCCAGCGCAAGGCCCTGCGCCGCCGCCGCATCGCGCTCCTTGGCGAGTGCTTTGCGGAACCAATCCTCGGCCAGTTTCGGATTCTCGTGCTGCAGATAATACCAGCCAAGCATGAGATCGTCGGATCGGGCGCCGCCTGCGACGGCGAGCTTTTCTACCAGGGCAATATCCGCGGCGGAGACGCGCACCGTGGGGTCTGCGTCCGAAGCGATCACGGCGCGGCGAGCGATCTCCCCGAGCACACTCTCAAATTCGGATCGGCCATCGATTGTACGGCCTGCGGCAAGAAGCTGATCGAGGTCGCTGCGCGGCAAGAGGTCCAGCGCCTTCTGCACCGTTGCGAGGCGCTCTTCCGGGCTCTCGCAGTTTCGGAGAATATAGAGATAGGCGTCCACTGCACGCGGCTTGCGGTCGGTCTGGGCGAAGGCCTCGGCGACGCGCCACAAAACATCAACATCACCGCAGGTGAGCATCGCAGGATTTGAAGAAGCAACGCGAATGACCGTATCGTATTGCTTGATGTTGGATGCATTCATCAATTGCTCGCGTGACTCGGCAACCGCCAGCCTGTCGAGAAGATCTGCTGGAACCTGCCAGTTCGGTTCACGCGTCTGCCGGTCGGCTATCGCCTTGCGCACATCGGCGATCTTGCCTTCCGAATAGAGACGCCACATCTGGTCGAGCTGCGGATCGCCCTGGGGGACGGCAGCCAGCGGATTTTCCGGAGGCGTCCAGTCCGGATAGAGCGCGCGCAGTCTGGCGATCTCCGCCTCGAGGCGCTTCGTATCGCCGCGGGCGGCAAAATAGCGAAGCGCGGTTTCGTCCACGACCGGCCCGGATGCGGCGGGCGAGGGTGTCGGCGAATTCGTCGGAGTGGCCTGAGCGACCTGATCGTTGGCTGGCGATACGGGCGAGGAGGAAGCAGAAGGTGCCGGGTGTTGCTGAGCGCCGTTCGCCGCGACGGCATGCACCGACTCGGAATCAACCGGCGTACTTTTGGCGAACGGGTCTTCTTGCGCAGCAAACGGGTTCATGCCGGACTGCTGCAAGACGAGTATTCCGGACGCAGCAACGACACCTGCGAGGAGCAACGGCCTTAGAGACATTCGGGATGCCTCCGCCGCGCGAATGCCAGAGACAGGAGGTGGAGCGTCGACGGATAGTAATCCGTCGGCGAAAACGTCTTGATGTCGTCCGCCAGCGGCGTCTTGTCGAGTACGCAAGCGATCAGGGCCGGGATCGAACGGTAGCCGGGATCATCGAGCGTCTGGCGGGTCGCGCCCGTCATGATGTCCACCAGGCGCAGCCGGCCCTGTTCATCGGCCATGCCCTTTTGAAAGGATTCGAGCAGGGCGCGGTCGCGGCTGCCTGCGCGGATCAGATAGAGCGGGATGCGGATGGCGTTGTAGCCGAACTCCGCCGGAAAGCCGTCTGCGGCAGCCGGTTTCGATTTGAGGGATACCCAGTCCGGCGGAAGTCGCGATTTTCCGATCTGCATGGACGTGGCAATCACCCGGTTGCCGCCATCGGTGAGTTGCGCCCACTGCCCTTTCGGATCAAGAGAGGCCATGACGGGCAAGGCTTCAAAAACCCAATAGGAAGGATTGACGACCGGTCCATCCCGGCGGTCGCCTGCTCCAAAACCGCTGTTGCCGGGCTTGAGCACCACCGAGCCCCCGACGGTCTCCAGGCTGTTTTTCGCGAGTGAAGCGGCCATAGCTGTCGCCGCTGTCGTCAGGTCCGGCCGCTGCCAGTCACGCCCGGCAAGCGCCGCGGCGTAGGCGATGAGGAGATCGCCGTCGGTCGCATTGTTGGCATCCGTCACGTGCGGGGTCGCCTCCGGGTCCCAGCGCCAGGCCGCCAGGCCGTCGTCGCGCAGCAGCATCTCCATCTTCGTGAATGCCCATATGGTGTCGAAATCGCTGCGGCTGTTCGCAAGATACGCGAGAAGCAGGCCATAACCCTGGCCCTCGCTGTGGCTGATGTTGTTGTTGGCCGTATCGACAATACGGCCGGACGGATCGAGGAATTTGTCCCTGTAGGCCTTCCATTCGTCCGCAGCGATCGGCGCCGCAAATGCCCCGGATGCAAATGCCATCAAAGTCAGAACCGACATGAAGAATTTTGCCGGCCCGGGCATTAGCGCTGCCTCCCGAAGGCAGCCAGCAGACCGGCGGTCGCAAGGCCGAGCACGATGGACAGGATCGTCAGGACGAGGCCGTAGGACAATGCATTGCTCGACAGCCAGTTGGCGGCGATGAGGCGATAGTTCCCGAAGGAAAACGGCACGGTCTCTATGAATTCGAAGCTGTCGGCTGCAATCCGTGAAACGTCGTTGTTCGTCGCGTTTATCGTTGTGATGTGTCCGCCGAGCTGACGCCAGTTGGTCGCGGTCGTCAGTTCCTCGACGCCTTCCTTCAATGCTCCGATGGTGGGCGCGGAAATCAGCGTCCATGTGCCTGTGCCGGCGGGATTGGGACTGGCGGCAACCAGCAGGCTGGCGTTCCCACCGGGCACGAATGCTGGCTCCTCGGCGCGGAAAATGCGAAATGTGTCCATCGAGACGTTGAAAGTCCCGCTCAACCATTCCTCGAACCGGCTGACCTGGCCGCGCCATCCGCTCCCGCGCAGCCTGTCACGCCACTGCTCGAACGTGGCCTGAGTGTCGGGTTTGATCGAGGCGACGGTCTCTCCCCACGAGGTCCGGCTTTCGTCACTGATGCCAACCTGTGCGAGGACCATTGACGGTGCCTGCGAGATGGCGACGAGAAAGATCGCGTTGCGATCTGCAATCGACGCCACCGAAGCATTGGTGTCCACAGCTATCAGTCGGCCAGCCGACACGGCCATGCGTGCGAGCAGCGTCGCGGCTGCGGACAGGGACTCAGGTTGCGCACGGTCTATCACAAGCGGAACAGGATAGTCGGCACGGCCATAGGGAAAACCGGTTCCGCCAAGGCCTGACAATTCCGGTGTCCTTCCTATCCGCGCATAGTCGGGCAGGACGAGCTCGGAGGTGTCGAAAATCACGAACCGCCCGTTGTCGAGCCCGGTGGCGCCTGGCGCACAGAGCTTGTCTGCGCCGGTCAGCAGCACCGCCTCGATGGCAATCGTGTTTTCGCCAGGCCTGAAGTGGCGCATGGTGACCTTGATCGGCAGATGCCGGAGGATTTCACCGCCGCTTGTGGTGATCGGCACGGTGGCGGCGATATTGTCATTCACATAGATGTCGATGTGGCTGCCTGGCTGGACTTCCGCGGAATAGGCCGCGTCGAGAAGGATCGTCATCTCGCCATAGGCCTTGGCATAAAAGTCCGCCGGCACGCCAACGGTGAAGTCGGTCCTGGCTCGGCGTCCCGAAAATTCGAACGTATTCACGCCGAGATTCGAGAATTGAAGCGTGGCGGCGCCGAACAACATGGGGGCGTCCGGTATCCGCCAGGGGCGCGTCACGATGGAGGTGCGCTGGACGTCGATCGGACGGTCCACCTGCTGGCCGAGGCTATTTACCGCGTCTGACACCGCCTGCCAGGTCGGTCCGGTCACCACGAGTGTTGAGGGACCGAGATTGGGATCGTTGACCAACCCGATGGCTGGCGCCGATTCGGCTCCCGGGGGCAAAGTCGACAGAACGCCGGCCAGTTCGGATACCGTCCCCACCGCTACATTCGCCTGACCCGCGGACGGAGCCGCACCCTGCGTTTCCGAAATGGCGAAGGACTGGTTCGGCATGTTCGCCATCAAAGCGAGGGTTTGCGCCAACGTCATCACGACGGGGCCAGAAGTCGCCTGCTGCACGGACGGCACGACAAGATTGAAACGTGTAGCGCCCACTGCGTTGACACCGATTGCCCGGATATCGTCGACGCGCCTCCAAATCGTGGTGCCCGGCATGTCGAAGGAAAGAAAGGTGTCCTCGGGCACGATCTGCGTCCACAGTTCGTATGTCGATTCGATTGTGCAGTCGGTGCGGTGACGTTGGAAGGCTTCAATGACGATGTCGTTCATGCCGGCGTGCAGAAGACCGGCGGGCATGTCCGCAACCAGTCCTGATGGACTGTCGGGAGACGCAATCGGGCTGTCGAGAAGGTTCGTCCCGTTCACCGTCAGGCGCAATCGCGATACCTCGGGCGCGATGACGATGGCGTTCTGATAGCCGAGGTTGAGGCGAGCCGGAGACGCAGCCTGCTCCGGCGTGAGGTAGACCGACCAGGACCGACGCGCGTATTCGCCCGGGAGCACGAATTCGGCGAAGGGTATGAGGTATCTCCGCCCGGGTTCTGCAGATGACGCGGCCGACGGTTGGGTTGCGCTGGGAATAGCCGGCTCCTGCGTGACCGTAGCTGGCACTGCCGGTGGCTGTGCAAGCTCTGGCTGGCTGGGAACAGGCGAGGTCGGCGCGGCCTCTGCGGGGCGTTCGGAAGACATGTCGAAAGGCTGCACCTGAGCGAGTCCCGGCGCTGCGGCGGCAAGAAGAAGACAGAACGGCCAGACCGCCCTTCTCACGCGCGATGCTCCGCAACAGCTGTCGCAGCTTGGCCGGACTGCTTCCGGTTCCTCAGGGCGCGCCAGAGATAAACCAGGCCACGATAGGTCTGGAACAGGGCAAGGCGCAGGAAGCGCACAGTTCCCCTGATCAGGCCGGGGTTGCCGCGCCGCGAGAGCTGGAACTGTTCCCACTGCTTCGAGTTCGCAAAAAGCAGATCTGCAATCAGCCGGTGATGGTTCGCCTCGCTCGGATGGTAGTAGCATCCGACTGCGATCGAATCCGACGTACGTTCGAAATTGCGAATGGTCACCGGAAGCACGCCCTCGGTCCCGTCGGCGTACATCTTGAAGCGGATGGACGACACGTTGCCTTTGGCGAACTCGTCAAGGCCGGCGCCATAGACCAGAATGCGGGTACCGTTTACCGAGACATCTTCTATCGACGCCTTGAGCCAATGTTGGCCGATCTGGAAATCACAACGACGGCTTACTTTGACGCGGCGCGAGGACGCTCGTTCTCCGCGTTCGGAAACGACACCCAGCGCGCAGCCGGCCATGATCAGGTTGATGAGGTTCCAGCCGCCGACAACCAGCGTCACGTCTGCCTTGAAGGGTTCGGCGTACACCTTGTAGACGGTCATCGCGACACCGATCAGCAGCACGCCGAAGATGATGAAGAACGGCATGCCGATCTCGGAAATCCTGCTCGTGGAGATCGACTCGTCCTTCGCCGTCACCTTGAAGGTCGGCTTGCGCGGATTGAGAATGACGGAAACAACCGCCGGAAGCAGGTGAACGGTCTGGACGTATTCGTAGAGCTCGGAAATCCACGGCCAGCGGAACGCCCCATAGAGATAGTTCTGCATCATGAGGTTCACGATCATGTAGGCCAGCGTGTAGGCCATGAACTCGCCGCCCGACGCGGTGAATATCTGCAGATCGAAGAACAGGTAGAACAACGGTGCGATCAGGAAGATCGCCCGCGGAAACGGGAACAGCCAGAACAGCGTGGATGACGCGTAGCAGAGCCGCTGAGGAATCGACAGGCCGCGCTTGAATGGCGGGAAGCGGAAGCGCAGTATCTGGATCATGCCCTGCGCCCAGCGGCTGCGTTGGCCGATAAAGCTCGCGAAGGTTGCAGGCTGCAGCCCCGCGATCAGTGGCTTGTCGACATAGACGCTGTTCCAGCCGCGCGCATGAAGCTCGACGGCCGTTTCGCAGTCCTCGGTGATCGAGATGCCGCTGAAGCCGTCGGTCTCGAGCAGCGCGGCGCGCCGGAGCACCGCCGCCGAACCGCAGAAGAAGGAGGCGTTCCATTTGTCGAGGCCGCGCTGGATGATGCCGTAGAACATCTCGTTCTCCGACGGCATCTTCTCGAAGGTGCGCAAGTTGCGCTCGACTGGATCAGGATTGAGAAAGAAGTGCGGGGTCTGCACCAGGAACAGGCGTGGATCCTCGCCGAAATAGCCGACGGTTTCCCTCAGGAAATCCCGCGCCGGCGCGTGATCGGCGTCGAAGACGGCGACGAGTTCGCCCGTGGAGTGAGCGAGGCCGTTGTTCAGGTTGCCGGCCTTGGCGTGTTCGTTCCTCTCACGCGTGAGATATCTGACGCCGAGGTCGGCGGCGAGCTTCTGCAGCTGGGCATGGCGCCGTTCGGCCTCGTTGGCTTCCCCAATCCGCTCCGAGTTGCGCTTCTGGAGTGTCCCGCCGTCGTCCAGCAGCCAGACGGTCAGCTTCTCCGGCGGGTAGTCAATCGCCTTGGCGGCCGCCATAGTGTTGGCAAGAAGCTCGGCGTCCTCGTTGTAGGTCGGAATGAAGACGTCGACAGACGGCAGGTCGGCGTCATCCCTCCGTACGCGTGACGGACGCGGCGCAAGCGGCTGCGCGACGACGAAGAGGCTGAGCGCCAGCATCAGCACGCTGTACATTTCGGCGAGATAGAGCAGGAAGCCGGGAATGAAGTTCTCCAGCTGGTTCAGCGGCGGCAAGGTGGATGTGGTGCGCCAGTATACGTAGCGCAGGACCACGGCAGTTCCGAAGGCCAGCGCGATCAGCCGCCAGATGCCGTCGGGCCGCAGCAGCTTCAGGATCATCATCGCAACCAGGACCGACATCCCGGCGACAAGCTGGGTCTCGAGGCTTACCGGCAAAGTGATCAGGGCAATGACCGCCACTGAGGCCAGCGCCCAAAGCATGGTGATGATGATTTTTTGCATACCCGGAGCCCTCAAGCTCCCCGCTATCGCCCGGCCGGCGGCCGGGTTTCGAGTCGCCGGTCCGGTGTGCCCCTCTGCACCCGACCATGGACCCTCGACAGAGGGCGCTCGCATATGAAACGGCAGATCAAGCCGTCCTGGTCTCACCGAACAGGAACAGGGTTAACAAACTCCTAACAGGAGCCATAGTTGATGAATTGTCGGCCTAATTGCAGGCCGTTTGCGCGGTGCCGAGCTGGCAAGGTGGCGGCGGGACAAGCGGCGACGCCTGCCGCGGGGCGGATCCCGTCGTCGATGCGGCGACCGAATCGCCGGGCGGAGGCGGAACGACAGGTCCGACCGGAGCCGGCAGTTGCGCAGGTATCTGCTGCGCGGTCGATGGCGGGGATGCGGTTCTGGCGGCTGCCTGAGGTTTCGGCTGCGGTTCGTCAACTACCGTTTCGAAGCGGGATGCACTCACCGGATAGATCGGCGCACCCGGTCTGCCGAGTATCTCATCGGGTGGCAGGGGTACGCCGAAAGGGTTCCAGTTCCTGTCCTTGAAAGACGCGCTGATCGTGAAGCCGTACATCGACTGGAGCAGGCGCTGTTCGGACGCGGACCCGTCACAAAGCCTCAGCCGGACCTGTATGGATCCCCTGTTGCCTATCCACGTCTGGGCAAAGCCCGTCGACGTGATCCGTTGCCAGCCGTAGAAACATGTATCGCCAGCCTGGGTGCGGCCGACCGCGTAGCTGAAGGCGCCATACTTGTTCTGGACGTAGTAATTCGAGGTCTGCATCCTGACACCGGGAAACAGTTCCCGCATCTCGGCCTGGACGTTCTTTGCCGGCAGGTAACCGGGACGCAGACCCTTGCCGCCGGCAAGCGGCGTCTCAACGGGGCCGAATATCTGGATCCGCAACATGTTCTGGCCGGAGGTGGCAGCCGACGTCGCAAGCAAAACATCCTGCTGCGTGGCATTGGCATATCTGGTTTCCAAGACCGCCGTGACCGCAGGGCCGCCGACGTCAGGCAGTGCGAAAGCCTGTTCGTTGGGAACAATGCGCGTCTGGTCGTCGCTGCGCAGGGGCATGCCCTTCGAACAGCCGGCCAGCAGCCCCAATGTAAGCACAACCGCCGGCCCAACCAGTGAGGCCGGCCTGCTTGTCTTCAAACGGCACACTGAACTGCGCGGCCGCATTGCCGATTCTGCAACCGAATCAATGTCCATCGGCCGAAGTTATGTGATTTGCCCAAATCGAAAAAGCGCGGGTATCCAGTTCCGTAACCGCGCCATCGTTGCAGGCCAAGCAAAGGAGGCGGTTCCTCGATATATTAAGCCCCTTGGCTCAGTTTCTCCTTGGATGGCGTCTGTCGTTGCGGTAACCCGAATTCGAAAAGTTTGTTTCGGGGCAGCAAGCATGACTAAAGAGGTGGCCGTCATAGGAGGCGGCCTGCAGGGGGTACTTGCTGCTATTGCTTGTGCGAAACGGGGGTTCAATGTCGCGCTTTTCGAGCGCGATCCTTCGATACTTCAGGGTGCAAGCCGTAACAACGAGGGAAAGGTTCACCGAGGCTTCACCTACGGCCTTGATGATACTGGCAAGACGCAAGCGTTGATGGCGCAGTACGGAAGCGCTTTCGGCAAGGCTGTCGCGGATTTGCTCGATTTGCCCGCCGACTCTTTTATCGTCGCTCGCGAGGTTGTGTATGCACGACATCGGGACTCCCTGATTTCGGAAGCAGGCACAGCGAGGCACTTCGAGATGGTAGCGCAACTACAGGAGGATCAAGTTCCCTCTGCGATGCGCCCACTGCCCAAGCACGAATTGCCTAGACGCTTCGGCGGCAAGGTCGACTCCGCCTATGTCGTGCCGGAGGAGACGATCGACGTGGAAAAACTCTGCATCGCCGCCGCTGAAGCGCTCGGGCGTTTTGCAACCATTCGGGCGCATACAGCAGTCGATGTCTCTCATATCACTCCGGATGCGACGCCCTCAGTGATAACTTCAAGCGGCGGCTCCTTCGGGACATTCCATGCAGTCATCAACTGCGCTTGGGACGGACTTCCCGAGATTGATCGCAGGAGCGAGTTTGCTTCGTTCGGTTACTGCCTCCGAGCCAAGGCCGGCTTCATTACGAACGTCGAGGCGGGAATGCCCGATCGCCCAATCACCTTCTGCTTCGGTCCGTTTGGAGATATCGTACCGCTGGACAGAAATTCGGCTTACATTTCCTGGTATCCAAGTTGTTTGATGGGCTTCACGACCGACCTGGCACCAGGCAGTGGCTGGTTTGCCTCGCTGCGGAGCAGGTTTGATTTCGGCGGTGCCTACGACAATGCCGTGCAGGCTTTCGAAAGCCTGTGCCGGGGATTGAGACTTTCGCGACGCTACGAGAAAGCTCTCGCCGGTGCGATCCTCGCAATAGGCAGCACCGACATCGACGATCGCGAAAGCAAGCTTCACGAGCGCACGCGAATCGGTATCCGCCGTCGTGGCGCACTCCTCTCCGTCAATCCTGGCAAGCTGACCATGACGCCCCGATTGGCGATGGAGCTGGCGGAGCAACTGTAAATGCGGGGAACGCCTGAGGTAACGATCGGTATTCCTGCATACAATGCAAGCTCATTCTTGGAGGAAACGGTTCGATCGGCCCTCGCACAGACATGGCCGCACAAAAGAATTTTGGTTTCCGTCGATCGCTCGGACGACGATACCGCCGAGCTTGCCCGAGAGATGGCTTCTAAATGGGGTCTGGACGTTATCGTTCAGACACAAAGGATGGGCTGGGTTGCAAATTCAAATGCCGTTTTGCAAGCGGCGAAGTCGCCGTACATGATGATCCTTCCGCACGACGATCTCTTGCTGCCCAACTATATCGAGCGGTGCGTCCAGGCCCTTCAGGAGCGACCGGACGCGGTTGTAGCATGTAGCGATATTAGTACCTTTGGCGACCTCTCCCTGCATATCCCGCAACTGGAATTTCTTGGTCCACAAGCGGAGCGTGTCGAAAAAATGGTGCGTGATGGCTTCGCTGCTGTTGCGTATCGCGGCGTTGTCGATCGCCGGATGCTTGGCGGGCGTTTCGTCCCCGACATAGCGATCGGAGATTTTGCAGCGGATACTCTTTGGCTCGCCCGAATGAGTGTCGCTGGCGAAGTCATCCGAGTCCCAGAAGTTCTTTATCGAAAACGGATGTATCGGAACTCGACACATTCCCAATGGAAAAATTTGTCACGACGCAGGAACAGACAACAATGGCTCGCGCACACTGCGGAACTTGAAATGGTTGTCCATGGGGATGCGCCGCAACTAATAAAAGATGCCAGAATACGCATGGCGTTCAGCGACAGGGCGCGCCGAAGAGGAGCCGCGTACTTTGAACGCGACGCTCCGATAAGAGGAATAGCAGCTCTTTTTCCCATGCTTGCGGCTCGGTTTGCCCGTTGGCAAGGCAAACTCAATTGCCTGCGATAGATAGTTGCGCCCGCAAGCTGTTTGAATTCCGCTGGACCGCCGCGTATCCCTGAACACTGCGATTTCACGCCGGGCATCATCCGCGAATTGGTGACCCGATGGTAACCCGATCCTTCGGCCGGTCTCCTAATTTTCGCGATTTCGCCTGTCCGGAAAGCACGAAAGCCGCGGAGAACCGCGGCTTTTCGATGTGGAGATAATTGGAGCGGGTGAAGCGATTCGAACGCTCGACCCCAACCTTGGCAAGGCAAAAATTGAGCCGTCAAAGGAGTTAGCTGCAGTTCATTGTGGTATTACAGAGTGCGCGGGAGAACGCGCTTCTGGCATCCAGCGATGTCGAACGGCATAGAACGCAAACCGACGCCTGCGAACTATTGTGCACCCTAGAGACGGTGACCGCGCGGTGACCGTTGTCATTGCTGGCCGAACAGCATTTCCAGGAAGGAGTCATTTGATGGATTTCCGGCTGAGTTGGTGGACGTTGGCGCTCCTGTGTTTTCTGATGAGGTTGGTGGACCACCGTTCCCATTTGATGTCACACCAGCATTCTTAAGCCTCACCAGACTTTCTGCGGAGCCGTTCCATCGATCCAACGCAGCTGTCACAATCTCTGAACCCGCGGTCCCTTTTTCGATTGTGATCAGAGCGCGGCGACCAGTGTTGTAAACAACCGGAATGTCGATCCAACTCCTGTCGCGCAAGAGAGCCATATTGGCATCGATCTCAGCTTCATTGTCGTTAAGAGCTACAAGGAAGAAGCCATCCGCGATCTTCGCCGGGATCCCGACTAAAGGTTGGCCAGCCTCTTGCTCTGCATTTTTCATCGCGATGCGGAGGATATTGTCAATACCGCCGCCGGCAAACCCGTCCGGAGTAATAAACATCATTTCAATGATATGACTCGTCGGCAATGTCTTGTCAGCGTTTCGCTTTATTGTCAGGCGAAGTTGGACATCCTTACCGGGTATTGTCACCTCCGCACGTATCGCCGGTTCCGGTGGATTGTCGCCGCCGGGGGATTCTTGAATCTCGGACCAAATAGCCGCACCAGGGGTGGCGGTGCCATCGACGCTGTTGGTCCGCTCCTCATACATTATCGCCCTTCCGCGAACGACGATCGGGCTGGGCCGGTCGTTCTTATTTATGTCCGGCGCAAGAGCAAGCATGACGTCGGGCTCTATAGCTTCGCTTCCTTTTGGAGCCGTAGGCGTTGCTGCTGAAGAAGCGACAGCTCCATCTGCGCATAGCTGGATCGCTCGCTCCTTTGCCAAATCAACAAAGTAGGAATTGGGGTAGCGCCGGCCGAAGGCCTGATAGGCTCCGCAAGTCCCAACAGCGACAGCTTGGTCGTAAGCCGCACTATCCTCTTCTTGCGGAACGAGTACCAAAGGCTTCGACAAATCGTCTCGTCCTATTTCTGGCCTTTGTGACCCATTGGTTTCTGCCGTGACAGCAAGACGAGCCTCTCGAAATGCGTCATCTACTCGCAGGCCGGCCTTAACGATATTGTCAGAAAACGCGCGAGCGAAGGGACTGCCTTTCCCGGGCTCCCCATCGGCAGCAACATCACCAAGTCTTGTAGACAGACCGACAAGGACGTTCTCGCCGACGCTTCGGTCGATGGCTACTGCACTACGTCCGCTACCACCAACTGCACGAGTGATCGAAGGATCGTTTCGACATGCATCGACAAATATCAGCGTAGTTTTCACCGCTTCGGAAAATGCTGCGATGACATCGTCAAGCGGAAGGCCGTAGTGTCTTAGAGACCTTTCCGATGTTGACGTGACGTCCGCGTCCACACCCATGAGAAAGTTTCGTGGGCCACCTCTATCGCTGACCGCAAAGCCGTGCCCAGCATAATAAAATAGAGCGATGTCTGCACCACGCGCTAGATCAGAAAATTGTTTAAGTTCCGCTTCTAACCTGTCGATTGTCGCGTTTTCGACAACCGTGACTTTGAAACCGATGGTGTTAAGTGCACGCGCCACCAGTTGTGAGTCATGCAACGGGTTCGACAGAGGAGCCTGTTCATATGCCGCATTGCCTACAACCAAAGCCAACCGCGTCTCCGCAGCGGCTGGCAAAGCGAATATCGCCAATACAAACAATGACCATATGCGCAATCTCAACAGGAGCCCTCCGAGTAATTCAGCGCAGCTTATATAATATCCAAAGAGGGTAGAGTACAAACCTGGTCAGCTTTGCGCCTCGTGCACGAACCCGCTTCGCGGGAGGGGCGCCTTGGCCTGAGATGGCGTAGTATTCGTAGCCTTTGAGCAGGTGGCGGCGGGCGAGCCGACCATGGAGTTCCCTTCAACTAGAGGAACTCGCCATGGCTACCCCGTCGACCGATGCACCTATCTCGCCGCTTCGCCAGCGCATGCAGCACGACATGCTCATGCGGGGTCT
>NZ_JBEBMF010000003.1:0-784335 GCF_040081925.1 Mesorhizobium quangtriensis
GGCCGACAACACCGCGCGGCGGCGCAAAGAAGCCTTCAGTCCGCGTCCATCCTCACGCTCCCCAGTGGCAGTCGCGCCATCGCCGACATCGGCCGCACATCGAAATCCCCATAGCCATCGACCGTGGCCCGCGGCTTCCTGCATGAGAGGCTTTCGTACGCCTGCCGGCACCCGAAACCCTTCGCCGTTGCGGTCGTTCACGGCGGCTCCGTAGCTTCCTAAAAGCGGACATCGCCGGTGGCGACGTCACAAGCGGGTAGCGCCGAACATGGGGGGTTAGGAGGATGCCACCGCCCTTCATTTGCGGACGTTGGCGTCGCGCGGGTGCTGGATTACGGGTTAACGTTCAGGCACATTTCGGTTACGAGCTTCCGGCGGAGGGCGGCCGTGTAGTCGGTTATGTCCGTTGGCGCGATGACGAAGGCGGAGGGGCCGCCGATGACATTCTCAGCGAAGTACGATGCCAGTTGGATACGGGGATCCTGGTCCGGAACTGCGATGGCGTTGATGGTGTATCCCTTGGCGATTGCGTTCAGCCTGCTAGCTTCGACGGGGAGTCCATCGTTGTTTTTGCCGTTGGCGGAGATGTCGATCACTTTCCTGATGGCCTCGTGCGGAAGCCGATCAAAAAACAGAGCCGCGACGTCAATCGCTGAGGACATCGACGTCCCGGCTCTCTCTCTGCGGCCCATACCGTCATAACCTTTGGCGCGGATCACCGAAGCTGCCGCCTCGGCGTCTTCGCGTCGGCAGATCTTCGTCCAAGGCCGATCCTCGTTCGACCGGGGCTCGACCATTCGAAATAGGTCACGCTGATGCAACCGATATGATTGCGGGCGATCGCCCGAAGGATCTCCGGCGAGGTGAGCGCCTCGGCGTGGCCGTTACGCTGCAGATCAGCGATGTCCGGATCGATCGAGGATGAGACATCAACGGCAAAGACTATTGCGACGTCCACCTCGGCTGCATGCGCATGCGACCGCCAAGGCATCGAAGCCGCAAATGCCCCGATCAAGCATCCAACCAAGCAAAGGTATGAATCCGCCTTCATTGTTCCCCCAATTACTGTTCGCGACCAACCCGTGAAGTACAGCTAATCGAACTGCCGTCAGGATCGCGTTTGGGCCGGCGGAGGCGCTTCTTGCGCGGCGTTAGTTTTGCATTAGGGTTCCGTTAGAAGAGGCCCAAGGCAAAACTTTCCGAGCGATGACGACTAGCGACATTACTGCCAGGCTGCGATTTTCGCTGTTCGGAGGCTTCCGGATCGAAGGGCGGCACGGTCAGGTCCGACTTACCGGCAAGCGAGGTCCGGCGATCATCGCATATCTTGCACGTTACCCTGGGATGATGGCGCCGAGGGAGAAATTGGCCGACCTGCTATGGAGCGACAGCCAACATTCGCGCAACAGCCTCAGGCAAACTCTCAGTCTTCTGCGGCGGGATTTCTCGCAGGCCGGGGTGGCCATCCTCCAAGCCCGGAATGACACGATTGGCCTGGATGCGAACGCCGTTGAAACCGACGTGGAGGATTTCGAAGCAGGCTTAGCCGCCCGCTCGCCGCAGGAACTTGAGATGGCCGTTGGAGCATACAGTGGACCGTTTCTCGACGGATTCTTTCTGGACAGCGGGCCGTTCGACGACTGGGTGGCGTCAGAGCGCGACAGGTTGCTGAACCGGGCGCTGGAGTCTCTCGAAAAGCTTGCCTGCCTCGTCGATCCGCAATCCGGACTGGCCCTGGCCGATCGATTGCTGGCGATGGAGCCGACTCGGGAAGCCTCCTACCGGCTGAAGATCGAACTGCTTGTCGCATACGGCCAGCGCGACCGGGCGATGCGCACATACGAAGCGTGCGCAAGCATGCTGAAGAAGGAATTTGGCGTCGGGGTCAGCCCCGAGACACAGGCGCTCTGGCAATCCATGATGTCGGGCGGGAATGTCGCGCGGCCTACGCTTCATCTGCATTCGACTACCGGCGTTCCGGCCGGCCAGCATCGCGCCCGCCCATCCATTAAAGTCGCCAACTTCGTCAATGTAACAGACGATCTGGCCGACGACTACTTCGCCCGCGGGCTCGTCCAGGACATTTCTACGGCGCTCTCCGAGGTGAGCGACTATGTCGTGCTTTCCGGCTTCTCGCCGGCGGAATACGGCGACCCGGGCGATGAACCCAATATTCCCGGGCCGCTGCGGGCGCGTTACGTGCTGAGCGGTAGCATCCAGAGATCCCACAATGACCTGAGGGTGAACGTTCAACTCATGGACGCCGCCAGCGGCCACAACGTGTGGGCCCAGAAATTTGACAGCCGCTCCGAGAACGCGCTCGAGTTCCAGGACCGGATCGCGCAATCCGTTGTGCTAGCGGTTACGCTCGAGCTTCAGCTTTCGAACTGGAAGGTTCGCGACAAGAGCCCGCCCGGCCCTCCGGAGGTGCGCAGGCTCGTAAACGAAGCTCTCATGAAGTACTTCGAAATGACTCGGGAATCGCTCCCGATTGCGGTCGAACTCGCCGAAAACGCGCTCGCCATCGCGCCTGACAACGCCCGCGCAAAGCGCACGCTCTCCATCGCTATCACGGTGGGCGTTGCCTTTGGGGCGCTTCCATGGAAAGCGGAGCAGATCGAGCGTGCCCTGGAGCTTGCGCAGGCGGCGGTGCGGGCCGTTCCTGACGATGAAATTGCGCGATGCATCCTTGCTTTCGCCTTTGAGTGTTCCGGCCGGATCGAGGAAGCCATTGTCGAATGCCGGCACGCGATAGACCTCAACCCGAGCTATCCTACGGCTAGAGGCGACATAGCGATGCTATATGCGCTGCGCGGGCAGGTGAAGGAGGCAATCCGGGAGGCCCAAG
The DNA here is from genome assembly GCF_040081925.1 of Mesorhizobium quangtriensis. Taxonomy (NCBI): domain Bacteria; kingdom Pseudomonadati; phylum Pseudomonadota; class Alphaproteobacteria; order Hyphomicrobiales; family Phyllobacteriaceae; genus Mesorhizobium; species Mesorhizobium quangtriensis. The sequence goes on from NZ_JBEBMF010000003.1 coordinate 2,849, forward strand.
AGGGGATTCGTCTTGGGACCCATGACGTTATCGATTTCTGGCGCCATCACAGTTTGGTAATGGCCTACTTCGCCGGTGGCAACGACAGGCGGGCGCTCGAAGTCGCTCGCAAGGTGGTCAGAGCGAAGCCCGACTTCGTTCGGGGAGCGCTCTATTGGGCCGCAGCGGCGGCCGCCACCGGAAACAAGGAGGAGGCAATCCGCGCGGTACACCACTGCCTGTCCCAGCTTCCGTATCTCAATCGGGGCAATGTCTCGCCCGGTTTCGTGCCGCGATATGTGATGGATCAGCATCATTCCCGGTTCCTCGATATGCTGTCGATGGCCGGCCTTCCAGATAGCTGATATTGGCTTGGCAGTTGTGACCCGCTGACACGCGGAATCGAGGAGGTAGAGCGCCACGAAGTTTCCCCGGGAAACTCCTGTGCACTAGAGCTACCGCAAATCCCCAAAGCGACTGGCGAGAACGGAACCCTCGAAGACTGTCGTGCCACTACATGCGGATGAGTGCTTACACGCGGCTGCTGACTTGGATTTCACCATCATATATTCTGAAGCTTGGAGTGAGATGTCCGCAAGCAGTCAGACTACACGAAATCTTGGGTCATAACGGTGCTCTAACGCTAATATAACGGCAGGATGCCATTCGGCAGCCTCCGCTAGACGCTGTTGTGACGAGCGGTGTTTATAGCCGAGATAGAAAATGGGGGGATCGGCCTTTTTCGCCAATTTATGCGCGCAGTTGCAGTCCGGGAGGGGGAACTTTTCTATGTGCGTCAGACTATTTTTCTATACACTTCTGTCGGTGCTTCCGACCGTATCCCACGCTCAAGTTGCTAATTGGGATGTTGATGGGTCCGACGAATTCGCAGCGCGGATCGCCGATGCGTCGTTGCCTGTCACGCTAAGTTCGCCGGACATACAGCCGATCGATCCCGTAGAATTTTCCGCCAACTGGGGACTTGCGGCCATCGGAGCCGACAAGGCACTCCAGAGGGGCCTTACGGGAGCCGGCGTCCGGGTTGGCGTGGTCGATGGTTCGATGCAGCTTTCCCACCCGGAGTTCTCCGGGCGCGCTGATGTATTCCAGTTCGATGATGTCGATGACGGGAACCATGGCACACATGTCGGCGGCATAATAGGCGCCGCGCAGGATGGCACGGGCATGCAGGGTGTGGCGCCCGGCGTGCTGTTGTCTTCTATCCGCGTTTTCAGGGCGTCGAACGGATATCACTTGGGTAATCAGCAGACGGCGGACGGCTACGATGCAGCGATCGCGGCAGGAATCCGTCTGTTCAACAATTCCTGGGGTTCGATTACAGATATCCGCGAACTTCCAGGCGTATCAGACGTTCGGTCCGAAGTGGGCACGGCGGCGCTGGAAGCATATCGTCGCGCGGTAAGCGCCGATGCCGTGCTGGTTTGGTCAGCCGGCAACAATCATTTTCCGGATCCGCTACCACAACCCGCACTCCCATACTTTTTCCCTGAGCTTGAATCGAACTGGGTAGCCGTTGCATCGGTGAACCAGGCGCTCGAATTGTCATCGTTTTCCAATGCCTGCGGTGTTGCCGCAAGGTGGTGCATTTCTGCTCCGGGCAGCGACATCTATTCTACCTGGACAACGGATGCCTACTATACGGAATCCGGCACTTCGATGGCGGCGCCTCATGTCACCGGGTCGCTCGCGATCGCCAAGCAGATGTTCCCCAACGCGTCGGGGTCCGAGTTGACCCGGATCGCTTTCCAGACGGCAACCGACCTCGGCGCACCGGGCATAGACGAAATCTACGGCTGGGGTCTGCTCAACCTCGGCAACATTGTCGACATGATCGAACCGGAGACAGCTTCGTTCTTCGCCAACGCTGCCTGGTCGCGTTTCTCGACGCTTCAGCACGTCGCTGCGGCCATCCCCCAGGATGATACCGGCTCGGCTGTCTTCGCGGGCGATCAGGCTGCCGCATTTACGTCGTTCTGGCCGCTCGAAGGCAAGGGAGACGGCATAGCACTCGCTGGCGAAGACGACGGACCACATCCCAGGGTCTGGGTTGGAGCCTTGTATGGCGCCTCCCACCTCGGGGCAGCGCCCGACAATCCGGGAGCCGAAAGCGAGACAACCGCCGCCTTGCTCGGCGTGGACCTTATAGCTACCGATACGGAACGCTTCGGCATCGCCGCGGGCTATTCTCGCACTGATCTGACGAGCGACGTTCCGGGCGACGATGCTGACGAGGATGGCTACCATCTTCTTGCCTATGGACACTGGAAGAGCGACGGCTGGTTCGCGGCCGGCGTCGGCCAGGCGGCCTACTTTGACCAGTCGATAACGCGGTCCAACATTTCCGGCGCACAGGGCACATCCTTGACGCCGGTCGGCGCCAGTTCACCCGCTACCTGGGCTGGGGAACTGGACGGCCGCTTCGGCCGTGAGTGGATTTCCAACGGCTACGAGGTGGCGCCATACGTCGCCGCCGCTATCCGCTGGCAGGATACAGCGGTTTTCGAGGAAACAGGGGCTGGCATATTCTCGCTATCCGTTCAGTCTTCAAACTTCGGACAATTCGAAATCGGTCCTGGCGTCAGGTTCCGGTCGCCCGAAATCCAATTCGAGAGCCTTGTTGCCCGCGCGTCCTTCGATGCCGGCTACTCTTACCTCGCGGGAGACCGCGACTACCTGACCTACGCGAAACTTCTGGGCACAAGCATAGAGGGAACGACAGCCGAGGTCGGCGAGCACATCCTCAGAATCGGGGCAGATTTGAAGGTCACCGGAAACGACGGAAACACGTCCGGCATCATCGCGTACAGCGGCCTCTTCCAGGAAAACGCGACAACGCAGACGGTCTCGGCAAGCCTGCGGCAAGCCTTTTGAAGGTCGCGGCAGAGCTACAGAATGTCAGCTTGGGCTTTGGAACATGACAGTGGTCCGTCGGATATTTATCGATCCAGCTCGTTCACGCCGCTAGCTGTTCGCCTGCTGACGGAACGCCCCGATCCTTCACCAGCCTCACCGCCTCAAGCGTGAACCCGCGGCTGAACTTCCTTCGCCGCATATCCATTCTCCAGTTCCGGCAAACACTTTATCTCGGTGTCCACGAACCGGCAGCAGGCCAAGGCGAGGCCACGCCGGTCGACTAAGGCAGGTCTCGCCTCAAAGTGACGTTCCTGCCCGAGTTCGTCCGGTGGATACCCTTCACCAAAGGCGACTACTGGGTTCTGAACCTCGCCGACGATTACTTGGTCTCCCTGGTCGGCACGTCGATCGCAGATTTCTGTGGCTGCTTTCGAAAACTCCTTCGCTGAGCGCCGATACGCGGAGATCGCAGGCGAGCAAGTGTGCGTCGCGCCGTGGCTTGCGCCAGTAGACCCGTCGGCCGTCCGCCACATCCAGATACTCGTCGGCAGCGGCGATCGGGATGGCCTCCGCCGCATGCGGGACGAACTGCATCAGCGGGTCCGGTTCGCCATCACCGTCGCCGGGCTGGCAGCCTCGCGGACGGAACTCCAGGAGTTTCAGCAGGGATGCCGAAACCTGCCAGCTTCCAGCCGCCACGGCGGCCGCGTCGGCCAGCGTCAGCGCGCCGGTCGTGTGCAGCGCGTGGGCTATCGCCAGCCTTGTGCAGGTCTGCACGCCCTGTGTTCGCTCTGCGGGCGCCCTGGAAAGGGAGTTCTGGCCCCAACGCTCCAAGACACCGTGGACGAATGCGATGTCGCATCCGAGCGCGTCCGCCAGATCCTGATCTGACATCCGGCCGTCCAGCCAGCACGAGGGTCGATCCATCGTCATCGCGCTCATCTCCAAGCCCACCTTGTTGCTGCCTGCGTTCGAGGCATCATCGCCGACAGGCCAGGGATCGAGGCACAACCGGAGTCCTTGGGCTCACCGAGATGCTGCAAGACCTCCTCGGCCGACGCAGCGGCTCTGACCTTCTTCAAGACCTGCGGACGGGAGAGGTGCCTGCAGAAGCGCGCCAGAGCGTTCAGGAATTCAGTCGAGCCCTCGCGCGGCCAGACGACCCCGAGTACGACATCCACGCACTGCTCGTCGGACGCGTCGTAAGGGATCTGATGTTCGAGGACTGCAAGGACAGGAGCCGGCTCCCCCAATCCGCCAGGCATCGCGTGAGGCATGCCGATGCCTTGGCCGATGCAGGTAGCGCCGAGCTTCTCCCTGTCGAGCAGTGCCGACAGAACTGAAAAGAAAGCAAGTCCGGTCCGAGAAGCAAGCTGGCGCGCCATGGCCTCCAGAAGCGGGCGTTTCGCCTGCGCCGGATGGCGCATCAGGACGTCCTGGGGACGCAGGAGATCGAGGATTTCCATGAATGACTCCCCGCCACGGCCGAACGCCGCAGGCGACCGCCCGCGATCGCGGGCGCGAAGATCGAATGAGGTTGCTTGAGCCTTGGCGGACCCGGACGCTGAGCCAGGGGTCAGATCGCGTCCGGGTTAGATGCCCGCTTTGAGCAGGCGCGCGCCGTCGAGGCGCACGAAGGCTGGCATTCTCAGCATGGAGCGAACCTACCCGTTGCTGCCGACGAAGCAAGCCCTGAAACGGTCCCGTTGCGGACTGCCACAGGTCGGCCTGAAGACAGTTCCGCCCGGACAGGCGCCGCGCCCGAGACGAGGGACGCGAAGATTTCGCGAAGCCCGGCCTCTTCGATCGAGACCGCCGCCTCGGCAGGAGGCATCCAGCGACGGATCACCTTCACGTCGTTCGGCCAGCTGACCAAGGTGCCCCAGACATGGAGCCCATGGACCGTCACCTCGATCGCCTTGCGGCTGCCGCATGGTCGGAGTCTCAGCGCCACGTATCGCCCGAGCGGTTCGGAACCGACCCTTCCCGTGATGCCGGCTTCATGGAAGGCCGCGCGGTCGGCGGACTGGAGCTCCGTTCTCGTGCCGGAACAGCGGGCTGCCGGAACGCGCCAGCTTCCGCCCCTCCGCGGGCGCAGGAGCATGACTTCGAGGTTCCCGTCGCAGTTCATGCGCCACGGGAGCGCTGCGTGTTCCTTCAGGATGTCGCCGGAAGCTGCCGGGTTGCTGATGGACCGCATCATGACCGCGCCCCCATCTCCGACGAGATAACGCGCGAAAGCGCGGGAATCCGGGACGGGCCCGCGGAGCTATGGGCGGGCGGAGACAGGCACCAGGGACATCGGCTGGCGGAGAGGGGCAGATGGCGGTTGCAGGGACGGCATATCAGCCGTGAACGGGGGGCTCTCATCGGACACTCCATCGATGCGGCGCTCGGCGCCGCAGGATCAGACCGCAGGTTTCGTAGAGATTTCCCGGAGCAGGATCAGGTGCGGAAATCAGGGTGAGGAAGCCTGCTCCGGGGGCGGATGCGACCGTTCCCGGCAAGCCTCGAAACCTTGATGAAAGTCTCCATGCACATGCCGTGGATATAGCCGTTCGCAGCCTTCATTACGAGGCGACCTTATGTCGCCCGGCCGACGGCATTCCGCTGGAAAGACGGTTTGACATCGCCTGTCGTCTGGCCAAGATGCGGCGGTGACTACCTACTCCGACATACGGCTTCCTTTCCGGAAGCGTCCGAAAAACGGCATCTAGCCCTGGCTCGTGCAGCCTCGGGCGGCGGGCCAGGGACATTCCTTTCACATCATGGATCAACCGCGCCGCGAGCTGCCATGCAGCCGTGCGCGGCGCCGTCAGGAAGGAAGCCGTCATGGCAAAACGGAAAGGCAACAAGGAAGCCCGAAAGCCCAAGCTGCAAAAGGCAGAGAAGACCGGAACCGGTTCCGTGTCGGAGCTCATGGTGCGAGCGACGATGCCGGGCAAGCGGCGATAGGAAAAGCCCTGCACGCGGAAAGTTCTCCGCGTGCAGGGCTTCGTCAAAGGGTCAGAGAACCGCGAACGCGATGAGCATCAGCCCAAGCGTGCCGCACGCGATTATGACCTTGGTCGTCATGTCCAATTGGCAATCTCCATTCAAGCAAGTGACCTGAGCCGGGACCGGCTACTTGTCTTGGAAGAGTCCTTCGACCGCGCGCGGGATGTCGTTACGGGATAAGCCGATGCCCCAGAGTTCCCTGTCGTCCAAGGCCTGAAGCTGGTCCATCGCCTTGCGCCTCTGCCACCGTCCGAACCCACGGACGATCATCCGCGCTAAAGAGGACCGCGGGCGAGGATTGTTATGATCAGACATGTCAGTCTCCGAAAATGGCCGGGCCGAGAGCCGCAGTCGGCGGCCTGCCCGGAAGCTGGGAGTCAGGCGTGCGGAAGCACCGGAGGGGACGCGATGCGCAGGGCCTGCGTTGATGCCGGCTACCCCGGAGACCGCCGGATAGCTGGTCCCCGGCGCCAGTGCCGGATCAGCACCGCTCCTGACCGGGAATGCAGCGGACGATTCATGCGAAGGCTCGCCAGAAGAAGAGGGCGCTCATCGAGGCTCCGACAGCGATCACGATCATCCGCACAACGGACGCAGGCAGCGCCCTTGCGATGGGCGCCCCCGCATACCGGAGGCACCCCCGTGTAAACCAGCGCCGGGAAGGTCAGGAACGTGCCGCCGCCCGCAACGGTGTTCAGCGTTCCCGCAAAGAAGGCCGCGGCGGCCAGGATCGTATAGTCGAACATAGGTTGCTCCTGCGCCGCGGCGCTCGCTCAGGCCGCGGAGGGGCCGGGATCGTCGAACCCGTCATGGGCCGGGACTAGCCGTGGCTGATCGTAGAAAGCGCCTCTGATCAGGCGCAGCGCCGGCTTGACCGCAGCGGGATGGCCTGCGTGTTGCAGAGCTTCTTTCTCCCGCCTCGCCGCCTCAGGCTGGTAAAGCACCTGATGCAGCAGAATTCGCTCCTCCTTGCCGTCGGCGTTCTCGACCGTGAACTCCTGGCCCTCGGAGAGCCCGAGAAGCGCAAGCCCGCGCGCTGTCGTGATCGGGAGGAACATCCCGATGGGAGAGGTCATCCGATCGTGCGAGATGATGCGGCTGTCGGGCTCTCGGCCGTCGACGCTGAACGTCACACGGCTGCTGAGCGTAGCCACGTTCACCGGAATGTCGTCGCGGAACATCACGGTCGCGGACTCGATCTTTCGGTTGAGGATCGGGGCGAGTGAGTCGTCACGTCCAAGGCAACGGTCGCGCATGACCTCCAGGATCGTGAAGTCCTTGGTCGTCAGGAAGCAGGTCTCTCTGGTCATAGCAGTTCTCCATCGCTCTGCTGGGAGCGGTTACGGTTTGGCGCATTGGAGAATCCCCTGGCCGCATGGCGCGGCTCAGGGGCGGCTATCCTGCGATGAGGCACCCCCCGAACAACGAGAGGCGGCACGGCGGCCGGATTGCGGTCATGACGCTGTCCGCAGTTCCTGCGAAGCCCCTGCCGGAAGCGCAGAAGGCATCGGTGGGCGGACGGATTCCACCGTCAGGCGGTGAACGCGCCCGTCTCGCGCGGTCCAGTCGATCGACTGCCCGGCGGACAGGCCGATCAGCGCGACGCCGATCGGGGTCAGGATCGATACCTTGCCTTCGGCGATATCGGCCTCGCCCGGGAACACCAGCGTGACGTTCCTGTCCTCGCCGAGATCGCTGGTAAAGCGCAGGGACGATCCCATGCGCACCACGTCCGGCGCGAGCCGGCCGTCCTCGACGACCTTCGCGCGGTCGAGTTCCGCGAGCAGTTCTTCCGCCACGGCGCGGTTGCGGTGAGCGAAGGATTCGGCGAGCCGCCACAGGCGCTCGCTGTCGGTGCGCGTCACGGCGATAGCCGGCTTGCGGTTCTTCTTGGTCGGCTGAGCCATCTTTGGGCCCTCTCATGTAAACGACGCGCGCACGCAGCAGTGGCGTGACGGACATCTTCGGTGATCTGGAATTGTTTGCCGCTTTAGTGAAGGCAGCTCCGGCGAACCGGAATTCAGCCTATGCCCCGCGGCCGGGCGCGACGCGACCTGGCCGGGGGTCAGATGCCCGCGATGGGGCACACCCTGTAAAAGGTCAGAAGGTGGCGGTCGTTCATGCACATGCCACAGACGTGGGCCTTTGCGGGAGCAAAGTCAAGCTAACGAGTCCTGCCTACCGATAACAGGAAGCGATCCCGCTGCGGTGTCCGCTCGACTTGTCATAACGCGGCAGGCTGACGACGCATTTTCGGGATCAAAGCGCCTCCGATCTCCTATGCTTCCGGGTTGATCGCCTGTCCCGACAGCGGCAAACCTGACCGCCGAGGGTCGGTGACGCTCTTCGTACTGTGTCACCGGGCCAGCCTGCTGCAACGAAGCTGACGAATGAGAGGAGTCTACCGTGCATCCAGGAGACCAGGACAATCCCAGCTACGCTTCCCCGCCGTGCTTCAGCAGCGTGAGGTCGGTCTGTATTGGCGCGAGGGCAGCCGCCGTAAACGGCAACACCATGCGCTGGCGGAGGCGGCAGACCGGGTGGGTGCCATCCCGGGGCTTCGGTAACAGCGCGATCACCGGTCGCGCGCGGCGGTTCGGCCGAGCCAAATCATCGGCAGCTTCCCTAGTTTTCTCCGCCGTAAGCTGACTGTCTCCTTACGGCCCCATACCGGTCGTTCGCGCTACTGATCCAAGATCTAAAGCCCCCAAACGGATAGAGCCCTTTCTGCGCCAACACGGTCCTCGCGGATGCGGAGTATCGATTGGCGCGTGAGGCCGGTCTCAGCGGATATCGCCGAGGCGCCCGAGCCGGCATCAAGCATTGAGACGACGGCAAGGTACTGGGGTCGCGAGTAGCTTGGCTTGCGTCCACGGTACGTTAACGGATCGGCCTTCGCAGCTGCTATGCCCGCTTTCTGTGCTTCTTTCGTTGCAACCGCTTGAGCCTCAGCCAATGCGGCCATGAAGGCTATGAGTGCGTCACGGACGGCCTGTTGGATAGGATCCTTGGTAGAACCATCAAACGTCATTCCGTTGATGACGGTTTTGACGACCACTCCCTCATCCATGAAATGCCGAATGCTGTTCGAGACATCCCTGTAATCGCGGCCCAGCCGATCTACCCAACGCACAACCAAGGTGTCACCGGGAGCAAGCAAATCGAACAGTCGCTTGCCCTGCGGCCGATCCGCCAATTTGGTCGAGACGCCTGAGACCCCGTGATCGGCGATGACCTTGTCGATCTTGAAGCCGGCCGCTTCGGCCTGATGCCGTTGATGGTCCAGGGTCTGATCAGAAGTCGAAACTCGGGCATAGAGAACTATCTTTGGCACGGACCTCTCCTGTACGAAAGAGCTATGTCCGTTAAATGAGATGTCCGCTGACCGTTTTCAACTCTTGCGGACACTCATTTTGCAGGCGATCGAAGTGTACGTTGACGTATACCTCATCGGTCAATCTCAGGAGGCTTAGCTGAGGAGTGCGGATGGCAGCAACGGGGCCGAGAACGGACTGTCCGGTTGCAGGGATCAATCGACGGTAAGCCGCCACCCTCCTACAAACCGACTGCCGAGGTGGCCTCTCAGAATGCACGCGGTGAGCAGCCATCCGCGCTAGGTTCGAATGGCCGCTTCACATCAGATCTCGGTTCTCTCGGCCAACAGGAGCGCGTCTTCCACGTCGACGCCGAGGTAGCGCACCGTGTTCTCGATCTTCGAGTGACCAAGCAGGATCTGGATAGCGCGAATGTTGCCCGTCGCCCTGTAGATCATCGATGCCTTCGTGCGCCGGAGCGAGTGGGTGCCGTACTCTTCCGGCCGCAGACCGATCGCGGTCACCCATTCATGTACCAGTCTCGCGTATTGCCTTGTGCTCATGTGTCGAGAGTGATCGATCCGACTCGGGAATGCATAGTCCTCGACCGAGCCTCCACGTCGTTCGAGCCACGCCAGCAAGCTCGCTCTCACGTCCGAGGTGATTTCGAACTGGACTGGCCGCCGCGTTTTCTGCTGGATTACGGTCGAACGAGTTCTGACCTCCGGTCCGGCAACCAGATCGCGAATCCTGATCTTGACTAGGTCACATCCGCGAAGCTTGCTGTCGATCGCCAGATCGAACAGCGCCCGGTCCCGAACGCGTCTCTCGCGATCGAGGAAAAAGCGAATTGCCCAGATTTGCTTCTGGGTGAACGGACGCTTGGTCCCGACCTTCTTGCCGGCGTTCCAGGCCGCGCGCTCGCGGCTCGCATCGTCGAATACGGAATGGCCCATGTAAGTTCTCCTCGGCCTTGATTGGCCAAGAAAGAAGACGCTGCAGCTGGGAGTAACCGGATGGCCGACTTTCAAGAGGACATTTCTAAGCCCGTCTCTTGAGCCCCTTATCCGCAGTCGTCCCCTCCGGCGGAGAGTGTTGCGGATAGGACCCGCAAATCGAGGTGTCAGTGGTCGACGGAGTTTCTGCCGGAAAGACCGTCTATTATGGGGCATTCAGGCCGGTGGTCGCCGTGGCAGGTTTCCACCAGGTGACTCAGCATGTCGCGCAGGCCCTGCAATTCCGCAATCTTGCGGTCGATCGCACCAAGCTTTACCGTTGCGATCGTCTTGACATCCGCGCTCTCGCGATCCCGGTCGCCGTAAAGCGACAGAAGCTGACGGCACTCCTCCACCGAGAAGCCGAGGCTTCGCGAGCGTTGGAGGAAACGAAGACGGTGCACATCTTCCGTCGAATAGTCGCGATAGCCGTTCTCACGCCGGTCCGGCGCGATCAGCCCGATGTCCTCGTAGTAGCGGATGGTCTTGGCCGGCAGACCCGAGCGCTCCGAAACCGTCCCGATGTTCATGGCTGCTCTCCCTTCACCCGAGCTTGAGCGTGCGCAGGCGCAGCGCGTTGGCGATCACCGAGACGGACGACAGGCTCATCGCCGCCGCCGCGATCATCGGCGAAAGCAGCGTCCCGAAGACCGGATAGAGGACGCCGGCTGCCACCGGAACGCCGAGCGCGTTGTAGACGAATGCGAAGAACAGGTTCTGCTTGATGTTCCTGATCGTCGCCTGGGACAGAATGCGAGCGCGGACGATGCCATTCAGGTCACCCTTCACCAGCGTGATCCCGGCGCTTTCGACGGCGACATCCGCACCCGTGCCCATGGCGATTCCGACATCGGCCGCGGCGAGCGCGGGCGCGTCGTTGACGCCGTCGCCGGCCATGGCGACCTTTGCCCCATTGGCGCGCAATTCTTCGATGAGTTGCTGCTTGCCTTCCGGCAGCATGTCGGCGCGCACCTCGTCGATGCCGAGCTTCGCGGCGACCGCCCTTGCCGTGCGTTCGTTGTCGCCGGTCGCCATGATGATCCTCAGCCCGGTTTCATGCAGCGCCCGGATGGCGTCGACCGTGGTGGACTTGATCGGGTCGGCGACCGCGACGACGCCGGCCGGCTTGCCGTCGACGGCGACGAACATCGCCGTCTTGCCCTCGGAGCGAAGCGCGTCGGCCTTCGATGACAGGCCGGAAACATCGGCGTTCAGGTCCTCCATCATCGCGGCATTGCCGAGCGCGACCCGGCGGCCGTCAACGGTTCCGGACACGCCCTTTCCGGTTATGGCCTCGAAGTCCGATGCTGCTGAGATCGCCAGGCCGCGCGCCTCGGCGCCCTCGGCGATCGCCTCGGCCAGAGGATGTTCCGAGCCGCGCTCCAGGCCCGCCGAGAGCGCCAGCAGGTCGGATTCGTCGAACCCGTCCGCCGCCATCACGTCGGTCAGTTTCGGCCGTCCCTCGGTCAGGGTGCCCGTCTTGTCCACGATCAGCGTATCGACATTGGCGAAACGCTCCAGCGCCTCGGCGTCCTTGATGAGGACGCCCGCCTGCGCGCCGCGTCCGGTCGCCGTCATGATCGACATCGGCGTGGCGAGGCCGAGCGCGCATGGACAGGCGATGATGAGCACGGAGACCGCCGAGACGATGGCGAAGATCATGCTCGGTTCGGGACCGAACAGCGCCCAGACCACGAAGGCGGCGATCGCGACCAGGACCACCGTCGGCACGAAGTAGAAGGAGACGCGGTCGGCCAGGCCCTGGATCGGCGCGCGCGAACGCTGTGCCTTTGCGACCATCTCGACGATGCGCGACAGCATCGTGTCGGCGCCGACCTTGTCGGCCCGGATCACCAGAGTTCCATTGCGGTTGAGCGTTCCGCCGGTGACTGTGTCGCCCTCGGTCTTCTCGACCGGCAGGGGTTCGCCGGTGATCATGCTTTCGTCGATCGATGTCCGGCCCTCCAGGACCGTGCCGTCGACCGGCACCCCATCGCCCGGCCGGACGCGCAGCCGGTCACCCGCCATGACTTCATCGAGCGGGACGTCACTCTCGGCGCCGTCCGCGGCAATCCGCCGTGCGGTCTTGGGCGCGAGGTCTAGAAGCGCCCGGATCGCCGATCCCGTCCGCTCCCGTGCGCGAAGCTCAAGAACCTGTCCGAGGAACACGAGGGCGACGATGACCGCAGCGGCCTCGAAATAGACCGGCACGGCGTCCCCATGTCCGCGGAACTGGTGCGGGAACAGATCCGGGAAGAGCGTCGCGACGACGCTGTAGAGATAGGCGACGCCGACGCCGATCGAGATCAGCGTCCACATGTTCGGGCTGCGGTTGACGATCGAGTCCCAGCCGCGATGAAAGAACGGGATGGCGGCCCAGAGGACGACAGGCGTCGCCAGCGCGAACTCGATCCAGATGGCGGTACGCTCGCCGAGCCATTCGCGGAACGGCAGGCCGAGCATCGGCCCCATGGTGATCAGGAGCAGCGGGATCGACAGGACGCCGCTGACCCACAGCCGGCGCGTGAAGTCGACGAGTTCCGGGTTGGGACCCTCGTCGCCGGTCGGCACGCCCATCGGCTCCAGCGCCATGCCGCATTTGGGACACGAGCCTGGCTTGTCGCGCACGATCTCCGGATGCATCGGGCAGGTGTATTGCGTGCCCTTCGGCATGGGTTCCGGCTTGGGCCGGTCCCCGAGATAGCGCACCGGTTCGCTCTCGAACTTCCCCTTGCAGCCGGTCGAGCAGAAGTAGAAGCCCTCGCCCTCGCGGCGCGCGAAGTGAGCCGCCGTCGCGCGGTCGACGGTCATGCCGCAGACCGGGTCGACCGCTGTCAGGAACGAATGCGGCGCCTTGGCGAACCTGTCCCGGCAGGACGCGCTGCAGAAATGATAGACGTGGCCGTCATGGTCGAACTGCGGCTTGCCGGCTTTCGGATCCACCGTCATTCCGCAGACCGGATCGCGAATGACCGACGTGGGTTGCATCGGTTCGCTCCCTGCACAGCAGGAGCCGGCGCCTTTGTGGCCATGGTGACTGTGGTCATGAGCGGTCATGGTTGCGACCCTCCAGTTGTCCGATCGCGCCCTTGGTGGACCTTCCAGTCACTAGAGGGTCAAGCGGTATTTTAGGACTTGACCTTCCACCCGCTGGAAGGATGATCTTACCCACGATACAGGTTGTCGAGACACGCAACTTTGGGCTCCGCCTTGATTTCGCCGCGTCTTGAGGAATGCTGCAACCAGGCCGTCGATTCTGCGCCGGAGACCAATGCGGACGTTATCGAGCACCTTTGCCCGGCTGATCGCGCTGAGCCTCGTGCTTGTTGCGACGGCGGCGTTCGTTCTTCAGGGCGCCTCCGCGCAAGGCCATAACCACGCGGCGGCGCATGTTCACGCTGCAGCCGGTGGCGCAGCCGACCACTCTCACGATCACCATCACAGTTCCGATGCCAGCCATGCCGGGCATTCCCACGACCATGGCGGGGCCGGGCATACGGCGACAGGCGATCTAGAGTCGTCGATGGCGGGGTTCGACGATAACGGCTCCTGCTGCGGCAAGTTCTGCTCTTCCGTGGTGTTCGTGTCGCCGCCCTCTCTTGGCGCAATGAAACGGCCACCACAGCATTCCGCGATCATCCGAAGCCAGGTTCCCGACGGCATCGGTCCCTCCGGCCTCAAGCGGCCGCCCCGAACGATCCGCATGACCTGACCTGGCGACCGGCTCGGCCGCGTCGCCTTGCGCGCGCTGCCGACACTCCGGGATCTATCGCCTCATGCCGTCCATGACCTTCGACCTCTGTCGCTGCCTGCGAGTCTTGCTCGCATGGCTGGCGATTACAGCCACTCTTTCCCCCGCCAAGGCGCATGAGGGTCACGATCACGGTGCCCCGCAGCCTGTCATGGCTGCAACGTCCTCGCCTCGGATGGCCGTCCAGTCCGAAACGTACGAGCTCGTCGGCATCCTGACAGCGGGCACCCTGAGGCTCTATCTCGACCGCTTCGAAACAAACGAGCCGATAACGGAGGCCACGATCGTCGCGACCGTGGGAGGAACCGACATCGCCGCTGCGCCCAATGGCGACGGCACATTCGATGTCACCTCAGACGCCTTAGCTGGTGAAGGCCCATTGGAGATCGTATTCGTCATCACGGCCCCGTCGGGCGATGACCTGCTGATCGGCACGCTCGATCTCCCGAAGCGCCCCGAAACCCTCGTGTCCGCACCGTCCTCCCAGCCGATACCGGGCCTGGCGGCGGGTGCCGATATCGTGCTGGCGGGTTATGCGGTGCCGCTGCCCTATGTCATAGGCGGCGCAGCGCTGTTCGTCGGGTTCGTTCTCGGGGCGTCCCTGCGCAGCCGGCGTGCGGTTCCGCTTGCCCTCGTCGCCGCGGTGGCACTGATCGCCACGACGGCGCTCGCGATCAGCCATGAAGGCCACGATCATGGCTCGGCGTCCGTCCCGGCTCCGTCGGGAGACGCTCCGAGCCGTCTCTCCGACGGTTCGATCTTCCTGCCGAAGCCGACGCAGCGCCTGCTCGATGTCCGCACGATCGTGGCGAGGCCCGAGGAAGCCTTCAAGGCGGTCAGCCTGATCGGTCGCGTCATCGCCGACCCCAACCGTTCCGGCCTCGTCCAGAGCATCAATGGCGGCCGCATCCTGTCGCCGGACGATGGGCTCCCGATGCTCGGTCAAAGAGTCAGAAAGGGAGACATCCTCGCCCTGGTCGAACAGGCGCTGTCGCAGGCCGACCAGACGGGGATCGCCGAGCAGATCGGCGCCATCGAGCAGGAGATCGCGGTCGCCGAGGCGAGACTCGAAAGGGCGCGCACCCTCGCTGCACGCGGTGTGTCGGCCCAGAGCCAGGTGACCGACGCCGAGACCGAACTAGCCGGCCTGCGCCGGCGGCTCGACATTTTCGCGGAGGTTCGTGCCGAGCCGGAAACCCTGCGCGCGCCTGTCAACGGGGTGATCGCCTCCGTCAACATCGTGGCCGGGCAGGTCGTCGGCCCCGAGGACACGGTCTTCCAGATCATCGATCCGGACGGGCTTTGGGTCGAGGCGCTGGTCTACGGCCAGATCGACCCTTCGACCCTGTCGGGCGCAAGCGCGTCGGCTGCCGACGGCACGGCGATCGATCTTCGCTTCATCGGGTTCAGCAAGGCGCTCCAGCAGCAGGCCACGCGCGTCCAGTTCGCGATCGGCGATCCCTCTCCGGACATGGCTGTCGGACAACCTGTCCAGGTGTTCGCCCGGAACGGAGACGCCGTTACCGCAATGGTCCTGCCGCGCGAGGCCGTGCTGACCGGCGCCAATGGCGAATCCCTGGTCTGGCGGCATGCAGAGGCGGAGAGGTTCGAGCCGCGACCCGTTCGCACCGAGCCGTTCGACGCGACACGAGTGATCGTCCGAGCGGGAATCGCAGAGGGCGACCGGATCGTCGTCCGCGGCTCCGAACTCATCAACCAGGTCCGGTGAGCGGCAATGTTCAGCTTCCTCGTCACGACCAGCCTGCGCAACCGCCTGTTCGTCATCGCTGCAGCGCTAGTGCTGGTCGCCTACGGCTCATGGATGTTGCCGCGCGTTCCTGTCGACGTCTTCCCCGACTTGAACAAGCCGACCGTCACGCTGATGACGGAGGCCGACGGTCTCGCCCCGCAGGAGGTGGAGCAGCTCGTCACTTACCCGATCGAGACCTCGATGAACGGCATGCCGGGCGTGACGCGGGTCCGCTCCGTCTCGGGCGTCGGTCTCTCGATCGTATATGTGGAGTTCGACTGGGGCACCGACATCTATCGCTCGCGCCAGCTGGTCGCGGAGCGTCTGTCGCTGGTCGGCGAGCAGTTGCCGGAAGGCGTTGTCCCGCAGATGGGACCGGTGACCTCGATCATGGGCGAGATCATGCTGATCGCGGTCACCAGCGACACGGTTTCGGCGATGGAGATTCGCGAGATCGCCGATTTCGTGATGCGTCCGCAGTTGCTGACCATCGCCGGCGTCGCGCAGGTCATCCCGATCGGCGGCGAGGTGCGACAGTATCGCATTATTCCGAACGTCGCGGCCCTGCAGGCGCTTGGCGTTACCTACGAGCAGATCGAGGCAGCCGTCGCCCGGTTCGGCACCAATACCGGCGGCGGCTTCATCGACCAGAACGGCCGCGAGTATCTGATCCGGAACGTCGGCGTGACGCAGCGGCTGGAGGATCTCCGCAACACTGTCGTCGCGCAAAACGGCACGCAGGCGGTGTTCCTTCATCAGGTGGCGCAGGTGGACTTCGCGCCGCGCGTGAAACGCGGCGACGCCGGGTTCCAGGGCAAGCCTGCCGTGATCGTCTCGATCCAGAAGCAGCCTGGAGCCGACACGGTCGACCTGACCGCCAGGATCGAGCAGGCGCTCGCCGACATCCAGCGCACGCTGCCCGACGGCGTCTCTGCGACCAATCTCCAGTTCCGGCAGGCGACCTTCATCGAGACCTCCGTCGACAACGTGAAGACCGTCCTCGTCGAGGCGGCGGTCGTCGTCGCGGTCGTGCTGATCCTCTTCCTGATGAACTGGCGCGCGACGTTCATCTCACTGACAGCGATCCCGATCTCGATCCTGGTCACCGTGCTCGTCTTCGCCGCCTTCGGCCTGACGATCAATACGATGACGCTCGGGGGACTGGCGATCGCCATAGGCGAATTGGTCGACGACGCCGTGGTCGACGTCGAGAACATCATCCGCAGGCTGAAAGAGAACCGGCTTCTCGCCGTTCCCCGTCCGGTCCTTGAGGTGATCGCCTCGGCGTCGCAGGAGGTGCGGTCAGGCATCGTCTATGCCACGATGATCGTCATCCTCGTCTTCATCCCGCTCTTCGCGCTGTCGGGCATCGAGGGGCGGCTCTTCGCGCCGCTGGGCGTCGCCTACATCGTCTCGATACTGGCCTCGCTCGTCACCTCGATCACCGTCACTCCCGTGCTTGCCTACTACCTGCTGTCCGGCCGGACGCGGTCGCATGAAGGCGACACTTTCGTAGTAAGGCACCTGAAGCGCGCCAACGCGGCGCTGCTGGAGATCGCCTTCCGCCGGCGGACACTACTGTTTGCGACAGTGGCACTCTGCGTCGGCGCTGCCGCCTATGCCGCGACGCTGCTGCCGCGTGCGTTCCTGCCGCCCTTCAATGAGGGCACGCTGACGATCAGCCTCGCCTACAATCCGGGCATCGCTCTGGCCGAGAGCCATCGTCTCGGCACGATCGCCGAGAACCTGATCGCTGACGTCCCCGAGGTCGTATCCGTCGGGCGACGGACCGGCCGCGCGGAACTCGACGAGCATGCCGAAGGTGTCCATTCCTCCGAGATCGATGTCGACCTGAAGCGATCCGATCGGTCCAAGGACGAGGTCATGGCCGACATCCGGGCGAGGCTCGCCGTGCTGCCCGCCTCGCTCAATGTCGGGCAGCCGATTTCGCACAGGCTCGACCACATGCTTTCGGGCGTGCGTGCAGAGATCGCGCTGAAGATCTATGGCGACGACCTCGACCGGCTGCGGACTTTGGCCGACAGCCTGCGCGACCGTCTGTCCGGCATCCCCGGCCTCGTCGACCTGCAGGTCGAGAAGCAGGTCCGGATTCCCCAGTTGCGGGTCGACGTCGACCACGAGCGCGCCGCGCTCTTCGGGCTCACGCCCGCCGCCGTGACCGAGGCGCTGGAGACGATGTCGAACGGCCGGACGGTCTCGCAGATCGTCGAAGGCAATCGACGCTTCGACGTCGTCATGCGGCTCTCCGACCAGGACCGGTCGACGACCGGTCTCGAAGACCTGCTCATCGCCACGCCGAACGGCCACGTCCCCCTCAGCATGATCGCGACCGTCCGGGAGACCGACGGGCCCAATCAGATCCTGCGCGAGAACGGACAACGCCGCATCGCCGTTCTTGGCAATACCGACGGCGAGCGCGACATGGCGGCGATCGTGGCAGACATCCGCGCCGCGATCGCGGCGACGGACTGGCCGCAGGGCTATGTCACTGCGCTGGAAGGGACGTTCCAGGCGCAGGAAGAGGCGAGCCTGCGGATCGGCCTCCTGTCGCTCGTGTCGCTCGTGCTGATCTTCGTCGTCCTCTACAGCCGCTATCAGTCCGGCGTGCTCGCACTGATCGTCATGGGCAACATTCCGCTTGCCCTGATCGGCAGCGTGATCGCCCTCAATATCGCCGGCCAGCCGCTGTCGGTCGCTTCCATGATCGGCTTCATCACGCTCGCCGGCATCTCGGCACGCAACGGCATCCTGAAAGTGTCGCACTACATCAACCTGGCGCTCTACGAGGGTGAGCGCTTCGGGAAGCAACTGGTGGTCCGCGGCAGTCTGGAACGGCTCTCGCCGGTGCTGATGACCGCTCTGTCGGCGGGTCTGGCGCTTATCCCCCTGCTCATCGGTGCCGGCGAGCCAGGCCGGGAGATTCTGCATCCGGTTGCTGTGACGATCTTCGGCGGTCTGGTCTCGGCGACACTGCTCGACACCTTCCTCACCCCGGTCCTGTTCCTGGCCTTCGGGCGCAAACCCCTCGAACGAATCCTCGCCGGGCGCGCCGGGAGGCCGGCGGTCACATCGACTCCGGTCGAAGCATTCTGAAACATCGAAGAAGGAGAAAGACATGAAGCAACTGATAATCGCGGCAGCGGCGCTTGCAGCGTTTCTGTCCACGGCGGTCGCGCAGGAAGCGGCCAAAGGCCCCAACGGCGGCCCAGTCGTCGAGACCCACGATGTCTTCGTCGAGATGACCGTCGAGGAGAACACGATCGTCCTCTACTTCGCCGGCCAGGACGGGAAGCCGATGTCGTCGGAGGGCACCACGAAAGCCCGGGCGATCGTCCAGGACGCCGGCAAGACGATCACGATCGCGCTCGAAACGCAGCAACCCAACAGACTGGTCGGACCGTTGCCGGCGCCGCTCGGCGCAGGCGCGCGGGTCGTCGTCTCGGCCACACTGGCCGACGGCCACGGCATCCAGGCCCGCTTCGTCAACAACTGAAAACCTGAAGGAGAACCACCATGAAAACGCTCAAGACGCTCATCGTCGCTGTCGCGGTCACCACGGTCGCTGGCATCGCATCCGCGCAGATGAATCACGGTTCGCATGGCTCCGGCGGCATGATGAAGATGGAGGACATGCAGGGCATGATGCAGATGATGATGCCCGCGGAGGGGGACAGCGAGTCCACCAAGGCCTACAAGCAGGCCGACATGGACATGATGCACGGCATGGCAGTTGAATACACCGGCAATCCCGACGTCGATTTCCGGCTGAAGATGATCCCGCATCATCAGGGCGCGATCGACATGGCGAAGGTCGCCCTCCAGTACGCCACCGATCCGTCGACCAAAGCGATGGCGGAGGCAATCATCGCCGCGCAGCAGAAGGAGATCGCCGAGATGCAGGCGTGGCTGGCGAAGAACGGAAAGTAGGCCAGCGTCCTGCCTTGATGGCCGGAATTTCGATACCACCTCGGCTGTCATCAGCGATTGCCGAGGTCAACGTGTTGCCGGTTTCCTCAATGGGGCCGTTAGCTGTCAGTCCGGTTGCGAATGATTAGTCCCGAAAAGGAGACATTCGACAACAGCGATCTCCTATTGGTCTCCATGGCGAGCAACGACTGGGACGAGGCTGGACCCAGTCAGGAAAGAAGCGCGATCACGCTCACGACCGTCACAGCCAATGCCAGCAGACTGGGGATCAACACGGCCACGCCAGACATCATCGCCAGTGCCGCTACCCAGTCGAATTTTCTATCGGCGGTTTCGCTCATCATGTCTTCCTCCGGTTCAACGTTTTGTATCCGCCATTCGGCTGTCTTGCCGCAGGGGAGCGTCTTCCGACTGGTGGAGCACGCGCTCCGCAGCGCCTTCGAGGTCGTCAAGCTGGCCGCTGCGCATGGACCACAAGAAAGCCAAAAGGCCGATCGCACCCATACCAAGCCCCACGGGAACTAGCCACATGGCAAGGTCCATCATACTTCGGCCAGGCGTAGTTTGCCTGTCCCACGGGTTACGGCTTGGCTCTTCGTGTCCTTCGAAAGGCGCAGCGCATTAGCCACGACGAGGATCGACGAGGTGGACATTGCAATCGCGGCAATCAGCGGCGTGACATAGCCGGCGACCGCCAGCGGCAGCGCGAGAGCATTGTAGGCGATGGAAAGCGCGATGTTCTGATGGATAAGTTTCATGGCGCTGCGGGCCGTTGAAACTGCCTTGGGCACGCTTTCCAGGCTCGACCCCAGAAACACCAGATCGGCTGCATTGCGGCCGACATCCGCCGCGGAGGAGGGCGCCATGGAGACGTGCGCCGCGGCGAGCGCGGGTGCGTCGTTTATTCCGTCGCCGACCATCAGCACGCGGCGACCGTTTTCGCGCTGCTGCTCAAGCTGGCGGACCTTGTCCTGCGGCAGAAGCCTGCCCATGGCCCGGCGGATCCCGACAAGCGATGCGACGCGTTCGACTTCCGCCTCTGCGTCGCCGGAGAGCATCTCGACATCCAGCCCTATGCTGCCAAGTTCCTTCACGGCGCGCACGGCATCTTCGCGCAACGTGTCTGCGACGTCGAAGGATCCGACGATCTCGCCATCGCGCGACAGCCACGTCGCTGCGCCGCCGGTCTCATGGCTTTCGCGTCCAACCGTTTCCGCATCTACCCAATCCCGCCTACCAAGCCTGTACAAATGACCATCGAAGCGTCCTTCGATGCCGGACCCGGCGACCTCTCGCGCGTCGGCAACAGGCGCGCCTGCACCATCGGACAGAAATGCCACCGCACGCGCCACCGGATGACTGGACAGGGTTGCAAGAGCGGTCGCCGCCCGCAGATCGGAGCTCCGCACGTCATGGGCCGTGACGTTCACCGCACCCGCGGTGACCGTTCCGGTCTTGTCGAGCGCAACGAGGTCGATTTCGGCCAGCCGCTCAAGCGCGCTTCCGTCCTTCAGGGTGACGCCCATGGAGAAGAGGCGGCGCGCCGCGACCGCCTGCACCATGGGAACGGCAAGGCCGAGCGCGCAGGGACAGGTGATGATAAGTACGGCGATCGCGATCGTCACCGACCGATGCCAGTCACCCGTGGCCACGAGCCATCCCGCCAGAGTGACGAGCGCCACCAGATGGATAACAGGCGAATAGAGCGATGCCGCACGGTCGGCGATCCGGCGATAGCGGGCGCGCGCGCCTTCAGCCGCTTCCATGAGGCGGACCATGTCGGCCAGAAAGGAATCGACCGGGCGCTTGTCGACGCGGATCGAAAGCGGAGCGCTGACGTTCAGGGCGCCGGAAAGCACCCTGGAGCCGGGTGCAATGCTTTCGGGTTTTGTCTCGCCGGTAACAACAGAGAGGTCCAGCACGCCGGAACCACTCAGCACCGACCCGTCGGTCGGGATACGATCACCGGCCGGGACGAGAACGACATCGCCTTCCTGCAACCCCTGGAGTTCGCGATATTCTCGCCCGCCTTCCGGCAGGAGCACAGTCACGCCGCGTGGTAATAGGCGCGCCAGAGACCGCACAGCGTCGCGGGCGCGTCCCCGCATCGCATGGTCGAGCGCACGACCCGCGAGAAGGAAAAACAGAAGCGAGGTCATGGCGTCGAAATAGGCGTGTGGACCGCCGGTCACCGCGTCGTAGAGGCTGAGGCCGAAGGCCAGCAGGATGCCGACGCTGATCGGCACGTCCATGTTGGTTCGGCCGACCCTGAGGACGTTCCATGCCGACTCGAGAAATATACTTCCGGAATAGATGAGTGCAGGCAAGGCAAGCGCCGCCGAGACGAGATGGAACGCGTGCCGCGTTTCCGCATCGGCGCCGGACCACACGGACACGGACAGCATCATGATGTTCATGGCGCAGAAGCCGGCCACTGCCGTGGCGCGGATTAGGCGCGTCATCTCCAGATCGGCCTTGGTATCGTCGCTTTCGGTCAGCGTCGCGGGATAGCCTGCCTTGCGCAAGGCTTCCACCATCGGCGGCACCGCACCGTCTTCCCGCCATTTCACGGCAACGCGGCGCGCTGTCAGGTTGAGGCGCGCAGCAGAGACACCCGGAAGCGATGCCAGAGCCTGCTCTACGGCGAGGATGCACGCGCCGCAATGTGCGCTCGGGACCGAGAGGTCGGTCTGGATCAGGCCGTCCCCCAGGCTCCTGCTGGCAAGACGTATTTCTTGGTCGGGCACAACCCGGCCGGGCAACGTCAGAAGTGCAGCTTCGCTCCCCGGCGCGCAGCAACTCATTCGGTCCCACTTTCTCCTGGAGTCTTGCCGGCGATCGCGCGGTATGAATGCCAGGTCGCGTGGCCCAGAAGCGGGAAGATCACGATCATGCCCAGCAGTCCTGTCGCGAGGCAAATTGCAAACAGGATGATGACTATCGCGCCCCACGCGATCATCGGGAACATATTGTTCCATACGAGGCGCATGCTGGTCGCCATCGCGGTAAGGGCGTCGACGTTGCGGTCGAGCATCATGGGGATCGCGAAGACGCTGACGGCGAAGGCAAACGCGGCGAATAGTCCTCCGATGGCGGTGCCGACGACAATCATGGTCCAGCCGTAGATATTGCCGACAAGCAGGTCGACGACGTTGTCCAAGCCCGGGAACGCGACCACTCCAAAAAACAGCGCCCACAGCAGCACCGCGGCGCGCGCCCATGTCAGCATCAGAAGCGAGAGCAGCAGGCCCGCGAAAAATACCTGCGCGCCGGCCCGCGGCCGGACGGTCAGCATATCGACAAGCCGCACCTGATGACCCTGCTCGATCATCCTGCTCTTTTCATAGAGCCCGATCGCCAGAAACGGCGCGACGATCAGGAAACCCGCCAGTGCGGGGAAAAGGATGTAATCGCGTCCGAATCCAAACAGGGTCCAGATGAAGGCGATCGACAGAACGAACACGCCGAGGCCGTAGGCGATGCTAGACGCTGGCGCAGTCCAGAAGTCGCGCCAGCCGGCCGAAAGCCAGCCGAGCCCTGCAAGCAGCGGAAGATGGCGCTGAAGCCGCGGGTCGCGCGTCTCGCCAACGCCCGAAGTCTCACTGAGCAACCAATAGGATTTGTCTGCTTCGCCCATCGGATTTCCTCCTCAGCAGGCCGATTTCGCGGCGCGGAATCCTGTACCCTCGGCCGCGTCCTTCAGGTGAGGAACGCATGCTGGCTGCGAGGTCACCGCAACATAGACCAGGTGGATGTTGGCGGCCACGAATACCAACAGGCCGAGGCCCACGGCTATCCAGGCCACCCGCACGCCACGTCCGCTGCGCAAGACAGCGGGGCTCATGGCTGGCGGGTCCCGAGATCGTGGACGTAGAGCGAGAGCGTGCGGATTTCGCCGTCGCTCAGGCGGTCGTTCCAGGTCGGCATATGCCCTTCGCGTCCGCCGTAGATCGAGCTGGTGATCGTTTGCAGATCGCCGCCATAAATCCAGTGGTCGTCCGTCAGATTCGGAGCTCCGACCTCGCGGTTGCCCTTGGCGTTTTCGCCATGACATGCGGCGCAGCTCGCGACGAACACTTCCCGTCCGGCGTCAATCTTTCCGCTCGTTTCCTCGGTCACATAGTCGGGATGGCTGAGCGAGAAGACGTAGCTGGCGACATTACTGACCTGCTGGCGCTCGAGCATGCCGTCGCGGCCGAAGGCGGGCATCATGGCAACCCTGCTTTCGGCATGGGATGAGTTGATGCCGACGCGCAGGGTCTGCTCGATCGTTTCGGGACTACCGCCCCACAGCCAGTCATTGTCGGTCAGGTTAGGATAGCCGGCGCGCCCGC
This sequence comes from Mesorhizobium quangtriensis, assembly GCF_040081925.1. Lineage (NCBI taxonomy): Bacteria > Pseudomonadati > Pseudomonadota > Alphaproteobacteria > Hyphomicrobiales > Phyllobacteriaceae > Mesorhizobium > Mesorhizobium quangtriensis. The sequence continues at coordinate 26,791 of NZ_JBEBMF010000003.1, forward strand.
GCCCATCGCGACCATGACAGGCAGCGCAATTGTCGCCAAACAGCTGGTTTCCGGTCTGGCGTACGGTCTGCATGAAGGCGGGATCGGCAAGCACGGTCTCGTACGGCTCGCTCTCGATCTTGGCGACCCACGATGCGCGCTCGCGGCGTCCTTCGGCAACGCTCTGCGCGACCGCCGTGCGTTGATCGACGCCAAGAATGCCCTTGGTGTAGGTCGACCCCAACGGCCAGGCGGGCACAAGGAACCACCAGCCGATCGCCCAGATATGCGTCACGATCAGGAACATCAGCACGCCGCGCGGCACGGGCGTGTCGAGTTCCTTGATGCCGTTCCATACATGCCCGGTCGTTTCGCGGCCGGTGACGGGATCGCGTTCGTTCAGCGCCATGGCTTGTCGTCCTGGTCGAGAATGCTGGTCTTGGCCCGGTCGAAGCGCTTCCGGTTTGACGGCCAGAAAGCGTAGACGACGGCGCAGAGGAAGAAGCCCATCAGATAGAAGAGCCCCCAACTCTTGGAGAAGGCGAGAACGGTGTCATGATCGAGATCCATCGTTCCACCTCAGTTCGTCGTTTCGGGCGCGTTTTCGGGCGCGGCCGTGTTCTTGTACGCGGCGTCGGTAAGGCGACCCAGGATCTGCAGATACGCAACCAGCGCGTCCATTTCGGTCAGCTTGCCTGACACACCACCGAAGCTGCTGACATTGGTCGCCTCGCCATAGCGTTCGACAACACCCGCCGCCTCGCTGGCGTCGGGGAACGCTTGCCCGAACGCGTCGCGCGCCGCGTTCTCAACCATCTCGGGCGTGTAAGGAACCCCAAGCATGCGCTGCACTTCGAGGCTCTCGGAGAGGTCGCCGGTCCGCAACGTCGTGCGGGCAAGGAACGCGTAGGACGGCATGTTGGATTCCGGCACGACATCGCGCGGATTCATCATGTGGGCGACATGCCAGCTGTTCGAATACTTGCCGCCGACGCGTGCGAGATCGGGCCCGGTCCGCTTCGATCCCCACAACATGGGCCGGTCATATTTCGACTCGACCGCCAGCGAATAGGGGCCGTAGCGTTCGACCTCGTCCTGCAGGGTGCGGATCATCTGGCTGTGGCAGGCATAGCATCCCTCGCGCACGTAGATGTTGCGGCCAGCCAGCTCCAGAGGAGTGTAGACCCGCATATCCGGAGCTTCCTCGACGGTGTCGTCGATGGTGAAGAGCGGAGCGATCTCGACGATGCCGCCGATGCTGGCGGCCACGATGATCGCGAGCACAAAGCCGATGGCCGAGCGTTCGAGCTTGCGGTGGAAAAGTTCAGCCATCGGTCATTCTCCCGGAACTGCGGCTGCGACCGGCAGATCGCCCTGGCGAGATACGGTTTCTGGAACCGCACGAACCGTCATCCACATGTTGTAGCAACCCACGAGCGCACCGATCAGGAACAGCAGTCCGCCGAACGCGCGGGCAATGTAGTACGGGTACATCGCCACCAGCGAATCCACGAAGGAATAGGCAAGCGAGCCGTCCCCCGTGTAGGTACGCCACATCAGCCCCTGTATGACGCCCGAGTTCCACATCGCGAAGATGTAGATCAGCGTGCCGGCGATCGCGAGCCAGAAGTGGACCTCGACCAGTGCCGCCGAATACATGCGCTCCCGCTTCCAGAGCGAGGGAACGAGCGTGTAGAGCGAGCCGAAGGTGATGAGTGCCACCCATCCGAGCGCACCTGCATGAACGTGACCGATGGTCCAGTCCGTGTAGTGCGAGAGCGCATTGACCGGCCTGATCGCCAGGAACGAACCTTCGAACGTCGACAGGCCGTAGAAAATCGCTGCGGCAGTCATGAAGCGCAGCGTCGCGTCGTCGCGAACCTTGTGCCATGCTCCGTTCAGCGTGAGCAACGCGTTGCCCGCTGACGCCCAGGAGGGGACGAGCAGCATCACTGAGAACGTCATGCCGAGCGTCTGCACCCAATGCGGAAGCGCCGTGTAGTGCAGGTGATGCGAGCCCGCCCACATGTAGAAGAAGGTGATGCCCCAGAAGCTCAGGATGGAGAGCCTGTAGGAAAAGATCGGCCGCTGCGCCCGCACCGGCAGGTAGTAGTACAGCATGCCCAGGAAGCCGGCGGTCAGGAAGAACGCAACAGCATTGTGGCCGTACCACCACTGCACCATCGCATCCTGGACGCCGGGCCAGACCGTGTAGCTTTTCGCGCTGCCCCACGAGATCGGGATCGCCAGGTTGTTGACGATGTGGAGGATCGCCACCACCACGATGAAGGCCAGGAAGTACCAGTTGGCCACGTAGATGTGCGGCTCCTTGCGTCGCGCGATCGTGCGCAGGTAAAGCACGAAATACGTGACCCAGACGACGACGAGCCAGAGATCGGCATACCATTCCGCCTCGGCATATTCCTTCGACTGCGTGACCCCCATCAGGTAGCCGGACACCGCCAGCACGCAGAACAGATTGAAGCCGAAGAGCACGAACCAGGGGCTGATCTGGCCGGCAAGCCGGGCGCGCGACGTGCGCTGGACGACGTGGAAGGACGTGGCGATCAGAGCATTTCCGCCGAAGCCGAAGATGATCCCTGAGGTATGCGTAGGCCGCAGCCGGCCGAACGTCGACCACGCTCCTTCGAATGCAAGATTGGGCCACGCAAGCTGCGCCGCGACCCAGACACCCATGAACATGCCGAATACAGCCCAGATCATGGCGAGCACGATGCCGACCTTGATCGGGTCGTCGTAGTAGGACGCTTCCCGGTCCTCCGTCGGCTCGGGCGAGCCGATTGCCGAAAAGATCGGATACATCAGGGCACCGGCGAACAGGATCACGATGACGCCGTGCACACCAAGCGCGTCCTGTCTCCCGGCTGCTGCCATAGCCACACCGACAGCGGCGACAAGGCCCAGCATGATTGCCGATATCTGGCGTTCAGATACGGTTAGTTGCCTGATCATGTGCATCCCTCAAATGACAGTCACGCTACCGACGACACTTTGCCACGTCCTTGACCTAGATCAAGCAGTGATCTCAAAGCGGTTTTGTCCATTGCCAGATCGGCAAGCGTGTAGTTGTCGAAGATCGACAGGAAGGCTTTGGTTGCCTCCCTGACTATTCCCTTCAGCCTGCAGGATGGCGAGATGCAGCAGGCGCCCCCCGCGCGCATGCACTCGACGAGTCCGAAGTCGTCCTCCATGTGTCGCACGACCGCGCCCAGATTGATGTCTTGCGGACGCCGGGCAAGAGAAATGCCGCCTGAGCGGCCGCGCGTTGTCGTCACATAGCCCAACCGCCCGAGTTCGAGGGCGACCTTCAGGAGGTGGTTCCGGGAGATATCGTATCGCTCCGCGACATCTCCCACCCGAGCCTGACCGTCGGGACAGACTGCCAAATAGATCAGCATGCGCAATGCATAGTCGGTGTGGAAAGTAAGGTGCATTCAGCGTTCCCGCTCGCGCATCACGTTTCGCGCCTTGGTTCGCCAAGCCGAAAGAACATGGCCAGCTTCAGGCTCTGCGCGATGCGCTCGGCGCGATCGACGAAAACGGTCGCCGCGTCTGGCGCGCACAACTCGGCTACCGTTGCGCTAAAGTGCCCTAGCCAGACATCGAAATCGTCCTCGCGCACCTGCTTGAGCTTTAGATGGGCAGGGACCGGACGCCCCTCGTAACTGCCGTCCTTGAGTATCACCGAACACCAGAAGTCCGTCATCTTTTCCAGATGCGGTTCCCAGTCGCCACGAATCTCGTGTGCGAAGATCGGACCGAGGCGGTGGTCGGCCCGCACGCGGGCGTAGAAAGCGCGAACCAGGCTGCCTATGAAGACCCGGTCGACGTTTGGATGGTGTAGCGGACGCTCCGCAGGCGGGGGAGTTGGTAAGGAAGAATGTGCCATCGGAATATGTGGTATTTTCCATACCACTTATCTTAGGCCCGAATGATAGGCAAGTGAAGGCTTGTCGCCCCGCCTTTCGAGATGCAGTTTGTCCGGGGACAAAGTACGTCGATTGTCCGCTGCATACCGTTCTGGATTTGGAAAGCCCGGACGATGCAGCCTGTAACCCTCGATCCCGATATGCCGGTCGATGAAATCATGCGGCGGTGGCCGTCCACCATCCGGGTCATGATCCGCTATCGTATGCTTTGCGTGGGCTGTCCGATCGGCATATTCCACACCGTCGCTGATGCATGTGCGGCCCACAGGATCGATGAGGGACGGTTCTCTGTGGAGTTGCTCGCGGCGATGCAGGGAGATGCCAGGGCCAACGCACCGTCGGCCTTCGCGGTCAAAGCAGTTCGCGAGCCCGGCGCAACTACTGATCTCCGCCCGGCCTGACTATTGCGGGTTAAGTCATTTGCGCCGGCGGCTCTCCGAAAGCAGCATGAGTGCGTGCGGATCGGTCACGACGACCTTCTGGCGCGCATTGCGCACGATGCCCTCGTCTTCCCAGGCGCTGAGCAGCCGGCTTACCGTGTGCAGCGTGCTGCCGGTCATCTCTGCTATGTCCTGACGCGTGATCGGAAAGTCGATCTCGATTCCATCGCTGGTCTTGCGGCCGGATTGGGTGACGAGGCGAAGGATGGCGCTGGCAATGCGCTGCTCAACTTGCTGCGTCGCCATCTCGTCAACACGTGCCTGGGTGTCCTGAAGCCGGTTGCCAATGGTCTGGTAGGCGTTGGCGCCGAAAGTCGGATGCTGCGCCTGGAAACCCGGCCAGGCGCTGTTGGGCCATGTCAGGACGACGCAGTCCACTGCTGCCACCGCGCTGGCCGGATAGGTCGTGCGTCCCATCGCCATTGCAATGCCGAACAGCTCGCCTTCGTTAATGTAGCGCGCGATGACCTGATCGCCGTCCGGGGTTGTTCGGACCACCCGGATATGGCCGGATAGCAGAAGGTAGAAGTGTCCTGCCTCCTGGTCCTGCCCGAAGACCTCCATATCCTTGGCGAAGCGGACGGAACGGGCCTGCAGAAGGATGGCGTCCAGGGCGGCGGTGCTCAGCCCGGCGAACGGCGGCAGTCCGGAAATCAACGATCTGTCGAGGGCCATGCAGTTCCGTTTCCCGTAAGCGGCACCATCCATCTCTAGCGACAGTTTGCGCCAGCACAAACTGTCGTGTGCTTCCCTGCACTATGGATGTGGCAACGGCAATCAGCCGTGGTCAGAAAGGAAGAAGAAAATGAAACCGTTCGTCGCGGCGCTGATGCTAGGCGCGACCCTGATGGTCACCGGAGCCGCCGGTGCCGCCGAGATCGAGGTCCACATGTTGAACAAGGGAGCAAAGGGATCGATGGTATTTGAGCCGGACTTCATCGTGGCGGCGCCCGGCGACACGATCCGGTTCATCCCCACCGACAAGGGACACAATGTCGAGAGCATCAAGGGAATGCTCCCGGAAGGCGTGGAAGCATTCAAGAGCAAGTTCAACGAAGAATATACGCTCAAGGTCGATGGGAACGGGGTGTATGGCGTCAAATGCACGCCGCACTACGGAATGGGCATGGTGGCGCTGATCAATGTGGGCGATCCTACTAATGCTGCCGAGGCACAGGCCGTCAAGCAGTCCGGCAAGGCCAAGAAGGTGTTCGAGGACCTGTTCGGACAGCTCGGTGCTGCACAATGAGCATTCGGGCGGGCAGTCACCATTCGGAGGTGTTCCGAGAGGAGACCGCCCGCCCGTCACTTGGCGCGCGAGGGATGGAGCGCCTGCGCCCGCTCTGGATTGGTGCCGGTGTGGTTTCGCTCGGGCTCGGTCTCGCTGGCATCCCGCTTCCGCTCTTGCCGACCACGCCGTTCATCCTCCTTTCGGCCTTCTGTTTCGCCAGAGGATCGCAACGGCTGCACGGATGGCTCATGTCCCATCCTCGCTTCGGTCCCACGATCAGAGATTGGAACCGGAACGGCGCGATATCGCTGCGTGCCAGGAAGCTTGCGGCCACAGCCATGGCCACGGCCCTGCTGCTCTCGTTCGCTATCAGCTTGCCCTGGACAATTCTTGCTGTCCAGGCCGCAGTCCTGGGGGAGCGGCCGTCTTCGTTTTGATACGACCTTCACCACCAGACTGATTCCGGCGATGAGGCTCGCGAGGCGATTGGCGCCTTTCCCGATAACCCATCCCTAGCTGTCCACACCGACCCGACGCCCCCACAGGATGGGAGCGAAGCGGATGGCGAAAAGCAGGAATGCTCCGCTCCACAGTGCCCCGCCGGCGGAAAGGAGGTACGAATATCCGTCATCGAGGAAGGGCGCGGCAACGCGCAGGGCAGCGCCCGTCGTGACCATGGCATACATGACGACCATGAAGCCATCCGCCTTGATGGCACGGCCGGTATGGCCAAGGCTGGCGAGCGTCATCACAGCGAGCGTCATGGTTCCGATTGCACCCGCGGTCAGCGCGTGCAGCGCCGCGGAATCGGAAATGTCGGGGACAAGCATGGCAAGTCCGAGCAGGGTCAGCGCCAGCGCCAACCAGCCATAACCCACATGCAGTATCAGCAGGATGGGTTCCGATACCGTCGCGCCGGCGCGCCAGCGTACGAGCCGAACGGGCAGCAGGAAGCCAGCCGTGCAGAGGACCAATCCGGTTGCGGCCGCGCCGGGAAAGGTCAGCCAGCCGACCATCGCGAGCGCGGTCGCGGCGAGCGCCGCCTTGTCGGGAGCGCCGAAGGGTGCCGGAAGACGCTGCACGCCGTTCTTCACCAGCCAGTTACGAGTGAAGGACGGTATGATCCGTCCGCCGATCAACGCGATCAGCATCGCCGCCACGCCAAGCGCCAACCGTTGGCCTAGATCGTGGGGGGCCAGTTCCAGATTGGCGAGGTGGTCGAGCAGGTTCGCAACACCCAGCAGTGTGATTATCGCGGCAACCGGCGCATTCTTCCAGTTCCGCCCCGCGACTACTTCCCGCCAGATCGCGAAAGCAAGCATGGCGGGAAAAGAAAGGTCAACCACAGCGGCAACGGTCGGCGAAGGAATGGCGATGCACGCGATCCGGCCGGCCAACCAAAGCCCGACGAGGACCGCAAGGCGCCCACCGCTCAGCGGCAGGCGACCGGTCCAGTTGGGGATGGCGGTGAGGATGAAGCCGGCAACGACAGCGCCGAGATAACCGAAAAGCATTTCGTGGGCGTGCCAACGCAAGCCGTCGAAAGGTCCCGCAAATCCAAAGCCTCCGAAATAGGCGCAAAGCCAGACGGGGATGGCAACACCGGCATAGAGGGCCGCCACGAAGAAGAAGGGTCGGAAACCGTAGTGCAGGATCGGAGGCATGCCCTGGATTCGGCCACGCCCGTCACGTCGCGTGTCGCCTGACTTGAGCGCAGCCCGAGGCACCGAGCGATCCTGGGCAGAGACAATCTTGGATGGCATCAAGCGTGCTCCTGTCCGGCGGCAAAGGGGACGATATCTCCCATGGCCTGTTCCTTCATGCCTATGTTGTGAAAGCGGTTCGCAGCTTCGCCAACGTCCGACGCACGGCGGCGACAGCCGGGTTATGATCTTCGTGCACAAGCCGCATCCCGAGATTTTCGGGAGGGGTGCCAACGGCACAGCCACCGCTGCGGCCGTCCCTTACGAAGCCTGACATGTAGGCGCGATGGCGGCCTTCGAGCACGCGCACTCCGCAGTTCTCGACGACACTGAGCACTTCATGGGTCTCAGTCGTGACGGTGACGCGATTGTAGCAGGTCAACGTCCATTCCCAGACATTGCCGCCGAAATCCTCGACGCCGAGGCTGTTAGGACCATAGCTGCCGCGCAGCTTAGGCCGAGGATCTGACGGACGTTTCGCGGCAGCCTCCTCGCGGTAGCGACGGATCCATCTTACTGCCGGATTGCCCGGAGCTTCGCTCACTGCGCTGAAGCTCTCGCCGGCAAAGCGCTCCGCACCGGCGGCAGCCGCTTCCTGTGCGGTCGGCAGCCGCCAGGATTCGCCGGTCTCCTGCGAGTACCAGCGTGCATAGACATCCGCGTCGAGTCCGTTGATGCCCGTCACCGGAACATCGTCCGTGGTCGCCGGCGCATCCGGGGCTTTGCAGGCGCCTGCCGCCACACACCGCCTGTAGTCGCTCAGACTGACCTGTCGCTTCATGATCCGGAACGATGCGACCCTGGTAGCCTCGACCGGAGCGGCCATGGCCCGGTTTGCAGCGAGGAATTCGCCAGGCAGCGGGAAGTCGATTGTACGGGCCGGGATCATGACGGTCTCTGCCATCGGCATGGCCGAATGCGGGTCGCCGGCGAGACTGGCGAGGACCACGGGAACCGACATCAGCGCGGCGGCGCCGTATGCGATCTCGAATAGCTTGATGCTCATGACATTCTGCTTTGAAAAGTGCGGTCCGGACCGAGCCGGCCCGCAGCATGCGTTGGTCAGTTCACCTGGATCGGACCAGGTGCGCTGACCTGTTTCATCAGGTCGTCGTTCCACTCGCCCTCGACGACGAAATGCGCCGTCGCTCCGAGCTCAACCGCCTCGATGAGGTTGTGGTTGACGTAGGCGTAGATGCCGGGCTGAAGGAACGTGTAGAATGCCGCCCCCGCCGACCCGCCGCGTATGAACCAGGTCTCGAGATTCTTCGACGGTGGATTGGCGAATTTTCCCTGTTCCCAGACATAGTCGCCGTGACCGCCGATCAGGTGGGGCCGCGTATCGCGGTTCGCCTGGGAATGGACGATCAACACCGCTTCACCGACGCTGGCCTTCAGCGCGTTGTCGCCGGTGAGAGATCCCTTTGCACCGTTGAAAACGACATGGGTCGGCACAAGGCTCTTCATCACTTCCAGCGTGTCGGCATAAGAGTCGCCATGGCTCTCATAGGTCTTGACGTTGCCGTCCTCGTCACGTGGGATGTAGAAGTCGTTTTCGCCGATGTAATAGATGCGGTCGTAGCGCAACGCCTCACCCTTCTCGTTCTTCAACCCGTCGCGCGGCAGGACCATGATCGTGCCGTGCATGCCGGACACGACATGCCACGGAATCATCGGGCCTTCAGGGGCGCAGTGGTAGACGAAGGTGCCCGTGCGCGTGGCCTTGAAGCGCAGCGTCACCTGTTCGCCCGGGTTGATGAGCGTCAGCGCGCCGCCGCCAAGAGCACCCGTCGCCGCATGGAAGTCGATGTTGTGCGGCATGGTGTTTGTCTCGGGGTTGATCAGCGTCAGTTCGACATAGTCACCCTCGTGCACCACCATCATCGGCCCCGGGATAGAGCCATTGAAGGTCATGCCCTGCAGGACGGTGCCTTCATCGTCGATGACGACGGGCTTTTCTTCGATCGGCATGGTGAATTCGATAACCTTCGGACCACCCTTGGCAACCTGTTCGTGGGCATGAACATGAGGTGGCGCGACCAGAGTCACCTTCTCGCGGGGGAGGCCGGCGATTTCCGCCTCGGTAGCCGGCGCTGTCGAAGCCGCAGCCACTCGCAAGAGTGCGGGAGTCAACACGCTGGCTGCGGCAGCTCCGAGCAATGCCTGGCGACGCGTGAACATCTCAATTCTCCTTCGATTTGTCGTTGTCGATGACGAGAATCTAACCCTTTCCGCCGCCCGTACTTTGCGCTGCAACAAACTTGCGGCAAAGCTGATCGATTAGCTTTTATGACGAACGCAAGAGCGGCCCAGCGGCTGAACGCGGCGTACAGCTTGTCGGAGCGAGAGATGCGTCGCCGATGCGGAACGTCGCACAGTCTTTCTTCTTTTCCGAATAACGGCTTTTGCTATCAGCTAGACCGCAGGTGAACGACCGAAATGGGGCGCATAGCTGACATCGTATTGCGCAATACACACTACCCTTTGAGATCGATAGTTCTCGGCCCTGCCAGTTCAATAAGCTTCCGATGCGCCGGGCCAAACTGCAGGATGTTCTTCCGAACAGGCTCGCCAGGCTCCGCAGACCGTTGAAATCCATGCAAGCCGCGGTCGCCAAGCATCTCATGCGTAAGCGTCGGCATGTCCTCGAAGCCTCCCATCTTCATGATGAACTTCTGCCCATCAAGAGCGGTCTTAATGTCCCCAGTCTCAATCGCTTTGTCTACGATGCCGATGAGCTTGTGCATCTGCTCGCGGAAGTCGACTGCAGCGTATTCGTGAACCTTCTCGATTCGCTCTTTCTGAAGCTCGGTGACGCGACCCATGATGTTCTCATTTGCGCTCAATCGTGCCGCGTTGCCGCGGTGGGGTTTATAGCCTGCCTCTGCATATGCCTTATCAGAGCTGAGCCCCTTGGCGAGCGATTGAGCCATACGTTCGTGTTTGGCGCTTTTCAGGACTGGCATTGAATGAAGCACCTTCTCCGTTGGGCGATCATGTGCGAACGGTTGTTGTAGCTGTACGTCGGGGTCAGCTGTAACCCACGGTGCCTAAGAGGGTTATTACCCCAACCGCCATTCGTTATCGTCGCATCGCTAGAATGTGAATCGTCTTTGCGATTGGTAGCCGGGATGATGGCAATCTGGCGAGGCATTGCCGAAATCAGGAGATTATGTTGCATCGTCGCAGGCATCTCCTTCGCATAGTGTCATAGACGTGGACGTAGCCCGAAGCAGCTCATTTATTGCAGCTATATTTTCCGCGTTAGTCCGCAGACACTGCGCTTGCCCGCTGTTGAGGGCGGGCTGGCGCGCAGTCCCGCGTCCGGTCTTGGATGTATGGCTGGATAAGGATGTCACGCTTTCCGTGATTGATTTGGGTCGAGAAATCGTTTGATCGTCACGGTTTTTATGACGGGCCGTCACGGTATTGATGACAGTGTGAGCATCTTTCGTCACGATTTTCGTGATATCACCGTCACGGTTTTCGGGTTGGGATTTTACTTTCCTGCCGTTCTTGCCCGTGGGATTATTTGAAGGCGCAATCGCTACAGGAAAGTCTTGGCCGGGGTGCCATTGTCGATAGAGCTTCCGGCCGTCGCCATCCATGCCCGGCATTTTCAACTCGGTTACTTCGTAGGCCGGAGACTTTGCTGCACCCTCAACACCCAAACAAGCAGCTTCGGTTTGGACTATAAATCCCTTTCGCTGGAGGTCACGAAAGCCTTCGGCTGCGGTATCAGGACGTACGCCCAGCCTTTCCGCAGCCTGTCTGACGCTCAGCCTCAACTTCCCGTTATTGTTGGCGTCAGGGCCGCGCCATTCTAGCTTTATCCAAGGATAGAGCGCCTGGGCTGTTGACGAGAGCGCCTTCCAAGCATTCGTTTCCATGGTAGGGCGGAGCATCTTTGTCCATTGCTCGCCGACGGGTGAGCGGTTCCTACGGCTTTTCGTTCTCATCAGTGGACGCGCGCATGGAGAAGATGCGCTTCCCTCCAAGGGGCAGCAGCAGATTCATGAATCGGCAGGCCAAAATTCTCACGCACGTGTGGTACCGACGAACGAGACTTGTCGGCGCGGTGTGTCACAAACCAGTGGTTCGCCTCGAATGGATGCGTGCGCCGTTTGGACAACCAGGCCCGGGACCTCATGCTGGCGTCCCCAGAATATCGGCGCGCAGCTTTCGAGGTGTACTCACTTTCCTACCGCCCACATCTCGGACGCTGGGCAGCTTCCCAGATGCAATGAGGTAGAAGGTCTGCCGCTCGGTCCGATTAATGACCTTGGCGATGTTGCGAACTCCCCAAATTGGGGTATCGAGCCCGCTTGAGCTAGAGTGTTCCGAATGATTTCCGCCAAATGTATCGGGGTTTTCGCAAGCAGCGTCCGATGATATGCTCGACATGTGCCGGCACTCCTAAAAAAGTGTTGGCTTTCGGGAAGCAGGCGGACGTCCGCAAAAACTGACCGCCTGCTTCCCCTGTTCGTTGTGCGTCAAACGCGGGCCACAGGTAGCAAATGCGACTTGTTCGGACCCGGTGAAATCTATAGCACATTTCGGGTAGTCGCCAAAATTGGCGCGTTGAGTTTGGGTAAAACCGATAAGCAATCAGCGCCTTATCGTGGGCACGTGTTGACCTCCGCTCCACGAACAGAAGATATTGCCGTTCTGAACGCTCACTCGGATAAATGATGCATGTCCGTCAGGAAACGCACATGGGCCGACGCTAGGGGTGCTGAAAAATCAGCATGGGTTGTCGACTATGTTGATGCCAAGGGCACGCGCCGCTTGAAGACGTTCAAGCTGAAGAAGCTGGCCGACGCATTCGCTGCCACGGCCTCGGTGGAGGTCCGCGAAGGAACTCACGTTGCCGACAGTGTCAGCGCCACGGTGAAGCAGGCAGCCGTGTTTTGGCTTGCCAGCGCCGCCGCGCTCGGGCTGGAACGCACTACGATCGACAGCTACCGCTCGCATGTAGATCTGCATATCGTCCCCTTCATCGGCGCCGCGAAGATTTCAGCGCTGAACATTCCGGCCGTGCGCGCCTTCGAGGATGAGCTCCGCCAGGCCGGCCGTTCGCCGGTGATGATCCGCAAGATTCTGGTTAGTCTCGGCACGTTGCTAGCCGACGCGCAGGAGAGGGGACTAGCAGCCCGAAACGTCGTTCGTGAAATGCGCGGCCGTCGCAAGGGTGAGAAGCGCCAGGAACGCCGTCAGAAAGGCCGCCTGAAGGTCGGCCTGGACATACCGACGCGCGGGGAGATCAAGGCGCTTGTCGCTGCGCTGTCGGGCCGCTGGCGGCCGTTGCTGCTGACAGCGATCTTCACCGGCCTGCGCGCGTCCGAGCTGCGCGGCCTGCGCTGGAGCGACGTGGATCTCGACGGCCGGTCAGTCCGCGTCCATCAGCGCGCCGATCGCTTCAACATCATCGGCCGGCCGAAGTCGGAATCCGGCGAGCGTACCGTGCCGGCGCCGCCGATCGTCGTCAACGCGCTGCGTGAGTGGAAACTGGTTTGCCCTAAGCGCGACAGCGGCAAGGTGGATGGCGACGGCAACCCGATCATGGTCCTCGATCTGGTTTTCCCGAACGGGCAGGGGAAGGTCGAGCAACTGAACAACATCGTCCGGCGCGGCCTCCAGCCGGCGCAGGTCGCAGCCGGCGTGGCGATCGACAGCGGCCAGGTCGATGAGAAGGGCAACGCCATCCTCGTCGCCCGCTACAAGGGCCTGCACGCGCTCCGCCACTTCTATGCGAGCTGGTGCATCAACCGGACCGCCGACGGCGGCCTGGGCCTGCCGCTGAAAGTCGTCCAGGAGCGCATGGGCCACTCGTCTGTGACGCTGACGGCCGACGTCTACGGCCACCTGTTCCCGCGCGGCGACGACGCCGAGGAACTGGCAGCGGCAGAGCGCTCGTTGCTGGGATAGGAAAGGGCAGGTAATGAAGCTGCCGAGCGTGGACCAATTTCGCGAACCTTTCGTACTGCCCATTGGCCATCTAGCGATGCAGGCTGCGTATGCCGACGAGCAACTTGCTTTGCTATGTGCGGCGGCGTCGGAAGAGGGCGAGAATCCTTTGTCGCCAGAAGAAACGGCTCATAAAATGCGAAACTGGGATGACAATTCAAAGCGCTTCGCATTCGATCTTGTAAGCGGCATTGGCCAGCCTGAAATCCGGGCCAGTGCCTTGGTAGCTCTTCAAGAGTACGGCGATCTCCGAGAGTTGCGCCATCGGGCCATTCATGATTCCATTTCGCTCGGACTGTATGGCGACGCGGAAGCCGGATACGAAGCACGGCCTCTTGCGGTTGAGTTCCGTCGAGGTCGTGAAACGACGACCCAACATCTGCGAGAGACAACCCCAGATCACGTTGCCGCCGTGGCTTGCCGCTTCGAAGAAGTGCAAAAGACGTTCGAGTTCATCACCTATCATTTGCGCGATAGTCGGGCTGAGAACAGACCCCTGGATGCGACATAGGTGCGACATGGACGTCGAAAAGCCTTATGTCGCAATGGCTTAAGTCGGATTGTGGATCCGGAGGTCGCTGGTTCGAGCCCAGCCAACGGTACCACCGGATTCTCTGAGGTCCTGACGCGTTCAAACGGCGTATGTGCTGTGATGTGTTTCCGCGTCTTGCATAGGGTACCTCAAGCGTTTTCTCCCGGTAGAGAATTAGGCGAATGAGCCCCTTTATCTTTTTCCTGAGCTGTTTGAACGGACGCGCCACTTCCCGCTTCAATTTGTTGATTCCCTTGTACTTTGCTGCGGGTAGAGCAATGCCTGGTGAACCCGGCATGTCATAGACCATCTTGCGGTCCTCATTGATGACGCTTGGTATTAGATGGGCGTCTTGATTCAAGATTGGGTCCTGTATGCAGATTGCCGGATTGATCTGGTAACAGGACAGACTGCTTCCCGGACCGTCGGGATCGAAGAGCACTTCGTCTACTTGGCGGTCAAAACGGGAGGTTAGTTCGAGAAGGCGGTTAGCCACGGAACGAGCTATAATGTATCCGGCGGCTCCCAAATGCTTCGCCCTGATCTGAAACAGGGAACAATCACCTCTACGGATTGCCTTTTGGCTGAGGCGAGTTTCATGGAAATAGGTCTCAAGTTTCACAACATCGATTCCATTAGGAATCCACGACGCATCCGTCAGGAACCGGGCAGATATGGGGGCAAGATGTATATCGTCCTCGAAGATCGCGATGTGGCTTACGGTTGCCCTGGCTGCAACCTTCCAGCACTCGCGATGGCTTAGAAAACATGCCACCTCTGAACGTGGCCAACGCAAACCGTCCCTACGTTGATGGGTCGCATTTTGGATATCTTTCTCAGAGAGCGAGGTTCCGTCGATTGCTCCAATGCGTTGGAAGTCGAGGCCCAGCCGACCGAATTCTTCCTGCATCCACGATAGCCGCTCGTGAGACCGCTCCAAGTTTATCAACAATCGAAGCATACAGGCCCTCATTGTTTCGCTATTGAGTAACTTTATTCAACGGAGTCACGGCGAGTCCGGCCACGGCTCAGTCAACCGTGGTGTCAGGCAAAGATAAAATCCTCCTGTTCATGGTACTGAGTCAGGTCGAATTCTGAGATGTCACGCCAGCGAATTGTGGCCTCTCTGGCGTTTCCCCAGCGTGTCCATCCAGCAAATGTGTCGGCTGGAAGCAGCCTGACGTTCGGGGTGTATTCAATACAGAGCGGTGTACCGGTTAACGATGGCCAGCCCCGCAACACGTCACCTTCGAAACCTTCGACATCGATCCAGACGAGACCAAGGTCACTCGTTCTGATATTCAGCTCGCGAAGAGAGTCCTCCACAGTAACGACGGGGATCTCGATTTTGTCGCCACTGCCGTAGTAATGCGCCATGCTATGCGCCCCAAAATTGAACTTGTCTTTCGAGAGAATTGCTGACCCTTTCTGCGCCCCGGCGGCTGCTTCGATAACTGTAACTCTGTCGGAAATCCCGTTAAATGCCATGTTGGCTCGCAATAGCTGGGCATTCCAGGGCTCGGGTTCAAAGCATACTGCCCGTGTGAACGGACCGAGTTTAAGCGCGTAAACGGTTTGCGTTCCGATGTTTGCGCCGACATCAATGAATGTGTGCCCTCGAGCCGGAATTGATTCGAAAATCTTGAGAGTTTCTTGGAGAAACCAGCCGCCGTTCTCCAGGATCGAGGCGCCAATAACCTTATCGGTTGGATCGAACGAAATTCGGTGACTTCCAAAGTCGCTAACCAGCGCTCTAAAGTTGTGCTCGTAGTATCTTCGGCCCTTTTTTGACAGGACAATGGGCTTGATAATACGTTCGTCACGGAAATTACGAACCAGTTTCTCTATTTTTCTAAACATATAGTGCGGAACCAAGGCGTTGATTGCGAAATAAATCGTCAATGTTGTCGAGAATTGAGGGAACGAGATTTGTATATTCAAAGTATAAATCGTTTGCGGGGCGTCGCCCAGAAGGTGTGAGGCCAAGGAAGTCAACCATTGGGCGTGTCAAAGCCCGTCGAAAACGTTTCCTGCGCAAGGATGAAGGTTCGTAGAAATACCTGTCCGGCCAAGGGCTTGCCGCCAGATCGGAGCGCCAGCGCTCAATGATGTATCTCTCCACACCCGTCTTGTCCCAGGCCCATGGTTTGTTGCCTGTTATGTGCCTGAGGTAGTGCGGTTTCGGCATGCATTCCACGTTGTGATGTAGGACGTTCCAGCGCCAGTCTAGCACCTGCCACCGTCCGTTCAGCGCAACGTTGAGGGCGTCTTGGTCGGGATATTCGGCAACAGATTTTCGTTTGAGAAAGAGCAGCGCTTCTCGGAAAACCTGCTCCTGTCGGAATGCGGTGAGATCAAGCATCATGACGCCGCTATTGAAGTATCCGCTGCTTGCGGACATCGGCAGTCGCTGGCGAAACCTGCCCTCGATCATTTGTGGAATGTCATAAGCAGCGATGACCGGAGCAACTTTTGGCTTCATTGCCAGCAGAGGCGATATGTCGGTCAACAGCGAGATATCGCTGTCGAGGTAGAGGGCCCGTTCAAGGTCAGGGAGCACCTGATCGAGGAAGAGCCGAGCGCTCGCCGCAGGTGGAAATTCGGCGTTAAATGGCATGTCGCGAACTGTCCCCCGCAACTCGATGAATTCGATCCAGGGGCAGAATTTGCGGGCCAGCGCCTTGTTCTCGTCGGTCACGCCGTCCGAGAGCACGAAGATTGGAAAATGCTCTGTAGTGGACGCTGCGATGTTGCGCGCTGTTATCGACGTGTAAGCGATGAAATTGTCATCGCAGGCAAGTACAACTGCTGTCTTCATTTCAGCCGCATTGATGTGGGGACGAGGTGTTTCTGCAGTGCATGCGGCGGCTCTCTCTATCGAAATTGGATATCGATGCGGATCGGGGCGGCAAGTCCCAAGGCCTGAACTGTGCCCCACCTCAGTTTGCGGACTTGGCGCATCACCTCACGCCACAAGCGCGATCCGCTTTTGGTTTTGGCCTTCCTGTCGATCTGGCTGCCGAATTTCGGCACGGGAAGAAATCTGTCCTGGATGCAAAGCGACGGGACAAGCTTGTAGATGCGAAGCGCGAAAGCATTCTGGTTGAACAGAACCTGATCGAACTCCTGATCTATGTCGGTGAACTCTCCGCGCAGGCGTCGGGCGCATTGTCGAGACATTATGTATCCGTCTCCACCCGAATTCTCCGTCACAGTCAGGTAGAGTGCGCGGTCCATCGCCTTCCGGCGGTCGTTGATCACGATGCACCGCTCCTGTGAGCGGCCGATATGCACGATGTCCGCATCCTCCGGGATCCACGATGGATCGCCCAGAAAGCATGGCAGGTCCGGGCTCATGTGGACGTCGTCTTCGAAGATCGCGACGTAGCGGTCGTCGCCGTTGGCGACGATTTCCCATGCCATGCGGTGGCTGTGGAAACAGGCCAGCGCGCCGGCCGACAGCTTGGCTGGAATGCCATCCAGCGCCGCGCCGTCGACAGCCGCGATCCGTTCGAGCGCCAGCCCGAGCGAAGCTGCCTGCTGCTCCATCCACTGCCGTCGTTCCGGCGACCTGTCGAGATTGATGTAGAGCGCCCGCAACGGATGCTCCTATTGGGCTTTGAGCAGGTGGGAGCGGTGGCGCACACGTTTCACGACCTGCAGCGCTTCACCCCACAGCGATCGGATTTTCCTCCGGTTCCGCGATATCCGCTCGGCCTCGATGGTCGACTCGGCGGCGATGTCGGCGACGGGGTTCGGCCAGACCGACCAGATCTGCACACTGAATTCCCACGCGTGGGAGAAATCCTCGTCCACGGCCCGGAACACCGATTTTCGCCCGAGCATTCTTGCGGCGGCGTCTCTGGAGATGAGGTAGCAGCCGGTTCCCGAGGCGATCATCTTGTGGACGACGATCTGCGTACCTCCGATCCGCCGCCGCGCGACCACAGGCTTCGGCTTGATGTCCCAAAGCTTGACGATGTCGAACGGTGCGCTAGTCACGTCGCGCACCGCGTTGTCGAAGGCGGCGCGGTCGGCGATCTGCGCGTCGTCCTCGAAGACGATGGCACAGGGGTCGCCGCGTTCGACGATCGTCTGCCAGATCAGCCGGTGCCCGGCATAGCAGGCGATCTCGCCGGCGCTGAGCGAGCGCTTGCTGAGCAGCAGGTTCTTGGCCGGCGAATAGAGTTCGTCGAGGATCGGGTCGCCCTTGCGGTAGCCTTCGACGAACTCCCAGTCGAAAGCCATGCCGGCCAGTTCGCGCACCATGCTCTGCCGCCGTGGGCCGTCAGGGGGATCGATGGTCAACACGTAACCGCGCATCGCCAGCGGGCCGGCCTATCGCAGAGGCATTGGGGCAGCGACGGGACGGGTAGAATCCGCCGCCGAAATGGCTTCGGTGGCGGCTTCCGGACTGGTGTTCTCGCGAAGATGGTTTGCTGCGCTCCACATACTCGCCTGAGTAGCAGAAGGTCAGCAGGAAATACAATCCTAAAGTGTATTGATGACATTAAACATCTTCAGGTTGTGCATGACGATACCTGAAAGGA
The DNA here is from genome assembly GCF_040081925.1 of Mesorhizobium quangtriensis. Taxonomy (NCBI): domain Bacteria; kingdom Pseudomonadati; phylum Pseudomonadota; class Alphaproteobacteria; order Hyphomicrobiales; family Phyllobacteriaceae; genus Mesorhizobium; species Mesorhizobium quangtriensis. The sequence goes on from NZ_JBEBMF010000003.1 coordinate 45,143, forward strand.
CGTGGGAATTTCGTGGTGGACAGGCGCGTCCCGCCCGCTAAAAGCATCCCGGAAATCGCCCGGGAGGTTCTGTTGAAAGCGGTCGTCGTCCACGCACCCCATGATCTGCGCATCGATACGGTGGAGGAGCAGCCGCTAGGGCCGGACGACGTGCGCGTCCGGATCGGCGCGGGCGGCATCTGTGGCTCGGACCTGCATTATTATCACAATGGCGGCTTCGGCACGGTCAGGCTGAAACAGCCGATGATCCTCGGCCACGAGATCGCCGGCACCGTTACCGAGATCGGCGCGTCGGTGTCCGGTGTGCAGGTCGGCCAGACGGTGGCGGTCAATCCGAGCCGCCCCTGCGGCGTCTGCGAATATTGCCAGCGCGGCATGCAGAACCACTGCCTCGACATGCGCTTTTATGGGAGCGCCATGCGCTTTCCCCACGTCGATGGCGGCTTCCGCGAAGTGCTCGTCTGCACGCAGGCGCAGGCCGTTCCGGTGGCTGGCAACGTCTCGGTGGGTGAGGCCGCATTTGCCGAGCCTCTGGCGGTTGTCCTGCACGCGATAAGGCGGGCAGGTTCGCTGCTCGGCGCCAAGGTGCTGATCATGGGATCAGGGCCGATCGGCGTGCTGCTCGCGGCCGCCGCGCGTCGGGCGGGTGCCGCCACCATCGTAGTGACAGACATTCTGGACGCGCCGCTCGAATTCGCCCGCAGCGTCGGCGCGGACGAAACCATCAACGTCGCCGCCCGCCCGGACGATCTCAACCGCCACGAGGGCGCGAAGGGCACTTTCGATGTCGTGTTCGAGGCCTCGGGCAGCGGCGCCGTGCTTGCTTCGGCCATCCGGCTGCTGCGCCCGCGCGGCGTCATCGTCTGCGTCGGGCAGGGCGGCGAGGCGGCGCTCGCCATCTCGGCCATCGTCACGAAGGAAGCCGAGCTTCGCGGCGCGTTCCGCTTCCACGAGGAATTCCGCACCGCCGTCTCCTTCCTCGGCGACCGGCTGATCGATGTCGGCCCGCTGCTGACCGCGACCGTCGACGTGGATGACGCGGTCAAGGGTTTCGAGCTGGCGTCGGACAAGAGCCGCTCGATGAAGGTGCAGTTGCGGTTCTAGCTAGAACATGATCCCGAACCGCAGGACCGCATCTGCGAAAAGTGGGTTCCGGTTTTCGGAAAAGATCATGCCCCTTTGACCGTCAGAGTCCGCATTGTTTCCAGCGTCTGCTCGAACGAGCGGATGCCGGCGTCCGAACCGAGGCCGCTGGCGACGAGCGCCGCGCTCGCCTGGGCGAAGCGCAGCGACGTTTCCAGGTCCATCCTATGGTGCAGCGCCGTGATGAAGCCGGCGTCGAACGCATCGCCGCAGCCGGTCGTGTCCACCACGTCGATCGCGTAGGCTGCGGACTTCGCCCGCGTCCCGTCGCGATGCGCATAGTAAGCGCCGTCGCCGCCCAGCGTGAACACGCAGGCGCTCGCGCCCTTGCCCAGATAGAAATCCGCACAGGCTTCCGGTCCCTGCTTGCCCGAAATGTCCTGCGCTTCCTCGATGGATGGCATGAAGTAGTCGACATGCGGCAGCAGCGGCAGCACCAGGTGCGCGGTCGAGGCGTTCGCGCCGAGCAGGTCGAAGGTCGTGGTGCGCCCCCGCCGCTTTGCCTCGGTCAGCAGCTTGACGCTCTGCGGCCCGTCGAGCTTGCGCAAGAGCCCTGTGCCGCCGAGATGCACGATCGCCGCGTCGAGCACATGGTCGTAGTCGGCCTCGGTTACGTCGAAATGGTCGGACGCGCCGCGCACATGCAGCGCGGGCCGGTCGCCGTTGGGCCTGACGTTGAGGATGGTCGCGGAAGTCGGCACGCCGGCGATGCGTTGCATGGCTGATGTATCGACGCCAAACTTGCCGAGCGTCATCAGCACCCAGTCGGCCTTCTCGTCCTCGCCCACCGCGCCGACAGCGAGGCTCCTCAGCCCGAGCTTGGCTGTGTCGATCACGGTGCCGCCGGCGGTGCCGGCGACGGTCAGGCGTATCTCGTCGATGAACTCGACATTGCCGCGGTCCGGAATGCGCTCGACCGGCCGGCCGAGGATGTCGAGGATGTAGAGCCCGACGACGGAGACATCGTATTTCATCGGATCAGCCGCGCTCCGCGGCGTCGTTCGTCATACGGCTCATCGTTTCCTCCCTGCGCCTGCGTGTCTCGAAGGCTGATAGCATCGTGGGCCGCCGGGGTGAAGGGAAGGGGACGTATGCGGGACGATCTTCAGTCCATGTTGCGGGAGGTCTCTGCCGCAGCCTTGAAATGACGTGTGAGGAGCGACGAAAGCTCCCCGTCCAGCCCGAGCCTGTCCATCGCCTCGGCCATGCATCGCAGCCACAAATCCCGCATCTCTGGGCCGATCGGCACATGCTCGTGGATTTCCTTCAGCCGTGCATGCCCGTGTTTCATCACATAGCGTTGCGGCCCGCCGAGGAAACCGCTCAGATAGTTGAACTGTTCCTCGCGCGAATGCGCGACGCCGAAGCCGCGACGATGCAGCAGGTGCAAGTCGGCCGCGTACTCCTCCTGCTCGATGATGTCGTAGAACGTCTCGACGAGGGCGCGCACGCCATTGTCTCCACCGAGCCGCTCATATGCGGACTGTTGCCTGCGTGTCGCTTCGCTCATCGCCAATGCCTCCCACATTGCCAACTGACAGATGGGGCGCCGCGCCGCGTTGATGCAGGTCAAGCGCGCGGGAAGCGCTTTTGCAGCCAGTCCTTCGGCAGGGCGGGGACGTGACGGAGTCGCCGTCCGAAAGCTTCGTTCCGTTGCTGTCCCTGGTGTCGGTCATTTCAATCCCTCGATGTCGCAAAGGCTGATTAGGACGCGCAGAGTCGTCCGCGCAATGCCGGCAGAGCTAGAAAAGCGATCCCTGATTGCCGGGGTCCTTCGGCTTCGGCGCTGGCCTTGTCGATTTCAGACGAAGCGCCCCGCCGGTGGCCTGTGCGGTGCCGTCGGCGAATTTCAGCGTCAGCTCCGCGCCCTGCGCAACTTCGGCCGCACGCTTGATAAGCTTGCCGTCGGCGTCGATGACCAGCGCATAGCCGCGATCGAGGATCGACTGGTCGGATAGCTTCAGCGTCGCCAGCAGCCTGTCGGCATGCGCAAGCCGCGTGCGACCGCGCTCCAGCAGCAGTGCGAGCGCCTGATCGCCGCGCCGCGCCAAATCGCCTACACGCTCTGTCGCCTGCCTTTGCCTGCGAACGAGCGGTTCGGGGTTCAGCCGGCTCGCCGACCTTTCAAACTTGCCCCTCCGTTCGCGCACAGTCGCGCTAAAAGCTGCCTGCGCCCGCTGCAGGTCCCGCGTCATAGCGCGCCTGGCATCGGCCAACCGCTGCTCCAGCCTTGCCGGCGTTAGTCGCGCCGCCGCGGTACCGAGATTCTGCCCATGTCGCTTCAGATTGGCCTTGGCGCACTTCGGCAATTGTTGGCCGGCGCGGTCCAGATGACGCCTGGCTTCGGCCAGTCGTCGCTCCAGGATCGCCGGCGTCAGCCGCGCCGTGGTCAGCCTAGCGCGCTTGCGTTCCGTAGAAACTTCCAGCCCGCGTCCGAGCCTGCTCGTTGCCTCGTCGAAGCGCCGCCTCGGCAGGGCGAGCAACTGATCCGGCGAGGGCAGGGCGCGGGCGGCCGCTCGTAGTGCCTGTCGGCGGCGGTCGAAGCCGCGCGACATGCAGGACTTCAGCCGCGCCGAGAGGCTGGCGAGAGTCGCCTCCAGTTCGGCCTTCACCGGCACGGCGAACTCGGCCGCGCCGGTCGGCGTCGGTGCGCGCACATCCGCCGCGTAGTCGATCAGCGTCCAGTCCGTCTCGTGTCCAACGGCGGAAATGACGGGAATCCCTGATGCCGCGACCGTGCGCGCCAGCGCCTCGTCGTTGAAGCCCCAGAGGTCTTCGAGGCTGCCACCGCCGCGCGCCACGATCAGCACGTCGGGGCGCGGGATCGCGCCGTCCGCTGCCAGCATGTTGAAGCCGGCCACCGCCGCTGCCGCTTCCGGCCCCGCCGTTTCGCCCTGAACGCGCACCGGCCAGACGAGCACAGTGAGTGGGAAGCGGTCCTTGATGCGGTGAATGATGTCGCGGATGACCGAACCCGTCGGCGAGGTCACGACGCCGATTACCCTTGGCATGTAGGGAAGGGGCCGCTTGCGCTCCCTGTCGAACAGCCCTTCCGCCGCCAGCCGCTTCTTGCGCTCTTCCAGCAGCGCCATCAGCGCGCCCGCGCCGGCCGGCTCCAGATTGTCGATGACGATCTGGTAGCTGGACTTGCCGGGATAGGTGGTCAGTCGCCCGGTGGCTATCACCTCCATGCCTTCTTCCGGCTTGAATTTCAGTCGCTGCATGGTGCCCTTCCACACGACGGCGTCGACCTTCGCCTTGTCGTCCTTCAGGCTGAAATAGCCGTGGCCAGAGGAATGCGGCCCGCGATAGCCCGAGATCTCGCCGCGCACGCGCACATGGCCGAACGAATCTTCCACCGTGCGCTTCAGCGCGTTGGAGATTTCGCTGACGGTGAATTCGGCCGCGTTGCTACGCGGTGTGGGCGATTCGAATGTCTGGTTGCTCATGCGCGATTGGTGGTTCTTCGCAGCCTGTCGGTCAAGGGCGGCGTGAAGCGCAGGACATTTTGAATGCAATCGGAGATTGATTTTATGTATTATACACGCAATGATTGTTCAGGCATTCGCCTCATGGAGCTGATATGGCAGAGGAACAGCGATTTCCCGTCTATCGGCTACTCGGCGGGCATATCGCGTGCCAGCTGCGGCCGGGCGATCGCTGGCAGGTGGTCGACGACGCCTTGGTCGACGTGATGCTCAGCGCTTTCGACGGGACGGCGTTACGGCTCGGAATGGCTGTTACGGTCGAGTACCTGTCGGGAACGGACAAGGCCGGAAAGCCGGAGCATGGAGTTTCCTCTCTCGCTACCACCGAGTTACTCGACACGTTGGCGCGCTGAGGTCTGCAACGCACTCTAGAGACCGATAGCCCGGCTAATGCCGGGCTATCGACACATTTTTCCTAGTGTCGTCACGGAGCATCATCATCAGTAACGTCGTCGGTACTGTCGTCCGGCGTCGTTGCAACCGGCGAACCCGACTGCGCTACGACGGACTGCAACAGAATCCGCGATCTGGTCAGCACGGGCTTTTCATATCGACGCCTGGCTTTCATCTGCATGTGCACCCTCCTAGTTGTTGCAATTCAACCAGAGGAAGAATGCATCAGTTAGATTGCTCCCGCAAGTTGCATAACGACATCTTTCCACTGTCCTACAATATGCGGGCCGCGCGAACTTTGTGCAGCCCGCGCAGCGCAAGCCACGTTCTTGCCTGCTCCAGAACCGAACGAGCAGAAGTCACCACAACAGTAGAATATGACGTGTGGTGCGTCGTGAAATCCCATCGCAGACCATAAATCCGTTCCTGAGCCGCCCCGGATTCTAACTGCCTGTTAAGCCCCGTCTGTCATGGTTGCACGGCTTGAACCGGCTAAGGACCATGGCTTCAAAAGCCTCGAACAACCCGGTGACTTCGCAGGTCACGCTGATCGTTCTTGCGCTGGCGGCTTTCTCGCTCGCGATGCTCGTTGGATTCGGTTTCTTCGCCACGCTGGAGACGGACAGGAACTCGCTGACGAAGCAGAAGGCGTTCGTTGCCGCGGGCCTTGCCGACGAGACCGCCGAACTCATCCGGCAGCAGACAAGCGTTGCGCTCTGGGACGATTCCGTCCTCGCAGCCAGAAATGGCGATCAGGCCTGGATGGCCGAAAACCTCGGCGAGTGGATGCACGCCTATTACGGACTGGACCGCGTCTATGTCCTTGATGCATCAGGGGCGCCCATCCACGCCATGCAGGACGGCGCCACGCTGTCTGGTGCATCCTACGAAGACGATCGCGCCGTCGTTGAAGCCGCCGTCGCGCGCTTGCTCACCATGATGCGAGCACTGGCAGCCGACAGTCACGAGACGCCTGTCGTCAGCGATCTCGTGACCATCGCAGGACAACCGGCGATCCTTTCCGTCCAGCCGATCCTGCCGAATTCGAACCGCGTCATTCAGGACGCCGGGCAGGAATACGTCCACGTCGCGATCCAGGTGATCGACGACCGCCTGGTCGATCGCATCGCGCGCAAATATCAACTCACCGGCATGCATCTGCTGCCGCAACTCACCGCGGCGCTGCCCGTGGCGAGCGTCCCCCTGATCGGCTCTACCGGAACGATTCTCGGCTATGTCACCTGGAGCCAGGAGCGTCCCGGGCTCGACCTAGTTCGGCAGGCCAGCCCAGCCTTCCTGGGCTTCTGCCTTCTGGCGGCTGGCGTCCTGTGGTTCCTGCTCAAGCGGCTCCGCCGCACCGCCGGCGAGCTTCAGCAGAGTCAGGAACAGACGCAATACATCGCCTTCCATGACAGGCTGACCGGCCTGCCCAACCGCGCCCTGTTCGAGGACAGGCTGAAGCAGGCGCTGTTTGCCGTATCGCGCGACGCCCGCAAGATCGGCCTCCTCTACGTTGATCTCGACCGGTTCAAGACTGTCAATGACACGTTCGGTCATGCCGCAGGCGACGAACTGGTCAGGCTGACCGCTACCCGCCTGCACAATGCGGTGCGGCAGATCGATACGGTTGCCCGCTTGGGCGGCGACGAATTCGCCATCGTCATTTTCGATATCAAGGACCTAACGACGGCTGAGGAGCTCTGCCAGCGTCTGCTCGCCGAGATATCGCGGCCGTTCGACCTGCTCGGCAATCAGGTCTTCATAGATGCCAGCATCGGCGTCGCTCTGTCGGAAGGGCCCGAAACCGACCCTGCCGAACTGCTGCGTAAGGCCGACATCGCGCTTTACGAGGCAAAGAAGGCCGGTGGCAGCCGTCACGAGGTTTTCGCCGGCGATATGGACGATCTGCTGGCGCACAAGCGTGTCATCGAGGCCGACATGCGCGAGGCGCTGTCCGGCAAGGGCGGCATGAAGCTCGTCTACCAGCCGATCTACGCTTCCGACTGCCGCACCGTCGTCGGCGCCGAAGCCCTCATTCGCTGGGACCATCCTGTCCATGGCGAGTTGTCGCCGTCGCACTTCGTCTCGATCGCGGATGAACGCGGCATGACGGGCCTACTTGGCGAATGGGTACTCGACAATGTCGCGCGCTTCGCAGCCGGATCGGACCTGCCGTGGATTGCCTTCAACGTCTCGCCGCTTCAACTGCGCGACGCCACTTTCGCCGACCGGGTGGCCGATGTTTTCCAGCAGGCAAACGTCGAGCCGGAGCGAATCCAGATCGAGATCGTCGAGAGCGCGCTCCTTGAAAATTGCCAGGCAACGCGAGCTTCGCTGTCGAAGCTGAGGGCTGCCGGGTTCACGATCGTGCTCGATGATTTTGGCACCGGTTATTCGTCGATCAACTATCTGAAGCGCCATATCATCGACAAGCTGAAGATCGACCGGTCCTTCGTGCGCATGCTCGGCGGCACCGAAGGGACAGCGATCGTCAAGGCGATCATTGAGCTTGCGACCACGCTCAAGGTGAAGATCACTGCGGAAGGCGTCGAAACGTCGGAACAGCGCGACCTGCTGGTCAAGCTCGGCTGCCATGAATTGCAGGGTTTCCTTCTGTCGCCGCCGCTCGAGGCGGGCGATATCGACGCTCGTTCCGACAAGCCGTCCGCAAGGCTGCGCGCCGCCGGCGTCTGACGCTACCAACCCTGCGCAACGTGTACCGGTCTCGCCTTTCGGCCGCGCACCGCCGACGTGAACGGGGCGATGTCGAAGCCGCCCGCGTCCTCGGCCTGCGGCACCGATATGTTGTCCAGGCTGTCGGAAATATGGCGCGCGATGGCGTCGACGATGTCGGCGCGTCCGGCATGCCCGCGTATGATACCGATCCTGCAGTCCGGCAGCGCGCCGAAGCCGTCGGCCTCGCCCAGCACGCGCATGCCCGGCCTAAGTGCGCATTCGGGCAGCACCGAAACCGCCAGTCCCGAAAGAACCGCCGCCGTGATGACGGTCGCTGAATAGCTGGAGAACAGCACGCGGTAGTCGCGCTTCATCTGCGTGAGCACCTCGCAGGCGGAGCGCCGCCACACGCAGGTCGGCCGGCCGAAGGCCATAGGCAGCACCTCTTCCTCATGCGTCGCGTGGTTGGCCGACGAGACCCAGAGCAGTGGTTCGCGCCGCACCACCTCAGACAGCGCTGCGGCGTCGTCATGCGTGACAATGGCGAGGTCGAGATTGCCTCGCTTCAGATTGTCCACCAGCCCCGGTGTCGGCTCGCAGATGACCGTCAGTTCGACGCGCGGATTGGAGCGCGCGAAACGCGCCATGATCTCGGGCAGGAAGCGGTCGGCGTAATCGTCCGGGATGCCGATGCGCATAGATCCTTCCAGCGCCCGGTCGTCAAAGGCCGCGAGCGTCTCGCGGTTGAGGTGGATCAGTCGTCGTGCGTAAGCGAGCAACCTCTCGCCATCAGCCGTTAGCCGGTTCGAACGACCGTCCTTTTCGAAAAGCGGCTTGCCGATCCGCTCTTCCAGCCGGCGCATCTGCATCGAGACGGCCGACTGCGTCCTGTGCACCTCGTCGGCGGCGCGTGTGAAGCTGCCGGTGTCGGAGATGGAGATGAAGGTTTGCAATTGGTCGAGGTCGAGTGGAGCAGCCATGGCGGAAATCCATCATGAACGTTGATGATAAAGATTAGAAACATTCGTTGGTTAAATCAATCAGAGAGGCGCAATGTCTCGACGTTAGCCGAACGGAGTTTCTTTTCGCCGCCCATGACAATGGGCGTGGCAGCGGATTCGTTCGCCCGCATGAAGGAGAGAGATGATGACGACCACCACCCACGCAGCAGAAGCGATGCACCGTCCGGCGCGTCTGGTCGCGCGTGTCGTCAACGCCCTCCATGCCATCGCAACGTCCTGGAAAAACCGCCGCGACTTCTATCGCCTCGGCGAGATGTCGGACACCGAACTCGCAGACATCGGCCTTAGGCGGTCCGACCTCAACGTCGTCGTCGATCTACCTTTCGGCCGAGACCCGACGATCTATCTCGGCTCGATCGCCGATGCCCGCCGTCGTGAGATCGAGGCTGCCTCGAGGCAGACTACCTAGGGCTTCTGAAACGCAGGCCCATGACCCGCCGGCTTCACCCGCCGGTTTGCCTGCTTCCTGCTCGGCCCTCATTTTTGGGGGCCGGGTTTTTTCGTGCAATATGCTGGAGCGATAGTGCGGCCGTGTCTGGGACTTGACCTGCGCGTACAAAAGATAAAATCCGCCGATGAGTTGCCGGTCGACTCGCTCTGGCTGGGCACACGACCACTGCCGCATGGCGTATAGGGAAGGGATGACAGAAATCGTGAGTGCCGAAGACGATGTCGTTGAGCGCGCATCGGACACACCCCGCAAGAGAGGGAAGTCGAGCAGGTCCGGCAACCTGCACGTCGCGGCGCGTACGCGAGCGGTCGCGAAGATACTCAAGGCCGCCGAGACGGTGTTCGGCCGGCGCGGTTTCGATGGCGCGACGACCGCCGAGATCGCCAGAGAGGCCGGTGTCGCCAAGGCGACGCTGCACTACTACTTCAAGACCAAGGAAGACCTGCACCGCGGCGTTCTCAAACGCCTTCATTTCATCTGGGAAAGCGCGCTGAACGAGATCAGCCCGGACGCCGCGCCAGCGGAGGCAATAGGCCGCTACATCGCCGCAAAGATGCGCGCCACGAGAGAGCACCCTGAACTCACGCGCCTGTGGGCGCTTGAGGTCCTGTCCGGAGGCGGACGCGTCGAAGACTATCTCCGCAAGAGTTCCAACAGGATCATCGCGCAGAAGAGCGTCATCATGAACCGCTGGATCGCGGAGGGGCGGATGGATCCTGTCGACCCCTACCACGTCATCTTCTCTATCTGGGCCATGACCCAGACCTACGCTGAGACGGAAGCCCAGATCGCAGTTGTCATGGGCACTGACGGCATCGACGAGGAGATGATGCGCAGGGCCAAGGAAACGATCTCCCACGTCATGCTCAAGGGGCTGGGCCTGAAAGCCTGAAGGCAAGGATTTCACAGCTTTTTCCTGCCATGCCTTGGCAGGTGCAAAACCCTTGTTGACAGACACTGACCAAATGGTCATGAATTGCTGAGCAATCGGTCTGCAAACAGGGTCGACCGAAGCGGCAGGAGGTCAGCATGCGCACTCACATGCCAGTCTTCGCGGACAGCCGATCTGCCGAAACAAGGCAATCTTCCGCCAGCAGCGGAGCCGGGTCCCGGTCAGGCGCGTCCATGTTTCGATGCGTTGACACGGAGGTGAAGCCGAACTGACTGGCTGCCCCACGGTATGGCGGTTGGGATATGTCGCCACATCGTCTTCGCACCCAAGGCCAGCAGTTCGGCTTCCCGCAGTTCTGACATAGGATGAAGAGGGTTGGCCGCTTCGACCTGCGATAGTCCCGACGAGAATCTTTAGAATTGGCTGGACCGGATTCTGTTCCGGTATGATCTACCGATACCGGTCCATACCCTTGGTGAACTGGTCGAAGATCGAGCCCATGTTCTTCTCGTAGTCGTCGCGCTGCTTGCGGCCCGTCTCGAACATCTCGCCGAACAGGTCGTCATAGGGGTTCTTCTGGCGGCCCCCCTGCGGCTGGCTGTCGCGCTGCCGTGGCGCCTCCTCCGGTTCGGGTTCAGGCGCACGCCGCTGTCCACCGCCCTGCTGCGCACCCTTCAGCATCTCTTCGAAGATTTTGCCGAGCGGATTGTCGCCGAACGGATTCTGGTCCTGTCGCTCGGGCTCTGGCTGGCGCTGTCTGGGCTGTTGCTGCGGCTGCGCCTGCCCACCAGGCATGCCCTGAACCGCGCCGCCGAACATGTCCTTGAGGATCTTGCCGAACGGGTTGTCGAACGGATCAGCAGGCTGCGCCTGCGGTTGCTGCGGGGTCTGCCTCTGCTGCGGATGGCCACCCCCCATGCCACCCTGCCGCATCATCTGCTCTATAATTTCCTGAAGCGGGTTGCCGGAACCACCAAAGCCCGCTGCCTGCTGCGTCTGCCCGAACTGGCCCGGATTCAACTGGCCGGAGGATTGCTTGAACAGCCCGCCCATGATCATCGCCGCGATTGCCGGTAGCATCTGCTGCAGCGCCTGCTGGCTGATGCCGGTCGCCTGCGCGGCCTGCGCCGCCACCGCGCGTGAAAGATCCTTCGATCCGAACAGATGCCCAAGGATGCCGTTGCCTTCGGCCATGCCCTGCGGCGAGAACGCCGTCTGCGCATTGTCGAAATACTGCGCGTGCTGGCCGTTTCCGATCGCGTTGAGGAAGGCGCCGACACCATAGGGGTCGGAGGCATTGCGCTTCAGGCCCTGGCTGAAGGCAGGCAGCAGCGCCTCGACGGCCGCCTGCGTCTGCTGCTGTGACAGGTTGAACTGCCGCGCCAGCGCATCCATGCCCTGGCCGTTCTGGGCATTGGCCAACATGTCAAACAGGTTCATCGTGATTTCCTCGCCACAAGCATCCTCGAGGAAAACCTAGGGCGTTTTCGCCCCGGCTTGAAGGGCCTTCGTAAGAAATGGTTGCCGGCGCTCGGAGCATAATCCCGAAAAGTGGGAACCGGTTTCAGAACAGATCATGCCCTAGGTTCTGTACCCATAAGCGGGACTCCGTTTGAGATTGTGTCTCGGTTCAGCGAGCGCAACGGACGGGCGCACATTCCAGCCAGCGCGACAGCAAGGTTGCAGCCGCCGGCGATGCAGACCTCTACCGCAAGCGCAATCTCGTGGAGCGCTTGCTTCTGCACGCTCAAGCACTTCCGACGCATCGCGACGTGCCACGACAAGCGCGCGAGAAACTTGCCCCACAGCAATAGCTACCGCATCAGCGCGACTGCAAATGCAGACTTATGAGTCGGCTGCCTTAGCCGAGCACGTCCTTCGATTTCACGGTCGAATCGGCGTTGAGCGTGTAGACGATCGGCACGCCCGTCGCGAGCTCCAGCTGGACGATCTCCTCGCCCGATTTGCCTTCCAGCGCCATGATGAGCGCGCGCAGCGAATTGCCATGCGCGGCCACCAGCACCGTCTCTCCGCGCAGGACGTGCGGCTGCATCGTGTACATGTAGTAGGGCCAGACGCGCGCGCCGGTGTCCTTCAGGCTTTCACCGCCGGGGGGCTGGATGTCGTAGGAACGCCGCCAGATGTGCACCTGTTCCTCGCCCCACTTGGCGCGGGCATCGTCCTTGTTGAGGCCGGACAGGTCGCCGTAGTCGCGTTCGTTCAGAGCCTTGTCGCGGATCGTCTTCAGGTCGGGCTGGCCGACCGTGTCGAGGATGATCTGGCAAGTCTTCTGCGCGCGCTGCAGCGCGGAGGTGAAGGCGATGTCGAACTTCAGCCCCTTGGCCTTCAGCTTCTCCGCGCCTGCTTTCGCCTCCGCGCGGCCCTGCTCGGTCAGGTCGACGTCGCGCCAGCCGGTGAACAGGTTCTTCAGGTTCCATTCGCTCTGGCCGTGGCGGACGAGCACGAGTGTGCCGGACATGGAAACTCCTTCTGATTGATCGAATTAGCTTAACGCGGAATCACGCAGAGCCAAGGCCCAGCACGTCGCGCATCGAATAGAGGCCGGCCTTCTTGTCGCGCGCCCAGAGCGCTGCCTTGACCGCCCCGCGCGCGAAAATGGCGCGGTCCTCGGCGTGGTGCGAGAGCGTGATGCGCTCGCCGGGGCCGGCCAGGATGACGGAATGGTCGCCGACGACCGAGCCGCCGCGCAGCGTGGCGAAGCCGACCGTGCCGGACTGACGCGCGCCTGTGTGGCCGTCGCGCACGCGCACGCTGTTGTCGGCAAGTGCAATGGCGCGACCCCGTGCGGCGGCTTCACCGAGCAGCAGGGCGGTGCCCGAGGGGGCGTCGACCTTGTGCTTGTGGTGCATTTCGAGGATTTCGATGTCGAAATCCTCGGGATCTAGGGACTTTGCGGCCTGTTCGACCAGCACGGCGAGCAGGTTGACGCCGAGGCTCATATTGCCGGACTTGACGATGGTCGCATGGCGGGCGGCGGCCGCGATCTTCGCGTCGTCCGCGGCCGAGCAGCCGGTGGTGCCGATGACATGCACGATGCGCGCCTGCGCGGCATAGCCTGCGAACTCGGTCGTGGCGGCAGGCACGGTGAAATCCAGTACGCCGTCGGCCTTGGCGAAGGCGGGCAGGGGATCGTCCGTGATCGTCACGCCGATCGGCCCGAGGCCGGCAAGCTCGCCCACATCGCGGCCGATGTCGCTTGAGCCCTTGCGCTCGATAGCGGCGGCGACTTTCGCGCCGGGAATGGAGGCGATGGCGCGGACCAGCGTCAGGCCCATGCGGCCGGCTGCGCCGACGACAACAAGACCCATATCGGCAGGCTGCTCGCTCATAACTTGTTCCTTCGTAGCGATCAGTTGCGCCAGCGGCGGCCGGCGGTCTCGACGCCGAAGGCATGGGGCTCTCGGGCATAGGTCGCGAGGCCGGCAAGTGCGCCGAGCGGATCGGTAATCACATAGATCGGTATGTCGGCCATCCACTCGCTGTGCGGGGCCTTGTCGTTGAAGGCGGCGCGGAAGTTGCCAGCCTTCAGCGCCGGGATGATCCTCTGGGCGATACCGCCAGCCAGATAGACACCGCCCTGCGCCTTGAACACCAGTGCCACGTCGCCGGCGGTGCGCCCGAGGCAGGTGACGAAGAGCGACAGCGCCTCCTGTGCGACCACATCCGTTCCATCCAGCGCCGCCTTGGTGATTTCGGCGGGGGTTGTGAAGACGGGGGACTTCGCGTCGGCGGCGGCGATGGCGCGATAGGTATTGACCAGCCCACGGCCGGACAGGATTTGCTCGCCCGAGACGCGGCCCTCCAGCGGCTCGATATGCGGCCAGACCTGATAGTCGCGCGGCGTGCGCGGGCCGATGTCCATGTGCCCGCCTTCGCCGGGAACCGGTATCCACTTGCCGTCTGACTTGATCAGACCGGCGACGCCGAGGCCGGTGCCGGGGCCAAGCACGGCGCGACCGGCATGCGGCAGCGCGTCCGCGCCGCCGATCTTCTCGACATGGTGGTCGCCGAGCGCCACCACGGCGAGCGCCTGCGCCTCGAAATCGTTCAGCAGCATGATGTCGGTCAGGCCGACCGTCGCGGCCATGCCCTTCGGCTTGACGACCCATGGGCAGTTGGTGAGCGGGATTTCGTCGCCGATGACCGGGCCGGCGAGCGCGAGCAGGGCCGAGCGCGGCTGAATTTTCAGCCGCTCGATCACCGCAACGCGGATGGCGTCGTCGATGGTCGGGAAGTCGGCGGTGTGGACGATCTGCGGTTCGCCGGTTGCGGCGCCGGCATGCTCGACGACGGCGAAGCGCGCGTTCGTGCCGCCGATGTCGCCGACGAGGATCGGGAACTCGAACGCTTCCGCTGACCCACCTGAGACGGTCGCTGCGTCGCCAGTCATGCTATTTCCGTCCCCCTTTGCGGTCGGCCGCGCGGCCCTTGATGTGTAGCGCCAGCATTTCGCCGGTCGCCTTGTTCAACGCCATCGGGATATCATAGACAATCGCCAGCCGCATCAGCGCCTTGACGTCGACATCATGCGGGAGTGGCGTCAGCGGATCGACGAAGAAGATCACCGCGTCGATCCTGCCTTCCGAGATCAGCGCGCCGATCTGTTGGTCGCCGCCGAGCGGACCGCTTTTCAGTCGCTTCAGGTCGAGTTCGGGACAGGCGTCGAGGACGCGCTGGCCCGTCGTTCCGGTGGCCACCAGCGAACAGGCGGCGAGCCAGGGACGATGCGCGACCGCAAAGGCCACCATCTCGTCCTTCTTCTCGTCATGCGCGATCAGCGCCAGCCTGAACTTTTCGGCCATGCCCGCTTGCCCGTTGTCTTGCCATCCGGCGAACCGGCAGAGCTATAGGCAGGTTTGCGCGGGGAAGGAAGAGCCGCGATCAAGCGGCGGTGAACGGTCGCGACCGGGCGTGATGTGGAAAAAAACCCGACTTGCTGTACAATAGTGGTAGTGCAGGTCGCGGGTTGCGTGACCCGTCATGCACATTGGCCGCGACCGGACTGGATCCAGGGAGGAAATGGCCATGAGCTTTCATGTCATCTCGGGCGCAGCCGAGACGGTCGACCATGTCGGCGTGCGCAAGATTGGTGTCAACGACCTCTTTGACGCCTTGCGGAAGGGTCTGGCGGACTTCATGGCGAAGCCGTCCCACATCGTGTTCATCATCGTGATGTATCCGATCATCGGCGTTTTCCTGGCGGCCTGGACGTCGGCGAACGAACACATGCTGCCGTTGCTTTTTCCGCTCATGTCGGGCTTTGCGCTGATCGGGCCATTCGCCGCGCTTGGCCTCTATGAAATCAGCCGCAGGCGGGAGCAGGGGATCGATGCATCGTGGTCGCATGCCCTCGACATCAGGCATTCGCCGGCGCTGCCCTCCATAGCTGCGGTCGGTGCGATGCTTGTGGCGATATTCATAGTCTGGCTGCTCGTCGCCCAGTCGCTTTACGTCCACGCGTTCGGTCCGACGCCTCCTGCAACACTGTCGGGTTTCATGCGCGATATATTCACCACCGAAAGCGGCCGTATGCTGCTCGTGGCCGGCAATCTCGCCGGACTGGGCTTCGCGGTGCTGGTCCTTTGCACCACCGTCATCGCATTCCCCCTGCTGCTGGACCGTGATGTCGGGGCCTACGAGGCCATTCACGCCTCGGTGCGCGCCGTGGCCCTCAACCCTGTGCCGATGGCGGCGTGGGGACTGATTGTCGCTTTCCTTCTTGTGCTAGGATCCTTGCCGCTGTTTGCGGGGCTGGTCGTGGTCCTGCCGATCCTCGGACATGCGACCTGGCACCTCTACCGCAGGGTGATCGAACCAGCCCGTGGACAGATCACCAGCGGGCCTAACTCGTAACGACGAACTGCTCGGTCGACACCGGCGACGCATTCTGGTTGGATGCGCATCCCTGACGGGCGCTGGCATTCACCGCGCCCGATGCGGACAGGAGAGAATGGAATGAGGAAGTTTGCGTTGGCGGGCGTCCTGCTTTTTGCAGCGATTCCAGCCCAGGCCGATCCGGCCTATGTCATCACCAACATGAGCTGCAGCAAGGTCCAGGCCGCCGTGCAGGCGAAGGGATCGGTCATCCTGCGCTGGACCGGCAAGAGCGGCCTTCCGCTCTATTCGCGCTACGTGTCGGACAGGCGCTACTGCCAGCCGGGCTACATCGTCAACTTCGCCAACGTGCCGGCCGCGGACAAATCCTGCGTTGTCAAGAAATGCGTATTGAAAGTGCCCAACCGACGCTGACCTCCACACCTGAATTATCCGGTGAGAAATTGGCTCGGTAGCGCTACCAACGCTGCTTGCGCAACGATCCTGCCTTCGGTAGGGTCGCGCCGACGGCGTTGGGAGGAAACGATGCCGCGCAACGCTCATTTGGAGGAGAGTTACTCTCATGAACAGACGTGAGTTTTTGGTGTCGTCGGTGGCTGTCGGCGCGTTGGCGCTGGGAGCGCCAGTCGCGTTCGCACAGGACAAGCTGACCGTTCTGGGCTCTGTGCCGAGCCTCAGCTTCCCGTTCTTCGTGCACATGCTGAACCAGATCAAGGTCGAGGCCGAGGCGCAGGGCGTCAACCTGACGGAGAGCGACGGGCAGAATTCCGCTCCGAAGCAGACGGCAGACGTCGAGGCCGCGATCGTCCAGAAGGTCAATGCGATCGTTATCTCGCCGCTTGACGTGAATGCGCTCGCTCCTGCCGTCGAGCAGGCCGTGCAGGCCGGCATCCCGGTCGTCACCATCGACCGTCGCGTCGACGGCGTCGAGGGCATCCTGGCCCATGTTGGTGCGGACAACGTCAAGGGCGGCGAGGCCGAGGCACAGGCCATGGTCGACGCGTTCCCGAATGGCGCGAAGATCTTCCACCTGCAGGGTCAGCCGGGCGCAGGCCCCGCCATCGACCGCAACCAGGGCGTCCACAATGTCCTCGACCCGATCAAGGACAAGTACCAGATCGTCTTCGAGCAGACCGCCAACTTCGCTCGCGCCGAAGCCCTTTCGGTCACCGAGGCCGGCCTTGCCGCCAACGGCAAGCCGGACGCCATCATCTGCGCCAATGACGACATGGCGCTCGGCGCGATGGAAGCTTGCGCGGCTCGCGGCTTCAACGACGTCAAGATCTACGGCTTCGACGCGCTGCCCGAGGCACTCGCGGCGGTTCGTGACGGCAAGCTGGCCGGCACGGTCGAGCAGTTCCCCGGCGAGCAGTCTCGCACGGCGGTTCGCATTGCCGTGGCCTATGCCAAGGACAAGACCGAGCCCGCCGAGAAGGTCGTGCTGCTGACCCCGATCGTCATCGGCAAGGACAATCTCGACAAGGCCGAGCGTCTGGGCGAGGCTGGCTAAGCCTCAGGCTCGAAACAACTGATGGCCGACCTGCTTGCGGGCCGGCCGTCGTTCCGATGATTTCTGACGAAGCAGCAGGGAACGTCACGTGTCTCCAGCGCTGGCCGCAAAGGCCCCGGCCAACGATGTGCTGCTTGCCGTAGAGGGCGTAAGCAAGCAGTTTTCTGGCGTCATGGCCCTGAACGACGTGTCGCTGAATGTGCGGCGCGGCGAGATTCTCGGTTTGCTCGGCGAGAATGGCGCGGGCAAGTCCACGCTGCTGAAAATCCTGTCGGGGGTCCAGCCGCCGTCGAGTGGCAATATCGTCTTTGATGGTGCCGAATTCATGCCTGCCAGCCCGGAAGAATCCAAGCGGCTCGGCATCGTCACCATCTACCAGGAACTCAGCCTGATCCCGACCCTGACGGTCGCGGAAAACATCTTCATCGGCCGCGCGCCGCTCGGGCCGCTCGGTCTGCTGAGCTGGCGCAGGATGATCGAGGATTCGCGCCAGATCATCGCCCGCGTCGGGCTGACGGTCGATCCGCGCACGCCGGTCTCGTCGCTGTCGGTGGCTGAGCAGCAACTGGTCGAGATCGCGCGTGCGCTCTCGCTGGAAAGCCGTCTTATCATCATGGACGAACCGACCTCGGCGCTGACGGAAGCCGAGGTGCAGCGCCTGCTGTCGATCATGGACAGGCTGCGCCAGGACGGCGTCGCCATCATGTTCGTCACGCACCGCCTCGAGGAGGCGTCACATATCTGCGACCGCATGACGGTGCTGCGCGACGGCCGGCTCGCCGGCCATCTTGAGCGCGAAGAAGGCAAGCCGATCGAGATCCCGAAGATCATCGAGAAAATGGTCGGCCGCGCTGCTTCCGAGCTCTACGCACGGCCCGGAGAACGCCACAAAGCAGGCGAGGTCGTGCTCTCGGTCAAGGGACTTCGCACCGTCCGCGATCCCGAAGCGCCGCACGCAATTGTGCTCGAAGGGGTCGATCTCGACCTCAAGGCTGGCGAGATTCTCGGCGTCGCCGGACTGGTTGGCTCCGGCCGCACCGAGCTTGCGCGCGCCATCTTCGGCGCCGACAGGATCGCGGCAGGAACGGTCACGCTGAACGGCAAGCCGATCGCGCCGCAATCGCCGGCCGACGCCATCGCGCTCGGCATCGGTCTTGTGCCCGAGGACAGAAAGCACCAGGCGATTTTCGCAGCACTCGGCATCCTCACCAATTTTTCGGTCGCCTCGCTCGACCGCTTCAGCGGCGGACTCGGCTTCATGGCCGAACGCCGCGAGCGCGACGCTCTGGCCGAATACCGCAAGATGCTGTCGATCCGCATGGCCTCGCCCGAGCAGGCGATCGAGGGCCTTTCGGGCGGCAACCAGCAGAAAGTCATTCTCGCGCGCTGGCTGGCGCGAGACCCGAAAGTGCTGATCGTCGACGAGCCGACGCGCGGCGTTGATGTCGGCGCGAAGGCGGAGGTCCACCAGATCCTGGCGCAATTGGCCGAGCGCGGCATCGCCGTCATGGTGATCTCTTCGGAACTGCCGGAGGTGCTGGCCGTATCCGACAGGATCGTCACCATGCGGCGTGGCAGGATCACAGGGGAAATGCCGGCGCATGAGGCAACGGAGGAAAAGCTGATGGAGCTCATGGCGCTCGACAGGCAAAAGCATGTTTCCTGAAAGTGGTCCCCGGTTTCAGGATAAAGACATGCTCAAGATCAATATGCGGAGGGCGCAATGAGCAGCACGGTCGAACAGGGCGGGCGCGGTGGCGTCGATACGGCCAGGCTCCTCGTCAGCTTCGGGCCGCTGATCTTCCTCGCGGCGCTGATGATCGTCTTCACGATCATGAGCCCCAACTTCATCGATCCGCTGAACCTCTTCAACATCATGCGGCAGGTGTCGATTACCGGCCTGATCGCGCTCGGCATGACCTTCGTCATCCTGACTGCCGGCATCGACCTGTCCGTCGGCTCCATGCTGGCGCTGTGCGGCATGGTCGCGGCGGTTGTGGCCAAGGGCGGTGCGGCGAACACCCTGTCTTTGTCGGCGGCGGGTGGCAGCGGCTATGGCTGGTTTGCCGCCCTTCTGGCCGCCGTGGCGGTGGGCGCGTTGGCCGGCTTCATCCAGGGCATGACGATCACGCGGCTGAAGGTGCCGCCCTTCGTCGTAACGCTCGGCGGCCTCACCATATTCCGCGGCCTGACGCTGACCATTTCCAACGGCGGCCCGATCTCGGGCTTCGATTCCTCGATGCGCTGGTTCGGCAACGGCCTGGTCGGCCCCGTTCCGGTGCCGGTCATCATCTTCGTCATCGCCGCAGTTCTTTGCCATATCGTGCTGCGCTACACGCGCTATGGACGCGCGGTTTATGCTGTCGGCGGCAATGCGGAAGCGGCGCGGCTCTCGGGACTGCGCGTCGACCGCATCCTCGTGTCGGTTTATGTGATCGTTGGCTTCTTCGCTGGACTAGCGGCCTTCGTCCTCTCGGCGCGCCTCAACTCGGCTGAGGCAGTTGCCGGCATCGGCTATGAGCTGACAGTCATCTCGGCCGTTGTCATCGGCGGCACGTCACTGTTCGGCGGCATTGGCAGTGTCGGCGGGACCGTGGTGGGTGCGGCGCTGATTGGCGTTTTGCAGAACGGCCTGCAGTTCAACAACGTGTCGTCCTACACGCAGTCGATCGTCATCGGCCTGATCCTGATTCTCGCCGTTGCGTTCGACCGCTTCCTGAAGTCGCGGGTGAGACGGTAGGCCTTACGCGGCTTGCTCATAGTCCCTGAGCGCGGTCGAAAGTTGCATCGCGAACCGCGCCGACGCCACCGGCAGTGTGCGGCCGCGCATCTGGCCGAGGATGAGGTTGCCTGCCGGCAGGTCGCGCTCGGATATCGGTCGGTAGACGACTGACCTGTCGTCGATTGCGCGCAGTCCGATCGGTATCTGGAAGCCGATGACGTTCTCGTGC
This sequence comes from Mesorhizobium quangtriensis, assembly GCF_040081925.1. Classification (NCBI taxonomy): domain Bacteria; kingdom Pseudomonadati; phylum Pseudomonadota; class Alphaproteobacteria; order Hyphomicrobiales; family Phyllobacteriaceae; genus Mesorhizobium; species Mesorhizobium quangtriensis. The sequence continues at coordinate 65,525 of NZ_JBEBMF010000003.1, forward strand.
AGGACGTAATGCCGGATCATCTCGAAGCTTTCGGTTTCAACCACGGGCGAGACGCGGCGCGTGCCGCGACGGGCAGCGAAGTCGAGAAGGTGCCGGACGCCATATTGGGCCGAAGGCGCGACATGCGACGTGTCGAGGCAGTCGCGCAGCCTGATCTCCGACTTGCGCGCCAGCGGATGGTCGGCCCGCATCACTACGTTGACTGCTTGCGGGATGACGTGCACCACCTCGAAATCGACGAGATAGACCGGCTCGAACACCAGTGCGAGATCGCTCGAATAGGACGCCAGTTCCTGCTCGGCCTGTGAGCGGTCGCGCACGTTGACCGAGAACGTGACGCCGGGGTGTTCGGCCCGATAGCGCGCGATCTCGCGCGGAAGGAAATAGGGCAGCAGCGCCTGAGAACAGGCGATGGAGACGTGGCCGCGCCGCTCGCCCGACAGGTCCGCGACCTGTCCCTGCACCCGCGAGAGGTCGGACAGCGTGGCGCGATAGTGATGTAGCACCAGTTCGCCCGCCGGATTGAGCCGCACACCGCCGGACCCACGCTCGAAAATCTCGGCCCCGAACTCGTCCTCGAAGCGGTTTATGCGCCGGTTGAGCGCCGACGCGGTGATGTTCATGTCTTCCGCCGCCCGGCGCATGGAGCCGGCGCGCGCCACTGCTTCGATAAGCCGGAATGTCTGCAGATGCTTCATGGACAAATCTCCAAGTGGTGCATTTTTTGCACCGCATTGGTGAAATCATAGCAATTTTCGCGAACGGGAAAAGCTGCAAGCTTCGGAGTGTGTCGGCAGCCGACACCTCCATCCAGGGCGCACATGACGATCCAAGACCTTCCCTTCACGCTCGGTTCCCTGCGGCAGGCCTTTTCACAGGGCACGCGGCCGGAAGAGGTGATCGAGGAAGCCTTTCGCCGCCTGAAAGCAGTCGCTGATCCCGGCATCTTCATCCATCAGGCGCGTGAGGCCGCGCTTGCGCAGGCGAAAGCGCTCGGCAAACCCGACGGACGTCCGTTCTGGGGCATCCCCTTCGCCGTCAAGGACAACATTGATGTCGCCGGCATGCCGACGACGGCGGCCTGCCCGGATTTTTCCTACAACCCTAAGGGCGACTCCTTCGTCGTCGAGCGCTTGAAGCAGGCCGGCGCGATCTGCCTCGGCAAGACCAATCTCGACCAGTTCGCGACCGGACTCGTCGGCGTGCGCACGCCCTATCCGGTGCCGCGCAATGCGCTCGATCCGGAGATCGTTCCGGGCGGTTCGTCGTCGGGATCGGCGGTGGCCGTGGCGCGCGCTATCGCGGCGTTTTCGCTCGGTACTGACACGGCAGGATCGGGGCGCGTGCCGGCAGCACTGAATGGCATCGTCGGCCTGAAACCCACGTTGGGTAGCCTTTCGACAAGCGGCGTCTTGCCGGCATGCCGGACGCTCGACACTATTTCGATTTTCGCGATGACTGTCGCCGACGCGTGGGAGGTCTACGCGACCTCTGCCGCTTACGATCCGGCCGACGCCTATGCGCGAAAACTGTCGGAGCCGCGCCTGTCGCCGATGCCGCCCGACCTGCGCATCGGAGTCCCCAACAAGGCGACGCTGAAGACGTTCGGCGACACGGCGCAGCTTGCTGATTTCCGTGCGACCCTGGTGCGGCTGCAGGCCAACGGCGCGTCGATCGTCGAACTGGATTTCGAACCGTTCTACGCGGTCGCGCGCATGCTCTATGAGGGCGCCTGGGTTGCGGAGCGCGTCGCGGCTGTCGGCAAGCGGTTGACGAAAGCGCCGGGTACGATCCATGCGACCACGCGCTATATCCTTGAGCCCGGCCTGAAGCTCAGCGCGGTGGATGCGTTCCAGGGCATGTACCGGCTAAAGGAGCTGCAGCGCGTCTGCGATGAAGCGCTGGCCTCGGTCGATGCGCTCTGCGTGCCGACAGTCCCGACCTTCGTGACGATCACCGAGATCGCAGCCGACCCGATCGGACCCAACGCACTGCTCGGCACCTACACCAATTTCGTCAATCTGCTCGACATGTGCGGGATCGCTGTCCCAACCGGCGCTCGCGCCGACGGCCGGCCAGGAAGCGCCACCTTCCTGGCGGCCGCCGGTCGTGATGGGCTATGCGCCGCGCTTGGCGCGTCCGTCGAGGCCGGCAGGCTTGGCGCGACGAACTGGCCGCGTCCATCGACGCAACCTGCAACGGCTGAGGCGGGGGCCGACGAAATCGCCATCGCAGTCTGCGGAGCGCATATGTCGGGCCTGCCGCTCAACCGCGAGCTTACCTCGCGCGGCGCACGCTTCCTGCGCGCCTGCCGCACCGCGCCGGCCTATGGCCTGCATGCGTTGGCGGGGGGGCCGCCGCAGCGGCCGGGTCTCGTCCGGCGCAGTGTAGGCGGTGCTGCGGTTGCGCTCGAGGTCTGGGCCCTGCCCAAGGCGCAGTTCGGCGATTTTATCGCGGGCGTTCCCTCGCCACTTTGCATCGGCAGCGTCGCGCTCGAGGACGATACGCTGGTCAAGGGCTTCCTGTGCGAGAGCCAGGGCCTGACGGGCGCGGCTGACATCACCACCTTCGGCGGCTGGCGCGCCTATCTCGATAGCCTGAACCGCAAGGAGGCTGTCGCCCGTGCGGTCTAGCGAACTCCTTCCGATGCGCCTCGACTGCCTATTTGGCGGGCTTCTCGCATGCGCCGCCGCACCAGCGGCAAAGGCCGCATTCAGCGGAATCCCAAGCTTAACAAATCCTTACAACACGGACTTTGCGAACCACGGGAGATGGCACGGGCTTTGCCTCCTCCTGGAAGAACCGGAACTCAACCCTAGCCGCTGGAGCCTCCCATGTTGAAGTATTCGCTGAACAGACGTTCCCTCCTCAAGGCTGGCGCTGCCGGCCTCGCAGCCTCGACCCTGCCGTTCGGGCTGGCGCGCGCGCAGAACCCGATCGTGCTCGGCGCGGTCTATGTCGGCCCGCGCGACGACTTCGGGTGGAGTCAGGCGCATGCCGTCGCCATGGACGTGCTCAAGCAGGTGCCGGGCGTGACGGTCATCGAGGAAGAGAACGTGCCGGAGACGGACGCGGCCTCCAAGTCGATGGAATCGATGATCAACCTCGATGGCGCGAACCTCGTTCTCGCGACGTCCTTCGGCTACTACAATCCCTTCGTCCTCGAGATGGCGAAGAAGTATCCGGACGTACAGTTTCGCCATGCCGCGCCGCTGTGGAAGGAAGGCGATCCGACCAACGCCGGCAGCTATTTCTGCTACCTGAACCAGGCGCATTTCGTGAACGGCGTCGCCGCCGGCCTGTCGACGACTTCCAACAAGATCGGCTTCGTCGCAGCCAAGCCCATCCCGTCCGTGCTGTCGAACGTCAACTCGGCGCTGCTGGGGGCGCGGAGCGTCAACCCGAACGCCACCGTGCAGGTTATCTTCACCGGCGAGTGGTCGATGCCGGTCCGCGAGGCCGAGGCCGCCAACGCGCTTATCGACGCGGGCGCTGACGTCATCACCTGCCATGTGGACGGCCCGAAGGTCGTCATCGAGACGGCGGAATCGCGCGGCGTGAAGAGTTGCGGCCACAACGCCAGCCAGGCGCCGCTCGCGCCGAAGGGCTTCATCACCGGCGCCGAGTACAAGTGGGAGACGATCTACAAGATCTACGCCGACCTGCTCGCCAAGGGAGAGGCGCTACCGAACTTCATCGCCGGCGGCTACCACAACGACATGATCCGCAACACGCCTTACGGCGCCGGCGCGACGCCGGAGGCGATCAAGGCCGCCGACGCGGCGATCGAAGGGCTCAAGGCCGGCAAGCCGATCTATGTCGGTCCGCTCAAGGACAACACCGGCAAGGTCGTGATCGAGGGCACCAAGGACAACTACGATCCCGAACTCGACGGCATGGGCTTCCTGCTCGAAGGCGTGCAGGGCTCCATCACCTGATCATCGACAGGGGCGGCGGCATTTGTCGTCGCCCTTGTATCTGCGACCGAAAAAAGGGGTTCGGGGATGTGCATGGTCGGACAAATTCATAGCGGAGGCGCACGATGAGCGCGGTCGTCGCATCTCCTTCGATCGAAAGCGCGGGCCTCAGCCCTCGCACGATCCGCATGATCGAGGCCATCCTGATCCCCGTCGGCGCGCTGCTCGTATCGGCCGTGCTGTTCTCGATCTTCCTGCTCCTGCTCGGCAAGTCGCCGATCACCTTCTTCAGCCTGATCTGGACGGGCGGCTTCGGCAGTTCCTTCTCGATCCAGAATTCGCTGCAGCGCGCGGCGCCTCTCATCCTCACCGGCCTCGCCTTCGCGGTACCGGCGCGCATCGGCCTGACGCTGCTGGGAGCCGAGGGGGCGTTGGTGCTCGGTGGCTTCTGCTCGGCGGCTATCGCCATCCCGCTGGTCACCAACGGCTGGCCGGCGTTCATCGGCCTGCCGATCATGGCGATTGTCGCGATGGCGGTGGGCGGCTTCTGGATCGGTCTTGCTGGCTGGCTGCGCCACTATCGCGGGGTCAACGAGACGATCTCCTCGCTGCTATTGGGCTACATCGCCATCGCGATCATGAACTTCTTCGTCGAAGGCCTGCTTCGCGATCCCGCTTCGGCGAACAAGCCTTCCACCATGCCCATCGGCGACGCCTACCGGATAGGCTCCATACCCGGCACGTCAGTGCACTGGGGATTTGCGGCGGGGCTAGTTCTCGCAGCGGCGCTCTACATCCTGATGTCGCGCACGACCTTCGGCTTCGCAGCGCGGATGACCGGCGGCAACGTCCGCGCCGCGCAGGCGCAGGGCTTGCCGGTCGGCATGCTCGTCGTCGCCTGCTGCGTCATCGCCGGCGCATGCGCCGGTCTCGCGGGCTTTTTCGAGGTCGCCGCCATTCACGGCCAGGCCAACGCCTCGCTTGTTGCAGGTTACGGCTTCACCGGCATCCTCGTCGCCTTCCTGGCGCGTCAGAATCCGCTGGCGATCGTTCCGGTCGCTATCCTCTTCGGCGCTCTCGACGCGGCGGGCGGCCTGGTCCAGCGCCGCATGGGCATGCCTGATGCGACGGTTCTCGTGCTGCAAGGCATCATCTTCGTGGTGCTGCTGGTCAGCGAGACCTTCTACGGCCGCATTCCCTTCCTGCAACCGAAACGCTCGGGAGGCCGCACATGAGCGGGTCCGAATTCTTCGTCGTGCTGATCGCCATGGTCGGCGGCGCGATCCGTGTCTCCACGCCGTTCATGTTCGTCGCGCTCGGCGAAACGATCACGGAAAAGTCGGGCCGCATCAATCTCGGGCTCGAGGGCAATCTCGTGCTGGGCGCAATGGTCGCCTACGCCGGTTCCTACACCACGGGTAGTCCCTGGATCGGCGTGCTCATGGCTGGCATGTCCGGCCTCATCCTCGGCGCGATGCACGGCTATATCTGCAAGCTGCCGAGAGTGAACGACATCGCGGTCGGCATCGCCTTCATGAGCTTCGGCACCGGTCTCGCCTTCTTCTTCGGCAAGCCGTTCATCCAGCCATCCGCGCCACGCCTCGAGGCGATCCCGCTCGGCAACTGGAGCAGCAATCCGCAGGTCGCTGCTGCCCTGCAGGTCAATCCGCTCTTCTTCGTCGGCATAGCACTTGCCGTGTTCCTCTGGTGGGCGCTCGCCAACACGCGCTGGGGCCTGATCCTGCGCATGACCGGCGACAGCGCGGCCTCGGCGCGCGCCATGGGCGTTTCCGTCGATCTCGTCAGGCTGCTTGCAACCTCCGCAGGTGGCTTCCTCGCTGGGGTGGGGGGCGCGTTCCTGTCGCTCTATTATCCGGGAAGCTGGAACGAGGGCCTGTCGTCTGGGCAGGGCCTGATGGCCGTCGCGCTCGTGATCTTCGCGCGATGGGATCCGCTGCGCTGCGTGCTGGCGGCACTGCTCTTCGGCGCCGCCGGCGCGCTCGGCCCGGCGCTCCAATCCATCGGCGTCAGCCAGGGGTACTACTTCTTCAACGCGGCCCCCTACATCCTGACCCTTTTCATCATGATCGCCTCCGCCCGTTCGAAGAGTGCCGCGCGCGACGCGCCCGGCGAACTCTCGATCGTGAAGTGAGGTGCCCACTATGAGGTTGCAGATGACACTCGTCGACGAACGCATCGAAGCCGCGATGGTACCGTACGCCGTAAACGTGGCTTCCGATCCCTATCCCTGGCCCTTCGACGGCGATTTCGGCCCGCACAACACCTGCCTGGTGGTCATCGACATGCAGACCGATTTCTGCGCGCCGGGCGGCTATGTCGACTCGATGGGCTACGACATCTCGCTGACGCGCGGACCAATCGGACCGATCCAGTCCGTACTGGCCGCGATGCGGGCCAAGGGCTATCCGATCATCCATACCCGCGAAGGCCACAAGCCGGATCTTTCCGATCTGCCGCCCAACAAGCGATGGCGGTCGCAGCGCATCGGTGCCGGCATCGGCGACCAGGGGCCGTGCGGACGCATCCTTGTACGCGGCGAACCGGGCTGGGAGATCATCCCCGAACTTCAGCCGGAGCCGGGCGAGGCGATCATAGACAAGCCAGGGAAGGGCACCTTCATCGCCACCGATTTCGAACTGGTGCTGCGAATGAAGAACATCCGCAACATCGTTTTCACCGGCGTCACCACGGACGTGTGCGTCCACACCACCATGCGCGACGCCAACGACCGCGGCTATGAATGCCTGCTGCTGGAAGATTGCTGCGCGGCCACGAAGGTTGAGAACCATCTAGCCGCCATCGACATGATCAAGATGCAGGGCGGCGTGTTCGGCGCGGTCGCGACATCCGCCGCATTCCTGGAGGCGCTGCCATGAATATCGCAACGCAGATCGCCGCCGAGGCCCTGCCGAAGCGGGCGCCCTCGCTCGAAACGATCGGCATGACCAAGATCTTCGGGCCGCTGGTTGCGCTGGACGACGTCTCGATCAAGGTCGAGTCGGGTTCGTTCCATGCCCTGCTCGGCGAGAACGGAGCGGGCAAGTCGACCCTCGTCAAATGCATCATGGGTTTCTACAACGCTGACAAGGGTTCCGTCATTCTCGACGGCCAGGAAGCGGAGATCAAAAGCCCGCGCGATGCCCGCGACCTCGGCATCGGCATGGTCTACCAGCACTTCACGCTGGTGCCCTGCCTGACGGCGGCGGAGAACCTCGTCATCTCGCGTGCGGACGCGCCAGCGATCATCGACTGGAAGGCGGAAAAGCCGAAGCTTGAGGCGTTCATGGACCGCATGCCGTTTCGCGTGCGGCTGAACGAGCAGGTATCGTCGCTTTCGGCGGGTGAAAAGCAGAAGCTCGAAATCCTCAAACAGCTCTATCTCGAGCAGCGTTTTCTCATCCTCGACGAGCCCACATCGGTGCTGACTCCCGGCGAGGCCGACGAGGTGCTTGGCCTGCTGGGCGAGATGGCCAGGCGCGGCGAGGTCACCGTGCTGATGATCAGCCACAAGTTCCGCGAGGTGAAGGCCTTCTGCGACTCCTTCACCGTGCTGCGGCGTGGCCGCATGACTGGCTCCGGCGATGCGCAGGAGGCCAGCGTCGAGGAGATGAGCCGCATGATGATCGGCGATACCGAGATTCGCGAACGCGCCGAGCGGCGCAAGCACAACGACGCCAAGGCCGTGCTCGATCTCGCTGGCCTCTCGGCGCTCGACGGTGAGGGCAGGCCGGTCGTCAAGACCTTGAATCTGAAAGTGAAAGCAGGCGAGATCGTCGGTATCGCCGGCGTCTCCGGTAACGGCCAGAGCGCGCTGGTCGAGGTGTTGGCCGGGCAGCGCGACCTTGCCGACGGCGCCATATCCATCAACGGAAAACCCTTCGAGCCCAAGCGCGCGGACTTTGACCGCTTCAAGGTTTTCGGCCTGCCGGAAGAGCCGCTGAAGAACGCCACGGTGCCGCGCATGAGCGTGGCCGAAAACATCGCCTTCCGCTCTTACGACAAGCCGCCGATCTCCAGCCTCGGCTGGTGGATGTCGCCGGGTCCAATGCGCAAGAAGGCCGAGGAGCTCATCGCGCGCTATCGTGTCAAGACGACCTCGCCGGACTCGCCCATCGAGGCGCTCTCGGGTGGCAACGTGCAGCGCGCGGTGCTGGCGCGCGAACTGTCCGGCGATGTCGATGTGCTGATCGTCGCCAATCCCTGCTTCGGCCTCGACTTTGCATCGGTCGCGGAAATCCGCAGCCAGATCATGGACCAGCGCAACCGCGGCGCGGCGGTCCTGCTGGTCAGCGAAGACCTGGACGAGATCCTCGAGCTTTCCGACCGCGTCGCGGTCATGTCGGGCGGCACGATCGACTACGTGTCACCGATCGAGGACACCGACCGGAACACGATCGGCCAGCACATGGCGGGGCACTGATCATGCCGTTCACTGTTCCAGCCCGTCCCTACGACTTCGTCCTCGATCCCCGGCGCACGGCGCTCGTCGTCATCGACATGCAGCGCGATTTCATCGAGCCCGGCGGCTTCGGCGATACGCTCGGCAACGACGTGTCGCGGCTGACTGCTATCGTCCCAACCGTCGCGGGCCTGATTGCGCTTTTCCGCGCCAACCGTCTGCCTGTTGTCCATACTCGCGAGGCGCACCAGCCCGATCTTTCGGACTGCCCGCCCGCCAAGCGCCTGCGCGGTAAGCCAGGCCTCAGGATCGGCGATACCGGTGCGATGGGCCGTATCCTGATCGCAGGCGAACCGGGCAACCAGATCCTGCCCGAGCTTGCGCCGGTGGAAGGCGAAATCGTCATCGACAAGCCGGGCAAGGGCATGTTCTGGGCGACAGGGCTGCACGAGCGACTGCAGGCCATCGGCATCGAACAACTGGCTTTCGCCGGGGTGACGACCGAAGTCTGCGTACAGACATCGATGCGCGAGGCGAACGATCGCGGCTACGAATGCCTGCTGATCGAGGACGCCACCGAAAGCTATTTCCCGGAGTTCAAGGCTGCGGCAATCGAGATGATCGTCGCGCAGGGCGCCATCGTCGGCTGGTCGACACCGCTTGCCACGCTCGAGCGCGCCTTCGCGGAGGCGATGGTCGATGGCTGAGGAGGGCAGGGCGTAGTGGACGGGCAGGGGAGCCCAGCCGTTCCATGCTGATCGACGATCCGCAGGTGCTGGCCGAAATCACGGCAGTCTTCGATGCTTACGAGAAGGCCCTGCTGGACAACGACTCCGCAACACTCAACGCGATGTTTTTGCATTCCGATCTCGTCGTTCGCTACGGCGTTTCGGAAGTGCAGTATGGCATCGATGAGGTGCGCCGGTTCCGCTCAGCGCAGCAGCCTTTCGAGCGCTCTCTGTCGCGCACGGTCATCACGACCTATGGAACCGACATGGCGATCGCCTCGACGCTCTTCCATCGGCCGGATTTTCCCGACCAGGTCGGCCGCCAGATGCAGACCTGGGTTCGTACAGACGTCGGCTGGCGCGTCGCTGCCGCCCACGTGAGCATGATGGACGAGCCTTGAGTTCTGACGCGGTCAGATTTCAGCTTCCAGAGAATCGAATGCCTGGTTGAGCACTTCCACGATCGGGCGCTTGCCGCCCTCCCGGCCAAAGGCTTCGGTTGCGAGGCGTATTGCGCCGATCCCCAACAAGGCGACGAGCCTGAGACCGGCTTCGCGCTGAGGGCTGGGCCAACGTTCGCGCAACGTCGCGAACACCGCCTTTTCCTGCTCGACATAGCTCGCCTGCTTGCGAGCCTGCACGGCAGGACTTGAGCGCATCAGGCGGTCGATGACGATCATGTCGTCGGGCGGCACGAGAGCACAGACCTTCACCACGGCATGTCGGATCGCTTCGAGCGGCCGCATCTCCGGCGGTGCCTCCCGCAGCGCCGCGACGAGCATGTCTCCGACGCCGCTTTGCAGGGACAGCAGGATATCGTCCTTGGATTTGAAATAGTAGAAGAACGTCCGCCGCGAGATGCCGGCAGCCGCCGCGATGTCGTCGAGTGTCGTCGCCTCGTAGCCGTTCTCGATGAAAAGGCGGATGCCGGCATCCGTAATGCGCTGCAGCGTCTCGCGCCGCTTCCGTTCCCGCACGCCTTCGCGGGGCACATCGGGGCCGACGTTCTTGTTCATCGGACATCTCTTGAAAATTACACTGAGTGTAATAATATATTACACCAAGTGCGGAATTTTGGGAAGTCAGGACGGTCATGGCGAAGTGGACGGCATCGAACATTCCCCCGCAGAAGGGGCGCAGCGCAGTGGTCACCGGCACAGGCGGTCTCGGGTTCGAGGATGCGCTGGCCCTTGCGAGGGCAGGGTGTGAGCTGATCGTCGCGGGCCGCAACGCCCAGAAAGGGGCCGCCGCGATCTCGAAAATCCGGAGTGAGATTCCCGCCGCGAATGTCCGGTTCGAGCAGCTCGACCTCGCAAGTCTTGAATCGGTGGCGGATTTCTCGGCGCGGCTGCGCAGCCAGAGGGACAGCCTCGACCTGCTGATCAACAATGCCGGCGTCATGGTACCGCCCAGTCGGCAGGAAACGGCCGACGGCTTCGAACTCCAGCTCGGCACGAACTATCTCGGGCATTTCGCGCTCACAGGGCTGCTCATGCCACTGCTACGCAACGGGAGACATGCGCGGGTGGTCACATTGTCCAGTATCGCCGCGCGAGACGGCGCGCTCAACTTCGACGACCTGAACGCAGAAAAAAGCTATCGGCCGATGACGGTCTACAGCCAGTCCAAGCTCGCCTGCCTGATGTTTGCGTTCGAGTTGCAGCGCCGAAGCGATGCTGCTGGATGGGGTGTTTCCAGCATCGCCGCGCATCCGGGCATAGCGCGCACCGATCTTCTGCACAATGCGCCAGGTCGTCGGAGCGCGCATGGGATAGCGCGCACCTTCCTGTGGTTCCTGTTCCAGCCGGCTTGGCAAGGTGCGTTGCCCACGCTTTTTGCAGCGACATCGCGCGATGCAAAAGGCGGCGGCTACTACGGCCCGGACAGGTTGAGTGAGGCGCGGGGTTTTCCGGCCGAGGCGAAGATCCCGGCGCAGGCACTGGATTCAGTTACTTGGGTCCGACTATGGGACGTATCGCAGGAGTTTACCGGGGTGGTCTTCTAGCCTGGGGCAGCTGACGTGGCCGGCCTACCCCTGTGCACGCCGCTCCAGCACGGGCACGCACACGTCGAGGTCATGTGTGGCGAGGTGAGAATAGCGCATGGTCATCTGCAACGTCTGGTGGCCGAGCCACATCTGCACCCGCCTGATGTCGATGCCGCCACGCACCAGCCGCGACGCGCAGGTGTGGCGCAGGCAATGAGGCACGAGTTCGTCGTCGGTGGCGAGCCCAATCTCGGCCTTCGCCTGATGCCAGACGGCGCGGAACTGATATTGCTTGACGCGCGCGAACGGTCCAGGTCCCGCCCTTTCCGCGGCGGCGATCGCCTCTCTCGCGCGCTTCGTCAAAGGCACGGAGCGGCTGCGGCCGGATTTGGTCAACCAGAACGAGACGGCGCCGTGGTTGATGTCGTTCCAACGCAGGCCAATCGCCTCGCCGAGCCGGCAACCTGTGTCGACCAGGAATACCGCAAGTCTGTGATATTCCTCGGAATGGCTGAGAATCTGCTTGAACAGACGATCTTCCTCGTCGGGCTCGAGGAAACGAATCCGTCCGCTCCGCTCTTTCTGGCGGCGGAATTCAGGCAGGCTGTGGATGTCCCCCATCTTGCACGCCTTGCGCAGAAGCTTGCTCAGGGCCGCGAGCTTGCGGTTGATCGTTGCATTGCTGTTCCCGCCCTTCCGTAAAACTTCGATAATCCCGTCAAGCGTGTCCTGGCTGAATATGCTGAACCTGTGGTTGTGGAGGATCTCGTCCATTTCACCGAGGAAAGACTTCACGTTTTCCTTGTGGCGGCCGTCCTCCCAGAGGGAAGGGCCGTATTTTACGAACAGCTCAGAGACGGTGAATGTCGCGACTTCCCGCAGGAGTCGTGGCGCGCCAATCGAATAGGTAAAGTCTTGAGCGTCCGTCGACGGGTCGGCATCCCAACCCGGTCCGGTCCAGCTTGGCATCGTGTTCCCTGAAGCCCGCGCCCTCATGATACAACCTGAGGTCGTATTTTGCAGAATATGCAACCTGATTTTTCATCTGGTCTGTCATAGTCGGCCTCTGAGGCGTCGGTTCATGGTGTAATTGTTGCAGAAATGGCACAGCCCGCGCTTCGGAAAGCGCGGGCTGCCTGACCTAGGTCAGATAATTGTCACCGGGATCAGGAACCCCAGTTGTACTGGAAGCGAACCTTGCCGCCCCAGGCGTCTGAGTCATCAAGATCGAAGTTGTCCGTGTAGGACACTTCCGGCGTGATCTTGAAGCCGTTGACGAGTTCGTAGTCGACGTTGGCGACGGCTGCGAAGTTCTCGATGTCGTCATAGGAAAGCTGGACGTTGAAGGCAGCCTTCTCGCTGAACTTCCAGGTGCCACCGCCCCACAGAGCCCAGGATCCGCCCCACTGGCCGTAGTAGTTCAAGACATCGTCGTCATCCTTCAGACCGCCCATGATGAACAGCGAGAGAGCATCGCCAACGTTGAAGTCGGCGCGGATCTTTCCGGCCCAGGTCTCCCAGACGGAGTCGTAGCCGACGACACCGCTGATGCCGCCCCAGCCAGCCGTGTAGCCGACACCGCCGACCACATGCGGGATGTAGGAGTCGATGGCGTAGAGGTCACCCTGGACGATGCTGTTGATGACGTTGAGCTGATATACCTGAGCCGCAGTGTATGGGCCAGGGCCGAACAGCGCGGATGCAGGAATGAACCCGTCAGAGCCACTGCCCGTTTCAAGAGCGATACCGGCCGTGAAGCCGTTGCCGCCCGTGAACGTGTAGGACATCTGGTGGGTGCCGAACGGACCGTAGGAGATCAGGTCGTCGCTCATCACCCCACCGGCATAGCCGGTAAAGGTCGAGAAGTACGAGTCGGTCTTGCCGGCGCGGAAGCCGCCGAGCTCGATGTAGGCGTGTTCGATATCGACTTCGGATCCGGCCGTAGTGGACCAGCCGGGAAAGCCGAGGATGCTCGGATCAACGTTGATGCCAAGAACCGAAAGGCCGTCGGTAGCCGTCGAGTAGTTGAAGTTCACTTGGGCATAGGCGCGCAGGGTGCCGAGTTCGGTCTCCTGACGAGCGTCCACGCGCAGGGCGAAGCGGGCCTGCTTGTAGTAGGTGTCGTTGGTATCCCCTAGGTAGACCGGATAAGAACCTGAGCCGTCGGGAAATGGTACAAATCCGATCAAGTCATCAGCGTTGCCGGAAGCGACGGCGTTGTACAAATATTCCTTGTCAAAGACATATTCCTGACCGCGTGCACCGATGCCGACGTCATAGCGCATGTAGCCGGAGAACTTCAGGCAGGTTTCGGTACCGGGGATGTAGTAGAAGCCGGCGCCGTAGGTGTCGCAGATGCGAACGTATTCCATGGGTTCCGGCTCGGCGATCACCACCGCATCGGCAGCGCGCGCACCGGAGACTGCGACGAGAGCCGCAGCGGAGCCGAGAAGCAGGCTCTTGATGTTCATTTTCTGACCTCCAGTCTAAAAATGGAGGTCGATCAGACCGCAAGCGTCATTCGGTCAGAAAAAGTGTTTTAGGTCAGATGGTTGGTGGATTTTCGGCAGCAACCGCACCGCAGGGCGCAACCGGTTCACGCCTCAATTCTGGAACGGAAGTTCCGCGTCCAGAGGGAAGCAAAATCAGAAACTGTCAGCGCCCGACGATACTCTATTCGGTATCCGCGAGATCGCCGAGCGCGTCGATAAGCGGCTGGATCTTGTCGCCATATTTCTTCCATCGCTTGACGGACGACTTGTAGATCGGCTGGCGCACCTGCCAGCGGCTGTGCGTCGTGACCGTCCGCTCGTTCTCGTAGAATCGCAGGCAGGCGTCGTCCCATGGCAGTCCGAGGAAATCGATCAGTCGCCGAGTCTCGCCTTCCTGGTAGGCAATCATCGTTTCGTAGTTGCACTCGTAGATCTTGCCCGGCAGCAGCGCGTTCCAGTGTTGCATCAGCCGGTGGTACTCGCGGTAGTAGAGACCCAGCGTGGTGAAATCAGCGTTGTAGGTATGCCTGTCATTGAATGAGTTCATGAAACAGGAGATGCAATTGTCGATCGGATCGCGCGTACAGTGGATAATCTTTGCATTGGGCCACAGCAGGGCGATCATGCCAATGTACTGAAAATTGTGTGGCATCTTGTTGACGATGCGCTGGGCATCCGGAGACAACGCTCGGATGAAGTTCAGGTACTCCGTAGCCAGCTTTTTCACCTCTTCGCCGGCCAGTTCCTGCGGAGGTTTCTGGATCTTCCCGCTCGGCGACTGCGCATAGCCTGAAAGTCCGAGTACGGAGCCAAGTTTGGCGATTTCACCCGCGCCGAACACGGCGGGATGGCTGGCACAAATCTGCTCTGCCAGCGTCGTGCCGGAGCGGGGCATCCCGAGGACAAACACCGGTAGTTCGGAGGGATCGCCCAATCCCGCCTTGGATGAAATCAGTGACGGAGTGAAACTATGAACGAGCGTATCGACGCGCCGGCGGAACGCGTCGATGTCATACACTGCGGGATTCTTGCTTTCCCGGAAATGGTCGATCGCCTCCTCGTAACGGCCGATATCATTGCAGATTTTGCCGGCAGCCACATGCAGGTTCATGCGGTCACGGTCTGCAAGGCCGGGCGTTCGAAGCACGGCACGGATTGCCGCAAGGTCGGCAGGCTCTTCGGTGAATTTCTGCGAATCAGCGAGCAACCGGTAGCAGGAAGCAATCATAACCCCCTGCGCGATGTTTCTGCGGAGGATTTCCTCCGCATCTTTCATCCTGCCGAGGCCGATCAATGCAATGGCCTGATCGAGCGTCATGCTGGCCCAACGCACCCCCGCCTTCCTACCTTTTTCGATAGTCGCCAAGGACGCGTCGCCCTTTCCGGCCTGATGATAAACCCTGCCAAGCGCCGCGAGTGCGTGGGACATAGTGGGCCTCAAGGTGAGCACGTGCTCCAGATGCACGATGGCATCTTCGTACTCGGCAGATTTCTCGCAGGCTTCCGCCAGCAATATGCGGGCCTCCACCGAGGCGGGCGCACGCTTTACCGCCTTCTCGAAAAGGTCGACTGCGAGAGCCTTGTCGTCGACTCCCAAGGCCATCGAGCCGCCCATCAGCAGCGCCTGGAGATTGCCGGGATCGCGCGCCAGGACGGAGACGCAGAGCCTTTCGGCCTGCTTCAGGTCGCCCCTCTCGAAATGCGCCTTGGCCAGACGCAGGTCGTGCTCGATGCCGGCTTGAGCCTGCGCAGGAGCTTTGGCTGACCGACGGACGGCAACGCCCTGCGCGGCAGGTTTCAAGTGTCTCGCGAAAGCAGGCGGAAGTTTGCGCATGCGGAAAACCTATCGATTGGTACTGCCGGCTCGCCCAGACATACGAAGCGAACTCCGGTCCGGAAGATAAGGCATGGCGGAGAGGATGGGATTCGAACCCACGAGAAGCTTTCACCTCTACGCCCTTAGCAGGGGCGCGCCTTCGACCACTCGGCCACCTCTCCGTCGCCGGGGTGGATAAAGAAAACGCGGGGCACAATCAACTACGCATTCTTTGTATTATAGGGGCGGCGCAAAAAAGGGCGGGACAAGCTCACCGAATGGCAGCCGATTCGATTCCCGAATCGGACAAACCGCGGAATTCCAGGCTTCCAGGCGTATCGACCTTCAACGTGATAGGGCCTGGAAGGGCTCATGGTTAACCAAGTCTTTCGGAGGTGGGCCAAATCGTGTCATTTGTGCAACAGGCCGTTCGGATAGCGGACGGACGAGGGCAAAGATGGCCACATCTTGGTTGAACGACGGCGCACCATCGGTAATGTCGACGTCGAAGAAGCAGCGCGGTGCGCGTGTTTTTTCGGAATTGGGGATGGGGCAGGGAAAGCTGTCCTTCAGCAAAAATACCCAGACCCGTTTATTAACTTTTGACTGGAGGTCAGAAAATGAACATCAAGAGCCTGCTTCTCGGCTCCGCTGCGGCTCTCGTCGCAGTCTCCGGTGCGCGCGCTGCCGATGCGGTGGTGATCGCCGAGCCGGAACCCATGGAATACGTTCGCATCTGCGACACCTACGGCGCCGGCTTCTACTACATCCCCGGAACCGAAACCTGCCTGAAGTTCTCCGGCTACATGCGCTATGACGTCGGCATCGGCAATCGCGGCCTGCTGGATGTGTACGACAAGGAAGAATGGACAGTCGATGAAGGTGACGACGATTACAACGACACCTATTTCAAGCGCGCCCGCTTCCAGCTTCGTGTGGATGCCCGTCAGGAGACCGAACTGGGCACCCTGCGCGCCTATGCGGCGATCAACTTCAACTACGACACCACCACGAACGGCTATGTTTACGACTACGTCACGTATCCGGGCTATGCGTTTACGACTTCCGAAAACCTTATGGTTATGGAGCACGCCTATCTCGAGCTCGGCGGCTTCCGGGCTGGTGTAACCGACTCATATTTCTCGACCTTCACCGGCTATTCGTCGGGTGTGATGAACGACGGTATCGTTCCCTACGGTCCGTTCCAGACGCATCAGTTGTCCTACACCTTCACGGGCGGCAACGGCTTCACGGCTGGTATCGCGCTTGAGACCGGCAAGGGTGGTGCCATCGACTATTACGGCACTGGACAATACACCTATGACATCTATGCCATCGACAGCTATATGCCGCATGTCGTCGGCGGTGTCGGCTACACGGCCGGCTGGGGTGGCGTCAGCGGTGTCGTCGGCTACGACTCGGTATGGGAAGTTTGGTCTGCCAAGGGCCGCGTCGACTTGAACGTCGGCGACGCTCTGACCCTCTTCGTGATGGGCGGCTGGGCTGACAAGGACGACTACTACTATGGTAGCCCGTCGACACTTTATCAGCCGAACTACTACGCCCAGTGGGGTGGTGATTGGGCTGTCTGGGGCGGTGGCGCCTGGAAGTTCAACGAGAAGGCTACGTTCAACTTCGAAATCGGCTATGACGATGCTGAAAACTTCTCGGCTGTCGCCAACGTCGCCTACGAGCTTGTCCCGGGCTTCACGGTTACGCCTGAAGTTATCTACACCGACAACTTCGACACCGATCCGGATGACAACTGGGGTGGTTACTTCCGCCTGCAGTACAACTGGGGTTCCTGATAGCAATCTGCTGATTGCTTGACCTCTGGTGGCCCGTGTCGAAAGACACGGGCCATTTTCTTTTGTGCCTGAGAAATGCTGCCGACACCTGACGGCGCGCAGAGCTGCCCCCGGCGACCCGGCGCGCGTCCAGCATGCAGCGGCTCTAAAGGTTATTCTCGGTCTTCGATCTCGTCGCAGAAGCCCGCGATTACGGCTGGCAAATCCCCGGTTTCGAGCAGCGGCGCATGGCCCTGGCCCTCGACGGTGATCGTGCGGCAATCGGGATGGCGATGTGCCATCTCGGCCAGGGGCGCCGCGGACAGCAGTTTCGAGTTCGCGCCGCGGATGACCAGCATCGGAAAGCCTGCCAGCGCCTCGAAGAGGTGCCATATCGCGGGAATGGGCTTGTCTAGATCGAACTGTTTGAGGGTTTTCAGCAGCGCCGGGTCGAAATCCGCGACGGGCCTGCCCTTCTCCTCGCGGTAAATCGCGCCCGCGAAGCGCTGCCAATCCGCTTCCGTCAATGCGGGGAAGGCGGCTCCATGCGCAGCGCGCTGGATGGCGACGGCCGCCGCCATGTCGGCGGGCCTTGGCGCGCGCTCCAGATAGGAGCGGATCTGCGCCAGCCCTTCGCCTTCGATGACCGGGCCGATGTCGTTCAGCACGATCGAACCGAAGACAGTAGGCCGGACGACGCCGAGCCGGTGGATGATCAGCCCGCCACGCGAGGTTCCGATGAAATGCGCTTTCTCGACGCCCGCCGCGATCAGGCCGGCGATGACATCGTCAGCCTCGACGACGACATTGTAGTTGCGCCAGTTGCGGTCATAGCTTGACAATCCTCTGCCGCGATAATCGAAGACGATGACCCTGCGCGGCCGCTCCGTGCGCTTGGAAAGATTCAGCGCCAGTTCATGAAAGTCGCGCGCGTTCCGTGACAGGCCAGGCAGGCACACCACCGGCAGCCCGGAATGGATCGTGTCGCCATAGATGCGCGCATGCAGCTTCAGGCCGTCCGGCGCCGAATAGAAGAGATCGGAAAATGGGCTGGTCATGCATGTATGCCGCGCTGACAGGAGAGTCCGCAGATATCATTTGCTGGAGCGCACGCAAAGGAAGCAGACAGAGATTGTTTGCGACAAGCCGGAAGGTCACCCACTTGCAGCCCCATTCAAGGCCCCGACCAAGCCATTGATTTAATTTAGAGAACGCCTACTGCGAAGCCATCCGCCGACGGCCTTTGACGAGATCGCCTTCGATGTCGAAGCTTCCCGAAAGCCGCATCTTGTAGACCTGATAGTTTTCCATCACGCGCTGCACATAGGTGCGGGTCTCGGCAAAGGGGATGCGTTCGATCCAGTCGACGACCGCATCGACGTCCTGCCCACGCGGATCACCATAGCGGCGGATCCATTCGCGCGCGCGGCCGGGGCCTGCATTGTAGCCGGCAAAGGTGAGGATGTAGGAACCGTCGAACCGCCCGAGCTGTTCGCCGAGGAATGCCGCGCCGAGCGTGGCGTTGTAGGCCGCGTCGGTGGTGAGTCTTTCGGGGAAATAGCTCAGACCCGCCTTCTTCGCGACAGACTTCGCCGTCGAGGGTAGAAGCTGCAGCAGGCCGAGCGCGCCGGCATGCGAGACCGCCGAGACGTTGAATTCGCTCTCCTGTCGCGCGATCGCATAGGCGAGCGCCTTGCCAGAGGCGGAGATGTCCGCCTCGTCGGGAATGGCGCCAACCGGATGCGACAGCGCCCCGATATCGAGCCCACGGCCTGCAGCAATCTTGCCGACCCTGAGCGCCAGCACATGGTTGCCACGGTTCCCCGCCATATCGGCCAGCAGCGAAAGCTCCGCAGGATCGTCGAGTTCCTCGGCGAGCGACCGATAGAGCATATCGGCGAGGGACTTGTTTTCGCATCGTTCGAGAAGGCGGATCGCGCGGACGACCTCGCGCCGCTCGAACCGGTCGCGGTCGGCCGCCGACGGTTCGGGCGAAGCGACGTTCAGCGTCTTTCCGCCGATGCGTTCTGCCGCGAGCTGGCCGTAGAAGGTGGTTCCGAAGGCAGCGGCCTTTTCGTAAGTGGACTTCGCGTCGCCGGCAGCACCCGCGTCGATCGAGCGGCCGAGCCAATAATAGGCGCGCGACAGCGAGATAGGGCCGGATGCGATTTCCGCGATGCGCGCGAAATGCCGGGCGCCGGCCTTGGCATCGCCCAGTCCGCGCAATGCATACCAGCCAGCATGGAATTCCGCGTCGGCGGCTTCCACCGGGCTTTCGGCGGCGTGGCCTGCGGCGATGCGATAGGCCAGCTTCATGTCGCCCATATCGACCAGTTCGCGCGACAGCACACGCCGTTCCAGCCACCATGCGTCGGGGTCGATCAGTGCCGTGCGGTCGGTCGGCGCCTTCAGCATGACCTCGGCGGATTCGGCGAATTTCTTCTTGCGCCGCAGGTTCTTCGCCTCGGCGAAATAATACCCGGCAGAGCGCATTTCCCCCGGAACGGCCTTCAGCAGGTCGGCAGCCTTCTTGTCGTTTCGGATCATGGCCGACCAGGCCTTGGCCAGCGGCTCGGCGTTCGCCAGCTTGGCGACACGGTCGGCCGACGCAATCCGCTCGGCGTAAAGCATGCGCTCCATGCGCCAGCGGTGGTCTTCGGCGGTCAGGATCGCGCCGAACTCGGCAAGCACACGTGCTTCTTCGGGCGCTTCCAGCTTGCGTGTGCGCCAGAAGGGCGAGATCGCCTCATGCGCTGCCTCCATCTGGCCGAGCGCAGCATGCGCGCGGGCCAGCAGGATCACGCCATCGAGCGTCTGCGGCTTCGATGATCCGAAGGCGGCGATGACCGCGGGCGGTTCGGGGTTCTCCCGATAGAGCGCACGTTCGCTGTTCCTGCGCAGCGTCATGGCGCCGGGCCAGTTGGGCAGCGTCACGGCCGCGGCGGCGATGTCGCCACTCGGAACGTCGCGGCCTCCATCCATGGCGATCGCCCATGCCAGCACTTTCCGCGCTACGCTTGCCGGCGGCAGCGCATTGCGGATGCGGCGCGCGCCGGATATGTCGCCGTTGCCGAGCGCGTCCAGGCCGGACTTAAGCGGCTGGATACGCCCTTGGGCTGCGATCGCACCGGCATCGGGGATCGCTGAAACGAACGCTGCGCTCGCCAAGCCTTCCGCAGCCGCAGGCGACCACGCAAGCGACAAGGCTACAAGGGCGACACCGCTGGCCGGTTCGCGAAGCAGCTTCCTGATCATGCCGTGTCCTTACACGATATGGGTCGGGACGGGTAGGGCGAGACTAGCCGTGGTGAGTGAAGCTTGGGTAAACGAAGCGTTATCGCGGGGCGATTTCAAGGCGAGCCGGCGACCGCCAGAATTTGTGGCGCGCGGTTCTGCTTTCGGCTAGAAGCCCCACGGGCATTGAGAAATCGTTGAAAAAGTCCCTGGGAGAGTTTGTTCATGCTGAGAGGTTCGTTGACCGCGCTTGTGACGCCATTCGATGCGAATGGGCGCTTCGACGAGAAAGCCTTTCGCGCCTTCGTGGAATGGCAGATCGCTGAGGGCACCAACGGGCTGGTTCCGGTCGGCACGACCGGCGAATCGCCGACGCTTTCGCATGACGAGCACCGCCTTGTGGTGAAGACCTGCATCGATGCGGCGAAGGGCAGGGTGCCCGTTGTCGCCGGCGCGGGCTCGAACAACACGGAAGAGGCGGTCGGCCTGGTGAAGTTCGCCGAAGAGGCTGGCGCGGACGCGGTGCTGGTGGTGACCCCTTATTATAACAAGCCGACGCAGCGCGGGCTTTATGCGCATTTCGCCGCAGTGGCGAAGGCGACGACGCTTCCGGTCATCATCTACAACATTCCGCCGCGCTCGGTGATCGACATGACGCCGGAGACGATGGGCAGGCTCGCCCATGACTTCAAGAATATCGCCGGCGTGAAGGATGCGACCGGCAAGGTGGAGCGCGTTTCGGAACAGCGGATGACCTGCGGCAAGGCCTTCATCCAGCTTTCCGGCGAGGACGCCAGCGCGCTGGGCTTCAACGCGCATGGCGGCGTCGGCTGCATTTCCGTGACGTCCAACGTCGCGCCGCGCCTGTGCGCGGAGTTCCAGGCGGCGACGCTCGCCAACGACAAGGACAAGGCGCTGGAATTGCAGGACAGGCTCATGCCGCTGCACAAGGCTATCTTCATCGAGCCGGGCCTCGCGGGAGCGAAATACGGGCTGTCGCGTCTCGGCAAGATCAAGAACGTTGTGCGTTCGCCGCTGACAACCGTCGAGGAAAGCACCGCGGCGAAGATCGATGAGGCGATGAAGTTCGCCGGCCTCATCAACTGAACCGTTCAATTGACTTGATCAAACGCCGGGACGGTCTTACCTGTCCCGGCCATGAACCAGGTCCGAAAATCCGACCCCAACAGCAAGGTCGCCGCGGAAAACCGCAAGGCGCGCTTCTCCTATGAGGTGATTGACACCTACGAGGCCGGGCTTGCGCTGACCGGCACCGAGGTGAAGTCGCTGCGTGGCGGGCACGCCAATATCGCCGAGTCCTACGCCTCGATGGAGGGCGGCGAACTGTGGCTTATCAATTCCTATCTTCCGGAATATCTTCAGGCCAACCGCTTCAATCATGAACCGCGCCGACGCCGCAAGCTCCTCATGAAGAAGAAGGAAATGGCCAAGCTCAGCCAGGCCGTCGAGCGGCAGGGCATGACCATGGTGCCGCTGAAGATCTACTTCAACGATCGCGGCCGGGCGAAGCTGTTGCTTGCGCTCGCACGCGGCAAGAACGCCGCCGACAAGCGGCAGACGGAAAAAGACCGCGACTGGGCGCGCGAGAAGGGGCGCCTGCTCAAGGAGCGGGGGTAGCCATCGAGGGCAGACATTCGATGGCAAATCGTCTGCTGTATCTGGCTGCCGCGGTTCTGGCCCTTGCGTTCTTCTGGGTTGCCGTGGCGATCATGCGACCCGAACCTTTTCCGCCCGATCGGCGCGACTATCCCGTTAGGGGCATCGACGTCTCGCATCATCAGGGGACGATCGACTGGAAACGTGTCGCGGCCGACGACGTCTCTTTCGCAATCCTCAAGGCGACCGAAGGCGGGGATCATCTTGACACGCGCTTTGCCGCAAATCTCGTCCAGGCTCTGGATGCCGGGCTTGCAGTCGGTGCGTACCACTTCTTGACGTTTTGCCGGCCGGGGGCCGAACAGGCGGCAAACTTCATCGCGACCGTGCCGCGTGATCCGCGCCTGCTGCCGCCGGCGGTCGATATCGAATTCCACGGGAACTGCCCGGAGCGACCGTCGCCCGAAAAACTGCTTGCCGAATTGACGACATTTCTCCAGCCGGTCGAGGCTCATTTCGGCAAGCCGGCTGTCATCTATCTGCCCGACGACGCGGCGATCAGATACGGCTCGGTTATGCCCAAAAGGCTTCGCTGGGTGAGGTCGCTGAGCGCGCATCCGGGAGATGAACACTGGGTCTACTGGCAGTATGACGACAAGGGCCGTGTCGACGGAATTGAGGGCGACGTCGACCTGAATGTGCTGCAGGGCGAATTGTTTCGGCTGCAGCAGTTGATCCAAACTGACTGAAGCCCGCGTAGCCGCTCAGATCTCCAAGAAGCCAGCTATATCCTTGAATACGCTGACAAACATGTCTTCCGTCAGCACACCGGTATTCGTGTTGTAACGGGAGCAGTGATAGCTGGAGAACAGGGTGAACGGTACTGACTCATACCGCGCGGCATGCTTGAAGGGCATGGCGGCGACGCGCTGCCCCAGCGCCCGCACGGTCGACTGATGCGCGATGGCGCCAAGCGCCAAGATCGCCGACAGGTTCGGCATGCTCGACAGCGTCGAGGTGAGAAAGGGGCGGCATGTGGTGATTTCCGCAGGCGTCGGCTTGTTCTCGGGCGGGACGCAGCGGACCGCGTTGGTGATCGCCGTTCCGATCAGTTCGAGACCATCGTCGGGTCGCGCCTTGAACTCACCGCGCGCCAGACCGAAGCGGATCAGCGTCGAATAGAGCAGATCGCCGGCATAGTCGCCGGTGAAGGGGCGGCCTGTCCGGTTGGCACCACGCAGGCCGGGGGCCAGACCCACGATCAGCAGCCTGACCGAGGACGCACCTTCGGAAGGCAAGAAGGTCGGTACCGGCGCGTTGAACCAGTCAGGCTCCTTCCCGCGCCACAGTTCACGAAAATCCTTCAGGCGCGGGCAGAGGGGACAGTCGCGCGACGGTTCCAGCAACATGTTTGCCATGATCGGCATCCGCGCCGGACGTCAGATATCGTCGTCCGCGTCCGTCGGTTCGGGCTTGCGGACGGGCCTCTCGCTTTGCTCGCGACCGAGTTCGCCCCTCAGCGACATCAGATCGATGAAATTGTCTGCCTGACGCCGCAGGTCGTCCGAGATCATCGGCGGCTGGGAAGCCATCGTGGAAATGATGCTGACCTTGCGCCCACGCCGCTGCAACGCTTCGACAAGGGTGCGAAAATCGCCGTCGCCAGAGAAGATGACATAGTGGTCGACATATTCGGCAAGCTCAAGCGCATCGACTGTCAATTCGATGTCCATGTTGCCCTTGATTTTCCGCCTGCCCGTCGAGTCGGTGAATTCCTTTGCGGGTTTGGTGACTACTTTGAAGCCGTTGTAGTCCAGCCAGTCGATCAGCGGGCGGATCGATGAATACTCCTGATCCTCAACGAGGGCGGTGTAATAGTAAGCGCGGATCAGATAGCCGCGCTTCTGGAAGCTGGAAAGGAGCTTGCGGTAGTCGATATCGAATCCGAGTGCGCGCGACGTTGCGTAGAGATTTGCGCCATCGATGAAGAGAGCAATCTTTTCACGGGGATCAAACATGCCCGAACCCTTCTGAAATAAGCCTAGAGGAAAACGGTCTTTTCAACTTACGCAGCCGCTAAAATCATCATCCCGCTGCCTTGGTTCCGACACTATCGGGCCAAAATCGTCCTTTCCAAGGAATTCCCGCCGCTCACAAGAAAATGTGATCCGCTGGCACTCTTCCGGTCCGGACCGCCCCAACGCGCCGGAAATGGCAAAATGCTTGTAATCGGCCGCCGATCGCGTTATGGACCGCGCCTGTTTTCCAGACATCCGGACATGAAAGGGGCATATGAATGGCCCGCGTAACCGTTGAAGACTGCATTGACAAGGTCGACAACCGCTTCGAACTGGTTCTGCTTGCTGGCCACCGCGCCCGGCAGATCAGCCAGGGCGCACAGATCACCATCCCGCGCGACAACGACAAGAACCCCGTTGTTGCGCTGCGCGAGATCGCTGACGAGACGCTGTCGCCTGACGACCTCAAGGAAGACCTGATCCATTCGTTGCAGAAGCACGTCGAGGTCGACGAGCCCGAAGCTGACGGTCAGGAACTGGCTGACCAGACAGGCACAAACCCTGTCGCTGCCGACGAACCGGAAGAGAACATCGTGTTCGACCGCATGAGCGAGGAAGAGCTGCTCGCCGGCATCGAGGGTCTTGTGGCCCCGGAAAAGAGCGACGACTTCTGAGTTTGGAGCAACTTACGCCACTTTCGTGGCGGAGTTTTGGTGTTTATTCATGACATGCGCCGCAAGCCTCTGCGGCGCATGATCTATTTCAGCACCTTTCCCGTGGAAGCTTGCCCATGATGCGTCAATATGAGCTTGTCGAGCGCGTTCAGCGCTACAAGCCTGACGTGAACGAGGCGTTGCTCAACCGCGCCTACGTCTATGCCATGCAGAAGCATGGCCACCAGAAGCGGGCTTCCGGCGATCCGTACTTCTCACATCCTCTGGAAGTCGCGGCCATCCTGACCGACATGCGGCTGGACGAGGCAACGATAGCGGTCGCGCTCCTGCACGACACCATCGAGGACACCACGGCGACCCGCGCCGAGATCGACGAACTGTTCGGACCGGAGATCGGCAAGCTCGTCGAGGGACTGACCAAGCTGAAGAAGCTCGACCTCGTGTCGAAGAAGGCGGAGCAGGCGGAAAACCTGCGCAAGCTCCTGCTGGCGATCTCCGAGGATGTCCGCGTGCTGCTGGTGAAGCTGGCAGACCGGCTCCACAACATGCGCACGCTCGACCACGTGCCCGATAGCAAGCGCTTGCGCATCGCCGAGGAGACGATGGAGATCTACGCGCCGCTCGCCGGGCGCATGGGAATGCAGGGCATGCGCGAGGAACTCGAGGAGATCGGCTTCCGCTACATCAACCCGGAAGCCTACAGGACCGTAACCGAACGGCTCGCCAGCGTCTTTGAACGCAACAAGGGCGTTGTCGGCGAGATCGAGCAGTCGCTCGGGTCGATGTTTGACAAGCACGGCATCAAGGCCAAGGTCAAAAGCCGGCAGAAGAAGCCGTGGTCCGTGTTCCGCAAGATGGAAGCGAAAGCGCTGTCCTTCGAGCAACTGTCGGATATTTTCGGCTTCCGCGTGCTGGTCGACACGGTGGACGATTGCTATCGGGCGCTAGGT
The DNA here is from genome assembly GCF_040081925.1 of Mesorhizobium quangtriensis. NCBI lineage: Bacteria > Pseudomonadati > Pseudomonadota > Alphaproteobacteria > Hyphomicrobiales > Phyllobacteriaceae > Mesorhizobium > Mesorhizobium quangtriensis. The sequence goes on from NZ_JBEBMF010000003.1 coordinate 91,165, forward strand.
GCGATCCACACGACGTGGTCGATGGTTCCGGGTCGTTTCAAGGACTACATCTCGACGCCCAAGCAGAACGACTATCGCTCCATCCACACGACGATCGTCGGTCCGTCGCGCCAGCGCATCGAGCTGCAGATACGAACGACGGCGATGAATGATATCGCCGAATACGGCGTGGCCGCGCATTCGCTCTACAAGGACGATGTCGGCAAGCCCAATGGTTCCGATCATTCGCAGTCCAGTGAAACGAACGCCTACGCATGGCTGCGCCGCACCATCGAGCAGCTTGCGGAAGGCGACAATCCCGAGGATTTCCTCGAGAACACGCGGCTGGAGCTGTTCCAGGACCAAGTCTTCTGCTTCACGCCGAAGGGCATGCTGATCGCGCTGCCGCGTGGCGCCATTCCGATCGATTTCGCCTACGCCGTCCATACCGATGTCGGCGACAGTTGCGTCGGCGCCAAGATCAACGGCCGCATCATGCCGCTGATGACCGAACTGAAGAATGGCGACGAGGTTGAGATCATCCGCTCCAAGGGGCAGGTGCCGCCGGCTGCCTGGGAATCGATGGTGGTGACCGGCAAGGCGCGCGCCGCCATCCGCCGCGCCACCAAGAACGCCATCCGCAAGCAGTTTTCGGGCCTCGGCGTGCGCATTCTCGAACGTGCATTCGAGCGCGCGGGAAAGAAGTTCAACAAGGAGAGCCTGAAGCCTGTGCTGCACAGGTTGGCGCGCAAGGACGTTGAGGACGTGCTCGCCGCCGTGGGACGCGGCGAACTGGCATCCAGCGACGTCATGCGCGCGGTTTTCCCTGACTTCAAGGACGAGCGGGTCACGCATCCGGCCCAGCCGAAGGCGCAGCGCGAGGAAGGCTGGTTCAACCTGCGCAATGCTGCCGGCATGCTGTTCCAGCTTCCGACGCGCGCGCGGCGCGGCAAGGACAAGGCCGAAGCCGAGACAAAGGACGGGGCGGTTCCTATCCGTGGTGTCGGTGGTGATTTGCCGGTGCGTTTCGCGGAAGAGGGCGCGGTGCCGGGCGACCGAATCGTCGGCATCCTGCAGCCGGGCTCCGGCATAACCATCTATCCGATCCAGTCGCCTTCGCTGCAGGCATTCGACGACCAGCCGGAGCGCTGGATCGACGTGCGCTGGGATATCGACGAGGCGAACAAGGAGCGGTTTCCGGCGCGCATTGCCGTGACCGCCATCAACGCGCCGGGCTCACTGGCCGAAATCGCGCAGGTGGCGGCTGTCAACGACGCGAACATCCACACGCTGTCGATGATCCGCACCGCGCCGGATTTCACCGAAATGCTGATCGATATAGAGGTCTGGGACCTCAAGCATTTGAACCGGCTGCTGACGCAGCTCAAGGCAAACCCGAGCGTCAGCGATGCACGCCGGGTGAACGGCTAGCGGGGACACGATGAACACCAGCGAAGTGATCGGCATTTTCCGCGAGGCAGGCGCTGTGCTTGAAGGGCATTTCATCCTGACCTCTGGTCTGAGAAGCCCCGTCTTCCTGCAGAAGGCGCGCGTCTTCATGCATGCCGACAAGACCGAGCGGCTCTGCAAGGCCCTTGCCGACAAGATCCGTGCGGAGGTTCCGGGCCGTATCGACTATGTCGTCGGCCCGGCCGTGGGCGGCCTCATTCCTGCCTACGAGACGTCTAGGCATCTGGCCGTGCCGGCGATCTGGGTCGAACGGGAAGGCGGCGTCTTCCGCCTGCGGCGTTTCGAGATCGAGAAGGGCGCGCGTGTCGTGATCGTCGAAGACATAGTGACCACGGGACTGTCGATCCGCGAGACGATCGAGTGCCTGAGGGAACTCGGCGCGGAAGTGGTCGCTGCGGCTTGCATCATCGACCGTTCCGCCGGCAAGACCGATGTCGGCGTACCGCTGATCGCGCTTGCCGAATACGAGGTGCCGGCCTATCCGGCCGACAAGCTGCCGCCCGAACTGGCGAAACTGCCGCCGGTCAAGCCCGGCAGCCGGAACATCTGACGCTGCCATGATCCTTGGCATCGGCAGCGACCTCATCGATATCCAGCGTATCGAGAAATCGCTGGAGCGGCACGGCGAGCGCTTTGTCGCGCGCATCTTCACCGACATCGAGAGGACGCGCGCCGAGGGCCGGGCGCAGAGGAGCGCCACCTACGCCAAGCGATTTGCCGCCAAGGAAGCATGCGCCAAGGCGCTGGGCAGTGGCATATCGGAAGGCGTGTTCTGGCGCGACATGGGTGTTGTCAACCTGCCGAGCGGCCGGCCGACCATGCACCTGACCGGCGGTGCGGCCGAAAAGCTGGCGAAACTGACCCCGCCGGGGCATCGCGCGGTCATCCATCTGACCATAACCGACGAATTCCCCATGGCTCAGGCCTTCGTCATCATCGAGGCTGTGCCTTACGCCTGACATGCTTGTCTCGGCATTGTGATTGCCCCGCTGGGCTTCAAGGCTTATATCCGGCGGCGCGGAATTGAGGACGACATGAGCGTGGCAGACAAAAGCGAGAAAAAATCCGGTGGGCTCGGCGAGACCGTCAGCGTCATCGTGCAGGCCCTGCTGCTGGCCTTGGTCATCCGCACGCTGTTTTTCCAGCCGTTTTCCATCCCGTCCGGTTCCATGCGCCCGACACTGCTCGAGGGTGACTATCTGTTCGTGACCAAGTGGGCCTACGGCTATTCGCGTTATTCGCTGCCGTTCAGCCCGAACCTGTTCTCCGGCCGCATCTGGGATTCGCCGCCCAAGCGCGGCGACGTCGCCGTCTTCAAGTTCCCGCCGAACCCCTCGCTCGACTACATCAAGCGGGTGATCGGCCTGCCGGGCGACAAGATCCAGATGCGTGGTGGCGTGCTCTACATCAACGACGAAGCGGTGCCGCGTGTGAAGGTCGGCGAGATCGACAATCCTGATATCACCGAGGTCGACCGTCCCGTCGACGTCTATCGCGAGACGCTGCCCAACGGCGTTTCCTACGACACGCTCGACCTGACCCCGAACGGCCTCGGCGACGATACCCGCGAGTTCATCGTTCCGGAGGGTCATTACTTCATGATGGGCGACAACCGCGACAACTCCACCGACAGCCGCTTCTCGGTTGGCTTCGTGCCGGAGGACCATCTGGTCGGCCGCGCCAACGTGATCTTCTTCTCCATTGGCGGCGGCGCGAGCCCGCTTGAAATCTGGAAGTGGCCGTCGCTGCTGCGTCCGTCGCGGCTGTTCACCTGGGTCAACTAATGGCCTTGAAGCGGCCGACCGGAGAGGCGCTGGCGCAGGAGATCTCGGCGCGGGTCGGCTACATTTTCAAGGATTTGCGTCTGCTCGAGACCGCGCTGACCCACTCCAGCGCGGTGAAGGCTACGACCAACAATGAGCGGCTGGAATTTCTCGGCGACCGCGTGCTTGGCCTAATCGTGGCCGACATGCTGCTCCAGCTGTTTCCCGAAGCCCGCGAAGGCGAGATCGCGCCGCGCTTCAACGCGCTTGTCGATGCAAGGACATGCTCGAACATCGGGCTGCAACTGGAACTTGACCAGTTCATGCGCGCAGACGCCGCGCTGAAGTCGCGCACCAGGAAGGCTGGCGGAAACTACCTTGCCGACGCCGTCGAGGCGCTGGTGGCGGCGATCTATCTCGACGGCGGCATCGAGGCGGCACGCGCCTTCGTGCACCGGAACTGGGAGCCGCTTGCCCGCCTCGCGGTCGAAAAGCCGGCGAACCCAAAGGGCGAATTGCAGGAATGGGTCGCAAGGTCGAGCGACGCGCGCCCGGTTTATGCAATCCAGAAGCGCGAAGGCCCGGACCACGAGCCCGTGTTTACGGTGTCCCTGCAAGTGAACGGGTTTGCGCCGGCCCACGGTTCAGGCAGCTCGCGCCGGGCGGCGGAAGAAGCGGCCGCGTCCGAGTTTCTGGTGCGCGAGGGTGTCTGGACCGTCGAAAAAGGAGCTGCGTGATGGCCGAGACTGTCGCCGCAACACGGTCCGGCTTCGTGGCGCTAATCGGCGCGCCGAACGCCGGCAAGTCGACGCTGGTCAACCAGCTTGTCGGTGCGAAAGTTTCGATCGTTACCCACAAGGTGCAGACGACGCGCGCCATCGTGCGCGGCATTGCCACTCATGGAAATGCGCAGATCGTCTTTGTCGATACGCCCGGCATCTTCAAACCGCGCCGCAGGCTGGATACGGCAATGGTGACCACCGCCTGGGGCGGTGCCAAGGATGCCGATCTGGTGCTGGTGCTGATCGACGCCGAGCGCGGCATCAAGGGCGACGCTGACGCCCTTCTGGACAAGGTCGCAACCGCGCCGCAGCCCAAAATCCTGATCCTGAACAAGGTGGACCGGGTCAAGCCGGAGACGCTTCTGACGCTGGCGCAGGCGGCTAACGAACGCGTCAAGTTCGAGCATACCTTCATGGTCTCGGCGAAGACAGGCTCCGGCTGCAAGGATTTGCTCGACTATCTGGCCGAAGCCCTGCCGGAAGGGCCGTGGTACTATCCCGAGGACCAGATTTCCGACCTGCCGATGCGCCAGCTTGCGGCCGAGATCACCCGCGAAAAGCTGTACCTGCGCCTGCATCAGGAACTGCCTTATTCCTCCCATGTCGAGACCGAGAAATGGGAGGAGAAGACGGACGGCTCGGTGCGGATCGAGCAGGTCATCTATGTCGAGCGCGACAGCCAGAAGAAGATCGTACTCGGCCACAAGGGCGAGACGATCCGAGCAATAGGACAGGCTGCGCGCAAGGAAATCGGCGAGATCCTCGAGCAGCCCGTCCATCTCTTCCTGTTCGTGAAGGTGCGCGAAAATTGGGGCGACGATCCCGAGCGCTATCGCGAGATGGGGTTGGATTTCCCGGGCTGAGGAAACCGCCGCCGGCGATTAGCCCTTTCGGGCCTTGTCGATCGCCGCAACGTTGATCTTCTTCATCTCCATCATCGCCTCGAACGCACGCTTGGCCTCGCCGCCGCCGGCAGCCATCGCCTCGGTGAGGGTGCGTGGCGTGATCTGCCAGTTGACGCCCCACTTGTCCTTGCACCAGCCGCAGGCGCTTTCTTGGCCGCCATTGCCGACGATGGCGTTCCAGTAGCGGTCGGTTTCTTCCTGGTCGTCGGTGGCGATCTGGAACGAGAATGCCTCGCTATGCTTGAACATCGGCCCGCCGTTGAGCCCGATGCAGGGGATTCCGGCGACCGTGAAGTCCACCGTCAGCACGTCGCCCTGCTTGCCCGACGGATAGTCGCCGGGCGCGCGATGCACGGCTCGCACTTCGCTGTCGGGAAACACGCTGGCATAGAATTGCGCGGCAGCCTCGGCATCCTTGTCGTACCAGACGCAAATCGTGTTCTTGGCGATGGTCATCGTTTGTCCTTTCGCTACGAGCCATTGGGACTCGTTGTCCCGCTGGATGCTCAAAGGACGGATGGGGCAGGTCTGTTCCGACAGCGAGCGACCATTTATTTCGGTCGCGCGCTCTCTGGGAATTCAGCCCGGCACCGCACAAATGGTCGAGCGCGTCAGAAACCGCTTCTCGCGGCCGTTGTCGAGCGAGAACATGCCGCCGCGCCCGGGCACGACGTCGATCGTGATGTCGGTGTGTTTCCAGGCCTCATATTGCGACTCGCTGATATAGACGGGCGTGTCGCCGATCATGCCGAGCAATACGTCCCGGTCGCCAACGATGAAATCGCCGCGCGGATAGCACATGGGCGACGAGCCGTCGCAGCAGCCGCCAGACTGATGGAAAAGCACGGGGCCGTGGTCCGCGATGATCTCCGCCAGAAGCTGTTCGGCTTCCGGTGTGGCAGAGACTTTTCCGAGTGAAACGCGCTCGTTCATAATCGATACTCCATGCCTCAAGATAGGGCGGCGCAACCGTAGTGGCTACGCCGCCCCAGCCTTGGGAGGATCAGAAGAAGCCGAGCTTCTTCGGGCTGTAGCTGACCAGCATATTCTTGGTCTGCTGGTAGTGGTCGAGCATCATCTTGTGGTTTTCGCGACCGATGCCGGACTGCTTGTAGCCGCCGAACGCCGCATGGGCCGGATAGGCATGGTAGCAGTTGGTCCAGACGCGACCGGCCTGGATGGCGCGACCGAAGCGGTAGGCGCGGTTGCCGTCGCGGGTCCAGACGCCGGCGCCGAGGCCGTAGAGCGTGTCGTTGGCAATCGACAGCGCTTCATCTTCGTCCTTGAACGTGGTGACCGACACGACCGGCCCGAAGATTTCCTCTTGGAAGATGCGCATCTTGTTGGTGCCCTGGAAGATCGTCGGCTTTACGTAGTAGCCGCCTGCGAGGTCGCCCGGCAGATGCGCCTGTTCGCCGCCGGTCAGCACCTTGGCGCCTTCCTGCTTGCCTATGTCGAGGTAGGACAGGATCTTCTCGAGTTGCTCCGAAGAGGCCTGCGCGCCGATCATGGTCGCGGGGTCAAGCGGGTCGCCCTGTATGATCGCCTCGGTACGCTTGACTGCGCGCTCCATGAACTTGTCGTAGATCTTCTCATGCACAAGCGCGCGGCTGGGGCAGGTGCAGACTTCGCCCTGGTTGAGCGCGAACATGACGAACCCTTCGATCGCCTTGTCGAAGTAGTCGTCGTCTTCGGCGGTAACGTCCTGGAAGAAGATGTTGGGCGACTTTCCGCCGAGCTCGAGCGTTACCGGGATCAGGTTCTGCGAGGCGTACTGCATGATCAACCGGCCGGTCGTCGTTTCGCCGGTGAAGGCGATCTTGGCGATGCGATTCGACGAAGCAAGCGGCTTGCCCGCTTCAAGCCCAAACCCGTTGACGATGTTCAACACGCCTTCCGGCAGCAAATCGCCGACGAGATCGATCCAGAGCATGATCGAGGCCGGAGTCTGCTCGGCCGGCTTGAGTACGACGCAGTTGCCCGCAGCCAGAGCCGGAGCGAGCTTCCACACCGCCATCAGCAGCGGGAAGTTCCACGGAATGATCTGCCCGACGACGCCGAGCGGCTCATGGAAGTGATAAGCGACCGTGTCGTGGTCGATTTCTGAGATACCGCCTTCCTGCGCACGCACGGCGCCGGCGAAATAGCGGAAGTGATCGATGGCGAGTGGCAGGTCGGCCGCCGTCGTTTCGCGGATCGGCTTGCCGTTGTCCCAGGTCTCGGCGAGTGCGAGGAGATCGAGGTTCTCCTCCATGCGATCAGCGATGCGGTTCAGGATCAGAGCGCGTTCGGCCGGGCTCGTCCTTCCCCACTTGTCCTTTGCCTTGTGCGCCGCGTCGAGCGCCGCCTCGATGTCCTCGGGCTGGCTGCGGGCAATCTCGCCGAGCGGCCTGCCGGTCACCGGCGAGATGTTCTCGAAATACTTGCCTGATTTCGGCGCGACCCACTTGCCGCCGATATAATTCTCGTAGCGCTTGGCGAACGGCACCTTGGCCGTGCGGCTGAATTCGACCTTGTTCATTCTTTCCTCCCGGATACAGCGCCGCACATGCGGCAATGGAGGAAAGTTGGCAGCCGCGCGTCCAAATGTCAGTGGGGGCAGGAAGGTCGGGGTGCGGCCACTGTCGCAGAACTGCGACAGTGTGCGGTGCAATATCTCAGGGCGGGCGGCTTATGCCGAAGCGCGTGAGCTTCCGATGCAGCGTGGCGCGGGAAATTCCAAGAGCCTGCGCAGCCGCCGACACGTTGCCATCCGCATGAATCAACGCTCGCTGTAGGACGGCGCGTTCGGCATCAGCAAAGGTATCCTGGTTCGGGCCGTCGCCGGTGACAACGAGGTCGGAGGCAAGCAACGGCCTTGTAAAGCTCTCGTCGGTGAGTCCGAGCGCCTGGCGGGCGGCCCGGGTTGCCCCAATCACCAGATCGTCACGATCGACCGCGATCAGCGCGCCCGCGAGGCGTTCTTCGGTCGGGGCGAGCAGGATGCGGGCGTGCGGAAACGCCAACCGGAAGTTCTCTGCCTCGATACGACGGGCGGCATCGCCAACGGCTACAGCTATCAGATTGACGAACCCCTCGGTCAGGTCGGCACGACAGGACGAAACGTCGAGCGCTCCGGCAATATTGCCCCGATGATCGTAGATCGGCGCTGTCGTGCACGAGAGCAGCGTATTGCGCGAGAAGAAGTGCTGGTCGCGGTGGATCGTTAGCGCGCGCTGCTCGACGAGACAGGTGCCGATTCCGTTGGTGCCTTCGCTGTCCTCGCTCCAGATCGTACCCGTCCAGAGGCCCCAGTCGCGAAAGGTCCGGTCGTCGCCGACCGAACCGCGTCTCTCTATCGGCACCCCATTGCGGTCAGCGAGCAGGACGCAGCAGCCGACGCCTCCGACCGCCTGATAGAGCCGGTCAAGGCTCGCCTGCGCGGCGGTGATAAGCGGCTCCATGCCTTCACGGACGGACTTGAACTCAGAGTCTGTGAGGCGCTGTGGAGGACTGCGGTCGGTCGGCTCGAGGCGATGGAGGTCGCACGACCGCTTCCACGACGCCACAAGAGCGGAACGCGCTGCGTCGTTCGACTGAAGGGCATTGAAGATTCTGTCGGCGTGTCCCGCCGTAGACAGGCTACCCATAGCTCCTCCCGAGCCGGTTCCCAGTTCCCGCCACTGTCCCAATGTATGCGGCGGGGTCGTGCTGTCAAATCAGGCAAAAGGCTAACGCCCTGTGATCCTCCCGGCCTCGGCCTGATCTGCCGACGATATGTTCCGGTGAATACAGCCCTGAAGCGCCTGTATGGATAGCTTCGTCAGGATGAGGTTCGCAAATCCTTCTCGAACCAGAAATCCGCATAGGCATTGTCATTGTAGCGCTCTGTATGATGATAGCCCGCCTTGCGGTAGAGCGCCTGCGCTTCAGCGAGCGACCTGTTGGTGTCGAGGACGACGCGGGTCGCCCCCATGCGCCGCGCCTCCGCTTCCAGAGCATCGAGCAGCCGACGCGACAGCCCGAGGCCGCGAAGGTCAGGCGCGACCCACATGCGTTTGAATTCGGCGGTGGTGGCGTCAAGCAATCGCATTGCCCCGCAGCCGACTGCGCGGCCGTGCAGCCTGGCAATCAGGAAGAGGCTTTGCTCCTGCACCTTGCCTGCATTGGCGTAGCCGCCGCCGTTCGGATCAAACCCGCCTTCGAAACGCCGGTCGAGTTCGGCGTAGTAAGCGGCAACGCACCGCTTCGCATCCTCGCTGTCCTCGGGTTCGGCGGCGATCGTGACGGATGCGGCGCCGAGCAACCTTTCGACTTCGGCCATCGCAGTCACCAGCCGGTCGCGTTGCCTTTCGCCCAGCGTATCGAGCAAAGTTGCCGCAAGGTCGTGGGAGAGCGCGTCATAGGCCTGTCGCTCGGCCAACCCGGTCGCGGTCAGTTTCGCGATCCTGCGGCGCCTGTCCTTGCTGTCTTGCTCGACAACCACCAGCCCCGCGCGCTCGAGCGCCTTGAGCAGGCGGCTTGCATAGCCGGAATCCAAACCGAGAAGCTCCCGCAAGGATCCGATGTCGATGCCGTCAGGCCCGATCTCGAACAAAAGGCGCGCCTGACCGAGCGGTCGACCGCGTCCGAGATAGCTGTCGTCGAGTGCGCCGGTTCGCAGCGTCACGGCCCGGTTGAAGCGTCGCACTTGTTCGATATGGGAGTTATTCATTTATCTGACTTTAGTCAGGTAATTTCCTGCTGACAACCGGAACGCTGCAATCCTTGATTTCGCCGACGAAGCGGTGGAAGGCTTTGCGCATGGAATGGCGCGACGAGGGAATCATTCTCGGCACCCGCAGGCATGGCGAAACCAGCGCCATCCTCGAAGTCATGACGCGTGCCCACGGGCGTCATCTCGGGCTGGTGCGGGGCGGGCGCTCGCGCAAGCAGCAGCCGGTCCTGCAGGCGGGAAACAAGGTCGACCTCATCTGGCGCGCGCGGCTGGATGAGCACCTCGGCACCTTTCAGGTAGAGGCTCTGGACCTGAATGCGGCGCGGCTTTTCGATAGCGCAACGGCGATCTACGGCCTGCAGACCCTGGCCGGGCATCTGAGGCTGCTGCCGGAGCGCGATCCGCATGAACGGCTCTACGAGACGCTGGGGCTCGTCATCGATCACCTCGATGACCCACAGACCGCCGGCGAACTTCTCGTGCGCTTCGAGGTGCTGATGCTTGATGAACTCGGCTTCGGCCTCGATCTGTCTGAATGCGCCGCCACCGGCGCGCGGACCGATCTGGCGTATGTCTCGCCGAAGTCCGGCCGCGCCGTATCGAGGGAGGCCGGCGCGCCATGGCGGGACCGGATGCTGGCCCTGCCGGCATTTTTGTTGAGCTCGGGCCAACGGGCCGATGCGCTCGCGATCGAGGAGGCGTTCCGGCTCACCGGCTTCTTTTTCAGTAGGCACGTCTACGAGCCGCGCGGCTTTGCCGAATCCGAAGCGCGGGGTGCGTTCCTGAGCACGTTGAGGCGTCACCACGCAAGGTTTGGCCCGAACAGCGAGGGAAATGCCGCTTGAGGGTGGCCTGACATCGGACCCCGCTGTATGCGATAAATCATCATGAGCATCGTCGATCGTTGTCGGCGATTTGCGGGGGACAGATGATCGAAAGCCTGGCCATCATCGCGATCGTGGCGCTTATCGTCGTGGTTGTACGCCAGAACGGCCGCCTGAGCCTTCTGGAGCGCGAGATCGGCGCGTTGCGCAGCTTCGTGCTGACAGCACCGCCGGCAGTCGTGGAGGCGGCGCAGACGGCCGAGGCCCCGCAGTCTGCCGGGGAGATCCAGCTTCTCGAAACCGAAACGGTGTCGGTTGCCGATGTCGCCAGTTCGCCTGCCCCGGAGCAGGATGGACCTTGGTCTGCGCCGACGACGGAAGTATTGGCTGGCATTACAACTCCGTCGCCGGCATCCGATGAAACTGCACCACCGGCAGCGCTCAAAAGGCCCGACATCGAGACTGCGCTCGGTACGCGCTGGGCGGTGTGGGTCGGCGGCATCGCGTTGGCGCTGGGCGGTCTGTTTCTCGTTAAGTACTCGATCGAAGCCGGCATATTCGGCCCGGGCGTCCGCCTGACCATGGCCGGCCTGCTCGGACTGGCGCTTGTGGGCGCGGGCGAGTTCATCCGCCGCACCGGCTTCAAGGTTCCAGTCGAGGGAGCTGTGGGTGCCTATGTGCCGGGTATCCTCACCGCAGCCGGCGCATTCACGCTGTTCGGCACGATCTACGCCGCGCATGCGGTCTACGGCTTCATCGGACCGGCTGCCGCGTTTCTGCTGCTCGGCGTGATCGGCGTGGCCACCATCGCGGCGGCACTTGTCCACGGCCAGGCGCTGGCAGGCCTCGGCCTGCTCGGCTCGATGCTGACGCCGGCGCTGGTGTCCTCGCAGTCGCCGAATGTGTGGGCGCTGTTCGGATACCTTGCGATCATTCTCGTCGCCAACACTGTCATCGCCCGAATGCGCGACTGGACGTTTCTCGCCGCCGCCGGCTTCGTCGGCACTGGTCTCTGGACGCTCGCCTATCTCAACGAGGCGCAGGCGCTGGATTTGATGGTCGTGATGTTCATCAGCCTTGCGACCTTGGCTACGCTCGGCTTCGCCTGGCTGCGGCGCGGCGCTTCCGATGAAAATGGCTTCGACTGGCCGACTGTCGCGCCAGCCGTCTTCGTGGCGCTGACGGCCGCGATCCTTTTGGCGACCCCCGACTTCCAGGCGCTCGGCAGCGTCGCCTATGGCGCGTTGCTGATCTTCGCCATGCTGCTGGTGGCCTTCTACCGGCCCACGGCGCTGGCGCTTGTCCATGCCGCCGGACTGGCGACGGCGGTCGTCTATGCGCAGGCGGAGCTGACCGGGACATTTGGCTTCGGCTTTTCGGGTGGCGAGTTGACGGTCGACGGTTTCCAGGTGTCGCCATTCGCAGCTACCCTGCTTCCTGCCGGTATCGTTCTTGCGATCATCTTCCTCGTCGATGGCTACTGGAGCGCGTGGCGAAGCGTCGCGGCCGCGCCGGTGCGGGCTGCCGTCTGGTCCGGATGGGGAACGCTGGTTCCGCTGGTGCTGCTGGCCTCGCTCTGGGCCTCGTTCGGCAATCTGGATCGAGATCTCACCTATGCCGTGGCGGCATTGGTACTGACCGCAATATTCGTGGCGGGAACCGAGGCGATTGCCCGGCGCGAAGACCCCGTTCTGCAAGGTGGCCTCGCGGTTTCTTTTGCGCTTGTCGGCGCGGGCATCGCCGCAGTCCTGTTCCTCCACATGGCGTTCGGGCCGCTGTGGACGACAATTCTCGTCGGCGCACTTGCTGCTGTGCCGGCTGTTGCGACGCGCTGGAGAAGCTATCCCATGCTCGGCTGGCTGTCGGTCGGCGCGGTCGTTGTCACGGTCGGCCGCATCGCCTTCGACCCGACGATCGTTGGCGCGTTCGACCTCGGCAAGACGCCAGTCTTCAACGCGCTTCTGCCGGGCTACGGCATTCCCGCGTTGGCATTCGCCTTCGCGGCCTGGCAACTGGCGCGCACCACGGTCGGCCGTCCAAGACTGGTCATGGAAGCGGCGGCATCACTCCTTGCCTTGCTCACCGTCGCGATGCTGGTGCGCCACGCCTTGAATGGCGGCGTTATCAACACAGCCGCGCCGACGCTCGCCGAACAGGCGAGCTACACGCTGATCGCGCTCGGAGCAGGCGGCATCCTCGTGGCGCTGGATATGCGCTCGCCGAGTTCTGTGCTGCGCATAGGCTCGCTGGCGGCCGGCGTCATGTCGGTCGCTTTCGTGATCGGCCAGCATTTCCTCTGGCTGAACCCGCTGTTCACCGACGAGTCGACGGGCCGCATTCCGGTCTTCAACCTGCTGTTCCTGGCCTACCTGCTGCCAGCCATCGCGGCAGCTGCGCTGGCGCTCTATTCACGCGGCAAGCGCCCGAAATGGTACTCCGCCATGCTGGGCCTGCTGGCGGCGGTGCTGGCCTTCGCCTATGCGACGCTCTCAGTCCGCAGGCTGTTCCACGGGGAACACATCGCCCTGTGGTCAGGCATGAGCCAGCTGGAAACCTATTCCTATTCGGCGCTGTGGCTTGCCATGGGTGTCGGCCTGCTGATCGCCGGCGTGTGGCTGCGGTCGCAGTTGCTGCGCATCGCTTCCGGCGTGCTGATCGCCATCGCGGTGGCGAAGGTGTTCATCTTTGACATGTCGGAACTGGAAGGCGTGCTCAGGGCACTGTCCTTCATCGGCCTCGGCGCGGTGCTGATAGGCATCGGCCTGTTCTACCAGAAGCTTCTCGCAAGGGCCGCAAAAGCGGACGCGGCCCCGTCATAGATCATTCGGCAGGCGCGAGGCGAAGCCGGTCGACCGGCTTCTCCTGGATCGGCCAGTGGACGATGGCGGCGAAGACGCCGAGCGCCACGCCGAGCCACCACACCGGATTATAGCTGCCGAAGTGGTCGTAGAGATAGCCGCCGAGCCAGACGCCGAGGAACGAGCCGATCTGGTGCGACAGGAAGACGATGCCGCCCAGCATGCCAAGATGGCGCGTACCGAACATGATGGCGACGAGGCCGTTGGTCGGCGGTACGGTAGAGAGCCACAGAAGGCCCATCAGGATGGCGAAGATGATGACGGTCGTCGGCGTTTGCGGCAGGAGCAGGAAGGCCGTCACGAGAGCCGAGCGGCCGAGATAGATCCAGGCGAGAAAATGCGGCTTGGAATAGTGCTGGCCGATGAAGCCGGCACCAAGCGAGCCGATGATGTTGAAGAAGCCGATCAGCGCCAGCGCGATCACCGCGTAGCGGGCCTCAATGCCGAGGTCCCCGATATAGGCGGGGAAGTGGGCGGTGATGAACGCGACCTGGAAGCCGCACACGAAAAAGCCCGAGACGAGCAGCACATAGCTGCGATGGGCCATTGCCTCGCTCAGCGCCTGGCCGACCGTCTGCTGCGCCGCTTGCAGCGCGGCCTGGGCGCTGTGTGAACTGCCGCGTAGCGGCGCCGCCAGCACGGGAATCGCCAGCATCATGACCGCCATGATGATCAGGCTGTCAGACCAGCCATAGGCGTCGATCAACCCTTGGCTGATGGGAGCGAAAAGGAACATGCCGGCCGATCCCGCCGCCGTGCCGATGCCGAAGATGATCGAGCGCTTCTCGGGAGGCGTATGGCGCGCGAATGCGGCCAGCACGATGGAGAACGAGCCAGCCGCCACGCCGAGGCCGACCAGCACGCCACCGCCGATGTGTAACATGGTGGGGCTGTCGGCCACTGCCATCAGGTAGAGGCCCGCAGCGTAGATGATGCCGCCAAGCGCCAGGACGCGCCACGTGCCATAGCGGTCGGCGATAGCCCCAAAGATCGGCAGCCCGAGACCCCAGAACAGGTTCTGCAAGGCCATGGCCAGGCCGAAAGTGGTGCGGTCCCAGCCTTTTTCGGCCAGCATCGGAAGCTGGAAGAAACCCATCGCGGAGCGCGGCCCGAAGGTCAGCGCCGCGATGATGCACCCGCAAATGATGATCAGCCACGGAACGCTTTTCGCCGCCGCGGAGGTCGAGGCTGTGGACTGTACGGCCATGTCGGGAAATCTCCAGAAGTGTCCGAATATTACCCGAGAAGGAACGTCTCGCAAAATGAATTGAACGCATGGATTGCATCAAAACCGTTGATCGGCTGGGCCACTTCAGAGCGGCAGGCACCGTGTGACAGACGCCACAATTCAGCCCAATTCGCGGAGCGATAGCGCGATGGTTGTGCCCTTGCGTCGTCTGTGCGGGGCCGCGTCAGTTCACCAGGCCGATTTCTCCCTCATTCACGAGGCTCCCGGTTCCGCATGGCTGCCGAAATTCGTCCGGCTCGCGCGAGTGACGTCGACGCGCTCGATGCGATCGAGATGGCCGTCTTTACTACCGACCGAATATCGCGCCGTTCCTTCCGCCAGTTGATCGAGCGCAGTACGGCCGAAACCCTGCTGGCCGAAGTCGACGGACGCATCGCGGGCTATGCCATGGTGCTTTTTCGCAAGGGCAGCGGCGTGGCGCGGCTTTATTCGATTGCCACTGCAGCGGATATTTCGGGGCATGGCGTCGGACGCCAGCTGCTCGAAGCTGCCGAGGACACCGCGTTCGAGCATGGTCGGATGTTACTGCGGCTGGAGGTGCGGGAAGACAACGCCCGCGCCATCCGCATCTACGAGGCGAGCGGTTATCGCAGCATTGGCAGCGAGCCGGACTACTACGAGGACGGGGCGACGGCGCTTCGCTACGAGAAGGTATTGCGCGGCGACGTGCCGGTGAAAACCTCCGTGCCATTCTACCAGCAGACCTGCGACTTCACCTGCGGCCCGTGCTGTCTCATGATGGCGATCGGGAACTTCGACCGAGGCTTCGTGCCGGACCCGGTCCGCGAGATCAGGCTGTGGCGTGAGGCGACGACCATCTTCATGATGTCGGGGCCGGGTGGATGCGAGCCCTTCGGCCTGGCGGTCGCCGCCTACGAGGCCGGGCTTTCGGCGGAGATACGAGTGTCCTTCCACGGCGCGTTGTTCCTGCAGTCGGTGCGCAGCGCGGAGAAGCGCCGCGTGATGGAACTCGCGCAGGCGGATTTCCGGGTACGGGCGAAGGACTATGGCATTCCTGTCACCTACTCGCCCTTCGTCATTGACGACATTCGCGCAGCCCTTGCCGACGGCAAGCTCGTGCTGGTGCTGATCAGCGGGTTCCTGATGTTTGGGAAGAAGGTCCCGCACTGGGTGCTGGCCATCGGCGACGACGGCGAACACATCATGATCCACGACCCCTGGGTGGAGGACGACCGGCAGGAGACGGCGGCGGACGCCGCGAACATTCCGGTACCCTACGCGATCTTCATGAACATGGCGCAGTTCGGCAAGGACGTCCTGCGCGCGGCAATCATTCTCGGAAAGCGCGAGCAGCCATGACCTGGGTAATCCTGACGGGCAGACAGAGCGACCTCGACCAGGTCGAAACACCGCACAAGATCATCACAAACCGGGACTATCTCGCGCATCCCGCGCTTTTCCGCGGGCAGCGGCCGAAGGTCATCAACCTGTCGAACAGCTACGGCTACCAGAGCCGGGGGTATTACGCCTCGCTGCTGGCAAGCTCGCGCGGCCACCGGGTCATCCCGACCGTCGAGACGATCATCGACCTGTCTGAGCCGAAGCTCTACGAGAACGCGCTGCCCGAGCTGGAACTGGCGATGAACAAGTGCCGCAAGGAACTCGGCGGCACGTTCCCGGCAAAGGCGTCCTTCTTCTTCGGCAACGGGCCGTCGAAAGCCTGGGACCGCTTTGCGAAACTGCTGTTCGACTGGTTCCGCGCGCCTTCGCTGGAAGTGTCGATCCGCGACAGCGCGGAATGGGCGTCGATCCGCAAGATCGGGTTCCTGCCGGTGAACAGGCTGGAGCCGGAAGAGCGGAAGCGGTTCTTGGCGGGGCTCGATGCCTACACCAGTCGCGAGTGGCGCGACAGCAAGGCGCGCACGCCGTCGCGCTATACCTTCGCAACGCTCGTCGATCCCAACGAAGAACTGGCGCCCTCCGAGATATCGTCGCTGCGCTATTGGTCGAAGATCGCGGAGAAAATGGGCGTCGAGGTCGAGCCGATTACACGGAAGGATCTGGCGAAGCTCGCCAATTACGACGCGCTGTTCATCCGCGAGACGACGTCGATCTCCAACCACACCTACCGTTTCGCGCGCCGGGCGCAGCAGGAAGGTATGCCTGTCATCGATGATCCGCTGTCGATGATCCGCTGCACAAACAAGGTCTATCTCAACGAACTGATGGCCCACAACAAGGTGCCGGTGCCGCCGACAATCATGATCGCCAGCCCGGCGGATTTCGAGCTTGCTGCCGATACGCTTGGATTTCCCCTAGTCCTGAAGATTCCGGATAGCTCCTTTTCCAAGGGCGTCAAGAAGGTCGCTTCACCCGACGAGTTGAAGCGGCTGGCGACAACATGGCTGGAGGATTCGGACCTACTGATCGCGCAGAAATACATCCCTACCGAGTATGACTGGCGCGTCGGCGTGCTGGGAGGGCAGCCGCTCTTCGCGGTTCACTACCTGATGGCGAAGAAGCACTGGCAGATCGTCAACCACGACCGTGCCGGGAAGCCGCAGCAGGGTGGCATCAAGACCTTCACTTTGAAGGAGACTCCGCCTCTTGTGGTAGAAACGGCCGTCAGGGCCGCGTGCTGTATCGGTGATGGCCTGTATGGCGTAGATCTCAAGGAGACCAAGGATGGGGTCTTCGTCATCGAGGTCAACGACAATCCGAACCTCGATCACGGTTGGGAGGATTCGGGTGAGAAGGACGAAGTCTGGGTCCGCCTGACGCAGTGGTTTCTTGACCGGCTGGAGCGTCCCGGTCGGTAAGCCGCACGATTGCAGGCTATGGCGACATCTTTCCCGCTCACTGTCAAAAAATATTCAAAATCAGTGTGATAGTAAGCCGGATAAATCGGTCAGCCATGCTGGCATAACCCACGGTAAACGGCCACTTGTCCGACAATTGGTTTGAAGGGCCTCGAATCGTGGTATCTTGGCGACCAAAAAGGGGCATAGGGTTGGGAACGAACTACGGAAGAGCGGGATGATGCCTTGGCCGCATTGGCCAGGCACGAAGCAGCGCGGCAAGGCTGAGGCGCCGCAACTGACACCTGTTTCCTCGATGCGGACCTTCTGGGGTCTGATGAGAGCCTACTGGTTCTCGGAACGGTGGAAGGAGGCGTGGACGCTGACGGCTGTCATCGCGCTTTTTACTGCTGCCGCCAGCAAGACCAGCGTGTGGATGGCCGAGGCATCCGGCGAACTGGTCAACTCGATCGCCAAGTTCCATGATCCCGAGAATGTCGAGCCGTTCGCTTATCTGCTGACCAGCGCCGGCGTCCTCATCTTCCTCGTCGTGTTCAAGGATGTTGGCATCATCGGAATGCGGCATCTGTTCTCTACGACGCTGCATCGGAAGTGGCGCGGTTGGCTGAACGGCAGGTTCAACGAGGCCCTTCTCGACCAGAACCACACGCATTTCCATCTGCAGAACGCCAGTCGCGACAATGACGGTGCACGGGTCGAGCCGCCTGACAACATCGACCAGCGCGTGCAGGAATCGATCAAGGGCATGACCGGCGGGGCGATTGGCCTCGCCATGGGCATCATCGGCGTCGCCACCTCGCTCTTCTTCGTCGGCCAGAAGCTGATCGAGGAATCGACAATGGTGGACGGGCTGGAGTTCCTCGGCACCTATGGCGCCGCGGTGCTGGCCTTTGCAGCGGTTGCCATCTATGTGCCGCTCAACACGTGGTTTGCGCTGAAGATGGGCAGGGTGCTCGAGCGCCTGACCGACGCCATGCAGCGGTTCGAGGGCTCCTATCGCGCCGAACTGACGACATTGCTTCGGCGCAGTTTCCACATCTCCGCCGCGCGCGGTGAAGATGCGCAGAAGCGCATGCATTCGAGGCTCTACACCGACATCGATCGAACCTGGGCAAAGCTGAACTGGATC
This sequence comes from Mesorhizobium quangtriensis, assembly GCF_040081925.1. NCBI lineage: Bacteria > Pseudomonadati > Pseudomonadota > Alphaproteobacteria > Hyphomicrobiales > Phyllobacteriaceae > Mesorhizobium > Mesorhizobium quangtriensis. The sequence continues at coordinate 109,600 of NZ_JBEBMF010000003.1, forward strand.
AATACGGCCTACGCCTCGTTCGAGCGGGTCTACAATTTCCTCGCCGCCCGCGTGGTCGCCTATCTGCCGGGGCTGGTGCCCTACATGAACGACAGGATCAGCCTCAAGAGCTACGTGACCGGCGCTGAACTGGTGAATTCGCTCATCGTGCAATGCTCGTGGTTCATCGATGTCATGCCGGCGATCGCGACGCTGAAAGCCAACGCCGCCCGCGTCTCCGGACTTGCCAGCGCGATCGAGGATGTGCAGCAGCCGGCGGACTTCTATCGGCGTACTGGGCGTCACGACTTCCGCTATGGCGTCCAGAATCCGGTTTTCGGTCTGACCATTCGCAACCTCGCCCTGATGCATCAGGGCGACGACCAGAAGCCCTTCCTGACCATCCGCAACGTGCGCTTCCGGCGCGGCGACTGGACCTACGTGCAGGGGGAGTCCGGCAGCGGCAAGAGTTCGCTCATCAAGGCGATCAACGGACTGTGGCCACATGGCAGGGGAGACATCGTGTTCCCTGAGGGGCTGAGGACGTTCTACGCAGCGCAGGACGTGAAGCTGCCGCGTCTGACGCTGAGGGAACTCGTCTGCCTGCCAGACGATGCCGACCAGTACTCCGAGACGCAGGTCGCCGCCGCGCTGTTCAAGGCCGGACTAGGCGAACTGATCGAATATCTGGACCGCGAATCGCGCGACGATGGCGTCTGGGATCAGGTTCTCTCCGGCGGCCAGAAGCAGAAGCTGATCTGCGCACGAATCCTTCTGCAGCAGCCCGGTCTCCTGTTCCTCGACGAGGCGACCGGCGCGCTGGACCCGGATTCCAAGGTCGCCTTTCATCAGGCCATCAAAGACAACTGTTCCGGCATCACGGTCATCAGCGTTATGCATGATGCCGTTCCGCCACGGTCGGTTTCCGGTGCGTCTTTCTACGACAATGTCCTGCAGGTCGCGGACGGGGTCGCGACGAAAATGCCGCTTGGCATGCGGCCACCATCCAGGGTCGGCGAGGTTCTGGGCTCGGCCTGAGCTTTCAGCCGTGGCGCAGCTTCTCGATCGAAGCGAAGCGCTTGAGAAACGACTCCTGTATGCCCTTGGCCGGCTTGCAGGCTAGATCGAAACAGTCGGGCGAGATACCGCGTGGCCTCCCGAAGAACTGTGTGGCCTCGGTAACGGAAAACCCGGCAAGCATCGTCGCCTCGAAATAGGCAGCGATCTGGTCTGCGCGCTTGATCTCGCGCTTCAATTTCTCGTCTGACTCCGGAGGCAGACCGAAGCGCAGATGGATGGCCCGCTGGAGTCGATGCTCCACTGCCTTGTAGCCGCCGCCAACGGCCGACTTGAAGGGCGAGATCATGTCGCCGATGACATATTCCGGCGCATCGTGCAGCAATGCCGTAAGCCGCGCGTCGGGAAGGGCGCCCGGCTGGATCATCGAGAAGATGTCCTCGACGAGCAAGGAGTGCTGAGCCACGGAGAAGGCATGATCGCCTGATGTCTGGCCATTCCACCGGGCGACGCGCGCCAGCCCATGTGCGATGTCGGCGATCTCGACGTCGAGGGGCGACGGGTCGAGCAGGTCGAGCCGGCGGCCAGACAGCATACGCTGCCAAGCTCGCGGCGGAGCGCCCACCCGATCGGCGGACACTAGGCCTCCTCGCTGGAAGCTTGCTCGGGATAGGTGAATTTCGCCCAGCCGGGTATGGCGACCGATATATCCGAACCGCCCGCCATGATGGCCACGCCCGAGTCCAGCGCGTCCTTGACCCGGTCTATGCGCAGGATCGCCAGTCCCACCGATCCGGCGGTCGAGCCGAGAGCGCCGACCGGCTTGCCGTTGGCCACGATTTCGGTTCCGGCGGTTGGAAGGTTATCGCTCGAAACGATGAGGACACGCCGTCGCGCGGTGCCGCGATGCTGCATCCGCGACACCACCTCCTGGCCAACATAGCACCCCTTGCGGAAGCCGACGCCGCCATTCTGGTCGAGCAGGACATCGTGCGGGAAAGCGTCACCAAGCGCATAGTCCCGGCCACTCTCGGCGACGCCGTTGGCAATGCGGAAAGATTGCCAAGCCTCGGGATCGTCGGTCGCGGCCCCAGCGCCATATGATCGCCATGCCGGCGCGTCGTCCGGAAAGCGGCTGTCGCGAAGCCAGCCTGAATCAGTTTGTGAAGCAGATGAATCATCACCCCACGAAACCGTGACAAGCGATTCATCCTGCTTGGAAATTTCGACTTTCGCCCGCAGCTTGTAGAGCGTGAGGCGGCGTACGAAATCGTCAGCGATGTCGGCGCGGCAATCGAGCTTGATGCCGTCAGCGCCATTTCGCGAAACGAGGAAATCGAACAGGATCTTGCCCTGCGGCGTCAGCAGCGCCGAGGGTTTTGCCTCGCCCGGTTTCAGCGCGTCGAGGTCAGCGGTGATGATATTCTGCAGAAAATTCTCCGCATCCGGGCCGGAAACGGAGACGATCGCGCGATCTTCGAGGCGGGTCGACGGCATGAAGAGAAGGGCACCTGATCTTGCAAAGGGAGCGGCCATTACGTAAGCCGCAGCGGGCAAGGCGACAAGAGCGGCGAGACGTTATGACGGCGACCTACGACCTCATCCTGACAGGCGGCACGGTCGTCAACCATGACGGGCAGGGCGTCCGCGACGTCGGCGTCCGCGACGGGCGCATTGCCGCCATCGGTGATCTGGCGCAGGCTTCCGCCGGCAAGACGATCGACTGTCGGGGCCTGCATGTCCTTCCCGGCGTCATCGACAGTCAGGTGCATTTCCGCGAGCCGGGACTGGAGCACAAGGAAGATCTGGAAACGGGATCTCGCGCCGCGGTGCTGGGCGGCGTGACTGCCGTGTTCGAAATGCCTAACACCAACCCACTGACCTCGACCGAAGCGGCGCTGGCCGACAAGGTCGGTCGCGCGACTGGCCGGATGCATTGCGATTTCGCCTTCTGGGTCGGCGGCACGCGCGAAAACGCCAAGGACGTCGGCGAACTCGAACGCCTGCCGGGAGCGGCAGGCATAAAGGTGTTTATGGGATCCTCGACCGGCGACCTGCTGGTGGAGGACGATGAAGGCGTCGCCTCCATCCTGCGCAACACGCGCCGCAGGGCGGCCTTCCATTCGGAAGACGAGTTCCGCCTGCGCGAGCGCCTGGGAGAACGGGTGCCGGGCGATCCTTCGTCGCATCCAATATGGCGCGACGAGATCGCGGCGCTGCAGTGCACCGAACGTCTTGTGCGGATTGCCCGCAGCGCGCGGGCGCGCATCCATGTGCTGCACATCTCGACGGCTGAGGAAATCACCTTCCTCGAGGGCCAGAAGGATGTTGCGACCTGCGAGGCGACGCCGCATCACCTGACCATGTCGGCGGACGATTACGCGAAGCTGGGTACGCTGTTGCAGATGAACCCCCCAGTGCGCGACCAGCGCCACCGCGAAGGAGTGTGGCACGGCATTTCGCAGGGCGTTGTGGACGTGCTGGGTTCCGATCACGCGCCGCATACGCTGGAGGAGAAGCAAAAAACCTATCCGTCTTCGCCGTCCGGCATGACGGGTGTGCAGACGCTGGTGCCGATCATGCTCGACCATGTGAACGCCGGGCGGCTGACGCTGGAGCGCTTCGTCGACCTGTCCAGCCATGGCCCGAACCGGATCTTTGGCATCGCACGTAAGGGGCGGATCGCGGCCGGTTATGACGCGGATTTCACCATCGTCGACATGAAGCGCAGCGAGACCATCACCAATGCGCAGCAGGGCTCCAAGGCCGGTTGGACGCCCTATGACGGCAAGAAGGTGACAGGCTGGCCGGTCGGCACGATCGCACGCGGCAACCGCATCATGTGGGACGGCGAGATTGTCACGAAAGGGCAGGGCCGGCCGGTCGAATTCTCCGAGGCCTTGCCCCGCTAGAGCAATTCCAGGAAAAGTGCGTAGCGGTTTTCCGTCCGGAATTGCGTAAAACAACAACATAGAGCGTGTCTGAGATTCAACGAAAAGCAGAACCGCTCTAACGCCTATTCGCCGGCGACGAAGAAAGCCCATTCCCCCTCGGGCGTGATGCCGGCGCGGTAGAAGATGTAGGCGCCGAACTGTTTCATGTCGTCGAGGTCGCCCGCTGTTACGATCTTGAACAGTTCCACGCGCTGGCGGGCATCGAGCTTGTCGAGCGGAATGCCGAAGAAATAGGGCCAGACGTAGATTTCGTTCGGCGTACCAGGCTCAAGTTGAACGAAGCCGGCATTCAGAACCTCTTCGAGGATGGCGAGGATTTCCTGCCCTTCCTCGTCGCCGGAATTCCCCTTGAGGATCTGGACGGGGTCGCCCTCCGAGTCGCCAAAGGAGAGCAGGGTCTTGCTGTCGCCAAGTCCGAGCAGCGGGCGCAGCTTCTCGATGTCGCCGCTTTTGGCTGCCTCGACGATGCGGTCGTGCATGCGCCGGACGGGCTCAGGTAAACGGTCGAGATTGTAGATGACTTCGGGCAGCGGCCCTTCTTCGTCCACGTCGGGCCTTGCAATGCCGTTGCGATCAGTCGCCGGTTCCTGAGGAGCCGCCTCAGCCGGTGCCTCGGGAGAGGGCAGGCTGGGCGCAGTGCCATCGGGGACTATCGTCCCGGGTGCCGCCTCCGTGCCTTCTGGCGGAGGCAGGTCTTCACGATTGATCTCGCTCAGCGCGGCCGCTGGTGAGGAAAAGAGCGCGACCGGGCCAGAGAGGCACGACACAGCAAACAGGACAGCTAGACGTCCGCCGAGAGAAGACAATCGTTCCGCTGGTTTCGTCCTGACGTCCATCAAATTTCCTCGACCATTCCCGGTCCGGCCTCCTCCGCGGCCGGGAGTTGGCTGTTCAGGATTTCAATGCCGCGAATGCTCCGGCACGAACTCTCCGGCGACGATGCGGTCGCGCATGCGCTCGATCAGGCCGAGCACCGCGGGTTCTCCACTCGAACGAAGCAACTCGCCAAGTGCCGTGGTGAGGGCAGCCTCGGCGATGATTTCCGGCTCGATCCCCGCGGAAAGGCCTTCCGCCCATGCCGCGCTGTGATTCTCGACAGCAGTCAGCCGCTTTTCTTCCCTGACGAGTGCGTCGAGGTCGTTAAAGCCTTGTGCCATGTCCTGTTCCACCTTCTGCAGGCCACTGTACCGATCGATCGGTCCAACTTGACCTGTCCCTTTAATGTCCCGTTAAGTTTCCTAGCACAGCGAAACGGCTATGTACGCACGGCGTGGCCGAAAAGTTAATGCTATCTTAATTGCCGTAACGGGAGGCGAGGTCGCGGGCGAGGTTCTCGCCTTCCACGGTATAGCGTGAAATCGCCTCGGTCGCGGAGGCCGTGCACCTGGCGTAGGTGCCCTCGAAGGAGCGATAGCCCCGGTTGAAGCTGGCGATGAAGCGCGCGCGCCTTTCCGCATCGGGGTTTTCGGCGGCAAGCAGCCGTTCCATTGTCTGGCGCCACTGGTCGCCCTTGTCACCGCAAAGATTGCGCAGGAAATGCAGGGAGCCCATGACCTCGGCAATCCGCAGCAGCCCGGCCTCGTAGGGCGCGTCGATAGCCGCAGCCGGACGCGCAAACGCCAAGGGCGCGATCAGGACCGTGACGGCGAAAAATCTGGATGCCCGCTGCATGCGGCCCTTGTGGCGAAACAATTTGGCCGCCGCAAGGCGGTTTCTTTTTGCCTTCGGCAGCAGGGCACATCGAATGCCGCGGCGACGCGCGCGCACCTCACATGCTCACATGCGCGCGTAGCAATTCTTCGAGGACCGGCTTCCGGAAAGTGCCGGCCTCGAGATGGCGGTAGATGAAGGCGATCACGGCATCAGGATCAACATCCAACCGGGCCCGGTTTAGCCCTAGGAAGATGTCGATGCAGGCAAAGGCGACACGCTTCTTGCCGTCCACGAAGCCATGGTTCATCGCAAGGCTTTCCCAAAGCGCGGCGGCTTGTTCGATCAGGTCGGCATAATAGCCGGTCTGCGGTCGCAGAAGTGCGGACTCGATCAGGCCGTGGTCGCGCACCCCTTTCGCGCCGCCAAACAGGCGCAACTGCTCGGCATGGATATAAAGCGCGTCGTCGAGCGTGAGGTATTCCACCTACTTCGCCAGCGCTTCGTAGATCCTAGCCCAGCGCTTCGCGCTCTCTGCGTGAAGCCTCTCGACTGCGGGGCTGACCCTGCCGCTGGCGGCTTCGGAGAGGCGGCGGAATTCCTCTGGCGACAGCACGACCGCAACGTCGCGGCCCTGCCTTTGCACGCGTACAGGTCCCGCCTGAGCCATATCGATCAGTTCGCCAAAGCGGTTCTTGGCTTCGGTAGCAGCAATCGTTTTCATGAAACCATATTAGCCAGATTGGCTAATATGGAAAAGCCTACACCTCGGCCAGCAAATCTCGTCCAACCTCCAGTACATCGGCGAGGATCGGCAGCGTTTCCATTTCGGCAAGGGTGAAGAACGCGGCCTCGGCGGCGTCGTCATTGGCGACGGGCTCGCCGCCGACGTGATGGCCGAAGAAGACCTGCAGGTCATAGTCGAACTCATCACCCACAGCCCGAACCAGCACGAGCGGAGACAGCGCGCCGACGTAAAGGCCGGTTTCCTCGGCCAGTTCGCGCCTTGCGGCGTCTTCCAGCGTCTCGCCGGCCTCCACGCGCCCTCCCGGGAAGGCGTAGAACCCGAAGGAAGGCGGCCTGCCGCGCCGGACGAGCAGCAGACGGTGCTCGCGTCGTATGGCGACGGAAACGGCGGGGAGGACCGGTTTCATGCGCATTGATCGTTATCCACCGCCCATCCTTGCCGGTTTTGCGTCGAACCGCCACTTTGTGAATCCGATTCGACGGCAGCAAGCAAAATGTGCGGACGCTTTTCGCTGACGGCCAGTCCAGAGGAACTGGCGGAGTCCTTCGCGCTGCTCGGCGTGGAGGACTTTCCGGCGCGCTACAACATCGCGCCGACGCAGCCAATCCTGCTAGTCATCGCGGGACGTGGGCGCGAGCCCGGCTCCAATCTGCCGGACAGGCGGGCCATGCTGGCGCGCTGGGGGCTCACACCCGCCTGGGCGAAGAACCTGGAAGACATGCCGCTCAACATCAATGCCCGCTCCGAGACTGCGGCGGAAAAGGCGTCGTTCAAGGCGGCGATGCGCCACCGGCGCGTGTTGGTGCCGGCCTCGGGTTTCTACGAGTGGCGTCGCGACGGCGTCGGCAAGCGCGCGCAGCCCTATTGGGTGCGCCCACGCCATTGCGGCATCGTCGCCTTCGGCGGACTCTTGGAAACCTATGCAGAGCCCGGCGGCTCGGAGATCGATACCGCCGCGATCCTGACCACGGCGGCGAGCCGCGACATCGCGCATATCCACGACCGCATGCCCGTCGTGATTCAGCCGCAGGATTTCGACCAGTGGCTCGATTGCCGGACGCAGGAGCCGCGCGACGTGGCGCATTTGATGCGGTCGCCGGAGGAGGGATTCTTCGAGGCGATCCCGGTGTCCGACAAGGTGAACAATGCGGCCAACGCCGGGCCCGATTTGCAGGAGAGGGCCGAACTGGACCAGCCGGCGGCTCCACAGAGGCCACTGCCAGAAAAGCAAAAGCCCGGCGATGCCGGACAGCTTACGCTTTTCTAGCGTCAGTCGGTGCAGTGATCGGCCAAGTGCGCGGCGGAGTCAGCCAACGCGGCGCCGTCACCCTTTCAGGCAGGCTTGGCAGCCTTCTTCTTCGGCGCGCAGATCAGCGCGGCGACGACTGCGGCCGGGCCGATGGCGCGATACTGGTTCGCGAGAGCCGGGGTCGCCTTGGCAGGCGCTTTTACGGCTTCGCTCTTCTTCGGTAACATTTCTTCTCTCTTCCCTGAGGTCATGATCGTTGCTTGCGAGCTTTGCAGATGGTGTCCGAATGGGACCAAATCGTGACCCTCTGCGCGATTTCCCGCCTTCTCCCTAAAGTGATGTCCGGACATATTTAATAGAATCTTACTTGTCCGGCTTTTCCCAGCGCTTCGCATTTACACTGAGTCCAAACTGCAACACCGTAGTAAAAGCGTCATGTATCCGCCTTTTGCCGCAAGTGTTGCCGCGCGGTTACAAATTGGAAGCCTTTTGAGCGGGTTACGCTTGACGGGAAGCCCGCCTCGGCGGCATAAGCGCAGCCATGAAAACGTCTTTTGCCATTTGCGGCATTTGCATTATTGGCTAGCGCCAGCGCTGGTCCGGACGTTTTCGCCTTCTTCAAAGAGATGAAAAAACGCCCTGGCCGGCAGGCAGGGGTGGAATATGTCTGGAAACGGCAAGGGCTTGCGGCTCTACAACACGCTGACGCGCACGAAGGAGGACTTTGTTCCCATCGATAGCGAAAACGTACGCATGTATGTCTGCGGGCCGACGGTCTATGACTTCGCCCATATCGGCAATGCGCGGCCGGTGATCGTCTTCGACGTGCTGTTTCGGCTGCTGCGTCACATCTACGGCGAAGACCGCGTCACCTATGTCCGCAACATCACGGACGTGGACGACAAGATCAACGCGCGCGCCGCCCGCGACTTTCCCGGCCTGCCGCTGAACGAGGCTATCCGCATGGTCACGGAAGCCACCAACGCACAGTTCCAGGCTGACGTGAAGGCGCTGGGTTGCCTGGTGCCGACGTTCCAGCCGCGCGCCACCGAGCATATCGACGGCATGCGGGCGATGATCGATCGGCTGGTGAAGCTTGGGGTCGCCTATGTGGCGGAAGGCCATGTGCTGTTTTCGCCCAAGCGCATGGCAGCGCGCGTAAAGTCGCCGCGCTACGGCGCGCTGGCGAAACGCTCGCTGGACGAGATGCTGGCCGGCGCGCGCGTCGACGTCGCCTCCTACAAGGAGGATGAGATGGATTTCGTGCTCTGGAAGCCGTCGAAGGACGGCGAGCCGGGCTGGCCGTCGCCCGCCGGGATCGATGGTCTGGGTCGGCCTGGCTGGCACATCGAATGCTCGGCCATGTCGATGGCCAAGCTGCTGGAACCCTTCGGCGGCGGGCTGCAATGCGACGACCCTGAGAAGAACGTCTTCGACATCCACGGCGGCGGCATCGACCTCGTCTTCCCGCACCACGAGAACGAGATCGCCCAGTCCTGCTGCGCCTTCGGCACCGAGCGCATGGCCAACATCTGGATGCACAACGGCTTCCTGCAGGTCGAAGGCCGCAAGATGTCGAAGTCCGAGGGCAATTTCGTCACGATCAACGAGTTGCTGAACACGGAGACGTTCGGCGGACGCAAATGGCCGGGCGAAGTGCTGCGTCTGGCGATGCTGATGACGCATTATCGTGAGCCGATCGATTTTTCGGTACGGAAGCTGGAGGAAGCTGAGAACCTCCTTGCGAAATGGCGAAGGAAAGCAGCGGGCGCGACCGCCGATGCGGTCGATGGCACTTTTCTGGCAGCCCTTGGCGACGATCTCGATATGGCCGAGTATCTGCGGCTGATGAACTCTGGCGACCTGCAGCCTTCGGCTCTGCTTGCGGCCGCCGGTCTGATCGGTCTCGATCTTTCCGAACTGGAAACGGATGTCGATGTGCCCAAGTTTGTTGCTCAGCGCCTCGCCTTTATCGCCCACAAAAACTGGGCCGAGGCCGACCGCATCCGCGATGAGCTTCTGGCGCAGGGCATCCAGCTCAAGGACGGCAAGGACCCGGCAACGGGCGAACGCGTGACCACATGGGAGGTGAAGCGGTGATCGACCATACAGGCTGTTTTGTATCGGACTGGGAAAAGTCGAAGGCGTTCTATGACGCCGCGCTGGGGGCGCTCGGCGCGACGCTGATGATGACAGTGCCGAAGGAGTTTACAAGCGGCCAGAACGTAGGTGGCTATGGCCGCGAGAAGCCGGTCTGGTGGCTGCGCGAAGGCGGCGAGCCGGGTCCCGGCCGGCATATCGCCTTTACGGCCAATAACCGCGCAGAAGTCGACGCTTTCTACACCGCGGCGATGGGCGCGGGTGACCGCGACAACGGCAAGCCGGGCCTGCGCCCTCACTACCATCCCGACTATTACGGAGCCTTCGTGCTTGATCCCGACGGCAACAATGTCGAAGCGGTCTGCCACAAGCCTGAGTAAGGAAAACCAATGGGTTACGGCCGGACGGTGACTCAGTTCGGGAGGGCGCGATGAGCCTCGATAACAGGCCCGTCTATGCCGGCGGGTGCCAGTGCGGCGCGGTGCGCTTCCATGTGGAGGGCGCGCTCGGTACCGCCTCCATCTGCCACTGCCGCATGTGCCAGAAGGCGTTCGGGGCGTTCTACGCGCCGCTGGTGACAGCTCCTGAAGGCGGCCTGCGCTGGACACGCGGCGAGCCGAAACGGTACCAGTCGTCCACCCACGTCAAGCGCGGCTTCTGCGCCGAATGCGGCACACCGTTGACCTATGAGGGGCCGGACGGGGTGGCGCTGGCGATCGGCGCGTTTGACGCGCCGGAAGAGGTTACGCCGACCATCCAGTTCGGCGTTGAGGCAAAGTTGCCCTATGTCGACACGCTGCCGGCGCTGCCCGCCCGCGACACGATGGACGACCTCGACGATGCGCCGTTCCTGGTCGATCTCGTCTCGTATCAGCACCCGGACTACGACACCGAAGAATGGCCGCCGGCGGACGGAACGACGGGCGGCGAGGACAAGCCATGAGCGAATTGAGAAGCTGGTATCCCGAGATCGAGCCGTTCGACAGCGGCATGCTGGATGTCGGCGATGGCCACACGATCTACTGGGAACGCGTCGGCACGAAGGGCGCGAAACCTGCCGTGTTTTTGCACGGCGGGCCGGGCGGCGGCATCTCGCCCAAACAGCGGCGGGTTTTCGACCCGAAGCTTTATGACGTGATCCTGTTCGACCAGCGCGGCTGCGGACGGTCCACGCCCCATGCCAATCTCGACGCGAACACGACCTGGCATCTGGTCGCCGACATCGAGAGGCTGCGCGAGATGGCGGGCTTCGAGAGGTGGCAGGTGTTCGGCGGTTCGTGGGGCTCGACGCTGGCTCTGGCCTACGCCGAGACGCATCCGGAGCGCGTCAGCGAACTGATCCTGCGCGGCATCTATACGCTCACGAAAGCCGAACTCGACTGGTACTATCAATTCGGCGTCTCCGAGATGTTTCCCGACAAGTGGGAGCGCTTCCAGGCGCCGATCCCCGAGGCCGAGCGCGGCGCCATGATGGCCGCCTACCGCAAGCGGCTGACCGGTGACGACCGCAAGGCGCAGATCGAGGCGGCGCGCGCCTGGAGCCTCTGGGAAGGCGAGACGATCACGCTGCTGCCCGAGCCGGAAACGTCAGGCAAATTCGGCGAAGACGACTTTGCGCTAGCTTTCGCGCGCATCGAGAACCATTACTTCGTCCATGCCGGCTGGCTGGAGGAGGGGCAGCTAATTCGCGATGCCCACAAGCTCAAGGGCATTCCGGGCGTCATCGTGCACGGTCGCTACGACATGCCATGCCCTGCGAAATACGCATGGCAGCTGCACAAGGCATGGCCGGACGCGGATTTCCACCTGATCGAGGGAGCCGGGCATGCTTTCTCGGAGCCGGGGATCCTGGACCAGTTGATCCGCGCGACAGACAGGTTTGCGGGGAAGAGTTCGTGACCAGACAACGCCTCTACCTCTTCGACACGACGCTGCGCGACGGCCAGCAGACGCCGGGCATCGACTTCTCGGTCGAGGACAAGATCGCCATCGCCAACATGCTGGATGCGTTCGGCATCGACTATGTCGAGGGCGGCTATCCGGGCGCGAACCCGACCGACACGGCGTTCTTCCAGCAGAAGCGGACAGAGCGGGCAAAGTTCGTCGCCTTCGGCATGACCAAGCGCGCAGGCGTCTCAGCGTCGAACGATCCCGGGCTTGCGGCACTCGTGCAGGCCAGGTCCGACGCGATCTGCTTCGTGGCGAAAAGCTGGGACTACCATGTGCGCGTGGCGCTTGGCTGCACCAACGAGGAGAATCTAGACGCCATCCGTGCCTCCGTCGAAGCGGCGACAGCGGCCGGCAAGGAAGCGATGGTCGATTGCGAGCACTTCTTCGACGGCTACAAGGCGAACCCGGAATACGCGCTGGCCTGCGCGAAGACTGCCTACGATGCCGGCGCGCGCTGGGTGGTGCTGTGCGACACCAATGGCGGCACGCAGCCCTCCGAGGTGCGCGCCATCGTCGCTGCTGCGATCGCGGCGGGCATTCCGGGCGAAAATCTCGGCATCCACGCGCATGACGATACGGGGCAGGCGGTCGCCAATTCGCTCGCCGCGATCGAGGCCGGCGTCCGGCAGGTGCAGGGCACGCTGAACGGAATCGGCGAGCGCTGCGGCAATGCCAACCTGATCTCGATCATCCCGACGCTGGTGCTGAAGCCGGCCTTCGCCGCGCGCTTCGTAACCGGAATATCGGAAGAGGCGCTTGCCGGCATCTCGCGCCTGTCGCGCAATTTCGACGAATTGCTCAACCGCGCGCCCGAACCGCAGGCGCCCTATGTCGGTCAGTCTGCCTTCGCGACCAAGGCGGGCATCCACGCTTCGGCGATCGTCAAGGAGCCGAAGACTTACGAACACGTGCCGCCGGAATCGGTAGGCAACCGCCGCCGCGTCATGGTGTCGGACCAGGGCGGCAAGGCCAACTTCATCACCGAACTGAAGCGGCGCGGCATCGACGTGCCCAAGGACGACATGCGGCTCGATACGCTGATCGCGATCGTCAAGGAGCGCGAGGCGCAAGGCTATGCCTATGAAGGCGCGGATGCGAGCTTCGAGCTTCTGGCGCGCCGGACGCTGCATACGGTGCCGGAGTTCTTCAACGTCACCTCGTTCCGCTGCATGGTCGAGCGTCGCTTCGACGCGATCGGCAATCTCAAGACCGTGTCGGAAGCGATCGTGAAAGTGGAGATCGACGGCGAGGAACGTATGTCGGTCGCCGAAGGTCACGGGCCCGTCAACGCTCTCGACTTGGCGCTGCGCAAGGACCTCGGAAAGTATCAGAGCGAGATCGAAGACCTCGAACTGGCCGACTTCAAGGTGCGTATCCTCAATGGCGGCACCGAGGCGATAACCCGCGTGCTGATCGAATCGCGCGATGGAACCGGCGCCCGCTGGTGGACGGTCGGCGTCTCCGAGAACATCATAGACGCCTCGTTCCAGGCGCTGATGGATTCCATTGTCTACAAGCTGATGAAGAACCGCGAGATGGCCGGGCTGGTGGCGGCAGAGTAGAATCCTGCCGCTGTATCACCTGCTGATCCATCAACGGGAAGCGATTGATCCATCAGAAGATTTCGATGGTCATTGCCCGCTGACAGCACCATATCGGCGCGATGAGCGCCGATGCAGCCCCCACGAGCCCGACGGCGGCGGAAGCCGACAGGCAGGCGAGGCGCGGCTTTCTGTTCGCGGCAAGCGCATTCGGCCTCTGGGGCTTCCTCCCCGTTTTCCTGAAGCTGGTCAGCCATATTCCTGCTGTAGAGGTGGTTGCGCACCGTATCCTATGGTCGATTCCGATCGCCGGTGCGGTGCTGCTGGCTCTCGGCCGCACCGCCGACATCAAGGTTGCGCTACGCTCGCCACGAACGCTGGGTATGGCGGCGCTTACGGCGGCGCTGATCTCGGTCAACTGGGGCATCTATGTCTGGGCGATCGCGGTGGATCGCACGGTCGAAGCCGCGCTGGGCTACTACATCAATCCACTGATGTCGGTGGCGCTGGGCGCGATCGTCCTCAAGGAGAGGCTCAGTCGGCCTCAGGTCGCCGCAATCGGCCTTGCCACGATCGCGGTGCTGGTCCTGACAGTGGAGGCTGGAGGGCTGCCATGGATCTCGCTCGCGCTGGCGTCGTCCTTTGCGGTTTACGGCTTCTTGCGCAAGACGCTGCCAATAGGACCAAGCCAGGGCTTCTTCCTTGAAATCCTGATCCTCAGCGTCCCGTCGCTCGCCTATGTTCTGTGGCTTGCCATGCGGGGAGAGGGGCATTTTACGCCATCCGAGCCCGGAAACATGCTGCTCCTCATCCTTTGCGGCCCGGCGACCGCCGTGCCGCTCATGCTCTACGGCTTCGGCGCCAAGCTTTTGCGCATAACGACCATTGGCCTCATGCAATACACCGCCCCCACCATGGTCTTCCTGATCGCTGTCTTCATCTTCCACGAGCCGTTCAGCACCTGGAAGCTGGTGGCCTTCGTGCTGATCTGGATCGCTTTGGCGGTCTATTCCTGGTCGATGTTCTCCCGCAGAGCCGGATCGGTAAAATCCACCTGAAAAGCGGAATGAAATCTCCTTCGATATGCGCTATCGTGGAGACTGGCGGGCTTCCAGGAGGCTTCTTTATGCGTGGTCGTATCAAGATACTGATGACATCCGCGGTTCTGGTTCTGCCGCTATTTGTGGCGCCAGCGTTCGCTGCCGGTGGTGGCGGTGGGGGTGGCAGCGACGGCGGCAGTGACAACACAAGCTGCCCCAAGGGCAAGGTCTACGACAAGAAGTCGAAGAAATGCAAAGATGCCCAACGCGGCGCGGTCGATGACGACAGCCTGTACGAATATGGGCGCCTGCTCGCCGAGCGGGGTCGCTACAACGAGGCTATCTCCATTCTTAGCCTTGCAGCCGACAAGACCGACCCGCGCATTCTGAACTATCTCGGCTATTCGCACCGCAAGGCCGGCCGCGTGGTCGTTGCCCTCGGCTACTACCATGAAGCGCTGAGGAACAATCCTGACTACACGCTGGTGCGCGAATATCTCGGCGAGGCCTACCTACAGCAGGGCGACCTCAAGTCGGCGCGCGGGCAACTTGCCGAGATCGAGAAGCGCTGCGGCAAGGGCTGCCGCGAATATGTCCTTCTCGCCGACCAGATCGACGCCTACCTGAATGGCTGAACGCCTCAAACGAAAGGGGCTGCCGAAGCAGCCCCTTGAATTTGCAGTGAGCTCGGGTCAGTGGACCCGGCCATACCAATCATCGACGTCGCGGCGTACGCGATCCTTCTCGATGCCATAGCGTTCCTGAATTTTGCCCTCAAGCTGGTCGCGTTTGCCAGCGATCTGGTCGAGATCGTCATCAGTGAGCTTGCCCCACTGTTCCTTGACCTTGCCCTTGAACTGTTTCCAGTTTCCTTCGACGCGGTTCCAATCCATTTTCTTCTCCTTTTTGTCATCACGAGGCTGCCAGTCGGGGCACCTCAGATATCGCCGTCGCGGCGACTGTGAGGAGAATGTGCCGGCGTCGCAAAGGTTCCATTCCCGACCGACTTGGAAGGCGCCTCAGTCGGCGCGACTGAGCCGTATGATCTGGCCATTGCGTGCGTCGGTCAGCAGCCAGATCGAGCCGTCCGGCGCTTCGGTCACGTCCCTGATCCTCCCGAACGCGCCGCCAAACAGGCGCTCCTCGCCCAGGATCGCGCCGTTCTCGTCGCGGTCCAGACGAGAGACGAATTGAGACTTCAGTGCGCCGACGAGCAGGTCGCCTTTCCATTCCGGGAACATGTCGCCCTTATAGACAGTAAGGCCGGACGGCGCGATTGAGGGGTCCCAGTAAAAGAGGGGTTGCTCATAGCCCGGCGCCTCGGTACCAACGCCGATCTTCTTGTTGCCATAGGTGACGCCGTAGCTGATGACGGGCCAGCCGTAATTCCTGCCGGCCTGCGCGTGGTTGACCTCGTCGCCGCCCTTGTCGCCGTGTTCGACCGTCAGCAGGCCGCCGAGAACAGGATCCCAGGCCGCGCCCTGCGGGTTGCGATGGCCCTTTGACCAGAGTTCCGGTAACTGGCCTGCGCCGTCGGGCGAGGGATTGTCGGCGGGTATGGAACCATCGATGTTGATACGGATCACGGCTCCGGCGTGATCCTGCCTGTCTTGCGCGCGGTTCCGCTCGCCCCGGTCGCCGGTGGTCACGAACAGCGTTCCGTCTGGCGCAAAGACAAGCCGTGAGCCGAAATGGCGGGTCACGCCGGTTTTCTTTGCCATCGAAAAGATGACGTCGACTTCTTCCAGCCGCGACTGCTCGCCGTCGCGCACGAGCGTTGCGCGCGCGACGGCGGTGCCCGCTCCGCCACGACCGGGTTCGGAAAAACTGAAGAAGACAAGGTTTGAGGTCGCGAAATCTGGCGCGGCAACGATATCCAGAAGGCCGCCTTGGCCGCGCGCGGCCACTTCGGGCACACCGGCCACCGGGGTCGAGAGCTTGCCTCTCTGCGACAGGATGCGGATCTGCCCGGTCCGCTCCGTCAGAATGGCACTGCCGTCGGGAAGGAAATCCATCCCCCAGGGATTACGCAGCCCGTTGGCGATCACCTCTGCCTCGACCGGCACGGCGTCGGTCTGGAAGCTTTGTGCGAGGGCAGGCTGAACAAAAGCGAGAGAGGCGGCGAGGAGGGCTGAGGTGGATGCAACGATTTTCATGTTTCTGACTTAGGTCCGGGTTGGTTTCCCGCAACCATCGTCAAACGGACTCCGTGTTCAAACAGGTTCACGATCGGTTGAGCAGCGCTTCGAGCACGAAGAGGGGAAATGGCGGGAAATCGGTGTGTCAGCAAGGAAATGCGCTTTTTTTCGTGAAAAACGCCCAGAATTGTTATATTCATTGGGCTGAGGCGAAGTGGTTCCGTCAGTCAAAGCTGCCGGGCCGCTTTTATTTTTTGCCTCGCTTGCCCCTCAAACAACCCACAACGGGCAGGTGGAACGAAAGGTCGAGAGAAATGAACAAGGTACCGATGACGGCGAAGGGCTTTGATACGCTCAAGGAGGAGCTTCGCTGGCGTCAGCAGGAAGAACGGCCGCGGATCATCGAAGCTATCTCCGAGGCGCGGGCGCATGGCGACCTCTCTGAGAACGCGGAGTACCATGCCGCCAAGGAGCAGCAGAGCCTCAACGAAGGCCGCGTCAATGAACTCGAGGACTTTATCGCCCGTGCGGAAGTCATCGATGTTTCCAAGCTGTCCGGCGATAAGGTCAAGTTCGGCGCCACGGTCGTCCTCGTCGATGAGGATACCGAGGAAGAAAAGACCTACCAGATCGTCGGCGATCAGGAGGCCGACGTAAAGTCGGGCCGCATTTCGATCTCGTCCCCGATTGCGCGCGCGCTGATCGGCAAGGAAGTCGGCGACGCCATCGAGGTAAACGCGCCGGGTGGCGCGCGCGGCTATGAGGTCGTTAAGGTTCGCTACATATAATCCGAAACGCCGGGGGAGCGTTTGGCCTCGTTTCCGGAGCGCTTTGTGGCAGGCGACCAACAATCCAGGGGGCTGGATATGTCTCGCATCGAGGTGGTCGCGCCGAACCTGAAGTTCAGGCTCTCGGGCGTGACGAGTACGATCATCCAGCTCGTTCCGGTACAGTCGCGGACTCTCGGTATCGCCACCCTGGGTCCCGGCCTGCCAGATGGACTGCCCAAGATGCGATGGTGGCAGGTGCCGAGCCTGCTTGGCAGGCCGGCCTCGGGCCGCAGGCGGATCTGGCATGCACGCCGTAACACCGAGATGGTGGCCGGGCTGGTGCTTCGCTCCGTCTTCCGGGCGCCGATGCACCTGCTGTTCACCTCGGCCGCCCAGCGCGAGCACAAGGCCTTCACCAAATGGCTGATCCGCCGGATGGAGGCGGTGATCGCGACCAGCGCAAGATCGGGCTCCTATCTCGAGGTCCCGCATCAGGTGGTGATGCACGGCGTAGATCTGGACGTGTTCCATCCGCCGGCGTCAGCCGAGGATGATTTTGCCGCGTCGGGCTTGCCGGGACGTTTCGCGATCGGCTGCTTCGGACGCATCCGCGAGCAGAAGGGCACGGACCTGTTCGTCGATGCGATGATTGAGCTGCTGCCGCGCTATCCGGAGTGGACGGCAGTCGTAACGGGGCGTGTGACGTCTGAAAACCGGGCTTTCGCGGCGGCGTTGAAAGAGAGGGTCGAGGCCGCGGGCCTTTCCCACCGAATCCTGTTTCTTGGCGAAGTCCCGGACGTAAAGGTCTGGTTCCGCAGGGTTTCGCTCTATGTTGCGCCGTCCCGCAATGAGGGTTTCGGCCTGACGCCGCTGGAGGCGATGGCCTCGCGGACGGCTGTCGTCGCCAGCGACGCTGGTGCCTATGCCGAGATGATCGTGCCCGGCGAGACAGGCGCGGTGGTTCCTGCCGGTGACGGCGAGCGTCTGACGACCGCGATCCAGTCCTATCTGGCTGATCCGGACCTGGCCGAAGCGCATGGCTTGAATGCGCTTGCCCATGTACGAAAAAACTTCCCGCTGGCGCGTGAGGCGGAGGCAATCGCGAAGGTCTACGGGAGGCTTTGGGCCGACTGATGATCGACACGCTGATCGTCGTCAAGGACAACAGCTACGGCCTGACGCGTGACGCCGAACTGTTGGCGACGGCACTGGCGGAAGCCGGCATCGCCGCCGAGATCGCCGGCATCGCCGACCGCTCTCCGATGGACTGGCTTCTGCGCCGGAAGCGCGCGCGCCGGATCATTCACATCGAGCGCGTCTTTCCGCGCTGGACGAATGCCGGCGAGGCGAACATCCTCGTCCCCAATCAGGAACGCTTTCCACACCGACATCTGCG
The DNA here is from genome assembly GCF_040081925.1 of Mesorhizobium quangtriensis. Lineage (NCBI taxonomy): Bacteria > Pseudomonadati > Pseudomonadota > Alphaproteobacteria > Hyphomicrobiales > Phyllobacteriaceae > Mesorhizobium > Mesorhizobium quangtriensis. The sequence continues at coordinate 128,132 of NZ_JBEBMF010000003.1, forward strand.
CCGCTTGCGCGGCATAGACCTTATCCTCGCCAAGACGCGCGAAGCCGCCCGCTCCTTCGAGGGCAGAGGCGCGCCAGTCGACTATCTTGGCTTCACCTCGGAAGATCGGCTTGACTCAGCTGTGCAGAGGGACTGGGGCAGGGTGCTCCACCTCGCCGGGGGCAGCACCCTGAAGGGCACCGAAGATGTTCTCGCGCTTTGGGAACGTCACCCCGAGTGGCCGGAACTCCTGCTCGTCCAGAAACGAGAAAATGCGCCCGCCAACGTGCCGACCAATGTGCGCCTGATCGACGGCTATATGAGCGACGCGGAATTGCGCCGCCTGCAGAACGAATGCGGCATCCACCTGTGCCCGTCGCGTTCCGAAGGCTGGGGTCACAACATCGTCGAGGGCCTGTCATGCGGCGCGCTCGTGATCGCGACCGACGCGCCGCCGATGAACGAGCACGTGAGCGCCGAATTCGGCCTGCTGGTCGCTGCCAACCGCCAGGAACCGCGCCATCTCGGCACGAATTATTATGTCGATGTGTCGGTGCTTGAGCGGGCGATAGGCTCGGCCATCGCCATGCCGCAGGAGCATAAGGTAGCGAGGGGCGCACTGGCGCGCGACCGGTTCGTTGCCATCGACCGAGATTTTAGCGCAGCCGTCAGGCGGCTGCTGGGCAGCCAGTCAGCCTGAACCTAAACGCTACGGTCGGCTCCGAGTGAAGCGCGGTACGCCTTGGCCTCGGTCAGGAACGTATAGACCATCATCATCATGGCGTAGATGAAACCTGGCCGGCCGCAGAGAAAATACCGTTTCAGCAGATAGAACTTGACGAAGGTATAGGGCGGCGAAAGGACCAGGCGCACGCCGGACGCCTGTCGGTGCGCGGATTTCTCGGTTGAATATCGATCGGCGCGCGCGAGGTCGTCCTCGATGCTCATCTCGCGCCTGTGGAGCACCAGGCCGCGCCGGATCGTCGCCGTCGCGCCGTCGACCAGAAAGGATTCGTGCACGGTTCTGTCCTCATCGACGCGAGCCTTGCCGGCGCGCATCAGGCGCAGCATGCGGTTGTGTGCAACCCAGCGATGGGCGAAGCCGTACCCCGCCAGCCAGTCGCGGCGGCGAATGTACCACGCGCTGACATGCGGATCGTCGGCCGCGACGGTGGCGGCAATGGCCTGCTTCAGCTCGTCGTCGACCTGCTCGTCCGCATCGACGACGAGTAGCCACGGTCGTGTCGCCTGATCGAGCGCAAGCTGCTTCTGCGGCCCATAGCCAAGCCAGTCCTGGTGCAGTAAGCGGATCGGGAAGCCTTCGGCCCAATATCGCTCGATGATCTCCAGCGTGCCGTCCGTCGAGCCGGAGTCAACGATGACGATCTCCGAGCAGAAGTCCACGCCCTCCAGGCATGCGCCGATCAGGTCCTCCTCGTTCTTGCAGATGATCGCGGCCGTGATCGGGCTGCCGAAGCGGGCGGTCATCCGGCAGACTCGCCGATCGCCACCAGCCCCTCGTCCTTTACCTGACGGATCGTCAGCGCAGTGCGTACCGTGTCGACGTTGGGCGAAGAGGTCAGTTCCTCGATGACGAAATTCTGGAAGGTCGCCAGGTCGCTCGCCACGCAATGCAGCATGAAGTCGGAGTCCCCGGACACCATCCATGCCGAGCGCACGATCGGCCAGTTCCGCGTCTTGTCCGCAAATGTCTTGAGCTCGGCTTCCGACTGGTGCCGCAGGCCGATGAGGCAGAAGGCCACCACGTCGAAGCCTAGCGCGGGAGCATTCAGCATGGCGCGGTAGCCGCGGATGATGCCGGTTTCTTCCAGCCGTTTCATGCGCCGCAGGCAGGGCGGTGCCGAGATGCCGACTCGGCTGGACAGCTCGACGTTAGTGATGCGGCCCTCCCGCTGCAACTCTCGTAGGATCTTCCAGTCTATGGCGTCTAGATCGGCCTTGATGGGCATTGGCAGCTTTCTGCGCAAGAATCTGTCGCGGTTGTAACCAAAAAACCGCGACCTGTCTGCGTCGAGTCCGGCCGCATTTCTAGGCGTCCCACCAACCTTTGAGCCTTGCCTTGGCCAGCGCGAGCTTTGTTGCGTCCCCGCCCGCAAGAGCCGATGCGTATCGAAAGGCCCCATGCAGCAGCTTGAGCCAGCGGCTGCGGGCCAGGCCATGCTTCCGGTTCGTGTAGAACTGCGCTTTCGCGTAGTGGTATTCCTTGAAGGCGCTGGTGTTCTGGTCCGTCCCGCTCGACTGGCCTTCCATATGCGTCGCGACCGCGTCGTGGATGTGGCGGATCGTATAGCCCGCGTTGATGATCCGGGCGCTGAGATCGACATCCTCGAAATAGAGGAAGATATTTTCATCAAAGCCGCCGAGCTTTCGGAAGACATCGGTTCGTATTGCGAGCGCCGCGCCAATCCCCATCGGGATTTCGGCGTCTTGCCGAGGCGGTTCGTCAAGCCAATGGTCCCTCGAGACGAACCGGTTGCGCTTGTTGAAAAACTGTTTGCCGGCCGCATCGACAAGGCGCGGGTTGAACGCTGCAGCATCCGCATAGCGTTCGAATGCGTCTGCAAGGCGGTCGAGCGTGTCGGGCCGAAGCCTCGCGTCCGGATTGAGGAACAGGAGCTTGTCGTGCTTGGCTAGCGCCGCTCCTCGATTACAGGCCGTTCCGAAGCCGAGATTTTCGGCCAGCGCGAGTACCTCTGCGCCAAGCGCGCGGGCAATTTCGACCGAGTCGTCGCGGCTGGCATTGTCAACCACGATGACCTGATGGCCCGGCGGGATGGAGCGTGTCGCGTCTCCGATGACTTCGGCGCTGTTGTAGGTGACGAGAACGATGGAGAACAATCACGCACCTTTGCCAAATGCGGTCCGAGCCTGATAACTTGCCTTGCGTCAGCGCATTCTCGCTGCCATCGTTCGACTTTCGATTGTGCAAGGGTGTGCTTTGCAGTTGCTCTAACGACCGACGTCGTTCCCCGCAATCGCCTTCCTGATCAAAGGAGAACGCCGAACGGCCGGGGAAGGGCGGACCCCTACGTTTCCGGGGATGGAGGGGATCGGCGCTTGCTGCACCGGGCTGCACCACCTACATTCCAGCCACTTCCGCGACACAGCGCGGAAACCGACTCCATGCATTGGAAACCGTTCCATGACCGTCAAGCACGCGCCAGTTCTCATCATCGGCTCCGGCCCGGCCGGCTATACGGCCGCCATTTATGCCGCGCGCGCCATGCTAAAACCGTTGCTCGTCTCCGGCCTGCAACAGGGCGGACAACTGATGATCACGACGGACGTCGAGAACTATCCCGGCTTCGCTGAGCCCATCCAGGGCCCATGGCTGATGGAGCAGATGCGCCAGCAGGCCGAGCATGTCGGCACCGAGATGATCCACGACCTCATCACTGAGGTGAACCTCGACGTGCGGCCGTTCCGCGCCAAGGGGGATTCGGGCACGGAATACACCGCCGATGCGCTTATCATCGCCACCGGCGCGCAGGCCAAGTGGCTGGGCATCCCGAGCGAACGCATCTATCAGGGCTTCGGCGTCTCCGCCTGCGCCACCTGCGACGGTTTCTTCTACCGCAACAAGGACGTGGCTGTGATCGGCGGCGGCAATTCGGCGGTCGAGGAGGCGTTGTATCTGTCCAACATCGCGAAAAGCGTGACCGTCATCCATCGTCGCGACGAGTTCCGCGCCGAGCGCATCCTGCGTGAGCGCCTGTTCCAGAAGGATAACGTCAAGGTCATCTGGGACACCGCGGTCGACGAGATCACGGGAACGCCTGGCAAGGCGCCGCTGCCGCCTTCCGCCAGCGGTCTGGTGCTGCGCAACGTGCGCACGGGCGCGACCACGCAACTGCCGATCGACGGTGTTTTCGTTGCGATCGGCCATGCGCCGGCGGTCGAGCTTTTTGTCGGAAAGTTGAAGCAGAAGCCCAACGGATACCTGTGGACAGAGCCGGGTTCGACCCGTACTGACGTGCCCGGTGTGTTTGCGGCAGGCGACGTGGCGGACGATGTCTACCGGCAGGCAGTGACGGCGGCGGGCCTTGGCTGCATGGCCGCGCTGGAGGCGGAAAAGTATCTTGCTGGCCTGGAAGCGCATCGCGAGGCCGCCGAATAAAGGCCAAACAAGCATGCCAGACCGGCGCGATAAGCCGGCTGGCGAGGGGAAGTCATGAGTCTGGACTGGGACAAGCTACGCGTGTTTCACGCCGCGGCGGAGGCGGGGTCATTCACCCATGCCGCCGAGACGTTGCGCCTGTCCCAATCAGCGATTTCGCGGCAGGTCAGCGCGCTTGAGCACGATGTCGGTGTACCGCTCTTCCACCGGCATGCGCGCGGACTGGTGCTGACCGAGCAGGGCGAGATTCTGTTCCGCACGGCCCATGATGTCCTGATGAAGCTGGAGGCTGTGAAAAGCCGCCTCATGGAGACGAAGGACCGCCCTTCGGGCGTACTCCGGGTCACGACGACGGTGGGCCTTGGGGCGGGCTGGCTGACGCAGCGCTTGCACGAGTTTACCGAGCTTTACCCTGAAATCAGCCTGCAGCTTATCCTCGCCAACGAGGAACTGGACCTAACCATGCGGCAGGCGGACTGCGCCTTGCGGTTGCGCCAGCCGCAGCAGCCGGACCTCATCCAGCGCCGGCTTTTCACGGTGCATTTCCACCTCTATGCCTCGCCGTCCTATCTGGTAAAGCACGGCAAGCCTGAATCCATAAATGATCTCAAGAACCACAAGATCGTCACCTTCGGCCTGCCTGTCCCGGTGCACCTGAGCGAACTCAACTGGCTGGAAACGGTCGGCGACTTCGAAGGTGGGCAGCGTGTCCCGACTCTACAGATCAACGACCTCCTGTCGATCCGCCGGGCCGTGAAGACAGGCGTCGGCATAGCAATGCTGCCGGACTATCTGATCGAGAAGGATTCGGGACTGGTGCAGATTCTGCCCGAAACCGAAGTGCCATCGTTCGACACCTATTTCGCTTACCCTGAAGCGATGAAGGATCAGGCCAAGCTGCATGCATTCCGGGACTTCGTCATCGCCAAGGCGCGCAGCTGGTCCTACTAATTGATCCAGATTGTGGACCACAGACCTCTGCTTTTTGCATGGGAGCTTTGCACAACCGTTGCTTGTTTCTTGGGCATGAAAAGCACATATATCAATCATCTCACGGGCGCGTTCTCCTCCCATTAGCGTTCGTGAGTGTTCCCCTCTGGAGGTTTTGCCTTTACTGGCACTCCAACCAAACTCAGCCGGGTCAATTTGATCCGGCTTTTTTTGTGCCCGCAGTCAGCCGGTCTGCCTTAGCTGTAATCAACTTGGAGAATAGACTAACAAATAGGCATATTAAAGATCGCTCACATATAGAGCGTCGCCGGGTTCATGCCGGTGTAGAGTTGGGCAACTTCCGCCCCATAGCCGTTGAACAGCAAGGTTGGCACCATCTCTCCGGTGCCCAGTTCCCGTTCCATCGCCTGGCTCCAGCGCGGGTGGGGAACGTCTGGGTTCACATTTGCCCAGAAGCCATATTCGGAAGGCTGCAGCGCCTCCCACAGTCCTACGGGGCGCTCCTCGACGAAGGATATCTTGCGGATCGATTTGATCGACTTGAAGCCGTACTTCCAAGGCAGATGTAGCCTCAGCGGCGCGCCGTGCTGCTTCGCAACAGGCTTGTCATAGGCGCCAGTAACGATGAAGGCGAGGTCGTTTGCGGCCTCCTCGATCGTTACGCCCTCGATATAGGGCCAAGGATAGAGGAAGTTGCCCTGGCCGCTCGCCATGTCGGGGTCGAGGAAGGTTTCAAACCGGACATATTTCGCCGACGCCTGAGGCTTTGCCATCGCAACCAGCGATTTCAATGGAAACCCGGCCCATGGCACGGTCATCGACCATGCTTCGACGCAGCGGTGACGATAGAGGCGTGTCTCCAGCGGAATCTTGCGCACCAAGTCGTCGAAATCGATGGTGAACGGCGCTTCCACAAACCCGTCTATCGCAACTTCCCAGGGCCGGATGACAAGGTTCTGCGCGTTGGCGGCAATATCCTTGCTGGTCCCGAATTCATAGAAATTGTTGTAGTGGGCGTTGATCTCCTCCGGCGTAATCGGCCGGTCGAGCTTGTAAGCGTCGTTCTTTTTCGCCGGATAGAGGTCGGCGGTCGGATCGGCCTCCGCTGCACCGGCGACGCCTGTGCCCAGCGACAACGCTGTCGCCACGCCAAGTCCCATGCTTTTCAGGATCGAGCGGCGATTAAGGTATAAGGCCTCGGGCGTGGCAAAACGCTCGGCGATTTCCCAGGAATGACGGCGATGTATGGAGACCATTGGAATTGCTCCTTTTCCGCAGAAGATCGGCCTGATGAAGGGCGGGATCAATGGCCGCCCTTCATCAAATTCGCGTGCCGACCAGACTTGTTACGTCTGCGAAGCGGATTTGGTTCAGGCCGCCTTGCCTCCCGCCTGCTGGCTCATGGCCTGATCCGCCAGCCGGCCGGTGAGTTCCGCCATGTGGTCGAACGTCGCCTTGTAGGTGGCGACGCCTGATGTCGCCGAGCGCAGCTCGATGATCAGGTCGCCGATCTCCGATTGCGGCATGGTCGCCTCGACGACATCCCATCCCGGCCAGCCCGGCCGGGCATCGAAGCCGAGGATTTGCCCGCGCCGCTGCGGCACCAGCGCGGTGATGCGCGCGGTCGCCTCTGAGGGGGTCGCGATCTCGACCTTCATGATCGGCTCCAGAAGCACGGGCGAACACTGCGCCATACCTTCCTTCATGCCGATGCGCGCGGCCATCTGGAACGCCATGTCGGAGGAATCGACGGCGTGATAGGAGCCGTCCGACAGGTTCACCGCTATGTCCACGATCGGAAAGCCCATCGGCCCCGACTTCAGGAAGTCGCGCACGCCGGCCTCAACCGACTGGATGTACTGCTTGGGCACGACGCCGCCGGTTATCGTGTCGGTGAACTGGAAGCCAGAGCCGCGCGGCAGCGGCTTGATCTCGAGCACGACATCGCCGAACTGCCCGTGGCCACCAGACTGCTTCTTGTGCCGGCCGCGCTGGACGACGCCTTTGCGGATCGTCTCGCGGTAGGGGACGACCGGCGGGCGCACGTCGATGGGAATCTGGTTCTTGCCTTCCAGCCGCTCTACGGTGACTCGAAGGTGCATCTCGCCATGCCCGGATAGCACCGTTTCGCCGGAATCCTGGTTCTGCCGAAGCGTGAGCGAAGGGTCTTCCTCGGCGAGCCGCTGGATCGCCGCCGACATCCTGACATCGTCCTTGCGTTCCTTGGGTCTCAGCGAGAAGGCATAAACCGGCTGCGGCGGATCGAGGTGGGCTAGTTGTTCCGTGCCACCCTTGGCGCTGGTCAGCGTCTGACCGGTCTTGACGCCGTCCAGCTTGCCGAGTGCGACCGTCTCGCCGGTCTTCGCCGAGCCAAGCTTGGTCTGGTCCTTGCCGAGGAGCCTGTAAATGCCCGAAATCCGGGCGCTTTCGCTGGACGACATCCAGAGTTCCGAGCCGTCATTAACGCTCCCGGACAGGATGCGCGACACCGAGAGCTTGCCGCCATGGGGCGTGTGGATGGTCTTCATCACCTGAACGATGGCTGCATCACCCTCCTTGACGCCAAGGCGCCGGGCGGTCGCGGCAACATCCGGCGCGTCGTGGCGGATCGCCTTAAGGAGCCTCAGCACGCCGTTGCCCTTTTCGGCCGTGCCGATCAGCACCGGCGTGACGAGGCCATCGCGCAGGTCGGCGGAGAGGTCGTCGAAGATCTCGTCGTGCGGCGGCTCCTTTTCCTCCAGAAGCTGTTCCATCAGGAGGTCGTCGTGGTCGGCCAGCGTCTCCAGCATCGAGAAGCGCGCCTCGATCTCGCGCGCCTTTTCGTCGGTCGGAATCTCGGCCACTTCGCTCTCCGCGAAGTCGCGCCAGACATAGGCGCGTTCGAGAGCCAGGTCGATCGATCCGATGACGACGCCATCCCGGCGCAGGGGGATCTGGCGCAGCAGGAGGGGCGCATAGCTCGCCGGCTGCAAAAGCTTCAGCGCATCGCGCACGCCGGCGGCGGTCTTGTCGATCTTGTTGAGGAACAGGATGCGTGGCACGCCGAGATCGTCCAGCTTGCGCAGGATGAGTTGCAGGGCCGGGATCTTCTTTTCGTCGGCCTCTGCGACGACGACGGCGAGATCGGACGCCGCCAGCACCGCATCTGACTCGAAGGCAAATTCGACGGAGCCGGGACAATCGACGAAGGTCAGGCTGTCGCCCATGAAGTCGATCGTGGCAACCGACGCCTCCACGCTCATGGCATGGGCCTTGGCCTCGGGCGAATGATCGGAAACGGTGTTGCCGGACGAAACCGGGTTTTGGCGGGGAATGATGCCCGTTCGGGCGAGGATGGCTTCAAGAAGGGTGGTTTTTCCGCTGGCAAAGGGACCGACAATGGCGATGCACTTCGGTCCCGTGCGTCTTCCTCCGGCGCGATTTCCCATGATGCTGGCCTCCACTCTGGCGTTGAGCGGCGGCCGGCCTTCGGCCGTCGCAGGGCGTTTCCAGGGAGCGGCGGCCGGTCTGCGACCGTCGCGGGCGGGGTCTTGTGCCTCCTGCCTGGGCTATCGTTCCACGGCTTTGCGTCGAGGGCAAGCGCTGTCATCCGGTAGTGATGGGTGCCGGCACGCTGAAAAGCGGCTATGCTGGCAGCAAAAGCCCCCGAGGAGCGCATCCATGAAAATCATCCCCTGCGGCAGCGTCGCGACCGTTGTTCCGCCTGAAGCCTATTTCACGGGCCGGGTTTTGCAGCAGCCGGTCATCGAGGCGGACGCGCCGGCGCGGGTGCGCGCGTCGCTGGTGAGCTTCGAGCCGGGCGCACGGACCGCATGGCACACGCATCCGCTCGGCCAGACGTTGCAGGTCGTTTCGGGCGCAGGCCTCGCGCAGACCTGGGGCGGCCCGATCCGTGAGATAAAGGCAGGCGACGTGGTCTTCTTTCCGCCGGGCGAGAAGCACTGGCACGGCGCGGGGGCAAAGACCGCGATGACGCATTTGGCAATCCACGAAGCGCTCGACGGCGTGCATGTCGAATGGTTGGAGAAGGTGACCGACGAGCAGTATTCGAGTGGCTGACGCCTATACGCGGTAGTCCATGACGGCCGCGACCCTGCGCCGGATCATCTTGCGCTGGTTCACCTCGAATTGCGGGCGCAGGTCCTCAGCCAGATCGCGTGCCCGGCGGGTCATCGCGGCGTCCTCATAGGCGTCGAGAACAATCGAACGGAAGCCTTCGACGGTAATGTCTTGCCTGTCGATGGGACACATAACGCCCCGGCTGGCGGCGACCGAAGCATTGTATTGTTTCTCAAGATCGCGAGGAACGGCAACCTGGGGCAAGCCGGCTGCAAACCCGAGGCAGGTCATACCGTATTGAGCGGCGTTGACCAGAATACGGCTTCTCCTGGCAATGAGGGCGGGAGCCACCGGATCTGCTTCGACATGCACTCCGCGCCATATGAGCTCGGCCGCCAGGGCCAGGTCTATCTGCGGAACGAACAGCCTGACAGCCGGACCGAGAGTGCATATGGCCTCGACCAACTCGGGATTCTTCATGTCGTCGTTCGAGAAATAGACGAAAATTTCGTCGCCCTCGGCGGCCGGCTCGGTATCTCCGCCGAGCATTGGCGGTAGCGGGGGCCTGTCTCGAAAAGCCGAGTATGGGTCAAGGATGTCCAGCGAAAAGACGATCTGATCCGAGGACGCGTAGATTTCGGGCAGTCCCTTCAGTGGAGGCAGCCCGAACTCCGCGACAGCCGAATTGACGATCTGAACCGTCTCGGCCTCGTCATAGATGCAGGTGGAATACTGTGGCAGGAGAACCGGGAAACGGTCCATGTTCGGCGGCGGCGTCAGGTAGCCCGTGCTAATGGCGATGGAAGGGATTTCGAGGCCTCGCGCTGCCATCAGCGCGCAGGGTGCGCAATCGCCGATGACCAGCGATATCTCGCACTCGCGCATGACGCCCTGCCACCACGTTATGCTCTCGCGCAGGATCTCCGGCTGTCGAAAGCCGACATCCCCCAGGAATTCACCCCAGGTCGCCCGGCGCGGATTTCCCTGCGAAATGCGATAATCTTCCGACATCGGCAGCCACGGACCTTGCACCGGGGTGCACAGTCCGGCCAGCACGTTGCCATGTGTCAGGTCGCAAAGGGCCGTGTCGAAAGTGAAGCGGTCGCTGAGAGCCTCGGCGACCGCTTTCAACGTCGTGACATGGCCCATGCCCTCGCCATGTTCCCAGGCCAGAAGGGCGCCAAGCATTGTCAGGCGCCCTCGATCGCCTTAGCTCAGCGAGCCGGTGAAGCGCTGGATGCGCGTGCACGCCTCTTCCAGAAGCGTCTCCGAAGTCGCGTAGGAGATGCGGAAGTTGGGGCCGAGGCCGAAGGCCGTACCGAACACCACGGCCACGCCTTCTGCGTCCAGAAGTTCCGAAGCGAAGGTTTCGTCGCTGTCGATCACCTTGCCGGCGGCCGTCTTCTTGCCGATCAGCGCGGCGCAGGACGGGTAGACGTAGAAAGCGCCTTCCGGCGACGGGCAGGTGATGCCGCGCGCCTGGTTGAGCATCGACACGACGAGGTCGCGACGCGCCTGGAAGATCGCCTTGTTCTTCTGGATGAAGTCCTGTGGCCCGTTCAGCGCCTCGACGGAAGCCCACTGCGAGATCGTGCAGGCGCCAGACGTCTGCTGGCCCTGAATCATGTCCATGGCCTTGATGAGCTTTACGTCGCCGGCGGCGTAGCCGATGCGCCAGCCGGTCATGGCATAGGCTTTCGACACGCCGTTCATGGTCAGCGTCCGCCCGTAGAGGTTTGGCTCCACCTCGGCGATCGTCTTGAAGACGAAATCGCCGTATGTCAGGTGTTCGTACATGTCGTCCGTCAGCACCCACACATGCGGATGCTTGAGGAGCACGTCGGCGAGCGCGCGTAGCTCGGCCTCGGTGTAGGCTGCGCCCGACGGGTTTGAAGGCGAGTTCATCAGCAGCCACTTGGTCTTCGGCGTGATCGCCTTTTCAAGTGCAGCTGCCGTGAGCTTGAAGCCGTTGTCGATGGTCGTCTGCGCGAAGACCGAAGTACCGCCGCAGATCGCCACCATTTCCGGGTAGCTGACCCAGTAGGGCGTGGGAATGATCACCTCGTCCCCGGGGTTAAGCGTCGCCATGAAGGCGTTGAAAAGAATCTGCTTTCCGCCGGTGCCGACGATCGTCTGCTCCGGCTTGTAGTCGAGATTGTTCTCGCGCTTGAACTTCTTCGCGATCGCCTCGCGCAGCGGCGCGATTCCCGAAACAGGTGGGTACTTCGTCTCGCCGCGACGGATCGCGTCGATGGCGGCGTTCTTGATGTTGTCCGGCGTATCGAAATCCGGTTCGCCAGCGCCGAGGCCGATCACGTCGCGGCCAGCGTTTTTCAGCTCGCGCGCTTTCTGCGTGACCGCGATGGTCGCGGAAGGCTTAACGCGCGAAAGGGCATCGGCAAGAAAGGCCATGACGGAAGAATTCTCCATTCGAGGGTGCTTATGCGGCCTGTCGACCGCGGCGCATTCTTTGTCTTATCCGAGGCGGAATCGCAAGGGTTTCGCCGCCGAGGTGCGGAAAATGCGCCGGGACCGTCGATCTGCGGGTCATGTGTTAACGACCGGTAAAACCTTCCGTGTCCATAAGTAGATCGAAGCCCCGTGTGGAGTAATTCGTAAAGTGTCCGCCAGCATAGGTTCGCATATCCTGCGCCAAGACGATGGTGCCTGGGCGGCAAGCTGGGCGCCATTTACCTTGAGAAGTGCTTTTCAGCCGATTTTCGCCTTTGAAAAGGGCAAGCTTTCCATCGTTGCATTCGAGGCGTTGCTGCGACCCTTCCGGAACGGCAAGCCTACTCCGCCCGTCGCGTTTCTGAGCGCGCTTCCCACGGCAGAGCGGATTCTCGTCGAAAACCTGTCCCACACGACGCACCTGCTGAACGCCGCTGCCCATCTGCCGGGCGATGTGGAGATTTTCGTCAATTTCGATCCTTCGATTTTCATCGATCACGCAATTGCCGTGGCCGCCATACGCGAGTTGCGGACCACGCTCGCCAAGACCTCCATCGCGCCTCACCGTGTCGTATGCGAGCTTACGGAACGCGAAACGGTTTCCGAGGAGATCCTGTTTGCTCTGGTCGAGTCGTTGAGGGCGACCGGCTTCAGCATCGCTATAGATGACTACGGCACTGAAGAGTCCGACATCGCACGTGTACGGGGCCTGCGTCCCGACATCGTGAAATTCGATGGCGGTTGGGTATCCCGGCTGATGGCGTCGGCTCCCGGGATCGCGCTCTTGTCGACCATGGTCTCGACCTTCGCGGAACAGGGTATCCGTACGCTCTTCGAAGGTATCGAGGAGAGTTGGCAGATCGAACTGGCCGAAAAGATAGGTGTTCAGATGGTACAAGGGTTTGCGCTCGCGCGGCCCGAAATCGTCCCGACAGGCTTTGTCGCCCAGGCGACGGAAAATGCAGCCAAGTCGAGCCTCCGCAATACGCCGTCCCTCGTACTTGCACCACGATCCCAAACGGCGGCCGAACTGCGCCACACCAAGTCCTTCGGCCGCAGGACGTCCTGACCATGAATGCGGATATGACGCTCCGGGCCCGGCTCGATGGAGCGATCGCCGTGGACGAGATCGGCATCGAAAGCGGTGGTTACGGCATCTACCGGCTGAGGTGCCTGTACGAGCAGATTTTCGAGCGCCGTCGGCAAACTCTGAAGGCCGTCGCGATCGCGGGGTCCGTCGCACCCTATCTTGGCGGGGAAGAAGTGCCGGCCAACGTGTTCCGCGAGGCGGTTGCCGAGGAAGACGCCGGTTTCATTGCGCTGATGAGCCTGGCCATCATGGTCCGAAATCATGGGAACACCGGCCTTGACGCGCAGATGCTGGTCGTCGGCCTGAACGAAGGCGATGGGAGTTTTGTGGCGGAGCAGGCATCTGAAGCTCTGATCGAGCCGGCCAGGGTCGTGTGTGCGGTGGACGAAACGGCCGTCGCGACATCCCGGCTTTCGGGTCTCGCCAGTGAGATACGCAACCAGGGCATGCGGGTGGCCATCGGGGACTTTGGGGCCGGTCGTTGGACGGACGGCCAGATGGATTTCCTCGCGCCGGATGTCGTCGTCATCGACGGTGACTGGTTCCGAAAAATCTGCCGCGACCCGGTGACCGTGCGGCTTTTCGATACGGTCGTCGCGCGCCTGCACGAACGCAAGGCCAAGGTCCTTGTCGGCGGCATCGAGACCGAACAACAACTTGGCGTGGCGATCAGAGCCGGGGCCGATCTGTTCAAAGGCTCGCATCTGGCGCGGCCGGCGCTCGTCGGTTTTGAACCGGTCGAAACGCTGTCGCTGCGAGACAAGCTCGGCGGTTCCGAAAAGATCGTGCCGCTTTACGGCTGACCCATCGCATTCGCTGATCGTTCGGTGACGAAAAGTCACTGGAAAGCCCGGGAGGTCTCGGTAACACTCCGGCCCCACGAAGAGGATTCCGCGAGATGATCACGATCTACGGCATGACCAACAGCGGCAATTGCTACAAGCCGAGGCTGCTCATGGCGAAACTCGGTCGGCCATTCAGGCATGTCGAGGTGAATTCCGACGACCGGGGCACGCGGTCGAAAGAGTTCGCCGCGAAAAACCCGAACGCGATGGTGCCGCTGATGGAGTTCGAGGACGGCAGGCTGCTTGCCGAATCCAACGCCATGCTGCTCCATCTGGGGGAGGGGACGCGTTTCATTCCGCAAGATAGCTATGAGAGGGCGCTGGCCTACCAATGGCTGTTCTTCGAGCAGTACAGCCACGAGCCCTACATAGCCGTGCGCCGCGCACTCCTGACCTTTCCGAACCGCAAGGCCGACGCGACTCCGGAGAGGCTCGAAGCGACGATGGAACGCGGCAACAAGGCGCTGCTCGTCATGGAGATGCGCCTGTCGGAAGCGTCGTTCTTCGCAGGAGAGACGTTGAGTGTCGCCGACGTCGCGCTCTATGCCTATACGCATGTCGCGGCCGAGGGCGGGTTCGACCTGTCCGCTTATCCGGCCGTTACGGATTGGCTCGGGCGTGTGGAAAGCGACCCTGGCCATGTGCCCATGGACTGGCTTCCGTAGCGACACCGAAAGATTGAGCTGAAAAAACAAAAGGCGGGGCAAAACCCCGCCTTCCGATTTCCAAGGTGACCGACCGGAAGCATCCGTGTCCGAATCTGCAGCAATCTGCTGTTCAGTATTCCAGACCGTTTGCGGCCTCGCGCGCCACTGGCACGGCCGTCAGTACATCCGTGACTTGCCGCGCTCTCCGCAGAAGCGGGAGCGCGCGGTCAGGTCAGCCTGCCTTGGACAGAGATCCAGCGGCGGACTTGCCGGTGCGGCGATCCTGCTCGATCTCGAAATTGATTTTCTGACCTTCGGTCAGGCTCTGCATTCCAGCGCGCTCGACAGCGGAGATGTGGACGAAAACGTCCGGTCCGCCTGCGTCCGGCTGGATGAACCCGTAACCTTTGGTGGCGTTGAACCACTTAACGGTTCCAGATGCCATGGATATTCCTCGTGTTTGCGACGTTGTAAGCTCTGCGGGGCAACGCCCCGCTGTTCAGTATCGAATTTTTGGAGATAGACGTCAGCAAACGCGGTCCGCGTGGCCGCTGGATCGATCGGCCCGAAAATTTCAACACACCGCATATATGCAAGTCTGTATGAAAACGCAAGACCTTGTAATGCATTGTCATTTTTGCGTGAGGCTTACTCCGTTCATGTCTGCGACAACGTCCGACAGCATTGGCACGAAGTCATCGGCCCTGCCGGCGCCCGCCGCCAGCGCAAAGGAATTGCGCACAGCTGCGCCAAGCGGATTGGCGGTCTGCGAGGCGTTGGCGAAGGCCGACATGTAGGTCAAATCCTTCAAGGCATTGGCAATCGTGAAGCGGTGGGCGTTGCGATCGCGTTCCAGGACATATGTGAAAAACGTCTGATAGAAGGGGCAGTCCATACGACCATTGCGGATGACGCTGTCGAAGACCTGCGGCGTGAGCCCGGCCTTGGCGCCTAGCGTCAAGGCCTCGGAATAGAGCGCGGCATAGCCAAGTGACACGAAATTATTGAGCAGTTTCATCGTGTGGCCGCTGCCGACGGGGCCTGTGCGCACGATGCGGCCCGCGAATTTCTCCAGCACGGGACGCACGCGCTCGAACACCGCGTCGTCTCCGGCGGCCATGACGTCAAGCGTCCCGGCTTCCGCATCCTTGGGCGTGCGCGACAATGGCGTATCGACCAGGGTGACGCCAAGCGGCGCAAGCGCAGCGGCGAGCTTAACGGTGGATGAGGGATCCGAAGTTGAGCAGTCACAGACGATCAGTTCTTTGCCCGCCGATGAAAGTCCCTCGGGTCCCGTGAGGATAGCCTCTACCTGCGGGCTGCCTGTCACGCAGAGGACGATGACGTCAGACGCCGCCGCAAGCTCGTGCAGGGTCCTTACCTCGCTCGCCCCGCGCTTTTTCAGATCTTCGATGGGCTCGCGGTTTCTGTTCGCGATGACGGCCAGCGGATGGCCTTTCTCGACGATGTTTTTGGCCATGCCATGACCCATCAATCCGACGCCAACGAAACCAACTCTGTCCAGTGCCATGCTTTCCTCCTTGGAGACGCGCGGGACTGTATGTGCTTTCGACTGCGTCGTCACGCTCTGGACAAGGCAAATGCAAAGCCTAAGTTCTGTGCCGATGCAGTTGCGGTCCGATGGAGGCGACCATGAAGGCGTTGATACTGGCAGCAGCAGGCCTTGCGCTCCTTGCCACCGAGGCTCAAGCGATCTCGCGTTACAATTCCACATCCATGAGTTGCGACCGTGTCAAGGCGACGGTTCGCGCCGAAGGCGCTGTAATCCTGCGCTGGCGCAGCAATAGTGGTGCGCAGCGCTATGGTCGCTTTGTCGCTGACGGGCGCTTCTGTGAAACCAGCACACGGGCCGAGATCAGCTATGTGCCTTCAAAGGACCGCAAGTCCTGTCCTGTCCGCGAGTGCAAATACTACGATCCCTATGACGACTTCATCTGGCGGCCCGGCTGGCGGTAACATTCAGAAGGCGAAGGATTGTTGTGGTGCGGGCAGAGGGCCGACCGTCACGCGTTCCAGGGCGAGCATCGTCGCCTTCGTGACAGATCCGCCTGGCGCCGAAAAACCGCCGATCTTGCCGCCGGCGGCAAGAATGCGATGGCAGGGAATGACCAGAGGCACGGGGTTCGCACCGAGCGCCTGTCCCGTCTCGCGGGGCAGTCCCGGATGGCCGGCGCGTGTTGCCAGTTCGCCGTAAGTGGTCGTTTCGCCAAAACGCAGCTTGCGAGCGGTGTCGTAGATCGCGAGGCGGAAATCGTCGATGCCGGCGAGATCGACCGGGACGGAGGTGAAGTCTATGTCTTCGCCGAGTGCATAGGCTTTGATGTCGCGAACCAGCGACGCGATCCAATCAGGCGTCTCGCGCGGGTCATCGACGGCAACATCCAGCTTCTGCAGGCGGCGCTCGACCTGCCCCCTTTCGCTCTGGAAGAGGCAGAGGCGCGTCAAGCCCATCGCGCTCCACGCGATGCCGATGAAGCCAAGCTCAGTCTCAAACACCAGGGACCCTATTGAAGCATTTCTCACGGCCGGCGCCCTCGAACAAACAAGGAACAATGTCTCACAGATGAGGCCTCTTCACCACCCGAAACATGCTGGCACCTGCGGGTTGCTCCCTATCGCGGCGTGGTGTAAGCCCAAGACGGGCGGGCCACGAAACGAACAAGAGCGATCCCAGTTGCCGACAGCGAAAAGCGGCTTTGTGACCGGACTGGTGCTTTGCGCCGGATTGCTTGCCGGGTGTACCACGACCCGACTGCAGCCGCCGGAACCCGAAGGCGTCATAACGCCGCTGTCGGACCCCAAGGTTTTCACATCCGAAACCTCAGCCAAGAGCGAATACGGGATCGTGCTGCCCGAGAGCGTGGCGGTCCTGCCGAGTTCCTATGCTGGATCGACGAGCGGCGCGCCTGTCCAGCTTGCATCACTGCCGCAAGCTGAAATGCCGGGCGGTGCGCCCGACACGGAGTTTCCGGCTCATCGTTTCCCCAATGATAATCCCGCCCGCGATGTATTCCCCGAAGCGCCCGAGCCGAGCACGCCGGACGAGCCCGCGGGCGACATCGTCTGGGCGCCGGAAGGCACGCCGCGCGGCGATGTGGACCGGCTGATTGCCAAATACGCGGCGCACTATGAGGTGCCGGAAAGCCTTGTGCGGCGAGTCGTCAAGCGCGAGAGCAATTTCAATCCCGCCGCTCGCAACGGGCCTTATTGGGGACTGATGCAGATCCTGCCGGCGACGGCCAAGGGCATGGGCTATGCCGGGACGGCGAATGGACTGCTGGATGCCGAGACCAACCTGAAATACGCGGTGAAGTACCTGCGCGGCGCGTGGCTGGTTGCCGACGGCAACCATGACCAGGCTGTGCGGTTCTATGCGCGCGGCTATTATTACGACGCCAAGCGCCTCGGTCTGCTCGAGGAAACCGGCCTCGGCCGCGATCGCAAGCGCAAGCGCGGCACCAGCGCCTAGCTCTTTTTCCGCGCGGTTTTCTTCGCTGGCTTGACTTCGACCGGCGGAGCCTCGGCCTCCTGCTTTAGCCTGAGTTCACGCAGGCGCGCCGTCTTTGCTTCGCGCTGCTTGGTTTCCGCATCAAGGATTGAGCGGGCGACGCTGGTGGTCGTGTTCGCCTTGGAATCCTGTTTCGAGGGGACGGGCGCGAAGATGCGCCGTGCTTCCGTGGAACTGGCCATGCGTTCCTCCTGAACGTGAGAGGGGCTGGAAATGAAAAAGGCCGGGCGAACTGCCCGACCTCCGTCAGCAATCCAGTCCCGCGCCAGTACATCCGTGGTCGCGGGACCGAAAAGCAAAATCATGCGGCCTGCAGGTTCTCGGCCGCGCTCTTGCCGGAGCGCTTGTCCTGCACAACCTCGAAGGAGAGCTTCTGGCCCTCGACGATGGAGCGCATGCCGGCGCGCTCGACAGCGGAGATGTGGACGAAAACGTCCGAACCGCCATTGTCAGGCTGAATGAAGCCGAAGCCTTTGGTGGTGTTGAAGAATTTTACGACGCCTGTGTTCATGACGATTTCCTTTCAATCGCGCAAAATTTCTGCCCGCGCCGCTACATGCGGCAAGGTACAGGTCAGATCGATTTTGAGAGGAGAAGATCGCCAGAGCGCGCTGTTTTTGCGCAGCAACAAAGTTCGACAAGCAAGACCGATGCGCGACATATAGAGGTTCTTGATGTCTTTATCAAGGCGCGGCCGCCCGGACGGTGACATTGCCATCTGACCACCATAGTTGCGATGAAATGCTGGCGGCGGCGGTGAGCGCGGGACGGTCGGACCATGGCAAGCGACACGATTGCGGACGGGCAGGCGGAACGGGCGCCGCCCAAGACGGGGCCGAAGGCCAGGGACAACACCGCGCTGCCTGCCCACAAGCACGAACCCGGCTGCGTGCCGCTGGGCGAGGCGACGTTTCGTCAGCAGCTTTCGATGATGTGGCGCGCCTTCCTCGGCTCGCCCCTGCGCGGCCTGCTGTTCTGGGTCTCGTTCGGCATCTTCGCGCTGATCGTGGCGACCGCCTTCGGGCAGGTTCTGCTCAACAGCTGGAACGCGCCGTTCTACGACGCCATCGAGAAGAAGAACGTGCCTGAGTTCCTGCACCAGCTCGTGGTCTTCGCCTGGATCGCCGGCGGGCTGCTGGTGCTGAATGTCGCGCAGGGCTGGCTGAACCGCTACCTGCACATCAAGCTGCGCGAAGGGCTGGTGATCGACCTGCTCGGACACTGGCTCGCGCCGGGCAGGGCGCTCAGGCTGCAGCAGTCCGCCGACCTCGGCATCGGCTTCGTGCAGGCGGGCGTGCTGCTGGTCAGCTTCATCGGCGTGCTGTGGGCGATCTCGGAAGGGTTCGTGTTCCACTATGGCGCGTATTCCTTCGCGATTCCCGGCTACATGGTGTGGGCGGCGCTTGCCTATGCGGGCGTGGCGTCCGGCCTTTCCTGGCTGCTGGCGCGGCCGCTGGTGAAGCTCAACGCCGACCACTATGCTCGCGAGGCGGAGCTGCGCGTCTCGCTGGTCGAGGCAAGCCGCACGATCGAGCAGATCACCGTGGCGCAGGGCGAGGCGGCGACGCGGGCGGCATTCGAGCGGAAGCTTGCGGCGGCTCTGCTGACGGTGCGCCAGATCATGACGGCGGCGATCCGCCTGCTCTGGTTCACGGCGGGCTACGGCTGGGTGACGGTGGTCGCGCCGATCGTCATCGCCTCGCCGGTCTATTTCATGGGCGACCTCACCTTCGGCGGGCTGATGATGGCGGCGGCGGCCTTCACGCAGGTGCATTCCTCGCTGCGCTGGTTCGTTGACAACATCGGGGCGATTGCCGACTGGCGCGCCACCCTGCTGCGCGTCGCGTCGTTCCGGCTGGCGCTGATCCGGGTGGGAGCGTAGGGGGGGCGGGATTTCCTCTCCCCCGCGCAGCGTGGGAGAGGTGTCCGCGAAGCGGACGGAGAGGGGGTCTTTGGCGGCATCTGCCGTTGCGGCTTTAAAGCGGGCCGTGCTCCCGCTATCCGTCTCGGTCCTGCGGACCGATCCACCTTGCCGGCGGGACAGCGCCCCCCTCCGTACTGCCGGACATCTCCCCCTCAAAGGTGGGAGATTACGCTAGCGAGACGACCTTCGCCAACCTCAGGCGTTTGAACGCTGCCTCTCAGCTACACCTAAACCTTGCTGCGACTCCCTCACTCCCCCAGCCCCGCCAGCCCCTTCCCGAACACACTCACCCCGAGGATGGCGAACACCACCATCAGGATGACGTTGTTGTTGCGCAGCAGGAAGGTTTTCAGGCTCTGGAGGCGGGCGGCCATGCCGTCGCCGCCGGCAGCGTGGGCGATGGCGAGCGCGATGACGGGGGCGGAGGCGAGCAGCACGAAGATGACGGCGACCGTGGCGATCTGGCCAGACGTCAGCGGCAGGTAGCCGAGCGAGGTCATGCCGGCCAGCACCAGCGCGATGATCTTGGGGTTGGCGACGGAGAGCATGCCGCCCAGCATGAACGCGCGCGCCGGCGCGGCCTCGCCGAAGGAGGCCAGCCATTTGGGCGTTGGCGGCTCTTCGTCGCCGCGCGGCCGCGTGGTCCACAGGCGCAACGCCGCCCAGAACAGGAGCAGGCCGAGCGCCATCTGCAGCCACGGGATGAAGGGGGAGGCGGTGCGGCCGCCTTCGCTCGCCATCTCGATGAGGATGATCGCGACCGCCGTCACCGCGGCCAGCGCGACCAGCCAGCCGGCCAGCAAGGCAGGGCCGGCGGCGCGCGCATTGGGTCCGCCGAGGACGAGCACCATGCCGATGATCTGAAGCGGCGTCAGCGCGATCGCCAGAATGACCGGCAGCATGTCGCCGATTGCCTGTGCCAGCATGGCGTTTCCCCCTCAATTGGGGGCGATTGTGGGTCCGGCGGGGCGGGAGAGTCAATCGCGGGGAACTTCCTTCTCCGCTTGAGGGAGAAGGTGGATCGGCGCGTTCAGCGCCGGGACGATGAGGGGTGACGTCAGCGTCCGGGCGCCCCTCATCCGACCTCGCTGCGCTCAGCCACCTTCTCCCTCAAGGGAAGAAGGGAGGGCGTCCGCGCGGTGCTGCCGTCCAGGTAAAGTTGCCTCCGGGGCGAGAAGGCACTAGGCAGGGCACAACACGAATGGCCGACGCAAAAGGCCCAACCAAAAAAGGATCGGGATGCCAAGACCTCCGAACTACAGCATGGAACGCAAGGATCGTGACCGCGCCAAGGCCCAGAAGAAGGCCGACAAGCTCGCCGCCAAGGCAGCCGCCAGGGAAGAGCGGGCAGGGTCCGCGCGCAAGGACGACGCCGAGGCGACAGCGTCGCAGGACGAGCAAGGCGAGGAATAGGAGGGCTGCATGCGCGGCGGCGGTTCGGTGCCGTGTGCATCGTTCTTGCCAGGTGTCTGCCCCCATTGTCTGTGCGCCTTTTCTTCTCATATCCTTAGCAGGACATTCGAAGGAGACAGAGATGAACGTCAAGGAAATGGTGGCGGCGGCGAATGCGGTCGTTCCAAAGATCACGCCCGACGAAGCGAAACGGTTGATGGCCGAGAAGAACGCGCTGGTGGTGGACGTGCGCGATGGAGCGGAAGTGCAGGCGAGCGGCAAGGTGAAGGGCGCACTCAACGTGTCGCGCGGCATGCTCGATTTTCGCGCCGACCCGGAATCGCCCTATCACGACAAGGCGTTTTCGAAAGACCGTCCCGTGATCCTCTATTGCGCCTCGGGCGGCCGCGCGGCGCTTTCAGGCAAGCTGCTCAAGGATTTCGGCTACGGCGAGGTCTACAATCTTGGCGGCTTCAAGGACTGGGCCGAGGCAGGCGGCGAGGTCGAGAAGTAGGGGGTTTTTCACCCGCCAGCCCGATCGACGGCGACCTGCGACGCAGGCCGCTTGCACCCCCCCGCAAAGGGGAGGTGAAGCAGCGTTTCAGGCGAAATAGTCCTGCAGCGGGCGCACTTCGAGGCTGCCGGATTTCAGCGCGGCGATGGCTTCGGCGACGGCCGCCATGCCCGACAGCGTGGTGTAATACGGCACCTTCTGCATCAGCGTGGCGCGGCGCAGCGATTTGGAGTCCGACACCGCCTTCTGGCCGTCGGTGGTGTTGAAGACGATCTGCACCTGGCGGTTGCGGATGGCGTCCTCGATATGCGGGCGGCCTTCCAGCACCTTGTTGATCTTGTGCGCCTCGACGCCGTTTTCGGCGAGGAAACGCTGCGTGCCGCCGGTGGCCAGCACCTTGAAGCCGAGGCTGGCCAGACGCTTTACCGGGGCCAGGATGCCCGCCTTGTCCTCGTCGCGCACCGAGACGAACAGCGTGCCCGACCGCGGCAGGTCGACGCCCGCGCCGAGCTGCGCCTTGGCAAAGGCCAGCGCATAGTCGCGATCGAGGCCCATGACCTCGCCGGTGGACTTCATCTCCGGCCCGAGCAAAATGTCGACGCCGGGGAAGCGCGCGAAGGGGAAGACGGCTTCCTTGACCGCGATGTGGCCGGGGTTCTTCGGGTCGGGTTTCGGGCCGTAATGGGCAAAGGCGTCGTCGAGGCTCTCGCCGGCCATGATGCGCGCGGCGATCTTTGCGATCGGGCTGCCAATGGTCTTGGCGACGAAGGGCACGGTGCGCGACGCGCGCGGGTTGACTTCCAGCACGTAGATGACGCCGTCCTTGATGGCGTACTGCACGTTCATCAGGCCGCCGACATGCAGCGCGCGGGCCATCGCCGCCGTCTGGCGCTCAAGCTCCTCGACCAGTTCGGGCGAGAGCGAGTGGACAGGCAGCGAGCAGGCGCTGTCGCCCGAATGGATGCCGGCCTCCTCGATGTGCTCCATGATGCCCGAGACGAAGGTCGCCTTGCCGTCGCAGAGGCAGTCGACGTCGACCTCGATGGCGCCCGACAGGTAGGTGTCGAACAAAAGCGGGTTCTTGCCGAGCAGCGTGTTGATCTGGCCGGTCTTGTCGTTCGGGTATTTCTGCTTGATGTCCTCCGGCACGAGGCCGGGCACGGTGTCGAGCAGGTAGGACTGCAGCATGCCCTCGTCATGGATGATCTGCATGGCGCGGCCGCCGAGCACGTAGGACGGGCGCACGACCAGCGGGAAGCCGAGTTCGGAGGCGACGGTGCGCGCCTGCTCGACCGACCAGGCGATGCCGTTCTTCGGCTGGGTGAGGCTGAGGCGGTGCAGGAGCTTCTGGAAGCGGTCGCGGTCCTCGGCGAGGTCGATGGCGTCGGGCGAGGTGCCGAGGATCGGGATGCCGGCCTTTTCCAGCGCGTCAGCGAGTTTTAGCGGCGTCTGGCCGCCGAACTGCACGATGACGCCGACGAGCTCGCCTGACGCCTGCTCGGCGCGCAGGATCTCCAGCACGTCCTCGGCCGTCAGCGGCTCGAAATAGAGCCGGTCCGACGTGTCGTAGTCGGTCGACACGGTCTCGGGGTTGCAGTTGACCATGATGGCTTCATAGCCCGCGTCGCGCAGGGCGAAGGCCGCGTGGCAGCAGCAATAGTCGAACTCGATGCCCTGGCCGATGCGGTTGGGTCCGCCGCCGAGGATGACGACCTTTTTGCGGTCGGAAACCTGCGCCTCGGAACGCGGTGCGCCGACGAAGGGCGTCTCGTAGGACGAGTACATGTAGGCGGTCGGCGAGGCGAACTCGGCCGCGCAGGTGTCGATGCGCTTGTAGACGGGGTGGACGGAAAGCCGCGCGCGGTGGGCGGCGACGAAATCCGCACCGGTGCGCGACAGCGAACCGAGCCGAGCGTCGGAGAAGCCCATGGCCTTCAGCATGCGCAGATTCTGCGCGTCGGCGGGCAGGCCGTGCTCGCGCACCCGCGCCTCGGTGTGGATGATGCCGGCGATCTGCTCGAGGAACCACGGGTCGATCTTGCACATGGCGTGGACGTCTTCGAGCGACGTGCCCATGCGGATCGCCTGCGCCACCATGCGCAGCCGGTCGGGCGTCGGCGTGCCGAGGGCCGCGCGGATGGCGTTGCGCGCATCGGGGCCGTCGGAGCCGGGAATTTCGATCTCGTCGAGGCCGGTGAGGCCGGTTTCCAGGCCGCGCAGGGCCTTTTGCAGCGATTCCTGGAAGGTGCGGCCGATGGCCATGACCTCGCCGACCGACTTCATGGCGGTGGTGAGCGTCGGCTCCGCGCCGGGGAATTTCTCGAAGGCGAAACGCGGGATCTTGGTCACGACATAGTCGATCGACGGCTCGAAGGAGGCGGGCGTCGCGCCGCCGGTGATGTCGTTCTCCAGTTCGTCCAGCGTGTAGCCGACCGCGAGCTTGGCCGCGACCTTGGCAATCGGGAAGCCGGTGGCCTTCGAGGCCAGCGCGGAGGAGCGCGAGACGCGCGGGTTCATCTCGATCACCACCAGCCGGCCGTCGGCCGGGTTCACGGCGAACTGCACGTTCGACCCGCCGGTCTCGACGCCGATCTCGCGCAGCACCGCGATCGAGGCGTTGCGCATGATCTGGTATTCCTTGTCGGTCAGCGTCAGCGCCGGTGCAACCGTGATGGAATCGCCGGTGTGCACGCCCATCGGGTCGAGGTTCTCGATGGAGCAGACGATGATGCAGTTGTCGGCGCGGTCGCGCACAACCTCCATCTCGTACTCCTTCCAGCCGAGAACGGATTCCTCGATGAGGACTTCCGTTGTGGGGGAGGCGTCGAGGCCCGACGACACGATGTCGAAGAATTCCTGCCGGTTGTAGGCGATGCCGCCGCCGGTGCCGCCCATGGTGAAGGAGGGGCGGATGATGGCGGGCAGGCCGACATGGTCGAGCGCCTGCGCTGCGATGCCCATGCCGTGCGCGATGTAGCGCTGCTTGCGGTCGCCTTCGCCGAGATTCCACTCGGTTTCCAGCGCGTCGAGTTCCGCGTCTGAGGCGTTCCCGGCCTTCAGCTCGGCGCGGCGCGCCTCGTGCTTTTGTCTGTCGGCGTCCTTGGCGTCGGAGGCGTTGGCGAGCATGGAGCGCGGCGTCTCAAGCCCTATCTTGGCCATCGCCTCGCGGAACAGCGAGCGGTCCTCGGCCTTGTCTATGGCGTGCGCGTCGGCGCCGATCATCTCGACATTGTAGCGTTCCAGCACGCCCATGCGGCGCAGCGATAGTGCGGTGTTGAGCGCGGTCTGGCCACCCATGGTGGGCAGCAGCGCATCCGGCCGCTCGCGCGCGATGATCTTGGCGACGACTTCCGGCGTGATCGGCTCGATATAGGTGGCGTCGGCCAGCTCCGGGTCGGTCATGATCGTGGCCGGGTTGGAGTTGACCAGGATGACGCGAAAACCCTCTTCCTTCAGCGCCTTGCAGGCCTGCGTGCCGGAATAGTCGAACTCGCAGGCCTGGCCGATGACGATGGGGCCGGCCCCGATGATCAGGATCGACTTGATGTCGGTGCGTCTTGGCATGGAAGCGTCCGTAGTTGCGCGACGCACCGGAACGGGGCGGTTCCCGGCCGGTGCGCAAGAGGTGGAATCTGTAAGGCTAGGCGGGCCTTATAGGGGAGGGTGGCGGGGAATGGAACCCCGGAAATGCAGGGGGCGCGTATCTCTCCCGCGAGGGGAGATAAGGGCGGCTAGGCCGCCTTCAGCCGCTCGACTTCCTGCTCGAACTCGAAGGCAAGCTGCGCCGCCTCGTCCTCGGGGAGGAAGCGGGCCATCTGCTTGAGGAGATAGGCGCGGTTCTCCAGATCGTCCACATTCCACGGCATGGCATGCGCCGCGCGGACTTCGGCCAGCATGTTGGCGATGCGCCGCCTTATGCGGTCCGGGTCGGCGCGATAGACGATCGGCGCGGCGTTCTCGTCGAACAGTTCCGGCTGGTCGGTTCCAAACAGGTCGAGCTGGCTACGGGTCATCGGGAGTCCGGCGATTCGTCACATGCAACTTCGCACAGACGAATCTGCGCCGCGATGGGGCGTTTCGGGTTTTCCCCGCTATCAATCCGTCTCGGCAGGCGGAGCTTCGATCCTCTTGCCAGCTAATATGCGGTCCAGCAGGTCGGCCTGCCGTGGCTCCAGCTCGACCAGCCGCCCAAGCACGTTCAGCAGGTCGATCAGGTCGCTCGTGTATTCGGCGAGCCAGTGTTCGGGCTGGACCTTGTCGAGCGGCGAGGGCGGTCGCCTGTCGCCGATCTGCGGGCGTGTCCTGTCGCGCTTGCGGTAGCTGAACCAGTGCCACACCACACGCTTGCCCGATACCTCGTAGTTCCACACCGCCGGCGGCACGTTGTCGATGTGTCCGCCGCCGACGATCAGCCGCCGCTTTGATGCATCGTAGTCGAGCGTGTCGGGCAGCGGCTCCGGCGCGCCGGGGATTCCCCCATCGACGGGAATGAAGGGCCGCTTGTCTTGCGCCATGCGCGGCGGTCCATGCGGTCGGCCGGCTTCGGCGTCGGCAAAACGTTCGCCGTAGGTGTGTAGCCAGATTACCTCCCGTCCGAGCGCTGCCGCCTCAGCGAAAAGCGCCGGGTCGGCGGTCAGCGGCACACGCAAGCCCGGCTGCACGAGGTCGGGCAGGAAGCGTTTGGTGAAGGCCGGATGCGCCAGCACCGCGGCGAGATAGGCCATCACGTCCTCCGCCGACACCTCGCCATAGGCGTCGGCCAGCAGCGCGAGCATGTCCGACGAGACGTTCGGCCGTGTCGCTGTGGCGTCGGCCCAGAGGGGATAAACTTGACCGCCCCGTCCGCTGTAGTGATCTTGATCCGGGATTGCCGAACTAAATGTTATGGCGGGTCCGGAAGTTGGCGCTGTCGCGTGAACGGCCGTTAGAAAAATCTGCCGAGGTGAATTTGTAGACCACAGGAT
Organism: Mesorhizobium quangtriensis; assembly: GCF_040081925.1. Lineage (NCBI taxonomy): Bacteria > Pseudomonadati > Pseudomonadota > Alphaproteobacteria > Hyphomicrobiales > Phyllobacteriaceae > Mesorhizobium > Mesorhizobium quangtriensis. The sequence continues at coordinate 154,615 of NZ_JBEBMF010000003.1, forward strand.
TGGTCGAACATCGTTCAGCAGCCGAGCATCCCCGATTAGCCATTGCCGATCTAGAGATCGGAATGCGTAGCGGACCGCCGCCTCTACTGCATCTCTGTCGTCCAGAATTGCAACCGTGCGCGTATTTTTTTGACCAAGGGGTTGGCGCACTATTTTGCGGATATGCCGGCTTGCGACCTTCTTCTTTCTAAGCTGCGGGTGAAACAACGTCTCCTTTCGCCCTGCATCGGTCTCACCCACGAGCATATTCCAGCGGACACCCAAGGTCTCCACATCGGGAGCAAAGGCCCATGTTCTCCCTGGCATCACACCGGGTCCTTTGTAGGAGAATAGACCCTTCAGATCAGGAAACGTTGCCCAGGGTCCACTGATCTCTGGGAGAAATGGCTCTCGCCAGCCTGTAGGCGCGTCGGTCCATTTGGACGAAGTGAGCAATAGCTTCTCTAGCGCATTGAACTTTTCCTCACGCCGCCCGACTGGCAGTGCAACGAACCGTACGCGCGCCGGTTTGCTGTTGTCTTTGCCTAGAGGCTTGGCAGCGATGACGATACAAATCCGGTGTTTGACCCCTTGAAATATGCGTGTCGATATCTCCGGGCGAAAGCCCTCTGGCGAGCAATCGACTACCCAGATGTCGGAGCACTGCCGACGAAGGTCTTCCCGCATCTTCTGAAATGCATCACCGCCAAGGAAACCAGCAGCAGTGATGAAGCAGATTATGCCTTCCTCGTCGCGGTCGGGGTTGCCGGTCGCGGCCCGGTTGCCGGAACCGAACACCTTCCAGGTAGCCCAGCGCCAGAAATAGACATAGAGGTTTTTAAGGTGCTTGGCGTGTGCGGAAACACCCCATTCCGGCGGCGGCGACCACCAGTCCATCGGGGCGACGAGCCTGCCGCCCGCGCCCTGTTCGATCCAGCTTCCCATGCCCTTCGCCTTTTCCTTATAGGGCGGGTTGCCGAGCACGACGGTAATGTCGCGCGATTTCTTGATCGTGTTGGCGTCGCGGCGCGACTTGGCAATAGGACCGCTCTGGACGAGCGTGTCTTCCTCGATGAAGGGATTGCCCAGCGTGTCGGTGATGAAAAGCTGCAATTCCGGCAGCGTCGGCGCGTTCGCACCGGGGTTCGCCAGCGCCTGCAGTTCGGCGATCAGCCTGAGTTGCGCCACCGCGAACGGTCCGAACTGCAGCTCGAAGCCTATGAGGCGGCTCATCGCCGCCTCGATCGCGCCGCGCACCGCGCCCGGCCCTTGCTCCTGCTCCACCGTGGCCGCGATCCTGCGCATCACGCCGAGCAGGAATGTGCCCGTGCCCACTGCCGGGTCGGCCAGCGTCACGTCGCTAGAGGCAAGGCCTGCCGGACGGTTGAACAGCGGCCCCTGCAGTGTCTCGTCCACCAGCCGGGTCATGGCGGAAACCACTTCTGGCGGCGTGTAGTAGGAGCCAGTCATCTTCCTGAGGTCGTTGTCATAGACCTCCAGGAAATGCTCGTAGAAATAAAGCCAGGCCTCCGGCTTTTCCTTGCTGATCGTGTGCCAGTTCACTGCGTTCAGCACGCGCGCCAGCGTGTCGAGCGAGGTCTTCAGCGCCTTGTGGTTTTCCTCGTCATCGGTCAGCAGGCCGAGCGCCGTGCCGATCAGCGAATTCGATTTCCTCAGTTCCCGCGCGGCGTCGTGGATGCCGTCGGCAAGCCCGATGTCCATGGCTCGCGCCACCAGAAGGCCGAACGTCACCGCCTGCGCATAGCCGTCCGCGAAACGCTCGTCGCTCGCGTCCGGGAAGAGCAGCTTTCGCCAGTCCTTCGCGAGCGCCGACAGGGCCGTGTTCTTGCGGTCCAGTTCTTCCGTCACCTCGTCACGCAGCAGGCGGCAGAGGCGCGCCGACACCTGTGCAAGCTGTCTCGCATTGGCCGGCGGGATGGGTTTCCAGTTGAGAAAGTCGGCGATCAGCAGCACCAGCCCGGCCGGCGCTTCCAGGCCCGCGCCTGCCGCCTCGATGTCGCCTTCGAGATGGACCGGCTTGCCTACCGGCTCGCCGTCCCGCCACAGGCTGAACGACGCGCCGTCCGTATAGAGCAGGTTTGGCAGCGCCTTGAGCTTCCGCCATTGCGCCTTGTCGTGCGGATTGCCGAAACGCCTTGGATCGGAGCCCTTGCCCGGCGCTTTCACCTCGATGAAGCCGACCAGCGCATTGTGAACGCTGACAGCAAAGTCGGGCCGCGTTCCCGTTCCGGCAAGGCTCGTCTCGCCGATCAGCGTCATCGATCCCGGCTTGAATCCGGCGACCACGGCGAGCTCACGCAGCAATATCTCGAGAGGCCCGCGCAGTTGATCTTCTGGCTGCCCGCCGATGGCGGGATTGGACAGTTTTGATTTCAGCGATGCGCCATAGGCGGAGATGGCCGAAGCAAGCGTCATCGGATGACCCTGCCGATGACTTGCGAATCGGCAAACAGTTCTTCGCGTTGTTGGCAGGTTCCCTCCAGCATGAGGCCGAACCTACCCGAAGACAGACGGTTTGCAACCACTAGGCAGGCTACTGTTTCGGCTCGAGCAACTCGTGGTCGGTGCGGAGGCGGTCCAGCACCTTGGCGAGGCGCTCGGGGTAGTCGGGCGGAAAGGTCCCAGGGATCGCCACTAACGCACAAGGCGCGGGCTATGACGCCGCGCTGTCGCCCAAATCAACGCCCGCGATCTCATCGAGTGCTGCGCGCAGCCGTGCGGCCTTGTCCGTACCGACACGATCTTCGAGACGCTGCTGCGCGACTTTCCAGAGCTCCATTGCCTCTGCGAGCTTTTTCTCGCCTGATTTGGTGAGGCGCACACGACGGATGCGGCGGTCATTCTTGTCGGTGATCGTCTCGACATAGCCGTCGCGCATGAGGGGTTTCAACGTGTGGCCGAGGGCGGAGAGGTCCATGATCATCGCCGACGCGATTTCGCCCATGGTTGGCTCGCCGCTCGCCTTGATCTGGTAGAGCAGCCCCTGCTGGGTGGCCTTGATGCCGGAAGGCGCGACGATGTCGTCGTAGAACTGGCCGAGCTTGCGCGCGGCGCGCCTGACGGTCGCGTAGTTGCAGGCCGAGGTGGCAAAGAAGGCATCCTTGGGCAAAACAGTCTCCGGGGTCAGCGCCGTCGCCCCATCACGCGGCCGTTCCGATCGCCTGAAAAATAACGCTTCCCGGTGTCATTGACAAGAAGGTGGCATATGCCTACAAATTAATAGTGGCATATGCCATCAATTGGAACAAATGCTCCGGGCGACGGTGAACCGCCGGCCCAGGCTGAAAGGAAGAAGAAGATGAGCAAGATCGAGGACAAGGGTACGGCGGTCGTGACAGGCGCTTCGGCCGGCATCGGTGCAGTCTATGCCGAACGGCTGGCCAGGCAGGGCTATGACCTGCTGCTCGTGGCGCGCCGGGCTGACAGGCTGGAGGCGCTGGCCGAGCACGTCCGCAAGGTGTACGGCCGTACAGTTTCCATCTACGTCGCCGACCTCGCCGACGATGGCGATCTGCGCAAGGTCGAGGAGCGCCTCTCCGGCGACGACAACATCACGCTTCTGGTCAATAACGCCGGCGTCGCCGGGCAGAAGGTTGTAGCCGAGGCGGACCCGGAGGATATCGCCCGGCAGATCAAGGTCAATGTGATCGCGCCGTCCAGGCTGACGCGTGCCGTGCTGCCTGGCCTGATCCGGAAGGGCAGGGGAGCGGTGGTCAACGTCGCGTCGATCGTCGCCTACGATACGGTCCTCGGCGGCATCTACAGCGGCACCAAGGCCTATGTCGTGAATTTCACCGAGGCGCTTGAGAAGGAGCTGGAAGGCACCGGCGTCAGGGCGCAGGTCGTGCTGCCTGGGCCGGTCAGGACGGAACTCTGGGACAATGCGGGCGCCGACATCAACACCTTGCCGCCGGAGATCATCATGACGGCCGAGGACCTTGTCGACTCCGCGCTGGCCGGTCTTGAACAGGGCGAGCATTTCACCGCGCCTGGCCTCGCCGACCTTTCGGAAGTGGAGAAATTCCGTCAGGCGCGTGGAGCCTTCTACGGCAAGCTCATCGCCGGCAAGCCGGCGCAGCGCTACGCCGCCTGAGGCGAGCAAACTTGAAGCCGGGCGTTTTCGCTATCGGCCAGACGGCAAGCGTCTGGCCGTCACCTCACGGCTTCGGCTCGAGCAGCTCGTGGTCCTTGCGCAGCCGGTCCATGACCCCGGCGAGCCTTTCGGGGTAGTCGGTGGGGAAGGTCCAGTAGTGGGCGCCGACGTCGGTCTTGCCTTCGTCGAGGCCGCGTTCGCCGGCCGGCAGGTCGTAGAGCAGGGTGATCAGGACATCGCTGCTGACCCACGGATCGTCGTACCAGAAGGTGTGGGACCGGTTGGAGAGGCCGGGGATGTTTTCTGGCCGCACACGCAGAACGTCGACGCCGTAATCACGCGAGGCGTCCAGGAGCCAGTCGGTCTGCTGCTGGTTCAGCTCGCGCATGTCGGGCCGGCCGGCGCGCGAGGCGCGGTTGATCAGTTGCGAGAGCCTGAGCGCGGTATCGCCGAGATTGACGGCGACCGTCACCCGCTCAGCCTTGGGGGCGTAGAGGGCCATGTCGTCCACGAAGGCGCGGAAATCGGCGTCGGGGGCGGCGTGATAGACCTCGCCGATGGCAGGCGCTGCGGCGCCTGGCGCGGAGGCATCGCGGCCGACGATGGCGAGCGCGTCGCTGCCGACGGTGCCGCCGGCGCTGTAGGTGAACACGTCGATCTTGTCGGCGTCGGTGTTGGCGTCGAGAAGCCGGATGAACTCGGCCAGATGCGGCGATGCGCCGAAGGCCGTGATCATGTCACGGGAATAGCGCAGGAAGCTCTCCGCCGTCGGCCATGCGAACAGGATGACGACCGAGTTGCGGCCGGTGAAGTGGTGCAACTGCGCCGCCTGGCCGGCGGCGCGCTCGACAGTGGTGTTGGCGCCGTGGACGTAGATGATGATGTCCTTGTCGCGGCTGTTTGCCAGCGCCGCGTTGATGTCGGCGAACCACGCGGTCGCTTCCGGCGACAGCGGCTCGTCGGAGGAGATGGTCGCCTGCTCGTTCAGGTTGGTGAGATGCAGGAAGGGTCGGCGGTCATCGCTGGCGCCGGTGGACCAGGCGTAAATCTTGTCCCAGGTCGTGCCTTCCTCGCCGATCCGCACGGTGGCGACGCCTGCGTGGAGGTCGCGGCCGGGGACGACGGCGTAGAGGCGGCTGGAGCGGGGGCCGACCGGCAGCCGGTTGGTGGCATAGAAAAGCTTGATCTCGGGGTCGGTGACCGCTGCCGGATAGGACGGGAAGACGCTCGTCTGCCCGTCGATGAACACTTCCGGCGCGGGCATCAGGCGCATCGGAGGATGGTACATGGACATCGCGATGACGCCGGCGATGAAGATCAGGCCGCCAATGATGACGAAACGTTTCATGGTCTTGCCCCCAAAGCCGCGCCGGACGCCCTGCGCGCCTTCAGACCCCGCCTGGGGGCGAAACGGCGCGTTCGCGATATCCGCAATACCCGACATTCGACGCTCTCAGAGTTGACGCGTCGGGCGCGCGCTGCCCGCGAGGGACATGTTCGACAGCGAAAGATTGGTCCCCATGCCGCGCTCCGGAGCCCGAATGCCCATCTGTCAGGGATCAGCGGATTTTTTGCGGCCCTGTCAAGCCTCGGGAAAAGCGCCTGCACAGGTCAATTGCCCACGACGCGCATGAACAGCGTCCTCAGCGTGAGGTCGTGATCGAACTTTCCCTTGCGCAGGAAATTCACCGTCTGCGCAATGACCAGCGGGTTGTTCATCATGAAGGTGTGCGTCACCGGCAGCACGATATGGTCGGTCATGCCGTCGAGCTTGGTGCTTTCCACCGACACCTTGCCGTCGTTCGGCCCGTCGAACACCGAAGACAGGATCGGGTTGACAGACCTGTCGCCGGCGATAATGCCGACCTCGAAATCGGCGGTTCCGAGCGTGTTGGGCACGCTGTCCGCCCCGGTGCCGAGCTGCACGCCGGCCGGGCCGTTGATCATCTCGAAAAGCCGGATACCGCCGAACACGTCGATGATCTCGGAGCCGCGGTTCGGCGGCCCGAGCATGACGGTGCGGCCGAGGTTCTCCGGCCGTTTCTCCGTCAGCCATGCGCGCAGCAGGATGCCGCCCATGGAATGGGTGACGAAGTTGATCTTGTCGACCGCGCCGCACTGCGCGACTGCCGCATCGACATGGCTGATCAGCTTGTCGATCGGCGCGTCCATGGACGGATAGCTGTCGTTGACGACGCGGTAATCCAGCGCGCGCAGCACCTCTTCCATGACGAGGAAGGAGTTGTCGGAGCGGCCGAGTCCGTGCAGCAGGACCACGCATTCCTGCGCGACGGCCGCCGACGAGAACATCGAGATCAGGAGCGCCGTCAGAATCCGCATTGTTAGCCCGTCCGCGTTCGGCTTTGTACTATTCCAGCCTTATTGCACTGCGCCTGCGAATTCCGCCAGCGCCTTTCTGGCTTCGGCCTGGTGCGCCTCGGCGATGGGGAGAACATCCGAGACTTCATTGTCGCGCATGTAGGCGACCGCCTGGTCGCAGTTCTCGACGCCTTCGGCCACCAGTTCGCGCCGTTTTTCCAGCCGACCGAGCCCTACAAGCGCGCTGCACAGGCTGTCGCGCGTATGGGCGACGGCGAGAGCGTCGTTTGCCTCCTGATAAGCCGACAGAGCATCCCGCAGCACCGGCACCGCCTCCTTGAAACTGGCGACGTTGCTCTCGCGCTTGCCCTGCAGGCTGAGCGCATAGCCATACCAGTTGGCGACCTCGGCCCATGCGGCCTGCTCGGTCTGCTTCGGCGTCGAGGCCAGCAGGTCGCGCAGGGTCGCCAGGCCGGTGCGCATCTGCTCGGGCGAGAAGGCGGAGTCCTCCACATTGGCAAACTGGTAGCCGGCAAGCGCGCGCTGGGTTGTAGTCAGAAGCGCCCTGTCACCGGTCGTGCGGGCGACCGCGACGGCGCGGACGAATGCCTGTTCCACCTCGGCCGGCCCAACTGCTTTCGGATCGCCATACCCGATCGCATAGATGAGGTTGGCGCGGTCGATCAGGGCGTTGACCTTCTGCTCCGCGCTGCCTTCCTTCTCGATCAACGGCCAGTTGTCGTCGACGAGCAAGATTGCCTCACGCCGCGCAGCGTCGCCGCCGCCGGCATTGGCGATGAGATACATCGTGCGTGAGAAGTTCAGGATGTGGAACACTCTGTCGCCGGCAGGAATATCGGCGTTTTTCAGGAGGCTGCGATAGACGTCGGCAGCCTGTTCCAGCAGCTTGACGTCGCTGCCGTATTCGCCGGCCAGCCCGAGCGCCCATGCGCGGTTGGCTGCATCGAGGTCACGTCCGTCGCGGCTGCGGGTGCGGTCCTTTGTAGCGACTGAAGCACCGTAGGACTCCGAAAGCGCAAGATAGTCGGTCTTCGACTGCGTTCGCTCCGCAATCGTGCGCAGGACGCCTGTCAGATTGTTCTGCGTCTCCAGACGTCCGTCCGGATTGTCGTCGGGGGTAGCGGACAAAGCGAGGCGGTAGGTGCCCGCGGCCTTTCGCAGCGTCTCGGCGCCATTCTCTTTCGCACCGAGATTGTGCAGAGCGATGGCGAGCTGATTGGCCGAGAAAACCCAGTTTTTTGTGTCGGTCTCGCGGTCGCGATTGTCCAGCGACGCCTGATAGGCTTCGACGGCGCCGCGCTGGTCGCCGGCAATGGAACGCTGGTAGCCGAGTTCAACCTGAGCGTAGGCCAGGTTGCTGCGAGCGCTTTTGGCCTGCTCCTCCTCGTCGTTCTGCCGGTAGAGATCAATGGCTTGCAGGGTCACGTCGATGGCCTGCTGTGGCTCGACCTGGCTGCTACGCAGGTTGCCGAGAGCCACCAGACCGGACGCGACTTCCAGCATGTTGAACGCAACGTCGGAAGGGCGCTGCATCCCGTCGTACAAGCCGACTGCCTGCCGCAAACTGGCTATGCCCTGCTCGACGAGCGCCGGGTTCTTCTCTGCCTTGCCCGTCTCGATCCGGGCGCTGCCGAGGTTGCCTGCGCTGAGCGCATATTCCAGCGGTAAATCTCCAGGCGTGATCGCGGCAAGCACCTGTTCGTAGAGCGCAGAACTGCGCTTCAAGGCTGCTGCGCGCCTGTCAGTCGAAGCTCCCTCCATTTCGTCCACGGCCATGTCATGCAGCGTCTGCGCCCATGACCGTGGTGCGCGATCGAGCGTAAAGACCTTGAGCGCTTCCTGTCGAGCGGCGGTAGACCTGCGCACGTCTGCCTCGTCACGCGTCAGCCGGGCAAGAGCGCCCCAGGCATCGCCGAGTTCGCGCTGGGTCCACGCCCAGTCGAGTGAGGTTGTTTCCTCGGTCTGGACTTCCAGGGCCGATGTCAGCGAGGCGATGGCCTCGCGCAGCGTCGCCTCACTGCGGGTCCTTTCGCCGAGCGAAGTCTGGGCGTTGCCCATGTTGGCAATGGCGAGCGCCCATTTTTCCGGATTTGTCTCGCGGGTCCAGACTGTCAGGGACGCCTTGTACGCATCGATCGAGCGTTCGAGCGTGGCGTTGTCGGTCTCTGTTTCGCCGAGCAGCATCAGGGCGCCGGCGAGATTATGCTGCACGACCACCCAGTCCTGCTCGACGCGGTCCCTGTTCAGCACCTTCAGCGCGCGTTCGTAGGCATCGATGGACTGATTGAGTGCCTCGCGCCGCTTGCTGGCGGAATAGAGCGCGTTGGTGGCGTTGGCCCAGTTGTTGAGGGTCTGGGCGGAAGTGTCCTCCCAATATTGCCGGTCGTCAGGATTGGCTGCGAGCAGCCTGTCTGCCATCTCGGCGGCGCGCTTGCCTGTTTCGGAGGCGCGCTCGAAATCGACGACGCCGCCTCGTAGCTTGCCAGCTTCGAGATAAGCGGTCGAGGCGGAGCGCATGTACCAAAAGGCCTGCTCCTCGTCCCAGCGGTCGACCTGTCGGGAGGCTTCCTCATAGTCCTTGCCGGCCTCGCGGTGCTTGAACGCCAGCGCGTAGGCTTCGGCGCTCTTGGAATAGACTTCCGCGAGTTCTGAACGCCGCTGGCGCAACTGCTCTTCGGCGTCCTCGACGGTCGCCTCGACCTCCTGAGCGCGCGCCTTCGCCTGCTGGCGCAGGGAAATTGCGGTGTTGAGCGCGCCTTCGGCCAGCGCCTGGTCGGCGAGGTTGGACAGGCGCACGATCTCGGGGTCGGTGCTCTTCAGCGTGTCGCGCTCGGCGATCATCGCCTTGACCTTCTCGGTCTGGCCGCGCAGCAGCGAATCGAGTTGGCCCGGATCTTCAGGGACATCCGTGCCGAGCGCCTTCAGCATGCCGTAGAGCGCGTCCATCGGCACGCCGGTGTCGGAGGCAACGGTTTCGATGGTGCGCCGCTCGGGATCGGGCAGGGCGGCGATGGTGATGAGCAGGCCGCGTCGTTCGCGCAGGATGTCGCCTTCGTCGCCGGAAAGTTCGGTCGGCTTTTCGCCGAAATAGAGCAGGCGGCGCAGGCTCTCATTGACCCATGGACGCTGACGGCCGCCGGTCTTGAGATAGACCTCTTCCGCCACCATGCGCATGACCATGCCGAACTCCTCGCCGGCCATGGCGTCGAAGTGGCGAAGCAGGGCAGCGGCGTAGGGGCTGTTGGAGCCGGCATCGCCGTCGAGCGCCACCTTGCCGGGCTCGGCTGCGAAGGCGATGACGGTGCCGACGTTTTCGTCCGGGGCAGGGGCGGTTTTGCCGGTGGCCTTCAGGCTGACGACACTGCGCGACAGAGCCAGGCCGGTGCTTCCGACGGGCAGAGGTTCCGCACCGGGCGAAAGACGCAGCGTGCTGCCGGGCGGGAAGGGATTGTCGCGGCAGGCGTCGAGCATGACGATGACGACGGGCACGGTGGCCTTGAGCTTGTCGATCAGCGCGGAAACCGGCACGAGCTTTTCGCCGGCGTCGTCGAGCGCGGAAAGGTCCGCGTCTACCGGCACCAGCCAGTTCTCGCCGCCGGCCTCGATGCCATGGCCGGAATAATAGAGGACCGCTACGTCCGCTCCCTCTGCGTCTTCGGCGAAGCGTTCGAGGTCCTTCGTCAGGTTGGCCGCCTTGCGGTCGGCGCGGCGCACGGAATCGAAACCGAGGTCGGAAAGCAGCGTCTCGATGGCGTCGGCGTCGTTGGCCGGGTTTGGCAGTGGCGACAGGTGCTCGTACTCGGACTGGCCGATGACCAGCGCGACACCGCGAAGCGCGTCCTGCGCGAAGGCGGGCGCAGGCAACAGGAGCAGAACGGCAAGCGCGAAGCGGGTCAGCCTGCTGGCCGTCTTTCGGCTTTGATGGTGGATGGGATGCAAGCCGTGCATTGGTCTGACATCAAGGAAGCGCGGGCATCAAGGAGGCGCGGGCGGGGTCCATGCTCCACGCCCGCTGTCCGCTTAGCGCTGCGCGTTCTGGTTGACCCACTGGAAATAGGCCCAATTCAGCCGCGTTCCGATGTTGAATTGGTCATTGCCGGCGACATGCACGCCATTGATGACGCGTTCCTTGGTGTCGGGGTTGTAGTCGTAAATGGAGCTGCCGCTCATCCCGCCAAAGGTGTCGCAGTCGTAGAAGAAGTTTGTCTCGATAACATTGACGTCGAACACATCGCAGGACGCCCGCCACAGCGTGCTTGTCGGCTTGTCGCCAGGGTAGCCGACGATGTTGGCCTTGAACGACTGTGCCGGGTCGTAGACGCTGTACCCCATCCAGCCGAGATTGTCACCGACCGGCTGGGACAGCGTGATAACGGCGATGTCCCAGGGCGTATTCCCGGTCTGGGCGTTCTCGATGTAGCCGTTCAAGATGAACACGTCTGACCAGCTCACCATGCCGAAAGGCGCGTTGTTGCCGTTCGCGGCCGGATAGAACTCGTAGTCTTTCAGCCAGCCGCCAGCCTCTGCGCTGTAAACGCAATGAGCGGCGGTGATGACCGCACGCGGCGAGATCAGCGTCGCGGTGCAGGTGCTCCAGTTGCCAGCGTTGTCGACCGACCAGAGCTGGCCGATGGTGCGGAAGGGATAATCGGTGGTCGAGTTGATCTGGACGCGGCTGTCTTCGCCGAGGACGGTACGGTCGGATTCCGCGAAAAGCGGATCTTCGCCCGTCGGCCGCGCCGCGCGCTCCGGCCGGTTGCCGTCGGACTGGAGCTTGATGTTCTCCTGCAACGCTCCGTCCGGCGCGACGGTCTCCTCACCGCCACCCTTCTTGCGCGAGATCGTCGTGAAGCCACGCTGGAGCTCTTCCAGTGTCGGCTCACGCAGCGACCGCTGCTGCTCTTCATCGACCTTCGGGGTGCGGTCGACCACCTTGCGCGACGCCAGGTCTGGCACGGCGTCCAGCGATCGCGGCGTCTCGCCATCCCCCTGGCTGCCCGAAACGCTCTGCGCCGAGGCGTTCGATACGGCAGCCACGGAAATCGCAGTTACCGCTGCCGCAAACCACAAGTTTTTCAAAGTCATCCGGATGTTCTCCCAAGCCCTTACCAAGGGTAACCACTACACATTGATGGTGAGTTCAAGGCAACCCCAAAACCATATTTGCTGCTTTGACGCAGCGGGTGCTGGAATCCTTGGGTGGCAGGCTAGAAAATTACAGGAGCCGGTCGGCAGGCTTACGGGGAAAGGGTTTTTGCCGACGCCAGAATGGAATCGAGAAGCCCGGGGAAGCGCCGCTCCAGGTCCGCACGGCGCAGCGAAATCAGCCGGCTGGTGCCCACCGCCTCGGTTCGCGTGACGCCCGCCTCGCGCAGCTTGGCGAGATGATAGCTGATGTTGGTCTTGGAGCCGAGGTCGAGAAACTGGCCGCACGTCAGCGGTTCGGCCTCGTTGCGGGCGAGGTGGGCCACGATGGAAAGCCGGGTCGGATCGCCGAGGGCAGCCAGGATGATCGCAAGATCAAGCTGTTCGGTTGCCGGGTGCGGAAGCGACACGCTCTTTGTCCTTCGAGTTGGTTGCCATCCCTGACCGCATGTCAGGAACACTGACATGCCAACACTTGACATATTCGCACTCAAGGTTCAATTGTTCAATGAATTTTGAACAAAGGAGCGGCGCGGTCATGGACAGACGCCTGATATGGCTCGCCGTCGGCGCTTTCGCCACCAGCACCGTTGCCTTCGTCTTCGCCGGCCTGCTGCCGCTTATTTCGCAATCCGCCGGGATCACCGTGGCAGAGGCGGGGCGGCTGATGACCGTCTTCTCGCTCTCCTATGCGATCGGCACGCCCGTTCTGTCGACGCTGTTCGGCGCGGTCGATCGCAGGCGCGTCATCGCGCTGGCGCTCGTCTGCTTCATTGCCGGCAACGCGCTCGCGGCGTCGAGTTCCTCCTATCTCGGGCTGCTCGGGGCGCAGGTCGTCATGGGCGCGGCCGCCGGCCTCTTTGCCTCGACCGCACAGGCGACGGCGATAGCGCTGTCCTCGCCCGACCACCGCGCCCGCGCCGTGTCCACCGTGCTGGGCGGCACCACGCTGGCGGTAGCGTTCGGAGCGCCGCTGGGCGCGCTGATCGGACATCTCGGCGGCTGGCATGCGAGCTACCTGTTCGTGTCGCTGCTGGCGCTCGCCTGCCTCACAATCCTATGGCTGCGCCTGCCGCACGGGATCGCCGGGGTCCGGCTGTCGCTCGGGGAGCGCGTGGCCGTCATCGGCCGCCCTGGCGTCCTGCCCGCGCTTCTCGTCACCTTCCTCTACCTCACCGGCGGCTTTGCCGTGATCGCCTATTTCGGGCCGCTGGCGACCGATGGCGCCGGCATGCCCGCCGTGATGGTGCCGGCGATGTTGCTAGTTTTCGGCGTCGGCGCGGTCATCGGCAATTATTCCAGCGGACAGCTCTCCGACAGGCTGGGAGCGACCCGCGTCGTGGCGCTGTCGCTCGTCGGCTCGATCACGATCTGCGTACTGCTCACCATCCTCCTCGAGTTCGCGCCGCCTTTCGTCGCCGGGCCGCTGCTGATCGCGCTGATGCTGCCATGGGGCATTGTCGGCTGGATGTTCCCGCCAGCGCAGGCCAGCCGACTGGTCGCGATCGCCCCGGAGCTTGCCAGCCTGACCATGCCGCTCAACGTCTCGGCCATGTATTTCGGAATCGCGCTCGGCAGTTTTGTCGGCGGGCAGGCGCTGGAGCTTGCGCCGGCCGCCGACCTTGGACTGACGGCGGCGGTCTTCTCGCTGCTTGCGCTTTGCGTGCTGGCGGTGAGCAGCCGCCGGACGGCCAAGCGCGTGCTGCAGCCGGGCTGAGCCCCTGCTTTCGACCAACGGCAGGAACCAAACCGACAGCTTCCCGTTTAGTCGCGCCAGGGGCAGGGTACCGTAGGCGCACGCCCTGCGATCCAGCAAAAACCCTGTGACTTGGCCTTGCGCTTCGGATAGTTTCGAGGCGCAAGTGACCGCATCGATCGAGGGAACGCCATGCGTTGGAGAGGCCGTCGCGAGAGCGATAACATTCAGGACATGCGGGGTAGTGGTGGTGGCGGCATGGGTCGCGGCTTCCCCGGAGGCATGGGCGGCCGGCAGATCAGGTTCCCGACCGGGCGTGGCGGTGGCGGCATCAGCATGTCCACGATCATCATCCTCGTCGTTCTGTTCTTCGCGCTGAAGGCTTGCGGCATCGATCCGCTTCAAATCCTGGCAGGCGATCCGGGCGGCTCGTCGGTACCGGGCGGCGGTGGTCAGGTGACGCAGACTGAGCCGGGCACAAATGCTGGGCCTTCGGACGAGATGAAGCAGTTTGTCGGCGTCGTGCTGGCCGAGACAGAGGATGTCTGGAACGGCATCTTCCAGGCGGAAGGCGCTCAGTACAGCGAACCGCAACTCGTGATGTTCTCCGGTCAGGTCCAATCGGCCTGCGGGTTCGCGTCGTCCGCATCCGGGCCATTCTATTGCCCGAGCGACCGCAAGGTCTATCTGGACACCACCTTCTTTGAACAACTCGACCGCCAGTTCGGAGCCTCCGGCGACTTCGCGCAAGCCTACGTGATCGCGCATGAGGTCGGCCACCACGTCCAGAACCTCATCGGCGTACTGCCGAAGTTTAACCAGATGCGCCAGCAAATGAGCGAGGTCGAGGCCAACCAGATGTCGATGCGCGTCGAGCTTCAGGCTGACTGCTTCGCCGGCGTCTGGGGCCATTACACCGAGCAGAAGGGGCTTCTGGAACAGGGGGACGTCGAGGAAGCGCTGAACGCGGCCCAGCAGATCGGCGACGACACGCTGCAAAAGAAGATGCAGGGCTACGTCGTGCCGGAAAGCTTCAACCACGGCACCTCGGCACAGCGCCAGAAATGGTTCGCGAAGGGGCTACAGTCGGGCAAGCTGTCGGACTGCGACACCTTCAACAACCCGATCTGAGGCGCGATATTTGGCGGCGAGCGAATTCGCCGCCAATCTTCGCCCGCCTGGGCGTCAGCCTTTCGACGCGGCGAGGAACGTCTTGTAGACCCAGCCGGACTTGCCGTTCCAGGTGATGTTGCACCACTGGTCGCAGGACCTGACGTTCACGGACGCACCGGCCGGAACCACGCCGAGCACGCTCGCGCCCTTTTTCGGGCTGGTGCGCATGTTGACGGCGCTCTTGATGCGACCGGTTCCGGAAACCGCGCCTGCGGTCTTTACAGTGGTCTTAACCTTGCTGCCGGAGGTATCGTTGTCATCGGACGGATGACCGGCCAGCCCGCCGACGTTGACACCGGGCAGCGAGGCAATTTCGGTTTGCTTCTCGACGGCGGCGGGTTTTGCCTTGGCAACCTTCTTCTTGGGTTTCGGCGCGGGAGCGACTTCCTCCGGCGAAATCGCCGACGTCATCGTGTCGTCCTCACCGGTACCCTCGGCGAAAGCCCCGTCGCCGCTGCCTTCATCGGCGTAGGCGAGTAGGGGGTCGCCGGTTGGATCGTCGGTCGGCACCTCGATGGCATGTTCCGGGCCGACGGCTGCGACCTTAGCGATCGCCTCGGCGTCCGGCAGAGTCGCTTCGATCGGTTCGGCCTGCGGCTGGACAACCGCGCCGGCTGGCAGCGCGGGCGCGGCGGCGACTGAGGCCACCGTGGAGGTAGCATCCACACTGGCCGTGGCAGCCACACTGGCCTTGGCAGCCACACTGGCGGTCACGACCGGCTTGCCGTTCGCCGGTACATCGACGGTGCGCGCAAGCGCGCGATCGGCCAGATAATCGACGAAAAAGGCGCTTCCGGCGGCAACACCGACAACGATCGCACCAGCGGCGGAAAGACTCGCAATACGTCGTGCCTTACCGGATTCAATCCGGTCGGCATTGAACAGGAGCCTGTTTTTCGGCGCGCGAACGGCACCGATTTTCAGGGGACTCTTCACTACCCGTCTCCACGCAAGCCCCCACCCGCGCAATCACTCATTGTTTAGAATTGTGGCAACGATGGGTCAAGAACGACCCGGCGCGCCAACAATTTTCAACCCGAGTTGTCCAGAGAAATCGCGTGGAATTGCGGGTTAGCGCTCCGCCAGCGCCGGTTCGCCGCGCCGCTCGCGGATCAAGTTGGCGAAGCGGCGGAACAGGTAGTGCGAATCCTGCGGGCCGGGCGAGGCTTCCGGGTGATGCTGGACCGAGAAGACCGGCCGGCCGGTAAGGGTGATGCCGCAGTTCGAACCGTCGAACAGCGAGACATGCGTTTCCTCGACGCCTGCGGGCAGTGAGTCCGCATCGACGGCGAAACCGTGGTTCATCGACACGATCTCCACCTTGCCGGTTGTGTGGTCCTTCACCGGGTGGTTTGCGCCATGGTGGCCCTGATGCATCTTGGCGGTCTTGCCGCCGAGCGCCAGCGCCAGCATCTGGTGGCCGAGGCATATGCCAAAGACCGGGATGTCGGTTTTCAGCAGGTCCTGGATCACCGGCACGGCATATTCGCCGGTCGCTGCCGGGTCGCCCGGGCCGTTGGACAGGAAGATGCCGTCCGGCTGCATGGCGAGGATTTCAGCGGAAGAAGTGTTTGCCGGAACTATGGTCACCTTCGCGCCGAGGCCGGCGAGCAGGCGCAGGATGTTGCGCTTCACGCCGTAATCGACCGCGACCACATGCATGGACGGGTTGTCCTGCTCGGAATAGCCCTCGTTCCAGACCCACGGCGTCTCACGCCAGACCGACGACTGCCCGGAGGTGACATCCTTGGCGAGGTCGAGGTCGACCAGGCCCGGCCATTCTCGTGCGCGCGCCTTGAGGTCGTGGAGGTCGAAGACTCCGTCGGGCGCATGGGCGATGACGGCGTTGGGCATGCCCTTTTCGCGGATCAGCGCGGTCAGCGCGCGCGTGTCGATGCCTGCCATGGCGATAACGCCGCGCCGCTGCAGCCAGTCATGCAAATCATCGCGCGAGCGATAGTTGGAAGGGCTGGTGACGTCGGCCTTGAAGATCGCGCCGACCGCGCCGTGGCGGGCAGCGGGCGTCAAATCCTCGACGTCCTCGTCATTGGCGCCGATGTTGCCGATATGCGGGAAGGTGAAGGTGACGATCTGCCCGGCATAGGACGGGTCGGTGAGGATTTCCTGATAGCCGGTCAGCGCCGTGTTGAAGCAGACTTCGGCGACCGCGCTGCCTGTCGCGCCGAGGCCGCGCCCCTCGATCACGGTGCCGTCGGCGAGGACGAGCAGCGCGGTGGGCTTTTCGGCGATCCAGGCAGTGGTCGGTGCAATCATGGTGCGGCTTCTCTCCTCGAGAGGCGGAAATGGTGGCGCTGTGCATGCGGAACCGCGGCCGGCATGGTCACTGCCTCCGCGCACCCGTCAGATGTAGTTCGTGCAAGGCCCGGTCAATAGGGGAGAGACGGACGAGCGTCAATGGATGATATCTCCAGCATTGAGCCCGCTGGCGCGTTGCATTCGCATGGCGGTTGGCGGAATGTGCCGCCGCGTTACTTTTGGCCAGCAGTTGGCCGAGAGGGGAGCCATGTACACCGCAATCGTCGTGCTTCTGATGATCGTGCTGCCGATCGGCTCGATCCTGGCCGAAATGCTGCTGGGCGGCGGCGGCGTGCCAATCCTGCTGCTTATCGGCAAGTGGTTCGTGTTCTGGGCTGCCGGCTGGCGGCTGATGCTGGCGGGCATCAAGCAGATTTCGCAGCCGCAATTCACCGCGCATGAAATCTTCAAGATGAAGACCGACGAGGCGCTGCCGATCGTGCGTGAACTCGGCATTGCCAATTTCGCGGTGGGTGTTTTGGGCGTGGCGTCGATCTGGGCGACCAGCTTCGTGCTTCCCGTGGCCATCGCCGGCGCGATCTTTTACGGCGCGGCGGGCATCCAGCACGTCACGCTCAAGGACAAGTCGGGCAATGAGAGCCTCGCCATGGCGACTGACCTGCTGGCCTTCGCGGTGCTGGCGGCCTATGTCCTCTATGTGTGGTTCAGCTGAGACCACACGCCGGGTCATCGACCAAGCCGGGCCATCGACCAAACGGATAAGCGAGTCATGTTCAGGTCCCTCAAGGGCAAAACGGCGATTGTCACCGGCGCGAGCAAGGGCATCGGGCGCGGGATCGCGGGCCGGCTGGGCGAGGCTGGGCTGAATGTCCTGGTCGTCAGCCGGACCATCGCCGACGCTGAAGCCGTCGCAAGGGAGATTGGTCCCAACGCTTCGTCCTTCGCTGCCGATGTTTCCAGCCCGGAAGGGTGCGCGGCGATGGCCGATGCCGCCGTTAGCCGCCATGGCGGCATCGACATCCTGTGCGCCAATGCCGGGATTTTTCCGTCCGCGAAACTGGGCGAGATGACATCAGCCGATTTCGACCACGTTATCCGGACGAACCTCACGAGCACATTCCTTTCCGTGTCGGCGGTGTTGCCGGCGATGAAGAACAACCGGTGGGGTCGCATCGTTCTCACGTCTTCGATAACCGGGCCGATCACAGGTTTCGCTGGCTGGTCCCATTACGGAGCGTCGAAGGCGGGCCAGCTCGGCTTCATGCGCTCGGCGGCGCTTGAGCTGGCGCCGTGGAATATCACCATCAACGCCGTGATGCCCGGCAACATCTGGACCGAAGGCATGGAAGGAAACGGTGACGGTTACGTCAAGGCGATGGAGGCATCCATACCGATGAAGCGGCTCGGCGACGTCAAGGACATTGCCAACGCCGTGCTGTTCTTCGCCTCCGAGGAAGCCGGCTATATGACCGGGCAGACGCTGGTCGTCGACGGCGGACAGGTGCTGCCCGAGACGCTTTCGGCAATGGATTGACAAACCCGAGGCGATTTAGGCCTAGAACAAGGGTCATAAAGAACGGAGTTTGCAATGCGTGAGAAGATCACCGACGCCCTGAAGGCGGCCATGAAATCTGGCGCCAAGGCGCGCCTCTCGACGCTGCGCATGGTCAACGCCGCCATCCAGGATCGCGACATCGCCAATCGCGGCACCGGCAAGCCTGCCGCCAACGACGAGGAAATCCTGCAGATCCTGACCAAGATGGTGAAGCAGCGTCAGGAATCGGCAAAGGCCTTCGAGGACGGCAAGCGCCCCGAACTGGCCGCCGCCGAAAACGCCGAGATCGCCATCATCGCAGACTTCCTGCCCAAGCAGATGGACGAAGCCGAGTCGAAGGCGGCGATCAAACAGGCGATCAGCGATGCCGGCGCGACTGGTGTGCGCGACATGGGCAAGGTGATGGCCGAGCTGAAGGCGAAATACACCGGCCAGATGGATTTCGGCCGGGCGAGCAGCTGGGTGAAGGACCTGCTGCAGTAAGCGAAGTCGACGTGCGCGGTATGATGAACCTTGTTGCGCCTAGACCCAGCACGCGCTTTTCTTGCTAGAAGAAGCAGAGTGAGCATGTTTGACATCCGGGAGCTCGACGAACAAGCTACCCCCCTGGGCTTCAAACGTCGTGGAAAACAGAACTGGGTTCGCAGGACAGACGACTTCGTCCAGCTTATCAATCTGCAAAAATCCGCATGGTCTGGCGAGATGAACTATCTCAATTTCGCGTTGTGGCCCTTGGCATTCGGTGAACCTCCGACTTTAGCAGAAAGCAAATTCCACTTCAGAGTGCGGGCAGATAGCTTCCAAACGCTGTTTCATTTCGCTTGCGAGCTAAAATCACTCGCCGCACTTAGGATTCATCCGATACGCGCAAGTGCACTCAGCACAATTGCGTTGACGAACCTTCTAGACCAACCACGAACTCAGATTTCAAACTAAAATGTAACTTGCCAGTAAGCGGAGCAAACAAATGCAAAAGCGTCCCTTCGGCAATCATGGCGTCCAGGTTCCGGTCATCGGGCAGGGGACGTGGAATCTCGACGGGCGCAACGACGCGGGTGCGATCGAGGCGCTGAGGCGCGGACTTGACCTCGGCATGGCGCATGTCGATACCGCCGAGATGTATGGCGAGGCCGAGCCGCTGGTGGCCAAGGCGATCGAGGGCCACCGTGACGAGGTTTATCTCGTGTCGAAAGTGCTGCCGAGCAATGCCTCGCGCGCCGGCACGATCAAGGCCTGCGAGCGCTCGCTGGCGCGTCTCAAGACCGACCGGCTGGATTGCTACCTGCTGCACTGGCGTGGCGGCACGCCGCTGGAGGAAACGTTCGCGGCCTTCGAGGAACTGAAGCGCGCCGGCAAGATCCTGTCGTGGGGCGTGAGCAATTTCGATGTCGATGACCTGGACGAGGCACTGGAGATTGCCGACGAAGGCAAGATCGCCTGCAATCAGGTTCTGTACCATTTGCAGGAACGCGCCATCGAGCATGCGGTTATTCCGTGGTGCGAGAAGCATGGGGTGGCAGTCGTTGCCTACAGCCCGTTCGGCAGCGGCAGCTTTCCCGCGCCTTCTTCTTCGGGCGGTCGCGTGATCGGGGAGATCGCGCAAGCGCATGGCGCGACGCCAAGGCAGGTGGCGCTCGCGTTCCTCACGCGCCGGCCTTCCGTGTTCGCCATCCCCAAGGCGTCGAGCGCCGGCCATGCGGCGGACAATGCGGCGGCCGGCCACCTTGTGCTTTCGGCAGCCGACATGGACAGGATCGACAAGGCTTTTCCGCTCGGACGGCCAAAGAGCCTGCCGATGATTTGAACTACGCTTTTTGAATCGCGCCGGGCGGAACCGAAGCCGAGCGTTTTTCCCAGACGGTAGAGCCGATGGCGACGAGCGTTGCGACCGTCATCGAGACGATGCCGACCAGCGGCAGGCTGCGATAGTCAAAGCCTGCGTTCAGCATCAGCGCGCCGACAGAAGCGGCAATCGCGATGCCGACATTGAAGCCGGAGGGGATCAGCGAGGAGGCGAGGTTTGGCGCATCGGCTGTCCAGTTTAGGATGCGCGTCTGGATCGGCGTGCCGATGGCGAAGTTGATGCCGCTCCAGACGAACAACGCCGCAATCATCGGGATCGGAAAGGGGCTTACCAGATAGATGATGAGCATCGTCACGGCCTGCAACGCCGGCAGGATCATGAGCGTCGGAAGGAGATGGCGCGCCGTCAGCCTGCCGCCGATGAAGACGCCAAGCGTGGAGCCGATGCCACACAGCAATAGCACCCACGGCACGGTGGCGGGCGCGATTCCGGTCACTTCCTGCAGCAAAGGCGTAATGTAGGTGTAGGGCACGAACTGGCAGAGCATCAGCATGAGCATGATGATCAGGCAGGTCCAGACCTGCTGGCGGCCGAGCACGCGAATTTCGTTGCGCAGGCCGGCAGGAGCCGCGACGGTTCCTGTGCCGCGCGGTAGCAGCAACGCCATCGCGATGGTTGCGATGACGCCCAGCGCGAACATGGCCCAGAAGGTGGCGCGCCATCCCCAGATCGTGCCGATGGCTGTTCCGAGCGGCACGCCGATGATGCCGGATACGGTCAACCCGGCGAGTATCAGCGCGACCGCCATGCCGCGCTGTTCGGGACGCACTAAGCCGATCCCGACCACCATGGCGACGCCGAAATAGACGCCATGCAGGACGGCGATGGCGACGCGCAGCCCGAGCATCGACACGAAGTCCGGCGCGAGCGCGCAGGCGAGTTGTCCGACCGTGAAGCCGACGAGAAGCCATACCAGCAGCGTCTTTCTCGCCATGCGACCGGTCGCGATGGTGAGGAGCGGCCCCCCGACCGCGACGCCAATCGCATAGCCCGACACGAGGTAGCCGGCGTTCGGGATGGATACGCCGAGACCTTCTGCCACCTGCGGCAGCACGCCGGCGATCACGAACTCGGTCGTGCCGAAGGCGAAGGCGGCGAAGAAAAGGGCGAGAAGGGGAAGCGGCATGGGGGCAGGGCCTCGACTGAGGCGGCGAGAAACCACGAAAGCAGAAGCCCGGCAACCGGGAATTTTTGGGCCAGACTTCAGATTTGCTGCATGGGCCTTGACGTTCAGCCGGCGGCCAGCCGGGAACCGCGCAGCAGGCCCTGTTCCTCCAGCACCGGATAGGCGATCGAGGCGAGCAGCGAGTTGATCTGCTTGAGGTCGCGGATCGTGTCGAGGTGGATGGTGCTGGTCTCGATGCTTTTCGGCGTTCCCTCGCGCAGCCGCGCGAAATGGCTGCTGCTGGCGGATTTCTCGACGTCGCGCAGTCGGTCCTTTTCCTGCACGAGCTGGAGTGCAGTCGCGGAATCGCGCGACACCAGCACGTTGAAGGCAAGCCGTGCGTTGGCCAGGACGGCGGCATGGAACGCTGAAAGCTCGCGCCAGCCTTCCGGCGTAAATTCCAGCCCGCGCTCCATCTTCTTGCGGACGTGCGCCAGCATGTTGCGGACGATGATGTCGCCGACCTGCTCCAGCTTGACGCAGGCGCCGATGAGTTCCTGGCAGCGCAGCGCCTCGTCCTCGGTCAGCTTCCGGCTCGTCAGCTTGGCGAGGTAGATCTTGATCGCGGCGTGCTTGCGGTCGACGCGGTCGTCGAGCGCCGCCAGCGCCTTGATCTTCTGATCGTCGGCGGATTCGTAGAGCTCCATGATGCGCGCAAGCATGATCTCGATCGTCTCGCATACGCCGACGACCTCGCGGGTCGCGTTGGCGAGCGCTTGGCTCGGCGTGTCCAGCGCAGCTTCCGAAAGCGCCGAGATTTCGGTTGCCGAGAGGTCCTCCTCCACCTCCGACGCGTTGATTGCGATGACGCGTTCGGCAAGGCCATGGACCATGCCGGCAAGCGGCATGCCGAGGATGACGAGCGCCACGTTGAAGGCGATATGCGCGTTGACGAGCTGCGCCGGAACTGTCGAGCCGAGAAGATCGAGCGGCGGCGCGAACAGGATCATGGCGATGAGCGCGACCAGCGCGCCTGTGCCCCGCAGGATCAAATTGCCGAGCGGCACGGTGCGGGCCTTGCGCGGCGAGGCGCGCGACAGCACCACCGCGATGATGCCACCGCCGAGATTGGCTCCCAGCACCAGCACGACGCCGAGCTCCACCGGCACCAGCCCGCGTGCGGCAAGCGCAACGACCAGCAGGATGGCCGCGACGCTGGAATGGAACAGCCATGTCATGATCGCCGCAATGAGGAAGGCCGTTACCAGGTCGCCTGACAGATAGTTGACGACGACGGGCAGGATGCGGCTTTCGCGCAACGGCTCGGATGCCTCGCCGATCAGCCTGAGCGACAGGATGAGCAGGCCGATACCGATGAGGATGCGGCCAAGCTGGAGCAGGTCGCGCCGCGAGGTCGACATGAAGAGCACGGTGCCGGCCACGAGGCAGATCGGCACCAGTTCCTGCAGGTTGAAGCTGAGCAGCTTGACCACCAGCGACGAGCCGACATCGGCGCCGAGCACGGCAAGCAGGCCGGCCGTGCCGCCGACGATGCCCGACCCTGCGAATGAGCCGACGATCAGCGCGACCGCCGTGGCGCTCTGCAAGCAGATGGCGAGCAGCGCGCCAGCTCCGACCGCGAGCAACGGGTTCTTCAGGATCGAGCGCAGTCTGAGGCGCAGCACGTCACCATAGGCGCGCTCGACGCCCGTGCGCACCTGCCGCGTGGCGAACAGCAGCAGCGCCACGGCACCCGCCAGATGCAGGAGGACGAGCGAGCCGCTCAAGACGCTACCGCCGGTCGGCTGGCGGGAGGCCGGTTGGGGGACAGGGGTACTATTTGATCCATTGGCACGGCAATGCGGATTTGTTCAGGTTGGATAATGAAACAAAACATATGACAGCGGCGGTTCGGCGACGACCGACCAAGTCGGAAAAAAGATAGCCGGTTAATGAAACAGCGCTGTGTCGCCGGCATTTGCAGGATGTGTTGGGGCGGGTGATTCAGACAAGGAATTAACCAAGGTAAACAGCTGAATCCATTACGGAATTGTAATGCGGTCGTTCAGTTGAGGTTCATGTACCGGCCGCTATTCCTCATGCATCGACAACGAAGGAATATCAGACATGAAACGCATCGTCCTCTCCGCCATCGCCCTCTCGATGCTGGCTCTTCCCTTTGCCCAGACCGCACAGGCCGGATCGCGCAACGAGCAGCCGCGCTACGAGTATGGGCAGGACCAGTGGAAGAAGAAGGGCTACGAGCAGCGCCGGCATGATGACCGCCGCTATGACAAGCGTCATGCCGTGAAGAAGAACCACTGGCAGCGCGGCCATCGCGTTCCCGACTGGCAGCGCCGTCATGTCGTGAAGGACTATCACCGCTACGGCCTGCGCCGCCCGGCCTACGGCCAGCAGTGGGTCCGCGTCGACAACGACTTCCTGCTGATCTCGATCGCCTCGGGCATCATCGGCGGCATCATCGCCAGCCAATATTGACCGAGAGACCGTTCTATCCTCCCTGCCTCAAACTGGCGGCCCCGCAAGGGCCGCCTTTTTTGTCCTGTGAATCGCGGGCAAGGGTTTGAAATGCTGTCGCCCTGTGGCGACTGCATGCTTATAAGGACTTGAAAGAGACCATTTTCCGCCATGCGCTTCGAACCCGCCTTTCTCGACGAGATACGCGACCGCGTGCCGATTTCATCGGTCATCGGTCAGCGCGTCTCGTGGGACAGGAAAAAGACCAACGCGTCGCGCGGCGACTACTGGGCCTGCTGCCCGTTCCATGGCGAGAAGAGCCCATCCTTCCATTGCGAGGACAAGAAGGGTCGCTACCACTGCTTCGGCTGTGGGGTTACGGGCGACCATTTCCGGTTCCTGACCGAGCTCGAGGGCGTGAGCTTTCCCGAGGCGGTCGAGCGGATCGCGGGGATGGCGGGCGTGCCGATGCCGGCGCGCGACGAGCGGGCGGAGGCGCGCGAGAAAGAGCGCACCAGCCTGATCGACGTCATGGAACTGGCGACGAAGTTCTTCCAGGACCAGTTGCAGTCGGCGGCCGGCGCGCGGGCAAGGGCTTATCTGCGCGATCGCGGCCTGACGCCGGCGACGCAGCAGTCGTTCCGTCTGGGCTACGCGCCCGAAAGCCGCAACGCGCTGAAGGAATTCCTGGCCTCTAAAGGCGTGGAAAAGGGACAGATCGAAGCCTGCGGGCTGGTCCGTCACGGTGACGATATTCCGGTGTCCTACGACTATTTCCGCGACCGGATCATGTTCCCGATCCCGGATTCGCGCGGTCGCATCATCGCCTTCGGCGGGCGGGCGCTGTCGCCGGACGCGCTGGCGAAATACATGAATTCGCCGGAAACCGAGCTCTTCCACAAGGGCAACGTGCTCTACAACTTCGCCCGCGCCCGCAAGGCGGTGGCGCGCGGGGCGACGGTGATCGCCGTCGAAGGCTACATGGACGTGATCGCGCTGGCGCAGGCCGGCTTCGAGAACGCCGTCGCGCCGCTGGGCACGGCGCTCACCGAAAACCAGATGGAACTGCTGTGGCGCATGTCGGGCGAGCCGGTGCTCTGTTTTGATGGCGACGCGGCGGGGCTGAAAGCGGCGTGGCGCGCTGCCGACCTGATCCTGCCCACGATCCAGCCGGGCCGTACCGCCCGTTTCGCGCTGCTGCCCGAGGGCAAGGACCCCGACGATCTCGTCAAGGGCGATGGCGCGGACGCCTTCCGGCAGGTGCTGGAGGAAGCCAGGCCGCTCGCCGACCTATTGTGGATGCGCGAGACGCAGGGCGGCGTCTTCGATACGCCCGAGCGCAAGGCCGAGCTTGAAAAAACCTTTCGTGAGATCACGGGACGCATCCGTGACGAGAATCTGCGCTTCCACTACGCGCAGGAGATGCGCGAGCGCGTGCAGACCTTTTTCGGCCGCGCCAGGCAGAAGCCGTTGCGCGCCGGCGAATGGGAAAAACGCAAGCCCGGCGCGCAGGGCCCGCAGGGGCAGGGCGGCCAGTTTGCCCATCCGGGCGCGGGCGCCAGTCGCTTCGCCGTGTCCGAAAGCCTTGCGCGCTCGGCTCTGGTGAAGCGTGGCGGCGGCGTCATGCCGCTGCGGGAGGCAGCGATCGTGGTGGCGCTCGTCAACCATCCCTCGCTGATCGACGAGAATTTCGAGCATACGGAGTTCCTCGAACTGTCTCATCCGGACCTTCGCCGGCTCCACGCCATCATCCTCGACGCGCTTGCCCACGACGCCGCCAACGACCGCACTGAGGTGCTCGCCCATATCGCGAGTGCCGGCCAGTCGGAGGTTTGGCAGCGTGCAATCGCGCTGATCCGCAAGGCACGGCTGTGGCCCGTGCTGGAAGAGGCGGCGGTGGACGACGCCCGCGATGCCTTCGCCCAGGCGCTGCACTTGCACCGCAGCGCCGGCACTCTACATAAGGAGCTCAAGGCGGCCGAGATGGCGCTCGCGACAGAACCGACAGACGAGAATTATCGTCATCTGGTCGAAATCCAGACCCAGTTCCGCGACGTCCAGGCCACTGAAGCACTGATCGAAGGGTTTGGGGTTTCGTCCGGAAGAGCGGGGCGCAGCTTCTGAGCATTTGATTCGCTTTTTTAACGCGAATCATGCGAGAGGCGCTTGACCTTTGGCGAGAATGCCTGAATCAGGTCGAATCGAGACGTTAACCTGCGAAAGGCCGCGCACGAATTAATGCGGAATTGTAATGCGGCAAGGTGGACGGAAACGGGTATCCGCCCCATTTCACGGTGTTGATCGGTAGCTAGGATACGTACGGAGACTGGCTCGAAAACGGGTTGGCGAGTACGAAAATTGTATCCGGTGCGGGCGTTCGGGGGTGCCCGGGACCGTTTGGAGAAGCTGAAAGCATGGCGACAAAGACAAAGGCGAAGGAAAAGGAAGAGGCTGAGACCGAGCGCGAAGGCGCAACCGATGGTCCGCTGCTCGACCTTTCCGATGACGCCGTCAAGAAGATGATCAAGGCCGCCAAGAAGCGCGGTTACGTCACCATGGACGAACTGAACTCGGTGCTGCCGTCGGAGGAAGTGACCTCCGAGCAGATCGAGGACACCATGTCGATGCTGTCCGACATGGGCATCAATGTCGTCGAGGACGACGAGAACGCCGAGGAAGGCGAAGCCGAGGCTGCGCCCGCCGCCGATGCCGACGAGGACGCCAACGAGCTTGCCGAGCAGACCGGCACCGCCGTTGCAGCCGTCGCCAAGAAGGAGCCGACGGACCGCACCGACGACCCTGTGCGCATGTATCTGCGCGAGATGGGTTCGGTGGAGCTTCTGTCGCGTGAGGGCGAAATCGCCATCGCCAAGCGCATCGAGGCTGGCCGCGAGACGATGATCGCAGGTCTCTGCGAGAGCCCGCTCACCTTCCAGGCCATCATCATCTGGCGCGACGAGCTCAACGAAGCAAAAATCCTGCTGCGCGAGATCATCGACCTCGAAGCGACCTATGCCGGCCCCGAGGCCAAGCAGGCGCCGGTCGTGGCGCCGCGCGAGGAAGAGGCCAAGCCCGAGGAAAAGCCGCGCGGCCGCCAGGCGTCCCGCGACGACGACGACATCACCAATGTCGGCGGGGACACCCGTGGCCTCGAAGAGGAAGAAGACGACGAGGACGAGGCAAACCTGTCGCTTGCCGCGATGGAGGCCGAGCTTCGCCCGCAGGTGATGGAGACGCTCGACGTCATCGCCGACACCTACAAGAAGCTGCGCAAGCTGCAGGACCAGCAGGTCGAGAACCGGCTGGCTGCCTCCGGCACGCTGTCGCCAAGCCAGGAGCGCCGCTACAAGGAGCTGAAGGACAATCTCATCAAGGCGGTGAAGTCCTTGTCGCTCAACCAGGCGCGCATCGAGGCGCTGGTCGAGCAACTTTACGACATCAACAAGCGCCTTGTGCAGAACGAAGGCAAGCTGCTGCGCCTCGCCGAAAGCTACGGCGTCAAGCGCGACGCCTTCCTCGAGCATTACCAGGGCTCGGAACTCGACCCGAACTGGATCAAGTCGATCTCCAACCTTTCGGCCAAGGGCTGGAAGGAGTTCACCAAGAACGAGAAGGAGACGATCAAGACGATCCGCGCCGAGATCCAGAGCCTTGCCACCGAGACTGCGATCTCGATCCTCGAATTCCGCAAGATCGTGAACCAGGTGCAGAAGGGCGAACGCGAGGCGGCGATCGCCAAGAAGGAGATGGTGGAGGCCAACCTGCGCCTCGTGATCTCCATCGCGAAGAAGTACACGAACCGCGGCCTGCAGTTCCTTGATTTGATTCAGGAAGGCAACATCGGCCTGATGAAGGCGGTCGACAAGTTCGAGTATCGTCGTGGCTACAAGTTCTCGACCTATGCGACTTGGTGGATCAGGCAGGCGATCACGCGTTCGATCGCCGACCAGGCCCGCACGATCCGCATTCCGGTGCACATGATCGAGACGATCAACAAGATCGTTCGTACCTCGCGCCAGATGCTGCACGAGATCGGCCGCGAGCCGACGCCGGAGGAATTGGCCGAGAAACTCGCCATGCCACTCGAAAAGGTGCGCAAGGTGCTGAAGATCGCCAAGGAGCCGATCTCGCTCGAAACGCCTGTCGGCGACGAGGAGGACAGCCACCTCGGAGACTTCATCGAGGACAAGATGGCGATCCTGCCGATCGACGCGGCGATCCAGGCCAATCTGCGCGAGACGACGACGCGCGTGCTGGCCTCGCTTACGCCGCGCGAAGAACGCGTGCTGCGCATGCGCTTCGGCATCGGCATGAACACCGACCACACGCTCGAGGAAGTCGGCCAGCAGTTCTCGGTTACCCGCGAACGTATCCGCCAGATCGAGGCCAAGGCGCTGCGAAAGCTTAAGCACCCAAGCCGGTCGCGCAAACTGCGCAGCTTCCTGGATAGCTGAGACAAAAAAGCCCGGCGCTGCTGGGCTTTTTCGCTTTTGGATACTCGAATTGCTGACCGTCTGGTACAACACCCGCTGTCCGGTCTGCGACGCCGGCATCAGCCGTCAGAAGAGGCGGCTGATCGAAGCTGTGAAGGCGGGGCGGATCGAATTTCGCGACATCAACCTTGAGCCGGAGGCGCTGGCGCGGTTCGGAGTCACCCTGGAGGACATCAGGCGCAGGCTTCACGCGACCGACGGCGGAGGCAAGTTGCTGGTCGGGGCCGATGTCGCCATCGCGGTGTGGCGAGCGACACCGGGAGAGGGGTGGCTGGCGACGCTCGTCGGAAACCCTATAGCGCTGCCGGTCACGCGCTTTACCTATGACCGTTTCGCCGACCTGCTCTATGCTTGGAACCGTCGCAACGGGCGCTGGTAGCCCCGCAACTGACCGCGAGCGATCTCACTCTCTTGCAATTCCGCATCAAGATTATGACAGCGTTGAAGGTCACTCCTGTTGGGCCTAGGGTCTGACGATGCCGCAGAAATCGCTGACAGTGCCGACCGGGGGGCAGGGCCTATACGAAATTACCTCAGAAGCTGGGTCGTTCGTGCGCGGGGCCGGCGTGGACGTCGGGCTGCTGACGCTCTTCGTGCGGCACACATCGTGCTCGCTGTTGATCCAAGAGAATGCCGACCCGGACGTGCGGCGCGACCTCGACCAGTTTTTCCGCCGCCTCGTGCCGCCGGCCGACGATCCCTCCATGCGTTATCTCGTCCATCGCGACGAAGGGGCCGATGACATGCCCGCGCATATCAAGGCGGCGCTGACGGCGACCTCGCTCTCCATTCCGATAACGGGCGGCCGGCTGGCGCTCGGCACATGGCAGGGCATCTACCTGTTCGAGCATCGCGACGCGCCGCATCGCCGCGAGATCGTGCTGCATCTCGCCTGACAGATCGGATTTTGACCGCGAGGGTCGACGCGCGCCGCCGGAAGCACTACGTATCGACCTGACAATCAGGGACGGGAGCGCGATGTCTTTCCTCAAGCGACTTTTCGGCGGTGGCGGTGCGAGCGAGGCGTCCGAGCCCAAATCGGCCAAGCAGATCGAGCATAAGGGCTTCACGATCGTCGCCACGCCCTACAAGAGCGACGGGCAGTACCAGACCTGCGGCGTCGTCTCGAAGGAGATCGATGGCGTCGTGAAGGAGCACAAGTTCGTGCGCGCAGACCGCTTCGCTGGCTTCGACGACGCGGTCGACGTGTCGATCCGCAAGGGGCAGCAGATCGTCGACGAGCAGGGCGATCGCGTCTTCGGCCAGGGTTGAATCGGAATCTGCGCGGCCCCGGCCAACCTGCTGCCTTGAAAGACTATTTCGGTTCGGGAAGCGGCAGGAACAGCGTATGCCAGCGCGCCGCGTCGGCATGTGATTGCCATGCCTGCGCCAGCAGCATGATCACGACGGCCGGCGACTCTGGGTCCATCACAGCCGGCGCCACGATATCGGAGAGCCAGATGCCGGCCGCGCGCTGCCGGCGGGCACAGGCAGCAGGAAATCGGTCGAGCCGCTCGCCAGTTCCTTTTCCTCCGGCCAGTTCTGGGAGGCCCTTACGCGGAATATCACCTGGCGCTGGCGCGCCGGCAGCGCGGCCTCATGGCAGTCCTGCGGCTCGGGAGCCGCTTCCGTTTCGAGCCGATAGACGAACTGCAGGTCCGGGATCCCGCCGGGCAAAGTGGGGTAGACCACGAATTCCAGCGGATCGGTCGAGGAAGAGCGCTGGGTCAACGGCATCCCTGCGATGCGGCGCCAGTCGGTGCCCATGCCAAGCGACGCAAGCCGGGGTTCGGCTGCCTGCCGGACGAGGCGTCTCAGGCCAGCAAGGTCGGGCGCGCCCTCGGGCGATATCAGGCTGTCGAGATCGGCCTCGAAGCCACCGACCTTGGCGGGAAACTGGTCGTCGATGGTTTCCGGCACGACGCCGAACGGGAAGCCGGGCGCTTCGGCCATGCCCTTGCTGTCTACCACATGGATTGCGGAGACCAGCGCATCGCTGACGATGTCGTAGCCATATTCCTCCCAGGCGAAGTAGCGTCCGTCCGCCGAGAAGCCGATGATCGCGGCGTCGGGGGCGTCCGTTTGTTCGCGGGCGAGGGCGGGCGAGAACGGCAGCATGAAGAAGATCATGGCTGCGAGAAGACGTGTCATCGCGAAAATCCGGTTCATGTCCGAGCTGCTCATTTTGCCGACTGGGCCAGCCCATCGATAATGGCATGGAGCGCGGTAAGATAGTCGTCGGTCGGCGAGCCTGCCTCGATCGCGAGTGCCGCCCTGTCGAAGGCCGCGCCGAGTAGTTCAGCCAATGGCTCGACGGGCAGCCGCCTGATCAAACCGGCATCCATCATCGCGGCCAGCCCTTCGCGCAGCGTGCGGTTGCCGTGGCGCAAATCCATCTCGTCGAGTGCGGCGCGCCCAAGCACCGCCGGCCCGTCGAGCAGCAGCAGGCGCGTGCGGCCGGGAACGCGCATGGCGGTGAAGTAGGCGTCCGAGCCGGCGAGGAGGGCGATGCCGGGGTTTTCGTCGAATCGTTCGGCGGCGCGCTCGATTTCCGCCGCGACCGCCTTCGCCTCCATCTCCACCACCGCGCGGAACAGCGCCTGCTTGTCGGCGAAGTGATGGTACAGCGCGCCGCGTGTCACCCCTGCTGCCGCGACGATCTCCGGCGTCCCGGTCTCGGCATAGGATTTTTCGGTGAAGAGTTTGCGCGCAGCGGCGATCAGGTCAGCTCGGGTGGCGTCGGTACGATCCTTGTTGGAACGGCGTGTTTTTGTCGCTTGCATACATGCAGCCTGTATGTTAATTCAGGATACATACAGATTGTATGTTAATGCAGAGAGGAAGAAAAGCCATGAAAACGACCAGTTACTATCCCGTCCTGATGGTCGACGATGTCTATCCAGCCGCCGCCTTCTATGTCCAGCACTTCGGTTTCAGGCCTCTGTTCGAAAGCGACTGGTACGTTCACCTCCAGTCGGCCGACGATGAAAATGTCAATCTGGCCATCCTGCAGGGCGACCACGAGACGATCCCGCCGGAGGGCAGGGGCCGCGCGGCAGGCGTGCTTATCAATTTCGAGGTCGAGGATCCGGACGCGCTTTACGAGAAGGTGCAGGCGGCCGGCCTGCCGATCCTGCGCACCTTGCGTGACGAGCCGTTCGGCCAGCGCCATTTCATCACGCGAGACCCGAACGGCGTGCTGATCGACGTCATCAAGCCGATCCCGCCGAGCGAGGAGTTTCTTGCCCAGTTCGCGCCGGAAGCGGTTGGCAAATGATCATTGCGGAGAGGCGGGCTTCTCGGCCACCGCCTTCAGCTTCTCCAGTCCCTGCTCGTACTCCGGGCCGATGCGACCTTCGTAGAGCAGGCCGAACCAGCGGGCGGGAACGCCGATGAGATCGGTGGCGAAGGTCCAGGTGACGTTGGTTCCGGCGGTGGTTGGCACCAGCACGAAGCCGGACAGCCACCGCTCCCGTCCGGCAATGGTACGAAAGCCGACTTCGCCAGGCGGGGAGTAAGCCACGATGGTCGTCGCGCCGCTTCCGACTTCCGGATTGTCGGATTGCCAGGCCAGCCTCTGCCCGAGCCCGCTTTCGGTGCCCTCGAAAGCGTAGCTGATCTTCCCTTCCATCTCCGCCTTCGGCCAGAAGTCGTTGAAGCGCCGCAGGTCGCCGACGATCGCAAAGACCTGCTCGGGTGGGGCTGCGATGTCGATCGAGCGCGAGACCTTCGCCTGCGACGGCAACAGGAAAGAGCCGCCGACGAGGACGATGGCGAAGGCCGAAATCCAGTAAAGTACTCGCTTCAATGTCAGCATGCCCGGCTCCCCCTGCCTCGCTGACCGCAACTCTGACCGCGCTCAATCCACGCTGCCAGCACTTCGACTATGCGCGCCTGCCCTTGTGTCAGGCTGACCGCGCTACATCTTGTCGATCACCGACTGCACCCCTTCGGTGGGTGCGCCGTCGCTGGATGCCGCGACCATGATGGCCGGCACGATCGCTTCCGCGTCATCGATGACCAGCGGCTGCACGAGATGGCCTGTATGAATGAAGCCCGCTTCGCGCATGTGGTCGAGCAGGGCGACCATGGGGTTCCAGAAGCCGCCGATATTGCCGAACACCATCGGCTTACGGTGGTGACCGAGCTGTGCCCAGGTCATGATCTCGATGATCTCCTCCACCGTGCCGATGCCGCCCGGCAGCGCCACAAAGGCGTCGGATTTCTCGAACATAGCGTGTTTGCGCTGGTGCATGTTGTCGGTGACGATGGTCTCGTCGAGGCGTTGCAAAGCGGCCTGGGTGGCTTCCCGGTTCATCAGGAAGCGCGGGATGATGCCGGTGACCTTGCCGCCTGCGCGAAGCGCGCCGTCGGCCACCGCTCCCATAATGCCCTTGCCGCCGCCGCCATAGACGAGTCGGAGGCCAGCCTGGGCGAGTGCGCGGCCAAGCGTTTGGCCGGCCTTCATGTAGAGGTCGTCATTGCCGGGCGAGGAGCCGCAATACACGCAGACGGATCGAATCGTGTTCATGCGGTCGATTGGCCGATTTCGGTGCGTTGAGGTCAAGCCCCGGCAGCGTATTTCTTGTCGCTCCGCGCGAAACAGGTTAGGACTTTTGGGGATCAAGGGCAGGGTAGAATGGCTGTTACGACGAAGAAATCATTGCTGTTTCTGGCCGGTGGCGTGGCTGCCGCGGCGATCGTCGCCTATGCGGCCGGCGCATTCGATCCGCTTTTGAACCGCCAGCCGCAGACGGCCGCAGCACCGCCCCAGCAGGAAGAACCCGCCCAGAGCGGGGAGCAGTCGGGCCAGCCGGCCGACCAAAAGGACGCGCGTCTGCCCGGCGCGGAAGAGCCAGCCGCGACGCCTGAAACCCCAGCGCCTGACCAGGCTGCGACCCAACCCGCCCCTCCTGCCGAGGCCAAGCCGGAGGTGATCGCGCCCGGCTTCGACGTCGTGCGCCTGGAAAGCGACGGGTCCATTGTCATCGCCGGCAAGGCCGCCGGCAACGCCAAGGTAGACCTGCTCGTCGGCTCCAACGTCATCGGCAGCACGACCGCCGGGCCGGAGGGCGATTTCGCCGTCGTTCTGGACGAGCCGCTGAAGCCCGGCGACTACCAGATCGTGCTGCGCTCGACCACGCCGGACAATGTCGTGGCGATGTCGGTCGAGACGGCGGTGGTTTCGGTGCCGGAAACGCCGGACGGACAGGTGCTGGCGCTGGTCGAGGAACCCGGCAAGCCCGCGCAGATGATAACCCTGCCGAAGCCGCAGCAGCCGGCCGCCGAGGCGAAGCCGCCTGAAATGCCGGCAGAGGCGCCAGCGGCAGCCACGCCTGAGACGGTCGCGCCGCCTCCCGCCGAACAGCAGGCGGCACTGCCCACCGAGCCGGTCCCGGCCCCCGCGACGCCCACCCCGGCGCCCGCCGGCCCGACCGTGCGGGTCGAAGCTGTCGAGATCGACGGACGCAAGATTTTCGTCGCAGGCATCGCCGATGCGGGCCGCACCGTGCGCGGCTACGCCAACGAGATTCTGCTCGGCGATGCCAAAGCCTCTCCCGACGGCCGCTTCCTGATCGAGGCCGATCGCGATTTGCCCGTCGGCGACTACATCATCCGCATCGATGCGCTGGAGCCGGATGGTGTCAAGGTCGCGGCGCGCGCCGCCGTGCCTTTCGAGCGCGAACCGGGCGAGACCATCGCCGCCGTTGCCGCCCCGCAGCCGGAACCGACAGCGCCGCAGCCCGCCGCTGAACAGCCGGCACCCGCGGCAGTGCCTGAACAGCCCGCAGCCGGTACTGCCCCGGCGGCAACAGCCGCTGGCGAGCAGCCTGCGGCCACGACCCCGCCGGCCGTCGAACCGGCCCCGGCGGTTGCCGAAACGCCTGCCGTTGCTCAACCGGCCGCGCCGCAGCCGACGGTGGAGACGCCTGCCAGCCAGACGCCGTCCACGGACACGCCTTCGACGGAAGCTCCTGCGACAACGGCCGAGGGCCAGCCCCCGGCCGCTGCGACTGAGCAGCCTGCCGTGGAGACGCCACCGGCCGCCGCCGAAGCACCAGAACAGCCCGCCGCGACCCCGCCCGCCGCCGAACCGGCCCCGGCGGTCGCCGAGACGCCCGCGCCGCCGGCCGCGACTGAGCCGGCCGAGCCGCAGGCAACGGCGGAGGCTCCCGCCACGCCTTCGACGGACGCGCCTTCGACCGAGGCTCCCGCCGTGACGGCTGAAACCCAGCCGCCGGCTGCCGAGCCGACGGAACAGCCTGCTGCTCCGGCCGCCGCCAAACAGCCTTCAGAACCGGCGGTGACGGCCGCGCCAGCCGAACAGCCGGCTCCAGCCGCCGAACCCTCCATGCCTGCGGCCGTCGCCGAGGCTCCCGCGTCAAACGAAGCTCCGACCGCGCAGCCCGAAGCGCCTCCCGCTGCCGCCGCACCGGCAGCCGACGCCCCGGCTGCAACGCCGCCTGCTTCCGAACCCGGTTCGGACATCGCCGCCGCTCCGCAGCCGTCCCTGCCGTCGCCGCCCTCGGCCGACGGCGTGACGGAAGTGCTCGCGCCAAAGCTTCAATCCGCCGACAGCGCCGTCATCATCCGGCGCGGCGATACGCTGTGGCGCATCTCGCGGCGCGTCTATGGGCGCGGCATCCGCTACTCGACCATCTATCTCGCCAACGAAAAGCAGATCGAGGACCCCGACCGCATCTGGCCCGGACAGGTCTTCAAGGTCCCCGAGAAGTCCGACGACGGTAAAGCCGACGCCGACTACACCACGCTCGGCGACCGTCTGACGACGATGCCTCAGGAAGGCGAGGCGGCGGAGCCGGCGGAAGGGCAGGAGTAGAGTGGCAGGCTCGAGCTTGGCCAACCCTTTTGTGCAAACAGCGCGCGGTCAGAGAAATACCTGTATCCCGGCCTAGCGGCGGGTATCGAAATTGCCCGCGCTTAGATCATTTGCGAAGCGATTCGAGGCTTCGAGAGTTCCAAACCGGTTGCCGTCAAGCCGCTTGTCGTAATGAGCTTCAAGCCAAGGCAGCAACGCCTTAGCCCGCCCCTCGGTCACCTTCTCATCGGTGATCTCCAGCGTAATGCGCTTGAGCGACACGCCGGGGCCAAAGGTTGCGGCGAGGTTGTTCGGATCGACGCGCTGCACGGTCGTCGGGTCGTTGATGTCGGTGAAGGTGACGAGCAGCGGCAACCGGTCGTGCGGCACACGGCGAACACCGCGCAGCGTCTCAAGCTCGGCGGCCTGCTGCTCCCGATCGTTATCGCCGGCCGGAAAGAAGGTGTAGTAGGGAATCTGCTCGGTGCCCTCGTCCAGCAGCGCGAACAGGTATTTGCCGGGCGCGATCTCGATAAAGGACGCTTCGCCTGCCGCGACGCGACCACTCATGCCTCCGGCTCCCATGCCGGGCGCCCATTTCGGTGAACTGCCTACCTTGATTGTGACGACGCTGCCGCCTGTCACCACGCCCTGCGGCGTCTCCACTTCTAGGATGAGGCGCTGGTTCCACTGCCAAGTCTTGAAGCCGAGAAAGTCGCATCCCGAAAGCGTCAGGCAACCACCCAGCATCCCGCCAAGCACCGCCCGCCGGCCGACCGGTCGCGCCGCCTGCTGCATGTTTTCCGCCAGCGTTTCCATGCCCCACCATGGCGCGAAACGGTCGCGCTTGGGTTGATCTTCGCATGGCAGGGTAAATCCTGCGTTGCTGTCGTTCCTGAAAGTTGCGGCGGCGTAAGATGCCAAGCGCCCTTGATTTCCGTCATTCCGGGGCCGCGCAGCGGAACCCGGAATCCAGATCGCCGCCCCTTGTTTCAGATTGCATGGGAGCCGACCGAACAAGGTCGCGCATTTCACTCTACCGTCGTCACTCTGGATTCCGGGTTCCGCTGCGCGGCCCCGGAATGACGGCAGAGTAGGCCGCAAAATGCGGCCAAGCGGCGACCGACCGGCCGCACCGCGAACCGGAGTGGGAGTCTTCCCTTGCGGCATTCGATTTACCTGTCCTCGCCGGGAACGCCTTGCCCGTCTCCGCGTTCATGGATGCCGCTTCGTTGGCGCCCCGAGAAAAGCATTGAAAACAACGAGGAAGTTCCATGCTCGACACTGCCTTCGCTTCCCCGGTCGTGGTCATTGTCGGAATGGGCTTTCCGCTTGAAATCCGCAGCGTGATAGGCGCGCTGCGTTATCTGGACGAGCAGCCGGCCATGTGGCGCGACGAGGCGTACCACGCCACTTACGGGGCGTGCCGCGATGCCCTGGACGGCCGGTCGACCGTTGCCGAAGCGCGCGATGTGCTCTGCGCTCTGGCGCGTCGCCGCGGCGTGCTGGTCGATGAGGTCTGGCCACATCTGGGCATGGTCTCGGAACCGGCCCTGGCCGCCTGAAGCAAAATTATTCCAAAACAGCTTGTCACGACGACATTCATCGTTTATCGCCGATAAACGATGAATACAATCATTCCCGAGATTCCCGAAAGCCATGGCGGTCCCGGCTGCGTGGTGGCCGGGTTCGCTGCGCTGTCGCATCCGGCGCGCATCAAAATCCTGCGCCACCTCGCGGCGCATGACTGCTGCTGTTGCGGCGACGTGGTGGAAAAGCTCGACCTGGCGCAATCGACCGTCTCGCAGCACCTGA
Organism: Mesorhizobium quangtriensis; assembly: GCF_040081925.1. Classification (NCBI taxonomy): domain Bacteria; kingdom Pseudomonadati; phylum Pseudomonadota; class Alphaproteobacteria; order Hyphomicrobiales; family Phyllobacteriaceae; genus Mesorhizobium; species Mesorhizobium quangtriensis. The sequence continues at coordinate 191,469 of NZ_JBEBMF010000003.1, forward strand.
AGGTGCTGGTCGACGCCGGGCTCGTCATCTTCGAACCCGACCGCCGCCGCTCGCGCTACCGAATCGACCGCGCAGCACTTGCCGCCTTCTCGCAATCCGTCGACAAGCTCGTCAAATCCTGCTGCTAGGCAGCGCGCAAGGCATGTCTCCCGAAACGGTGCTGGGCATGCGTGAAACAACAGAAGGCACGCCATCTTGGCCACCCAGCAACCCGTAACAGGCGATTCCGGCTCGACCCTCGGCGCCCTGAAAAGCCTCTGGCCCTACATGTGGCCGGCCGACCGGCCCGACCTGAAGATGCGCCTCGTCTGGGCGACGCTGCTGCTGTTCGTCGCGAAGGGCGTGCTGGTGCTGGTGCCCTATTTCTTCAAATGGGCGACCGACGCGCTGGCGGGCGTAACCACCGACCGGCCGCCGCTGCCGGACTTCCTGCTCGCGCCGATCGCCCTCGTCGTCGCCTACAATATCATGCGGCTGGTGCAGCTCGGCTTCAACCAGCTGCGCGACGCGCTGTTCGCGCGCGTCGGCCAGCATGCGGTGCGCCAGCTTGCCTACCGCACCTTCGTCCACATGCACGAACTGTCGCTGCGCTTCCATCTGGAGCGGCGCACGGGGGGCCTGTCGCGCATCATCGAGCGTGGCACCAAGGGCATCGAGACCATCGTGCGCTTCACCATGCTCGCCATGGCGCCGACCGTGCTGGAATTCGCGCTGACGGCCGGCATCTTCTATTTCGCCTATGGCTGGAGCTACGTCACCGTCATCGTCGTCACGGTCTGGCTCTACATCTGGTTCACGGTGAAGATCAGCGACTGGCGCATCACCATCCGCCGCGAGATGAACGACAGCGACACCGAGGCCAACACCAAGGCGATCGACTCGCTGCTGAACTACGAGACGGTGAAGTATTTCTCGAACGAGAAGATGGAGGCCGAGCGCTTCGACCGCTCCATGGCGCGCTACGAGAAGGCGGCGACCATGACGTGGACGTCGATCGGCTGGCTGAACTTCGGGCAGGGCGTGATCTTCGGCCTTGGCATGACCGTCATCATGGTGCTTTCGGCGCGCGAGGTGATGGCCGGCACGCATACTGTTGGCGACTTCGTCTTCGTCAACGCGCTTTTGATGCAGCTTGCCCAGCCGCTGAACTTCATCGGCATGATCTACCGCGAAATCCGCCAGGGCCTGACGGACCTCGAGAAGATGTTCGATCTTCTTGGGGTGAAACGTGAAGTGGTGGATCGGCCCGACGCAAAGCCACTTCAGGTGACGGCCGGCCGCGTCGAATTCCGCGACGTGCATTTCGCCTACGATCCGCAGCGCCAGATCCTGAAGGGCGTGTCCTTCGACGTGCCGGCCGGCAAGACGGTCGCGATCGTCGGACCATCGGGCGCGGGCAAGTCGACTGTCTCGCGGCTGCTGTTCCGCTTCTATGATGCGCAGAGCGGAACGATCCTGATCGACGGGCAGGATGTCGAGGCGGTGACGCAGGAAAGCCTGCGCGCAGCGATCGGCATGGTGCCGCAGGACACGGTGCTGTTCAACGACACGATCGAATACAACATCCGCTACGGCCGCGTTGACGCCTCGGAGGATGAGGTCAGGCGCGCCGCCGACCTCGCGCAGATCGGCGACTTCATCGAGAGCCTGCCGGATGGCTACGGCACGATGGTCGGCGAGCGCGGGCTGAAGCTTTCGGGCGGCGAGAAGCAGCGTGTGGCGATCGCCCGCACCATCCTGAAGGCGCCGCCGATCCTCATCCTCGACGAGGCGACGAGCGCACTGGATTCGCACACCGAGCAGGAAATCCAGGCAGCCCTCGACCTCGTCAGCCGCGACCGCACGACCATCGTCATCGCGCACCGTCTTTCCACTGTCGTCAAGGCCGACGAGATCATCGTTTTGAAGGACGGCCGCATCGTCGAGCGCGGCCGCCACGCCGACCTGCTTGCCGAACGCGGCCTCTACGCATCGATGTGGGATCGCCAGCGCGAGGCGACCGAGGCGGAGGAACGCCTGCGCATCGCCCGGGAAACAGACGAGGAGGGCGTCATCGTGCGCCGTCGTACCGCCGAGGTTGCGGACAAAGCCTAGCTGTAGAAGTCTGCTTCTAACGCGATGTGGCAAGGGAGGAAAACCAGGCATGCAATACGCAATTCTGGCCTATCATGCGGGTGGCCTGGTGGAGTCCTGGACGCCTGAGGAAGACGCTGCCCTCATGAAGGATTTGCTCGCCGTCCACGACGGGCTGATCGAGGCCGGGTGCATGGGGCCGGCGGCGCGGCTCTCCGGGACGGACAGGGCGGTGACGCTCAGGGGGCCGGGAGCTGGCGTCGTGACGGATGGCCCATTTGCCGAAACCAAGGAGCATCTGCTCGGCTTCTACGTCGTCGATTGCCAGACGCAGGACGAGGCGATCGCCATCGCGCGCGACCTGCGCGACGCAAATCCTTCGGCCGTGTATGAAATCCGGCCGGTGATGCTCTACATACCGGGCGTGGACCTGCCGCGCTGATAACGACGAAACGGACGGCGCCGTGCCGCCCAACGCCTGCGTAAACCAATGTTGCGTTGCGGCGGGGGGCCGTTTCCGCTAATCAGGCCGCCACCGAAACGGAGCTCGGCCGCGCCGAAATGAGTCTTGTAGACACAGTGAAGAACGCCTTCGTGCCCATCCACAGGGAAGGGTACCCGTTCATCGGCGCGTTTGCGATCGTGACGCTGCTGCTCGGCCTGTTCTCGACCAACCTCTTCTGGGTCGGCCTCATCCTCACCGCCTGGTGCGCCTATTTCTTCCGTGATCCGGTGCGCGTGACGCCGACCGACGACAGGCTGGTGATCAGCCCTGCCGATGGCGTCGTCTCCGCCGTCGGGCCAGCCGTGCCACCGCGCGAACTCGGCCTTGGGACGGGCGAGATGACGCGCATCTCGGTGTTCATGAACGTCTTTTCCTGCCACGTGAACCGGGCGCCGGTGCGCGGCAAGATCAGCCGCATCGAATACCGGCCCGGCAAATTCCTGAACGCCGAACTCGACAAGGCGAGCCAGGAAAACGAGCGCAATGGCGTTGTCATCGACAGCCCCAACGGCACGGTTGCGGCCGTGCAGGTCGCCGGGTTGGTGGCGCGCCGCATCATCTGCTGGGCGGAAGCCGGCGGCAACATCGCGGTCGGCGAGCGCTTCGGCCTGATCCGCTTTGGCTCGCGCGTCGATGTCTTCTTGCCAAGAGAGGCGACGCCGCGCGTGTCGGTCGGCCAGACATCTGTCGCCGGAGAAACCGTCATCGCCGAGTTCGGCGGCGCGGCGGCGACGCCACTCGTCCGCATCGACTAGGGCAGCGGGCGTTGACCAAGTTCCCTCCGCACAGCAGCGGTGGCCCGCGCATCCGGGAAATCCCGCTGCGCATGGTGCTGCCCAATATGGTCACCGTGCTGTCCATCTGCGTCGGGCTGTCGGGGATCCGCTTTGCGTTCGAGGGGCGTTTCGCGACGGCCGTGGTCATGGTGCTGTTCGCGGCCTTCCTCGACGGCATCGACGGGCGGCTGGCGCGCATGATGAAGGCGACCTCGCGCTTCGGCGCACAGATGGATTCGCTGGCCGATATCGTCAATTTCGGCGTTGCGCCCGCATTGGTGCTCTACGCCTTCCTGCTCGACCGCGCCGGCTCCTTCGGCTGGATCGCAGCGCTTCTTTTCGCCGTCGCCTGCGGCCTGAGGCTTGCGCGCTTCAACGTGCTCGACGAAGACGCGGAACGTCCGCCCTGGCAGGGCGAATATTTCGTCGGCGTACCCGCGCCTGCCGGCGCCGTTCTGGTGATGTTGCCATGCTACCTGGCCTTCATCGGCGTTTACCAGGCCGACAGGGTGTCCGCATTGGTGGCAAGCGGATTTTCCGTGCTTTCGGCTTTCCTGATGGTCAGCCGCATCCCGGTCTATTCCGGCAAGAAGCTGAAGATCCGGCGCGATCTGGCGCTGCCGCTCATCCTCGCGGTCGCGCTGCTGGTGCTGCTATTCTTCAATTATCCCTGGCATACGCTATCGGTCGGGGTCGTCGGCTACCTCATCTTCCTGCCGTTCTCGGTGCTCGCCTATGCGAAGCGCTCGACAATCGAAGAAGCGAAACTGGCCGAAGTGGCTGTAACGCCGTCGGTACCGTCCGACGAGCCCGGACAGGAACTTTAGACCTAAGCAGCCAGCCCCAGCCCCAGGCTTTCCATCGCCATGCGCCGCGCCGACACATAGTCGGTCTTGCCGGAGCCGAGCAGCGGGATTTCCGGCACGTGCACGATGTCGCCCGGCACCATGATCTCGGCGGCACCCGCTTCCTTGCCGCAGCGGCGAAGGTCCTCCGCGTCGATGTCATCGGCGGTGGTGACGAGCACGATGCGTTCGCCGCGCTTCTTGTCGGGCACGGAAACGGCGGCGTGGTTGTCTTCCGGCCAAAGTGCTTTCACCATCATCTCCACCGCGCCAAGCGAGATCATCTCGCCGGCGATCTTGGCGAAGCGTTTCGCGCGTCCCCGGATAGCGATGAAGCCCTCGCGGTCCACCGCGACGATGTCGCCGGTATCAAGCCAATCGTCGGTGAACGGCTGCAGCTCCCCCGGCCGGTCGGTCAGCATGTAGCCCATCATGCGGTTCGGCCCTGAAACCAGCAGGCGTCCGCCTTCCGCGATGCCTTCCACCGGCTCGAGCCTCATGCGCATGCCCGGCATCAATCGCCCGACGCTGCCGTCGCGGTTGTGGGTTGTGCTGCTGACGGCAACAACGGGCGCTGCTTCCGTCATGCCGTAGCCTTCGACGATTTCAGCGCCGAAACGCTCGCGCCACGTCCGTCGCGTTTCCGGCCTCACCGCCTCCGCGCCTGCTACGACGAAACGCAGGCTGGAGAAATCGCCGTCCTTGGCGGTGCGGGCATAGGCGGTGAGGAACGTGTCGGTGCCGAACATCACCGTCGGGCGCCATTTTTTCGCGACCTCGGGAATGATCTTGTAGTGCAGGGGCGATGGGTAAAGGAACAGCGGCACGCCGCTGATCAGCGGCAGCACCGTGCCGCCTGTCAGGCCGAAGGAATGGAATACGGGCAGCACGTTGAGCAGCCTGTCGGCCGGCGAGAACGAGATGCGCGCTTCGACCTGCTTGACGTTAGCGATCAGCGTACGCGACGACAGCACCACCGCCTTGGGCGTACCCTCCGAGCCGGAGGTAAACAGGATGGCGGCGGCCTTGTCCGCATCCTGCCGGGCGAGCGGGAAGCGCCAGAGGAGCGCCGCCGCCAGCTTCTCCGGCATGCCGATGGTCTTGCGCAGGTCCTCCAGCCAGACGATCTTCGCCCCGGCCTTCTCTGTCGCGGCCACGATGTCGGCGAGCCCGGCCTTGTCCACGAATGCGCGCGACGAGACGACGGTGTGGATCGCGGCCGTCCTGATGGCGGACTCCACGTTTGCCGGGCCGGCCGTGTAGTTGAGGAGCGCTGCCACGCGGCCTGCCGACAGCAACCCGAGCATCGACAGCACCAGCCCGTTGGCGTTGGGCAGAAGCAGGCCGACGGCCTCGCCCTGCTCCGTTCCGTCTGCAAATCGGCGGCCGAGCACACGCGCTCCGGTGAGCAGCTTTCGGTAGCTCAGCGCGCCGGTCAGCACATCTTCCACGATCGGCTTCGACGGACCAAAGGAAAGGGCTGCATCGCGCACGGCGGCAAACAGGCTACGGTTCGTGTCGGCACCGGCGAGCCGAACTTCCGCCAGCCGGTCGAACAGCGCGTTGGACGTCGTGGTGACGGCCGATCCGCCAGCCCGCTCGACCAGTTCGCCGATCGTCATCGGCGGCAGGGCAGCGATGGAGAGCTTTGGCAGGAAGCGGCGCGGCGCGCGGTCTTTCGGCGTCAGCGAGGAATGAGGATAGCGTCCGTTCGAGATGAAAACCGGCACGATCTTCGCATCCGCCTGCACGGCAATCCGCGCAATGGCGCGCACCAGCCGGAAGGCTTTCGTGTCCGGCTCGACCTCGTCTGGCAGGTAGACGGCGAGCCGTCCTTTTCCTTTCAGCACGCGCACCAGCCGACGGCTGACGAACACGTGCTGCGCGTTGAAGGTGATGGTGCGGGCCAGCTCGCGCCAAGGCTCCAGCCAGATCGACTTCGCCGAATCCTCGTCGAGGATATGCAGCGTCTGCTCGGGCAGCAGCGACAGCATCAGCGCCGGGTCCAGTTTCGACTGGTGCCAGATGGCGTAGATGACCGGTGCGTCGGCCTTGGCGGCGGCGGCCATGCGCGAATCGGAAATACGGTAGAGAAGCTTCAGGGGGGCATAAAGAAACGCCTGCCGGACCCCGATATCGAGCCTGAACGCCAGCGCCCACGCCGCGGCGATCCAGAGCGCCAGCAGGCCGAGCAGGATAGCTCCGGACAGGATCATTGTTCCTCCCTATCCCCGCCGCGGCTCATCGACAGGTCGTGAGTGGCCGCCTGCTCAAAGGGTAGCGGAAAGGGCGGCAAGGTCAATTGGTGCATCGACCCTTGCGGACAATGTGACCCGCCGCTACAGCCTCAGGCGAACGGTGAACAGGCACGAACTGGGAGATTTTCATGGATTCCGCAGCTTTGAAGGCAATGCAGGCTCCGTTGAAGGACGCCTATCGGGGAGATGCCGGAAGTGCATTGATCACCTTGCGGGCAAAGGGCTCCGTGGACGACCAGAAGATCGCCTGCAAGGTCGAGACCGGCCGCGCCATCGCGGAGGCCGGGCTGCATCCCGCGACCGGCGGCAGCGGCATGGAACTCTGCTCAGGCGACATGCTGCTGGAAGCGCTGGTCGCCTGTGCGGGCGTGACGCTGAAGGCGGTGGCGACCGCGCTCGACTTCAAGCTTGCCGGCGCGACGGTAGAGGCAGAGGGCGACCTCGACTTCCGCGGTACGTTGGGCGTCTCGAAGGAGGCTCCGGTCGGCTTCCGCGCCATACGGCTGCGCTTCGATATGCAGACCGACGAGCCGCAGGACCGCATCGATTCGCTGATCAAGCTGACGGAGCGTTATTGCGTGGTGTTCCAGACGCTGAACACCAAGCCGGAGCTATCGGTGGCGACGAAGGTTGCGGCTGCTGGATAAGGCTTAACCCGCCGAGCCGTCGTCCGTTCCGCCCTCGTCCCCCTCGTCTGAATAGGGCGAGGCGCTAGGGATGCAGTTAATCGACCAGCCGGGAGGGGCCGGTTCCTTCTGGTACTCGGTGATCGCCGCCTTGCATTCCTCGCGCGTGTCGAAGAAGTCGGGCATGGTCGTCAGTCCGCCCTGCGGGCCTGCGACGACCAGATACCAGACGATGGCTAGGTTGGGCGTCATGGCGGTTCCCTCTATCTCGACGAACCGCCATCATATCACGCCCGTATGATCCTGAAAGACATGCCACGCGCTTGTTGCGCTGTTCGCATGTAGTCAGATCAGTTCTTGGCGAAGCAGTAGAGGAAGCCCGCGCCACCTGTTCCCTTCAGCGCGTCCTGACTGCAGCCGCCGCGTGAAGGGTGCGCCGCGTTCCATGAAGTAGCGGTCGGCAGGGTGTCCGGCCCCTTTCGGTCGTGGTGGCCGACCATGGCAGCGCCCTCAGCGCCCTCGAGCGTCCAGTCGCCGCAGGTCTGGTCCACCGCCTTGGTGCCGTCGGCCTGCGTGCCGGTCAGGATGTCGTGTTCGTTGGGCGTGTCGCCTCGGCCGGGCACCACGGTACCCTTTTCCGTCAGGCCGGTTTCCTTGGTGATGCCGTTGGCATCGCTGTGCAGCGATGCCACGTTGTCGGCGATCTTGACGCCCTTCGCGTTGTACCACGGGCCGGAGCCGATCCGATCCTTCGCGTCCACCGTGCTGGTGGAAAGGTAGGCTACCCAGGTTTTGCCGGTGACGCCGGCGGCTTCCGCAAGCGAGGCGCAATGCGCGTCCGCACCTTCCAGCCCGCCAAGGTTCGCGCCCTTGCCGAGGCCGACGCTGGTGATGAAGAAGCTCATCGAATTGTCCTGCGCGCTTGCCGTGCCGAGCCCCAGAACCATCGCCGCTGCCGAGAGAACGAGTGCTTTCTTCATGGATTCCTCCCTTGTCTGTGTCCGCGAAAAGCTAGGGCGGCGTACACCAGCCGGCTATTCACGACTTCGTGTCGGCCGCCCAGCCGTTGAAAAGCCAGATAGGGCAGGGCACAAGATCGGCCAGAGGAGGACACGGCCATGCCGTCTCGGCTGACCACGATTGGCTTCGACGCCGACGACACGCTCTGGCAGAACGAACAGTTCTACCAGATGACGCAGGCGCGCTTCCTTGAGATGCTTAAGGAGCATACGGACGGCGGAGAACTGCCCGACCGGCTGTTGGCTGTCATGATGCGCAACATCAAGACCTACGGCTTTGGCATCAAGAGCTTTACCCTCTCCATGGTCGAGACGGCGATCGAGGTGACCGACGGCAGGGCGCCTGCATCTGTTATCGCCGAAATCCTCGCTGCTGGTCGCGAGATGGCCGCGCATCCGGTTGATGTGTTGCCGCATGCGCGCGAGACGCTGGAGGCGCTGGCGGGCAAATACCGGCTGGTGCTGATCACCAAGGGCGACCTGTTCGACCAGGAGCGCAAGATCGCGGAATCCGGGCTGGGCGAACTCTTCCAGGCAATCGAGATTGTCAGCGACAAGAACCGCGCCACCTACGAGCGCGCCTTCAGCCGCCATGGCGATGGACCTGCCAGCAGCATGATGATCGGCAACTCGCTGAAATCCGATGTGCTGCCGGCGCTCGCGGCCGGAAGCTGGGGCGTCTATGTCCCGCACGACCTGACATGGGCCTATGAGCACGCTGAGGCGCCGGCGGGCGAGGCGCGTTTCCGCGAAGTGCCCGACCTCGCGAAGATCGTACCGCTGATCGACGAGATCGAAGGAAGCTGAGTTCCAGCTATTCCGGCAGGCGGTAGCTCAGGAAACGCTGGGTCTTCGCCTGATAGATCTTGCCGGTCTCTGTCAGATCAGGGCTGACCAGCGGCATTATGTGCACTGCCGTCTCGGAAGGGTGAGGCACGCTCTCCGGATTTTCGCCCGGCATCGCCTGCGCTCGCATGGCCGTGCGGGTGCGGCCGGGATCGAAGGCGTTGACGCGCAGCGGCATGTTGACTGTCTCCTCGGCCCATGAGCGCATCAGCGCTTCTGCCGCCGCCTTGGAAGCCGCGTAAGGCGCCCAGAAGGCGCGGGGCGCGTTGGCGAGGCTCGACGTGACCACAACGGCGCGTCCGGCATCCGACAGGCGCAGCAGCGGATCGACCGATCGGATCAGCCGCCACGTGGAGGTGACGTTGACCGTCATCACCTTGTCGAAGGTTTTCGCCTCGACATGGCCGATCGGCGAGATGACGCCCAGCACGGCGGCGTTGACGACGAGGATGTCGAGCTTGCCCCAGCGATCGTTGATCGCCCCGCCCAGCCGGTCGAGGCCGGCCATGTCGGTGATATCGAGGGGGACCAGCGTGGCTTCGCCCTTGCCGACCTTTCGCCGCTCCGCCTTGATCTCGTCGTCCAGTTCTTCAAGGCCGCCCACCGTACGCGCCACCGCCACGACATGCGCGCCGGCCGCCGCGAGGCGCTTCGCTGTGAAGTAGCCAATGCCGCGCGATGCGCCGGTGACGAGCGCGATGCGGCCGGTGAGATCTGGGGTCGGGGTCATCTGTTCATCCAGTCGTGGCAAAGCCTGAAGGCCGCCCCAGATAGGACGAATCCGCCCGCGGCGAAACCCTTCGGGCAATTCCTGTTGCCGAACATGTCGGAACTCTGTTGCGACCAACGTCCTTGAGCGACCGACATGCCATCCAACAGGAGCGATCGATGGGCAAGACTGCGGCAATCCTTGTGGCGAGACTGATCTTTGCCGGCCTCTTCATAATGGCGGCGGCCTTCAAGTTCATGGGAATGCAGGACACGGCCAGCTATATCGCGGCTGCCGGTTTCCCGGTTCCGCTGTTTCTCGCCTGGATTGCCGCCTTCTTCGAGGTCGCGCTGGCGCTGGCCTTCCTCACCGGTGCGTTTTTCTCGGAAGCGGCGCTGCTGGCCGGCATCTACGTGATTTTTCTCGCCTTCGCCTTCCACGGACCGTCCCACTGGCAGGGCAACCAGTCGGAATTCGGCTTCTTCGTCGACCACTTCACCTTCCTCGCGGGGCTGCTTTATGCGGCAGTCCACGGGCCGGGTAGCACGCTTGCTGTCCGCAAGGGCATCATCATCTGGCAGAGAGGCTGAAGGCGTTGCGGATCAGCCGGCCGCCAGCACCGAGAGCGTGCGGACGTTGTCCGCGCCCTCATGGTCGAGCAGCCGTGTCGGATACTCGTCGCTGAAGCACGCATCGCAGAATTGCGGCTGCTCGTTGTTGCGGCTCGCCTCGCCGACTGCGCGGTAAAGACCGTCCATCGAGAGGAAACCAAGCGAATCGACGCGAATGAACTCGGCCATTTCCTCGACGGTCATGCGTGAGGCCAGCAGCTTGGACTTCTCCGGCGTATCGACGCCGTAGAAACACGGAGCTCGCGTGGGCGGCGATGCAATGCGCATATGCACTTCGCGCGCGCCCGCGTCGCGCACGAGCTGCACGATTTTCTGGCTGGTTGTGCCCCGCACGATGGAATCGTCCACCAGCACGACGCGCTTGCCCTCGAGCACGCGGCGGTTGGCGTTGTGCTTCAGCTTGACGCCCATGTGGCGGATCGAATCGCCGGGCTGGATGAAGGTGCGCCCGACATAATGGTTGCGGATGATGCCCAGTTCGAACGGAATGTTCGCCGCCTGCGCGAAGCCGATAGCGGCCGGCGTGCCCGAGTCCGGCACCGGCACCACGACGTCGGCCTCCACAGGGCTCTCAAGCGCCAGTTCCACCCCGATATTCTTGCGCACGTTATAGACGTTGCGCCCTTCCAGCGTAGAATCCGGACGCGCGAAATAGACATATTCGAAGATGCAGAAACGCGGCTTCTGCGGTTCGAACGGGAAGATGCTTTCCACACCCTTGGCCGTTATGACGACCATCTCGCCGGGCTTGATGTCGCGCACAAAGCGCGCCCCGATGATGTCGAGCGCGACCGTTTCTGAGGCGAGGATCCATGAGCCGTCGAGGTCGCCCAGCACCAGCGGGCGGATGCCGAGCGGGTCGCGGCAGCCGATCATCTTCTTCGACGTCAGCGCCACCAGCGAGAACGCGCCTTCTATCTGGCGCACCGCCTCGATGAAGCGCGCGTTGATATCACGCTCCTTGCTGACGGCGATGAGGTGCAGGATCGTTTCGGTGTCGGATGTCGAGGAGAAGATCGCGCCCTGCTTCTGCAGAATACGCTGGACGGTCATAGCGTTGGTGAGGTTGCCGTTGTGGGCGATCGCGAGGCCGCCCTCGGCGAGCTCGGCGAAAAGCGGCTGCACGTTGCGCAGGCCGGCGCCGCCGGTCGTGGCGTAGCGGGTGTGGCCGATGGCGCGGTTGCCCTTGAGGCGTTCCATGACCGCCGGCTTGGTGAAGGTATCGCCGATCAGGCCGACATGGCGCTCGACGTGAAACTGCGAGCCGTCATAGGAGACGATGCCGGCTGCTTCCTGTCCGCGGTGCTGGAGCGCATGCAGGCCGAGCGTGACGATCGCCGCTGCGTCCTGACGCCCGAAGATGCCGAACACGCCACATTCGTCGTGAAAATGGTCATCGGCCTCGCCAAGCAAGGAATCGTTTGCCATCGGGTCCACTCGCGCCTGAAAAACCGACATATAGGGCAGCGCAGCATTTTGCGCCACCTCAATACGTTGACAGTCTTATCACCCGATTACCACGGGCTGTGGATTACTCGGCGGGCGGTGCCGATTCGTCCAGCGGTTCTGCGGGCAACTGTTCCGACTGGCCTTCCTCGGGATCGAGCACGACCGGGCCTTCGCCGCCAGCGCCGGGGGCGGTGCTCTGCGGCGCGGGCGCAACAGGGGTTTCAGGCGCCGGGTCTGGCTCCTCGTTCGTCAGCTTCTTGAGGATTGAGTTCTCCGGGTCGTCGGGCAGAAAGCCCTCGATCGTCGTGCCGATCCGTTCCAGCATGGGCAGAGACTTGGCTTCAGTCACCCATGTCGGCTTGTTGGCGCCGGCCAGCCAGTTGAAAAACAGCAGGCCGACTGCGACGACGAGGATGCCGCGCGCCGCGCCGTAGAGGAAGCCGAGCGTCCGGTCGAGCGCGCCGACACGCGAATCGATGATCCAGTCAGCGATCTTCATGGTGATGATCGTCACGATGATGAGCGCGATGACGAAGACGATACCGGCCGACGCCACCATCGCGATCTGCTTGTTATCGATGTAAGGCTCCACATGGGGAAGCAGCATCGGATAGAAGAAATAGGCGGCAGCCGCCGCCGCGATCCACGACGCGATCGACAGGACTTCGCGCGACAGGCCACGGACCATGGCCAGCATCGCCGAAACGAGCGTGAACCCGATCAGTATTCCGTCAAGCAGCGTAATCGGCATGGTGCGGTCCCACTCCTTGCATCATGGGCGTTACGCGACATCGTCGTCGCTGGCGCGCCCAGAGTCCCCTCTCAAAGACCCGGCAATACGAATCACGAGGTCGGTCAAAGTCCCCGGCTGAAATGAACGCCCAGCCATCGAGCCTGACGGTTCCTCGCTCCCCTGCGGCAGAACCGCTTGCCCGAACCCCAGCTTTTCGGCCTCCTTCAACCGTTGCTGCGCATGCGCAACCGGCCTGATGGCTCCCGAAAGGCTGACCTCGCCGAAATAGACGCAATCGGCGGGCAGGGCAAGACCGGTGAGCGACGACACCAGCGCTGCCGCAACGGCAAGATCGGCTGCCGGCTCGGAGATGCGATAGCCGCCTGCGACATTGAGATAGACGTCGTGCTGACCGAAGCGGACGCCGCAATGCGCCTCAAGGACGGCCAGCACCATGGCGAGGCGTGGCTGGTCCCAGCCCACCACGGCGCGACGGGGCGTGCCGAGAGATGAGGGGGCGACCAGCGCCTGTATCTCGACCAGCACCGGCCTTGTGCCCTCCATGCCGGCGAACACGGCTGCGCCCGGCGCCTTCGCGTGGCGCTCGCCAAGGAAAAGCTCTGAGGGATTGGAGACCTCGCGCAACCCCTTATCCGACATCTCGAACACGCCGATCTCGTCGGTCGGCCCGAAGCGGTTCTTTACCGCGCGCAGGATGCGGAAATGGTGGCCGCCTTCGCCTTCGAAATAGAGCACGGCGTCGACCATGTGCTCGACAACGCGCGGGCCGGCAATCTGGCCTTCCTTGGTGACATGACCGACCAGCACCACCGCCGCGCCTGTCGACTTGGCGTAGCGAATGACGGACTGCGCCGCCGCGCGCACCTGCGTCACCGTGCCCGGTGCGGAATCGGCAAGGTCCGTCCACAGCGTCTGGATGGAATCGAGGATGACGAGGTCGGGACGCTTTCCTTCGCCGAGCGTGGCGAGGATGTCCTCGACATTGGTTTCGGCCGCAAGTTCCACCGGCTGGGCCGCAACGCCAAGCCGCTGCGCGCGCAGGCGCACCTGCGCCACCGCCTCCTCGCCGGAGACGTAGACGATGCGGTTGCCCTTTGCCGCGAGCGCCGCTGCCGCCTGCATGAGCAGCGTCGATTTGCCGATGCCGGGATCGCCACCGACAAGCACCGCCGATCCCCGCACGAAGCCGCCGCCGGTCGCGCGATCGAGTTCGGCGATGCCAGACGGGATGCGCGGCGCATCCTCTATATCGCCCGCCAGCGACGTCAGCGCGACGATCCGGCCCTTGCGCGGCGAACGTAGCGCCTGCGGCCCGCCCGCGATGCCGCCGGCATTGTTCTCCTCGACGATGGTGTTCCACTCGCCGCAGGCCTCGCACTTGCCCGACCAACGAGAACTCACGTTGCCGCAGGACTGGCAGATGAACTGGGTACGGGATTTAGCCATTCGGTCCCACGAAGGAATGGATTTTGGAAAAGGCGGAGGCAGCACGTGAGCATGGCTGCCTCCGCCCGGACCCGCATCGCGGGTCGACCCTTCCTGACGAGGGGAGGGTTTTGGGCATAGCCGGCTATTCGAACCTGTCGGGCAGGTGCGAATCCTCGGCGAGATCGGAAAATCTGGTGAATTCGCCCTGGAAGGCGAGACTTACTGTTCCCGTGGGTCCGTGGCGCTGTTTGGCGATGATGACTTCGGCCTTGCCCCGCGCCTCGTTCATCTGGTCCTCCCATTGGACATATTCGGGAGTGCCGGGCTTCGGCTCCTTGTTCTTCAGATAGTACTCCTCTCGATAGACGAAGAGCACCACGTCGGCGTCCTGCTCGATCGATCCGGATTCTCTGAGGTCGGAGAGTTGGGGGCGCTTGTCGTCACGGCTTTCGACCTGACGCGAGAGCTGTGACAGCGCGATGATCGGCACGCCGAGTTCCTTGCCCAGCGCCTTGAGGCCGGTGGTGATCTCGGTGATTTCCTGCACGCGGTTCTGCGAGGCGCGCGCACTCGATCCCTGCATGAGCTGGATGTAGTCGATTACCAGCACGTCGAGCCCGCGCTGGCGCTTCAGCCGCCTCGCGCGCGCGGCAAGCTGCGCGATCGAGATACCGCCCGTCTGGTCGATGTAGAGCGGAACCCTCTGCATCATCTGCGCGCAGGCGGCCAGCTTTTCGAAGTCCGTCTCGGTGATCTCGCCGCGCCTGATCTTGGAGGACGGAATTTCCGTCTGCTCCGAGATGATACGTGTGGCGAGTTGCTCGGACGACATTTCCAGCGAGAAAAAGCCGATGACGCCGCCATTCTTGGCTTTCAGGGAGCCGTCGGCCTGCTGCCCCGGCTCGTAAGCATGGGCGATGTTGAACGCGATGTTGGTGGCAAGCGACGTCTTGCCCATGCCGGGACGACCGGCGAGCACGATCAGGTCGGAGGGCTGCAACCCGCCCATGCGGCGGTCGAGGTCGCGCAGGCCGGTGGCGACGCCGGAAAGATGCCCGTCGCGCATGAAGGCGGCGTTGGCCATGTCGACGGCGGTCTTCACGGCATCGGTGAAGCTCTCGAAGCCGCCATCGTAGCGGCCGGTTTCGGCCAGTTCGAACAGCCGCCGCTCGGCGTCCTCGATCTGGTCGGACGGGCTCATGTCGACAGGCGCGTCGTAGGCGATATTGACCATGTCCTCGCCGACCGTGATCAGCGCGCGGCGGGTGGCGAGATCGTAGATCGCGCGGCCATAGTCGGCGGCGTTGATGACGGTGACGGCTTCGGCCGCGAGGCGGGCGAGATAGAACGCGACCGTCATGTCGCCGACCTTCTCGTCGGCCGGCAGGAAGGTCTTGATCGTTACCGGATCAGCCTTCTTGCCCATACGAATTAGTTCGGCCGAAACCTCAAAGATCTTGCGGTGCAGAGGCTCGTAGAAATGCGAGGACTTCAGGAAATCGGAGACGCGGTAGAACGCGTCGTTGTTGACGAGGATTGCGCCGAGCAGGGCCTGCTCAGCCTCGATGTTGTTCGGCGCCTCGCGGTAGAGCGGTGTCTCCGCCACGGGGAATTTGCGCGCTGCCTCTGCCATCTGTTCCTGTCCCTTGCCCGATCCCTGCCTAATGAGAGTCGCCGGCGGAAACAGCACCGTCGTCCGCGTGGTTCCCACTGTTCACAGTGGTCCACAGGCCGGGCGGTCACACCAACGAATCCGGGTTGACTCGAATCGAGCGGCCAAGTGTAAGCAAACTCGTAGAACGAAACAAGAACTTTGAGCGTGCAAAAGCGCGGCCGGAGGCGTTTCTCCAGCCTAACATACTCATGTCGCGATGAGGAGCGCTCAGGCCCCGGCGTTGCGCCTGGCCACCTTGGACATCAGAATCCCAATGCCAATGGCGAGGATCACGACCCCCGCGATCATGTACAGCATCGCGTCCGACCGGTAGCCCGATGCGGCGACCAGAAACCCGAGGATAATGCAGAGCACGCCCACAAGCTTGCCGATCAGAAAACGCTTGCCATCTTCCAGTGCCACATCACCCTCCTGCGTACTGAACATGCGAAAATCTGGTTCGGACTATGCGTGGCCAAGCCGCCGGGTGTCCAGAAGGCATTTGCGTGCTCAGCGTTGCTACTGTGGACCGTTGGCCGCTCCAACGGCCATTTTCTGCCTCAGGGTTGTGTCGGCAGCGTGTCGCCCCAATCGACCCGCCGCGCGCGGCGGAAAGCTTCGCCGTCGCGCTTGGTTACCAGCCGCTCCACGACATCGCCGTCTGCAAGGCAGAGCTTCAATTCGATGCGTCCCTTGCTGTGCTGCGGCGACGCGATGATGCGGGCGGTCGGAATCGGGACGGACGGTCGCGACGCTGCCAGATAGATGAACTTTTCGTCCTCCCACGGCACCTCGGCGTTCTTGGTCAGCCGGTGCAGGCGCGAGCGCGCAACCCGCCGCGAAAAATGGCACCAGTCGGGCGGAATGAGCGGGCAGGGAGATTCGTGCGGGCAGGGAGCTGCGACATGCGCGCCGGCCTCGATCAACCGGCCACGGACCGTGAGGATTCGCTGCCAGCCGGCTGGCGTTCCGGGCTCGACCACCAGCAGCATTTGCGCGGTCAACGCCCACAGGCGATCGACCAGCGCCGGCACCGCGTCCGGGGCGAGTTCGTCGAGCACATAGGAGAGCGTCACGAGGTCGGCAGGCTTATCGGCCGGTAGCGGCCTTGTCGCATCGCCCGCAATCCAGTGTGCGTTGGGAAGCGCCGCATCCGCAGCAAGCACTAGTCCCGTCTTGCGGGCGGCGTCGCTGGCCTCGATCATCGTCGCACCTTCGAGACTGTTCCAGCAATCACTGGCCGCCCAGAGCACCGAGCCGGGGCCAGCGCCCACATCGATCAGTGTCCGTGGCGCGAAATCAGGTGCGGCCTCAGCGAGATAATTCATGCTGGCGCGGATGGCCGCGTAGGTGGCGGGCAGGCGAGCGGCGAGATAGGCCTTCATGGCGGTCTCGCCGTCCAGATGCAGGCGGCCGTCGCGCATCTCTGCGCGGTAGCGCCGCGACAGGCGGTCGGCGGCTGTACGCAATTCGTCCAGCGGCGTGCCTTCGAGATAGCGCTCGACCGCCTGCCGGAGCGCCACGGGAAGTTCCATTTCAGGCCGCGCGCGGCGCGAAGAGGATGACCGACGCGCCGACGAGGCAGATGGCGACGCCAACCACGTCCCAGCGGTCCGGCCGAACGCCTTCCGCCAGCCACAGCCACGCCAGCGACGCCGTGATGTAGATGCCGCCATAGGCTGCGTAGGCGCGGCCGGCGGCATCGCTTTCGGCCAGCGTCAGCAGCCATGCGAAGGCGATCAGCGAGGCGATGCCGGGGATCAGCCACAACGCCGACCGGTCCAGCCGCCACCAGGCCCAGAAGGCGAAACAACCGGCGATCTCGGCAAGTGCTGCCGCGATGAAGACTGGAATGGTCATTTAAGTTTCCCGCGCAACCGGACCGGAGATTGTCGCGTCCAGTGTGAGGCAACGCGCAGCTTCTGACAATGCTGGAAAGACCCAGGTTTAGGCCTTCTTCGCGCTCGTCTTGCGCTTTGGCGCCGCCTTCTTCGGGGCTGGCTTCGCGCTCACCGCCTCCGACGCCTGCCGCTGTCCGCAATCATGCTGCGCCAGTTCCTTCTCGGTTTCCTGGATATAGTCGCGCGTCACAGGCAGCGTGTCGTTCTTCCGGGTCAGCTGGATCTGGAAGATGACCAGATCCTGCCAGCGGAACGCGGCTTCCGAACCGGCCAGGTAGAAGTCCCACATGCGGCAGAAACGCTCGTCATAGATCGCCTTGGCCTTCTCGCGGTTGGCGAGGAAGCGGGTGCGCCAGTGCTTCAGCGTCTCGGCATAGTGGAGACGCAGGATCTCGATATCGTTGACCACGAGCCCCGACTTCTCGATCGACGGCATCACCTCCGAAAGCGACGGGATATAGCCGCCGGGGAAGATGTATTTGCGGATGAAGGCATTGGTCGCATAGGGCGGGCCGCTGCGGCCGATCGTGTGCAGCACCATCACGCCGTCAGGCTTGAGCAGTTGCGCGCACTTGTCGAAGAAGGTGCGGTAGTGGTTCAGGCCGACATGCTCGAACATGCCGACCGACACGATGCGGTCGAAGCGCTCCGAGATGTTTCGATAGTCCTTGATCTCGAAATGGACGTGGTTTTCCAGGCCCTCGGCCTGCGAGCGCTCGGTGGCCACGCCGTGTTGTTCGGTGGACAGCGTGACGCCCAGCACGTCCACCTCGAAATTCTTCGCGAGATAGAGGCCGAGCCCACCCCAGCCGGAGCCTATGTCGAGCACGTTCTGGCCGGGTTTCAGGCGCAGCTTGGCGGCGAGGTGGCGCTTCTTGGCCAGTTGCGCTTCCTCGAGCGTAACATCCGGGCTCTCGAAATAGGCGCAGGAATACTGCATGTCCTTGTCGAGGAAGAGTTTGTAGAGTTCACCCGACAGATCGTAGTGCCGCTGCACATTCTTCCTGGAGCGTGTCGTCGTATTGACCTGCTGCAGCCGCCGAAATGCGTGGCGGAAACCCTCGATCGCCTTCGAAAATGTAGCGTCGATGCCGCTTGGGTCCATGTTCTGGAAGCCGACGCGCAGAAGGTCGAGAGTATCGCCTTCGAGGATGTCGATTTCCTCGTTCATGTAGGCTTCGGGCACGGCCAGCATCGGATCGATCGCCATGGCGCGTGCCGCGCGCGCGCTCTTGATGTGGACGTGTACCGGCTGGCCGGTACCATCGCCAAACGTATGTTTCTTCCCATCCGGACCGGTGATGCTGAGACTTCCGGTCTTGACGAGACCTGAAATGACGCGCTGCAACAGCTTATTCACGGCAGAAGTCCCATTCCCATCACGAACGGTTGACCAGTCTGCCCAATTTGTCGCGGTTTGAAAAGTTCCCTGTGGCACAAAAGCTGCATCAGGGATCATGCCAACTCACAGGCGCTGCCGTCGCCAAACAAAAGAAAAAGCCCGGGCGAACCCGGGCCTTTTCATTCCTTGCTGGTGAAGAAGCCGATCAGGCCTCGTCGCCTGCCTCTTCGTCCGCGTTCGGGTCGAAGAAGGCGTCCGGCCGTGCGTTCTCGTTGATGTCGTCGCCGTAGATGGCTTCGGCCGTCGTCAGCGTCTCGCCCTTGGCCTGGCGCTCGGCCTCGTCCGTCGAGCGGGCGATGTTGAGCGTCACGGTGACCTCGACTTCCGGATGCAGCGCGATCGCCACGTTGGTCAGGCCGATGGTCTTGATCGGCTGGTTGAGCTCGACCTGGTTCCGCGAGACGGTGAAGCCCTCGGCGGTCAGCAGGTCAGCGATATCGCGGGTCGACACCGAGCCGTAGAGCTGGCCGGTTTCGCCGGCGGAGCGGACGATCACGAAGCTCTTGCCGTCGAGCTTCTCGGCGACCGTGCTGGCCTCCGACTTGCGCTCGAGGTTGCGGGCTTCGAGCTGGGCGCGCTGGCCCTCGAACTTCTTCTTGTTGGCTTCGTTGGCGCGCAGCGCCTTGCCCTTCGGCAACAGGAAGTTGCGGGCGTAGCCGTCCTTGACGTTGACGGTCTCGCCCATCTGGCCGAGGCGGGAAATGCGTTCGAGAAGAATGACTTCCATGGTTTTGTCCTTTCGATGCCCAAAGGGCTTGAATCAAAAGACGAGGTCAGGAAGCAAAGATGCGCCGGGAGCGCTGGTTTCGCTGTCCTGCCCGTCAGGCAGTTAGGGTCCGGCGTTCTGCCGAAACCCAACCCGGGATTTGACTGTCCACCTGTCGCGCCCGTCGCGGAAGGGGCCGGCGCGGACAAAGCCCGCGCCGGAATTGGCCTTACTTCACCACGTAGGGAAGCAGCGCAAGGAAGCGCGCGCGCTTGATCGCCTTGGCGAGTTCGCGCTGCTTCTTCTGGCTGACAGCCGTGATACGCGACGGAACGATCTTGCCGCGCTCGGAGATGTAGCGCTGGAGGAGACGCACGTCCTTGTAGTCGATCTTCGGGGCGTTGGCGCCGGAGAAGGGGCAGGTCTTGCGGCGGCGGTGGAACGGACGCCGGGTCGGGATCTGGTTGATGTCGACCATTATTCTGCAGCTCCTTCAGAGTTGTCGCGAGGCGGGCGCGGGCCACGATCACGGTCACCGAACGAACGCGGGCCACGGTCGCCACGATCACCACGGTCCCGATCGCCGAACGAACGCGGGCCACGGTCGCCGAAGCCGCCGCGATCACCACGCTCGGAGCGCTCTTCGCGCTTCTGCAGCATGGCCGACTGACCTTCCTCGTGCTTCTCCACCTTGATGCTGATGAAGCGCAGGATGTCCTCGGAGAGGCCCTGCTGACGCTCGAGTTCCTTCAGGGCTGCCGGCGGGCAGGTGAGGTCCATAAGCGTGTAGTATGCCTTCCGGTTCTTGTTGACGCGGTAGGTGAGGGACTTCAGTCCCCAGTTCTCGACCCGGCCAACGCTGCCGCCATGCTCGGTGACAATGCCCTTGTACTGCTCGACAAGTGCATCGACCTGTTGCTGCGACAGATCCTGCCGGGCAAGGAACACATGCTCGTATAGTGCCATTTGTTCTTTGCCTTTCGTTTCACGTCCCTGTCCGGTTCCCGCGGCTAAGCCTCTGCGACTTGTCCAATCCTTCGAGGGCCTTTAGGCCGCCTCAGGAAGAGAAAGGCGCATCTTCGAGACGGTCGAGAGCGGAGACACGGGAGGCCGAAGCGCTTCTGGCTTCATGAGGGGCGAACCCCAACCCTCCGTTCAGCCCCCAGCAGGACCGGCAGATTGCGGCGGTCCATACAGGGGAAGGGGGGATATGGCAAGCCCGCCGGCGCCAATTCGAACAGTCGACTAAACCCCCGTCGGCTTGGGCAGGTTGGGGAAGAAGCGCGGCGTTGTCCGCTGCTTTCCGAACATCGCGTCGTATTGCAGCAGGCGGAAGTCGTTGATCAGCGGGTCGACAAGCTTCTGCTGCGACCAATCCTGTGTCGCGCCGGTTGGTGCGATCAGCACATGCCGCTCGATGACGTCGTATTCCGCATCCACGCGGCCGAGGAAGCCGGTATAGTAGGGATGCTCGATGCCCGCCGCCTGGAAAAGCTTCAGCGGAATCAGCGACGGGCTGATCGAGCCGATGTCCTTCATCGGACCATTTTTGTTCGACCAGACGACCAGCGGCGTTTCCCGGTGCTGTGCGAGTTTTGCGGCCTCCTCTCGCCGATCCGGCACCGGCCCGGCCATGAAGCCGGTCTCGGTATAGGCCTGGTTGAGCGGCGGCAGATGGTCGCCGAAGAACACGAGGACCGTGTGCCGCTCGCGCTTCTGCGCCCAGTCGATCAGACGCTGGAAGCTGCGGTCGGCGTCTGCGATGCTCTCGGCATAGGTCTGGATCGACTTGCCGGTCCAGTAGCTGGCCACCGATTCGACCTTCACGCTCGGATCGGTATAGCGGTTCGGCTCATAGGGGCCGTGTCCCTGCAGGCTGACGGCGAAGGTGAAGAACGGCCGCTCGGCAGCGTCGGCGCGGCGGATGATCTCGTCGGTCAGAGAATCGTCCGACACAAGCGGCCCGCGAGAGCGCATCGGCGGCAGCTTCTCAATCGACAGGAAGCGGTCGAAGCCGAAGGCGTCGTAGACATGCTCGCGGTTCCAGAACCATCCCTCGAAGGGATGCATGGCCGTCGTTTCATAGCCTTCGGCGCGGAAGAAGCTGGCGAGCGAGGGCACCGCACCGCGCACATATTGCTGATATGGGATGCTGCCATAGGGCAGGAAGGCGTTGGAAAAACCCGTCAGCGCCTCGAATTCGACATTGGCCGTCATGCCGCCGAATTCTGGCGAGAACACGGATCCCGAACGTACGGCGCGAACATGGGGCATCGGGTCGGGCGTGATCGTGGTTTTCGGCAGTTGCGTCGGATCCCAGAAGGATTCGCTCATCACGACGATGATGTCGGGCTTCTCCTCGGGCATGGAAACGCCCGTCGACCCGGGCTCGATGGCGTCGAGCACATCGTCACTGTAGGCCGGCGGCGCGAGCACCTTGGCCATCGGCACGTTCAGCGCAAACGCGATGGCAAAGCCGTTGGAGGCGTAGTTTTCCTTCTGGTCCCACATGATCGGGATGATCTGCAGGCGGTCGCGGGTCCACGAGAAGGTCGCGAAATCCATGATCGAGACGAAGAAGGCTAGCGCCGGCAGGACAACG
The DNA here is from genome assembly GCF_040081925.1 of Mesorhizobium quangtriensis. Classification (NCBI taxonomy): domain Bacteria; kingdom Pseudomonadati; phylum Pseudomonadota; class Alphaproteobacteria; order Hyphomicrobiales; family Phyllobacteriaceae; genus Mesorhizobium; species Mesorhizobium quangtriensis. Next base: position 213,654 of record NZ_JBEBMF010000003.1, read on the forward strand.
GCGAGCCGTGCCGCGCGCATGCGCCAGCGGATCGGTGGACGCACCCGACGCCAGTAGCGCCAGGCGGTCACCAGCAGGAAGATCGACAGGGCACCACCGGCGAGGATCGCGGCCGCCGTGCCCGGCCGCTCGCGGATGAGCAGCGGCGCAAGCTCCATGATCTGGCGCGAGTAGAGGAAGTCGGTCGGATAGAGCGGGTCGCCTAGATACGAAATCTTCTGATTGCCGATGGCCGCAAGAAGAAGCGCGATCGGCGCGATGAAAAGCAGGCTGATATGCCGACGGCCGAATAGCGCATCGAATCCGATCAACAGAAGCGCAAACAGGACGACGGTGGTCCAGCCCGGCCTGAACGGCTGGCTGAAGAAATCCACGGTGTGCTGCCAGGAGCCGCGAGCGATGAGTTCGATCAGGAAGACGAGAGCGGCTGAAAGAATGACGGTAACAAGCAATACGCCACCGCACTCGAGCATCCGGCGCAAGGGCCCGCTCTTCCGGGGACGGCAGGTTTCCCCTGCCGGCTCTTCGATCAGGTTCTGATTTGCCAACTTATGGTTCCTCGGTAGGCGATAGAACGTCATTTCTCTGTCATGGTTCCGTCACAAAAAGCCAGCCCCTGTGGCGGCAATTGGGTAGCCGGCATCACATTTTTTCGCAGTTGCACAATGAACGCCGTATGAACGGCGCTATTTGGCGGGCAAAGGCTGCACTTGACTTGCGCAAGCGGCTTGTTTCAGAGGCAAGCGGTAAAAGGAGCCAAGATCAGAGCATGGCGATAGCATTCACCTTTCCGGGGCAGGGCAGCCAGACCGTCGGCATGGGCAAGGATCTGGCTGACGCATTCCCCGAAGGCCGGCGCGTCTTCGACGAGGTCGATGAGGCACTCGGCGAAAAACTGTCGAAGGTGATCTGGGAAGGGCCGGAGGAGACGCTGACCCTGACCGCCAACGCGCAGCCAGCCTTGATGGCGGTGTCGATGGCGGCGATACGGGCGCTCGAAGCGCGTGGTTTTGTCCTAAAGGACAAGGTCGCCTTCGTCGCCGGCCATTCGCTCGGCGAATATTCGGCCCTGGCTGCCGCCGGCACCTTCTCGATCGGCGACACGGCGCGTCTCCTGCGCATTCGTGGCAACGCAATGCAGGCGGCCGTCCCGGCCGGCGTCGGCGCTATGGCTGCAATCATCGGGCTTGAGGAGCCGGACGTGGCGGCAGCCTGCGCGGAGGCTGCACAAAATTCGGTCTGCCAGATCGCCAACGACAATGGCGGCGGGCAGTTGGTGATTTCCGGCGAGAAGGCCGCCGTCGAGCGCGCCGCCAAGCTCTGCACCGAAAAGGGCGCCAAGCGTGCGCTTATGCTGCAGGTATCCGCGCCCTTCCATTCCGCCCTGATGGGCCCGGCGGCCGACGCCATGCGCGCGGCGCTGGCCAAGGTCACGAAAAACGCGCCTGCCGTGCCGGTCGTCGCCAACGTCGTCGTTCAGCCGCTTACCGACCCAGATGAGATCGCCAAACGGCTGGTCGAGCAGGTCACCGGCCGGGTACGCTGGCGCGATACGGTGGAGTGGTTCGGCACGAACGGCGTCACGACGCTTTATGAAGTCGGCTCCGGCAAGGTACTTTCGGGCCTCGCGCGCCGCATCAACAGGGATATGGCCACCGCCAATGTCGGTACTCCGGCGGACGTGGAAGCGGCGGTGGCCGCCCTGAACTGAATCAAGCCACTACCCCTATCAAGGGAGTGCTCTCTCAAGGACTGGAGCGAAAGCATGTTCGAACTGACCGGCCGCAAGGCACTCGTGACGGGAGCATCCGGCGGCATCGGCGAGGCTATCGCCGAGGTGCTGCACGCGCAGGGAGCCATCGTCGGCCTGCACGGGACGAAGGTCGAGAAGCTGGAGGCTCTGGCCGCAAAGCTCGGGGATCGCGTCAAGCTTTTCCCCGCCAACCTGTCGAACCGCGACGAGGTCAAGGCGCTGGGCCAGAAGGCCGAGGCTGAGCTCGAAGGCGTGGATATCCTCGTGAACAATGCCGGCATCACCAAGGACGGCCTTTTCGTGCGCATGTCCGACGACGACTGGGATGCGGTTCTCGACATCAATCTGGGCGCTGTGTTCCGGCTGACCCGCGAACTCACCCATCCGATGATGCGCCGCCGCTTTGGCCGCATCATCAACATCACCTCGGTCGTCGGGGTCACCGGCAATCCTGGCCAAGCCAATTATTGCGCCTCCAAGGCCGGCATGATCGGCTTCTCCAAGTCGCTGGCGCAGGAAATCGCCACCCGGTCGATTACCGTCAACTGCGTGGCTCCGGGCTTCATCGAATCGGCCATGACAGACAAGCTGAACGACAAGCAGAAGGAGGCGATCATGGCCGCGATCCCTTCGAAGCGCATGGGCACGGGACCGGAAGTGGCGTCGGCCGTGGCTTACCTTGCTTCCAACGAGGCGGGTTACGTCACCGGCCAGACAATCCACGTCAATGGCGGCATGGCGATGATCTGAGACCTGCCGTAACGGCGGCTTCACAGATTATTTCAGGTCTTGGACAAGGGGTTTTTTTCGTGTAATGCGGCCTCCGATCCGGCGCTTTGACATGAACCCGGCCGTTCCCGGGCCGTTTCGAGGCGTTATCTTTAAAGCTTGATTGGCGCCATTCCGGCAGCTAACGAAGACAGATATAAATTAAGGCGAGGATGCCCCAAATGAGTGACACCGCAGAGCGCGTGAAGAAGATCGTTGTAGAGCACCTGGGCGTCGACGCCGACAAGGTCACCGAACAGGCGAGCTTCATCGACGACCTCGGCGCAGACAGCCTCGACACGGTCGAACTCGTCATGGCCTTCGAAGAGGAATTCGGGGTCGAGATCCCGGACGATGCCGCCGAGACGATCCTGACCGTCGGCGACGCCGTCAAGTTCATCGACAAAGCGTCGGCCTGACGCTTTCTTGCAGTTTCGGCAGTTCCGAGGACGCCACAGATGAGGCGTGTCGTCATCACAGGCTTGGGTCTCGTCTCGCCGTTCGGCGCGGGCGTGGATCATAGCTGGAGGGAGCTGCTTTCGGGCCGCTCCGCCTGCACCCGCATCACCAAGTTCGACATTTCGGACTACGCCGCGAAGGTCGCCCATTCGATCCCGCGCGGCGACGGCTCCAACGGCACGTTCAATCCCGAGAGCGTGATGGAGCCCAAGGAACTGCGCAAGACCACGGACTTCATCGTCTACGGGATCGCGGCTGCCGACGAAGCCCTGAAGGATGCGGGCTGGGAGCCGAAGACGGAGGCCGATCGCTGCGCGACCGGCGTCCTGATGGGCTCAGGCATCGGCGGACTGGAAGGCATTGCCGAGAACGCCATCATCCTGAAGGAACGCGGGCCCCGCCGCATCAGCCCCTTCTTCGTTCCGGCCAACATCATCAACCTGATTTCCGGCCAGGTCTCGATCCGCCACGGGTTAAAAGGCCCTAACCATGCAGTCGTCACGGCCTGCTCAACCGGTGCGCACGCCATTGGCGATGCCTCGCGGTTGATCATGTTCGGCGACGCCGACGTGATGGTCGCCGGCGGTTCCGAAGCGCCGATCACGCCGCTCGGCGTCGCCGGTTTCGCTGCCTGCCGCGCGTTGTCCACAGACTACAATGACACGCCCGAAAAGGCTTCGCGTCCCTATGACCGGGACCGCGACGGCTTTGTGCTCGGCGAGGGCGCTGGCGCGGTGGTTCTGGAGGAACTGGAACACGCCAAGGCTCGTGGCGCCCGCATCTATGCCGAGATCGTCGGCTATGGCCTGACAGGCGATGCCTACCACATCACGGCGCCGTCCGAGGACGGCGACGGCGCGTTCCGGTGCATGACGGCGGCGCTCAACCGCGCGAAACTTGCACCCGCCGACATCGACTACATCAATGCGCATGGCACCTCGACCATGGCCGACACGATTGAGCTCGGCGCGGTCGAGCGCCTCGTCGGCAACGCAGCCTCCAAGGTGTCGATGTCGTCGACCAAGTCTTCGATCGGCCATCTGCTCGGCGGTGCGGGCGCTGTAGAGGCCGTTTTTTCGCTGCTGGCGATCCGTGACAATGTTGCGCCGCCGACCATCAATCTGGACAATCCCGAGCGCGAGACGGCCATCGACCTCGTGCCCAACAAGCCGCGCCAGCGGCAGATCGATGTCGCGCTCTCGAATTCCTTCGGCTTTGGCGGCACCAACGCCTCGGTCGTGTTCCAGCGTTACAATGGCTAAAGTCGCAGCGTCGCTGCGATTTTTGCCATATTCACGCTTAGGCTCCGGACTGCTCTCGGGGGAGAGTCGATCCTAAACACACGGTTGAGGCGGCATGAGCATCGATTCAGAAGGCAACAGCGAGTTCGGCAGGCGGGCACAGCCCATCGTTCCCAAGACTGCGAGCGAGGCCCTGCGGCCCGAAGTGGCGCCTGCTCCTCCGAAGCGTTCGCGTGCCTCGCGCAGCCAGTTTGTCGTCTTCATGAATTTCATCGTCACGTCGGCGATGCTCATCCTCGTCATGGCGGGCGTGGCGCTGTATGTCGGCAAACGCGCATTCGATGGGCCGGGTCCGTCAACGGTCACCACCAACTTCATGGTGCGCGACAACACAGGCACCGCCGAGATCGCCGACCAACTCGAGCGGCGCGGCTTGATCAGCGATGCACGGATCTTCCGGCTCGGCGTCCGCGCCTACGACAAGGGCGGCGTGCTGAAGGCGGGCGAATACGAGATCAAGGCGCATGCCTCGATGCGCGACATCATGGAACTGCTGGAAAGCGGCAAGTCTGTGCTGGCATCGCTGACGATCCCGGAAGGGCTGACGGTCGAGCAGGCGTTCCAACGCATTGCCGAGCATGAGGCGCTGACGGGCGACATGCCCGCGGAAATGCCGCCGGAAGGCAGCCTTGTGGCCGATACCCAGAAATTTACCCGCGGCGCGACGCGCCAGCAGATCATCGACAAGATGCTGGCGGACCAGAAGCGGCTGGTGGAGACGATCTGGAGCCGCCGCGTGTCCGGCCTGCCGATCGCCGACATCAACGAGTTCGTCACGCTCGCCTCAATCGTCGAGAAGGAGACGGCCGTTGCCGACGAGCGTTCGCGCGTTGCCGCCGTCTTCATCAACCGGCTGAACAAGGGTATGCGCCTGCAGTCCGACCCGACGATCATCTACGGTATCTTCGGCGGCAAGGGCAAACCGGCCGACCGGCCGATCTACAAATCGGACATCGACAAGCCGACGCCCTACAACACCTACGTTGTCAACGGCCTGCCGCCCGGCCCGATCGCCAATCCGGGACGGGAATCGCTGGAGGCAGTCGCCAACCCGTCCAAGACCAATGATCTCTACTTCGTCGCGGACGGAACCGGCGGCCACGTGTTTGCCGAGACGCTCGAAGAGCACAACGAGAACGTCGCCCGCTGGCGCGCGTTCGAGAAGAAGCAGGCCGAGGCTGCCGCGGCTGCTGCCGCCTCTTCGGAGCAGACCGGAACTGTCCCTCAAACGACGGCGCAATAACCGCCGGTACCGCAACCCCGTCGCAGAGCGGGCTTGACCGTCGTCCCCTATGGATGCGATGGCGCTTGGATCGCAGGCGTCCGGCAACAGCGCGGGCAGGGGAGACGATCTTGGCGTTGCAGAGCATGACCGGTTTCGCGCGGTCCGTCGCGGATCACAGGGGCGTCTCCATCGCCTGGGAGGTCAAGTCCGTCAACGGCAAGAGTGTGGAGCTGCGGCTGCGCCTGCCTGCCGGCTTCGAGCGGCTCGAGCAGGCCGTGCGCCAAGCCATCCAGAAGCGCTTCTCTCGCGGCAATTTCCAGGCGACGCTGACGGTCAGCCGCTCGGCCGCGACCCAGGCGCAACCCGTTGTCAACGAAGCGTTCCTGAAGGATGTCGCCGGCCTCGCACAGCGGCTGCAGGAACAGTTTGGTGTCAGCGCGGCAAGAGCCGACGGCCTGCTGTCGCTGCGTGGCGTGCTCGATTTGCCCGAACAGGCGGAAAGCGAGGAGGAGCGCGCCGCGCTCGATACGGCTCTTCTCGCGGCGTTCGAGGATGCGATCGCCGGCCTTGAGGCCGCCCGCATGGCGGAAGGGGATGCGTTGAAGCGCTTGCTTCTCGGCCATGTCGATTCCATCGAGGCGCTAACGCTGAAGGCCGAGGCCGATCCATCGCGCGAGCCTTCCGTGATCCGCCAGAGGTTGGCCGAGCAGGTCCGCCTGCTACTGGAGGCTTCGGTAACTCTCGACGAAAGCCGACTGCACATGGAAGCCGCATTCCTCGCGACCAAGGCCGATATCCGCGAGGAGATCGACCGGCTGAATACCCATGTCGCATCGGCGAGATCGCTGCTCGGCTCGGGCGGGGCCATCGGCCGCAAGCTCGATTTCCTGGCGCAGGAATTCAACCGCGAATCGAATACGCTCTGCTCGAAGTCGAACGCGGCATCGGTGACGGCCATCGGGCTGGAACTGAAGGCTGTGGTCGATCAGTTTCGCGAGCAGGTGCAGAATCTGGAGTAGGGCATGGCTGCCAATGATGTCGGATCAAGGATTCGCCGGCGCGGGCTGATGCTGGTCCTGTCGTCGCCGTCAGGCGCCGGCAAGTCGACCATCGCGCGCAATCTCCTGGAAAGCGACAAGGACTTCGAACTGTCCGTCAGCGTGACCACACGGCCGCGCCGCGGCAGCGAGATCGACGGCAGGCACTATCATTTCCGCACCCTGCGCGAGTTCGAGATATTGCGGGACAATGACGAACTGCTCGAATGGGCAGAGGTGCATGGCAATTTTTACGCCACGCCGCGCGGTCCTGCCGAAAAGGCGATGGCCGAAGGGCGCGACATGCTCTTCGACATCGACTGGCAGGGCGCCGAGCAGTTGCGCGACAAGATGCGTGGCGACATCGTCTCGATCTTCATCCTGCCCCCCTCGATGAGCGAGCTCAAGGCAAGGCTTATGCGCCGGGCCGAGGATCAGGAAGCCGTGATCTCGAAACGGCTCCAGAACGCCCGCGAAGAACTGGAGCACTGGAAGGACTACGATTATGTCGTCGTCAACGACGATCTCGACCGCGCCTTCTCGCAGGTCGTCTCCATCGTCGCCGCTGAGCGCCTTCGCCGCGACCGCCGTCCCGGCCTGTTCGACTTCGTCTCGGGATTGCTTGACGAGAAGATCTGATGTCCGTTCCGCGGATGGCGGATCAGTACCTGACGGTGAATGGCGGCGACCGATAAGCAGAAAGTCCTGTGCACGTACCGTGCAAGAGACACTCACCCAGGCTCAACTTCGTTTGAACGACGTGAACAGAACCTTCAATTCCACCTCGTTTCACGAGACAGCGAAAAGTCTGCTTAGAGCAGGACTTTAGAAGCACAATCTCGCCATTCTTGAGATTGTCTATGACATGCTGATCGGAACCATCACGCAGCGGCATGTCGTCAACCAGCACGGCTTGGTTTCCGAAGCGGGCTGCAAGAGTGGTGACGAGCGCAAAGGATACGCCCGTTGTTGCGAACAAGACGAAAGTGATGAGTAGCGTTCTAGATAGCATTCGCCAGCCGGACGAACTCTTCCACGCTCAGCGTCTCAGCGCGTCGCGTGGGGTCGATGCCGGCGGCCGCGAGCAGGCTTTCGCCGCCGAGGCTTTTGAGGCTTTGCCTCAGCATCTTCCGGCGCTGGCCAAAGGCGGCTTCCGTCACGCGGCCAAGCGTCTTCACATTGGCGGGCAGGGGGCTTTGCCGCGGTGTCAGGTGAACGACCGACGACGTCACCTTGGGCGGCGGCGTGAAGGCCTGCGGGGGCACGTCGAAGGCGATCCTGGCGTCCGTGCGCCAGCCTGCCAGGACGCCAAGCCGGCCATAGCTGTCCGTGCCCGGCTTTGCGACGATCCGTTCCGCCACCTCGCGCTGGAACATCAGGGTCATGGACAGATAGAAGGGCGGCCATTGCGGCGTCGTCAGCCAGCGCACCAGCAGTTCGGTGCCGATGTTATAGGGCAGATTCGCAACGATCCTGACTGGCTGTCCGGCCCCGGCAATCGCCGCGAAATCGGTCTGTAGCGCATCGCCGGCAACGACCTCCAGTCGCCCGGGATAGTGGTCCGAGACCTCGGCAAGGGCGGCAAGGCACCGCTCGTCGCGCTCGACCGCCACGACACGTTGCGCGCCGTTCATCAGCAAAGCCCGCGTCAGTCCGCCCGGGCCGGGTCCGACCTCGATCACGGTCGTCTGCGAAAGATCGCCCGCCGCGCGCGCGATCTTTCCGGTCAGGTTGAGGTCCAGCAGGAAGTTCTGGCCGAGCGACTTCTTCGCCTGAAGCCCATGCCGCTCGATAACGTCGCGCAGCGGGGGCAGGCCGTCGATACTCGTAGCGCGGCCTTCCGCGGCGACAGCCATGAACGTCAGCGTTCGACGATCTTGGCTCTCTCGCGCAACTGCTCGAGATATTTCTTGCTCAGGTCTTCGTTGCCAGCGGCAGAATTTCCTTCCGCCTGGAAGGTCAACTGCGCAACGCGGTCGTCGGAGACTTCGCGAGACGAACAGACGCCCAGAAACTCGATGCCGACATTTGTCTGCCGCACGCCGGTCGCTCCGCCGACGCGGGTGTTCTTGATCTCTTCCGCCCAGTCCGGCGGCAGCTCGGGCGCCAGCCTGCGGCCGAGATCCTTGACGGTCACATCGACCAGCCCCTTCGCGAACTCACGCGTGTTGTTGCATCCGCTGAAGCGGGCCCGCATGGCTTCTGCCTCGCGCTTGCGTTGCGCCATCTTGCTGCGTTCGCTGGCCGGCACAACGAAGATCACCTGTTGCAGCATGTATTCGGTCGCGGTCGGCTTGGCGCCACCCTTTTCGAGCATGCGCCTTACCGCGTCCTGCTCGGTTACCTTCTTGCCGCCGACGCTGCGGCCGCTGCGGCTGAGCACCTGGCTCCAGCCCATCTGGCTGCGGATGAACTCCTTGAAGTGCGCCTTGGTCACACCCGACTGGTTCATGATGCCGTCGAGTTGGGCCTGTGTCATCTTGTTCGACTTGGCGAAGTTGGCATAGGCGGCAGCCACCTGGTCGTCGGTGATCGTGATGCCCAGTCGCCGCATTTCTGCGATTCTCAAGGTCTGGTCGATCATCTGCTGTTGAGCCTCGGCGTTCGCGTTTCCGCCCCGGCGCTGCAGCTTCAGGAACGCCGCACGGCGCTGGATATCGTAACTCGTGATCGGAATGTTGTTGACGACGACCTTGATCTCGCTTGCCGACGCAGGCGAGGAGAAGATGACAAGGCCAGCCGGGGGGGCCGCCAGCGACAGCGCCAGGCTCATCGTCGTGAGGTATTTTCTTATCGAAAACATGAGGTTGTATTCCCGTCCTCTGTTTTGATCCGGTTTGAAGGCTCCATGCCTTCCCTATACGGCAAAAGAATGTCGTCCCGTAAGGGTACAACCATACACGTTGCCGCGATTGCAGATCGGGATCATGCGCTGCAGATCGGGATCATGCGTTAAAGGTCGGAGAACGAGTCCGATGCCGTGCCGAACGCACCCAGCGTGCGGAAGGAGACGTTGAAGCCGATGGTCGAGCTTGTCTCGCGGCTTTCGACGTCGCGATTCTGGGAATAGGTCATCAGGTAGGTGAAGCAGTCGTCGTCATAGGCAAAGCCGACAGCGCTCTTGGCCATGATGCTGTTCTCGAAATCGTAGGTGCCCGAGCCGAACGCGCGCCACGATTCGTGAAGGCGGGTAGAAGCGCCGAAGGACAGTTCGCGGCGATCCTCGTCGAAACCGTAGAGCTCCTGCGCCTGGATGAACGCGTATTTTGCACCGACGAAGACCCTGTCGGAGGAGTAACCCGCCTTCAGTTCGCCACGGCGAAGCTCGAGCGACTGTTCGTCCAAGCGAGCGCTGGCCGAGCCGGAGAAACCGTTCGGGGTCGCGAAGCCGAGCAGTCCCACAAAATCCGACGTATCGGTTTCCAGTCCGGAATAGGCGCCGACGTTGACGAGATCCGGATCGGAGAAGGAGTTCTCGCCTCCGAGGTGATAGGATTGGCCGACGATGCCGTTGGTGGTCCAGCCGTTGCCGAGAATGCCGGAATAGCGGAAGCCGACATTGGCGCGCGTGCCGCCCTCGATGCGGTCATAGCCAGCGAACTTGTCCCGTTCGAACAGCGAGGTGGCGTCAAACACGAAGCTCTGCGCGTCCTCGTTGGGCATGCCGAGCGTCTTGCCATAAGGCTCGTCGTTGCGAGCAAAGACCTGCGCCATCGGTTCGAGAACGTGGCTCGATCCTTCCGAGGCAAAGAGGAGCGGTAAGCGCAGCTCCAATCCGGCCGTCGCGAGCAAGCGGTTATAGGCGTCGCGGATATCGGTCATGAAGCTTCCGCCAGGATGGCTTGCCGCCATGTTCTGGATGGCTGCAACCGATTCCGAGGAATAGTCGACGCCCGTCGTGTCGGCCTGGAAGGCGAGCAGCGGCGTCATTACCAGGCCGCCGTCCGACACGAAGGAGCGTTTCCACTCGCCTTCTGCCGTCAGGCGAGCCGACGAATTCTTGATGCCGTTTACGGTCTCGATGTTGGTTGGTACGTCCGGATCGAAATATTGGATATCCAGCTTCTCACGCAGAATGACCCGCGAATTGACGTCGAAGCTCAACTCGCCGCCGAACACTGGCTGGTCGAGCGTCTTGGAATAATCGAAGCTGGGCAGGACCCACGGCTGTTCCTTGTCGCGAGCGTCAAAGTTCTCCGTTCCGTCGGGATTGGTATCAAGAGTCCGTTCCTGGACGTCGAAATGCATGCCGCGCAGGTCGAAATAGTTGCGGTCGTCGAGCCCCGTCAGGAACACCTCGGAGCGCTGGATAAAGTTGTTGTAGTTATCGATGCCATAGGTGCGCGAGAAATTCTTGTCCGTCTGCGCAAGGATGTTCCAGCCGAAGTCCCAACGTGAATTGATGGCGAAAAGACCCTTCGTCCCCATCATGGCGCGGAACTCGTTCGGATCACCGGCCGGTCCAGAATCAACCGTGTTGTAGTCGAATTTCTCCGGCTTGGCCTGGTTGATCGCAGCAAAGGTCACGCTGTACTCGCCATTGTTGAAACGCTGGCGCCACTCGGCTTCGCCAAGGAAGCCTTGTTGGGTGTATCCCGTGCCCGTGACCGTCAGGTCGTAAGTGGGCGACAGAGCGAAATAGTAGGGAACCGAGACACCCATGCCCAAGTCAGTTGTGAAACTGACCCCCGGGATGAGGAAGCCGGATTTGCGCTTCACGGTCGGGTCGGCGATCTCGAAAGACGCCAGCTTGCCGAGCGGCAGTCCGAAAAACTCGAAGGTCGAATCCTCGAAGCGAACCGTCTTCGTCTTGCTGTTCCAGATGATCTTCTTGGCCTTGATGCGCCATGTCGGCGCTTTGTCAGGCTTTTCGGCGCAAGGCTCGCAGGCCGTGTAGACGCCATTGTTCAGCGTGGTCAGGAACCCGCCGCGCCGCTCGCCGCTTTCGGCGGCGAAATAAATCTTGTCGGCGGTCTCGACGCGCAATGCGTTCACGAAGCCGTCACCGAAATCGTCGGTCACGTCGATCGTATCTGCGAAGACCTTGGTGCCGTCGGGGTTGATGACCTCGACATTGCCGGATGCGATCAGGCGCCGCGTACTCCGGTCGTAGCTCACTTGATTCGCGACGAGCTTGTTACCGCCATAATCGATCCGGACGCCGCCGGACGCCGTAACGGTCTCGTCGTTGTTATCGTAGACCAGCGTGTCGGCCTCGAGCAGCATCTCGCTGCCTTCAGGCACGGTCGACGCAATGTCTTCAAGGCCTTGCGCGAAAGCCGATTCGGGAAGCACCGCGGCGTAGACGAGGCAGGACAGGGCAGTCGCGCCAAGCAGGCGCGCCATTCTGGCCGATTTGCGGTCTGAATGTGCCGCAACCCCCAACTAACCGTCCTCCTTGTACAGCAGGAATGTTACCCCGAAAAACATCGCCACGACAACTGGAATCCAGGCCACGACGAAAGGCGGCACCAGTCCCGCATTGCCGAACGCTTTAACAAGAACAGAAACAACATAAAGCAGAAAGCCGGCGAGGACGCCACCCAGAATCATCGTCGCCGATTGCCCCATTCGCTGAAATCGCATCGACGTGGTTGCGGCGATGAGAGTCATTGCGACCAAAAGGAAAGGCAGCGCCATAAGTGTATGGAATTGCGTGGCGAAAGCGCTTGCCTTGAGGCCGAAAGATTGCGCCACCTCGATCTTCTCGGGAAGCTCGTAGAAGGGGATGGTTTCGGGCCGCGCCAGCCTTTCCTGTACGAACTCGGGCCGCAGGTTGGTCGCCACCCGGTCGGTGTCCATGTGCGGCAGCTGTTCGCCGGCGCGAATGCTGCGCACGTCGTGCAACTCCCAGTAGCCGTCGCGCAGGTAGGCGCGCGCTGCGTCGCGCCGCTCGAAGATGTTGCCGTCGCTATCAAGCGAAAACATCGTGACGTCCGCCAGTTCCAGTCCCTGGTTCAGGACGGTGCGGGCGCCGATGATCGTGTCGGTGTTGCCGGTCTTCTGCCGCAGCCAAGGCGCGGCGTCGCTGGACGTCGCGCCGGCTCGTCCCGCGCGGAACTCGTTTTCCAGGCTTTCGGAGCGCGAGACGGCATGCGCGGCCAGGGGGTTCAGGACACCCACCGTGAACAGCCCGAACAGCAGCGCGCCAATACAGCAGGGCAGAAGGAACTGCCACGCCGAGATGCCGGCCGCCCGCGCGATCACTAGTTCGGACTTGCGATTGAGGGAGACGAGCGTCGTTATCGCGGCCACCAGTGCCACGAACGGCACCGCCTGCTGCATGATGATCGGCACCCGCAGCGCCGACACCGTGAACGCCAGCCGAATGCTGTAGCCCGGAAGCCCGACGGTGCGGCTCGAGAACTCGGTGAAGTCGATCAGCATGATCAGCGCGTAGATGCCGACGAAATACCAAACCGCGATCGTCAAGTAGCGGAAGAGGAAATAGCGGTTGAGCGTCCAGCCCATCAGGCGGACCCTCCCGATGCCGCGTCGGGCCGGCCGGTGCGCATCATCATCATGCGGTCGCCAATCGCCCGGAACAGGGAGATAAGGCGGTCGGCCCAGGCGACCGGCAGTTCCATCGGCCGGTTGGTGGCGATGAACCAGATCGGGATCGCCGAAAAGACCAGCGGGACCGCATAGACCAGCGGCCACACGGCCGGCGCCGCCTGCACTTGGTTTGCCGCGACATAACCCAGCCAGCGCACGATGAGCGCGATGATGACCGTGGTCGCCAGCGGGTTGAGGCGGCTGTCACGGTGAGACCGCGCATTGCCGATCACCGCCAGTGCAATCAGGCCGAACACGGCCGGATAGGTCCAGTCGGTGAAGCGGCGATGCAGCTCGGCGCGAATCGACTGCGGATTGTTCTTGTAGAAGGAGTCGTCCGGATCGGGATCGAGCAGATAGCCGATCGTGCGGTCCTTCGGATGCAGCGTCGGCGCCTTTGATGAAGCCGTGAAGGCGGAAAGGTCGAAAGCGTAGGATGAGAAGCGGATGATCGAGATCTCGTTTCCATCCATCTTCCTCTGGATCTCGCCCTCGTCCATGACCAGCACCGTACCGGCTTCGCCTTCGCTGACCTGGCCGTACTTGGCGTAATAGATGAGGTCGGTGCCTTCGGTGCGCGAATCAGCGACGAAGATGCCCGAAAGCCGCCCGTCAGGCAGCCTTTCGCTGATCTGGATGTAGAGCCCTTCCTCAATCTTTCGGAACGTTCCCTCCTGGATAACCAGAGACAGGAAGTCGGCGCGCGCGGCGGCCACCAGTTCGCGGCCTCTCTGGCGGGCGTAGGGCTCGGCCCCGTTGTCGATGGCGAAGCTGGCGATGGAGGCGACGATCGCCAGTGTCATTACGGGGCGGATGACGCTTCTGCGCCCGGCGCCGGCAGCGCTCATGACCACCAGTTCCGAATCGTTGTTCATCACCGTCAGCGTCTGCGCAATGGCGATTACCGTGGCGAACGGGATGACTACCGGCAGCACCGACGGCAGGATCAGCGCGGCGATCTCGAAGAACGCAAGCGCGGACTGGCCGCTGTCGGTGACCAGGTTGATGCGGGTCAGCACCTGCGTGGTCCACACGATCGCTACCGTCCAGATGAGCGAGGCGAGGAACAGCATCAGCGTGCGCCGTAGGATATAGCGTTCGAAGACCTTCATGCGGCGCGGAGGTGTCCTCGGGCAGGATGGATGACCGTCATACGGCCTGTTGGCCCGCCTCCTACGGAGCGGGAAGTTGAGGCACTAGTTAATCGCACACGACGCGGCGCACAACCTTCAGGGTGTTACGTTTTATTCGGCTCCGCACGTTCCCGCCACGCCTCACCATGCGGCCGAACGGCTAACGAATCGCCAAGAAACACAGTAAACGCCTCCATCATGGCATATCCGTGCGGCGTTTCGCTTGCCAAATGCCTGAAAACCGCGAAATGTCCGCACCGAAATTTCGGCACTCCGAGAAACAGATCGGAGAACGCAGACATTCAAGACAAATACGTGCCGCAAGGCCCCAAATCCGCAGGACGATCATGGCGACCAGACCCGCAATCAGCTTTGCCAAGTACTCCAGCCCAAAGAAGGGCGTCGTCGTTCTGCTCGCCGCGGACGAGGGCAAGCTCGGCAAGGTGGCGGCCGCCTATGACGAGGCGAAAACGTTCGCGCGCGTCTTCAAGATCGCTGATTTCTCGGGCAAGGCGGGCTCGTCGGTGGACATCGTCGCGCCGCAGGGTTCCGCGCTCGACCGTCTATTCGTCGTCGGCGTCGGCAAGCCGGCCGCGTTGAAGGAATATGACTGGCTGAAGCTCGGCGGTTCGATCGCGGCGCAGGTCCGCAAGGCCGCTGAGGTCGCCGTCGTGCTCGACCTGCCTGGAACGAGCGTCGGCGCGACCGAGGCAGCCGGTGTTGCATCGGGCATACTCCTGCGCGCTTACGCCTTCGACAAGTACAAGACGAAGAAGGACGACGCCGACGCCAAGGGCGGCGACGAGGGCGCGCCTGCGAAGGCGGCCAAAGCGCCCGCTGCGAAATCCACCGAGCGCAAGCCATCGAAATTCGTGATCCAGTGCGCCGATCCGGCCGCCGCGAAGAGGGCGTTTGCTGCCGCCGAAGCCATCGCCGACGGCGTCATGCTGGCCCGCGACCTCGTGAACGAGCCGGCCAACAAGCTCGGCCCGGTCGAATTCGCGGCCGTCGCAAAGGATTTGACGAAGCTCGGCGTCACCGTCGAAGTGCTGACCGAGAAGGAGATGACGAAGCTCGGCATGGGCGCGCTACTCGGTGTCGCGCAGGGTTCGCCGCGCGGCGCGCGCCTCGCGGTCATGCAGTGGAACGGCGGCAAGGCCAAGGACAAGCCGGTCGCCTTCATAGGCAAGGGCGTCACCTTCGATACCGGCGGCAACTCGATGAAACCCGCTTCCGGCATGGAGGAGATGAAGGGCGACATGGGCGGTGCTGCCGCCGTCACCGGCCTCATGCATGCGCTTGCCGCCCGCAAGGCCAAGGCCAACGTGGTCGGCATCATCGGCCTTGTCGAGAACGCGGTCGATGGCAATGCGCAGCGGCCCGGCGACATCGTCACCTCGATGTCGGGCCAGACCATCGAGATCCTGAATACGGACGCCGAGGGCCGCCTCGTGCTGGCCGACGCGCTCTGGTACTGCAACCAGCGCTTCGAGCCGAAATTCATGATCAACCTCGCCACTCTGACGGGCGCGATCATGGTGGCGCTGGGCCAGAGCCACGCCGGTCTCTTCTCCAATAACGACGAACTGGCCGGCCGCCTGACCGAGGCCGGGCTCGCCACGCAGGAAAAGCTGTGGCGCATGCCGATGGGCCCGGAATACGACAAGCTGATCGATTCCAAGAACGCCGACATGAAGAACATCGGCGGCCGGTACGGCGGCTCGATCACTGCCGCCCAGTTCCTGCAGCGCTTCGTCAAGGACACGCCCTGGGCGCATCTCGACATCGCCGGCACTGCCATGGGCTCGCCATCGAGCGAGATCAGCCAGTCATGGGCCTCCGGCTTCGGCGTCCGCCTGCTGGATCGTCTGGTGAAGGATCACTACGAGGGGTGAACGGCACGCGCTTGCGCGATGAGGTTTGCAAACAGTCCGTCGGACCGCAATTGCCTGACGACAAAATCCGCTCCCTCCGAGGTGAAGTGGTTGTCGTCGTACATGAGCGGGACGCCGGGAAAAACAGTCCTTCGGCATACTTTTTTCGGGCAGGTATATTCCAGGACGTCGTAGAACCTGGCGCTTGTTCCCTCGAGCGCTTCTTCCAGATTTCTTGACTTGTTGGCGACGAAGCGAAGCCGCTCGTTTTCGGAGACCAAGTCGACCCCGGTGATGCTGGAGCGCGCCAGAAGCGCCGGAAGCGGTGCTTCGTATTCAATGCTCGGTCCAAGCACGACAACGGGTGCATGCTTCGCGAGCGCAGCGACGCTGGCACCGATGGTCTCGCGGTCTTTGATGGACCGTCGCGCGGAGATGACAATCACCTCGAAGCCGTCAAGATATTGATCGAACGCGATTTTCATCAGTCGCGTGCAGCGTTCTGCGCCTTTGGCGGGAACAAGCGGGTGGCATCCCGACGCAGATGCCTGCGCAAACGAAATTTCGGGAAATATCCGCCTGAAAGCCCCCATGAAATGGGCCGCGTGGCTGTCGCCGATCACGAGCACATTCGGCTGGGAAGTGCTCTTCGCAAGGCATTTGGCTTCATCGAATGCGATCTCGGCCTTGGCGGTCCATGTCGTAAGCAGGCATCCCGTACGTTCGGCTGCTTGCGACTTGCGGTATCTGTCCAGAGACTGGATTTCTGCCGAGAAGCGTGTCGGGAGGCCATCGGTGAGAGCCAAGGGCAGGGCGCATGCCGCGACGATAACCACTCCCGTCGCGCCTGCCGCGAGCCCGGCGCCCCGGCGTGGACGCCAGCGCCTGAATGGTTGCTCGATGAAGCGCCAGGAAAAAACGGCGAGAACGAATGTGAGGGCGATGAGAACGGCTTGCTCCCCGGTAGTCAGCGTCTCATCCATACTAACGTGTCTGTAGAGCGCAAGAAGCGGCCAATGCCAAAGATAGAGGGAAAAGCTGATCGTGCCGACGAAAACCGCGCCGGAGATTCGCAAGGGCAAGGTAGCAACTGGACCGAACGTCTTGGGCCATACGATGAGCGCGGCTCCCACGGTCGGCAAGGCTGCGATCCATCCCGGAAAAGCGTATTTCGGATGGAGGTACAGGATCGAAAAAACGATCAAGATCGCGCCGCCGAGTGCGGCTGCCTCGCCGATAGGGCGGTGCCCGATCTTGGGCGCGAAAACGAGGATTGCCCCCAGCGCAAGTTCCCACGCGCGGGTTTGTGGCAGATAGAATGCGGCGTGCTGGTTGTCGGGCGTCGCGATGACTGATGCCGCGAAGCTTACGGCGATCAAGAGCGCCAAGGTGGTTGCGGCAACGCGTGCAGAGCCCTTTGAAAGCGCCACTATTCCGAAAAGCAGCAGGGG
Organism: Mesorhizobium quangtriensis; assembly: GCF_040081925.1. NCBI lineage: Bacteria > Pseudomonadati > Pseudomonadota > Alphaproteobacteria > Hyphomicrobiales > Phyllobacteriaceae > Mesorhizobium > Mesorhizobium quangtriensis. The sequence continues at coordinate 231,210 of NZ_JBEBMF010000003.1, forward strand.
CCAGAGGAGGTAGAACTGTTCCTCTATGCCGAGCGACCACATGTGTAGGAGTGGCATCAGATCGGACGAATTGTCAAAGTACCCCCCGCTATTCCAAAGAAAATAGAAATTTGCGAAGCCCGCGGCCGAGGCAACGGCGCTGCGCCCGAAGTCTTCGAAGTCCGAGGGTAGAAGGACGAAATATCCCGCAATACCGGTGACAACGATGGTCGCCAAAGTTGCTGGCAGGATGCGGCGGATCCGGCGGTCGTAAAAATCCAGGAAGGAGAATGTCTCGGCCTGCATGTCGGCGAAGATGATCGATGTGATCAGGTAGCCGCTGATGACGAAGAATATATCGACCCCGACGAAGCCGCCGGAGAATGGGTCGATACCGTAGTGGAAAAAGATAACGGCCAGAACCGAAACAGCGCGTAATCCGTCGATCTCGGGTCTGTAAGCCAAGACTGTGCCTGAATTCTAGAATTCATGAAACTTCTAAAGTCGCCGCTGCTGCGAATCCACCCGGAATTAAAAAAAGTCTCGATCTCGTATGGAGAGCCGTGAGCGAGTCGTCTCGGAAACGACGCGTGGCAATGATGAAACTTGCCCCCCAAGACGGTGGAAGCGAAACGCAAAGCGGCATAAACACGAGGCTATGGCCGAAGTTCTCTTCTACCACCTGACTGAATCGACGCTTGAGGATGCGCTGCCGGGCTTGCTGGAGCGCAGTACGGCGCGCGGCTGGCGGGCGGTGGTGCAGGCGGGCAGCGAGGAGCGGCGGGATGCGCTCGATCAGCATCTCTGGACGTTTCGCGACGATTCCTTCCTGGCGCACGGCACAGACCGCGAGCCGTATGCGGCCGAGCAGCCGGTGCTGCTGACCGTTACCGACGCCAATCCGAACGGCGCGGCGATCCGTTTCCTCGTCGACGGCGCGTCGCCATCCGATCTTTCAGCCTATGAGCGCGCCGTCTTCCTGTTCGACGGACACGATGCCGGGCAGGTCGAGGCCGCGCGCGAGCACTGGAAGACGATGAAGGCCGGCGGGCACGCGGTCACCTACTGGCAGCAGAGGCCGGACCGCCGCTGGGAACGCAAGGCCTGAATCGTCCGCAAGCTGCCGGGAAATTGGACCATACGATGCGCACATTCTTCCTCCTTGTCCTGATCGCTGGCGTCGCTGCCGGGTTCGGCTATCCCTGGGCGGTCACCAATTTTTCCGGCCGCGAACTCGGGACATGGCCGGTTTACGAGCGCGGCAGCGGCTTCAGGCCCGTCACCACGCGGCTGACGGAGGCTGACGCGCCGGTGCGGGTGCTGGTCGACCTGACCTCGCTCGGTCCGGTCGAGTTTGCGCCGCGAAGCACGGTTCTCACCGTCACCGCCTCGACCGGCGGCCGCACCGTGCTTGCCGACACGCTGACCTTCGCCGAGGCCAAGCCGCAGGAGCGAAGCCCGCAAATGCGCGACCGCATCTATCGCGACGAGGGCGGCGTCATCACCGATATCGAGGACGGCGACTACATCTTTGTCATCGGGCCGGGTGACGCCGACGGCATCGAGATGAGCGCCGTCGACCTTGTCCTGCGTGCTAGCGCGGTCTCCGTCGACCGGCGCGTGCCGCCGATCGGCTACGCCGCCGCCGCGATTGGCTTCATCGGTCTGGTGCTGTCGCTCCGGCGGCGCAGGCGCGACCGCGCCGCCAGCACAGAAGCGCTGCCGCCGCGTTGGGGCCGGAGTGGCGATGGGCGTGACGGTGGGGCGCGATGAATTATCGCCATGCCTACCACGCGGGCAATTTTGCCGATGTCGTCAAGCATGTCGCCCTGTCGCGGCTGGTCGAGTATCTGAAGCTCAAGGACAAGGCGTTCCGGGTCATCGACACCCACGCCGGCATCGGCCTCTACGACCTGTCGTCGGAGGAAGCCCAGAAGACCGGGGAATGGCGTGGCGGCATAGGCCGGCTTCTGAGGGCCGACCTTTCGGCTGAAGCGCGCGAACTCCTCGCGCCCTATCTCGGGGCGGTCATGGCAGCCAATCCGGCCGGCGCGATCGAGAGCTATCCGGGGTCGCCGCTGATCGTGCGCCATCTGCTGCGTCCGCAGGACAGGCTTTCGGCAATCGAACTCCATCCGCAGGATTTCGGCCGACTGCGCGGGCTGTTCGCCGGCGATTTCCAGGTACGGACGATGGAACTCGACGGCTGGCTGGCTCTTGGGGCGCACCTGCCGCCCAAGGAGAAGCGCGGCTTCGTGCTGGTCGATCCACCCTTCGAACAGGCCGGCGAGTTCGACCGGTTGGTCGACGGACTCGCCCGCGCGCACCGTCGCTGGCCGGGCGGCATCTACGCGCTCTGGTATCCCGTGAAGAACCGCGCCGCCGTCGCGGAATTCCGCGCGGCGCTTAGGCAGGTGGGTATTCCGAAGATCCTCGACGTGGTTTTCGAGGTTCGCGCAGCCTCTGCGGAAGGCCTCTTCGACGGTACGGGATTGGTCGTCGTCAACCCGCCCTTCGTCTTCGAGAGCGAGATGCGCGTCATCCTGCCCGAGCTGATGAAGGCGCTTGGCGAGGACGCCAAAGCGCGCTGGTCGCTGGAATGGCTGGCGGGAGAGCATACTCCCGCTTGACCGGAGCGCGCCCGGAAACGATTATGGGACCGGCGGATGCCTGCCGCCCGGAGAGATGTCCATGTCACGCCTGACCCGCCCGATCCTTGCAGCGCTTCTGGCCGTTTCCGCCTCGATCGGGGCGGTGCCGTCGCTCAAGGCGGCGGACCTTGGCGGATATGTCGGGGATTCGGGCGTGTGCGGAAAGGCTTGGGTGCTGAACCGCATCACCAGCCGCTTCGCCTATCAGGTAAGGCATGTGCCCAACCTTCCACAGGTGGCGATCACCGATTTCCAAAACATCCAGGAGCGCCGTTATCTGCCCGCGCAGGAGGATCGCCCGATCGGCCGCACCTATTGTGGCGCGCAGGTGGTTCTCTCTGACGCGAGCAGCCGCGACATCTGGTACCTGATCGAGGAAGGGCAGGGCTTTGCCTCGGTCGGCGACAATGTCGAGTTCTGCGTCTCCGGCTTCGACCGCTGGTATGTCTACGACGGGCGCTGCCGCGTCCTGCGCTGATTTCCGTGACATGATGCGGTGCGGGCTGTTTGCGGCGTTTGCCGCGATTCTTCTCGCCGCCTGCAGCCAGGAAAGCGAAACACCGGCGTCCGACACAAAGCCTAACACGTCCATTGTCCAGACAATGCCGGCTGGCAAGCCGACATCGCCGACGGTGCCGGTCGGGTCGGGCTTCGATTTCTATATCCTGTCGTTGTCCTGGTCGCCCAGCTATTGCGAAGCCGAGGGCGGAGAGGCCAACCGCCAGCAGTGCGAGAGCGGCCGGCCATACGCCTTCGTTGTGCATGGGCTGTGGCCGCAATTCCAGCGCGGCTTCCCGGAAAACTGCCCGACCGACGAGCGGGACGTGTCGAACGCCACCCTGCGGTCGCTCTACGACCTGATGCCGTCAGCCGGCCTGATCCGCCACCAGTGGCGCAAGCACGGCTCCTGTTCGGGGTTGGACCAGGACGACTATTTCGCGGTCTTGCGCGCCGCCCGCGAAACCGTCGCCATCCCGGCGCGCTTCCGCCGTCCAGACGGGTATATGACTCTCGATCCAGATGAAGCTGAACGCGCCTTTCTGACGGCTAATCCTTCGCTTCCGAACGACGCCGTCGCGGTCACCTGCGACCGGCACTATCTGCGCGAGGTGCGCATCTGCATGAGCAAGGACCTGAAATTCCGCTCGTGCCCCGAAATCGACCGGCGCGATTGCAGGCTGCCGAACGTCGTCATGCCGCCGGTCAGGGGCGGATAGACCAGGCAATTTGTCCACGCAGTCGCGGGCCGGATTATCCTGTGCTTGCGGCCCAATTAGAGGAACCCCGATGCCGAAAGTCCTTGTCTCGTCCGCTTCGCCTTATAGCTGCAAGGTCCTCATGGCGGCTGCGCATGCCGGCATCGCGGTCGAGGCCGTAGCGACGGAGACATCGAACCCGACCGAGGAATTCCTCAAGGCCAATCCGCTGGGCAAGATACCGGTTTTGCTAACCGACGACGGCGAGACGATTTTCGACAGCCGCGCCATCACCCAGTATCTGAACCGCGTCTCGGGGAACAAACTTTTCCCGCGCAATCCGGCGAAGCGCACGGAGGCGGAGAGGCTGGAGGCGCTGGCGGACGGCATCTGCGATTGCGCTCTCGCGCATGTCTATGAACGCCGGGGACGGCCGCAGGAAATCGTCCATCAGCCATGGCTCGACAAGCAATGGGGCAAGGTGCTTCGGGCGCTCGACGTGCTGAACGCCAACCCGCCGAAGCTTGGCAGCAAAATTAACACCGGCCACATCGCACTGCGCGCCGCGCTCGGCTACCTCGAGCTTCGCTTTGCCGGACAATGGGAGAAGGGCAGGGCGCGTCTCAAGCGCTGGATGGCGCGCTTTGACCAGAAGCACCCGGAACTGAGGGCACTGCTTCCGCGCTGATACCTGCGCACAAAACAAAACCGGGCGCCGAAGCGCCCGGTCATGTCGAAATGCAGTCGGTATCAGAACTTCATGCCGAGGCCGACGGAAATGCGATGATCCTTCGCGTCGACCTCGGTCGGCAGCGTCAGATTGTAGGTGTCGCTGCCGAAGTCGGTGTAGCGGTATTCGACGCGACCGAAGACGTTCTCCGTAACCATGACGTCCGCACCGGCACCGGCAGTCCAGCCGATCATGGTATTCTTGTCGTTGGCGCCGAAGCTATCGGAGACCTCGAGGCTCTTCGCTGCGCCACCGGCCGTGGCGTAAAGAAGGACGTTCGGCGATACGACGTAGCCGAGACGGGCCCTCAGAGAGCCTTCCGCGCCGGCATCAGATGTTGCGCCGGCGTTCGAGCCGTCAGCCCAGTTGTAACCTGCGTCGCCTTCAACGCCGGCGACGATGTTGCCGGCCTGCCAGTTGTAGCCGGCGAAGCCATTGAGCAGGAAGCCGTCGGTTCCAATCGTGTTGCTTATACCGTCGTTCAAGTCGGTATCGCCGGAGAAGGCGTAACCGAGAGACACACCAGCATAGGCGCCGGACCAGGTGTTGAGCGGGGGCTCAACCATCGGCGCTGCAGGGGCCTCCGGGACTTCCATGACGGCGTCTGCGGCGTGGGCGGGGATCGTGCCGAGCAGGGCCACCAGCCCGAGAGCGGCGACGGCCGGACGGGCGAACTTGCGATTATTCTTCATTCTTAACTCCATGACCACAGGACACGTGGCTTCCAATAGGCATCAGTCCGAGGCGGGAGAAACGGACCGGGTGCCTGACAGTTCCGAACTTGCTTGCGAATTGTGGCTCCAAGGAAGATGAAATGGGGTCATTGCCCGGCACGATTGAGGCTGAAGCTTGGCGTTGCGGTCCTGCAACAGTCCCTGTCAGGAGTGATTGCCCGAAAAGGCTGCAGGCCGCTTGGTGCAAGGCGTTGCGCGTCCTATATAGTCTATGCCTGCGCATGATGCCGAAGCGTATTCCGCAGCGGCACAAAAGGGCATTTCGCCACAAAGCCGTCAAAAGAAAGAACGGATTTTAATAAATCGCCCGGATGTCGGTTCGCGGCGAGCTCCGGATGGAAGCAACAGGGATTGACGCATGGCGGGAGCACCGAAGACTGCACTTGTGACGGGCGGGGCAAGGCGCATCGGTCGGTCGATCGTCGAAGACCTTGCCGCGCATGGCTTCGCCGTCGCGATCCATTGCAGCAGGTCGCGCGCCGAGGCCAATTCCCTGGCCGAGGATTTGCAGAAGGCAGGCGCAAGGACGGCAGTCGTTCAGGCGGACCTGATGGACGCCCGAGCCGTCGATGGACTGATCGGCGCGGCTTCGGCTCTGCTGGGCGACATCGGCCTCGTGGTGAACAACGCTTCGATCTTCGAGGACGATTCGATAGAGACCTTCGATCCTGTAGTCGCCCAAAGGCATTTTGCCGTTCACGTCGTCGCGCCCGCCATGCTGGCGCGCCGGTTTGCGGAAGCGTTGCCTGAAGGAAAAGAGGGGCTGATCGTCAACATCATCGACCAGCGCGTTTGGCGGCCGACGCCCCGCTTTTTTTCCTATGCGCTCTCCAAATCGGCGCTGTGGAGCGCGACGCAGACGATGGCGCAGGCGCTTGCGCCTCGCATCAGGGTGAATGCGATCGGCCCGGGTCCCGCATTGGCCAATGTGCGGCAGGACCCTCACGACTTCGAGGCCCAGGTCGACGGGCTGCTGCTGCGGCGCGGGCCGGAGCTTTCCGAGTTCGGAGCGACGATCCGCTATCTCTGGGACGCCCGATCCGTCACCGGTCAGATGATCGCCCTCGACGGCGGCCAGCATCTTGCGTGGCAGACGCCTGATGTGACAGGCATGGTGGAATGAGTCCGAGACCCAGACCGGAATACGGCGACGACGCCGAGGCAGCGGACGACATTGCGGGCTTCATAGCCGGCGATGCGGCCAGTGACGACCTGGGCGACGAGGATGGCGCTGCCGAGGAGGTCGTGGAGCAGTCTCCCGCCATCGACGCCGCCTTCACCGCGATCGACTGGAGCGCGCATGCCGGCGATGCTGATGGCAAGGTCGGCCCGGAGGTCATCCAGACGCTGGTGAAGCGCCTGCCCAACGCGCCGGGCGTCTACCGCATGATGAACGCCGCCGGAGACGTGCTCTATGTCGGCAAGGCGCGCAGCCTGAAGAAGCGCGTCACCAACTACGCCAACGGTCGGTTCCACACCAACCGCATCGGCCGCATGGTGCGCGAGACGGCGACGATGGAATTCGTCGTCACGCGCACGGAGATCGAGGCGCTTCTGCTGGAAGCCAACCTGATCAAGCGGTTACGGCCACGCTTCAACGTGCTTTTGCGCGACGACAAGTCGTTTCCGTACATCGTCCTGACAGGCAACCATCCGTCGCCCGGCATCTTCAAGCACAGGGGTGCACGCTCGCAAAAGGGCGACTATTTCGGACCGTTTGCCTCGGCCGGAGCGGTCGGCCGCACCATCAATTCGCTGCAGCGTGCATTCCTGCTCCGCACGTGCACGGATTCGGTGTTCGAGACCCGCACGCGCCCCTGCCTGCTCTACCAGATCAAGCGCTGCTCCGGCCCCTGCACGGGCGAGATTTCGGCCGGCGACTACGACGAACTGGTCGTGGAGGCGAAGGACTTCCTGTCGGGCCGCAGCCAGAAAGTGAAGTCCGAGATTTCGGAGCAGATGCAGCAGGCGGCGGAAGACCTCGATTTCGAGCGCGCGGCTGTCTATCGCGACCGCCTCGCCGCGCTCAGCCACGTCCAGAGCCATCAGGGCATCAACCCGCAGGGCGTGGAGGAGGCGGACGTCTTCGCCATCCATCTGGAAGGTGGCCACATCTGCATACAGGTCTTCTTTTTCCGCACCGGCCAGAACTGGGGCAATCGCGCCTATTTCCCCAAGGCCGATCCGGCGCTGGAGGCGCAGGAGGTGCTCTCGTCCTTCCTGGCGCAGTTCTACGACGACAAGCCTTGTCCGCGTACGATCATGCTGTCGCACAAGGTGGAAGAAGAACACCTTCTGGAGCAGGCGCTCGCCACCCGGGCCGGGCACAAGGTCTCGATCATGGTGCCCCAGCGCGGCGAGAAGAAGGATCTCGTCGACCAAGCACTGCAGAATGCCCGTGAAGCGCTCGGGCGGCGCTTGGCCGAAACCTCGACGCAGGCGCGGCTGCTCGACGGATTCGCACAGACATTCGGTCTGGCCGCTATTCCACGCCGCATCGAGGTCTACGACAACTCTCACATCATGGGAACGAACGCCGTCGGTGCGATGATCGTGGCGGGGCCGGAAGGCTTCGTGAAGAACCAGTACCGCAAGTTCAACATCCGCTCGACCGACATCACGCCCGGCGACGATTTCGGGATGATGCGCGAGGTCATGCAGCGCCGCTTCTCGCGTCTGATCAAGGAACATGGCGACGAGCCGGCCGGCGGGGAAGATGAGGAAAAGGCGGCGTTCCCGGCTTGGCCTGACGTTATACTAATCGACGGGGGGCAGGGGCAGATGACGGCCGTGCGCCAGATGCTGTCCGAACTGGGGGTCGAGGATCGCGTGGTGGCGATCGGCGTCGCCAAGGGGCGCGACCGTGAGGCCGGCCGCGAACAGTTTTTCACGAAAGGCAAGGGCGGGTTCACGCTGCCGGTGCGCGATCCCGTGCTCTATTTCGTGCAGCGGTTGCGCGACGAGGCGCATCGCTTCGCGATCGGCTCACACCGCGCAAGGCGCAAGAAGGAGATGACCAAAAACCCGCTGGACGAGATCGCCGGAATCGGTCCGACTCGGAAGAGGGCATTGCTGCTGGCCTTCGGCACCGCCAAGGCGGTGCGCAATGCCGCGATCGACGACCTGATGGCCGTGGACGGGATATCTGAGACCGTCGCGCGTATCGTCTACAACCATTTCCACGAAAATTGATCGATTTCCGCGGCAAAAGGGCCTTGTCCATCGACTTTGACCAGTTGACCCCCTACATCGCGATCTGATTTCAGTACGGCTGGATAGAGCGGAACACATGGCCAAACAGGCGTTCAACCTGCCGAACATGCTGACCTACGGACGGATTCTTGCCGTTCCGCTGGTGGTGCTTTGCTTTTTCCTCGAGGGAAAGCTGCAGTCGAGCGACTTCGCGCGCTGGTCTGCACTGGTGATCTTTATCGCGGCGAGCATCACCGACTATTTCGACGGCTATCTGGCGCGCGCCTGGCAGCAGCAATCGAATATCGGTCGCATGCTCGATCCGATCGCCGACAAGCTGCTGGTCGCCACCTGCCTGCTGCTGCTGGCGGCCGACACCGACCGCACAATCGCCGGCTGGACGCTCTGGGCCGCTATCATCATCCTGTGCCGCGAAATCCTCGTTTCCGGCCTGCGCGAGTATCTGGCCGCGCTGAAGGTCAGCGTTCCCGTCACCCAACTCGCCAAATGGAAGACGGCCATCCAGATGATCGCCATCGCCGTGCTGCTCGCCGGTCCGGCGCTGGACAAGATCGTTCCCTATGCGACGGAAACCGGAATCGTCCTGCTCTGGATCGCCGCTATCGTGACGCTCTACACCGGCTACGACTATTTCCGCGCCGGCGCCAAGCACATCATGGACGAGTGAGGTGACGAAGCTCGTCTATTTCGCCTGGGTGCGCGAACGGATCGGCAAGCCGGACGAAACGGTCGAGTTGCCGGCCAATGTCCAGACGGTCAGGGACCTTCTGCTCTGGCTGAAGGGGCGGGGCGAGGAATACGAGCACGCGCTTCGTCACCCCGAGGTGATCCGGGTCGCCATCAACCACGAGCATGTCGATCATGACACACGCATCGCCGGTGCCGGCGAGATCGCGCTGTTTCCGCCGATGACGGGCGGCTGACAGCATGGCAGTCGTGCCGGTCGTTCGCATTCAGGCGCAAAACTTCGACGTTGCCGCCGAGATCGACGGTCTGCGGCAAGGCAATGCCGACATCGGGGCGATCGTCACGTTTTCAGGCATTTGCCGGGACGAGGCCGGAACGCTCGCCGCGCTCGAACTCGAACATTATCCTGGCATGGCCGAGGCCGAGATCGGCCGAATTGCGCTGCAGGCTGTGGAGCGCTGGCCTCTGGAAGGACTGGTCGCCATTCATCGCCACGGCAAGGTCAGGCCGGGCGAGAATATTGTGCTCGTCGTGGCCGCATCGAAGCATAGGCGGGCGGCTTTCGAGGCGGCGGAGTTCCTGATGGACTACCTGAAGTCCAGCGCGCCCTTCTGGAAGAAGGAGCATCTTGTCGATGGCGGCGAGGGAGGCTGGGTGGATGCACGGATAAGTGACGACGTGGCCGCGCAACGCTGGAGAAAATAAGCGTATGCGGCCACGGAACAGACTCAATCGTGGGTGACCGTTGGGCTGGATAGGAGGAGTGAGCATGCTGGGAAAATTGGCGGAACTGATCCTTTTCGGCATTGCGCCTCTCGCGCTCGGCGGCTTGCTGATGCCGGGAGCGGCCCTCGCCGAGGAGGTGGAGATCGTCGGAGAGGTTTCCTATCGCGAGCGGATCGCGCTGCCACCCAACGCGGTACTTACCGTACAACTCGCCGACGTTTCGCTGGCCGACGCGCCCGCGTCGGTGATCGCCGAGCAGACGATTGATCCTGCCGGGCAAGTGCCGATCAAGTTCAAGCTGCTATTCGACTCCGCAGTTATCCGGCCGCAGGTAAACTACGCCGTCCAGGCGCGTATCACCGTCGATAACAAGCTGTGGTTCATCAACGACGAGCGCCATTCGGTCGATCCCACCAAGCGCGAACCGGTGCAGCTTGTACTCCGGAAGGTCGACCAGGATGCCGCCCCGCCACCAGCGCCAACGCTGTTCGACACCACGTGGCTTGCAGAAGACATCGGCGGCAAGGGCGTCATCGATGATGCGCAAACGACGCTGAGCATAGCCGAGGACGGCAGCGTTACCGGTCGCGGGGGCTGCAACGGCTATTTCTCGCAGGCGACCATCGATGGCGAGAAGATCACCTTCGGCAAGGCTGGCAGCACCATGATGGCCTGTCCGGATGCGATCATGGATCAGGAACGCCGCTTCCACGAAGCGCTCGAAAAGACCGCGAGCTTCCGCTTCAACGATGAGGGGAAGCTCTTCCTCGTCGATGCCCAGGGCAAGGATCTGGCGCGCTTCTCGAACGAAGGCTGACACAAGTCAGGACAAAAAAAGCCGGCGATCACCGCCGGCTTTTTTCGTTCTGGATCAGCCGCTTGGAGCGGCCGACGGAATCAATACCTCAGCCCACGATCTCGGTGTCGGAGAACCAGTATTTGATCTCCTGAGCAGCGGTTTCCGGCGCGTCCGAGCCGTGCACGGAGTTCTCGCCGATCGAAACGGCGTGGACCTTGCGGATGGTGCCCGCATCGGCATTGGCCGGGTTCGTCGCGCCCATCACTTCGCGGTTCTTGAGGATGGCGTTCTCGCCTTCCAGGACCTGAACGATCGTCGGGCCGGACGTCATGGTCTCGACGAGCTCGCCGAAGAACGGGCGTTCCTTGTGGACTGCGTAGAAGCCTTCGGCCTCGCGCTTGCTCATCCACACGCGCTTGGACGCCACGACGCGCAGGCCTGCATCCTCGAGCATCTTCGTGATCGCGCCGGTGAGGTTACGCCGGGTCGCATCCGGCTTGATCATCGAGAAGGTGCGTTCGATCGCCATGTTGTATTCCTGTGTTGTTGGGAAAGGTGGCGGCTCTATACAGGCAGCCGCCAGCCTTGCCAAGCGCGGGACCCTGCGTCGCAAAAGCGCCGGTTCAGGCCGCCGCGACGCTGCGCCCGAGGCCGCCATGGAAATCGAGCAGGCGTTCGAACCAGTGGGTTACAGGATCGCTGCCCTCAAGCACCTTGAACGGTGACATGATGCGCACCCACTGGAAGGCGCCGAATACCACGTAGTCGGGGTAGAGGGGCGCCTCACCGCCAATGAACGGCTGGTAGGTCAGCATGCTGCGCAGCGGCTCTAGCGATGCGCGGAAGGCAGACAACCCTTCCTCGCGCGGAGCTGCGACCGCCTCCAGCGTTTTGCCATAGCGGCGCTCGCGGCTCTCGCGGAAATAGGCCTGGTCGACTGGCGCAAGGCGCGCATGAATGTCGGTCAGCGCAGACGCTCCCAAATAGGGATGGATGGTTAGCTGCGACCAGCGCTCGATGAAGCGCGCCATCGCCTCTCCGCCCTTGCCGCCGAAAAGCGTTGGGCGGTCGGGATATGTGGCGTCGAGGTAGAGCGCGATATCGAACGAGTCCGCCACTACCGTGTCGCTGTCGCGGATAACCGGGATCGTTTTGGAGACGCCGCCCTCGACCGACGGGACGGCGGTGAACGGCGTCGGCACGCTACGGAACGGGAGGCCCTTGTGCGCCAGCGACATCGCTGTCTTCCAGCAATGTGGGCTGAACGGGCGCGCATGGTCTTCGCCGACGAGATCGTAAAGCAGGATTGTCATTGGCTCGGCATCCATAGGGTTCTAAGAACAATACTATTGCGAATGCGCGCGGGGAGAGGAAGCCTTTGAAACAGCATTTCACGATGTTTGCCGCCTACAACGCCTGGGCCAACCAGCGCGTGTACGAGGCGGCCGGTGCGCTGACCAAGGAGGAATTTGCCCGCGACGTCGGCGCTTTCTTCAAATCCATGCGCGGCACGCTCAACCATCTCCTGGTGACCGACCGCATCTGGCTGAAGCGCTTTACCGGCGAAGGTGAGGCCCCCTCGGCGCTCGACACCATCCTCTACATCGATTTCGCGAAGCTTCGCGTCGCCCGAGAAGCGGAAGACAGGCGCTTGGCCGACTGGATCGGCTCGCTGACCGAAAAGCAGATGGCCGGGCGCTTTACCTACATGACGGTGACCGACATGCGCACGATCTCGCAGCGACTGGCGCCGGCGCTGGCGCATCTTTTCAATCACCAGACCCACCATCGCGGCCAGGCGCATTCGATCCTGACGGGCCTGGGCAAGGATGCGCCTTCGCTTGACCTGATCTATTTCCAGCGGACGGAAGAGGGCCGGGCTTTTGCCTAGCACGCTCAGGGCGTGAAGCGGGCCAGAGCCTCGAGGTCCAGGTCTTCGCCCCATGAAGCGGGAGAGAACAGGCGGGCACTGCCGTCCCGCGCCCCTTCGTTGAAATTGGTGAAGACGGTACGGCCATCGGCCATCGCCACCTTGCCTTCGGCGACCAGCTTCAGGGCAAGCGGATAGAGTTCGTGCTCGGCCTTCAGCACGCGAGCCGCAAGGTCTGACTCGGTGTCGCCTGTGAGCACAGGCACAGCGGCCTGCGCGATGATCGGGCCGCCATCCATTTCGGCAGTGACGAAATGCACCGTGCAACCATGGATTCGAACGCCAGCCTCGAGCACCCGGCGATGCGTGTCCAGCCCCTTGAAAGATGGCAGAAGGGCGGGGTGGATGTTGATGAGCCGGCCTTCCCAGGCTTCGACAAAGCGGACCGTCAGGAGGCGCATGTAGCCCGCAAGGCAGACGATTTCGGCGCCAATGTCGTGCAGGTTCGCATCGATTGCCGCGTCGTGCGCTTCCTTGCTGGAATAGCCGCTGCGCGGGATCGATGCGGTCGCAATGCCCTTGCCGGCGGCGAAGACCAGCCCGGGCGCTTCGGCCACGTCGGAAATGACGGCGACGATCTCGGCCGGATAGGAACTGTCAGCGGAAGCTTCGATCAGCCGCGCCATGTTGGTTCCGCGGCCGGAGATCAGGATCGCGACGCGTTTGCGCTGGCCGGTCATAGGACGATCGATCCCCGATAGATGACACCGGTGTCGCGCCGGGGAACGATACGGCCGATCGGCGTGACGGTTTCGCCGGCTTCCTGCAGGACCGCTGCGACCTGCGCTGCCTGTCCAGCGGCCACCGCGAGCACCATTCCGACGCCGCAGTTGAAGGTGCGCATCATCTCAGTTGCCGAGACGCCGCCAGTCTTCGCCAGCCAGCCGAATACCGGCGGAACAGGAATCATGTCGAGGTCGAGTTCGGCGGAAAAGTCCTTGGGCAGAACACGCGGGATGTTTTCCGGGAAGCCGCCGCCCGTGATATGCGCGAGAGCCTTGATGCCGTGCGTCCCGCGGATCGCCTGCAGCAAGGGTTTCACGTAGATGCGCGTCGGCTCAAGCAAGGCCTCGCCGAGCGTCTGTCCATCTGCGAAGGGCGCGGCATCCGACCACTTCAGCCCGGACATCTCGACGATGCGCCGGACGAGCGAAAAGCCGTTCGAGTGAACGCCGGACGACGCCAGCCCGAGCAGCACGTCGCCCTCGACGATATCGTCTGTAGGCAGAAGCTGGCCACGTTCGGCGGCGCCGACGGCGAAGCCGGCGAGGTCGTAGTCGTTGCCGTGATACATGCCGGGCATCTCTGCCGTCTCGCCGCCGATCAGCGCGCAGCCGGCCTGACGGCAACCCTCGGCGATGCCGCCGACGATCGCGGCACCCTGCTCGGGATCGAGCTTGCCCGTGGCGAAATAATCGAGGAAAAACAGCGGCTCGGCACCCTGCACGACGATGTCGTTGACGCACATCGCGACGAGGTCGATCCCGATCGTGTCATGCTTGCCCGCGTCGATTGCAATCTTGAGCTTGGTGCCGACACCGTCATTGGCCGCCACGAGGACGGGGTCCGAGAATCCCGCAGCCCTCAGGTCGAACAGACCGCCGAACCCGCCGATCTCTCCGTCTGCGCCAGGGCGTCGCGTTGAGCGCACGGCGGGCTTGATCTTTTCGACCATGAGGTTGCCGGCATCGATGTCGACGCCCGCTTCGGCATAGGTGAGGCCGTTCTTGATCATCGCTCCAGTCCGTTGGATCGTTGTCGCGGCTCTTCGCATGAACGGGACACACCCGCAAGAAGTCAACCGCCCCAATCCCGTGGAGAGGCGCCGAACCTTGCGGCCACGGGCAACCCGGACCATGTATCTGGATGCACCGCGCGGGAAGGAGGACCGGAGGCGTGACCGTACCCAACATGATCACCGTCGCGCGGTTCCTGCTGGTGCCGGCCGTGGTCTACTGGCTGCTGACCGGGGAGTGGATGATGGCCTTTGCCGGCTTCGTGATCGCCGGCATTTCCGACGGCGTGGATGGTTTAATCGCGCGACGTTTCAACCAGCGTTCGAGGCTCGGAAGCTACCTCGACCCGGCCGCCGACAAACTGCTTCTGGTCAGCGTGTTCGTGGTGTTGGGTGTTCTCGGCCAGTTGCCGCTATGGCTGGTGGTCGCTGCGGTGAGCCGCGACGCACTTATCGTGCTGGCGATTTTTCTGTCCTCGCTGATGGGCAGTCCAGTCGAAGTTCGGCCGCTGATGGTCTCCAAGGTCAACACCGCTGCCCAGATTGCATTGGCCGGTGTCGTTTTGGCGGAACTGGCCTTCGCGACCACTTTCGGACCAATGAGGCCGGCGCTGATAATCGTCTCCGGTATCTTGACCGTGGCTTCGGCGGGGGCCTATCTCGTAACCTGGTCGAGGCACATGAACACCCATGGCGAAGGCGGTCCACAAGCCGGACGATGAGATGGACGAGATCGCCGAGGCGATGGTTGCCGCGAATTTTCGGCGGCAGATTCGTTTCTGGCTGATCGTTGCCGCGCTTCTGACAGCGTTTCTCTACCTGTTCAGCAACATTTTGCTGCCGTTCGTTGCCGGAATGGCGCTTGCCTATTTCCTTGACCCTGTCGCCGACAGGCTGGAGCGGTTGGGTCTTTCGCGGACGGCGTCGACCTTCCTGATCCTGCTCGCGTTTATCGTGGTTTTCGCGACGGCAATGGTGATTCTCGTGCCGGTACTAGCGTCGCAATTGGCCGATTTCCTCGAAAAGCTGCCTTACTATCTCACGCAGTTTCAGGGGCTGATCACGGGCTTCAGCCCGCAATGGCTCGAACAGCGTTTCGGACTTGATGCCGAGAGCCTGCAGAATGGATTGAATTCTCTCGTAACGGCGAGCATGGGCTTCTTCACCACGATCTTCCAGTCGATCTGGAATTCCGGTGTCGCCCTGTTCAGCATCGCTGGCCTGTTCGTGGTGACCCCCGTCGTCGCGTTCTACATGCTGCTCGACTGGGACCGCATGGTCGCAAAAGTCGACAGCTGGGTGCCGCGCGACCATGTCGAGACGGTTCGCACAATTGCGACTGACATCAACGCCGCGACCGCTGGCTTCGTACGCGGGCAGGGCACGCTCTGCCTCATACTCGGCATCTTCTACGCGATCGGCTTGACGCTGACCGGCCTGAATTTCGGCATCCTGATCGGCCTCTTCGCCGGGCTGATCAGCTTCATCCCCTATGTCGGCTCGATCGTCGGTCTCGTGCTGGCAGTGGGCGTGGCATTCGTCCAGTTCTGGCCGGACTGGATCATGGTCGCGGCGGTTGCCTGCGTTTTCTTTGCCGGGCAGTTCATTGAGGGCAACATCCTCCAGCCGAGGCTCGTGGGTAAAAGCGTCGGGCTGCATCCTGTCTGGCTGATGTTCGCGCTTTTTGCTTTCGGCGCGCTCTTCGGCTTCGTCGGCCTTCTTGTCGCTGTGCCGGCGGCGGCGATCGTTGCCGTTCTCGTACGCTTCGCCCTTTCCCGCTATCTGGAGTCGCCGCTCTACACCGGGCACCCCGAGCCGGTTGAAACGCCTGACATCGACGTGGTCATCGTAAAGCCCAAGCTGCCGGTGAGCCGGAAGGCCTCCGTCAAGGCCGACAGGTCCTGACCCAGGAAATGCCGTCCGACCCGCCCCGGCAAATTCCACTCGACCTGGCTCACCGCCCAGGCCATTCACGCGAAGAACTGGTCGTCTCCGACGCCAACAGGCAGGCGGTCGCTCTCATCGACGCATGGCCCGACTGGCCGGTGCCTGTGGTAGTGCTTGCCGGTCCTGCAGGGTCCGGAAAATCGCACCTCGCCTCCATATGGGCTGATGCCGCCAATGCGGTGTTTATCGACGCCGACCGCATTGAAGCCGAACTGGAAGAGGCGCAGCTCGAACATCCGGTCGCCATCGACGATGCGGACATGGCGCTCGACGAGCACGGTCTCTTTCACCTCATCAATGCCGCTCGCGCCGCCGGGACACAGGTGTTGCTTACGTCGCGGCGTTTTCCGTCCGCATGGGGCGTGAAACTTCCCGATCTTGCCTCCAGGCTGAAGGCGGCTGCGACCGTCGAAATACTGGAGCCGGACGACCATCTGCTCGCCGCCGTCATCACGAAACTCTTCGCCGACCGGCAGGTGCAGGTGGAGCCGCATGTCGTCCAGTTTCTGGTCAGGCGCATCGAGCGGTCGCTGTCTACCGCGATCGATGTCGTGGAACGGCTCGACAGGGCGGCGTTGGAGCAGAAGAGCCGCATCACGCGCGCATTGGCTGCGCAGACGGTAACCACCCTGGATAGCGGGCAGGGTGACCTCGATCTCTAGGAACCGAACTGTCGGCACGGCAGCGGCGAGACGACGAATCGTAACATCCTCTCCCGTGCCACGCTTTTCCGGTTGCGTTCCTGGTCCGAAAACTCTAGGCACTGCGCACCCACGCGACGGAGTGTAGCGCAGCCTGGTAGCGCACCTGATTTGGGATCAGGGGGTCGCAGGTTCGAATCCTGCCACTCCGACCATTGCCGGATACGGTTTGCGGCGCTTAGCTCGAAGAACCAAAAATCGCCTTGGCGCCGCGGTGGTATCTTGGGTTTTCGGAGCTTTCACGGCCGGTCATTCAGCACTGTACCAGTTTGCGGACAGCACGAGGTCGGGACGCGAGCCAACATTCTTGACGTCCAGAGGGTGAGGGAACGGTCCGCGGCAATAACCGCCCACAGGCCGATCCCGCCGATAAAGCGTCATTTCCAGGATGTGCGGAAGTTCGACGCCATCGACCTTGATCGAGCCGCAGCAGTTGTTCGGATGGATATGAACGACATGGTGATTGCGTAGCAGCTTCGCGAAGAAAGCCTGGAACACGAAGAACCGACCTCGCTCGAAGAGCCGTCCGACCTCATGCAGTTCAAGGACGATGATCCTCATCTGCTTCAGCAGGGCATCGTCCGTATTCATCAGAACCTCATACTCGAAGCCCTCTATGTCCATCTGGAGCAGGAGGTCGCCGGCATGGTCGCCCACCGACGACCGTACCCAATCCGCCAAGGTGATTTGTGTGGGGGTTGTATAGCTACCGAGGAATTTCTTTACGAAGTTGAAGCGGGGGTGATCCTGCGCGGGACCATCGACTGAATAGTCGGCCATGAAGACGTCCACGCCGCGTTCAGCCAGGTCGACCTCAAATCCTGATTCCCTGTCGACACCCGGCGAGAAGGCGTAGTCGATGCCGTCCAGATCGTCCGGGACGAGGTAACCTCCGTCACCTTGGGGCCCGATCCTGATCAAATCGGCTACGGGGACCACAGGCCTAAGGATTTTCAGAAGATCCTGCACCGCCGAAGCGTCGGTGCGGCCTAACACGTCGTATACGCGCGGCATGATGCCGGTGCGGCGGATATTCCTTGCAACCTTCTGAACAAAGTCCGGCATGCATGCCCTCGTCGGTCGCAATCACATCGTCACATGAGGGTTAACTACGGGGCCACACAATTCCGTGCCCACGTACATCGACAGCAGTGCCCGGGGTGGGAGGTGCATAGGCAGCCTGATGCGAAGCACGCTCGCGCCAGCCGCGCTGGACATTTCCGCTTTCATGGATGATATGAGCCCGAATGGTTGAAGCGGTACGATATGTGATCCGTCATACCAACCCGACCACATTTTTTACCGGTACGAAGAATCATTTTGCCAGTACAGTCAACGCCTGGTTAGGAACGCAGCCATGTCAGCCCGCATCTTCAGCCCCGCAAAGACCGCCATGCAGTCGGGAAAGGCCAAGACTGGTCTTTGGGTACTGGAATTCGATCCCGAGACGCCCCGCAAGATCGATCCCCTGATGGGCTACACCTCCTCGCGCGACATGAAGAGCCAGATCAGGCTGACCTTCGAGACGAAGGATGAGGCCATCGCCTACGCCGAGAAGAACGCGATTTCCTATCGGGTGCAGGAGCCCAAGGAAACCAAGCGCAGGCAGATTTCCTACTCGGACAATTTCCGTTATGACCGCAGGACGCCCTGGACGCACTAGAGTACGTGCCGCCTTGGGCCGGGAATAGCCGATAGCCGGTCCCGTAGCTCAGCTGGATAGAGCGCCAGCCTTCTAAGCTGGATGTCGCAGGTTCGAGCCCTGCCGGGATCGCCAATAACCTTCCTGTTGGAATACTTCTCCCACTCTTCCTCCGTCGGGACGCTCGCTTCCACACGCGGACGAATCGCTCCGCGGCCGATGCCCCAATTTGTTCCCGGACGATGTTTTTCGGGGATCGTTGGTGAGTAATTGTCGGTCCTCCGGGAGCGCCGCTTCTTCGGTCGCATTCTTTATTGTGCATAGGGTGCGCTGTGGGAATTCGGGAGGCGGCAAATTACTGATAAGGATGGGTCTTGGCGCAACTGGACGGCAGGCAGGACATATGTAAACTGGCTGCAGGGACATGAGGGTGGATTGATGCAGCGCATGGCGTATGTGGTCATGCCGGACGGCTTGAATTGGAAAGTCAAATGCAATGGCGTTGACTATCCATTCTATTCGACTCGGGACGAGGCCGTGGGCGCCGCCGTTCCTGCTGCCTATGAGGCCGGAAAGCTTGGCTACGAGGCCTTGGTCCTGATCCAGGATGCCGAGGGACGTGTTCAGGTGGAATGGACCTACGGCCATCGACCGAAAAATCTCGCGGCCGACTGGCGGCATCGCCAGGCCGGTTGAATTGCAATACCGTCCCTTTGAAAGGGCAATACAATGCGCTCCTTTATCTCCCTGACAATGTTCGCTGCGGTTCTGACGCTGTCCGGCTGCCAGTCCGGAGGCTTGTTTTACCAGGCGCCTCCGCCACCGATGATGAGCACCGGCGCACCATGCGGTTGGCGTGCCGTGGACGCGGGAATTTGCCCCAGAGTGGGCTACAGAGTGCCTGCGGGAGCGAATTACTGACAATTCCCCGACGGCATGACCGCTTGACCAAGTAAACAGTGTTTCAAGCGGAATGCCCCCTTTCAACCGGTCGGCTAACCCCTTATATGACCGCGATCTCCACGACATTCCCGATATTCGTTGCATCGAAGACGATGCCGGGCGCGCGTAATGGAGCATCCTTTTTGCGCCGAAAGCGTTGATGGCGCAGGTTTTTGGGCTCGCTAGGGGCCAGAGGCAGAGATGACCGAAAAGGCAATCGAGTTTTTGCAGGAATGGATCAGCGAGAAGGTCCAGCCTCCGCGCGATCCCGGCGCTGTCGAGCCCGTCGAGCAGAAGGCTGGAATTCTGGCCAAGGAATGCGCCGAACAGGCCGCGAGCGCGGGCGTTCGCATCGAGGATATCGAGGAAGAGGTCGGTGACCTCGAAGACCTGATTGCTGCCAAGCTCGAGGACGCGGCCGAGGACCAGGCGCACAACACGAGCGCCGACGCTTCGTAGCGCGTTTGATTTCAGGCGGCGTTGCGTGCCGCCAATAATCCAAGCGCAAGGTCTGCTTTCAGATCCTCTACGTCTTCGAGGCCTATCTGCAGGCGAACGAGAGGTCCCTCATACGGGCCTTTGGCGAGCGTCCGATCCCTGATCGACACAAGAGTGGCCAAGCTCTCGTAGCCACCCCAGGAATAGCCGAGACCAAACACGCCAAGCGCGTTCAGGAACGCATGCGCTTCCGCCTGTCCTCCTCCTTCCAGGACGACCGAAAGCAGCCCGCTGGAGCCTGAAAAGTCCCGTTTCCAGAGCGCGTGGTCCGGATGGCTTTCCAGCGCCGGATAGAGGACGCGAGCCACGCCTTCCTGTCGCTCGAGCCAGCGGGCGATCTCAAGTGTACTCTGCTGGTGGCGCTCGAGCCTGACCCCCATCGTCCTGAGGCCGCGCAGCACCTGGTAGACATCGTCAGGCCCTGCCGAACAGCCGAGCGTCAGGAACGTCTCGTGCAGGCGTTCCCAGCATTTCTGGTTCGCCGATGCCGTGCCGAGCAAAACGTCCGAATGGCCGGCGGGGTATTTCGTCGCCGCGTGGATGACGATATCCACGCCGAAGTCGAGCGCCTTGAAATAGAGCGCCGTGGCCCATGTGTTGTCCAGCATCACGACCGCACCGCCTTCATGGGCCGCCTGCACGATCGCCGGGATATCCTGAACCTCGAAGGTGTTGGAGCCCGGCGATTCCGTGAACACGACCTTGGTGTTGGGCTTCATCAGCGCGGCGATGCCGGCACCGATATGCGGGTCGTAATATTCGACATCGATCCCGAAACGACGCAGCATCGTGTCGGCGAAATGCCGTGTGGGATAGTAGACCGAATCGACGATCAGCAGGTGATCGCCTGCTGACAGGAAGGATAGCAATGGGACGATTACCGCCATCAGCCCGGATGGGACGATGACGGTACCGGCCGACCCTTCGATCTCGTCTATGGCGGCGGCCAGCGCGTCTGTCGTCGGCGTGCCACGGGTCCCGTAAGTGTATTTCTGTGCTCGTGACGCGAGCGCGGCGGCATCCGGGAAGAGGACGGTCGAGGCATGCACGACAGGCGGGTTTATGAAGCCGAAGTAGTCGAGCGGATCGTTGCCGCCGTGCGCCAGGCGCGTGTTTATGCCGGCGTTCTCCGGGATGCGTTTTGCCATGCTGTTGTCTGCTCCTTCGACGGGGATCGGCACAGGACGTAGAATGGAGGGAACGCCGGCGCAACTGTCCCGAACGGTTTAAACTTTAGTCAAAGACTGGTCCTGTGGGGGCGATCACGATGACGCGACTTCCTTTGCACCGATCATTGGCTGTTCGATGCTGAATTTGCCCTTGCGGCAAGGAAATCCTTTCTTTTCGAACGCTTGTCGGGGTTTGTCATTGTGCTTGACCTCGTCGGAATAATCGCCTTCGATGCAAATATGCGTGGGTGGGCGTCATCGCAGCACAAGCGATGCTGATCCGGAAATGGGCCGGACCAGGACCGACCCGCGGTAAGGGCTCGTACCGGATAACAACAAGGGTAGAGGGTTATGAAACATATCATCACAGGCATTCTTGGCGCTGCGGCATTCGGCTTGGCGGCTTCCGCCGCATCGGCTGACACCCTCGACGATATCAAGGCGAAGGGTTTCGTTCAGTGTGGCGTCAACACCGGCCTGGCCGGCTTCTCCTCGCCGGACGACAAGGGAGACTGGACGGGTCTCGACGTCGACTTCTGCCGCGCCGTGGCTGCGGCCGTCTTCGGCGATGGCACCAAAGTAAAGTTCACGCCGCTCAGCGCGAAGGATCGCTTTACCGCGCTCCAGTCCGGCGAAATCGACATCCTCTCGCGCAACACGACCTGGACCATCAATCGCGATACAGCGCTTGGCCTGAACTTCGCGGGCATTACCTACTATGACGGCCAGGGCTTCATGATCAACGCAGCCAAGCTGCCTGGCGTGAACTCCGCGCTACAGCTTTCGGGCGCATCGGTCTGCGTGCAGTCCGGCACGACGACGGAACTCAACCTCGCGGACTACTTCAAGGCGAACAATCTCGAATACAATCCGGTGGTCTTCGAGAAGATCGAGGAGGTCAACGCAGCCTATGATTCCGGCCGCTGCGACGCGTACACGACCGACCAGTCGGGTCTTTACGCCATTCGCCTGACCTTGGCGTCGCCGGCCGACCACGTGGTCCTGCCCGAGATCATCTCCAAGGAGCCCCTCGGCCCGGCCGTGCGCCAGGGCGACGACAAGTGGTTCGACATCGTGAAGTGGACCTATTTCGCGCTGCTCAACGCGGAAGAACTCGGCGTCACCAAAGCAAATGTCGAGGAAATGAAGAATTCGGCGAATCCCGAGATCAAGCGCATCCTCGGGACCGAGGCCGAGACCAAGATCGGCACAGACCTCGGCCTGACGAATGACTGGGTCGTCAACATCATCAAGGCGACCGGCAATTACGGCGAGATCTTCGAGAACAATGTCGGTTCCGGCAGCCCGCTCAAGATTTCGCGCGGCATCAATGCTCTGTGGACGAAAGGCGGACTGCAATACGGTCCTCCGATCCGCTGATCCAACGCAAAGGCCGGGGCGTCAATCGCCCCGGCCTTTGAGCTTTGGAGAAGGGGAACCTCTATGGCTGCTCAAGACGTGACGCGGGCGCAAGAGTCCAACAGGACCTCGCTCCTCTACGATCCAAGGGTTCGAAGCATCTTCTTCCAGGTGCTGCTCGTCCTGCTGCTCGTGCTCGGCATTTGGTGGATCGTCGACAACACCATCGAGAATCTTCGCCGCTCGAACATCTCGACCGGCTTCGCTTTCCTGCGCGGACGCGCGGGCTTCGACATCTCCACCAGCCTGATCCCGTTCACCTCCGACTCGACCTATGGCAGGGCTCTGGTAGTCGGCATCCTGAACACACTGGTCGTCGCAATCACCGGCATCATCACGGCGACGATCCTCGGGTTCCTCATTGGCGTCGCGCGCCTGTCCCGAAACTGGCTCCTGCGCAAGATCGCGATGGTCTACGTCGAGATATTCCGCAACATCCCGCCGCTGCTGGTGATCTTCTTCTGGTATCTCGGCGTGCTGTCGATCCTGCCCGCACCGCGCGACAGCATCGTCTTGCCCTTCGGCTCTTATCTCAACAGCCGCGGCTTCTATTTCCCGCGCTTCATCTGGGAGCAGGGCGCTTGGCTCGTCCTCGCAGGCCTTGCCGTCGGCATCATCCTTACGTGGTTCGTGGCGCGGCGCGCGAAGGCTCGGCAACTGGCGACAGGCCAGCAGTTCCCTGTCTTCTGGACCGGTCTTGGGCTGATTGTCGGCTTCCCGCTGCTCGGTTTCGTGCTGGCAGGCTTTCCGCTGACGCTTGACTTCCCGCAGGCCGGGACCTTCAACCTGACTGGCGGCTTCAACGTGAAGCCCGAGTTCCTGTCGCTTTACCTGGCGCTGTCCTTCTACACCGCAGCGTTCATCGCGGAGATCGTGCGTGCCGGCATTCTGGGCGTCAGCAAAGGCCAAAGCGAGGCCGCGTCGGCGCTCGGCCTGCATCCCGGAAAGGTGCTCCGTCTTGTCGTGATTCCCCAGGCGCTGCGCATAATCATTCCGCCGCTCACCAGCCAGTATCTCAACCTGACCAAGAACTCGTCGCTCGCCGTCGCAGTCGGGTATCCGGACCTCTATGCGATCGGCGGGACGATCCTCAACCAGACCGGCCAGGCCATCGAGATCGTCGTCATCTTCATGGTCATTTATCTCAGCATCAGCGTTGTGACCTCACTGTTCATGAACTGGTTCAACGCGAAGATGGCGCTGAAGGAGCGGTGACCCATGCAGGAACATGACATGTCATGGGTTCGCACCGAAATGGCGCTTGCCGAAGCGCCGCCCCGGACGGAGGCTGGCGTCGTCGCCTGGATACGCAAGAACCTGTTCGCAACGCCGCTCGATTCGCTGCTGACCGTTTTCTGCGCGCTCGTCGTCGCCTGGATTCTTCCGCAGGTCCTGGGCTGGTCGGTATTCAATGCCGTGTGGACCGGCACTGATCGCACGGCCTGCCTGACCGTTGACCAGGGCGGGGCACTGCCATCCGGTTGGTCTGGAGCCTGCTGGGCATTCGTCAATGCGAAATTCGGTCAGTTCATGTTCGGGCGCTATCCAATCGAGGAGCGTTGGCGGGTCATCCTGACCGCCGTCATCTTCACGGCGCTATTGGCGCCGCTGCTGATCCCGAGCGCGCCTTACAAGAAACTCAACGCGATCCTGTTCTTTGGGGTATTTCCCTTTGTCGCCTTCGTTCTGCTGGTAGGAGGATTCTTCGGACTTCCCTATGTCGAGACGTCACTCTGGGGTGGCCTGCTCGTCACACTGGTGATCTCCTATGTCGGCATCGTGGTATCTCTGCCGCTGGGTGTCATCCTGGCGCTCGGACGACGCTCGAAGATGCCAATCATCAAATTGATCTGTGTGATTTTCATCGAGACCGTACGCGGCGTTCCGCTGGTCACTGTGCTGTTCATGGCAAGCTTCATGCTGCCGCTGTTCGTGCCGCCGGGCATGAACTTCGACAAGTTCCTGCGGGCGTTGATCGGCGTGGCTCTTTTCGCGTCGGCCTATATGGCGGAGGTGGTTCGCGGCGGGCTTCAGGCGATCCCGAAGGGCCAGTACGAAGGCGCGGATTCGCTCGGCCTCGGCTACTGGCAGAAGATGGGGCTCATCGTGATGCCTCAGGCCCTGAAGCTGGTCATACCGGGCATCGTCAACACATTCATCGGCATGTTCAAGGACACAACGCTGGTGCTCATCATCTCGATGTATGACCTTCTGGGCATCGTCAAGCAGAACTTCACCGACGCCAACTGGGCTACGCCGCAGACGGCCAGGAGCGGGCTTATCTTCGCAGCCATCGTGTTCTGGTTGTTCTGCTTTGGGATGTCGCGTTATTCGATCTACATGGAACGCCGGCTCGACACCGGCCACAGACGATAGGGATTTTCGATGTCAACCGAGAACGCTGTCAGCGCCGAAGAGATCAGGGTCGATGCCCAGAAGATGCACATCTCGGATACGGATGTGGCCGTCGAGATTGTCGGCATGTCCAAGTGGTACGGCGAGTTCAACGTGCTGAAGGACATCAATCTCAAGGTAATGCGCGGCGAGCGCATCGTGATCTGCGGGCCGTCCGGCTCCGGCAAATCCACAATGATACGCTGCATCAACCGGTTGGAGGAACACCAGAAGGGCCGCATCATCGTCGACGGCAAGGAACTCACCAATGACCTCAAAAAGATCGACGAGGTGCGGCGCGAGGTTGGGATGGTCTTCCAGCACTTCAACCTCTTCCCGCACCTGACTATCCTCGAGAACTGCACGCTGGCGCCGATCTGGGTGCGCAAGATGCCGAAGAAGCAGGCTGAGGAGATCGCCATGCATTTCCTCAAGCGGGTGAAGATTCCCGAGCAGGCGAACAAATATCCCGGACAGCTTTCGGGCGGCCAGCAACAGCGCGTGGCAATTGCCCGCTCGCTCTGCATGAACCCACGCATCATGCTTTTCGACGAACCCACATCGGCGCTCGATCCCGAGATGATCAAGGAAGTGCTGGAGACGATGGTGAGCCTCGCCGAAGAAGGCATGACCATGCTGTGCGTGACGCACGAAATGGGCTTTGCGCGCAAGGTCGCCAACCGCGTCATCTTCATGGACGCAGGCCAGATCGTCGAGCAGAACACGCCGGCCGAATTCTTCGACCATCCACGCCACGAGCGGACGAAGCTGTTCCTGAGCCAGATACTGCACTGAGCGGCTCAGTACCGCCAAGGCGACCGACGGGCGATGAAAGCTGTGCGTTGGCTTTCGGTCGCGATTGGTGTCATATTTTTGATGGTCGCGCTTGGGGCTCTTGTGCCGCGACCATTATGGCCGGTGTCCGATATAGGGCCGGTAGAGCGCAGAATCCTCGTTCTTTCGAACCCGATCCATACCGACATCGCCATACCGTTGGACGCCGAGACGGTGGAGCGTCTCTCGCCTCTGGTTGGCGCTGACCTGCCGATCGAGCTTCCCGGGGTCCGATACCTTGTGTTCGGCTGGGGCAGCCGGGCCTTTTACATCGAGACGCCGACATGGAGCGAACTGAGGGCAGGGCCAGTATTTCAGGCGCTGACGGTCGACCACTCCGTCATGCATGTCGGCATCGCGGGGGCTATCGAAGAATCCGGTTTCCCGGTGCGCGCCTTCGACCTGACGAAGGACGAGTTTGAACGGCTGCTCGCCTTCATCGAGTCAAGCTTCCAGCGTGGCGGGGACGGACGCCCCGTTGCCATCGAGGACGCGGCCTATGGTGCGCACGACGCCTTCTTTGAAGCGACCGGTCGTTTCAACGCGCTTCTGGGCTGCAACACCTGGGCGGCGGAGGCGCTTCGAGAGGCTGGTCTGCGCACAGGCTGGTGGAATCCGCTGCCGCAATCGCTCGGCCTGTCGCTCGACCTGTGGAACAGCGCTCAGCGTTCCGGCGGCGTCCAGCCGTACAGCCAGTCCAGGCTGGACGCGAGCTTTTCCGGCTTTTGCAAGCGCAGCGCCAGATTGCGGGCAACGGCGACCGGTCCAGCGGCGTGCCAGGTGAAGCGATTGAAGCTTCCACGACGCGCGACCTTTTCTATCCGCTTTCTGCGTTCGGTTTCCCAGCTTGCGAGCGCTGCGGACAGGCTGTTGGGCCGAGCGAGAACATGTCCGGCAAGGGTTTCCGCATCCTCGATCGCCATCGCCGCCCCTTGCGCCGCGTAAGGGGTCATGGCGTGCGCCGCGTCGCCGACCAGCGCGATGCCAGAGGGCGCGGTCCATGGGCCTGACGGCATGCTGTAAATCGGCCAGACGGTCCACTCGCCGACATCCTCGGCGAGGGCGAGCAATGCCGGCGCTGTGTTGCGCATCGCGCTTTTCAACACCGCATTGTCCATCGTGGCCGCCCAGGTCTCGGTGGCGAGATGGCCGCTGGTGAAGGCAACGATATTCAGCGCGCTGCCCGCCTTGACCGGGTAGGTAATCAGGTGGAATCCGGGCGCGAGGAACGCGTTGACGACGCCTCCCGCACCAATCGCTGCGAGAGCACGTCCGGCGGCGCTATCCGCCCGTATGGTGCGCCGCCACGCAACTTGTCCCGCAAAGCTACTCTTCGTCCGCGCACCGGCAAGCCGCCGAAGATCGGACCAGACGCCGTCGGCGACGACCAGCATCATGCCCGAGACCTTCTCGATCTGACCTGCCGTTTCGACGGAAACAGTGACGCCGAGTGGGTGAGGGGCGGCATCTCGAACCGTGGCACCGGTGACGAACTGGATGCCTGGCTCGCGCAGCACGTGCGCCAGAAGCGCGCCCTGCAGGTCGGACCGGTGGGCGGTCAGGTAGGGTGCTTTCCAGCGTATTTCGGCAGCCGCGCCGAGCGGCACCCTGCCAAGCTCGGCCAGACTTGCCGCGTCACGCAGGACCACCGCTTCTGGCCGGACAGCGGCTTTCCGAAGCCCGGACAGTACGCCAAGTCGATCGAGAATGCATGTCGCGTTAGGGGAAAGCTGCAGGCCCGCGCCGACTTCGTCCAGACGCGGGGCGCGTTCGAACACGCTGACGGGATAGCCGCGTATCGCGAAGGAAAGAGCCGCCGTTAGTCCGGCAACGCCACCGCCTGCAATGATGACCTGCCGCGACCGTGCCTCAGCCATGAAATCCGGTCAGGCGGCCTGATCGAGATAGAGACAGTTCGCCGGCCGCGTTTCGTCGGCGTGAAGGGAGTGGTCGAAGCGGTATAGCGTGGAGCAGTAGGGGCAGACCTTTTCCGCATCCGCGCCCATGTCCAGAAAGACGTGCGGATGGTCGTAGGGCGGGTTGGCCCCGACGCACATGAATTCCTTCACGCCGATATCGATCGCCGGATAGCCGCCGTCGTTCTGGAAATGGGGAATGGTTCCGCCAGCCATGGGATGCTCCGTCAGCCTGTGCCGCCAGTTCGTTCGGCAGCGTTTGTCGCATATCCTTATGCTTTACAAGCCTTTTGAAATCAAACTGTCGCAAAAGCCTGTCAGAGGGTAGATTGCGCCAGAACCGGCGTATTCGGTGAAGCAGGGGCTGCGGACGACATGAGTGAATTGAAGCCGGCTCAGAGCGAGTTCACGGCGGTTGCTGCTGCCGAAGGCGATGGGGTGACCGGCAACCCGGACCGTTTCGTCAACCGTGAATTCTCGTGGCTCCAGTTCAACCGGCGCGTCCTGGAGGAATCGCAGAACCCGCATCATCCGCTGCTGGAGCGCGTTCGCTTCCTGTCGATCTCGGCCGCCAACCTCGACGAATTCTTCATGGTGCGCGTGGCTGGTCTCGCCGGGCAGGTGCGCGAGGGGATAAAGCTTCGCAGCCCCGATGGGCGCACTCCCGAACAGCAATTGGAACAGATACTGGTCGAGATCGGGCGCCTGCAGGAGGACCAGCAGAAGAGCCTCTCGGACCTTTTTGCGCTTCTCTACAAGGAGGGGATCGAAAGCATCTCGGCAAGCCAGTTGTCCAAGGACGAGCTGGCGTGGCTAGAGGACCATTTCCTTGAGCAGATTTTCCCGGTGCTGACGCCGCTGTCCATCGACCCTGCCCATCCCTTTCCGTTCATTCCGAACCTCGGCTTTTCGATCGCACTGCAGCTGCGCCACCTGAAGGACGGGCAGGGGATGACCGCGCTCCTGCGTCTGCCGACCGCGCTTCGCCGCTTCATCCGCCTGCCGGATCGCAAGTCTGAAATCCGCTTCATCCCGATCGAGGAGACGGTGAACCTGTTCATCGGACGACTTTTCCCCGGTTACGAAGTCAAGGGTTCTGGAACGTTCCGCATCATCCGCGACAGCGATATCGAGGTGGAAGAGGAGTCCGAAGACCTCGTGCGCCTTTTCGAGACGGCACTGAAACGCCGTCGGCGCGGCTCGGTGATCCGCATCGAGTTCGACAGCCAGATTCCCGAAGAACTGCGCGATTTCGTGTCGGGAGAGCTTGGCGTTGCTGGCAACCGCATCAGCGTGCTGACCGGTCCGCTGGCGGTCAACCAGATATCCGAGATCGTTTCCATCCCGCGCGACGACCTGAAGTTCACCCCCTACAATCCGCGTTTCCCCGAGCGCATTCGCGAACATGGCGGCGACTGCTTCGCGGCGATCCGCGAGAAGGACATCGTCGTCCATCACCCTTACGAATCGTTCGACGTTGTCGTGCAGTTCCTGCGCCAGGCCGCGAGCGACCCGGAAGTGGTGGCGATCAAGCAGACGCTTTACCGTACCTCCAACGACAGCCCTGTCGTCCGCGCGCTTGTGGACGCGGCCGAGGCCGGCAAATCTGTCACGGCGCTGGTGGAGTTGAAGGCCCGCTTCGACGAGGAGGCCAATATCCGCTGGGCGCGCGACCTCGAGCGCGCCGGCGTGCAGGTCGTATTCGGCTTCATCGAACTGAAGACGCACGCGAAAATGTCGCTGGTCGTGCGGCGCGAGGACGGCAAGCTGCGCAACTACGTGCATCTTGGCACCGGCAACTACCATCCCATAACGGCGCGCATCTATACCGATCTGTCCTTCTTCACCAGCGATCCGAACCTGGCGCGTGACGTGGCGAAGATATTCAATTTCATTACCGGCTACGCCGAGCCGACGGTCAACATGAAGATCGCCGTGTCTCCGCTGACGCTCAGAAGCCGCATTCTCGGCCACATCAGCGACGAGATCGAGCACGCAAGGGCGGGCCGGACCGGCAAGATCTGGATGAAGATGAACTCGCTTGTCGATCCCGCGATCATCGACGCGCTCTATGAAGCGAGCCGTGCCGGCGTGGAGATCGATCTGGTCGTGCGCGGCATCTGCTGCCTGCGGCCGCAGGTGCCCGGACTCTCCGAGAACATCCGGGTCAAGTCGATCGTCGGGCGCTTCTTGGAGCACAGCCGAATTTATTGCTTCGGCAACGGTCACGGCCTGCCGTCCGACGAGGCGATCGTCTATATCGGGTCGGCCGACCTGATGCCGCGGAACCTTGACCGGCGCGTCGAAACGCTCGTTCCGATCACGAATCCGACTGTGCACGAGCAGATTCTCGGCCAGATCATGCTCGGCAACATCATGGACAACCAGCAAAGTTATGAAGTATTGCCGGACGGAACCTCGCGGCGCATCGCGCTGGACGAGGGCGAGGAACCGTTCAACGCGCAGGAATATTTCATGACCAATCCGAGCCTTTCCGGACGTGGCGACGCGCTGAAATCGCATGCGCCCAAGCAGATCGCCCAGTTCAAGCGGCGCAAGAAGGCGGCGTCCAAGGCCGGATGATTGCGCTTTCCCAGGGGCGGCTGCAGGATCGCAGGCCGCTCTCCGTCATCGACATCGGGTCGAACTCGATCCGTCTCGTCATCTATGAGGGCGTCGCCCGCTCGCCGACCACGCTCTTCAACGAGAAGATGCTGGCCGGCCTCGGGCGTGGGCTGGTCACGACCGGCAGGCTGGACCCCGAAGCGGTGACCCGCTCCATGGAGGAGTTCCGGCGGTTCAGAGCGCTTTCCGAACAGGCGGGCGCGCAAAACCTCTACGTTATCGCCACGGCGGCTGCCCGCGAGGCAGAGAACGGCCCCGATTTCATCCACCGCGCCGAAGAGGTTCTTGGCACCCAGGTCCGGGTCCTGTCGGGTCGCGAGGAAGCCTATTATTCCGCGCTCGGCGTGATTTCCGGCTTCCATCCGGCCGACGGTATCGCCGGCGACCTCGGCGGCGGCAGCCTTGAGCTGGTCGATGTCGACGGCGAGGCGATCGGGGAAGGCATTACGCTGCCGCTGGGCGGATTGCGGTTGCAGGACATGGCGAAGTCCTCTCTGGCTACCGCGGCGAAGATTGCGCGCGAGCAGATCGCGCGTGCCGACCTGCTGCACGAAGGCGAGGGCAGGCCGTTCTACGCGGTCGGCGGCACCTGGCGAAACCTTGCCCGCCTGCACATGATCACCACCGGCTACCCGCTGGCGGTGATGCATCATTACGAGATGAATATCGCGAACGCCGTTCCCTTTCTGCAGAAGGTGGCGCGCGGTGACATCGACAAGATCAAGGGCATCGAAGGAGTATCCAAGGTACGACGCGCGTTGCTGCCCTATGGTGCGATCGTTCTTCTGGAGATCATCCAGGCCATGCGGCCGTCCGAAATCGTCGTGTCGGCGCTCGGCGTGCGTGAAGGGTTCCTCTATTCGCTGCTGAGTGAGGAGGAGCGGCGCAAGGACCCGCTGATTTCCGCTGCGGAAGAACTGGCGCTTCTGCGTGCTCGTTCGGTGACGCATGCCCATGAACTCGTCGAGTGGACGACCGAGACCCTGCGCGCTTTCGAGATCGCCGAGACGGAGGAGGAGGCGCGTTACAGGCATGCTGCCTGCCTGCTCGCCGACATCGGCTGGCGCGCGCATCCGGAGTATCGCGGCACGCAATCCCTCAACATCATTGCGCATGCTTCATTCATCGGGGTCGATCATCCCGGCCGGCTGTTTCTTGCGCTGGTCAACGCATTCCGCAATGACGGGCTTTTCAACGACGGGATTGCGCCGGAACTGAAGGCGCTGGCGACGCAGCGCTATCTGGACCGCGCGCGGCTTCTGGCGGCGATGATGCGGGTCGTCTACCTGCTGACGGCGTCGATGCCTGGCGTCATGCCGCGGTTGCGGTGGGAGAAGCGCGCCGATGGGACGCTGGTGCTGGTGATACCGTCGGACCTTGCGGGTCTCTACGGAGAGCGGCCGGTCGGCCGCCTTGCGCAACTGGCAAAAATCTCCGGCAAGAAGCTTGAGCTTATCGTCGCCTGACGTGCGTCAGTGCCGCAGGGCATCGATCGACCATGGACCGGACCGGCGACGGCAAGCGCCAGCAGCCCGCCTGCGATCGCGGCGTCCTTCATCAGCGCTTGGCTGTGCATGAAGGCCAGCATGGGATCGCCGACGCTCTGTCCGTAGTGTCCGATGAAGGCGGCCGCGATGCTGAAAGCCGCCAGGGCGATTGCAGAGAGACGCGTCTCGAAGCCGAGCAGGATCGACAAGCCCGCCACGATCTCGAAGATGCAGACGGCCCAAGCGACAAGGGAAGGGGCGGGGAGGCCGAGTGAGGCGAAATAGCCCGTCGCGCCTACGACGTCGGCGAGCACCGAAATGCCGGATGACAGGAAGATGAAGGCGAGGAGCAGCCGCGCTGCCAGAAGTGCTGCATTGACAGGCATCGGGACCTCCGTTCGAGGCGGCTGCAACGCTTCCCACCATAAAGCCAAACGGACCGGCGTGGACAAATTCTTTGTGCGCAAAAAAGCCCGGATCGCTCCGGGCTTTTCCGTGTTCGCGGGGTGAACCGATCAGGCGCGGCGCGCGTCGATCGAGTAGGCGCCGGCGCCGCCAGCGGCGAGCGCCAGGAAGCCGCCGGTGATGGCGAGGTTCTTCAGGAAGAACAACTGCTGGACCTGGTCGGCGAGGTTGGTATGGGCGATCAGCGTGGCGGCGACCGTGAACACCGCCAGCACAAGGGCTGCGATACGGGTCTGATAGCCGACGAGGATGGCGAGGCCGCCAACGAGTTCGACAAGGCCGACGACGACGGCCGTGACGGTCGGCACCGGCAGACCGATGCTGCCGAACCAGCCGGCGGTCGCGCCGATGGCTGTCAACTTGCCGAAGCCGGCGACGATGAACATGATCGAAAGAAGGACACGGCCGATGAGGATCGCCAGCGAGTTGCTGGATGTTCCGGTGTGGGTGGCGGTAGCGGTGGACATCTGGATTCTCCGTTAAGGGCAGGACTTAGTGAGCGACATATACAATCAGCTTGTCGTTCACTGAAGATGCAGATTCCCAGACACTTCGTTCACAATAGAAGAACATTCCAACGCGTCAGCCAGGATGGGTCATATCCTCCGGGCGTACCAGACGGTCATAGTCCTCCGGTGTGACTAGGCCGGTCCTGAGCGCTTCCTCGCGCAGCGTCGTGCCGTTCTTGTGCGCAGTCTTGGCGATCTTGGCCGCGTTGTCATAGCCGATGGTGGGCGCAAGCGCGGTCACCAGCATCAGCGAACGCTCGAGTGCGGCCTTGATGTTGTCCTCGCGCGGCACGATTCCAACGACGCAATTGTCGGTGAAGGAGACGGCAGCGTCCGACAGCAACTGCACCGACTGGAGGAAATTGTAGGCCATAAGCGGATTGTAGACGTTCAGTTCGAAATGGCCCTGGCTGCCGGCAAACGAGATCGACGAATTGTTGCCGAACACCTGGATGCAGACCTGGGTGAGCGCTTCGCATTGGGTCGGGTTGACCTTGCCGGGCATGATCGACGAGCCGGGCTCGTTCTCCGGCAGAGCGAGTTCGCCAAGACCGGAACGCGGGCCGGAGCCGAGCAGGCGAATGTCGTTGGCGATCTTGAAGAGCGATGCGGCCACCGTGTTGATGGCGCCGTGCGAAAACACCATCGCGTCATGAGCGGCAAGCGCCTCGAACTTGTTGGGCGCGGTGGTGAAGGGGAGGTGGGTGATCGCGGCGATGTGCTGCGCCACCTTTTCGGCGAAGCCGACCGGCGCATTGAGCCCGGTGCCGACCGCGGTGCCGCCCTGGGCCAGTTCCATCAGCGCGGGCAGGGTCTGCTCGATACGCTTGATGCCGTTCTCGACCTGCTGGGTGTAGCCGGAGAACTCCTGGCCGAGCGTCAGCGGGGTGGCGTCCTGCGTGTGCGTGCGGCCGATCTTGATGATTTTCGTCCACGCCTGCGCCTTGTCGTTCAGCGCGTTGCGCAGCTTCTGAAGCGCGGGCAGCAGGCGATGGTTGATCTCCTCCGCGCAGGCGATGTGCATGGCCGTCGGATAGGTGTCGTTGGACGACTGGCTCATGTTGACGTGGTCGTTGGGGTGGACCGGCTTCTTGGAGCCCATCTCGCCGCCGAGCATCTCGATTGCGCGGTTGGAGATCACCTCGTTGGCGTTCATATTGGACTGCGTACCCGATCCGGTCTGCCAGACGACAAGCGGGAAGTGCGCGTCGAGCTTGCCCTCGATCACTTCCTGCGCGGCCTTGACGATGGTCTCGCCGATCTTCGGATCGAGCCGGCCAAGCTCCATGTTGACCTCGGCAGCTGCGCGCTTGACCACGCCGAGCGCACGGACGACGGAGGCCGGCTGCTTTTCCCAGCCGATCTTGAAATTACCGAGCGAGCGCTGCGCCTGCGCGCCCCAGTAGCGCTCGGTCGGAACCTCGATCGGGCCAAATGTGTCGGTCTCGGTCCTGAAAGTCTGCTTGGCCACGCGGGAAGTCTCCGGATTGCTTCGTCGGGCATGGGCCTATCCCTTTGGCGGGACGGCTTCAAGCTTTGCGAAACAAACGCACCGGAACCAAATCGATTCAATGCCTTCTGCAAGAAGTTATTGCACACGAAAAAGGGGCGATCCGCAGATCGCCCCTTTCGCAGCTCCGAGATGGAGGAACGTCTCAGAGCGCGCGCTTGATCTTTTCCTTGGCGTCGCCAAAGCCCTTCTGGACCTTGCCTGCCGTCTTTTCGACAGCGCCTTCGGCTTCCATGCGGCGGTTGCCAGTCGCCTTGCCGGCGGCCTGCTTAACCGAGCCTTTCACTTCCTTGGCTACGCCCTTGACCTGATCCTTGTTCACCATATGCGCGATCTCCTGTGTCCGCCGCGATAAACGGAGCCGATGGCGCGCCGGTTCCAACGCGGAACGGAAATGTTTGGTGAAGGCCCAGCCGGTCGGTAGGACTGGCCGTAAACAAGAACGCCTCCCGCACCTGTTACAGTGCTGGAGGCGTCTTTTGTCATTGGCTGTCTTTTGAACTGCCTTGGACAACCCAATAATGCGCGGCGGCGCAGGTGGTTCCTTAAAATTCTGAAGTTCTTTTATCACTGATTTCACCGATAGACGCCAAGGTAGCCGTTCCTGATGTGGAAACTCGGATGTTGCGCGCGGTTCCCGATGCAGACATACCGATCCTGATCCCCTGAATGGCGCAGTTTCCATAGATGGATCTCGTAGCCACACAATCCTTTGCGATGGCTGCGTAAATAGTACGGCGCCTTGCGCTTGTGGTTCCTTCCGCAAGAAATGACAACGGTCGATCATTGAATGCGCCGTACTCGAGGTGAGCGACATCGAGTTGCATATCGCCCCGGTCGGGAAATTCCCCGAAATTGCCTTGCTGAACGAATTGCAGGGTGAATCGTATCTCGATCATGCCTTGAAGGGTCGATACACTTGCCTCGGAAAGTCGGCAGTGCGAGGCGAAGGCCTCCAGCAAGGCTCTGCATTCAGCACTTGCATACTTTGGTGCGGCTATGCGCGCGGCCCGTAGCTTGTCCGTCAGCGAGCCACCGTCAAATTTTTCCTCGTCCAGCAGGAGTTGAACGCTTGCCAGGCGCGTCGGCAGCAACTCTCCGAAGCGGTCGATCAGCAGCAAAGCCTGATCGCTGTAGTTTGGTCCATGCACGTTTCGATATTTCTTGCTGACCTCCATCAGTTCCTGCTGCCGTGGAGTTGCGCCCATGTGGAACAGCACGCTCAGCGCTGCAACGCCGAAGTGAAAGGCTATCGTCGCCACGGGCGCAGCAACGAATATCACGATGGCCATTATGATAACCGTACGACGCACAGATCGCAGCCTAGGACCGAAGCCCAAATTGCTTTCGACTGACCGGTTTGGGAGCTGACGGCCCCTGAGAGACAGCGGCAGCCGAGTCTGCAAAATTGCTGGGAACAAAAGCGAGCGCTGCGACCAATGCAAAAAAGGAATACTGCACCGCGTACCACATCGTATCGGAGAGCGCGGGATTCAGCACGCGAAGCGCAACGGGCATCGCGATTATTCCCCAGCCAACAGCCTGCGGCCAGCCGATATCGCGCAATCGAGCCAGCAACATCCATATCATGGCGAGCCAACTGACGACTCCCAGCGCTACCAACAGCGACATGAATACGGCCCCGACAGCGGAACTCTTCGCGCCCATGGCGATCGTGCCTGCCGTAAGGTCCGCAACTTGCAGCATTGTGCTGTCGAGCGCCTTTGTCCGTTCCTCTTCGCCCGTTGGGCGAGCGACGTTTGTGGACGTTGCTTCGATGGCCTCGAACTTCTGTCTGAGTTTTGCGCCGTCTGACTGGAAAATGTGGTCTTGGGCGACGTCTTTTGTGTCAAGAATAATATCCGTGAGGAACGGCTTTGAAAAATCAAATGCGATGAATGCGGCAAGAAAGACGGCGTACATCTTTCTCGAACAAGAGCCACCGTGCAGGAAAGACAGCACCTCACCCACCTCCGCGAATGTCTAGACGTCATATTACGCCGGTGGAATTAAGTGTTCTGTTGGTGAAAACAGGAAATTTGAACGAATTCGCCAACCCATCGTAAAACAAAAAGGGCGGCATCGCTGCCGCCCTTCCGTGTTGCCTGAGAAAGGCTGAGCTTTGGACTTGTTAGAAGTCCATGCCGCCCATGCCGCCCATGCCGCCGCCGCCGGGCATGCCCATCGGCGCGCCAGAGTCCTTCTTCGGAGCTTCGGCGATCATGGCCTCGGTGGTGACCAGCAGGCCGGCGACCGAAGCCGCATCCTGCAGCGCGGTACGAACGACCTTGACCGGGTCGACGATGCCCATGGCGATCATGTCGCCATACTCACCCGACTGGGCGTTGTAGCCGTAGGTCGCACCCTTGTTGTCGAGGATCTTGCCAGCGACGATCGAAGCTTCCGCACCGGCGTTGGCAGCGATCTGGCGGGCCGGAGCCTGCAGGGCGCGACGAACGATGGCGATGCCGGCAGCCTGGTCGGCATTGGCGCCTTCAGCCTTGACCTGCGAGGAGGCGCGCAGCAGGGCGACGCCGCCGCCTGCAACGATGCCTTCTTCAACCGCAGCGCGGGTTGCGTTCAGGGCGTCGTCAACGCGGTCTTTCTTTTCCTTGACTTCGATCTCGGTCGCGCCGCCGACGCGGATGACCGCGACGCCGCCAGCGAGCTTGGCGAGACGCTCCTGGAGCTTCTCACGATCGTAGTCCGAGGTGGTCTCCTCGATCTGCTGCTTGATCTGGGCAACGCGGCCCTGGATCTCGGCCTTCTTGCCGGCGCCGTCGACGATCGTGGTGTTCTCCTTCTCGATGCGCACGCGCTTGGCGCGGCCGAGCATGTTGAGGCCAACGTTCTCGAGCTTGATGCCGAGGTCTTCGGAGATGACCTGGCCGCCGGTGAGGATCGCGATGTCCTCGAGCATGGCCTTGCGACGGTCACCGAAGCCCGGAGCCTTGACGGCGGCGATCTTCAGGCCGCCACGCAGCTTGTTGACGACGAGCGTGGCCAGAGCCTCGCCCTCGACGTCCTCGGAAATGATGAGGAGCGGCTTCGAGGTCTGCACGACGGCCTCGAGGACCGGCAGCATCGCCTGGAGGTTGGAGAGCTTCTTCTCGTGCAGGAGGATGTAGGCGTCCTCGAGCTCGGCAACCATCTTGTCGGGGTTGGTGATGAAGTAGGGGCTCAGGTAGCCGCGGTCGAACTGCATGCCTTCGACGACTTCAAGTTCGGTCTCCGCGGTCTTGGCTTCCTCGACCGTGATGACGCCCTCGTTGCCGACCTTCTGCATCGCTTCCGCGATCATCTTGCCGACCGACTCGTCGCCGTTGGCGGAGATAGTGCCGACCTGCGCAACTTCGTCGGAGGTCTTGATCTTCTTGGCAGCCTTGCCGAGAGCCGCGACGACTTCGGTGACGGCGAGGTCGATACCGCGCTTCAGGTCCATCGGGTTCATGCCGGCGGCAACGGCCTTGTGGCCTTCCTGAACGATCGACTGCGCCAGAACGGTCGCGGTCGTGGTGCCGTCGCCGGCGATGTCGTTGGTCTTCGAAGCAACTTCGCGGACCATCTGCGCGCCCATGTTCTCGAACTTGTCCTCAAGCTCGATTTCCTTGGCGACGGTGACGCCGTCCTTGGTGATGCGCGGTGCGCCGAACGACTTGTCGATGACAACGTTGCGGCCCTTGGGGCCGAGCGTGACCTTCACCGCGTCGGCGAGGATGTTGACGCCGCGCAGCATACGCTCGCGGGCATCACGGGAGAATTTTACGTCTTTAGCAGCCATTTTCAGCTCCTGGGCCTAAGCCCTTGATTCAGAATGGGGATGATGAGCGGGTGATCAGCCGATGATGCCCATGATGTCGGATTCCTTCATGATCAGAAGGTCTTCGCCATTGAGCTTCACTTCGGTGCCGGACCACTTGCCGAACAGGACGCGGTCGCCAGCCTTGACGTCCAGCGGAACCAGCTTGCCGGCTTCGTCGCGGGCACCCGAGCCGACGGCGACGATTTCGCCTTCCTGCGGCTTTTCCTTGGCGGTGTCGGGGATGATGATCCCGCCCTTGGTCTTCTCTTCGGATTCCACGCGGCGAACGACCACGCGGTCATGCAGCGGCCGGAATTTGGACTTTGCCATTGGTTTCTATCCTCGTGCGGATGATTGATTCCTCCGTCCAGCCGGTGGCTGGACTGGCGTTAGCACTCACCAAAAGCGAGTGCTAACGTGCCGGTGAGATAATTTGGGTGATCCCAACTGTCAAGGATCCATATGAAGGGCGGCCGCGTCGATCTGTTGCCGCCGCCTCCTCCGGCCGGATCTGCGGTACCGCCTGCGCCTGCGGCAACCCCGCCGGTCTAAGCGAAGATTTTTCCGCCCTGTTTTTATTTTGCAGCTGGCTTGTGACGCCTCTTGAAATGATAAGCATGCTTATAATATATGCTGCTTATGGTTTCTGATGGCATCGAACGGCTTGGCTTTCTTATCCACGATTCCGCGCGCCTGCTGCGCAAGCGGTTCGAGGTAAGAGGCGCGGCGTTTGGCCTTTCGGCCGCGCAATGGCGGCTGATGGTGCGGCTCGTGAAGGAAGAAGGCGTGGCGCAGGCGCGTCTTGCCGAACTCCTTGAAATCGAGCCGATCAGCGTTTCGCGTTTGCTCGATCGCATGGAAGAGGGTGGCTGGATCGAACGCCGTCAGGACGCCAGCGACCGCCGCGTCCGAATGATCTTCCCAACCGACAAGAGCCGCGCGGCTTTCGCCGAGATCAAGAGCGTCGCCGGCGAGGTCTACGAAGTCGCGCTGGTGGGACTAAGCGCCGAAGAGCGCCAGACGCTGGTCAAGGCGCTGAACACGATCATCACCAATCTGTCCGACGGCGAAACGCCCGCAGCCGAGCAGACGAATACCTTGAAGGGCAATGCAGCATGAACGCCGTGGCAAAGATCAAGACTGACGTTTCCGAGAGCAAGCCGTCGACGCCCGTCGTGACGCCGGCGCCGGTTGCGCTGGCGCCCGAGCCGGCCCCTGCAACTCCCGCAGCAAAGCCGAAGCGCAGCAGGCGAACCGTGCTGATGCTGGCCGTGCCGCTCGCGCTGGCTGCTGGCGGCGGTTACATGTGGCTGGCCGGCGGGCGTTACGAGGAGACCGAGAAC
Organism: Mesorhizobium quangtriensis; assembly: GCF_040081925.1. Lineage (NCBI taxonomy): Bacteria > Pseudomonadati > Pseudomonadota > Alphaproteobacteria > Hyphomicrobiales > Phyllobacteriaceae > Mesorhizobium > Mesorhizobium quangtriensis. The sequence continues at coordinate 270,793 of NZ_JBEBMF010000003.1, forward strand.
GCCAACCTCAGGCAGGCCAAGGTGACGGTCGCTGCCGAGGCTGCAGGGCGCATCGTCGAGGTCGATATCGCCGACAACGCATCCGTCAAGGCTGGCGACAAGCTGTTCGTGGTCGACCCGGAGCCGTACCGTATCGCGCTGGCTCAGGCCGACGCCGCGCTTGCAGCGGCTCGGCTGAACGTCGAGCAGCTTCGGGCTGCCTATGGGCAAGCTGTGGCACAGGACGCCGTTGCGGCGAGCGAGGTGACGTATCTGAAGACGCAATACGACCGCGCTGCCGATCTCGCCAAGAAGGGGATCAGCGCGCAGTCTGCGCTCGACGAGGCGCAGCGTGACCTTGAGCGCGCACAAGAGCAGCGCCGGGCGTCCCAGCAGGGCATCGAAAGCGCGCGCGCTGCCCTTGGCGGCGATCCCGACATCGCGACCAACAGCCACCCGGCAGTGATGGCAGCCCAGTCCGCGCGCGACAAGGCTGCCTTCGATCTGGCGCAGACCACTGTCAGCGCCCCTTCCGACGGCGTCGTCAGCCAGGCATCGTCGTTCAAGGTCGGGCAGTATGTGGCCAAGGGCACCGCGCTGTTCAGCCTCGTGGAAACCGGCGACACCTGGGTCGAAGCGAACTTCAAGGAAACGCAACTCACCAACATGCGCCCAGGCCAGACGGCCGAGGTCGTGCTGGACACCTATCCGGGCGTGACCTTCGAGGCGACCGTCGACAGCATCGGCGCCGGCACCGGCGCGGAATTCTCGCTGCTGCCGGCGCAGAACGCGACCGGCAACTGGGTGAAGGTTACGCAGCGCATCCCCGTCCGCCTCAAGCTCGAAACCGAAGGCAAGGACGTGCCGGTGAAGACCGGCATGAGCGCGACGGTGACGGTGGATACCAAGGTCTCGCATAGTTTCGCCAGCCTGTTCGGCTTCGGCGAGGCGAAGGCCGCGGACTAAGAAGCTTCGCGTAAGGCGAAGCTGAGGCAAAAGCCATGTTCGAAGTCAGGGCGATAGACCCTCACAACGTGCCGCATCGCGGCCTAATCACCATTTCGGTGATGCTGGCCACGATCATGCAGGTGCTCGACACGACGATCGCCAACGTGGCGCTGCCGTCGATGACGGGCGACCTCGGCGCGTCGGCCGACACCATCAACTGGGTACTGACGTCCTACATCGTGGCGGCGGCCATCATGACGCCGGTGACGGGCTGGCTGTCCGACCGGGTCGGGCGCAAGGAGCTGTTCCTCGTCACGGTTGTGGGCTTCACCGTGATGTCGATGCTGTGCGGCCTCGCCTGGAGCCTGGAGAGCATGGTGCTCTTCCGCGTGATGCAGGGCCTGTTCGGCGCGGCGATCGTGCCGCTGTCGCAGACCTTCCTGCTCGACATCAACCCCAAGGAGCGCCACGGCTCGGCCATGGCGCTCTGGGGCGCGGGCATCATGGTCGGCCCGATCATCGGCCCGACGCTCGGCGGCTGGCTGACCGACAGCTTCAACTGGCGCTGGGTGTTCTTCATCAACCTGCCGGTCGGCATCATCGCCTTCCTCGGCTGCCTGGCCTATCTGCCTGCCATCGCCAAGCGCGCGCGCGGCTTCGACTTTTTCGGCTTCGCCATGCTGTCGCTCGGCGTCGGCGCGCTGCAGCTCATGCTTGACCGGGGCGCTGAAGTTGACTGGTTCTCGGCCTTGGAGATCTGGATCTATCTCGGCCTGACACTGTCGGGCTTCTGGGTCTTCACCGTGCATACGATGACCGCAGAACACGCTTTCATTGACCCCAAGATATTCGCGGACCGGAACTTCGTGACCGGACTGGTCTTCATCTTCGTGGTGGGCATCATCCTGTTGGCGAGCCTCGCGCTCCTGCCGCCCATGCTCTCCCACATCTTCGATTATCCGACGGTGACGACAGGCCTCGTCATGGCGCCGCGCGGCGTCGGCACGATGATTTCCATGATCGTGGTGGGGCGCATCATCCACCGCGTCGATCCACGCCATCTCGTCGTGCTGGGCCTCGTCCTGACGGCGTATTCGCTCTACGTCATGACCGGCTTCACGCCACAGATGGACAGCTACTTGATCATCGAGACCGGCATCGTGCAGGGGCTCGGCCTCGGGCTGGTCTTCGTGCCGCTTTCGACGGTCGCCTTCGCCACTCTGGACGTGAAGCACCGTACCGATGCGGCGAGCCTGTTCAGCCTCGTGCGCAATCTCGGCTCCTCGATCGGAATATCGATCGTGACGGTGGTGCTGACGCGCAACGTCCAGATCAACCACGCCGAACTCAGCGCTGCGATGACGCCCTTCAACCAGACCCTCGCAGAGACTATGCCTTCGGCGGTAGCCGGAGATCCGACCTCCCTTGTGAAGCTCGACGGGCTGGTCAACATACAGGCGCTGATGATCTCATACATCGCCGACTTCAAGCTGATGATGCTCGTGACGCTCTGCGCGATCCCGCTGGCATTGTTCCTGAGGAAGCCGGCGAAAGCACCTGCGGCGGGCGATGCACCTGCTGCGCATATGGAATGATACAGAACGTTGACGCGTGGCGCGTCAGCCGACGATGCGCAGGTTGGACAGTTCGTCCGCGATTTCCTTGAACTTGTCGGCGAGGTTTGAACCGGACGCGTTCCAGTAAAGCTTGGCCGGCTTGGTGGGATCGACGGCGTCCTTGCGGAATCGCGAATCCGACGAGCACTTCTTCAACGCCTCGATGGCCTTGTTTTCCGCGGTGACCGTTGTGCTGAGATCGAGCGAGACGGTCATGACGAGTACGCCGGCAGCCTTGGCGTTGTCGCAGACCGAGACCATCTGCTCGTCAAGTGCTGCGGTATAGTTCGACGTCGAATAGTTGTATTTCCCGATCGCGCTGCTCGTCCCCATGAAGAGACGCGTGGTCCCTGTGCCGTTGTATCCGAGACCCGCATACCCGTAGGCCGAATAGACCGACTTGTTGGATGCGGGATCCGAGCCGCCCTGCGCACCGTAGACATTTGCTCCGTCGGTCAGAACGATGATGACCTTGTCGTTGCCCTTTTCCGACTCCGGTCGGCCCTCTGCGAAGGGGGGCGTGCTGGTCAGCGTGCGCCAGCCCCAGGCGGTGCCCTCAGGCACGTTGGTGTTGCCGTTGGCCGTCATCTTGTCGATCGCGTCCTTGATCGTCGTCAGGCCGGCCTCGGTCGTCACGTCCATCAGCGGCGTGATCGGCGTCGTGGTGCAACTATAGTTCGGTCCGCTGCCCTTCGGCGAGGTGGCGCCGTAGGGACGAACTTCCAGATACTTCTTCATATTCTTTTGGCGCGCGCTTCCCGAGCTGCTCTCGGTGCCGTCGTTCCACCAATTGTTGGACGCGTTGTAGTTGTCCTGCGTCTGCCCCTCGACCGCCCAGCGGTCCCCCGGCTCGTCGGGCGCGAACATTGGCACGAACATGGTCGCCGGATCGCCGAAGCCGATGCCCGTATTGGCGGTGCCGCCTTGCGCAGGCGTGTCGATGACGTTGTATGGATAGGGGCGGGCTTCTACACAACCCTGCCAGCTGGAGTAAGTCGTGACCGTCTCGTCGTAATAGCCGGTCTCGCGCCAGTAACCTTCGCGGCAGGAACCGTTGTTGCGGTAGCGTGTGCAGACATATTCCTGGCCGGTCGCGACCCACTCGCGGTCGCTGACATGCTTCATGTCCTGATAAAGGGAAAAGCGCGACAGGATGCCGTTTTGCGTATCACCCCAGTCGCTGCCCCGCTTGTACCAGATGCCGCCCACCTTCTCCGCGCGCCTGTTCGTGTCGGTGAGCTTGGTCCAGTCGAAATTCTCGTGATGTACTGGGGACAGGCCCTCGGTATCGATCCACGAAGCGCCGGCGTTTTCCGGGCCGACATTGACCGAGGCGGCAAACGGTACGAGCGAGAACTGCACGGGCTTTTCGATCTGCTTGATCTGGCCGGCCTGCAAGGCAAGCGTATCGACAAGCTGCTTGGCTGCTGTCTTCAGCAGCGCCAGCCGCTTCTGCCCCGAGCCCGAGCCGGTTTCGTCCATCGAGCCGGAATTGTCCAGGACGAGGGCGACTTCGAGCGTATTCTTCAGCCGGATTTCGCTGTCGGTGAGGAAGCTGATTTCCTTGTTGCGCTCATCAGGCGGCGTGCCGAGAAGCCCGAAAAAGGCTGGAAGGAAATACGGCTTGTAGTTGAGGACGGCAGACATCTTCAGCGTGCCGCCGCCGTGCTGGTTGCTGGGGAGCACCACGGTCAGCTCAGTGTCAGCGGGATCGACCGATCCGAGGTTGGCCTTGAAGAACTCGTTGGCATAGGCGATCAGTTCGGCGTCCGACGCGCCGGTCACCACCTGCCTGGCTGTCGCGAGCCCCGCTGCGTCGAGTGCGCTGGCGGTCGCCTGCTTCTGCCGGTTCATCTCGCTATAGTCGACGGCGATCGCGACGCTGCCCATGATCGGCAGCATGGCGATCGCCGTAAGCATGGCATAGTTGCCACGACGGTCCCGCAGGAACCTGTTGATCATTCTCTGCGGCCCCCGCCGCGTCTACGTATGCTGTTACCCGACGATGCGCAGGTTCGACAGTTCGTCCGCGATTTCCTTGAACACGGTCGAGAGGGTCGCGCCGGTCGCGTTCCAGAAGAGCTTGGCCGCCTTCCCGTCCGATCCCTTGCGGAAACGCGAGTCGGAGGCGCAGCTCCTCAGTTCGGCGATCTGCTTCTTGTCGGCGGTCTTGGTCTCGTCGAGATCGAGCGCCACCGTCATCATCAGGACGTTGGAGTTCTTTGCGTTGGTGCAGATCGCACGCATGTGCTCGTCGAGCGCGGCCTGGTAGTTGGTAGAGCTGAAAGTCGTCTTGGTTACGGTCGTTCCCTTATAGAGTCGGCCCGTCGGTTCGGTGGTGTCGAACTTCTGGCCGGCATAGCCGTAGGCCGCATAGGTCGACTTGTTGCCCGCGCCGTCGGTACCGCCCTGGTTGCCATAGACGTTGGCGCCGTCAGTCAGGACGATGACGACCTTGTCGTTACCCTTTTCGCTGTTGTCGCGGCCTTCCGTGAACGGCTCGTTACTCGATACGACGCGCCAGCCCCAGGCCGTACCTTCCGGCACGTTGGTGTTCCCGGTCGGCTGCATCGCGTCGATAGCGTCGGTTATCGTCTTCTTGCCCGCAGCGATCGTTACATCCGTAAGGGGCGTGATCGGCGCCGTCGTGCAAGATGCGTTCGGGCCTGTTGAACTGCTGGAGCCATACGGTTTCACGCGGAAATACTTGCGTGCGTCCTTCTGGCGGTCGAGGACCGTGGGCGTGTAGTTGAGCTCCCAGTCGGCCCACCAGCTGTTGCTGTAGCCGAAGTCGGTATTGTTGGCTGTAAGGTCGTTCGTGCCGTCATGGTTGAGATCCTGCCAGCGGTTGCCGGCCTCGTCCGGTGCAAACATGGGCACGAACAGAGTTGCCGGTGTTCCGCTTGAGGGCGTGGCGTCATTCTGGTTGTACGGATAAGGACGGGCTTCCACGCAACCCTGCCAGGACGCATATTTCGTGGTGATGTAGGTGTAGTCGGGCGTGGTCCAATAACCGGCGGTGCACTTGCCCTTCTTGTCGGTCTTTGTGCAGATATATTCCTTTGTGTTCGGAACCTCTTCGCGACCGGACTCGATCAGCATGTCGGCATAAAGACTGAAGCGGGTCAGCGGTTGGTCCTTGCTATCACCCCAGCCGGCGCCACGCTTGTACCAGACATCGCCGACCTTCTGCGCCCAACGGTCGCCGAGTTCGTCCTTGCGCGCCTCGGTCATTCTCGACCAGTCGAAATTCTCATGGTGCATCGGCGACGTACCCCGAGTGTCCATCCAGCTCTCACCATCCTTGTCCGGTCCGATGTTGACGGATGCTGAGAAAGGGACAATGCCGAACTGGACAGGCTTGTCGATCTGCTTCATCTGCGATGCCTGCTTGGACAGCGTCTCGACCAGTTCCTTCGCGGCGGTGCGAAGCAGTACGATACGCTGGTCGTTGGTGCCCGTACCCTTTTCGCTCATGGAGCCGGAGTTATCGAGTACAAGCGCGACCTCAAGCGTGTTCTTCAGCCGGATTTCGGCTTCAGCCTGCACATTGATGTTCGGATCGCTCGATACCCTGTTCACCATAGCGGCCGCGGCCGGCAGGAAATAGGGATGGTATGTCAGGTCGGCGATCAGCTTGAGCGTGCCCCCGCCAAAGTTGTTGTTGGGCAGGATTACTGTCAGGGCCGTGTTGCTGGGCTTCACCGCGCCCAAATTGGCCTCGAAAAAGTCCTTCGCGTAGGTCTTGACGTCGGCCTCGCTGGCTCCCTCGGCGATACGCCTGGCGGTGGCGATACCGGCGGCGTCGAGGGCTGCCTTTGTGATCGCGCGCTGCCGCGACAGTTCGGTGTAATCCACCCCGATCGCAAGCCCGCCCATAATGGGCACCATCGCGATGGCGGTCAGCATCAGATAATTGCCGCTGATGTCATTCCAAAACCGGCGGAACATGGTCAAGCACCCCTGCCTAACTGATTTAGTAGCGGGGCACCTTCCCACAAATCCTTAAATTACCGGTTTTCAAGATGGCTCTAAAATCACGTAGGGCCTTCAGGGTGGATTAACCAAATCGGCGGTCTGATTTACGAACCGGCAACCATTCCGTCCGACCGCGCCGCCTCCTGGACCCTAACTGTTGCTAGATTTTCAGTCGGCGGGGGGCGGCAAGACGGTCGCCGGTCATCAGGTCTACGCCCATGTCGATCAGCGCGACCGCATCCTCTTCGGACTGTACGTCAGTCGCGATGATCTCCAGCCCGGCGGCACGGGCCGCTTCGACAAGGGCAGAGCCTTCGGATGCGGCCTTCCGGCCTTTACCCTTGTCGAGCAGGCGGTCGGCGGCGATCTTTACCTGCCCGATGCCTGCCTTTTTAAACTGTTCTCCCTGCGCTCCGGACCAGTTCTCCGCGGCAAAGCGTATGCCGAGGCCAGAAAGCAACTCTACAGCGGCTGTGTGCTGCCCCGATTCGGCGATATCCCCCGGTAGCGAAAGGACAATGGAACGTGCGAGCGAAGGGTGCAGCTTGAAGATGTCGAGCACCGTGGCAAACTCGAAGCCGTCCTGCAGGAGCGCCGATGAAACTGCGACGTGCAATGGCTTCCTTTCGCTGACCTCGCCGAAGCGCTTCCGCACAGCCTCTGTCGCCGAAACCATCGCCATGCGCTCCAGAGCGGCAGGGTCGATGTCCGCCACCGGCCTGTCGAGACGCCTTATATCGATCGGCTTTCCCTCCTCGGGCTGGACGTGGAGATGCGCTTCAAAGCCGCCTGCCTCGCCGCGCCCCGCCGCGATTATGGGCTGCACACTGAAATCTGCCACGCCGCCAGCGACCATGCGCCTGATCGCGGTGTCGATCGCCCCAGTTTCCGGATCGACCGGCGTAGCCGGGCCGGTAGCGCCTGTGACAACCGTTCCGTCGCCAAGACTGTCAGCTCCGACCTCGCGATCCTCCGAACTGCGTTTTACGGCCTTTCTGCCGGAGAGGGCATCCAGCCTGCTGGACACCGTAGCGCTCAAATCGCCGAGCTTGGCCGCTTCGCGATCGCCACGAAGGGACAAGTCCTTCATCGCCGCGTCCATCGAGCGGGTCAGGCGTTCGAGTTCCGTTGCAACGAGATTTGCCCGGTTGAAGGAGCGATAGGCCAGCGCCGCAGCTCCGAGCGCAAGGAGCAGTGTGGCCGCAGACGTGAAAAGTACGATGTCTGTGGTAGCTGTGCCGCCCGCGACGGCTAGCTGAAGCAGAAACGTTGCCGCCGCGCAGAAGGCGGCCGCACCGGCTATGGCCAACAGGATGCGCTGCATTTTACCGGACCATCCCCCCTTCCACCATTATGTTGACGTGCGTTGCCCAAAGCAATCGCCCGGTTCTGTTTGAATGTCGATTGGTCCTGAACGGGGAAAGCTGGTGACAGGTTGCCATCGTTGCGCTAATCGGTGGCCCGATTTCCCCAACCCGCAAAGACCGGTTCATGGCAGACAGGCCCAACACGATAGCGTCCCTGACGGAGATATCGGGACGCTACGCCGCGATCCTTTGCGATGTCTGGGGCGTTCTACACAATGGCGAGTGGTGTTTCGAACCGGCAGCGCAAGCGCTGTCGCAGGCGCGCGAAAGCGGAATCGCTGTGGTCATGATAACCAACTCGCCCCGGCCCCATGATGGCGTGGAGGCCCAGTTCGAGACGCTTGGCGTGCCGGACACCGCATGGAATCGCGTGGTGACATCGGGCGACGTGACGCGCGACCTTGTCGCCGCTGGTCCGCGCCGCATCTTCCATCTCGGTCCTGAGCGCGACGTCAACCTCTACGACGGACTCGACGTGGAACTGGTCGAGGAGTTCGAGGCGAGCGGGGTGGTGTGCACCGGGCTTTTGGACGACGAGGTCGAGACGCCAGACGACTACCGCGACATGCTCGCCCGGCTGCGGGCGCGCAACCTTCCGTTCATCTGCGCTAACCCGGACATCGTGGTCGAGCGTGGCGAGAGGATCATATGGTGCGCCGGCGCACTGGCACGCGATTATTCACAGCTTGGCGGCCGCACGCTGATCGCCGGCAAGCCGCATAGGCCGATCTACGAGGCCGCGCTGAAAGCGGCGAGCGAGTTGCTGGGGCGCGAGATCGACCGCAGCGAGGCGCTGGCCATCGGCGACGGGATGCTGACGGACATCAAGGGCGCATCCGACAACGGTGTCGATGTGCTCTACATTTCCGGCGGGATCCATGCGCGCGACTATGGTCATCCGGAAGACCCGGAGCCGGAAAAGCTGCAGGCTTTCCTGGACAAGCACGGCTACCGGACGGTGGCGACCATGCCGAAGCTGAAATAGCGGACAGGCGATGAGCGACCCGTTTCGACATGTCACAGGCGATGACCCGCTCGGCGTGGATTTGCGCGGAGGCGTCGTGGCGATCGGCAATTTCGACGGCGTTCATCGCGGTCACCAGGCCGTTCTGCAGCGGGCGCTGGACGAGGCAAGGCAACAGGACGTCCCGGCGCTGGTGCTGACTTTCGAGCCGCATCCGCGCAAGGTCTTCCGGCCAGATGTACCGCTGTTCATCCTGACGCCGCCGGCCATGAAGGCAGCCGTACTCGCCGAGATGGGCTTTGCGGCGATGGTCGAGCAGCCTTTCACGCGCGAATTCGCGTCGCACACGGCCGAGAGCTTCGTCACCGACGTGCTGGAGGGCCGGCTGGGCATCAGCCACGCTGTCACCGGTTTCGACTTCCATTTCGGCAAGAACAGGCAGGGCGGCCCGGCTTTCCTCATGGAAAGCGGAGAGCGGCACGGTTTTGGCGTGACGCTGGTCGACGCCTTTCGCGACGAGGGCGCTGAAGTCGTATCGTCGAGCCGGATACGCGGGCTGCTGGAAGCGGGCGACGCCGCGCAGGCGGCGGGTCTGCTCGGCTACCGCTTCACCGTTCAGGCCAAGGTGAGGGGCGGTCAGAAGCTTGGCCGCACACTCGGCTTTCCGACCGCCAACATGGTCATGCCGCCCGACTTCGCGCTTCGCGAGGGAATTTATGCCGTCCGCTTCCGGCGACAGGACGGGTCACTGCATGATGGCGTGGCGAGTTTCGGCAGGCGGCCGACAGTGGACAGCGACGGCTCGCCCCTGCTGGAAACCTACGTATTCGACTTCTCTGAGGAGCTTTATGGCGAGGCCTGCCAGGTCTCATTCTTCAGCTATCTGCGCGGCGAAGAGAAGTTCGGCGGACTGGATGCGCTCGTCGCGCAGATGAAGCGCGACGAGGCCGAGGCGCGGGCGATGCTTTCGGGCGTCAAACCGTTGTCGGAACTGGACGCCCGGATCGCCTTTTAGAGTTTCGCGCCGCTCTTGAGCGCAAGGCCGAGCGCGATGCTGGCCCAACCCTGGAAGATCATGTCGATCGCCAGGAACATGCCGAGCACCCAGACGCTGTTGACCGGCCATCCGATCCCGATGACGATGCCGGCAAGCGCCGTGATGATCGCTGCCGCGATGATCCAGCCGGCGCCCTTTTCGTTCCAGTGCTTGAAGCCGATCCAGGCGCGCACGACGCCGGCGGCTATGAGGCTGGCCGCGAGCAACAGGGTCAGGACGCCAGCCGCGAGCAACGGGTTGATGAACGCGACAATGCCGGCGATGGCGTAGAGCAGGCCACCGAGCAGCCAGCCGAAGAAGCCACTCCAGGTCTTGACGCCAAACGCGTGCACAATCTCGAAGCCGCCCGCCATCAGCATCATGATGCCGACAAGATAGACGGAGGCGACCGTCGCGATGAGCAGGTTTCCGAGCGCGACGCCGCCGACGATCAGCATCAATATTCCGAGCGCGACGAACCATCCCCATTTGGCGCGCAGCTCGCCGGCTCGTTCCTTGAAAGTATCCGTTATGTCCGGTGTCAAAGTCATGGCTTCGTCCCTCCTGAAGCACACCCCAATCAGCGAGGGGATGGTAGTCTCGCCGCAGCGTTTCGTCCATGCGGCGGGCACGCGGAGATATTGCTGAATTAATTCAAATTTTACGCAATCGCCGCAAACAAAGGGTGGTGGCGGCCTTCGGCGCCGGGTAGGGTTGAGTCGTGCTGCGTAAAAAACCATCATTGCTTGCTGCAAGTCTTCTTCTGGCGCTTCCGAACATCTCCCTAGCCGGCGAGGGAGGTGGGGTTTTCGACTGGGTGCACGGCGACTGGAAGCTGATCGTCGGTGCTACCGGCATGGTCGCTCCAGATTTCGAGGGCGCCAAGGACCTGATTTTCAGCGTCTCTCCGATCATTTCGCTTGGCAAGGCCGGTCCTGAAGCACGCTTCACCTCGCGCAACGACGGCATTTCAATCTCGCTGTATGACAATGGCAGCGTGCGCGCCGGCCTGAACGGCCAGTTCATTCGCGAGCGCGACAGCAACGATTACTGGCAGTTGCAGGGGCTGGACCCGGTTCGTTGGGGAGGTGAAATCGGCGGGTTTGCCGAAGTGTATCCGACCGATTGGCTGCGCCTGCGCGGCGAGGTGCGGCACGGCGTGCGTTCTCACACCGGCGTCGTGGCGGATATCACTGTCGATGCATTCAACGACATTACTGACTCGGTTCGCATCTCGGGTGGCCCTCGCATGTCATGGGCTTCGGCGGACTATTTCGAAAGCTACTATGGCGTCGACGCTGCGGAATCCGCAGCCTCCGGCCTGTCCGAATACGATCCGGGCGGCGGCCTGAAGTCGATTGGTTTCGGCGGCGCCTACGATTGGAAGGCGACCGAAAAGCTGACGACCAGCGTTTTCGCGGAGTATTCGCGCCTGATGGGACCTGCGGCGGATTCGAGCCTCGTGGAACAGCGCGGTTCGCCGAACCAGTTCACCTTCGGCCTGTCGGCAGCCTACCGATTCGATTTTTCGATGTAGGACCCGGCGCAAACAGCGCTTTATTCCTTAACCGGTCTCGGCTAGAAGCGCGGCATGACGCATTTTTCGCGCATACCCTTTGCGGCGATACGAATTATGAGCCCGGTGTTCCGGGCAGCCTGAAGGCTGCCGGAGCCGCCGGGACTTTTTGCGCGAAGTTCCCTCGCGCTTTTTCCAGAACATGATAGTTCAACGCCCGAAGGCTTGCGCCCCACGGGCATGCACCATGGCAGAACGATGACCGACACCGCCGAGAAGATCGACTACTCAAAGACGCTCAACCTGCCGCAGACGGATTTCCCGATGCGCGCCGGCCTGCCGGAAAAAGAGCCCCTGGCTGTAAAGCGCTGGCAGGAGATGGACCTCTACAAACGCCTGCGCGAGGATGCCAGGGACCGTCCACTCTACGTGTTGCATGATGGCCCGCCCTATGCCAACGGCAACATCCATATAGGGCACGCGCTGAACAAGATCCTGAAGGACGTGATCACGCGCTCCTTCCAGATGCGCGGCTACAACTCCAACTACGTGCCGGGCTGGGACTGCCACGGGCTGCCGATCGAATGGAAGATCGAAGAGGAGAACTATCGCTCGAAGGGCAGGCAGAAGCCGGATCTTTCCGACCCTGCGGCGATGATCGAGTTCCGCCGCGAATGCCGGGCCTATGCCGAAAAATGGATCGGCGTGCAGGGCGAGGAGTTCCAGCGGCTCGGCGTCGTCGGCGATTTCAAGAACCCCTACACGACGATGGCCTATCATTCCGAGGCGCGCATCGCCGGCGAACTGCTGAAATTCGCCATGAGCGGCCAGCTCTATCGCGGCTCCAAGCCTGTGATGTGGAGCGTGGTCGAGCGCACCGCGCTGGCCGAAGCCGAGATCGAATACCACGACCACGAGAGCGACACGATCTGGGTGAAGTTCCCGGTTGTTCCGCAACACATTGTCCGTGACGGGCCAGTCGCAAAGGATCATCCGCTACGAACGCAAGAGGATCTTTGGTCCTCTTCAGTCGTCATCTGGACGACCACCCCCTGGACGATCCCCGGCAACCGGGCGGTCGCCTATTCGCCGCGCGTCGAATACGGCCTCTATGCAGTCGCGGAAGTCGAGAACGATTTCGGCCCGCGCGTTGGCGAAAAGCTGATCTTTGCGAAAAATCTGGCCGAGGACTCCGCTACCAAGGCCAAGCTCAAGCTGAATCTGATCCGCAACGTTTCAGCGCAAGAACTTGAAGCGATTCAGCTTTCCCATCCGCTGAAAGGTCTCGGAGGCGGCTACGAGTTCACCGTTCCCATGCTCCCCGGCGACCACGTCACAGACGACGCCGGCACCGGCTTCGTGCACACCGCACCTGGCCATGGTCGCGAAGACTTCGACGCGTGGATGGATGCGGCTCCGGAACTGCGCAAGCGCGGCATCGAGACCACCATCCCCTTCACCGTGGACGATGGCGGCTTCTACACGAAGGACGCGCCTGGCTTCGGGCCGGATCGTGAGGGCGGGCCGGCCCGCGTTATCGACGACAACGGCAAGAAGGGCGACGCGAACAAGGCGGTCATCGATGCGCTGATCGAGCGCAACATGTTGTTTGCGCGCGGTCGGCTGAAGCACCAGTACCCGCATTCTTGGCGCTCGAAGAAGCCAATCATCTTCCGCAACACGCCGCAGTGGTTCGTCTATATGGACCACGACCTGAAGGACGGCACGACCTTGCGCAGCCGCGCGCTAAAAGCGATCGACGACACGCGCTTCGTCCCGGCGGCAGGGCAGACGCGCCTGCGTGCAATGATCGAGGAGCGGCCCGACTGGGTGCTGTCGCGCCAGCGCGCTTGGGGCGTACCGATCGCGGTCTTTGTGGACGAGGACGGCAACGTCCTGAAGGACGAGGGCGTGAACCAGCGCATCGTCGATGCCTTCGAGGCAGAGGGCGCTGACGCCTGGTTTGCCGAAGGCGCAAAGGAGCGCTTCCTCGGCAACAGCCACGACCACGCCAAGTGGACGATGGTCAAGGACATCCTCGACGTGTGGTTCGATTCCGGTTCGACGCATGCCTTCACGCTGGAAGATCGCCCCGACCTGAAATGGCCGGCCGACGTCTATCTCGAAGGCTCAGACCAGCATCGCGGCTGGTTCCACTCCTCGCTGCTGGAAAGCTGCGGCACGCGGGGCAGGGCGCCCTACAACGCGGTCGTCACCCATGGCTTCACCATGGACGAGGAAGGCCGCAAGATGTCGAAGTCGCTCGGTAACACCGTGGTGCCGCAGGACGTCATCAAGCAGTCGGGCGCGGACATCCTGCGCCTCTGGGTGGTGACGACCGATTACTGGGAGGACCAGCGGCTCGGCAAGACCATCCTGCAGACCAACATCGACGCCTACCGCAAGCTGCGCAACACCATCCGTTGGATGCTGGGCACGCTGGCGCATGACGACGGCGCGACGGTTCCGCTGGCGGAGATGCCGGAACTGGAGCGGCTGATGCTGCACCGCCTGGCGGAATTGGATCAGGTCGTGCGGGCCGGCTATGACGCCTTCGACTTCAAGCGGGTGACGCGCTCGCTGCTCGATTTCATGAATGTCGAGCTCTCGGCCTTCTATTTCGATATCCGCAAGGACGCGCTCTACTGCGAAGGCCCATCGACCCTCAAGCGAAAGGCTTCGGTCCAGGTGGTCAGGCACCTCTTCGAGTGCCTCGTCACCTGGCTGGCCCCGATGCTGCCCTTCACCACCGAGGAAGCGTGGCTGGATCGCTATCCGGGCAAGGAATCCGTGCATCTGGAGCAGTTCCCCGCGATTCCGGCCGATTGGCGACACGATGGGCTTGCGGCCAAGTGGGAGAAGGTGAAGGACGTGCGCCGTGCCGTCACCGGCGCGCTGGAGATCGAGCGAGCGAAGAAGACAATCGGCGCGTCGCTCGAAGCCGTCCCGGTGGTCTACCTGACAGATGGGGCACTAAAGGAAGCGATCGCCGGCGTCGACATGGCCGAGGTTGCCATTACGAGCGGGCTGGACATCACGGACCATCAGGCTCCGGCGGGCGCTTTCATGCTGCCGGACGTTCCGGGCGTAGCGGTTTTGGTTGAGAATGCCGAGGATCGGGGCTTGCGGAAATGCGCTCGCTCCTGGCGCTACACGGCCGATGTCGGCGACGATCCGGCGTTCCCGGACGTGTCCGCGCGCGATGCTGAAGTGCTGCATGAATTGCGGCGGCTCGGGCGTCTCTGACGCATCCGTGATGGGACGTTGCGGGGCGCAAAGTTGCCCTTGACGGACCCTTAAGGTAAACATTGGACAATCCGGCCGACAAATTGTCGCCGGATTTCCGTCCGATATGCGCAGGATGCGCGGCTGGGCGACTGTTCGGCCGACGGAGAGGTGGTTTTTAGTGGGACTGGTGTCGATGAAGGAACGTTTTGGCGCACGGATGATCGTTGCCGCGCCGCTACTCGTATCCGGCCTGGTTGTGTCGGGCTGCATGAGTTCGCCGACATACGGCACGGGCGTCAGCGCCAACGAGCAGCTTGCATCGGATATCAGCGGCATGTTGTCGATGGCGCCGAAGAGGACGAGCGCCGAGTACGCACCCCGCGCGGAACTGGTCAAGCCGACCAAGCCGACTACGGAGCTTCCGGCACCGCAGGATAGCATTGTCACCGCCGACGCCGGTCAGTGGCCCGAGTCGCCGGAACAGCGACGCGCACGCCTTCGCGCCGAGGCGACCGAGAATCAGGACGATCCGAATTGGAACTCCGGCATCGTGAATGATCTGGGCACGTCGCCAGGCGGTGCCTCGAAGAACACGAAGCTCGGCACGTCGGGACGCAGTTCGGAATCTGGCGTTGCCAAAGCCGGCGAAGCAGAAAACCTCAATGCACTCGGCGCCAAGGCCCGGCAGGCAAAGGCTGTTGCGATGCAGGGTAGCCCGACGGTACGCAGGACTTTGACCGAGCCGCCACTTGACTATCGCCAGCCGGCCGCTACGGCCGCGACCGACGATCTGGGCGAGCCCGAATATCAGAAGCAGCGCCGCCTGAAGGCAGAAGCAAAAGCCGGCGGCAAGAAAACCTTCAAGGACTATATTCCTTGGCTCTAGCGCCAACTAAAGGTCCAGGCTTCACCGGCGTTCGCTGAAGAACGTCCTGAGCAGGTTGGCGGACTCCCGTTCGCCCAAACCCGAATAGACCTCCGGAACATGATGGCATGTCGGCGCGGCGAAAAATCGTACGCCGCTGACGACCCCGCCACCCTTTTCGTCAGTGGCGCCGAAATAGAGGCGGCGTATACGTGCGAACGAGATCGCGCCGGCGCACATGGTGCACGGTTCGAGCGTGACGTAGAGGTCCGCCTCGCCGATGCGTTCGGCGGAGAGCTTTTGCGAAGCCTCGCGGATGACCAGCATCTCGGCGTGAGCGGTAGAGTCGGAGAGTTCGCGGGTTCGGTTGCCGGCACGCGCGACGATGTCGCCACCGTTTACTAGCACTGCGCCGATGGGCACTTCGCCGCGTCGGCCGGCTGCCTCGGCCTCGGCGAGCGCTTCGCCCATGAAATTCGTGCGGCCGGCAACCAATCTCTATTTCCTCGCAAGGCTGAAACGATCCTGTTATCTACGCGCCCAAAGAGGCAAAGGCCACATGAACGACGAACGAGACAACAATCGCCCCCGCAACCGCGGAAAGAAGCCCGGCGGGTCGAAACCGGGCGCACCGGGACGCAGGCCGGACGACTTCCGCAAGGGACCGCCAAAGGGCGGCAAGCCGTTTCGAGCCGACGGAGGCAAGAAGCGCTTCGAGAAGAGCGACGGCGAGCAAGGTTCGGACAGGTCAAAGCGGCCATATGCGCGACCTGAGCGCTCCGAGGGCGATGCCAGAGCGGACCGTGGGCCACGCACCTTCAAGCCCGACGGCGCGCGTGGCGATGGCAAGCCTTTTGTCAAACGCGCCGCGGGCAAAGGCAAGCCTTTTGGCAAGCGGCCCGACCGCGAAAGCGGAGGACGTTCGGCCGGCGGCGGCGAGCACCGCGAGTGGAAGCCACGTCCGCAAGGCACTGAAGCCGGCGGTGCGGAACGCCCACGGCGCGAGTGGAAGCCACGTCCGCAAGGTGTTGAAGCCGGCGGTGCGGAACGCCCACGGCGCGAATGGAAGCCCCGCCCTCAGGGTGCTGAAGCCGGTGGCGCGGAACGTCCGCGCCGGGACGGCGCAAGGTCGTTTGGCTCGAAGAGCCATGAGGGGCAGCGTCGTTCCTATGGCTCGAAAAGCCATGACGACGGTCCACGAAAGCCATTCGCCAAAAGCGCTGAGGCTGTTGAAGGGGTATCTGAAGAGCGCATCGCGAAACGTCTGGCGCGGGCCGGTATCGCCTCGCGCCGGGATGCCGAGGACCTGATCGCGGCGGGCCGTGTGAGCGTTAACGGCCGCAAGCTGGATTCGCCCGCCGTTAACGTCACCGCGAACGACAAGATCGAGGTGGACGGAACCGAAATTCCGGCGATCGAGCGCACGCGGCTTTTCCTGTTCCACAAGCCTGCCGGTATAGTCACCACCAACCGCGATCCCGAGGGTCGCAAGACCGTCTTCGACGCGCTGCCGACCGATCTTCCGCGCTTGATGACCATCGGCCGCCTCGACATCAACACCGAGGGCCTGCTGCTGCTGACCAATGATGGCGGGCTGGCTCGCGTGCTGGAGCTTCCGGCCACCGGCTGGCTGCGGCGCTATCGCGTACGCGTGCATGGCAAGGTCGAGGAGAAGGCACTTGCTGGCCTCAAGGACGGCATCGCTGTGGATGGCGTGTTCTACGGCGCGATCGAGGCGTCGCTGGATCGCGAGCAGGGAACGAATGCGTGGCTGACGATCGGCCTGCGCGAAGGCAAGAACCGCGAGGTCAAGAACATCCTTGGCGCGCTCGGCCTCGACGTGACCCGGCTGATCCGCATTTCCTACGGGCCGTTCCAGCTCGGCGAATTGCCGGAAGGGCATGTGCTGGAGATCAAGGGACGCATGCTGCGTGACCAGCTCGGAGAGCGGCTGGTCGAGGAATCGGGCGCGAATTTCGAAGCGCCCATCGTCAACCAGTTCTCCAACCACCCGGTGCGGCGCGAGTCATCGAGGTCCGAGCCGTTGGAGGAGCGTCCGAAGTTCAAGCGCGACGGTGAGCGTGGCAGGATCGGCGAGGGCGGCTTGATCAAGAAACGCCAGCGTCGCGAAGGCGCGCGCGACGAGGCTCTGGGAAAGCTTTCGACCCGGCCCGACCGACCGAAATTCGAGCGCGGAGAAAGGCCGGAGCGCCCGAAACTGGAACGCGGCGAGCGACCTGAGCGACCGGCCAAGTTCGGCGAACGGCCCGACCGGTTCGCCTCCTTCGCCGACAAGGGTAGCCCTAGGCCGTCGCGCGGCGGAAAGCGCGAGCGCGAGCAGCGCCCGATCGAGCCGCCCGGACAGCGCAAGGCGAATGTCTGGATGGCCCCCGGCGCAAGGCCGATTGGTGCCGGACGCGCTGCGGCCGAGAAGGCTGAGGTAGAAGCAAGGCGGGCAACGAAAAAACCCTTCGGCAAACCCGGCCCACGCAAGCCTCGTGAGGGCGACAGGCCTCACAGCACTCGCAATGGTCCCGGCAAGGGCGGTCCGCGAGGGCCGCGCGGTGGGGGACGCAGCTAGGCGATGCGCATCGTCGGCGGTGAATTTCGCGGGCGTCCGCTCGCCACGCCGCGCAGCCAGTCCATCCGACCCACGACGGACCGGACGCGGGAGGCTGTCTTCAACGTGCTGGCGCATCGTTTCGCCGACAAACTCGAAGGCGCGCGCGTGCTCGACCTTTTCGCCGGCACGGGCGCGCTGGGCATCGAGGCGCTGTCGCGTGGCGCGGCGCACTGCCTGTTCATCGAGGATTCGACGGAGGGACGCGGGCTGATCCGCACCAACGTGGAATCCTTCGGGCTGGTCGGTCGCACCAAGATATTTCGGCGCGACGCGACCGGTCTGGGCGATGCGGGAACCATCGCGCCCTTCGGGCTGCTGTTTGCCGATCCGCCCTATGGCAGGGGCCTGGGCGAACTGGCCTTGAGTTCGGCGCGCAAGGGGGGCTGGCTTGCACCCGGCGCGCTGTGCGTCGTGGAAGAGACCAGTTCGGCGTTGTTCGCGCCGGGCGAGGGTTTTTCCGTCCTCGACGAACGCAACTACGGCGAGACGACGGTCCGCTTCATCGAAGCGAACTGAATTCGGCCTCTTTTCCCGCCCACATGACCAACAATTAACTTAAGGCGGCGGGCCGTTCCCTGTAGTTTCGCGCGCAAATCAGCGGAGCAGATATGGAATCGAAGAGCTTTTTGGGCCGGAGGCTGCGGCTTGGCGCGGCCCTCCTGATCCTGTCGACGGGTCTGGCGGGGACAGCGCACGCGGACACGACACCTGCCACGGCGACGCCCGTCGCACAGGCGCAGGTCGAAAACGAAATCTCCAGCTTCATACTAGACAACGGCATGCAGGTGGTGGTGATCCCCGACCGTCGCGCGCCGATCGTCACGCACATGGTTTGGTACAAGGTCGGCAGCGCCGACGAACCGCCCGGCAAATCCGGCATTGCCCATTTCTTCGAGCACCTGATGTTCAAGGGCACCGAAAAGCATAAGGCCGGCGAGTTCGCCGCCAGGATCGCCGAGATCGGCGGCAGCGAGAACGCCTTCACCTCCAACGACTACACGGCTTACTACCAGACGGTCACTCCGGACGCGCTAGAAAGCATGATGGAGTATGAGGCCGACCGCATGCGCAACCTCATCCTGACCGACAATGTGATCGGGCCGGAACGGGACGTCGTGTTGGAAGAGCGCCGACTGCGTATCGAGACCAGCCCGGAGGCACTGCTTTCGGAAGAGGTCAACGCGACGCTCTACCAGAACCATCCCTATCGGGTGCCGGTGATCGGCTGGATGCACGAGATCGAGCAGCTCAACCGCACCGATGCCGTGGCATTCTACAATCAGTACTACGCGCCCAACAACGCGATCCTGATCGTGGCTGGCGATGTCGATGCCGGCGAGGTGCGGGCGCTGGCCGAAAAGACCTATGGGCAGCTGAAGCGCGGGCCGGACCTGCCGCCAAGGCTGCGCCCGACCGAGCCGGAGCAGAATACCGCGCGTACTGTGACGTTGACCGACCCGCGCGTCACGACGCCGAGCTATTCCAAGACCTGGCTGGTACCTTCCTACAACACGGCCGAGCCCGGCGAGGCCGAGGCATTGGACCTTCTGTCCGAGATACTGGGTGGAGGCATGCGCAGCCGTATTTACCAGGCGCTGGTGGTGAAGAATGGCCTCGCCTCGTCGGCGGGAGCCTATTTCAGCGGAACGAGGCTCGATGTGGCCTCATTCGCCGTTTACGGCGCGCCCCGCGGCACCGCAAAGCTCGATGAAGTGCAGCGGGCTGTCGATGAGGAGATAGCCGCTATCGTCAAGGACGGCGTCGGCGAGCGGGAGCTGGAGGCGGCGAAGGACCGGTTCGTGCGTTCGATGATCTTCGCGCGTGACAACCAGTCATCCATGGCCAACATCTACGGCGCGTCACTCGCCACGGGCGGGACGGTCGAGGATGTCCAGCAATGGCCCGACCGGATCAGGAAGGTGACCGCCGCCGATATCCAGAAGGTCGCAGCGAAGTATCTCAAGGCCGGAAACTCGGTCACGGGGTATCTCCTGCCAGCCGAACCCGTTCAGAACTGACGTGAGTGAAATGACAAAACTCTTTCAAATGACTCGGGTTTCGGCCTTCGCCTTCCTCCTGGCGCTTGGCGCAGCCACGCCTGTTCCGGCATTCGCCGAGGTGGCGATCCAGGAAGTGAAGAGTGACAAGGGCATCACCGCCTGGCTGGTCGAGGACTACACGGTTCCGATCGTCACGATCCGCTTCTCCTTCCAGGGCGGCAACACACAGGACCCACCCGGAAAGGAGGGCCTGTCGGAGCTTATCAGCGGGCTGTTCGATGAAGGTGCGGGCGAGTTCGATTCCGACACGTTCCAGACGAAGCTGGACGAAGCGGGCGCCGAGATGCGTTTTGGCGCCGGGCGAGACACGATCTACGGGTCGATGCGGATGCTGGCCGACAGGCGCGACGAGGCGCTCGACCTTTTGAAGCTCGCAGTCGAGCAACCGAGGTTCGATGCCGCGCCGATCGACCGTATCCGCGCACAGATCGTGGCCGGCATCGTGGCGAATGCCCGCGACCCGGAAACCGCAGCCCAGGTAAAATGGCAGGAAGCCCTTTATGGCGACCACCCCTATGCGCGTCCCGACGACGGCACAGAGGAAACGCTGGCGACCATCACCGTCGACGACCTGCGCGCCTATCACAAGGCGATCTTCGCCAAGGACACGCTGAACGTGTCGGTGGTCGGTGCGATCGACGCCGAGACGCTGAAGCGGAAACTGGACGACCTGTTCGGCGAACTGCCGGAAAAGGCGGATCTCCGGCCCGTTCCGATGGTCGACCTCAAGCTTGGGCAGGAAGTGCGGGTCGATTACGACCTGCCGCAGACATCGCTGCAACTGGCCTTTCCGGGCGTCGCCCGCTCGTCGCCCGATTTCTTCCCTGCTTACGTGATGAACGAGATTCTTGGCGGGGGCGGTGCATTCTCGTCGCGGCTTTTCAATGAGGTCCGGGAAAAGCGCGGACTGGCCTACGGCGTCAGCTCGGGCGTGGTGACCAACAAGTATTCGTCCGGCCTCGTCATCAGGACCGCAACCCGTTCCGACCGCGCGCCCGAAACCCTCGGCGTCATCCGCGACGTCATCAGGCGCATGACGGAGGAGGGGCCAACCGAGAAGGAGCTCGCCGCGACGAAGAAATACATCATCGGCTCTTACGCGCTGAACAATCTGGACAGTTCTGAGGCGATTGCGGCAACCTTGCTCTCGCTGCAGCAGGAAGACCTTGGCATCGACTACATGCAGCGTCGCGACGCGCTCATAAACGGCGTGACACTTGAACAGGTGAAAGAGGTCGCCAGGAAGCTTCTGAGCGTCGAGCCCGCCATTCTCGTGATCGGACCGGCGTTCGAGGAAGGGACCAAGGGATGAATTACAAGGCGTCGGCCGGCCGGGAGGGCGGCTCAACTGGAGGGCCGACATTCGCGGTGGCGTTCGGCGGCGGTGGCGCGCGCGGGCTTGCGCATATCCACGCCATCGAAGCGCTGGATGAACTCGGCATCAGACCCGTCGCGATTGCGGGAAGCTCGATCGGCGCGATCATGGGAGCAGCGGTCGCCTCCGGGATGACCGGACAGCAGATCGAGGACTATGCCCGCTCCATCCTCTCGCGTCGTGCGGAAATCGTCAGCCGCATATGGAGCGTGCGGCCGCAATCATTGGGCGAGATCGTTGGCGGGCTGAAGGTCGCACAGTTCAATCTCGAGCGCGTCCTGCACGCTTTCCTGCCGCATCATGTTCCAAAAAGCTTCGAAGAGCTGGCAATCCCTCTGCAAGTCACTGCAACAGACTACTACGGGCATCACGCTAAGATCTTTTCCCAGGGCGATCTGCGCGGTGCGCTGGCGGCTTCTGCGGCGATCCCGGCAGTGTTCGCGCCGGTGGTGAAAGACGGGCGCACCTACATCGACGGCGGCATCTATAACCCGGTCCCATTCGACCTGCTGCACGGCAAGGCTGATATCGTCATCGCCGTCGACGTTGTCGGCGCGCCGCAGGAGGTGGAAGGCCGCAAGCCGACCTCCGTCGACCTGATGTTCGGCGCAACGCAACTGCTCATGCAGTCGATCATTTCCAACACGCTGCACAAATGCCGGCCCGACATCCTGCTGCGGCCGCCGGTCTCGAAGTACCGGGTGCTGGATTTCCTCAAGATCGATGCTCTGCTGGCCGAAACCGCCGGCATCAAGGAAGAGCTGAAATGGGCAGTCGATGCGGCGGTCAAGGCCAGGCAAGCGGCCTGAAGCGGCGGTTCCGCCATTGCAGAAGCGGGGTCGGCGCAATAGATGGTGCGCAACGCCATTTTACGCCGTCAGGACAATTTGATGAATGAAGGACCGGACGCCAAGCGACTGACCGACCAGGTCGCCGCCCTTGTCGACGCGGCGAAGAGGGCGGGCGCCGACGCGGCGGATGCGGTCGCCGTACGCGGTCGCTCGACCAGCGTCTCCGTGCGGCTGGGAAAGGTTGAAGGCACGAATTCGTCCGAAGGCGACGACGTGTCATTGCGCGTCTTCGTCGGCCAGCGTGTCGCCAGCATCTCCGCCACTGCCTCGTCCGATCCGGCGACGCTGGCCGAACGCGCCGTGGCCATGGCGAAAGTCTCGCCTGAAGACCCTTATCAGGGTCTTGCCGACGCCAACCTGCTGGCCAAGGCGGTGCGCGATCTCGATCTTTACGATCCCATCGAAGTCTCGGCGGACGAGTTGCGCGACGCGGCCCTGGCAGCCGAGGCGGCGGCGCTTGAGGTGCCGGGCGTCACCAATTCCGGAGGCAGCGGCGCAAGCGCCGGGCTCGGCGGCATGGTGCTGGCGACATCGCATGGTTTCGTCGGACATTATGTCGGCTCGCGCTTCGGACGTTCGGCCAGCGTGATCGCCGGCGAGGGGACCGGCATGGAGCGCGACTACGAATACTCGTCGCGAATTCATTTTGCCGACCTCGAGGCTGCCGAGGAGATTGGCCGCAAGGCTGGCGAGCGCACCGTTCGCAGGCTGAATGCCCGCAAGGCGAAGACCGGGACCGTCGATGTCGTGTTCGACCCGCGTGTGGCGCGCGGCATCGCCGGGCATCTCGCAGGCGCGATCAACGGCGCTTCGGTCGCCCGCAAGACCAGCTTCCTGCGCGACAAGATGGGCCAGCAGGTTGCATCCGCAGGCATTACCGTCACCGACGATCCCGGTATCGTGCGGGGACAGGCGTCGCGGCCGTTCGACGGTGAGGGCGTTGCCGGCGAAAGACTGCTGATGGTCGAGAAAGGTGTGCTGAACCACTGGTTCCTGTCCACCTCGGCCGCGCGGGAACTCGGCCTGGTCACCAACGGACGCGGCGCGCGCGGCGGGTCATCGGTATCGCCCTCTTCGACGAACCTTGCCATCGAGCCGGGCGAGCGCACGCCGGAAGACATCATCAAGTCGCTGAAGACCGGTTTCTACGTCACGGAGGTGTTCGGGCAGGGTGTCGACATTATCACCGGCGAATACAGCCGAGGTGCTTCCGGTCTCTGGATCGAGAATGGCGAACTTGCCTATCCGGTCGCGGAGGTGACGATCGCCTCCAACCTCAAGGACATGTTCATGAGGATGGTTCCGGCCAGCGACCTCGACAGGCATCATGCAACCGCGAGCCCGACGCTCTTCATCGAAGGCATGACCCTTGCCGGCAGTTGACCACGCCATCGACGCCGGAGTGGCTGCTGATCTGGCCGCCGATCTTGCGCTTCTGAAAGACGCGACGCGCGAGGCAGGCAGGATCGCGATGGGCTATTTCCGCCAGAACCCGGAGGTCTGGCTGAAGGGCGGCAGTTCGCCGGTGAGCGAAGCAGACTACGCGGCCGACAAGTACCTCCGCGAGACGCTGCTTGCGGCGCGGCCCGATTACGGCTGGCTATCCGAGGAAACGGCGGACGATGCCGCGAGGCTGAAGGCGCGCCGAACTTTCATCATCGATCCGATCGACGGCACGCGCGGATTCCTGGACGGACGCCGCGAATGGTGCGTCTCGGCGGCGGTGACAGAAGGTGGTCGGCCGCTCGTCGGCGTGCTAGAATGCCCGGCGAAAAACGAGACATATCTGGCGACGGCCGGAGCGGGCGCCTTCAAGGACGGCAAGCCCCTCCGCATCGGCGCGCCGCAATCGCCGGCCATGGTCGGCGGCCCGGTATCGATGATCAACGCGATGCCGGCCGGCCTCAGGGACCGGGTGAAGCGGTCGGAATACATACCGTCGCTCGCCTACCGCATAGCGATGGTGGCCGAAGGCCGGCTCGACGGGACGTTCATCAAGCCGAACTCGCAGGACTGGGACCTCGCGGCGGCCGACCTGATCCTGCACGAAGCCGGTGGGGCGATCCTCGATGCTGGTGGCGTTTCGCCGACCTATGGCGGCCGCGAGACGGTCCACGGTTCGCTCGTCGCTGGGAGTGGTGAACTTCTCGGGGCCATGATCCGCGCCATTCGCGGCGAAGCCTGAACGGAAACAGTTGAAAAGCGTACGATTCTTCGGATAGTGCGCGACCCATGCGATATTCTTCGTGATGACGCAGCGGCACGAACTTTGGTCGGCGCGGCTCGTCACAAATCGATTCCGATTTCCGGATCGATGCGCTAGACAGGCGGCAAAACAGTCAGGATCAAGACAATGTCCGGCAGCGAGAGTGAAAAACAGCTTCTGCACCTCGTATTCGGCGGCGAGTTGAAGAAGCTCGGGGGCACGGAGTTCCGCGACCTCGACGCGCTGGACATCGTCGGTGTCTACCCGAATTACAAGACCGCCCACGCCGTCTGGAAGGCCAAGGCCCAGGCCAGCGTAGATAACGCGCACATGCGTTACTTCGTCGTCCATCTGCACCGGCTGCTCGACCCGGAGGCGAAGGGCGGCGGATCGGAATAAGCATGGAGGACCAGACTACAGCAGAGCCGGCTGAGCGGCCTGCGGCCAGCGGGCCCGCTTCGCGCCGCAGCAAAGCCTTCTGGACGAAGGTTCGCGGACCGCTGGTCGAGTCCCGGTTTGCCAAGGCGACGATCACGTCGCTGATTGCCCAGGGGTTGCGTCTCATCAAGAGCACCAACCCGCTCGCCCCCGGCTCGACCGATCTCTACGACGTCTATGAGGACGAGCAGCCCTTCATCATCGCCCTGTGGCACGGCCAGCATATCCTTGCCCCGGTCTTCTATCCGCCCAAGCGCGGGTTGGTTGCGATGGTCTCGCGCAGCGCCGACGCTGAGCTCAACGCGATGGTGGTGCAGAAGTTCGGAATCGGGGCCGTTCGCGGCTCGGGAGGACGTGACAACGGGCATCGCCTGGACAAGGGCGGGGCGCGCGCACTCGTTGCCCTGAAAAAGGCGCTTGATGACGGCAACAACGTCTGCATGATCGCAGACATACCGCACGGAACGCCACGCGAGGCCGGCTTGGGGATAGTCCTTCTGGCCCGAATCTCGGGACGGCCGATCATTCCGATGGCCTTCGCGACCAGCCGGCGAAAGGTGCTCGAGCGAAGCTGGGACAAGACCACCATCTTCCTGCCGTTCGGCAAGGGAGCGGTGGCCGTCGGAGACTTGATCTACGTGCCCAAGGACGCTGACGATGCTGAATTGGAGCGCAAGCGCCTGCTGGTAACGGAACGGCTCAACGCGACGACGGACCACGCCTATGCGCTTGCCGATGGTGACGCATGAGCGAGAAGTGGGCCCGCACTGTACTGGCAGCGTACCGGTTCGCGGGCGCGGCCGCCTTTCCGCTCGTCGGTCCCTATGTCGCCTGGCGCGCAACGAAGGGCAAGGAAGACCCTAACCGTCGTCGTGAACGCTCGGGCTACGCCGGCAGGCCCCGCCCCGAGGGTCCGCTCATCTGGGCGCATGCGGCGAGCGTCGGCGAAACGATCGCCATCGTACCGCTGATCGAGAACATCCTCGACCTCGGCGTCAATGTCGTGCTGACCACGGGCACGGTGACGTCAGCACAGGTCGCTGACGAGCGGCTGGGTGACCGCATCATCCACCAGTTCGTGCCTCTCGACCTCAAGCCGGCCATTTCCCGCTTCCTTAACCACTGGCAGCCCGACCTGGCTCTGATCGCCGAATCGGAAATCTGGCCGATGACGATCATGGAACTCGGGCTCAGGCGGATACCGCAGGTGCTCGTGAATGGGCGGCTGTCGGAGCGTTCCTTCAACGCTTGGCAGAAACGGCACTTCATCGCGGAAGCGCTGTTCGAGAACCTGTCGCATGTTGTCGCGCAATCCGATCAGGATGCGGAGCGGTTCGAGACGCTCGGCGCGCGGCCAGTTACCGTATCAGGCAATCTGAAGGTCGATACCAACCCGCCGCCAGTGGATGTTCGCACGCTGCAGACCATCTCGCGCCAGCTTAGCCTGCGTCCGACATGGGCGGCAGTCTCGACCCATGATGGCGAAGAGCGGATGGCGGCGGATATCCATCTGCTGCTGCGCTCGCGCCACCCCGGCCTGATCACCATCATCGTACCCCGCCATCCTGAAAGGGCGCCGGCGTTGGCCGCCGAATTCGCTGCGATGGGGCTGAAGGTGGTGAAGCGCAGTTCAGGCGATCGCATACGCTCCGATACCGACATCCTGCTCGGCGATACCATCGGCGAGATGGGGCTTTATCTGCGGCTGACCGAGGTTGCCTTCGTCGGGCGCTCGCTGACGGCCGAAGGTGGACAGAACCCGCTCGAACCCGCGATGCTGGAAACGGCCGTCCTGTCGGGGCGCAACGTGCAGAATTTCCGTGAGGCCTATCAAAGGCTGATCGACGGCGGCGCAGCCAAGCTGGTAGCCGACCGCGACATGCTAGCGGGCGCGATCAACTTCCTGCTGCTCAACGATGCGCCGCGCCGCAGGATGATGGCGGCCGGCGTGGCGACGGTCGAGGAAATGCGCGGCGCGCTGGGCAAGACGATGAAGGCGCTGGAGCCCTTTATCCAGCCGCTGATCGTCAAGTCGCGTCTGAGGGGGACACGTTAGAAACATGGCCGCAGAAGCGCCTCCGTTCTGGTGGGAGAAAACGGACTGGCGCGCCCGCGCGCTCTATCCGGTCTCGCGCGTCTACGGATCGATCGCGCGCCGCAGAATGGTCAACGCCCGCCGCGAAAGGCTCGACGTCCCCGTGCTTTGCGTCGGCAACTTCACGGTCGGCGGCACAGGCAAGACGCCGGTCGCCATCGCGCTGGCCAAGCAAGCCAAGCAGATGAACCTGACGCCGGGCTTCCTGTCGCGCGGCTATGGCGGGACGATCCACGAGCCGCACGTGGTCGACCGCAAGCAGGACAGCGCGCGGCAGGTCGGCGACGAGCCGCTTCTGCTTTCCGATCACGCGTTGACCGCAACGACGCCGAACCGGGTCGCCGGGGCGAATCTTCTGCTCGACCGCGGCTGCAATTTCATCATCATGGATGACGGCTTCCAGAGCGCGCACATCCATATGGACTATGCGCTGGTGGTGGTTGACGGACGCTATGGCATCGGCAACGGCCATGTGCTGCCCGGCGGTCCCTTGCGTGCGCCGCTCATCGACCAGGTGCGCCTGGCCACCGGCATCGTGCGGATGGGCGACGACCAGGCGGGCGAGACGGTCGTCAGGCAGGCTGCGCGCGCGGGAAAGCCGATCTTCGAGGCATGGCTGAAGGCGCGTAGCGCGGAGAAATTCGCCGGCAGGCGTTTCCTGGCATTCGCAGGCATCGGCCATCCGGAAAAGTTCTTCGCGACGGTCGCCAACGCCGGCGGCGAGATCGTGACGTCTCGATCCTTCCCGGACCATCACTTCTATTCCAACGGCGAGCTGACCGATCTGGTGACGACCGCCCGCGAGGGTGGCCTAGAGGTGATCACAACGGCGAAGGACTTCGCCCGGCTGCGCAACGGCATCGCGCCCTCGGAACTGATCGACAAGCTCAACGTGCTCGAGATCGACGCCGTGTTCGAAAACGCCAATGCGACGCGGCGCATTATCTCCGAAACCCAGAACAGCTGGCGCGACAGGCGACTTTCGCGCTGAAAGCGAGGGTCAGGCGGCGTGCCCGGCCAACGCTGGATTGACTTCCATCTCGCGCTTCAGCGACGCCGCGGCGTCGATATAAGCTTCCTGGCGTGCGACGCTCCAGTAGCGCAGTTCGTCGAGTGGGATGGATTCTCCGGTCACGGCGCAGCGCACGAACGCGCCCGGGCTGGTGACCTGGAAATCGCCATCGAGGTAGCGGATGCGGGCTTCCCGTGCGCCGGGGCCTTCGAAACGGTTCATCATCGCCTTGTTCCGCCACAAATCCCGGGACAGGTCAAGCCGCCGACCTTGCGCTCAAGGCAAGGCGGGCGGTGGAGCGCTGTCCAGACAGCCGGTGCGAATAAACACCCCGCGCTCCATCGGGTCCCTCTCGGCGGTCTCGTCCAGCGTCACGTCGCGCGGCGAATACCAGAGGACGGAGCCAATTTCGGGTGCGAACCAAACATCCGGGGCCGGATCGCCTGCATTTGGCGGGTTTTCGAGCACCGTGAAATCACGCTGCATCGGGTAGATGCGCAGGGAATGGGTGCTGGTGTCGTCCGGTTCGATGTCTACCGGCCCGTTGTCCGGGTCGCCCCCGTCAGCCACATATGGATCACCGACCGGACCCAGCGAAATGCCGGTGTATCCAACGCCCATGCCGAAGGTGAACCAATAGGTGCGCTGCGGCGACTTGATCCAGAAGTAGAGGTTGGATGGCGTGCTGGCGAAGTGCTTCGCCGGGATGAAGCCTGCGCTGAACGCCGGGTTGCTCTTCAGCGTGTAGACCGCGCGCTCCGCGGCGCAGGCCATATCGTCGAAGGTGATTTCCGTCGCGGCTACTGACGGCGAGCCCGCGAGTGTTGCGGCGACGAGAGATGAAAAGCCCAAGATTGTGCGCAAGAGACCCCCAGATTTGCCCTTAGACACCAATGATGCAGATTCTGGCCGATTTGGGGAGAACTCATCGCCTCCCGAACAGGCGTTCGATGTCGGCGAGCTTGAGCTCGATATAGGTGGGACGTCCGTGGTTGCAGGTGCCCGACCCCGGCGTTGCCTCCATCTGGCGCAGCAGGGCGTTCATCTCCTCTGCCTTCATCAGCCGGCCGGAGCGGACGGAGCCATGGCAGGCCATGGTCGATGCGATGCGGTCGAGCCGCGCCTTGAGGCTGTCGACCGTGTCGTTGTCGGCGATCTCGTCGGCGAGGTCGCGGATCAATTGCCCGACATTGGTCTCGCCGAGCATGGCCGGCGTTTCGCGCACCGCGACCGCGCCGGGGCCGAAACGCTCGATACCGAGGCCGAATCGGGAGAGCGTCTCGGCATGCATCGCCAGTCTCTCGACGTCGTCTTCGGGCAGGTCGACGATTTCGGGCAGCAACAGCATCTGCGCAGGCATCGGCCGCGCATGCAGCGCGTTCTTCAGCGCCTCGTAGACCAGACGTTCATGCGCCGCGTGTTGGTCGACGATGACCAGCGAGTCGCGCGTCTGTGCCACGATGTAGTTCTCATGCACCTGCGCGCGCGCCGCACCGAGTTCCATGCCAAGCAGCGTTTCGTCCAGCGAAGCGGTTCCAGCGCGGGCGTCGGCGCTGGCGACGGGTCCGGTGTCGAATACCGCCTGCGCGGCTTCAGCCAAGCCCTGGCCGAGCGGCCTGTAGGGGGATT
The DNA here is from genome assembly GCF_040081925.1 of Mesorhizobium quangtriensis. Classification (NCBI taxonomy): domain Bacteria; kingdom Pseudomonadati; phylum Pseudomonadota; class Alphaproteobacteria; order Hyphomicrobiales; family Phyllobacteriaceae; genus Mesorhizobium; species Mesorhizobium quangtriensis. Next base: position 300,579 of record NZ_JBEBMF010000003.1, read on the forward strand.
GCGCGGGGTCGTAGCCGGAGGTCGAGGCGCGGAAGGCGGGGTCGAAACTGCGGTGGCCATTCGCCGGTCCTGAATGTCCGTATGCCGCCGCGCCCGGCCGGAATGCGCCGGCGAGGCTGGTCGCGCCTGATGTCGCCGGGCGGATGCCGGCGCCCGCCAGCGCCTGCTTGATCGCACCAACGATCAACCCGCGCACGAGGCCGGGGTCACGGAACCGCACGTCGGCCTTGGCCGGGTGCACGTTGACGTCCACCAGCGCCGGATCGAGCGTCAGGAACAGCACGGTGACCGGGTGGCGGTCGCGGGCCATCACATCGGCATAGGCGCCGCGAATAGCGCCCGCGATCAGCTTGTCGCGCACCGGCCGGCCGTTCACATAAGCATATTGCTGCAAGGCGTTGGCGCGGCTGTACGACGGGATGGAGACGTGGCCGGCCAGCGTCACGCCCTCGCGCTGCGCATCGATGGCGAGTGCGTTTTGAGGGAAATCATCGCCCATGACCTGAGCGATGCGGCGCAGATAGCCTTCATCGCTGTCGTCCGTTGCCGGCAGGTCCAGCGTCGACCGGTCGGTCCCCGACAGCGTGAAGCGCACGGCGGGGAAAGCGATGGCGATGCGCTTCACCACATCGGTGATGGCCGAGCTCTCGGCGCGCTCGCCCTTCATGAACTTGAGACGGGCCGGCGTCGCAAAGAAGAGATCGCGCACCTCGACCGATGTGCCCCGGTTGGCGGCGGCGGGACGCACGGCGGAAACGCGGCCGCCATCGACGGAAATCTCGGCTGCCGCGTCAGCTTCCGGCGTGCGCGAACGGATCGCCAGCCGGGATACCGAGCCGATAGAGGGCAGGGCCTCGCCGCGAAAACCGAGCGAGCGGATGTCGTGGATGTCGGTGGACAGCTTGGAGGTGCAGTGGCGCGCGACCGCCAGCATCAGTTCGCTGGCGGCGATCCCCCCGCCGTCGTCCACCACACGCAACAAAGACAGCCCGCCGCCACCGGTCGCAACCTCGATGCGTGAGGCCCCTGCATCGAGCGCGTTCTCGACCAGTTCCTTCACCACGCTTGCCGGACGCTCAATGACTTCGCCGGCGGCGATCTGGTTGATCATCGTTTCGGAAAGATGGCGGATGGGCATGGGCTGATTATACAGGGATTCGAGGCGGCGGGCAGGTCCGGTGGCTTGCGATCCCCCGATCGTGCCAGTCCGGCTACGCGTTCGCTACCAGCCAGTCGCGCACGCGGCGCACACCATCGTTCAGCGGGCGGTTCTTCGGCCAGGCGACATAGAACGCGGCCTCCATGGTCATGGAATGGTCGGTCACCCGCACCAGCAGCCCGCGCGACAGCAGCCGCTCGGTAAGATGCCGCCAGCCAAGCGCTATGCCTTCACCCTCCATCACGGCCTGGATCACCAGCGCATAGTCGTTGATGACCAGCCCGCGCGGCGGCGCGCCGGCGACGCCCGCCGAGCCAAGCCATTCGCGCCAATCGGCCGCCCGGCGGAACGGTTCCTCCAGATGGATCAGCCGGTGCGAGAGAAGCTCGGCCGGCGCAGCCGGCGTGCCGGCGCGTGCGAGATAGGACGGCCCGGCCACGGCGACGATCTCCTCGTCTGCGATCCGCATCATCTCGTAGTCGGGGAACTCCTCGGGCGTGCCGCCGCGCACGCCGAGCGGGATGGTCTCGGCGACCAGGTCGAGGTCGCGGTCGGCGGTCTGGATACGCAGGTCGATGCCGGGCAGGTCGTCGCGCAGCTTTTGCAGGCGCGGCATCATCCAGAACGAGGCAAAGGCGGTGGAAGCCGACAGCGTGACGTGGCGGCCGGCGGCTAGCGCCCGCATCTCCTCGGCCGATTTGCGGATGTGGGTGAGGCCGAGCGTCACGTCGGCGAAGAAGCGCTCGCCCGCCTCGGTCAGCCGCACCTGCCGGTGCCTGCGTTGGAAGAGCTGGACGCCGAGCTGATCCTCGATTCCCTTGACAGCATAGGAGACGGCGGCCTGCGTCATGCCTAGCTCGCGCCCGGCGGCGGTGAAGGACGACAGCCGGCCGGCCGCCTCGAAGACGATGAGCGCGCCGGCGGAGGGGAGCAGCTGTCGGAGGGTTTGCATAAACACAGCTTATACAAATGATCAGGATTTTCCAGCGTCACAGGCGGGTTACGGGGCGCTAGCGTGAGTTCAACTGATCGGGGTGAACATGAGCGACGCAGCGACGGCACTGGCGCAGGAACCCTCAAAACGCCGAGAGCGCGGAGGCCGCAGCGCGCGACGCGAGCTGCGCTCGCATGGCCCGGAAGGTCTCGGAAGGCCTTACATCCTCCGCAACATCCCGACCTACGACATCCTCTCGGAAGAAAGCCTTGTTCGCATCGAAGCGACGGCAGACCGCATCCTTGCTGAAATCGGCATCGAATTTCGGGACGATCCTGTGGCTCTCGACCACTGGAAGCGCGCCGGCGCGAAGATCGACGGTGTCCTCGTAAAATTCGAGCCGGGCATGCTGCGCGAGCTCCTCAAGACCGCGCCGGCCGAGTTTACCCAGCACGCCCGCAACCCGGCCAATTCGGTGATCATCGGCGGAAAAAGCGTTGTTTTCTCACCCGCCTACGGGTCGCCTTTCGTGATGGATCTCGACAAGGGCCGCCGCTACGGCACCATCGAGGACTTCGGGAATTTCGTGAAGCTGGCGCAATCTTCGCCATGGCTGCACCACTCTGGCGGCACCATCTGCGAGCCGGTCGACGTTCCCGTGAACAAGCGCCACCTTGATATGGTCTACAGCCATATCAAGTATTCCGACCGTCCCTTCATGGGTTCGGTGACGGCCGAAAGCCGCGCCGAGGATTCCATCGACATGGCGCGCATCGTCTTCGGCGAGGACTTCGTTAACCGGAACTGCGTGATCCTCGGCAACGTCAACGTGAACTCGCCACTCGTCTGGGACGCGACGATGACGACAGCGCTGCGCGCCTATGCCCGCGCAAACCAGGCGGCTGTCATCGTGCCGTTCATCCTCGGCGGCGCGATGGGGCCTGTGACGAATGCCGGCGCGATCGCCCAGTCGCTTGCCGAAACCATGGCCGGCTGCGCGCTGACGCAGCTCGAAAGGCCGGGAGCGCCGGTGATTTTCGGCAACTTCCTGTCCTCGATGTCGCTGCGCTCAGGTTCGCCGACCTTCGGCACGCCGGAGCCGGCAATCGGCTCGATGGTGGTCGGCCAACTGGCGCGGCGGCTGAACCTGCCGCTGCGTTGCTCCGGCAACTTCACGACGTCGAAGCTGCCGGACGCGCATGCAATGAACGAGGGCACCATGTCCATGCTGGCCGCCGTCCATTGCGGCGCGAACTTCATCCTGCACTCGGCAGGTTTCCTCGATGGGCTTCTCTCCATGTCCTACGAGAAATTCGTCATGGACGCCGACTTCTGCGGCGCGCTGCATACCTATCTCGACGGCGTGAAGATCGATGACAACGAGCTGGCGCTGGAGGCCTTCCGCGAGGTTGGTCCGGGCAGCCATTTCTTTGGCTGCGCCCACACGATGCAGAACTACGAGACTGCCTTCTGGGACAGCGAGATCGCCGACAACGAGCCGTTCGAGAAATGGGAGGCGGCGGGCTCGGAAGACGCGGCGATCCGCGCCAACCGGCGCTGGAAGCGCGCGCTCGCCGAATACCAGGCGCCGCCGCTGGACGAGGCGATCGACGACGCCCTGAAGGATTTCATTGAACGTAAGAAAGCATCCATGCAGGACGCTTGGTACTGAGATGAAGATCACCGGGATCAAGGTCACCCACGTCAACGTCCCGCCTCGATGCTCCGTTCTGATGGACGGCCGGTCTCTACGGCGGCGCTTCGAAGTCGATAATCGAGGTGGAGACGGACCAGGGCGTCGTCGGCCTAGGAGAGGCACCGTGGTGGCACTTCGGCGAGGTGGTCAAGGCCGAGATCGCGCCGGCGCTGATCGGCGCAGACCCGCTTGATATCGCCGACTGCGAGAGCCGTTGCGTGCCGCCATGGCAGATCACCGCCAATACAGGGGAGAACGCGGCTTCGGTGGCGTTCGGTTCGGTGGAGCTGGCGCTCTGGGACATACGCGGCAAGGTTCATGGTGAACCGCTCTACAAGGCTCTCGGAGGCGCGGTTCGCAAGGACATTCCCTTCTCGGAATATTTCGCCTTCCGCCCCGAGCACGAGGGGTCAGGTGGGCAGATGACGCCAGAGGCGATCGTCGACTACTGCCTGCGCATGCGCGAGGAGCACGGCTCGACCATCTTCGAGGGCAAGCTCATCATGGGCGACCCGGCGCTGGAGATCAGGACGGTGCGCATGCTGCGCGAGGCGCTCGGCGAGGACGCGCAGCTTAAGCTCGATTCCAATATGCAGTGGTCGCTGACGGCGGCGCGGTGGATCCTGCGCGAGATCGAGCCCTACAACATCCGCAACTACGAGGATCCGGTCGCGACCTTCGAGGAAATGGCGGCTTTGCGCCAGCACTCGCGCATCCCGTTTTCCACTCACGTGCCCGATCTCCGGCGCGCGGTCGCGCTCGGCGCGCCTGACACCTTCGTGTGCAATTTCGCCGTTCTCGGCGGACTGTCGAAGACGCTCAAGTTCATCGCCGCCTGCGAGGCCATGGGCAAGGGTTTCTGGTGCTATTCGAACGATCTCGGCATCATGACCGCTGCCTATCTGCACGTCACGGCGGCTACCCAGTGGATCACAGAGGCGTCGCAGTCACTGTTCCACTGGCAGGTCGGCGATGTGATCAGGGACGGACCGTTCCGGCAGAAGAACAACACGGTGCGGGTGCCGGAGGGACCCGGGCTTGGCGTTGAACTCGATCCGGCTGCGATGAAGAAATGGGCGACCCACTTTACCGAGCATGGTCCGATGGGGCACTTTCATGATCCGGGCATGCCGGGAAGGTACCGCCGGCTGCCCCTGAACTAGGGAACAGAGCGGTGCGCGAGCCGGGGGGCGATCATGCGAAGTGCGATGGGAGCAGGACTGGGCTTGATATGTTCGATCGGCGCGGAGGCTGCCTTTGCCGGACCGGCCAGCGAGGTTGTCCGGCCGTTCTATCTTCAGCCAGGACTCGAACTCGAGCAGTCGGCAAGGGGCAATTTCATCGATCCGGCGCGCAAGGTGCTGAACCTCAACGACGAGATACGGCAGGGCGGCGAGGAAGGCTGCCTCGACCCATCGCTGCCGTTCAACGACACGAAATTCGATCCAGCCGAGGTCGTGGCTACCCTGAAGCTCGAGGAACTGATCACCGAAAACGACGCGACCGTTGTCGCAAAGTTCATGGCAGAAGGGCAGGAACAGGCCGTGCAGTGGCGGCTGAAGGACATAGGCGGCCGCTGGCGCATCTCCGACATTGCCTCGATGTCCAAGGACTGGGCGCTCAGCCGCTTTCAGTGCGAGTAGCTGAACGCCGAAGGTCGAAATGCGTCGCAGCGGGACGCTCTTGCGCATCGCGCATCCTGTCCGGTGACGCCTAAGATTGACGTCTGCCAGGGATGAGACCCAGGGAATAGCCTATGAACGCCGACCCCATCCTGCAGCCATTTCAACTGAAGCACCTGACGCTGAAGAACCGCGTCATGTCGACGAGCCACGAACCAGCCTATTCCGAAGACGGCATGCCTAAGGGGCGCTACCGGCTCTACCATGCCGAAAAGGCGAAGGGCGGCATGGCGTTGACGATGACGGCTGGCTCGGCGCTGGTGTCGCGCGACAGCCCGGCCGCCTTCGGCAATCTTCAGGCCTATCGCGACGAGATCGTGCGCTGGTTGCGCGAGCTTGCGGATGATTGCCACGAGCACGACTGCAAGGTCATGATCCAGCTTACCCATCTCGGAAGGCGAACCGGTTGGAACAAGGCGGACTGGCTGCCCGTACTCAGCGCCTCTCCGGTTCGCGAAGCCGCGCACCGGGCGTTTCCCAAGACTGCCGAGGACTGGGATATCGAGCGCATCGTCGCGGACTACGCGTCGGCCGCGCAGCGCATGAAAGAAGCCGGGCTCGACGGCATCGAGTTCGAGGCTTACGGCCACCTGATGGACGGCTTCTGGTCGCCTGCGACCAACCATCGCGACGATGAATATGGCGGTTCGCTTGAAAACCGCCTGCGCTTCACATGGCGCGTCATCGATGCCGTGCGCGCCGCCGTCGGCAAGGATTTCATCGTCGGCATCCGGATGGTGGCGGACGAGGATTTCGCTGCCGGACTGTCGAAGGAAGAAGGCGTGGAGATCGCGCGTCGCCTGGCTGCCTCGGGTAAATTCGATTTCCTGAACATAATTCGCGGCTCCATCGAGACCGACGCGGCGCTGACCAAGGTCATCCCGATCATGGGCATGCGCTCCTCGCCGCATCTCGACTTTGCCGGCGCGGTGAGGGAGGCGACGAAGTTTCCCGTGTTCCATGCGGCGCGCATCTCCGATGTCGCGACGGCGCGCCACGCCATTGCGTCCGGCAAGCTCGACATGGTCGGCATGACGCGCGCCCACATCGCCGATCCGCATATCGTGCGGAAGGTCATGGAAGGGCGCGAACACGAGATACGGCCGTGTGTCGGCGCGACCTACTGCCTCGACCGCATCTACGAGGGCGGTGAAGCGCTGTGCGTCCACAATGCCGCGACCGGGCGCGAGGCGACGATTCCCCAGATCATCGTCCGCACGCAGGGCGCGACGAAGCGGGTTGTTGTGGTCGGCGCCGGCGCCGCAGGACTGGAAGCGGCGCGCGTTGCCGCCGAGCGCGGGCACAAGGTGACGGTCCTGGAAGCTTCCGGGCAAGCCGGCGGGCAGGTGCGGCTCGCAGCGCAGAACCAGCGCCGGCGCGAACTGATCGGCATCGTGGACTGGCGGTTGGCGGAACTCGAAAGGCTTGCCGTCGACATCCGCTATGATGTCTGGGCGGAACAGGATGATGTTCTTTCGCTCTCGCCGGATATCGTCATCATCGCGACCGGCGGCCTGCCGCAGAACCCTCCGCTGAAAGCAGGTGACGATCTCGTCACATCGAGCTGGGATATCGTCTCAGGCGCGGTCAAGCCGGCGGAGAATGTGCTGCTCTACGACGACAATGGCGGCCATCAGGGCATGACGGCTGCAGAACTGATCGCCAATGCGGGCGCGAAACTGGAGTTGCTTTCCCCGGAGCGCTTCTTCGCCCCGGAAATGGGCGGCATGAACCACGTGCCCTACATGCGCGCGTTTCACGAAAAGGACGTCACGATCACCATCAACACGCGCCTGCATTCGGTGCGCCGCGAAGGCAACCTGCTCGTCGCAGTGCTGTCTTCGGACTTTGCGGAAGGCTGGCGCGGCGAGCGCCGTGTCGACCAGGTTGTGGTCGAGCACGGCACGCTGCCGCTGGACGACCTCTATTTGTCGCTGAAGCCGTTGTCCAAAAACAAAGGTGCTATCGACTACGAGCGACTGGTTTCGGGCGATGGTGACGTTTTCCCGGCGACAGACAGCGGGGCGAGCTTCATCCTGTACCGCATCGGCGACGCGGTCGCGGCGCGCAACATCCATGCCGCGATCTACGACGCGGTGCGGCTCGGGATGCGCGTCTAGAGCAATTCCGGGAAAAGTGCGCAGCGGTTTCCCTCCGGAATTGCGTGGAAATAACGACCTAGATCAGCCTGGCGTAGTACCGCACCGCTTTCTTGCCGCCATGAATCACGGCGTCTCCGACATGAGAGAAGCCGAGGGCTGCGTGAAAGGCTTCCGAAACCGGATTTGGTGGATCGACGTTGATTTCGCAGACGACGATAGCGTGGCCGGCCAGCTTCGCCCGTCCGAAAAGGTCGTCGTAGAGGCTGCGGGCATGGCCGCGCCCGCGCGCTTCCGGTGCGACGAGAATGCGGTCGACATAGACAAAGCGTGGATAGCGCGCCTTGAACCAGAGGAAGTTGGGGCTGTCGTAGTCGGCGTTCTGGTCGAAGGCGATCAGGAAGGCTTCGAGGTTGCCGATCCTCGGCGCACGAAATGCCCGCGCGACAAGATGCGCCAACTCCGCCGGCTCCAGCCAGGATAGTTCTTCAGCGTGCTCGTTGTTGAGCGCCAGGACGGATGGCTCGACCTTTTTGGTAATCGGTTCGATCATTCCAGTCCGCTACCACGACGGCCGAGCAGCGGGAATGATCCAGCTTGCGGCCGAGGATGGTCTCAGGCCCGGTTGCCTTGGACGACGGTAAGCTGTGGCTTCTTCGGATTGCGAAGCGCCAGCCATTCCTGCGCCTGCTCGGTCGGCATGGGGAAGGCGATGGAGTAACCCTGAACCTGGTCGCAGCCGATCGATTTCAGCGACGTCAGTTCCTCCTCGGTCTCCGCGCCTTCGGCGATGATCGAGATGCCCAGCCCGCGCGCCAGCTCGGTGATGGCGCGCACGATCTTCGTGTTGTCGCTGTTGGCGTTGATGTTCTGGACGAAGCGACGATCGATCTTCAGCCTGTCGATCTCGTTCGGATTTACGTGGCTGAGCGAGGCATAGCCGGTGCCGAAATCGTCCAGTTCGAGATGCACGCCCGCCGAGCGGATGTGCCGGAGCTTGGCGGCGATGCCCGTCTTTTCATCGTCGAGGATGACCGACTCGACGATTTCAAGCGAGAGTTTCTGCGGCGGAAGGCCAGATGCTTCGAGCGTCTCGAACAGGAACCTGTCGAAATCGACTTCACGCAGTTCGGTGCCGGAGACGTTGACCGCGAGCCGTCCGAATTGCAGCCCGGCGCGGTACCACTCTCCCGCTGCGGTAATCGCCTTGGCGATCACTATGCGACCGACATCCGCCATCAGGCCGGACTTTTCAGCGACCGGGATAAACTCGCCGGGCGAAATCATGCCGCGCGTCTCGTGTTTCCAGCGGACGAGGGCCTCTACGCCGGCGATCGATCCGGTGGTCAGCGAAACCTGGGGTTGGAAATAAACCTGGAACGACTTTTGCTCGATCGCCACGCGCAGATCGTGTTCGAGCTGCTTGCGATGCTCCAGTTCAAGGCGCAATTCCTCGGAGAAGAAGGAGAACCCGCCGCCGCCCTGCTTCTTGGCATTGTAGAGGGCGAGGTCGGCGTGGACGACCAGGTCCTTGGCGTTGTCGGCATCGACCGGATAGACGGCGATGCCGGCGCTTGCGCCGGGCAGGATCGTGGCGCCCTGGAACACGATCGGCTCGTTGATGCGGGTCATGATGCGCTTGGCCACCATGTTGATGTCTTCGGTGCTGCCCGCACCCTGGAGGATCATGACGAACTCGTCGCCGCCGAGCCGTACGCAGATGTCGGAAGCTCGGCAGGATTCACGCATGCGCTGCGCTGTGGCGACCAGCACGAAGTCGCCCGCCGCATGGCCGAGCGTGTCGTTGATCTGCTTGAAGCGGTCGAGGTCGATCTGCACCACCGCCATGCGCTCGTTGCGGCGTTGGGCGCCCTTGATGAGCGTATCGAAATGGTCCGTGAGGAAGGCGCGGTTGTGCAGGCCAGTCAGGCCGTCGTGCACGGCGAGGAAGGCCATCGAGTTGCGCGCGTCCATCAGCTCATCGGTCCTGCGCAGGATGACGTCCGACATCGGGCGGAAGACGAACAGGGCGACAAGGATGATAACGCCGATCGTCGAGTAGAAGAGCGTCCTGTGCAACGAAAGCGTGCTGTCGAGGCGGGCGTTCGCCTGCGCGGTAATGCGGTTGCCGAGCGCCGTGAAGCCATCGAGCGTGGCGTTGGCGACGGTTTCGTCGAGAATTGCCCGCTCCTTGCCTGCGCGATAGTCCGACCCCTTCACGCCAAGCTCGGTCTCCAGTGCCGAGATGAAGCGCCAGCCATTCGCCGCAAGCTCCGTCGAGTAGAGATCGAGATGGTACGGGCTGCCGTAGAGGATACCTTCCAGCGACTCGCCATCGAGTTGTCCTTGGGACCGCGCGTCGGCAGCCGTCCGGACGAGCAGGACATCCTGATTGGCCTCGAATTCAGTCACGGCCTTGCGCAGTGAGGCGAGCAGCGCCAGCCGATCCTTGTGCTGGGAGTCGCCGATTGCGCCCGCGAGGAACACCACGCGCTGCGAAAGCGCCTTCTGCGCATTGGTCAAGGTTAGAAGAGAGTCGTCGCGCTGCTGCGCCGCCATCATCTGCTGCAGCATGACGAAAGACGCCATGGTGATCGCGGCGATGACCAGCAGCGCAAACCAGTACGCACCCTTGATCAGCGCAATCAGCCGCCGCGAACTGGTGCTGGCGGGCTGCTGCTGCATGAACGGTTTGCGCGGTCGGTCCGGAGATTGCATGACATAACCCATTGCGCGAGAAGGGTTAACGGCATGTCGATGGAGGGTCCGTCGCGGCCGCGAACCGTTCGCAATCCGTTCGAATGGTTATCGGTCTGTTTTGCTTTTTCCGGGCTTTTTCGCGATCGGCGCTGGATCTGGTCTAACCAGACTGTTTCAGCCGCCGATACGATTCCCGACACGGTCGCATTCGGGCGGTTACAGCATCGGCCTATTTATTCCCGCGTAGATGAAAGACGAGGGAAAAGCCGAATGACGATGCACACGACGATAGGCAAGCCGGGCGACATGTTCTGGTTCAAGGGAACGCTGGTGAAAATCCGCGTATCCTGGAACGCAGGCGAGGACAGGGTAAGCGTCGTCGAGCACTACATGCCGTATGGCGAGTCGCCGCCGCTGCACATCCACCGCAACGAAGATGAGGTCTTTCACATCCTCGAAGGCGAGATGCGGATCCATATCGACGGCAAGGAAAGCGTGGCCAAGGCGGGCGAAACGGTGCTGGCCCCGAAAGGCAAGCCGCATTCGTTCAGGGTCGAATCTCCGGAAGGCGCGCGTTGCCTGACGATCACCTCGGGCGGCGATTTCGAGAACATGATCCGCGAGATGGCAGAACCCGCGACATCCGCCGGCCTCCCGCCACAGGTCGAGCCGACGCCGGCGATGATCATCGCGCTTTACGAGGCCTGCGCGCGCAACGGGATCGAAATCATAGGCTCACCTTTGTCATAGGGCTTGGTGGCAAGGGCGAAGGAATGGGCGAGGCGAGGTCCCACGTCTCGCCCATTCTGCTTTTTCGTCGCGTTTGTCATAGATTTTTCGACGCCTTCGCGCAAAAGTCCGCGCTGATGTGATGCAGGGCTGGCCGTCGATGACAAACGCGTTTCTGGAACACCTCTCGTCCGAACTGGACGGGCTGAAGTCTGCCGGGCTCTACAAGTCCGAGCGCGTGATCGCTTCGCCGCAGTCGGCCGAGATCGAGGTTGGCGGCCGAAAGCTGCTCAACTTCTGCGCCAACAACTATCTCGGGCTTGCCGACAACACGGAACTGCGCGACGCGGCCAAAGCTACGCTCGACCGCTACGGCTACGGCATGGCGTCAGTGCGCTTCATCTGCGGCACGCAGGAGGAACACAAGCAACTCGAAGCGAAGATCTCGCAGTTCCTGGGGATGGAGGACACGATCCTCTACGGCTCGTGCTTCGACGCCAATGGCGGCCTTTTCGAAACGCTGCTCGGCGAGGAAGACGCTATCATCTCTGACGCGCTCAACCATGCGTCGATCATCGACGGGGTCAGGCTCTCCAAGGCGAAGCGTTTTCGCTACGCAAACAACGACATGGCGGCGCTTGAGGAAGAACTGAAGAAGGCCGAAGGCAGCCGCTTCAAGCTGATCGCCACGGATGGAGTCTTCTCCATGGACGGCATCATCGCCAATCTGGAAGGCGTCTGCGACCTCGCCGAGAAATATGGCGCGATGGTGATGGTGGACGACAGCCACGCTGTCGGCTTCGTCGGCAAACACGGTCGCGGCTCGGCCGAACATTGCGGCGTCGAGGGCCGTATCGACATCATCACAGGCACGCTGGGCAAGGCGCTCGGCGGTGCGTCCGGCGGCTACACGTCTGGCAAACGCCAGGTGGTGGACTGGCTGCGCCAGCGCTCGCGGCCCTATCTGTTTTCCAACACACTGATGCCCGCCATTGCTGGAGCGTCGCTCAAGGTTTTCGACTTGGTCGAGAACGGCGATGGCCTGCGGAAGCGCCTGTACGAGAACGCCGGGCTTTTCCGGTCCGGCATGACGAAGCTCGGCTTTACGCTCGCCGGCGCCGATCACCCCATCATCCCGGTCATGCTGGGCGAGGCGACGCTGGCGCAGCAAATGGCAGAAAAGATGCTGGAGAAGGGCATCTACGTGATTGGCTTCTCCTTCCCGGTCGTGCCCAAGGGCCAGGCTCGCATCAGGACGCAGATGTCGGCTGCGCATTCCAAGGCCGATGTCGAGCGGGCGATCGAGGCGTTCGGCGAGGTGGGCAGGGAACTGGAGACGGTTAGCTAGCTCACCCAGAATCCAGAAAGACGATCTTGCCCTCGTGTGGATCGACAATTGCCACACCGATGCGCCCATAAGCGTAAAAACTACCGGGCGAAGAGATCAACGAATTGATGTAAGACTCGACGTCTTTTCTGATCTGGATACCAAAGCCGTAGCGGTCAAGGTAACCGGCGATATCCGGGTATTCCGCGAGTTCGCCATCCAAAACCGGCGTCGGTTTCCATTCTCCGAACATATTATGGCGATCACGCGGGCGTCGCCGTGCACTATCAAGTCCGTTAAGTTAGATGACGCCGCGTTCAAACGTTTGCCGGATGGATTCTTGGGGTAACGAATAGACGATTACCCCGGTTTCGTTGCCACCGGGGCCGAAGCCCCAACTTTCCTGTCTAGCATAGCCGATCCACCAAACGTTCAAGTCTTCGGGGATCAGCCAGAGCCGGAAACGGTATTCGAAAACCTTCCACGCGATGATCGGGGTCGCGATGATAAGAAACAGTGCGGAAAGGCAGCCGATGCGCCATCGCTTCCGGGCTTGAATTTGACCATTCATGCACTGACATTCCTGTCCTGAATGATAGGAGTATTTCTCGCGAGCCGGTCAAGTTTTGCAGAACGCCCGGTTGACCTGTCCCAGCAAATCTTCCGCCGCCTTGCGTGTCGAAAGATCATAGGTCTGAAAACGCTCGGTGCTGGTGGTCAGTTGAACGAACCACGTGTTCTCGCCTTCGGAGGATTCGCGCTCGACGACCTGCAGGCCGAGTACATCAGGAGGCTTCAATCGCACGACTTTCCTCTGGAAAGGGTTGCGCAGTGAAATGGTGATGAGGCCGGGCGTGACGTCCCACGTCGCAGACCAGCCGAACAGGCCGCCCAGGATCGTCGGTCCTCCGACGGTGCAGGCGCCGAGGATCAGAAACAGGAAGAACGGGGAGGTGACATTCAGCGGCCACACGCCTCTTCCGAGCTCGTAGATCGTGATGCCGATGATGAAGACGCCAAGCGCAATGAAAAGGACCCTGACGACCGGATATTCCGGCATTTCGATGCGAAATGGCTGTCCGCTCATACCAACCCGCCCCGCAGGCACACTATATTCAGTCGCCGCAACATAATGATGGCCAGCATATTGGCTTCAAAATCGTGCAAAATGCGTTCAAGACTATCCTCAACTTGTCCCGGAGAAGCCCATGTCCAACATGATGCGTGCACTGGTTAAGGCGCGTCCCGAACCGGGCATCTGGATGGAAGAGGTGCCGGTGCCGGAAATCGGCCCGAACGACGTGCTGATCAAGGTCCGCAAGACCGCGATCTGCGGCACGGATGTCCACATCTACAACTGGGACCAGTGGGCGCAGAAGACGGTGCCCGTGCCGATGGTCACCGGCCATGAGTTCGTCGGCACGGTGGCCGATTTCGGCGCGGCGGTGACCGAATACAAGGTCGGTCAGCGCGTATCGGGCGAAGGGCACATCGTCTGCGGCCATTGCCGCAACTGCCGGGCGGGCAGGGGGCATCTGTGCCGCAACACGCTTGGCGTCGGCGTCAACCGGCCGGGCGCCTTCGGGGAATATGTGGCGATCCCGCAGCACAATGTCGTGCCGATCCCCGACGATGTTCCCGATGAAGTCGCGGCGATCTTCGATCCGCTCGGCAACGCCGTGCACACCGCGCTGTCCTTCGACCTCGTCGGCGAGGACGTGCTGGTGACTGGAGCCGGGCCGATCGGCATCATGGGCGCGCTGGTGGCGCAGGTCGTTGGTGCACGCAAGGTGGTCATCACGGACATCAACCCGGTGCGCCTGGCGCTGGCGAAGAAGCTCGGCGTCCACCACGTGGTCGATGCGTCGAACGAAAGGCTCGCCGACGTGATGAGGCAGGAGGGCATGAAGGAAGGCTTCGACGTGGGGCTTGAGATGTCCGGCTCGGCGGCGGCTTTCCGTGACATGATCGACACCATGAACAATGGCGGCAAGATCGCCATCCTCGGCATCGCGCCGACCGGTTTCGAGATCGAGTGGAACAAGGTCATCTTCAAGATGCTGCACCTGAAGGGCATCTACGGCCGTGAGATGTTCGAGACCTGGTACAAGATGATCGCGTTGGTGCAGGGTCCTCTGGACGTGTCCGGCCTGATTACCCACCGCATCGGCGTGGACGACTACATTTCCGGCTTCGAGGCCATGAAGTCAGGCAATTCCGGCAAGGTGGTCATGGACTGGTGACGGCCGGGCCTTCGCCCACCGTCCGCGTGGCGCAACGAATTTTCTCCAGCAGGCCCGAAAAAGCGAATTTCTTCCGTTGCCGCCACGGCATCGGGATTGCTAACGGAGCCGGTCCTTTTCGCTTTGGTTCCGCCCAAGATGCGTCACCACATCAGACATTTTACGGCCCGGCACGAGCCGGCAGGCCAGATCGCGGCTCACCTCAAGTCCGGTGCCGGAGCGATGATCGGCATCGGTGCGGTCGGCGGGCTGTCTGTTGCAACGAGCCTGCCGCTGCTGATCGCGCCGCTCGGAGCCACGGTCGTCCTGCTGTTCGGCCAACCGGCCAGTCCGCTGGCCCAGCCGATGAACATTTTCGGCGGCTATCTGCTGGCAACCGTACTCGGCGTAGCCGCTGCATTCGCGTTCCCCGGAGTATGGTGGATAGCGGCCGTCGCCGTGGGCGTCGCGATCGCCGGAATGGCGCTGTTGCGAGTCACCCATCCACCCGCTGGCGCGGTGCCGCTGGTGGCGCTTGCGTCGCCCGTCCAGAGCGCTTGGCTGTTCCCGACAATATTGATCAGTTGCGTCAGCCTTCTCGCGCTGGCACTTTTGCACCACCGCCTGCCACCGCGCGTCCAGTATCCGAAGCAATTGCCCCAGGACTGATCGCCGAACCGGCCGGGCGGCTGTTCGGTGCGGGGGCCAGTCTTGGATACGACATTCTACGTTTTGGCCAGCATATGGGCGATCGTCATGATCGTCATCTTCATCATGGCCATCCGGCTGAGCTATCGCATCGAGGCGCGTTCGCCCGAACTGATCAACAAGACCGGCCTGCCGCAGCGGGCCAAGATCATCCATACCGTCACAAACTGGAAGGTGGCGCGAGATGAGGAGACGCAAGGGCTGCGGCGGCTGATGAACCTGCTGCTTCTGGTCAATCTTGCCGGTTTGGTCCTGTTCTGGATCGGCATCCGCGCCCTGCGCATCCACGGCGGCTGATCCTCGGCGCTTCTTTCGCGAGAAGATCGAGCGGTTGGAACGTGGCTGAAACCGTCAGTTCTTCACGATCGGCGGCAGCTCTATCGCCTCGACCGTGATTGCCTGCTGCACCGGCTCCTCGGCGAAGGTGAAAAGCTCCATTTCCTCCGACACGCCATTCAACCGCTGCCGGCCGATGCTGACCCAGCTCTCCGGCTGAAGCGCGACGATGTCGCGAGTCACCAGCGCGTCAACGCCGGTCGCCTTCGTCAGCGATTCGATGCGCGACACCTCGTTGACGGTCGGGCCGATGACCGAGAAGGTCAGGCGCTGCGACACGCCGATATTGCCGAACATGACGGTTCCCGTGTTCAGCCCGATGCCAAATTTGATGGGGAATAGCCCCTGATCCATGCGCGCCTCGTTCAGCCTGTCGCGCGCGGCCAGCACGTTGGTGAGCGCAGTCGTGGCGGCGATGACCGCTTTTTTCTGCTGTTCGTCATCCGAATATGGGAAAATCGCGAGTACGCCGTCGCCGACGAAATCGAGCACCTCGCCGCCCGCCTCGATGATGGGGGTCGCGGTGACGTCGAAATATTCGTTGAGAAGCTGGATGAAGTCCTTGCCGGGCATGGTGTCGGCCAGCGCCGTCGAATTGCGCAGGTCGTTGTACCAGACGACGGCTCGGGTTTCGGCACCGTCGCCGCGCCGGATCGATCCGGCGAGCACACGGTTGCCGGCTTCCCGACCGAGATAGGTCTCTGAGATGTTGCGGGCGATGCGTGCCTGGATGGCCGTCTTGCAGGCAACCGCGAAACGCCGCTGGATCTTCTTGATCGCCTCCAGCTCGTCGTTGGTGAAGCCGCCCGGCCTGTCCGCAGACCATGTCGCGATGATGCCGAGCGTCTTGGTGGTATCGATTTCGTTCCGTATAGTCAGTGCGGTCCTAAGTACGAGGTAGTCGGTCAATCCTTGGTCGGCCAGTTCGTTCAGGACCGGGAAGTCGAGGAGTTTCGCCGGGCCGTCCAGATTGCGGCGAAGCACGTTCAGATCATGATCGAACATGTATTTCATGGGGCTCTGGTTCCAGGCTTCCGAAGCATTCTCCTGATGCAGGAACTGCTCGAACTCCGTCGTCTGGCCGCGTCGCCAGACAATGGTTTCAGCCTTGAAGAGCGGATGCAGGGTAGGCCAGGTGAGCCTCGCGCGGCCGAGCGGGATGCCAATGCCGTGGATGCGGCTGCACAGGCCCTCGAACATGGTGACGACGTCCGGCTCGCCGAGCGCCTGATCGACCAGCCACTCGTTGATACCGGTTACAAGCGTTGCATCCGTCATGAAAACCTTCGTGAAAAATCCGCCCGTCTGTCCGAAGCGTAGCATGTGGGTAGACCAAAGTGATTTTTTTAGTGTTCCGGCAAAATTCGGTGCTGGGTTGTTGCAAGGCACGCTCATAGCAAGGCAGAGGACCTCCATTGTCCATCGAAAGTGAAAACTTCACCCGCTCTCTCCCTGTGAGCGCTGAGTTCAGCGCAGTGCTTGACGAGGAGTCGTATCGCCGGGTGCCCGACGACTGGCTGATCGCAGTGACCGACGTGGTCAGCTCGCGCAAGGCAATCGCCGCTGGGCACTACAAGGCCGTCAACATGGCGGGCGTGGGCGTCATCAGCGCCTTGATGAATGCGCTGGGGACGCAGACCTTGCCGTATATTTTCAGCGGCGACGGCGCGGCTGCCATTTGTGCGCCCGAGGACCGCGAGACCGTGGCCGATGCGCTGGCCAGGATGGTGGCCTGGACGAGGGACGAACTGGGACTGGAACTGCGTGCGGCGCTGATTCCCGTGGCCGACATCCGTGCCGAGGGCTACGACGTGCTCGTCCAGGCAGTGCGTGTTTCCGACGCCATCAACAACTTCGCATTTCATGGCGGTGGCCTTTCACGTGCGGAAACGCTCATGAAGGCCGGCAAATACGGGATTGCCGCGGCTTCGGCTGGTGATCGTCCTGATCTGACGGGGCTTTCCTGCCGATGGTCTCCGATCACCCCGCCGCATGGCAAGATCGTTTCGATCATAGCCGAGCCGGACAAAGCCGCCGAGGGGCGCTTTTCCGACGTGGCGCAACGTCTTCTGGCGTTGATCGGCATGCAGATGGCCGGCGCCGGATCGCCGATGCCGAAGGAGGGACCCACCGGAACATGGCCGCCCGAAGGCCTTGGGTTGGAGGCGCGCGCAATGCGGGGAGAACATCCGCTATGGCTGCGAAAGCTCGGCGTCTACTTCTGGACGCTTTTCTCGTGGTTCGTCATCCGCTTCGAAATCAACATGGGTTCGTTCAACGCACGGCACTACAGGGAATTTACTTCTCTCAACACGGACTATAGAAAATTCCAGGACGGATTGAGGGTGACGGCGTCGTTGGGGGACTCCGAGCTGGCCAGATTGACCGATTTTCTTGAGGGGGAGCGCGTGGCGAAAAATCTTCGCTACGGACTTTGCGTTCAAGATAGTGCAATCCTGACATGTTACGTGCCGTCTGTGACGTCGGATACGCATTTTCACTTTCTCGACGGCGCAGGGGGAGGCTATGCAGGGGCGGCGGAGAACATGAAGTCCTGATCGACGAGGACCGGCGTTTCAAATCGATACACGAGTGGTGGGTTGCAGGCGGCGCTGATGGCCGTATGGTCGTCGGCCTAGGCATGATGATGCGACGGCGCATCGAAAGCGGGTTGGGGAATGCGAGTTGGATGAGGGTGAGGTTCTCCGCGTCAACGACCTGAGGGTGGCGTTCGACGTAAACGGCTCGCCGGTCGAGGTCGTCAAGGGCATTGGGTTTCGGGTCTGTCAGGGGGCGGTCACCGCCGTTGTTGGCGAATCCGGGTCCGGTAAGTCTGTTACTGCCCAGGCCATCATGCAGATTTTGCCCAAGAACGGCTCCATTGTGGGTGGCTCGATCGAGTTCCGACCGAAGGATGGCACCGTAGTCGACATGGCAAAGCTGCCGCCCAACGGCCCGCAGGTCCGTTCGCTACGCGGCTCGGCGGTCTCGATGATCTTCCAGGAGCCGATGTCGTCGCTTTCGCCGGTGCACACCGTTGGCGACCAGGTGGAGGAGAGCCTGCGCATTCACGCCCTGGGCAAGGGCATGAACCGGAAGGAGTTGCGGGCGGCCACCGAGGAGACGCTCGGGCTGGCCGGTTTCCCCGATCCCCATCGCGCCTACGACATGTATCCGTTCGAGATGTCGGGCGGATTGCGCCAGCGCGCCATGATCGCCATGGCGCTGATCTGCCGGCCGGCGCTGCTGATCGCCGACGAGCCGACCACCGCACTGGACGTGACCGTCCAGGCGCAGATCCTGAAGCTGCTCAAGGATCTTCAGGCGAAGTTCAACATGGCGGTGTTGCTGATCACCCACGATCTCGGCGTCGTGGCCAATCTCGCCGACGAGGTCGTCGTCGTCTATGATGGCCGCGTCGTGGAGGCCGGACCTGTGGATGAGATATTCAGTGATCCGCAGCATGAATATCTGAAAGCGCTTCTGAACGCGGCGCCGCATTTCGACATGGCGCCCGACCAGAGGCTGGTCGCCCTGCGCGGCGGCAAGCGCGACATGGTCACGGCGAGGAAGACCGAAGTGCACCGCGAGCAGCCGGACAGCCGGCCATTGCTCACAGTGTCCAACCTGAGCAAAATCTACCATCTGCGCAAGGCATCGTTGTTCGGGGGCGAAGAGCGGGTCATCCGGGCCGTCGACGACGTCAGCTTCACGATCCGGCGCGGCGAATGCCTTGGCCTCGTTGGCGAAAGCGGCAGCGGCAAGACGACCGTCAGCAAGATTTTGACCCGTGCCGTCACCGCGGATTCCGGGTCGGTCATTTTCGACGATGGCGAAAAGCAGGTGAATGTGCTTGCTCTTGACGACAGGGAACTGAAGGCTTTTCGTCCCCACCTGCAGATGGTCTTCCAGGATCCCGTCAGCAGCCTCTCGCCCAGAATGACGATAGCCGACATCCTGCGCGAGCCGATGCAGATCCATGACCAGGGCAATCGGGCGCAGCAGATGGCGCGGGCCAAGGAACTGCTCACGGCGGTGGAACTCGGGCACAATGCGCTCAACCGGTATCCGCACAGTTTTTCGGGCGGCCAGCGTCAGCGGATAGGCATAGCGCGCGCGCTTGCGATGAACCCGGACCTGTTGATCCTTGACGAGCCGGTTTCCGCGCTGGACGTCTCCGTGCAGGCGCAGGTGTTGAAC
Organism: Mesorhizobium quangtriensis; assembly: GCF_040081925.1. Taxonomy (NCBI): domain Bacteria; kingdom Pseudomonadati; phylum Pseudomonadota; class Alphaproteobacteria; order Hyphomicrobiales; family Phyllobacteriaceae; genus Mesorhizobium; species Mesorhizobium quangtriensis. The sequence goes on from NZ_JBEBMF010000003.1 coordinate 320,371, forward strand.
CTGCTGAAGGACCTTCAGAAAGAGCTGGGCCTGACGTATCTTTTCATCGCGCACAACCTTGCCGTGGTGAACTACATGGCCGAACGTGTTGCCGTGATGGCCGCTGGACGCATCGTCGAGATCGGACCGAGCCGCGCCATCTTCGAGGCGCCGACGCACCCCTATACCCGCGCACTGCTTAAGGCCGTACCCTTTGCCGACCTCAATCGGCCGCTCGTCCTGGACGAGCTTGTGCTGAAAGGTTCATCCGACCCGGGCAACTGGCCGGAAGCCTTCCGCGGCGATATGGACGATCTTGCCGCCGTCGATCTCGGCGGCGGACATCAGGTTCTGGCACGCAAGGCTGCCGATTTCAGGGAGTTCCGAGCATGAGAATCTTTGCTGTCTTGGTGGCCCTTCTGGCCATCGTGGCCGCCCCCACCGTCAATGCGGAGGAGGCGCCTCTTCTGGCGACCATGGTGAGCGAGGGCAAATTGCCTCCGGAGGCTAAACGGCTTCCCAAGGAACCGCGCGTCATGACCATAGACGAGTCTACGGGCCGCACCCCGGGCAAACGCGGTGGCACCATCCGCACGCTCATGTCAGAGCAGGGCGATCTGCGCCTGATGACCGTTTACGGCTACGCGCGATTGGTGGCTTATGACAGCGCGCTGGAGATCCACCCGGACATCCTGCTGAGCTACGAAAACGACCGCAACCGGGTGTTCACACTGCATCTGCGCCCCGGGCACAAATGGTCTGATGGCTCGCCCTTCACGGCCGAGGACTTCCGCTATCAGTGGGAAGACGTCCTGACCGACAAGGATATGGATCGCGGCGGGTTGGAACCCGAACTGCTTGTCAACGGGAAGGGGCCGAAGTTCGAGGTCATCGACGACCTGACGGTGCGCTACACCTGGGAAGACCCCAATCCGCTGTTCCTGCCCGCTTTAGCCGGCGCGCGGCCGCTCGATATCTACAGCGCCTCTGCCTATCTGAAGCAGTTCCACGCCAAGTACGCCGATGCGACGAAACTTGATGCCGAGGTGCAGAAGGAGAAGGTCAAGGACTGGACGCGGCTCCAGATCCGCAAGGGCCGCAGCTATCGTTTCGAGAACCCCGACCTGCCCACGCTGCAGCCATGGACGAACACGACAGCACCGCCGTCCAGCCGCTATGTCTTCAAGCGCAATCCCTATTATCACCGGGTCGACCAGAATGGCCTGCAGCTGCCATACGTCGATCAGGTCGTGGTCAACATCGCCGAGAGCTCGATCATTCCGGCCAAGACCGGTTCGGGCGAGAGCGACCTCCAGGAGCGCTACCTGAGCTTCGCCGATTACACCTTCCTGAAGGAGGGCGAGAAGCGCAACAACTACACGGTCACGCTCTGGACTGTCGGCAAGGGTTCGGCCGTCGCCATCTATCCCAACCTGAACACCAACGACGAAGGCTGGCGCAAGCTTTTCCGCGATGTGCGCTTCCGTCGTGCACTGTCGCTGGGCATCGATCGCTCGGAGATCAATCAGGTGCTGTTCGCAGGTCTGGCCAAGGAAGGCGCCAGCACCGTCCTGCCGGGCAGCCCGCTTTACCGCGACGAGCTGGGCAACGCGTATGCCGAGTTCGATCTGGAAAAGGCCAACGCCCTGCTCGACGAAATTGGCCTGACACGTGGCCCTGACGGCATGCGCAAGATGGCCGACGGCAGGTCGCTTGACATAATCGTCGAGAGCACCGGCGAAAGCTCGATGGAAGCGGACGTACTCGAGCTGGTGACCGAGGACTGGAAGCAGCTCGGCATCAAGCTGCTGACCCGCACCAGCCAGCGCGATATCTTCCGCAGCCGGGTGGCCGCCGGCGAGACCAACATGTCGGTCTGGGCCGGCGTCGACAACGGCGCACCGACCCCGGAATTCAATCCGCAGGAATTCGTGCCCAGTGACCCCTATCAGCTGCAGTGGCCGATGTGGGGTACCTATACCAGCAGCCAGGGGACGGCGGGCCAGAAAATCGACATGCCGGAGGCGCAGAAGCTGGTCGACCTCTACAAGCAATGGCTGGCTTCCGAGGACCCCGCGACCCACCAGAAGATCTGGGAGGAAATTCTGAACATCCATGCCGACCAGGTCTTCTCGATCGGCATCGTGACGGCCACGCTTGTCCCGGTCGTGATCTCGAACAAGCTGCATAACGTGCCGGCCGAAGGCATATCGAGCTTCGAGCCCTACGGTTATTTCGGCGTCTACGAGATGGACGCCTTCTGGATGGATCAGTGATGAAGCGGTGCGCCTCGCATGCAGGCGTCGCTGCCCAAGCGGCGGTGATGTCGCCGGTGTGCGAGGCCGCGGCGGCTAGGCTAGGCGGGGACACGCTTTAGAATGCTGTATTACATCTTCCGCAGATGTCTGATGATGATCCCCACGCTGGTGATCACCAGCGCACTCATTTTTGCGATCATCGAAGCGCCTCCGGGAGATTATCTCGAAAGCTACATCGCCGAGTTGAAGGCGCAGGGCGAGTCCGTCGATACCGCACGGATCGAATACCTGCGCAAGGAGTACGGTTTCGACAAGTCGCCCATCCAGCGCTACTTTAACTGGGTGGGCGGCATGTTCGTCGGCGATTTCGGCTACTCATTCGCTTACGAGCTGCCGGTGACCGCTGTCGTGGGAGACAGGCTGTTCCTGACGGTCGTCGTCTCAATCGCGACCATTATCTTCACCTGGCTGGTCGCTTTTCCGATCGGCATCTATTCGGCCACCCGACAATACAGTTGGGGCGACTACGGGTTCACCTTCCTGGGTTTGCTCGGACTGGCGATACCCAATTTTCTCCTCGCGCTGGTGTTGATGTATCTGGCCAACGTCTGGTTCGGGACGTCGATCGGCGGGCTTGTCGACGCCGAACTCATCGACCAGCCGATGAGCTGGCAAAAGTTCATGTCGGTGCTGCACCATATATGGGTTCCGGTCGTCGTTATCGGAACCGCCGGAACGGCTGGCATGGTCCGCCGCATCCGCGCCAACCTGCTGGATGAACTGCAGAAGCAATATGTGACGACCGCGCGCGCCAAGGGCCTGCATCCGTTCCGGGCGCTGGTGAAATACCCGCTCCGCATGTCGCTCAACTTCTTCATTTCCGACATCGGCTCATTGCTGCCGGCGATCATTTCCGGCGCCGAGGTGGTGGCGATCGTGCTGTCTCTCGAAACGACAGGACCGCTGCTGATTGCCGCGCTGCAGAAGCAGGACATGTATCTGGCCGGTTCCTTCCTGATGTTCCTGTCGCTGCTCACGGTCATCGGCGTCTTGATTTCCGACATAGCGCTCGCCTGGCTCGATCCGCGTATCCGCCTCAGCGGAGGAGTGCGCAAATGACCTTGCCCGCGAACGCTACGAGGCTCCCTCACACCGTCTCGGATCGTCCTTTCGATCCGGAGGCGATCTACCAGTTCACCGATGCGCAGAAACAGCTGTTCGAGGCATCCCAGCGGCGGCTGATGTGGTGGAAGTTCCGCCGTCACAAGCCGGCGCTGATTTCCGGCATCTTCCTCGGAATACTTTACATCTCCATCCTGTTTTCCGAGATATTGGCGCCCTACAACCTCGAAACGCGCAATTCGAAATTCATCTACGCGCCGCCGCAGAGAATTCATCTGATGCATGACGGCCAGTTCATCGGGCCGTTCGTCTACGGCTTCGACTACAAGCTGAACATGCAGAACCTGAAACGAGAATACGTGCCCGACCCGAACAAGGTACAGCCCCTACGCTTCTTCTGTAGCGGCGAGACCTACAAGTTCTGGGGGCTGATCGAGGGAAGCTTCCGCATCGTATGCCCGGCCAAGGACGGCACGTTCTTCTTCATGGGAACCGACCGGCTTGGGCGAGATGTCTTCAGTCGCATCATCTACGGTGCGCGTATCTCGCTCACGATCGGCCTTCTGGGCGTCGGCGTCAGTCTCGTTCTCGGCATCGTCATCGGCGGTCTTGCCGGCTATTACGGCGGGCTTTTCGATACACTCAGCCAGCGGTTGATCGAGGTTATCCAGTCGCTGCCGTCCATTCCGTTATGGTTGGCGCTTGCCGCGATCCTGCCCATTACATGGTCGCCGATCGTCGTCTATTTCGGCATAACCGTCATACTAGGTCTGCTGGATTGGACAGGTCTCGCGCGAACGGTGCGATCGAAGCTGCTGGCGCTACGCGAAGAAGACTATGTCTCGGCCGCGCAGGTCATGGGCGCCAGCGACCGGCGCATCGTGTTTCGCCATCTGGTTCCGGGCTTTGCGTCGCATCTGATCGCCACAGCCACCATTGCGATACCCACGATGATCCTCGGCGAGACGACGCTGAGCTTCCTCGGGCTGGGCCTCAGGGCGCCGATCACCAGTTGGGGCGTGCTCCTGACCGAAGCACAAAACATCAATGCCGTGGCGCTCTATCCGTGGCTGCTCTGGCCGGTGGTGCCCGTTATTCTTGTGGTGCTAGCTTACAACTTCTTCGGGGATGGCCTGCGAGACGCCGCAGACCCGTATAAGTGACTAGAGTGCTTATTCATGCTGAGGTGAAGATCTCGCCCTTGTGCAGGCGAGGGAAAGCTGGCGGCCGCTTGCTTCGGACGTGGAAGAGTTCCGCATGAACGACAGGATGGAGCAGAACCTCTTCAAGTATATCTGGAGCCATTCAAAGCGCCAGCAGATATGGATTCTGATCGTGGTCGCGCTGTCGATGCCGACCTATTTTCTTGCCTTCGACATCCCCAAGCAGATCGTCAACGGACCAATCCAGGGCGGTGGCTTCGAGACGCCCGACGCGACCCAGAAGGTCATGCCAGTCGTCGTCAGCAATCCCTTCGGCGATCAGTCCGTCACGCTCTTCGAAGGGTTCGAAGTAGGCCGCATGGGGGCGCTGATCGCGCTCTCGCTGGCGTTCCTCGGCTACGTCATCATCAACGGCTGGTTCAAGCTCTACATCAACACCTACAAGGGCCGCCTCGGCGAGCGGATGCTGCGGCGACTTCGCTACCAACTCGTCGACCGGGTCCTGCGTTTTCCTTTCCCGCACTACAAGCGCGTCAGAAGTTCCGAAATAGCAACGATGATCAAGGACGAGGTCGACCCGCTGGGCGGCTTCATCGGCGAGGCCTTCGCGACCCCGGCCTTCCTGGTGGGGCAGGCGGGCGCGGCTCTGCTTTTCATCATGCTGCAAAGCTGGGCGCTCGGCCTTGTCACGCTGGCGATCCTGATGGTGCAGACCATTCTGATCCCCAAGCTCAGGGCGCGCCTTCGCCGGCTTGCTCTCCAGCGTCAGTTGACCGCGCGCGATCTGTCCGGCCGCGTCAGCGAAATAGTCGACGGCGCAATCGACATCCGTCTAAACGACAGTACCAATTTCGAGCGTGCCGACGTTGCAGATCGCCTGGGGCGAATATTCTTCATCCGCTTCGACTTCTACCAGTGGAAGTTCATGGTGAAGTTCATAAATAATTTCCTCGCGCAGTTCACGCCCTTCGTCTTCTACCTCGGCGGCGGTATCCTCGCGATCCGCGGCAACCTGGACATCGGCCAGCTTGTCGCCGTCATCGCCGCATACAAGGACTTGCCCGGGCCCATCAAGGAGCTGATCGACTGGGACTACCAGCGCCTCGATGTCCAGGTGAAATACACGCAGGTGGTCAACGCTTTCGACGTGTCCCCGCTGGCGCCGCCCTTGATGCAGGAACTGCAGACAGACAGGGTGCCTCATCTCGAAGGTCCATTTGTATTCCGGCAGGTCTCGGCCATGGACGAGTCCGGCAAGACCCTTCTGGAAGGGCTCGACCTCACGATCGATCTGCGCGACGACGTCGCTGCCGTCGGGGCGACGGGCGATGGCGCCGAAGTCGTCGGTGAACTGATCGCCAGGCTTATGGCGCCGTCGGCCGGTACCCTCAGCGTCGGCGCCGCGCCGCTTGCCTCGCTTCCCGAATGGGAAACGGGCCGACGTATCGGCTATGTCAGCCCGGAGCCATTCTTCGCGCATGGCACGGCGCGTGACGCATTGCTCAGCGGATTGCGGCACGCCCCCTTCAGGCCGGCGCCAGAGGATCGGGCGATGAGCCCGCTTCTCATGCGGGAGGCGACGGCGTCCGGTAATCCGCAATTCGATCGGCACGCCGACTGGGTCGATTACGAGGCAGTCGGCGCAAGCACGGAGGAAGAACTCGCCACTCGCATCACTCAGGTGCTGGCGATAGTGAACCTGCAGGAGGATTTCTACGCCTTCGGCTTGCGCACCAAGCTGTCGGACGCAACCGAGGGCGACAGCGAGGAAATGTTCCTGAATGCGCGGCGCATTTTCCAGGAGCGCCTGACCAATGGCGACAACGCCGCGGACGTCGAGCCCTTCGTGCTGACGCAGTTCAACTCGCAGCTTACGCTGTTCCAGAACATCGTTTTTGGCGCAGCCTCATCGCCCGAAATGCTGCCGAGTGAATTTCCGGCCGACTCGCCGCTTTGGAATTTCCTCGCGGGCCAGGAACTCGACAGGAAACTGTACCGGCTCGGCCGTGAAGCCTCCGCCGTCATCGTCGACCTTTTCGGCGAAGTATCCGAGAATATGAAGATCCTCGAGAGGTTGGACCTTATCGACCCGACAAAGCTGCAGGACTACAGCGCTGCGCTCGGCCGCACCGAAGGTGTGGATTTCGCAAATGTGGTCCAGATGGACCAGCAGCGGTTCATCCGCGTCGCGCTGAACTACAACGAACCCCGTCATCGCCTGGACCTGCTGACCGACGAGTTGCGTGACGCCATGGTCACCGCCCGGATGAATTTCCGGGAGAACCTGCCGCCGGAGGTAGCAGCGGAGTTCTCATTCCATGATCCCGACGAGATCAATCCATACGCTTCGCTGCAGGATAACATTCTCTTCGGCCGTATCGTGGACAGCCGCGCGGGCGCAGTCGACCGCGTAAACGCGCTGCTGCGCGAAATCCTCGAGGAACTAGGCCTGTCCTACGCCGTTCTTGAGCGTGGACTGAAGTACGAGATCGGGTCCGGCGGACGGCGTCTGTCCCTGTCGCAGCGTCAGCAGCTTGGCTTGGCGCGCGTGCTTTTGCGCAGGCCGGAGTTCCTTGTCGTCAACCGCGGCCTTAACGCACTCGACAACCGAACCGTGGAAAGGGTTGTCCGCGGCATTCTGGACATGTCAAAATCGGAAGCAGGAGGGTTTGGGGTATTGTGGATCACATCAACGGAATCCCAGGCGGCGCTTTTTGACAGGGTATTGAAGTTTTCGCGTGGGTCGTTGATTTCGGACGAGACAGCAGGATGAACAGACCGATGAGTTTTCCCGCCGCTAGCAGGAGGGTCATATGAGTCTCGAAGAAGACGCATTGCTGCTCGCGAAAGTCGAGCTGTTTACGAACGTCGCTCCGCGTCGGCTGAAGTTGCTGGCGCTTGCGTCCAGCAGAATGCTTTTCGCGGCCGGCCAGGATCTCTGCGTCGAGGGTGAGGAAGGCTACGAAGCGTTCATCCTGGTTTCCGGCGAGGCCGACGTGAAGATCAATACGCCGACAGGCATCGCGACCGTGGCGCGGCTGAAACGCAACGACATCGTCGGCGAAATGGCGATCCTTCGAGACATGCCACGTACGGCCACGGTGACGGCCATTTCGGATGTCTCGACGCTGCGGATCGGCAAGCAGGATTTCCTGAACCTCCTGAAGGAGTTTCCCGAAGTGACCGTGGAGGTCATGCGCTCGCTGGCAGAGCGCTTGGCCCGGACCACCAGCGAACTGGCGAATCTGCGGTCGGCCGCGAAGGCCTGATGGATGTCGTTGACGCCTGCTATCGATGTCAGGGTATGGGGCGCGCGTGGCACCTTTCCGATGGTCGGCGCGGAGGCGCTTGAGTTCGGGGGCCATACTTCGTGCGTCGAAGTCAGGGCCGGCGCAGGCGTCATGATCTTCGATGCCGGCAGCGGCATCATTCCGCTCGGAAAGTCATTGCTGGAGGAGGGTGTCACTCATATCGACCTCTTCTTCAGCCATGTTCACTATGACCATATCATCGGCCTGCCGTATTTCCTGCCTGCTTTCTGGAACAAGGCGAAGCTGCGCATCTGGGCCGGCCACATGCAGGACGGTTCCACGCCCGAGCAACTCGTCGATGGCATTTTCCGCCCGCCTTACTTCCCGATCACCAAGGACTACATGCGCGCGGACGTCGAGTATCACAAATTCGCGCCCGGCGACGTTTTGCGCCCATCGGCCGACGTCGCGCTTGTGACCGGCTCGCTGAACCATCCCAACGGTGCGGTCGGATATCGTGTCGAGCGGCAGGGAGCCGTGTTCAGCTACCTGACCGACTTCGAGCACGACGGCGGGCATGGCGATGACGAGGTGCGGCGGCTGGCGCGAAACGCCGACCTTGCCCTGCTGGATACGACATATACGCCGGAGGAGTATCCGCGCTACGTCAAGTTCGGCCACTCGACATGGGACCACGTTGGCAAGATGTGCGCCGAAGCCGGCGTTCATCGGTGGGGCATGTACCACCACATGCACATGCGCGACGACATCGACCAGCGCGCGATCGAGGAGGCCGCGCGGAAGGCCTACCCGAACTCGTTCGCCGTGAGGCAGGGCCAGCACTTCCACCTTTACCCGCGCCCGGGGCACGACGGGAAGTGATCTCTCTGCCAACGCGCTACAGGCGCTGGCTGGGTCCTGTGCTAGGCCCACGCACCACCAAGACGTTGCCCACCCAGGTCGAAGGCGCGGTCCGCGAGCAGGAAAACCGTGGCGAGGTTCTGGCAAAAATCATCCAACTGGTCATCGCTGCGGTGTGGGGCGCTCTTTACCTGCTTTCACCGCAGGTCCGGAACGTCGACATAGTTTTCATACCCTATGCCGTCGGGACGTACATGGTAGTCAACGGGATCCTGTTGTTCTGGGCCACCCGCCGACGTCTGCCGAACTGGGCCGTCTATGGCTCCATCGTCTTCGACATGACCTTGCTCTATGTGGTGATCTGGGGGTTCCATGTCCTGTTGGATCAACCTCCCTCCTTCTACCTCAAGGCCCCGACGATGACGTTCGTCTTCGTGTTCATTGTCTTGCGGGCGTTGCGTTTCGACCCTCGTTTTGTGCTGGTTTCCGGGGCGGCCGCAGTGCTGGGTTGGCTTGTGATCGTTGGTTACGCCATTCTCGGCGATCCTGCAGGCCCCCGTTTTGCTCGCGATTTCATCGAATATTCGACAGGCAACGCGATCCTGCCGGGGGCGGAGCTTGAGAAGATCCTGGCGATGGTTCTGGTGACCATCACGCTGGCGGTGGCGCTCTACCGGGGGCGTGCGTTGCTGATCAGCTCGACGACCGAAACAATGGCCGCGCGGCGGCTCTCGCGGTTCTTTGACAGCAGCGTCGTGGAGGACATTCGCTCCGGCGAGAATGGCATTCTGCCGGGTGAGGGCAGGGCTTGCGAGGCCGCAATCCTGAATGTCGATATCAGGGGATTTTCGAGACTTATCGAAAATCTGCCGCCGTCCGAAGCCATCGAGATGTTGACGGACTATCAGCGCCGCGTCGTGCCTATCATTCAGGCAGAAGGTGGCGTCATCGACAAGTTCATGGGCGACGGGATCATGGCGACGTTTGGCGCCGTCCGTCCTTCAGAAACCTATGCGGCGGATGCCCTTAGGGCCATGGAAGCGATAATGGCCGACGCCGAGCTGTGGGACGTACACGCGCACCTTGCTCAACTTGCGCGTTGTGGGCTTGGCTTGTCGGTGTCTGCTGGACCGATAATCTTCGGCGCGGTGGGCGACGGTGACCGGATGGAGGTGACCGTCATAGGCGCAACAGTAAACTTGGGCGCCAAGCTGGAAAAGGCCAACAAGATCTTTCAGAGTCAGGCCATCGCGACCCGGGCCGCCTTCGACACCGCCGTGTCACAGGGCTTTGTCGCAACGAGGACGCCGGATTTTGTCGAAGCCGACCTTGACGGCCTGGCGTCCGGGTTGAAGCTTGCCGTCTGGATGAGGGCCAAAGACTAGCCATCGAGTGGCGCCGTGAAGCGGGCAACGCTGCTTGCCGCGAGCATATCCAACAGCCGATCCGTGAACACCCACGTCGCGTCGTCCTGCACGAGGTGGTGCGTCAAAAGCCCATAGGGTTCGCCATTGTCGGCGCTGCCTGTCCTGCGCGCCTCAAGTTCGCGGGCCATCTGGGCGTCCAGCAAAGCCGGGTCGAGCAACCCGCCGCCGGACTTCCAGGCGACGGGATCGAGATGCGTGTTGACCTGCAACAGTCCGTCGGCGGCAAATCTTCCCGAGCGCGGCATATAGGTGGAGATCGCCTTGAACCCAGTCGGGGCGAGTTGGCCGACGATGTCGTCGGCGATCCTGTTCCACGGCGGCGTGAATATCGGCAGCGCCTTGTCGCCAAACAGGTCCCTTATCCTCTCTCGTCCACTGGTGATTTCCTCAATCATGACAGAAAGGGCTCGGTAGGCTCCGAACTCCGCTTTCTTTCGGTCGGCCGGAGCGTGGTTCGCGTGTTTCCAACCATGCGTCAGCGCGAAAACGTCGCTCGTGCCCTGCAGGCGCTCGGCAAGTTCGCGCGTTGCCGGTTGCGGGACGATGGCAAGATGCAGCGGTGCGGAAAAGCGTTCGGCGAGCGCGAGCAACCTGTCCAGCGCTGGCGTGGGTTCGATCGCATCGTCATCGCGCCACCAGACAGGCAGCAGCAGGCCTGCGTCGCGCCAGCGCGCCAGTTCGGCCACGGTCGCTGGGAGTCCGGCGTTCACTCGCGTTTGTCCAGCATGTTGATCAGGATGCGGCCCGTCTCGGCCGCGCCGTCGAAATTCAGGCCGTCCGCCTTGAACCGTCCCTGCCGCACGGCGTTTTCGGCAGCCGCCGCGAGGTTTTCAGGGGTCAGTTCTTCCTCCGCGATCATGCCGTACCCATAGCGATCTCGAAGCAGCGACGCCCTCAGCGTCTGCTCGACTTCGCCGGCTTCGGCAAAAGGCACGAACACGCCGGGTACGCCGGCCTGCAACCAGTCGATCGCGGTGTTGTAGCCGCATTGTCCAATGGCCGCCGCGCAGCGTGTCAGCATGGTGCGATAATCTGCCCGGACGGGCTCGGCGACGGCTGAAGCGCCTTTGGCGAGAGCGTTCAGCCGCGCGCAGACAGCATCTGCATCGGCTCCGCCGACCAGAAGCCGCCAGTGACGGCGGCTGATGCGGGCAGCCGCGACGGCAGTTTCGAACAGCTTGCGACCGACACTCCCGCCACCCGCCGAGACAATGATTTCTCCCGCGCCATGAGTGTCCAAGAGGGAAGGAACCGGGGGAGGAGGAGTGATGAACCCGGTGTAGCGCAGCAACTCCGCAACCTTTGGCGTCACCGGCCAACTGGCGTCGAGTTCCGCTACGTTGGGGTCGGAGTGCACAAGCACGCCGTCGTAGAATTCGGACAGCCATCGCTCGGTCTGGGTGGCCTTTTTCTCGCTGGACGGAGGCGCGAGTATGTCACGCACCGACGACAGGACGAGGGGCGGGCGCGTCATCGAACGCGTGGCAGCAAGCGCCGTCAGGAATTCCTCGCGCAGCACGCGTCGACCGAAAGGAAAAAGTTCGGTGATCAGCGCGTCGGGCTCGCCCTTGCGAAGCGTGGCCACGAGCGCATCGCCGCGCGCCTGCATGAGGTCATGAGAGGCCGGATTGCCGTCGCTGTCCAGGAGGCTCGTGAAGCTCGTCCCGTCGGACCGCACAGGCGGCAACTGGACGAAATCGATGCGCGACAGATCGAGGTGCCTGACCGGCATGCCGCCCGAGATGAGTTGCGGCGCAAGGCCGGCATCGGCAAGCGCTCGCGCCAGCGTGATCGACCGGCTGAGATGGCCGGTGCCAAGCAAATGCGTAACGATAATGGCGACGCGTCTCATCAGCCGGCAGTCAGGCGAACGGGATCGTTGTCATGGGTGAGCGTTCCGTCGTCCTGCACGTCGATCCGATACAGGCGGTCGCGCTTCACCTTGAACGGCGGCGTATCGCGAAAATTCCAGCCGGTCGCCTTCGCCAGAAGCACGCGCATGACGCCGATGTGCGAGACGACGAGAACCGTCCCCCTGACCGAAGAAAGCCAAGGCTGCAAGCGTCCCCAGACGAGTTTCGGCGTTTCGCCGCCCGGTGGCTGAAAGTCCCATCCCCACCCCTCGATGTGGCGATAGCCTGAATTGCCATCCTCGAGCAAGTCCACGCCACGTTGCCCTTCCCAGCCGCCCCAGTCCATCTCGATCAGTTCGGGCACGACAAGCGGGTCGCGGCGGCCGAGGATGCGAGCGGTCTCGACCGCCCGCACCAGCGGGCTGGAAACGAGCGCGGCGGTCAGTAACTGCTTCGGCAGGCGAAGACTGGCGAGGTGTTCGCGCGCATGCTCGTCCAGGGGCTCGTCCGTGCGGCCCTGTATGCGTCCGGCGCGGTTCCAGGCGGTATGGCCGTGGCGCAGCAGCAGGAGTTGCGCGGCGGCGGTCAGCGGCGTCGTTCCCCGAGAAGCGGCGACAGTTCAGCCGTCAGTGCGGCGCGGGCGGCTGGCAGAAGATGGTCGGCCGCGACCTGCGTGCGCGCCCTTTGCCCTTTGGCGAAAAGCTCTTTTGCATTGCCGACAAGCCTGTCGATCGCTTTCGCATAGGCGTAAGCATCATTTGCAGGGACGAGCCATCCGCCATCGCGCACGACGTCCCGCACGCCTTGCCTGTCTTCGGCCAGGACAGGGCAGCCCTGCGCCTGCGCTTCCAGATAGACCATGCCGAAGGCCTCGCCGATGCCCGGCCAGACAAGCAGGTCGCTTTTGCCCATTTGCGCCGCGACGCCATTGGCATCGAGAGCACCCAAGAAGCTCACTCTGTCCGCGAACCGCGAAAACAACCCCTCAACCTCCGCCCGTGCCGGCCCGTCACCGATGATATCAAGCGTCCAGTCCGCCGATTGTACAAGCGCCAGTGCCGACGCCAAGGCCGAATAGCTGGCCAGCTTGTCGCCGGGTCGAAACATGGCGCAGGCAAGTAACCGTGTCGTGTCAGAACGAACGGCGCGCGAGAGCGGCGGCAGCGACTCCTGTGCGAGGAACGGCCGGATACGTGCTATGCGCTGGCCATCGACACGGTCGCGTTCCAATGCCTCCCGGTCGTAGTCTGTCAGCGAGAAGATGATGTCGCCTGCATCGCACGCCGCCTCGGCAGCCCTCGCGAAACGTGCGTAGGGCCCGGTGAGGCGGCTTGAGGCGCGCGTTCCCTCGACGATCACGTAGGGGATTTTCCACAGATCTGAAAGGCGGGGGCCGATCAGGTCCGGCGCCTTGTAGTAGCTGTGATAGGTAAGCCAGAGATCCGGCCTCGGTTCTGCGGAAAGCCGGACGATCTCGGCCTCCGCTTCCCGGAAAATTCGGTCCTGCGTAGCGGCGTCGCCGACTCCATCGCGGCTGCGCAGCCGGCTGGCCACCGATACCGAACCCAGCCCTGCCCCTTCGAGTGCGGCGATAAGGGCGCGCGCCATCGTGCGGTCGCCGGAAGGCACTGGGTCGTCCGGCGTCTTCATCGGCGCATAGAAGGCGACGCCGCTCACGTTCCGAGCGCCCTGCGCAATCGCGCCGACAGCAGGTCGATGCCCGCATCCATGCCAAAGGCCTCGACGAGACGCTTGCGGGCAGCGACGGCCATTCCGGCACGCCCTTTCGGGTCGGCGATCATTTTTGCCAGAGCCGCCGTGAATGCATCGGGATCGTCATGCTCGACAAGGACGCCCTCCCGTCCGTCCTCGATGAACTCAGGGATGGAGGAGACCCGTGTCGACAGGATCGGAAGCTCCTGGCTCGCGGCTTCCATGAGCACGTTCGGCAAGCCGTCGCGGTCGCCGTCGCTTGCGATGCGCGACGGCAGCACGAAGATGTCGGCCTCGCGCAGCGCGGCGATGACTTCGTCCTGCGCCCGCGAGCCGCGCCATTCGATGCGTTCAACAAGTCCAAGCTTTTGCGCCCGCGCCTTGAGCGGCTGCGACAGGTCTCCGCCGCCGATGTGCACGAACCGCCAGTTCAGCAATGGCGGCAGCCGCGCCAACGCGTCGAGCAGCAGATCATAGCCCTTCTTCTCCACCAGTCGACCGACCGAGACGATCGTCACCGGCTGACCCGAACCATCGCGCGCGGGGCGGGGAGGCGGAGGCGACGGAAACCGCGAAAGATCGAGGCCATGATAGACGAGGTCGAGACGGCCCGGATCGATCGACAGGCTGCGCAAATGTTCCGCGCCGAGCGCCGTGCAGGTGACGCCGAACTGGGCTCGGGCCAGCTTGTCGCGCTTTTCCCATTCCGGCGACTTCCAGATATCCTTTGCGTGCGCCGAAAAACCCCAGGGGACGCCACGCATCATGCTGGCGTAGAGCGCAACCGACGAAGGCGTGTGCATGAAATGCGCATAGATGAAGGCTAGGTCGGGCGATGCCTCGCGGGCAAGCACGGCCGCCTGCCCGAAGCGCCTGATGCGGTTGGGCGTCGGTTCGCGCAGCAGGTGGCCGAACCACAGTTTCAGGGCGCCGCCGAACCCCGGCAGGCGAGCTGAATGAAAAAACCCTTTCAGGACACGCAGCGGCTCCTGATAGAGGTATTCGGGCAGGTAGCGGACCTTCGCCTTCAGGGCATCGTGGAGAGCATGCCGCTTCTTGTCGGTCGGATGCCGCATGGACCAGATTTCGAAGGCAAACCCCCGCGCTTCCAGCGCGACAAGCTCCTGCGCGATGAACGTTTCCGACAGGCGCGGCCATCCCTTGACCACGATCGCAAGTCGTCCGGCCGACAGTGGACTTCCGGTCATGCCTTGGCGGGCACGTTGAGCAGGGATTTCGTCAGTGAGATGATCTTCTCGAGGCCATCCATGAAGCCCGCGGGAGCCCTGCCGGATGGCGGGGCCTGCGAGGGGAGTTCGCGGATCGCACGGGCCATCACCTCCGGCCCTTCGCCGTCACGCTCGCGGTCGAGCATGCGGATGAGGCCCAACTCCTCGGCTACGGACGCACGGATATGCTGCTCCATGCGCGGTACGGTGCGCGGCGCGATGACCGCGCGGCAGTCGAACGAAAGGATCTCACAAAACGTGTTGTAGCCGCCCATCGCAACGACACCCACGGCGTTGCGCATCAGGCCTTCCATGCGGGAATCAAAGCCGACAGCGGTGACGCGCGGCTCCAGCGCTGCAACCCGCTGGTCGAATGCGGCGCGCCGTTCGCCATTGAGGAAGGGACCGTAGACGATCAGCGCATCGGGCTGCAGCGTCGGGTCGTCTTCATAGGCGCGGAGCGTCCAGTCGACGAGCGCCTCCCCATCGCCGCCGCCGCCGGGCGTCACAAGCACATAAGGCTTGTCCGGAAGCGCCGCCGGTGTCTCGTGTGGTACGGCGCGCCGCAGATAACCGGTATAGTGCATCCGCTTCTTGAAGTCGTCCGACAGTCCAAGGCTCTGGAGTGGGTTGTAGATGCTCTGATCGCCATAAACCCAGAACTGGTCGTAGAACTTGTCGGCGATGTCGAGCGCGCCCTTGCGCTCCCATTCCTGGCTCAGCGCTTCCGGCGAGTCGAGAATGTCGCGAATGCCGAGCACGACCTTGGCGCGCCCCATTTCCTTGAGGATTTCCAAGGTGGTCGTGAGTTCGCCGCGAAAGCCTGCCGGCTCCTTGTCGACGATCACAATATCGGGATTGAACGTGACCGCCGCGGCCAGGATCACGCTGGCCCGGAGCGCCGTCGTTTGTTCGATATCGAGATTGAGGGACTCCGACACGTAGTCGGCATCGACCGTCTTCACCACGCCGGGCATGCGGATGTGATCGACGCCTGGCGGGAACGTGAAACGGCCTGCGACCGGCGATCCTGTCAGAATCAGCGCCGAAGAGCCTTGCAGCGAAGAAACCAGCGCCTCGGCAATGGCGCGCGAACGCCGCAGATGCCCCAGCCCGAACGTATCGTGACTGTAGAGCAGGATGTGCGGGGCACGGTTGGCCTGCTGGACTCCGTCACGCATTGATCGCTTCCGCTTCGTAT
Organism: Mesorhizobium quangtriensis; assembly: GCF_040081925.1. Classification (NCBI taxonomy): domain Bacteria; kingdom Pseudomonadati; phylum Pseudomonadota; class Alphaproteobacteria; order Hyphomicrobiales; family Phyllobacteriaceae; genus Mesorhizobium; species Mesorhizobium quangtriensis. The sequence goes on from NZ_JBEBMF010000003.1 coordinate 336,428, forward strand.
CGACTGGCCGCGCAACTTATACCGTCCGACGGGCCCGGTTACCATTAGACGTAGGGGACGGTTTTGTGAATAGCAGCGCCGCTCTGACTTTAGGGACTGCTTAAGCGTGGCAGGACTTCCGCTGGAGCTTTCAACGTCTTAAATGACCATGCGGTTTACTCTGACCGTCAAGGAATTCACTCACAGCATGAGGCAGGCAAGCATGGCCGCAGCCGATGCCCGGCGCATAGCTACATCGGGACGGACTCCCGAGGAGCACGAGGACATTCTGCGGTCTTTGGAAAGTGATCCAGAGGGCAGCCGTTCCGTCAGGCTCGACTTCGAAAGCGGTGATTTCGCGGGCTGGAGCGTGCGCCGTCTTCCGCGCGACTATTCGGCGGTAATCCAAAGCGAGGTGGTGCGTACTGGAACGAAGGCCTGCCGCTTCGAGATCAGGCCGGGCGACGTCGTTTCGCAGGGGCTGCGCGCCGAACTGCGCGACTGGTACAACGCCCCGTTCGAGGCCGATACCTGGTACGGTTTCTCCACCTTTATCCCGCAGGACTTCTCCCCGCCGAAGGGCGTCGGGATCGTCCTTGCGCAATGGCATGACCAGGCCGAACTCGGCGACCCCGCCGGCAAGCCGCCGCTGGCGATGCGCTATCTAGACGGAACGCTGCGCTTCACCGGCGCCTTCTCGCCGGTCGCATCGCAAGACCCCGACATGCGCTACGTCTTTCATGAGATTCCGAACGTGCCGCATGGTCGTTGGCTGGATTTCGTCTTCCGCATCTATTGGTCACAAAAGGGCGACTCCACCATCGATGCGTTTCTCAAGGGCAACAGCCTGTTCCGCTTCACAGGCCCCCTCGGCTACCGCAACCAGATAAAGGGCCCTTATTTCAAGCTCGGTGTGTATGCCAGCGGCGACATCGAGGGTCCGCTCGTCGCCTACCATGACAATTACGGCAGGGCGGACAGCTTCGAGGCTGTCGATCCGGGTGTGGACCGCTATCTGGACAAGACATGAGCCTGCGCCTCGCAATCATTTCGGAGACAGGTCCTCGGCCTGCGATCCCTGCCGTGAAGGGCGGGTTCGCAGACGTGCAGGCTCTTTCCCTTGATCCCCCCGATAGCGGTTCAAAGGCTTCGGCGATTGCTTCGGTGGAGTGTGCGCGAGAGGCTGGCGCCGACTGGATGATCGTGCTGCGTCCCGGCGAGGCCCTGTCTGCCGATGCGCTCGACCTCGTTGCGCCCGGCCTCGGGCTCTACGATGCCATCTTCGGTGCAGCACATGTAGCGGGAAGTGACGAAGCGGTGGCGCGTCTGAGCCGCCTTGCCTTCGACGAACCGGAAAGGCTGCCTCACGCTCTGCTTAACTGGTGGATGCCGCGGGCGCATTTCGTCAGGACAGAGGTCGCCGCTGCGACGCTCGGGCGCATAGGCGGCGGCACTCGGCTCGACTATCTGTTCGATCTCTGGAACCACGCTCGGTGCGTGAAGTCCGCACAGCCTTTGCTTGATGTCATCGACGACCCGCAGCCTCTGGATGTTGAGGCGAGAGCGGTTGTTGTTCATCGGCTGGAAGAAAAGCCGGTGTTCCTGCCCGTCGTCCACGGCGACGCCGTCTACCATCTGCCCTACACGGGCCGAAACGCGGGCATCGAGCGCGAACAGTCGCGGGGCCTGTTTTTCGAGGCCATGGAACTGGAGGAATTGCGCAAGGTCGTGAAGCCGGGCGCTCATGTCGTCGATGTCGGTGCGAACACCGGCAATCACACGGTGTTCTTTGCCGGACCGATGAAAGCGGCCTCCGTCCTGCCCTTCGAGCCGCTGCCCGCCGCAGCCGCCGCGTTGCGGAGCGCTGTCGAGCGCAACGGCCTCGCAAATGTCGATCTTTGCCGCCTCGGGGTAGGGGTGTCGGACGGCGAAGGCCGCATGAGCCTGCACTTCTCGGGTCGCGGCGGACTTGGGGCCACCAGCCTGGTGCCTGATCCCAACGGCGAAATCAGTGTCGCCACGCTCGATTCGATGGTAACGGGGCCTGTCGATCTGCTCAAGATCGACGTCGAGGGGATGGAAATGGGCGTGTTGGCTGGCTCGCGGGACCTGATCCGGCGGTTTCGACCCTTGATCTTCGTGGAGATCGCCAACCGCAACACATCGGCCCTGATGGACTGGATGAGGGATACCGGCTACCAGGTAAGCCGCATCTTCACCGACAAGGGTCACGCCAACTACCTGCTGGCGCCCGGAGTGGCCGACTGATGCGTTTCCTCGTTACGGGCACGGCCGGTTTCATCGGCTTCCATCTCGCGCGCAGGCTGCTCGCCGAGGGACATTCCGTCGTCGGCTACGACGGCATGACGCCCTATTACGACGTCGACCTCAAGCGTCGCCGGCATGAAATCCTGGGGGCCAAACCGGATTTTGCAGCCGTAGAGGCCATGCTCGAGGACGCCCCTGCGCTTCGCGCGGCGGCCGACAAGGCGAGCCCGGACGTGGTCGTACACCTTGCCGCGCAGGCAGGCGTTCGCTACAGCCTCGAACAGCCGCATTCCTATGCCAGTTCGAACCTGACCGGTATGCTGAACATGCTGGAAGTCTGCCGCGCGGTGCAGCCGAAACACTTCCTGTTCGCGTCGACCAGCTCGGTCTACGGCATGTCCGACAAGCCGGAATTCGCCGAAACCGACCCCACGGACCGCCCGGTCTCCCTCTACGCCGCCACGAAGAAGGGTGGCGAGGTAATGGCGCATTCCTATGCGCATCTTTTCAACATACCGACCACGGTCTGCCGTTTCTTCACCGTCTATGGCCCCTACGGGCGGCCCGACATGTCCCTCTACAAGTTCGTCCGCGCCATCGTGAGCGACCGGCCGATCGACGTTTTCGGCAGAGGCGAGCATGAGCGCGACTTCACCTATGTCGACGATCTGGTCGAGTCAGTCACGCGGCTGGTCGACTGTGTGCCGCAGGTCGGGAAGCCGGTTACCGGCGCGACGGACACGCTCTCGGCGGTCGCACCCTATCGCGAAGTGAACATCGCCGGCGGCAAGACGGTCGGGCTGATGCGCTACATCGAGACGATCGAGAAGATTCTCGGCAAGAAGGCCATCCTGAACCTGCTTCCCATACAGCAGGGCGACGTGCTGCGTACGGCCGGCTCGCCCGCGCTGCTCCACGCCCTGACCGGATACCGGCCGGCGACCGACATAGAGGTCGGACTGCGGCATTTCATCGATTGGTATCTGGCCGACGTGCAGGCGCCGGCGAAGCCATGAATCTGGACAGCAGCAAGATAGCCGTTATCGGGCTGGGGTATGTCGGCCTCCCGCTGGCGATGGAATTTGCCAGCATCAGGCCCGTCGTAGGCTTCGACATCCGCCGCGAGCGGATCGGCGAGTTGCTGTCGGGTCGAGATGCGACGCTTGAGGTGAGTGAAGATGATCTGAGGCAGCGCGGCCAGATCGAATTCACCGATGATCCCGACGCCTTGCGAGAGTGCGGCATCTTCATCGTCACCGTTCCGACGCCGATCGACAAGGCAAACCGTCCCGATCTGACCCCCCTGATCAAGGCCACGGAGACCGTCGGCAAGGCATTGGGCGAGGGTGGAGTCGTCATCTACGAGTCGACGGTCTATCCGGGCTGCACCCGGGAGGTTTGCGTGCCAATCCTCGAAAAGCTGTCCGGCCTGAAGCTGAACGAGGGCTTTTTCGTCGGCTACAGCCCCGAGCGGGCCAATCCCGGCGACCGCCAGCACCGGCTTACGACCATCACCAAAGTCACCAGCGGATCGACGCCCGAGGCAGCGGAGGCGGTCGATGCGCTCTATCGCGCGATTGTTCAGGCAGGAACCCACAAGGCCAGTTCGATCGAGGTCGCGGAGGCTGCCAAGGTCATCGAAAACACGCAGCGCGACCTCAACATCGCGCTGATGAACGAGCTCGCCATCATCTTCAACCGGCTCGGCATCGATACGCTGGAGGTTCTGGCGGCTGCCCAGACCAAATGGAATTTTCTTCCGTTCCGGCCCGGTCTCGTCGGCGGCCACTGCATCGGCGTCGATCCCTATTACCTCACGCACAAGGCGCAGGAGGCCGGCTACCATCCCGAGGTTATCCTGGCAGGCCGCCGCATCAATGACGGCATGGGCCGCTATGTCGCCGACCAGGTCGCCCGCCTGATGATGCGACGCGGTTTCCCCGTGGTGGGCAGTCGCATCCTCGTGATGGGGCTCGCCTTCAAGGAAAATTGCCCGGACATGCGCAATTCGAAGGCGATCGACATTGTCCAGGAACTCAAGCAGTTCAACGCGCTGGTTGACGTGTGGGACCCATGGGTTTCGCCGGAAGCATGCCGTGAGGAGACGGGTCTGGACTGTCTGGACAAGGCCCCCGCGGACAATACCTACGATGCCGTCGTGGTTGCGGTTGGCCATCGTGAATTCGCCGGGATCGGGGCAGACGGCGTGCGTGCCTTTGGCAGGCAGAACGCTATCCTGTATGACGTCAAGGGCATCTTCGGAAAGGACGAGGCGGAGGGGCGTCTTTAGTTCGCATTACTGACCAGAAGCATGAAAATCAGCATTATCGTGCCCGCCTACAATCGTGAACGATATATCGGCGCGGCGCTCCAATCTCTTCTAAGGCAGCGCGAGGACGCGGATCTCGACATCATCGTAGTTGATGACGGATCTCGCGATGGGACGACGGACGTCGTCCGAGCGCTCATGCGGGAAGCGCACGAAATACGGCTTCTCTGCCAACCGAACAGGGGGATCGCTGCGGCGAGGAATACCGCTTTGAAGAACCTCTTGCCCGAAACCGGCCTGATTTCGTTCCTTGACTCGGACGATGTGTCACCGGCGGGCCGTTTCCGTAGGGATATGGCGCTTTTCGAAGCGGACAGGCAGCTTGACCTGACATATTCGCAGATATGCGAAACCGACCTGATCGACGAGGAAACCCTCGAGCCGGCCGAGGGTTCGTGCCGTTTCGTCCTGCGGACCGTGCAGATGGGGTCAGGGATATACAGGCGCGAACTGGTCGAGGCTCTTGGCGGATTCGACGAGAGTTTCGTTCAAGCTGAAGACACGGATTTTCTGTTCCGCCTGTTTGAAGGCGCACCGCGTTGCGCCTTCACCGATACGATAGCCGTCTATTATCTCAGACATATGGACAACATCACGATCGACCGCGCCCAGATGCGTCGCGACTTTATCCGCGCCTGCGTGAGGTCGACATCGAGGCGCCGCCTCGATCCGACACTGGCTGATCCCTATCCAGCCTTGAACATCTCATATCAGCCCGCGTAGGGCACGGCCTGACGCGGTCGCGGCCTACATCGTCGCGCCGATCTGCCAGGGAACGAACTCGTTGTCGCCGTAGCCGAGTTGCTCCGACTTGCTCTTCTTGCCGGACGCAACGGCGAGGATCTCGTTGAAGATCTGCTCGCCCTTTTCCTGCAAGGTCACGCCGTCCAGCACGTCGCCGCAATTGATGTCCATGTCGTCGACCATGCGCTCGTACATCGGTGTGTTGGTCGCGAGCTTGATCGAAGGCGTCGGCTTGCACCCGTAGGCCGAGCCGCGGCCGGTGGTGAAGGCGAGAATGTTCGCGCCGCCCGCCACCTGTCCCGTAGCCGCGACGGGATCGTAACCGGGCGTGTCCATGAACACGAAGCCCTTCTCGGTCACCGGATCGGCATAGTGGTAGACGGCGTTCATCGTAGTCGATCCACCCTTGGCGGCCGCGCCAAGCGACTTTTCGAGAATTGTCGTCAGTCCGCCGAGCTTGTTGCCGGGCGAGGGGTTGTTGTTCATTTCCATCTTGTTGCGGGCGGCATAGTCCTCCCACCAGTGGATGATCTCGATGAGCTTCTCGCCCACCTCCTTGTTCTTGGCGCGGCGGGTCAGCAGATGCTCGGCGCCATAGATTTCCGGCGTTTCGGAGAGGATCGCGGTGCCGCCGTTGCGCACGAGGATGTCGGCTGCGATGCCCAGCGCCGGGTTGGCGGTGATGCCGGAATAACCGTCCGAGCCGCCGCATTGCAGCGCCAGGATCAGTTCGGAAGCGGGCAGCGTCTCGCGCTTTGCGGCATTCACCGTGGGCAGCATCGCCCTGACGGCTTCTACGCCGGCGTCGACGGTCTTTCGCGTCCCGCCGACCTCCTGGATGGTCATGGTGCGGAAGGTCTCGCTTTCCTGTACGCCGTAGGCATCCTTGAAGCGCGGGATCTGGAAGCCTTCGCAGCCGAGGCCGACCATCACAACGCCGCCCATGTTCGGATTCGTCGCATAGCCCCACGTCGTCTTCTTCAGCGTGTCGAAGATGACGCCGCGATAGTCAATGACACAGCCATTGGCCTGCTTGAGCGCGACGATGCCGTCGATGTTGGGATAATCGTCGAGGATGCCGGAACGCTCGATCTCCTTGGCGATGAAGCCGGCAACCGTCGTCGAGCAGTTTACGCTGGTCAGGATGCCGACATAATTGCGCGTACCGGCCTTGCCATTGGCGCGGCGGAAACCCTGGAACGTCGCCTGTTCCTCGATGGGCAGGATGTTTTCCGGCCGGGCTCCCTGTGCGATCTGGTAATCGCGCTCGAAGGCGCCGTGCTCAGGTCCCATGTCGCAATTGTGCTCGTGGACCCAGTCGCCGGGCGCGATGGGCTTGCTGGCGAAGCCGATGATCTGGCCGAATTTGCGGACCGGCTGCCCCTGCTCGATCGGCACGATGGCGACCTTGTGGCCGAAGGGGATGCGCTGGCGGGCGATTACGCCCGGCGCGACTGTCGCGCCTGGCTCGGCCTTTTCGGTGGCGACGACGACATTGTCCTCGGCGCTCAGGCGAAGAGTCCTTGCTGGTTTGTCTAGCATTTTCGGAACGTTTCCAAATTCGATCAGACCATTTACAGCAGCACCGCTGGCAGCGCTACCATTAGCTTTCGGCGCAGAACGGCGAATTCTTCTGCTTAGGTGGTAGGGGCGTCTGCGCGCATCAAGCCCTCGGCCTTGAGGTCGGCCCAGAGGTCGGCAGGGATCTTGGCGTCAAGTATCTTGCGGTTGGCCTCGACCTCCGACGGCCTCTGCCCGCCGGGAATCAGCGAGACGACGGCGGGATGAAGCGAGGGGAACTGCAAGGCCGCCTCGATCAACGCCACGCCATGCCTTTTGCAGACGGCCTCGATCCTGGCAACACGGTCAAGTATATCCTGTGGGGCTTGTTCGTAATTGTAGAAGGCGCCGGGTTTCGGGCCGGTCGCTAGGATGCCGGAATTGTAGGGCCCGCCGAGGATGATGCCGATGCCGCGCTTCTCGCAAAGCGGCAGGAAGGATGTGAGCGCCTCCTGTTCGAGCAGCGTGTAGCGTCCGGCCAGCAGGAACAGGTCGAAGTCGCCGCGCTCGGCCAGCGTCTGTGCGACCTGCCATTCGTTGATGCCGCTGCCGAAGGCCTTGATGACCTTCTGGTCGCGCAGCGACAGCATGGCGTAGTAGCCGGACTTCATGAACTCGTCGACGCGCGCGTCCGACGCTTCCTTGGAGCCATGCGTGAAAATGTCGACATCGTGGGCAAGCAGGATGTCGATGCTGTCGACGCCTAGCCGCTCGAACGACGCCTCAAAGGACCGCATCACCCCGTCATAGCTGTAGTCGAAGACCTCCTGGCGCGACGGCGTGTTGAAGAATTTGCCGATGCCGGTGCGCTGGTCCGGCGGGCACACCTTGAGGACTCGCCCGGCCTTGGTCGAGAGGACATACTCGTCGCGCTTCTTGCCGCGGAGGAACTGGTTCAGGCGCGTTTCGGACAGGCCAAGACCATAGAGCGGTGCGGTATCGTAGTAGCGGACGCCTGCGTTCCAGGCAGCATCGAGCGTCGCCTGGGCATCCTCGTCGGAAAGCGCCCGGTAGAGATTGCCAAGCGGCGCGGTCCCGAACCCGAGTTCGGTGAAGGTCAGACCGCCGTTTCCGATGCGATCCCAATGCTTGGTCTTCATGGGCGTTCCTCAATTTTGTCCGACTTATTCGCCGTTTGCGCGGATCATGCAAATTCGGCCGGAGCCGTCCAGTGAAATCCGACGTATGAGCCAGGCTATCCGCGTGGTTCCTGCTGCCACATCGGGACGGATGGGCTATGTTCGGTGCCTAACGGGCTGGCGAAGGCGAATTTCCGATGGGCAGGCAGGATATCGACGACGTCAGGGACTTGCTGAAATCGCTGCCAAGGCCAGTCGGCTGGGCTGAGCGACGTGAGCGGATCGACAGCGTTGCCTCGGTCGACGGCATCCCCGCCGATGTCGATTTCACCTCGTTGCGGATAGGAGACTGCGACGCCGAGTGGTCGCTGGCCCTAGGCAGCGCCAGCGACAGCGTCCTGCTCTATTTCCATGGCGGCGGATATTGCTCGGGCTCGATCCGCAGCCATCGCGGCATGGTCGCCGAAACCGGCCGGACAGCGAAGATCCGCACCCTTGCGCTGGCCTACCGGCTCGCGCCGGAACATCCCTTTCCTGCGGCGCTGCAGGATGCGGTCGCGGCCTACGAGTATCTGCTCGCGCAGGGCTATGATCCCCGCCGGATCGCCATAGGCGGCGACAGTGCCGGTGGAGGGCTTACCCTTGCGACACTGGTCAGCCTGCGCAATGCCGGGCGGCCGCTGCCTGCCTGCGCATGGCTCCTCTCGCCCTGGGTGGACCTCGAGATGACCGGCGCGAGCATGGAGAAGAAGGATGCGGTCGATCCGCTGATACACCGGGCTTACCTCGAGGAACTGGCGAGTGCCTATTGCGGGCAGGAAAGCCGTCGCAACCCCTTGATCTCGCCGCTCCACGCGGACCTGCACGGCCTGCCGCCGGTCCTCGTACAGGTCGGATCGGCGGAAACCCTTCTGGACGACGCGGTTGCGATTGCCGGGCGGTTCGGCGGGGCCGACATTCGTGCAGCCCTCGAAATATGGCCGCTTATGATCCATGCCTGGCCGCTCTGGTGGAAGCGGCTCGACGCCGGCCGCAAGGCGATCGCCTCCGCCGGCGCTTTCATCGATTCTTCCCTGAAAGGCTGAGCCCTATTTGGGCATATTGGCCTCGACGACGCTCTTGCACTGTGGCGTGAGATGGTCGAGGTGTTCGCTCAGGCACTTGATCACGCGCCCGCCGCCCGGCTGAACGCCGGGGCAGTATTTTTCGAAATCAGCCTGACAAGCCTGCCGCTCGGCAGCGGTTTGAGCCAGGGCGACTCCCGGCGAGATGATGAACGCGGCGGCGAAGAACGAAACCAACCACTTCATGGTGACCTCCCTCAAACATGCCCGTGCAGTTTCGCCGGCATTGTATCGTTGACTCCGTGAAAGCGACATGCCGTGAAAATGCATGCATTTTGCCGCACTACCACTGCTCAAGCCGGCGAAATCTTGGTAAAGTTACGCAACGATAGGGAGGTCTGAAGATGTCGATTTCTGGTCCATTCCGCGCCGCGCTTGCCGCAGCAACGTTCTCTCTTGCCGTTGCGGGCGGCTACAACAGCCTGTCCGTACCAAGCTCGATCATGGGCAGCGCTGAAGCGGCGATGGTGATCCAGCGCACCACGATTTACATCAACACGCTGCCCAAGGGCTGCATAAAGAACGAGTACAAATACCAAGGTGGCACAGTCGTCATCTGGAAGTGCGGCAGCCTTTATTATCAGCCCTTCAATGGCCGCTACGTCCGCGTGACCATTCGCTACACGTAAAGTCTGCGCGGTTCGGGCACGGCTGCGGCGCTTCGTCCGAACGAGACGGTTGCGACACCATTTCCGGTCACTATGATGCGCCCCGTTTCGATCTTGGGCGGAGCCTGAATGATGAGTCCGTTGCGTACGGCGTTGCTGGTGTTTTCTCTGGCCGGGGTGATTCCGGCAGCGGCCGACGGTTCGACAGACCCGGTGAATATTGCTCCAAGCCCTGATGTTCCTGTTCCTGCCGAACTAGCACCTGTTCCTGTCGAACCAGCGCCTGTTCCTGTCGAACCAGCGCCTGCTCCTGCCGCACAGGCGCCTGCGCCTGCCGCACCCGCGCCAGCTGCTCAAGACGCCGGCACTCCTTCCGACAAGGTTAGCGTTCCCGTGGAGAAGGTTGCCGTGATCCCGGCGAGCGAGATAGAGCAGGCGCTGATGCGAGACGGCCGGATTGCGATCTACGGCATCTATTTCGATTTCGATAAGGCCGAGATTCTGCCGGAATCACAGCCGCAAATCGCACAGTTGGCCGCGTTGCTGAAAGCCCAGCCCGACCTGTCGATCCTTGTGGTTGGCCACACCGACGCTCAGGGCGACTTCGAATACAACATGACGCTGTCGCAGCAGCGCGCACAGGCGATCGCCGACGCGCTGGTGTCGGGTTTCGAGATCGGCGCGTCGCGCATCACGCCTGCTGGCGTCGGCATGGTAGCGCCGGTGACCACAAACCGGACCGAAGAAGGACGCGCCCAAAACCGCCGCGTGGAGATCGTCGAAATCTCCGGCGGCTGACGCTGCGGTTCGGTTCAGAAGCTAACGATATCTGTCGTACCAGTGGCGCGGTTCGTCACGCATCGCCTGGCCGATGGCAAGTCCTGCAGCCAGCCCGACGAGGGCACCAAACAGCATTCCTGCGGTACCCGGATTGTTCCGTATCGGCTGGGTCACCACCTCCGCCGCACGCGAAGCACCCTGCACGATATCGTCGGCGCGTTCAGCCAGAGCAGCCTTCAGGTTGCCTATCTCGGCTTTCAACTGCGCGATTTCCCGCGCGAGTTCGTCGTCGCCAGCCACTTCACCGTTTGCCATGCTTTTTCTCCGACATAAGGGACGAAAGAAACGGATGAGCGGGCGGATAGTTCCGTCGGTTCGGAACCGCAGTCAAGCACCTCGCTTGGCGCGTCGATGACGGATTGATCCAGTTCTTTCGACCTTATCGCTTGTTATCGGAACCGCTTTTCAGCGTATCACGTGCCGGCCGCGTCTCGATCCGCAAGGATCTCGCCGTTGCGGCATTCCGAGACGATTGTGGCTGGCCAGTCGGGTTCATAGGCGTTGGCCGCAGCGAGACGCGAAAAGGCCTCCCGTTTGCCTTCGCCCCACACGATCATCACGGCGGCCTTCGATTGCCTGTAGATTGTGTCAATGCCAACGGTCACCCCGAACGACGGCACCTCGTCGATGGTCCGGAAATCGGGGAAGGTCGACATATTGTCGAGCCGTGTCTGCTCCGCCAAAGGGACGACTCGGCTTATGCTGTCGCGTGCGCTCCCGGCTGGGTTGAATGCGATATGCCCGTCACTCGCGCCCGAGGCGAGGATGAAAACGTCGATGCCGCCGGCATCCTCGATGCGGGAGTCATAGACTTCCGGGTTGCGGGGGTCCGGAAACCAGACCTGATCCCAGGGAATCCGATCCGCTTTGGCCAATCCGACATTCAGGACGCCGACAATCTCGTCGCGCGCAAACCGTCGGCACGAAAAATGGCTTTCGATCGGGACGTGCTCGAAACCCTGCGCGCCGCTGTCGAGATAGTCGTCCATCATCACGAGGGTGACGTGGGAGAGCGAGCGAGGTCGTTCGGCGAGCAGCTTCCCCATGGCAAGATATACCGGCCGCGGCGACCGTCCGCCGGGACAGCCGAGCAAGAAACGGCGTCCTGCGACGCGCGCCTCTTCGATCTGCGCAAGCAGGCGGGTCGCGAACGCGGCGCCCAGCGCTCCCGCGTCCGGAAATATCTGGGGGGCAATCATGCTCATTCTGGAACCGGCCTTTCAATGCAAGCATACGATGCGGCGATCCTTGGGGCCTTGTTGCGTGCGCTTGCGCCCGGCTGGATGACCGAAGAGCCCGGCATAGCGCGTCTGCTACAGGAACGAAATGACCGAGCCTGATCTTCGCGCAAACGGGCCGGCCAATTCCTTCATGACTCCGACCGAATCCACCTATAGCTGCGCTGCCATCGAGATTGGATCGGCGCTGGTTCCACTTGATCGTGAACACGGATGGCTGATTGAATGTCCATCCAGCTCTGTCGATCAGGAGAAGGCTTCGTGCAAACGTCACGCATCGTTCGCGCGCTCCATATGGCAGAAGTGGGGACGCTGGTGGACTGGGCCGCCGGCGAGGGCTGGAATCCCGGCCTCCATGATGCAGCGGCCTTCCGCGCCGCCGATCCCCAAGGCTTCCTCGGCGCCTTCGTGGATGGCGAGATGCTGGCAGGCATCTGCGCGATCCGCTATGGCGTCTCCTACGGCTTTGTCGGTCTTTACATCTCCCGTCCCGACCATCGCGGCGAGGGCCATGGCAAGGCGGTGTGGGAGGCAGGCATGGCGCGGCTCTCTGGCAGGATCGTCGGTCTCGACGGCGTCGATACACAGTTCGAAAACTACCGGTCCAAGGGATTCGTGCCAGCCTACCGCACCATCCGTTTCGGTGGCAGATATTCACCCGAGGGCGCGACGCGGGACGCGGGCGTTGTTGCCCTCCTGACGCCCGACTTGTTCGACGATGTGGTCGCCTTCGATGGCAGGATCTTCCCGCAACCTCGCGTGGCGTTTCTGCAACGGTGGCTGGCTCCCCCACACGTCGTCCGCGTCGCCGTTTCCGGGGGACGCGTGGCGGGCTACGGCGTAATGCGCACATGCGGCGTCGGCGCGAAGATCGGATGCCTGTCCGCGATCGATCTGCCGACGGCAAACGCCTTGCTCGCCTCGCTGGCGGAGCAGGCAACGGGAGATGTCTTCATCGACGTTCCGCAGCCGCGGGCGGAGTTCGCAAGCTTGCTCGTCGCGTCGAACCTCACTCCCGGCTTCGAAACGACCCGGATGTATCGCGGTGGCACGATCCGGCTTGCCTCTGAATTGTTTGGCGTCACGACGCTCGAATTGGGATAGAATACCAGCGACTTCGGTCTGGCGTGTCAGGAGAGCAGCATGCATCTTTCCAGAAAAATCGGACTGGCCTTTACCGCGCTTTGGGGACTCGTCGTTCCCCTCGCACTGTTCCCCGCCGATGCGCAGGCGATCAACCGCTACACATCGACGTCCATGACATGCTCGGGCGTCGCCGCGGCCATAAATCGCGACGGTGCGGCGATCATGCGCTACACATCGAAATCGGGCGCGCTCCGCTATGACCGCTATGTCCGCAACCGGAATTTCTGCCAGCCGAACGAGACGACCCAACGCGCCTACATCCCGACCTCCGACCTCTCGGCCTGTCCGGTCAATCGTTGCAAGGAGATCGAATTCTTCGATTACCGATGAGCGCTTTGCATCACGGCATTGTCATGCTCAATGCCGCGCCGCCCTGCTAACGTCTGAGAACCGTGGGTTGCGAACATCGAGTATGTGAATGCGGCGACTCTCCATCCTGCTTCCATTGCTGCTGCTGACAACGGCCGGCGAGGCGTTGGCCATCTCGCGCTAACAGACCTCGTCCATGAGTTGTGCGAGGGTCCAGGCAATACTGCAGTCCGAGGGTGCCGCGTTGCTAAGCTATCCTGCTCCCGACAACCCGTCGCTTCAGCTCTTTGACCGCTACGTCCGCGACAGTTCCTTCTGCAGTTCTGCCGCGCAGAGAGCGCAGTTGCGTAGCGTGCCAGCCGCTGACACGAGCGATTGCCAGGTCCGCAAATGCGCGAGGGTTTCGGGCGCAAATCGCTGAAAACATCGGAACAAACGTGCAATTTAGACGTGCGTCACATTGTGGATAACTTTTAACGACCTGCGTGAAAGCCCTTCAATCCCCAAGGGAAGAGTCCTAATCGCTGACTTGTTGGTCAGGCCTTAGCTGGGGAGCGGGCAATGTTTACGGTTGGATTGGGGGTCGGCGTTTTCGTCGGCATGGTGGTCGCGTCCTGGTTCGCGCTCGCAATCGTCGCGTTTCTTCCGCGCGTTCGCCACATGTAGGCGCGGAAGCCTCTGACGCAGTCAGAGATATTGGCTGACTGTCTTGCCGACCTTGAGGAAGCGGACCGGATTGACGGCCTTTCCGTCGCGATGGATTTCGTAGTGCAGGTGCGGCCCGGTTGAACGTCCGCTGCTGCCAACCTTGCCGACGATATCGCCGGGCGCAAGCTCCTGGCCTTCCCGGACGAGGATCTTGCTCATATGCGCGTAGCGCGTGGTGAAGCCGCCGGCGTGCCGCACTTCGACCATGCGGCCATAGCCGCCGTTCCACCCCGCGCTGACGACCGTACCCGCAGCCGTGACATGGATGTCCGAACCCGTTGGTGCACGAAAATCCATGCCGGAATGCATGGCCGGAGTACCGAGAAGCGGGTCCCGCCGCACACCGAAGGTGCTCGACACCAGATGGCCGGGCGAAGGATTGGCGATCGGCAGCCCCCGCACCTCGGTTTTCATGCGGTCGAGCATATCGAGCGCTTCGTCGAGTTCCTTCACTTTCGTGTCGAAGAGGGCGGGCGTATCGACAGCGACCAGCGGACCGCCGATGCCGGCTTCTGCGTTGACGTCAACTTCCAGCCCTGCGTCCTGGAGCGCGCCCGCGATGGCGTCAGCGGTCTCGTAGGCATCTTCGGTAACCGCAGTGATCCGGCTGAGCTGTTCGTCTTCGATCGAACGCAACGACTGGTTGATCGCGACGAAGAGGCGATCGGCGCGGTCGGCGCTGGATTCCGCTTCCGCCGAGGAATTGCGTGTCGACCACAAGGAGAAAGGCTTGGCAGCCAGTCCCGCGTGTTGCGCGTCCGACGCACCCGCCGGTGTCAGGAAGGCGCGTAGATCGGGTTTGTCGGAGGGCAGGGGAATTTCGCTGGGCAGGGCCGTAGCCGTCTCGCCAACACGATCGAGGATCGGGCCGATACGGCCATGGCGCTGGGTGAGCTGGGATTGCCGCTCCAGAAGCTCGCCGACTTTGGCTTCCATCAATTGCTGGTCGAGCATCTGCCTGCTTGTGATGCGGTCGACCTGGCTGCGCAATGCCGAGATGCGATCTTCGTAGGCCTGCTGGAGACGCGCCTGCCGCGCTGTGGTCGCGTCGATGAGATCGTCGCGCAGCACGAGATAGGAGGTCGCTAGCAGATAGCCGATCGCCAGAGCAGCGAACGCCGATCCAGCCAACGCCGCCACCCAGGGACGCACCTGGAAGTGACGGATCTCATCGCCACGCGCGATGATGACCGTATGCGGTTCCCTGCGTTTGCCGAAGACAGTTGACTGACTTGCCTCTTTCACTGGAACTAGCGCCCACGCCGCTACAATTGCGATGGCGCTGATTACACATTGTTAGGGTTAACAAAGCCCTTAGCACTGGAGCCTGCCGGCAAATCCGGGGCTGTCGCGCGTCATTTAAGCGCCTGCGCCGCTTCCAGAACCTCTTCCGCATGGCCGGGAACGCTCACCTTGCTCCAGATCGTTGCGATCTTGCCTTCACGGTCGATGAGGAAAGTCGTTCGCACGACACCCATGTACTTGCGGCCGTACATCATCTTCTCCGCCCACACCCCGTAGGCCTCGATCGCCTCTCTTGATTCATCGGCGGCAAGAATCGTCTCAAGTCCATGTTTTTTCTTGAAGTTCGCATGTTTCTTGAGGCTGTCCGGCGAAATGCCGATCACCACCGCGCCTACTTCTGCGAATGCGCCCTTCAGTCGGGTGAAATCGATAGCCTCGGCGGTACACGCTTCCGTGTTGTCCTTCGGATAGAAGAACAGCACCACGATTTTGCCGCGAAGCTCTGCCAGCCCGACCGTGCCGCCATCGGCCGGTAAAGAAAAAATCGGCGCTTCGTCTCCAATTACCAGTTCGGCCATGGCCATGCCCTTGATCGGGTTACAAGAAAGACTTCACAGTTATAGGCTGGGCCCGGAGTCGTCCACGGCGCATGAGCGAGATACGGAAGATCGGGTGGAGCACGAGCTACGGCACGAGAAGATCAGGTTTCGGCGTGAAGAGATCACCGATCTCTCGACCCTGCCTTCCGCCGCCGACGATTCCAGGCCTCCGCGTCGCAAGGGTTCGGGCCGTGCGCTGAAGGTTTTTGCAGGCGTCGTCGGCAGTCTGTTCGTTCTCGTCCTTGCCGCCATTGCCGCGCTCTATGCTCTAGGCATGTCGGGTTTCGGCTCGGAGCGTGTCCGCCTGGCGGCGGAGGCTGCGCTGAAGGAGATCGTCGGCGTCGATGTCGATGTCACGATGGGCCCGGCTTACATCACGCTCGACGGCATGCGGTTCCTGGCGATCGAAGTGCGCGACGTCGATCTCAGGAGCGAGGCGGACGGCGAGCAGATTGCAAGCGCCGGCTCGGTCCGCTTCGGCGTGCGCCTGCTTCCGCTGCTCTCGGGTGATGTGAAGATATCGAGTGCGCGCCTGACCGACGCCAGCATCATCGCCAGCAAACTGAGCACCGGTGCACAGACCGACTGGACCAGGGCCTTTCGCGATGAGCGCGGGCTGATCGTTCCGGACCTCGTGGCAAAGGCTGTTTTCGCGGCGACGCACAAGGCACTCGACGCCGTAAGTTCGAAAGCCCTGCGACGCATTACGCTGAACAATGTCGAAGTGGTTCTCCCGCCCGGCGGCAGCGTCGCAGCCGTGAAGGTAGTCGAGGCCAGGCTTGCGGAATCGGATGGTGACAGCCTCGCTTTCTCCTCGCAGCTCGAGATCGGCTCTCGGCCGGTCGAACTTGGCCTTGCGGCTGAGCGGGACGACAGCACCGGGCGGATATTGTCGGTTGAACTGACCGCCACCACGCCGGCTCCCGACGGGGCCGAGCAGACTGGCAGCCGCATCGGCGCGGTCGACCTTGCCCTGACCGGCACGGAAGGGACGGGGCAGGGCAGCCTGAACGCGTTGCTGAAGGTTTCCGACTGGTCTGTCGACCTTGGTCCTCGCGGCGCCGTTTCTGGTGACGTGGCCTTGGAGGGACGGCTCGTTGCCGGCACGGATCGTCTCGAAATCAGCCGCCTGAGCGCATCTGTCGGGCGTTCCCAGTTCGAGTTTCGCGGCCTTGTCGGTCCGCGGCCGGCAACCGGACAGGCGGACGACGAACCGGGCTACAGGTTCAATCTCGTGAGCTCGCGCGCCAGCATCGCCCCGGACGGTTCTCCCGAACCGGCGCTCAATGCCGGCGTGCAGTTGACCGGCGCCTATCTTCCCGAGCAGCGCCAGCTCTCGGCGGATGAGATTGTGGTGAAGGCCAACGGCCCGGGCGAGGTTCTGGGCACCGCCTCGATGCGTTTCGTACCGGGCAAGGTGCCGGGCCTGTCGCTTGCGTTCAGTGCCCACGACATGCCGGTGTCGCAGCTCAAGCAGCTTTGGCCGTGGTTCTCCGCGCGTCCCGCCCGCAACTGGGTGCTCGGCAACGTCTTCGGCGGCCGGGTCACCGACGGACAGCTGCAAGTGCGTTTCGAGCCGGGTCGCCTCGGCAACGGCATTCCTCTTTCGGGCGACGAGTCGTTCGGTAGCTTCCGCGTCGAAGGCACGCGCTTCGATACGGCCGGCCTGATCCCGCCGGTCCGCGACGCGACGGGCGTCGTCGATTACCGGGGCGCCGATATCGACATCGCGCTGTCGTCCGGTACGGTCTACCTACCCAGCGGCCGGACGGTTGCTGCGAGCAATGGCAATCTTGCCATCAGGAAGGCGAACGTCCCACCGGTCATCGGCGCGCTCGACATCGATGTGGCCGGCGAGGCGCCCGCCGTCGCGGAGCTTGCATCCTACGAACCTATCAACGCCATGCGCCATGCCGGGCTGGTACCGGATGATTTCAGCGGCGGCGACGTAACCGGGCACGTCAAGGCCGATATCCCCTTGCAGAAGGGCATCGACCCCGCTCGCCTCAACTGGCTGGTTACGCTCGATTACAAGAACCTGTCGATGTCGAAGCCTTTTGATGGCCAGGTTGTCACCGAGGCCAACGGCTCGATATCAGTCGAGAAGACGCAGGCGGTGATCGATGCGAAGGCAAAGCTCAACGGAGTCCCGGCCGAGATCGCGGCGGTCGAGCCGCTGGGCGGCAGCGACGCAGAGCGCAAGCGCCTCATCACCCTCACGCTGGACGACAAGGCCCGCGAGCTTGTCGTTCCCGGTCTTTCTGGACTGATCGAGGGGCCGGTCAAGGTGGAGGTGGACGCGGGCGATCGCGTCAAACGGATCAACGCCGATCTCACCGGCGCGCAGGTCAACATTCCTTGGGCGGGCTGGAGCAAGGGGCCGGGTATCGGAGGCAACGTCTCCTTCCTGCTCGAGGATATCGAGGGCAAGTCGCGTCTCTCCGATTTCAAGCTCAGCGGCGACACGTTTGGCATCGCCGGCAATGTGCTGCTGGCCTCCGGCAGCCTCAGCGAGGCGCAGTTCTCGAACGTCAAGCTGAACCGCAACGACGATGTCTCCGTCTCAGTCAAGCAATCGGGCAAGGGCTACGTGGTTGACGTCAAGGGCAAGTCGCTCGACGCCCGTTCGGTAGTCAAGCAGTTCACCTCTGACTCCGCGACGGCAACCAAATCCTCCGATGGCAGCTCGGTGGGCTCTGTCACGCTGAACGTCGATGTCGACAGCGTCTCCGGGTTCAACGACGAGAAGCTCGGCAACGTGAAGCTCTCGTATCGCGGCCGAGGCGACAGGGTGGACAAGCTGGAGGTGGATGCCGTGTCCGCCTCAGGAGCCAAGGTTCAATTGCGCAACGGCATCGCTGATGGCGGCCGCACCATGCGCGCCAGTTCGTCGGATGCGGGCGCGGTGCTGCGCTTCCTTGACCTTTATGAATACATGCAGGGCGGCAAGATCGATCTTGCCCTTGCTGGCGGCGTGGACGGCCCGATGACTGGTCAGGTGGACGCGCGCGACTTCGTGCTGGTCAACGAGCCGCGACTGAGTTCCATAGTCTCGACGACGCCGGTGGGCGGAGACCGCAGCCTGAACCAGGCCGTGCGGCGAGACATCGACACCTCGCGCGTGAATTTCGAGCGGCTTTATTCGAAGGTCGACAAAGGAACCGGCTACTTGCGCCTGTCGGACGGTGTGCTTCGTGGCCAGCTTGTCGGCGCGTCCTTCCAGGGCACGCTCTACGACCAGAAGGGCAACATGGACATGACCGGCACCTTTATGCCGGCCTACGGCCTCAATCGCATTTTCGGCGAATTGCCGATCGTCGGCGCGCTGCTCGGCAATGGACGCGACGGTGGGCTGATCGGCGTCACCTTCAAGCTGGCTGGCGACGCGGACTCACCCGCCGTGCAGGTCAATCCGCTGTCGGTGATTGCGCCCGGCATCTTCCGCTCGATCTTCGAGTTCCGGTGAATACCGTTAGCTCGGCCGCACCAGGATGTGCTTCTTCTTGCCGAGCGACAGCTTTATCGCGCCGTCCGCGTTGAGGTCCGCGTTCGTCACGAGGCGGCGTTCGTCTGAAACGGGCTGGTCGTTGAGCCGGACGGCGCCGCCCTGCACATGACGCCGAGCTTCGCCGTTGGATGCCGCAAGCCCGGCATTCACGAACAGTGCGAGCACGCCGACGCCGGCGTCCAGCTGTGCGGCGTCGATCGCAACCGTTGGCAGCGTGTCGGCCGTGACGCCTTCCTCGAACGTCTTGCGCGCAGTCTCCGCAGCCTGCTCGGCAGCGGCGCGGCCGTGCAGCATCGCGGTAATTTCCGTGGCGAGCACCTTCTTCGCCTCGTTGATCTCCGCGCCGCCGAGCGCTGCCAGCCTTGCAACTTCATCTAGCGGCATGGTGGTGTAGAGCTTGAGGAAGCGCTCCACGTCGGCGTCCTCGGTGTTGCGCCAGTATTGCCAGAAATCGTAGACGCTCATCATCTCCGCGCTGAGCCACACCGCTCCGTTCGCGGTCTTGCCCATCTTCGCACCGGACGATGTCGTCAGCAGCGGCGAGGTCAGCGCGAAGAGCTGCGGCGTGTCCATGCGGTGGCCGAGGTCGATGCCGTTGACGATGTTGCCCCACTGGTCTGAGCCGCCCATCTGCAGCCGCGTGCCGAAACGCTTGTTCAGCTCGACAAAATCGTAGGCCTGCAGGATCATGTAGTTGAATTCGAGGAACGACAGCGACTGCTCTCGGTCGAGCCTCAGCTTCACGGAATCGAAGCTCAGCATCCGGTTGACGGAGAAGTGGCGGCCGACGTCGCGCAGGAACTCGACATAGTTGATGCTCATCAGCCAGTCCGCGTTGTTGACCATCATCGCGCCCGCGTTGAAGTCGAGGTAGGGCGCGAAGTTGGCGCGGATGCCGACGAGATTGTTCTCGATATCCTGCGGTGTCAGCAGCTTGCGGGCCTCGTCCTTGAACGAAGGGTCGCCGATCATCGAGGTGCCGCCGCCCATCAGCGCGATAGGCTTGTGGCCGGTCTTCTGCATCCAGTGCAGCATCATGATCTGGATCAGCGAACCGGCATGCAGGCTCTTGGCGGTCGCATCGAAGCCGATATAGGCGCTGACACTTTCCGTGCGGAAGAGTTCGTCCAGCCCGCTCTCGTCGGAGATCTGGTGGATGAAGCCGCGTTCGGAAATCGTGCGCAGGAAATCGGACTTGAAGGCAGACATAATTCTTATTCCCAGGAGACGCCTTGCGGCGCGCCGCATGGCAAGTTTGGTCGCGGGCGTTTAGCATCCCGCGACGGTGAATCACAAGGATGCCCTCTCAATGACAGTCCTGCGCGCGGTCGGCCTGATGAGCGGCACGTCGATGGACGGCATCGATGTGGCGGCGCTGGAGACGGATGGCGAGACGTTTTCGATAACCGGCCCGTCTCTGTCGGTGGCCTATGACGCGGCGTTCCGCAAGCGCATCGAGGCCGGTCTGGAGACGGCGAAGACGATCGTGTCGCGCGACGAGCGGCCGGGCGATCTCGCCGAGCTCGAACGCGAGCTGACGCTTCGCCATGCGCAGGCCGTTCGCGACTTCCTGGAGATCGCCGGACCCCAGTGGCAGCATCCCGATATCATCGGCTTCCACGGACAGACAGTGCTGCATCGTCCCCAACACGGCCTCACGGTGCAACTCGGTGACGGCGCGTTGCTCGCGTCGGAGACCGGCTTCGATGTCGTGCATGACATGCGTGCCAACGACATGCGGCACGGCGGGCAGGGCGCTCCGCTCGTTCCCGCTTATCACGCCGCGCGCGCCCGCTCGCTCGCGCCGGAATTCGCAGCCGGCTTTCCGATCGTCTTCGTCAACATCGGCGGCATATCGAACATCACATACGTGCCGCGCGACGGCGATCCGATGGCCTTCGACACAGGTCCCGGCAATGGTCTGATCGACCAGTGGGTGTCGCGCGAGGGAGGTGTTGCCTTCGACGCCGACGGCGCGATCGCCAGCAAGGGCGTCGCCGATCGCGCGCTCGTCGCGCGCTATCTCGACAATTCGTTTTTCGCGAAGGCGCCGCCGAAGTCTCTCGACCGGAGCGACTTCACGCTCGCCATCATGCAAGACGTCTCGCTCGCCGATGGTGCGCGCACATTGGCTGCGGTGTCGGCGCAGGCAATCCTCAAGTCGATCGATCATCTGCCAGGCAGGCCGACGCTTTGGATCCTGTGCGGCGGCGGTCGCAAGAATCCGCACATCGTCGGCGACCTTCGCGCCGGTGCCATGGCCCACGATGCGAAGGTGGTAGTGGCGGAGGACGTCGGATTGGACGGGGATGCGACCGAGGCGGAGGCATGGGCCTTCCTTGCCGTTCGCTCGCTGAAATCGCTGCCGCTGACGTTCCCGGGCACGACGGGATGCGAATTTCCAGTTACTGGCGGTGTACTGAATAAAGCAAAAGGCGCGTAGTAGAACCACGCGCCTTTAAAGAACGAAGCAGTCTGAACTGCTTCGAGCTTACTTCTTGGCCGGAGCCTTCTTCGCAGGTGCCTTCTTGGCAGCAGGCTTTGCAGCAGCAGCCTTCGCAGGAGCCTTCTTCGCGGCGGGCTTGGCAGCAGCCTTGGCCGGAGCCTTCTTTGCAGCCGGCTTTGCAGCCGCTTTTGCCGGAGCCTTCGCTGCGGGCTTGGCAGCAGCCTTGGCAGCCGGTTTTGCCGCAGCCTTGGCAGCGGGTTTTGCAGCCGGCTTCTTGGCGGCGGGCTTGGCCGTCGCTTTTGCCGCAGGCTTAGCGGCAGCTTTCGCAGCGGGCTTCTTGGCGGCGGGTTTGGCCGTCGCTTTTGGAGCCGCAGCTTTCGCCGCCATGGCAGGCTTCTTCGTCTTGTCAGTCTTGCTCACGTGAATTCCCCCTCGTCTAGGGATTGTGATTCGTCACATTCGGAGCCTGACACGCAGTAAGTCGGCTGTCGAGTATCTGTGAAGAGTGCAGCAAAACTTTCCACCACGACTCTGTCGTAGAAGACACACCAGTCGTGTTGGAATTTTCCGAAGTGAAGTTGCTGCGATCAGCGCAGACGTTTCGGTCTCGGATCGGAGAGCTCGCCGGCCAGTCTGCGATCGAGATAGTCGGCGCATTCGTCGAGCAGCAGTTCGGAGTCGTTCGAGAAGAAATGGTTCGCGCCCGACAGAGTCTTCTGCGTGATCGTGATGCCCTTCTGCGTGTGCAGTTTGTCGACTAGCACCTGCACGTCCTTCGGCGGCGCGACTTTGTCGGCGTCACCGTGGATGATGAGACCCGACGACGGACACGGAGCGAGGAAAGAGAAGTCGTATGTGTTCGGCTGCGGCGCGATCGATATGAAACCTTCGATCTCGGGACGACGCATCAGGAGCTGCATGCCGATCCACGCGCCGAACGAATAGCCTGCCACCCAGCACGTCTTCGAGTCCGGATGCAGCGACTGGATCCAGTCGAGCGCAGCGGCCGCGTCGGAGAGTTCTCCGGTGCCGTGGTCGAACTCGCCCTGGCTGCGGCCGATGCCGCGGAAATTGAATCGGAGCGTCGTGAAGTTCCGCTTCTGGAACATGTAGAACAGGTCGTAGACGATCTTGTTGTTCATCGTCCCGCCGAACTGCGGATGCGGATGAAGGATGATTGCGATCGGCGCGCTCTTTTCCGTGGACGGTTGATACCGACCTTCAAGACGACCAGCCGGACCCGCGAAAATCACCTCAGGCATAAGAACTCCATCACCCTGTCTACCGCCGGCTGGCTCAATTCCACCACGGCCTTGACGCAGGACTTTCGCCTACATAGAACCTAGTTTAGAATTGTTCAAAAGTGGGTGGCGTATCCACCCGGGCCGGCAAAGCGCGTAAATAGGACGGCTGCCCTTGCAAATTCAAGGAAATAACGCGCCTACCCAGAGAATGCGGAATCCGGGTCCCAGACCCAGCCAACGAATACCCCAGGTAACGAACACCCAGGTAACGACTACCCTAGGAGACGAACTGAGCGAATGACCGGGCATCGCGCCTATCTTGATTACAATGCGAGCGCACCGCTTCTGGCGGAAGCGCGCGCGGCGATGCTTGCCGCGCTGGATGGTTTCGCCAACCCATCGTCCGTCCACAACGAAGGCCGCAACAAGCGCCGCATCGTCGAGGACGCGCGTCGCGACATCGCCGCGCTGGTCAACACGAAGCCCGACCACGTCGTCTTCACCTCTGGCGCCACCGAGGCAGCCTCCACCTTGCTCACGTCAGACTGGAAGATGGGACGCGGCGACGTGCGCATGTCGAAGCTCTATGTTTCGGCCGCCGATCATCCCTGCCTGCTGAACGGCGGCCGTTTCGCGCCTGAGCGCGTCATGCGCATCGGTGTCGATGCTGCCGGCCTTTGCGATCTTCCCGCACTGACCGCCGCGCTCGCCGCGCATGATCGTGAAGAGGGGCTGCCGCTCGTCGCCATCCATCTCGCCAACAACGAGACCGGAGTGATCCAGCCGGTGCGTGAAATTTCCGCGATCGTGAAAGCGGCAGGCGGTGTCCTCGTACTCGACGCCGTGCAGGCGGCAGGTCGCATCCCGCTCGATCTCGCCGACGGCGTTGCCGACTATCTCATTCTCTCCGCGCACAAGATTGGTGGGCCGACCGGCGTCGGCGCATTCGCGGCCGCGTCCGACCTGATGATGCCGAAGCCTCTCGTCACTGGTGGTGGGCAGGAGAGGGGCCATCGCGCCGGCACCGAAAATCTTTCCGGCATCGCCGGCTTCGGCGCGGCTGCGCGCATCGCGCGAGGGGGTCATATATATAAGGACGAGATCGCGGCCATGCGGGACCGAATCGAGTCGACGATCCTGGCGCTTGCGCCTGACGCGGAAATTTTCGGACGCGGCGTGCCGCGACTTGCCAATACGGTCTTCTTTGCCATACCCGGCCTCAAGGCCGAGACGGCGCAGATCGGATTCGATCTCGCGGGCGTTGCGGTGTCCGCCGGTTCGGCCTGCTCGTCGGGCAGGGCCGGACCGAGCCACGTCCTGAAGGCGATGGGCCGAGACGGCGAGGGCGGGCTACGGGTCTCCATCGGTCGCGGCACGACGTCGAAGGACATAGAGCTCTTCGCATCGGCGCTGACTGGAATTCTGGCGCGCCGCGCCAACAGGGCGGCCTGACGGCTGCCGGGACTTCCATTTGCGGAAAGGTGCCATGCCGTTCCGCCGGGTGATTTCCGTGAAGGAACACCCTATATGAGCCTTGCGTCGCCGGCTGGCGGCGTCACGACTTGAGAACTGCCGGGCCTTTAACCCGGCGAGGATTGGAGAGTGTGATATGCCTGCTGTGCAGGAAACGATCGACAGCGTCCGCAAGATCGACGTCGATCAGTACAAATACGGCTTCGAGACGACGATCGAGACCGACAAGGCGCCCAAGGGCCTGTCGGAGGACATCATTCGTTTCATCTCCGCCAAGAAGGGCGAGCCCGACTGGATGCTGGAATGGCGTCTGCAGGCCTATCGCCGCTGGCTGACGCTTGAGGAGCCGACCTGGGCGCGCGTCGACTATCCGAAGATCGATTTCAACGACATCTATTATTACGCAGCGCCGAAATCGACGCCCGGCCCCACCTCGCTCGACGAGGTCGACCCGGAGCTTCTCAAGACCTACGCCAAGCTCGGCATCCCGCTCAAGGAGCAGGAAATCCTTGCCGGCGTGAAGAAGCCTGCGAACGGCGACGCCTTTCTGGATGAAGCGAACGACAACGCCGCGCCGCGCCGTGTCGCGGTCGACGCCGTATTCGATTCCGTCTCCGTCGTCACCACCTTCAAGGATGAATTGGCCAGGGCCGGCGTCATCTTCTGCTCGATCTCGGAAGCAGTGCGCGAACATCCCGAGCTGGTGAAGAAGTATCTCGGCACGGTCGTTCCGACGACGGACAATTTCTATGCGACGCTGAACTCGGCTGTCTTCACCGACGGCTCCTTCGTCTTTGTGCCGAAGGGCGTCCGTTGCCCGATGGAGTTGTCCACCTACTTCCGCATCAACGAGAAGAACACCGGCCAGTTTGAGCGCACGCTGATCATCGCGGAAGAGGGCGCCTACGTCTCCTACCTCGAAGGCTGCACCGCGCCGCAGCGCGACGAGAACCAGCTTCACGCCGCCGTGGTCGAACTGATCGCGCTTGACGACGCTGAGATCAAATACTCGACCGTCCAGAACTGGTATCCCGGCGACGCCGAGGGCAAGGGTGGCATCTACAACTTCGTCACCAAGCGCGGCGACTGCCGTGGCGACCGCTCCAAGATTTCGTGGACGCAGGTCGAGACCGGCTCGGCGATCACCTGGAAATACCCGTCCTGCATCCTGCGCGGCGACGACAGCCAGGGCGAGTTCTATTCGATCGCCGTGTCGAACGGCTACCAGCAGGTCGACTCCGGCACCAAGATGATCCACCTTGGCAAGAATACGCGGAGCCGCATCATCTCGAAGGGCATCGCCGCCGGCTTCAGCCAGAACACCTATCGCGGCCAGGTCTCGGCCCACCGCAAGGCGACCGGCGCGCGCAACTTCACCAACTGTGACTCGCTGCTCATCGGCGACCAGTGCGGCGCGCATACCGTGCCCTACATGGAAGCCAAGAACGCGACCGCCAAGTTCGAGCACGAAGCCACCACCTCGAAGATTTCCGAGGACCAGAAGTTCTACGTCATGCAGCGCGGCATCCCCGAAGAGGAAGCCATCGCGCTCATCGTCAACGGCTTCGTCAAGGACGTCATCCAGCAACTGCCGATGGAGTTCGCCGTCGAGGCGCAGAAGCTGATCGGGATCAGTTTGGAGGGCTCGGTCGGCTGATGGTCGATTTCGCCAAGACAATCAACGCGAAAACGCCGGAGGAATTCCGTGATCGCATGGTTGCGCTTGGCGCCAACCCGATCGAGACGATTAAGGAAGTGCGTCGTCGCTTTGGACTTGAGCTGGAGCCAGCGCGAGAGTTGGTCGTGACGCCACATGAGATAGACGTCTTTCTCCGGGCAAATCTCGAACGCGGCGTTGAACGTGTTGGAGCGAAGAGGCTGCTGCAACATGTCTATGGTTGCGCCGGTATTGATGCGATCCGCCTCGTCGATGAAAGCGGTCTTTGGCCGATTTCACTTTCGAGAGGGGATCGGAATTAGTTTGGAAGGTAGCGTGGGATGATGCCTATTGTGGCCGTCATTCCGGGGCCGCGCAGCGGAACCCGGAATCCAGAGCGTCGATAGTAAAATGGAATGCCCATCCGAAGGAATTCGGATGCAGTTGTAGATTGACCAGGGCCAGTGCTCTGGATTCCGGGTTCCGCTTCGCGGCCCCGGAATGACGGAAGAAAGAGACGAAACGAATGCTTGAAATCAGAAACCTCCACGCGAAGATCGCGGACACCGACACGGAAATCATCCGCGGCCTGAACCTCACCGTGAAAGCCGGCGAGGTCGCCGCCATCATGGGGCCGAACGGCTCGGGCAAGTCGACGCTGTCCTACATCCTTGCCGGCCGCGAGGACTACGAGGTCACCGAGGGCGACATCCTCTACAACGGCGAGTCGATCCTCGACCTCGATCCGGCCGAGCGCGCCGCCAAGGGCATCTTCCTCGCCTTCCAGTACCCGATGGAGATACCGGGCGTGGCGACGATGGAATTCCTGAAGGTCGCGATGAATGCGCAGCGCAAGGCGCGCGGCGAGGAGCCGCTTTCGGTTCCTGACTTCATCAAGCGCGTGAAGCAGGCCTCCGGCGAGCTCTCCATGGACATGGCGATGCTGAAGCGTCCGCTCAATGTCGGTTTCTCCGGCGGCGAGAAGAAGCGCGCCGAGATCCTGCAGATGAAGCTGCTCGAACCGTCGCTGTGCGTGCTCGACGAAACCGACTCCGGCCTCGACATCGATGCGCTGAAGATCGTGTCCGACGGTGTCAACGCGCTGCGTTCGCCCGACCGCGCCTTCGTCGTCATCACCCACTACCAGCGCCTGCTCGAGCACATCGTGCCTGATAGCGTCCACGTCCTCTATAAGGGCCAGGTCATCAAGACCGGCGACAAGAGCCTCGCGTTCGAGCTTGAAGAGAACGGCTACGCCGGCGTGATCGGAGAGGCGGCCTGAACCGATGAACGTCCACGCCCAACCCCAGCTCACGCCGGCCGAGACCGCGCTGGTCGACGCCTTCGGCGAGCGGCTGTCGCTGCTTCCCGGCGATGGCGCGGTCATGGTCCGCCGCGACGACGCCATCGAGCAGATCAAGGCAGGCCTGCCGACCAAGCGAGTCGAGTCCTGGCACTACACAGACCTGCGCCGCCTGCTGACATCGGTCCCGGCCTTTGATGAAACCGCAAAGGCCAAGGCAGTCCAGCCGTTGCTGAAGGGCTCGGCGGTTTTCGCCGTACTGAACGGCGTGGCCTCCGACAAGACCGAGATGGTCGAGGGCGTCACGGTCCAGCGCGTCGCCGACAAGCTCATTGACGGAAGCTTCGCCGAAGCGCTCGCGCCCCTCGGCGATGACGATGCGATCGGCGCGCTGAACTCCGCCTTCGCCGCCGACGGCTATTTCGTCGATATCGCCGATGGCACGCAGCTCGCAGACCCCATCGAACTGCAGAACGTGCAGGCGGGTGGACAGGTGCATGTGCGCCTGCCGGTGCGCGTTGGCAATGCCGCAAAGGCTGTCGTCGTGGAACGACAGACCGGAACCGGCGAGGCCTTCGCGACGTCGGTTGCCAATGTCACGGTCGGCGACGGCGCCGAGCTTGTCTGGCTGATCGTGCAGGAGCAGCCGGATGGCGCGACCTATCTCGGTCAGTTCAACGCCTGGATCGGCAAGGACGCCAAGCTCACCGTCTTCGTCATGAACGCCGGCGGCAAGCTCGTGCGGCAGGAAATCAATGTTGCTGCCAAGGGTGAGGGCTCGACCTTCACGCTGCGCGGCATCAACCTGCTGGCCGGGGACACGCATACCGACGTCACAATGGTGCTCGACCACGCCGTGCCGCACACCGAGTCGACGGAAGTCATCCGCAACGTCGTCACCGGCAAGGCGCGCGGCGTCTTCCAGGGCCGCATCAACGTGCACCAGTATGCCCAGAAGACCGATGCGAAGATGGCCTGCAACACGCTGTTGCTGTCCGACGACGGCGAGTTCTCGACCAAGCCGGAACTCGAGATTTTCGCCGACGACGTCCAGTGCGGCCACGGCGCGACCGTCACCGAGATCGACCGCAACCATCTCTTCTATCTGATGGCGCGCGGTGTCGAGGAAAAGACATCGCGGGGCCTTCTGGTGAAAGCTTTCGTCGCCGAGGTTATCGAGGAACTGGAAGACGAGGCCATCGTCGAGGCGCTGGAAGCGCGTCTGGACGCATGGTTTGCGGAACATGGCTAGGACGGCGACCAGCCTCGATCACTGCGTCATCCATGTCTCCGACTGGAACAAGGCCGTGCATTTCTATACGCGCGTCATTGGGGCGGAGGCTGTTCCGGCAAAGGGCGGTGGTTTCGTTTTTCGCCTGGGTTCTGAGCAACTCAACGTCCACGGGCCCGACAAGAAGGGCGATCCGCTTGCGCGTATCCCGGTCGCACCAGGAAACAGTGATCTCTGCTTCCGGTGGGATGGGCCGATTGAAGATGCAGTGCGCCATCTCGAAGACGAGGGCATCGCGATAGAGCTGGGTCCGATCGCACGTTATGGCGCTTTGGGTGATGGAACCAGCGTCTACTTCCGCGATCCCGATGGTTCACTCATGGAGTTCATCAGCTACTATGGATAAGCTGGTCGAAACCGCCCCCTACGACGTCGAGGCGATCCGCCGCGACTTCCCGATCCTGTCGCGAGAGGTCTACGGCAAGCCGCTCGTCTATCTCGACAATGGCGCGTCTGCCCAGAAGCCTCAGGTCGTGCTTGACACCATCCAGCACGCCTATGCCAACGAATACGCCAATGTCCATCGCGGCCTGCATTTCCTTTCCAACGCCGCGACCGATGCCTACGAGAAGTCACGCGAGACGGTACGCCGCTTCCTCAACGCGCCGTCCGTGGACAACATCGTCTTCACCTCCAACTCGACCGCCGCCATCAACACGGTCGCCTATGGGTTCGGCATGCCGAACATCGGCGCCGGCGACGAGATCGTCATCTCCATCCTCGAGCACCATTCCAACATCGTTCCCTGGCATTTCCTCAGGGAACGGCAGGGCGCGAAGCTGGTCTGGGTGCCGGTGGACGATCTGGGCGCCCTGCACATCGAGGAATTCGAAAAGCGCCTGACTGACCGCACGAAGCTTGTCGCCATCACGCATATGTCGAACGCGCTCGGCACCGTCACGCCCATCAAGCAGATCGTCGAGATCGCCCACGCGAAGGGTATCCCGGTGCTGGTCGATGGCAGCCAGAGCGCGGTCCATATGCCCGTGGACGTTCAGGACCTCGACTGCGACTTCTTCGTCTTCACCGGCCACAAGGTCTACGGCCCGTCTGGTATCGGCGTGCTGTACGGCAAGGCCGACATGCTGGAGCGCATGCGGCCATTCATGGGTGGTGGCGAGATGATCGAGGAGGTCACGGAAGAAAACGTCACCTACAACGCTCCGCCGCATCGCTTCGAAGCCGGCACACCGCCCATCGTCCAGGCCATCGGGCTCGGCGCTGCGCTCGAATACATGGAATCAGTCGGTCGCGACCGCATCGCCGCGCATGAGGCCGACCTGAAAGAGTACGCCCACGAGCGCCTGCGCTCAATCAACTCCCTGCGCATCTTCGGCGATGCGCCGGGCAAGGGCGCGATCGTCTCCTTCGAGCTTCAGGGCATCCATGCGCACGACGTGTCGATGGTCATCGACCGGCAGGGCGTCGCGGTCCGCGCCGGCACCCATTGCGCCCAACCGCTGTTGAAACGGTTTGGCGTAACCTCTACATGCAGGGCATCGTTCGGCATGTATAATACCCGCGCAGAAGTCGATGCGCTGGTCGAAGCGCTCGAAAAGGCGAGAAAGTTCTTCGGGTGAAAGCGATGGAAGACACGAAGGTCCCGACCGATACGGGTGACGCAGCCGCTGGCGAGCCTGTTGTCGCGGGAGCGTCCGCGCCCGCTCAGGTGTCGGCGATCCCCGCCGAGGAACTGGCGCGCCTCACCGACGACATCGTCGGTGCGCTGAAGACTGTCTATGACCCGGAAATCCCCGCCGACATCTACGAACTCGGTCTGATCTACAAGATCGACATCGAGGACGACCGCATGGTCAAGATCCAGATGACGCTCACCGCCCCCGGCTGCCCCGTCGCCGGCGAGATGCCCGGCTGGGTCCAGAATGCGGTGAGCGCGGTGGAAGGCGTCTCCGACGTCGATGTCGAGATGGTCTTCGACCCGCCCTGGACCCCCGACCGCATGTCGGAAGAGGCCCAGGTCGCGGTGGGGTGGTATTGAATAAGCCTCATATGGAAATCCTCGGCGAGATTTTTACTCGCTGGAGGGATCACAATGAAGCGCTAGGGTTGGCTTCCGACTACGATCGTTTTCTTGGCCAATTGCCGGAAGATGTCGTCAACGTCATCGCAGTCGAATGCCTCTTCGGCGAGATGCTGAACGGCGGCTTCGATGTCTATTTCTCGAACTCCGGCGGGCACACCATCGGCGATGCTATTCGCGGCATGATAGCAATGGGGCTGGCGGAGTACGCGGAGATCGCACGTGAAGCGCTCGCCGTGATGGGAGATAAATTCGTCATGGATCGCGCGGAACGGTGCGACCGGATGTATGCCGACACACCGGGTTACGGATCGACAGACATCTTCGATCATCTGGATGACCGGTTCTACGACCTGGAGGCGGCTGACAGCAAATACTCAGCCACTATCGAAGAATACGCTGTCAACGCATTGAGACGCTATCAAAACTGATGGAGTGTTGAGTCGGCAAGACGCCCGACTGGAGGCCCAGGTCGCGGTGGGGTGGTATTGAACCCTTGAAGGCGGCGTCCCGTCGTATGTGACGGGACGCGCGTTTTTGGATTAATCCTGCATCATCTGTTCGAAGCGCTTGCCGTGCCCGCGCGGACCGTGATCGTCCGCCCGGCCACCCTTGCGGAAGTCCTTGCCGGCCCGCATCTCGCGCCGGTCCAGTTGGCCGTCGTCATTGGCGTCGAGCAGCGCGAAGCGCTTTGCCTTGTGCTTCTCGATCTCTTCGAGCGTGACCTTTCCGTCGCGGTTGAAATCGAATCTTCGCTCCATCCGGTCGGCTGTTCTTTTCACAAGCTGCGCCAGTGCATGGGCCTCGATCTCCGCGCGGGAAAGGATGCCGTCGCCATCGGTGTCGGCGGCTTTCAGGTCCTCCATCCGCGAGAACTTGTCGAGGTCGATCGGCTCCCTGTCGAACTTGCCGTTCTGGGAACCGGCTGGTGCTTCTACAGAAGGTTGTGCCACGTCATCGGTGGATTGGGCGAAAGAATATCCGCCGGAGATCGCAACGGACGATGCCGCGAGGACAATGATGAGTTTTCGCATCTTTTTTACTCCATTTATTGACTGCATGTGAGTGCCGTCGAACACAACGCGGAGTATCCAGTTGAGCAAATGAACTGAAAATGAATACCACGATTAAACATCAGCAATGTCGAATTTGCCACAAGATTATCTCTGCCTATATCCCTCCGATGCAGAGAGAATTCACGGGTATTGCAATCGGCACGGTCATTGGCGTCAGCATAGGCCTGGCGTTCGACAACATCGTATTGGGTATCGGCGTCGGCATCGCGATAGCGATCGCGGCGGGCTTGGTATTTCGATCATCGGGAACTCGATGAGGAGTGCCGACAACAGGAGGGGCGCTTGACGTGCCCCTCCTTCGTCGCGTTAAACGCGTTATTCGAGAATGTAGAC
This sequence comes from Mesorhizobium quangtriensis, assembly GCF_040081925.1. Classification (NCBI taxonomy): domain Bacteria; kingdom Pseudomonadati; phylum Pseudomonadota; class Alphaproteobacteria; order Hyphomicrobiales; family Phyllobacteriaceae; genus Mesorhizobium; species Mesorhizobium quangtriensis. The sequence continues at coordinate 368,576 of NZ_JBEBMF010000003.1, forward strand.
GACCTGCCTGGTCGCCGGATCGATCAGGGCGGTCCGCCCGTCCACCACGACATACTCGTAGCTCCTGTCCGGCAGGGTGTTTTCCTGCAGTGCGCCGGGCTTGAAGACGTCGGGAATGACCGCGCCCAGCACCAGTTCGAAATTTGACGGCCGTTCAACGACCTCGACTGGATGTGCTTTGACGTATTCCCTTACGATCACTTCTTCTTCCGGGGTGATGATCACCGTATCCTGTGCGTGAGCGGCGAAAGCGCCGCCTGCCGCTATGACGCTGGCGGTAATGAGGGTGCGAAGCGTGTTCATTTCATTCTCCAATTCTGCTCTCGCACCATGCAGCCGATGTGACGCCTGGTGCTTTGTCCGCCCGGCAATGAAAGCGGAACGGAGCGCGTTGGTTCCCCAGAGTTGAAAAGTGTAACAGCCGGTAACGTTGCCGCATGGCTTGCAGCGGATGGGCATTGTCACCATTTTAGAGTATCACGAAACATTCTCCGGGCCTGGAACCCGTTGTTTTGGAGACTGACATGGGCCGTTTCACTGTCATTTCGATGACCGACGCCGCGTCCGAGCGCGTAAACGAGATCGTCGCCGCCCGCGAGGACGCGATGGGCATTCGCCTCGGCATCAAGAAGGGCGGTTGCGCCGGCATGGAATATACCGTTGATCTCGTGACCGAGCCCAAGACAGGCGACGATCATGTCGAGCGCAACGGCGCTCATGTGTGGGTTGCACCGGAAGCCGCGCTGTTCCTCCTCGGCACCGAGATGGATTTCGAGAAGACGACGCTGCGCACCGGCTTCACTTTCCGCAATCCCAACCAGAGCTCCGCCTGCGGCTGCGGCGAATCCGTCGAGCTCAAGCCCGCCGACCTCAAGGCGCTCGCCGAGGCGAGGGCTGCGAGCGCGGCCTGAGTGGCCGCCGCATCATTGCGTGAACGTTTGCGAGTTCCTGCTTGGCTCGCTTTCTGCGTGTTGTCAGTATGCACCGTTGTCTGGATAGGTCCGCTTGACGACATTCCGGCCGGAGTCGTCTTTTTTCTCGGCCTGTCCGCTGCTTTTGCCCTGCTCCTTGAACTTGGCTGGACGATCAAATTGTACACCCGCGAAATCTACTCGTGGGATGCCAACCGGGCGATGTCAAAGAAAACGCCGCTTTCGATCAATGTCGCGATTATTCTATATTTGTCGGTGACGATCTTTGTTCTCCGAAGTTTTTTGCTCAGCAGGCCGCTTGAGCCTTTGGATGCGCGATATGCACTTTTGGCGCTGGGGGCCTTGTTAGGGGCGCTTGTTTACACGGCGGCGAGAAAAGTGCGCGTTGAATAGTAGTATTAGTCGTACGCCGGCGGCAACGGCATATGATGCGACGGGGTCATCTTGTCCCTCATGCTCAGCCTGCGGCTGCGGCGAGTCCGTCGAACTCAAGCCCGCTGACCTAAAGGCGCTCGCCGAGGCCCGCGCGGCCAGCGCGGCCTGAAAGTTCCACTCAACTCTGTCCCAGCCTGCCGCCGCCTGTCAGGGCGCCATAGTCTGTGCGGTGCACCCAAATGTCTTCGGACCCCGGCGGGTGTCGGTACGCCTATGGTTTCGAAAAAATAGCGTACCAGACCGGCCTCGCTCGCGATTTCATAGGAATGAACGTCAACCGTCGGAAATGCCTGGCAAAACAGCTCGAGTTGGCGTTCGTATTCGAACCATACGCTGAAAGCCTCGAGGAACTGATCGAACGACCCGTTCCACTTTTCTCGCCTGATCAATTCCGCGAAGAGTGAGCGCGCAAAATCCACCTTGTCGCGAAACCAGACGACCACGCGGACATCGAACCCGGCGAGCACTGTGGCAACGGTCTGGACATATCGCTTTCGCCTGTCCCAATAGTCACCGACATCGGAAAAATCGAACATGTCGGCGCCGTCGATATGACGGTAGATCGGCTCCGCACTGATTAGCAGTGTGTCGTCGTCCTTTCCGAGCGACGCCGCGTGGTCGATGAATGACGCAGACCTTTCAAGCTCCCGCCGATCTGTGCAGGTCAGCCCGTGCGACCATTCATGGTGCGGCATGCGATTGCTGTAGACCGGGCCGCCGGCAGGGTAGACCAGTCCCCGTTCCCGAAGCCATTCCCGGTTGACCGCCAACGCCTTCTGGATGCTTGTCGTTCCGGTCTTGTGGGTACCGATATGCAGGATCAGCTTTCGCATTGCCGCACCCTAGACCGCATGTTGCTGGCGCGAAACGACCTCTGCCCCTCGCTTGGTCGTTGCCGTTGCACTCCGTCGAAAATGAAATCCGCTGACCTCAAGGCGCTTGCCGAGGTCCGGTGCGCCACACGGCAGGTTCGGACTAGAGCGGATGAACAAAGCTATTCGTAATTCAGACTACTTATCAGAACACGCGCCATCGACTTCAATGATATCGAGCCATCGCGTACCTCGAAAGGCGTAATATCCATCGTGTCGGTCATAAACGCTGACATGCTTTCGAGATAGGCTGGCGTCCATGGATTTTCGATTTCTAGTTCGCCCTTCTCTGCAGCGGCAGACATGTCACGGACCCAATCGATGAAATCGTCCAAAGTTTCGATTTTATCGATGCGGTCGAAAAGGATATCGAATGGAGCGTCATCTTCCATTTCCTCGCCCGTTGTTGATGTCACTTTTATTCCACCCACATCTTCGTCCGTTTGTGCCATTCGGCGATTGATTCCTCCGGATAGAGATCGAAGGCTTTGTCGCCCCTTCTTATATCCGGCTCGACCCAGTTTGCCTTGTACTTCAGCATGATGTGCACGCGATGCTTCGGTTTCGGCAAGTCGCTGTCGATGGCCGACGCAAACGGGTGCACCAGGTCCGGCCATGTCGGATCATAGAGCCACAGCGCGGAGCCGCATTTCCGGCAATAGTTGCGCTCGCCGGTCGATGTCTCGCAATGCGGCCGCTCGTCGTCCTGGATTTCGGCCCGATAAACGCCGATCGAACGCTTGCCCTTGATCTTCAGCGTCTCGGAAATCGCGCCGAGGTTGATCGCATACCCGCCGCCGCCCTGCTGCTTGCGGCAGATCGAGCAGTAGCAGAGCATGAACGGTGCGGGCGTATGGCTCTCGACCTCGAAGCTGACAGCGCCACAGTGGCACGATCCCTTGAGCAGCACGGGCATGCGGTAAACTCCACGCGTGAGAACGATGTCAGCAGCATATGGGGCAGGGGCGGGGCCAGGCAATGACAGGTGCTGCGGCTGCTGCCATACTCCCTCGATGGACAATGATCGCATCCACGAACTCCTCGCCGGCGTCGGGCCGGTGAGCATCCGAAAAATGTTCGGCGGCAAGAGTATCTACCGCGACGGCTTGATCTTCGCGATCGACCTCGACGACGAATTGATGTTCAAGGCCGACGAGACTTCCGTACCGGACTTCTTGGCCGCCGGCTGCCGGCAATGGGTCTACACCCATTCCAAAACCGGCAGGGTCACCCCGATGCCCTATTGGAGCATCCCTGACGAAGCGCTCGACGATCCCGACGAGATGACACCGTGGGCGCGCAAGGCGATTGAGGCTTCGGTCCGGGTCGAGGCCGTTAGGGTCCCAAAAAGAAAAACGAAGCGAAAAAAGGCATAATCAGCCAGCCAGCGCCTTGGCGATCCGTGCCGCAATGCGCGCATTGTTCTCGACCAAGGCGATGTTGGTCTTGAGGCTCGCGCCGTCCGTCAGTTCGAGAATTTTCGCCAGCAGGAACGGCGTCACCGCCTTTCCCGCGATATTCTGCTCCTGCGCCGCGCGATGCGCCGCCTCGATGTACCCTGCCATCTCTTCGGCCGGAATCTCGTCGCTTTCCGGCACCGGGTTGGCGACCAGCAGGCCGCCGTCCAGCCCCAGCCTGCGCCTAGTCTCGAACAGCCGCGCGATGTCCTCCGGCTTCTCCAGCCTGAGCGGCGCACGGAAGCGCGACTCCCGCGACCAGAAGGCGGGCATCAAATCAGCCGCCAGCGCCACGACGGGCACGCCGCGCGTCTCTAGCACCTCCAGCGTCTTCTCTATGTCGAGGATCGCTTTCGCTCCGGCCGACACCACAATCACAGGCGTCCGCGCCAGTTCGTCGAGGTCGGCCGAGATGTCGAATGTGTCCTCCGCGCCCTTGTGCACGCCGCCGATGCCGCCCGTCGCAAACACCTTTATGCCCGCCATGTGCGCGCAGATCATCGTCGCGGCGACGGTGGTACCGCCCGTACGCCCCTGCGCCACTGCGAAGGCGAGGTCGGCCCGCGACAGCTTCATCGCCCCCGACGTCATCGCAAGCGATTCCCGCTCGCCGTCCGACAGGCCGATCTTGATCCGGCCGCCGATCACCGCGATCGTCGCCGGAACCGCGCCCTCGTCGGCGATGATCTTCTCGACATCGGCCGCCATCACGCTGTTCTGCGGATAGGGCATCCCATGCGTGACGATCGTGCTTTCCAGCGCCACGACCGGCCGTCCGGCCGCAAGGGCGGAGGCCACGGAAGGCAGGACGTCGACGTAAGCGCGGGCGGTGTCTGGGGTCATGGCTTGCTCCTTGGCATTTCAACCGCCTCCGGCACAAGGGCCAGCATGTCGCGGAGCGCCGGCTGCGACAGGTCCGGCACGGCGTCCGGCGTCTCGATCGCCAGCAACGCCGCCGCGACGCCTTCGCGCAGGGCGACGTCCATCGGCCTGTCGTGCAGGATTGCGACCGTCATGGCCCCAGCCAGCGCATCGCCCGCGCCGGTAACGTCGGCCACCCGTCGCGGCGGCGGCGGTGTTACCACGATGGTTTGGGAAGCGTCGAACGCCGTAACCGGCCTGTCACCATGCGTGATGACCCCGCGACCGAGGCCCAAACCGCGCAGGGCTTCAACCAGATCCGCGATGGGCGCACCACTATCGACACCAGCGATCGCCGCGGCCTCGCGGCTGTTCATGTAGAGGCAGGTCAGCGCCTGCAGCATGCCAGCCAGCCGCACCGCCTTGGCGGGCGATATGGCGATCGCGAAGAGCGGCTTGCCGGCGGCAAGCGAGGCGAGCTTCTCCAGCCCGGCCGCCGGCACGTTGGCGTCGCAGAGAATGGCATCCCCCGCAGCGACCTCCTCGCGCACCTTGGCGCGCCGCAACTGCTTGGCAAAGGCGATCTCGTAGAGCTGCATGTCGGCCAGCGCCGCAATCACGTCGCCCGCAGCGTCGAGCAGCGCCGTGTAGCTCGGCGTCGAGCGGTCGAGGAAGACCGCCGAGAGGTCTTCGATCCCTGCCTCTGCAATCGCGCGGGCAACCGTCTCGCCGGCCCCGTCGCCACCGCGCATCGACAGCATCGCCCCTCGCGCGCCCAGCCGCACGGCCGAGCGCAGCGCGTTGAACGCGCCACCGCCGACATCCTCGCGCATGGTTCCCGGTATGGACGCGCCCGGAATGAACGGGCTCGTCATCTGCCCGCGCCGGTCGATATGCGCGCCGCCGACGGCGAGGATTTTTGGAACTGTCATTAGTGGTAGGCCCGGGTTTTGCCGGAGATTATGTCCGGGGCAGGCACCCCGCAACCACACCTCGATTCGGGCAGCGTTGTCGCCGTCGGTTCTCGCAAGGAGATACATCCTGATGCGGTCGGATGTATCCCCTTGAAACATGTAAGCGGATTGAGCTTCTAACCCTACTGGGTTTGATGATTCTGCTGGGTGCCTCAGCCAACGGATTGGCAGCGCGGCATCAAGGAAACTTTGATCGCATCAAGGATAGTTGCGTCTGGGCTGTTTGGGGCGGTGATCTTGTACAGATCGGTCGCGGCTCCACATGCGCCAATAGCGGTATGGAACGCTGTCTCTTGCCCCTTGGTTCGGTAGATGACGCATATGAATACGTGGAGGTTCAAACCGATAGCTTCCTGAGGAGTAATTTCAGGCAAATCCTCGGTCATACCGAACATGTGCTCAACCTTGTTCGGGAAAACAATCTTGTTCCCGAAGCGCCATTCCTTCTTAGCACCAGTGAGTTCGCTGGCCATTGTGTCGAGCACATCAACCTTAGCATTCGTCATTTGGCTGGTTGCCAACCTCACTTCAAGCTCGACGTCGAAAGCGGGCGTCTTCCCGACATTTTTGACTGTCAGTTCGACCCTGAGGTTTATGCGCTTGCCCCCATGCGAAAACAAATGAACGGAAGGCTCACTTTCTATGGTCAGCCAAGGACGGTTCTCAACGACCCATCGGATGTCGGAAGCTTCGTTGGCCCGTCTCGCTTCATCTGCCGAATTCTGTGCAGCAATAGCGGCGCGGGCAGCTTGGCGGTTGCCGTGAGCGGCTTGCGCAGTGACTTTCCGAGCTTCGCGCAGGTTGAGAATGACATACCAGATACCCACCCCAGACAACCCGGTTTGGACGATACCAAGGGCAAAGATCATAAAGGCCCAAAAGGCCATATCCTTCTGGGCTTTCAAATCCTCGTTGGTTGCTTGCTCGCGATAGTAGGATTCCAGGGCCTGCGATACACAAGCACGGAAAGCGGCTCCCGAAATGCCTTCACAGGATGCTGCTGCTTCATTGGCGGCGTGCTGTCGATCTTGCTCGGCATTGCGCTGATAAGCGGCATTAACCTCGTGTACTTTGGCGTACTCTGAGATGGTTACGCCAGCCAACAAGATGCCAAGAAACAGGCACACCCCCAACCCAACTGTTGCTAGCGCTGCGCTTCCGAGCCAGTCGCGGTTGGACATGATTGCTTCCCCCGATCTTGCGCAATTTAGCGTGAGTCGAGGTATTTCTCAGAATCGTGTTATTGATGCGCCATCGCTAAAGGATTGGACGCGTCATGAAATACGAACCCCGCAATGTTTCGGACGACGAACTGGAAACCTCCTACACCGTTCCAACGGCGATCTCGAATACGTTCGTTTTGAGAGACATAGGGAATGGAGCAATTCGAATAGCCTTTGGGGAGCGGAGGGACCCGAATTCGCCCGCGCATTATCGCGTGGCGCTAGCCCTGCCACGGGAACAAGCCTTCGAGCTAAAGCTAATTCTCGGCAAGCTTTTAGAGCAGTACGAACCAGAGTTGGAAAAGGATTTCGAGCAGCGATTAGCGGAGCTAAACCGTGGCAAATCCGCGTAAGCAACCCGCTTCCTACGGAAACACATCCCCTCGTTTCCAAGAGGGGCCACAGGGTGCGTCAGGCCCTGTTGTCCCCGTTCAGCGTGAGCAATCAGCAGCGTTTGGGAACAATCAGGGGGGCATTACTGTGACGCACACAAAGCGCGCCCTCAAATCTTATAATTTCACAGATTCCGATTTGGATACTATCGGGTTGACCAACATTGTTTCGGCGTCAGCATTCTCGTTCGCCGCCGCCGTGGCGACATTTTGTATCGACATCAATAAGGATATGATCCTAGCGGGAGGTGGGGCTCCAGCCGCCGCCTCTGCCTTGCAGTTCACGGTAAATTGGCTGGGCATCCCGTTGGCCATCATTTTGGTGTTGGTCGGGATTGTCGCGCAAGTGAAGCGAGGGGCCGTAATCGAGCGCGTGATGCGAGAAAGCCAGAATGCTGACGGACAATGAACGTTTTAACCGCCTGCTAAAAGCCATGGTCACGTATCCGCATAAGGACGCGGGAACGAGCGCAAAAGAACGTCGAGCATCACGTGAGGCTGCTTCCGGAAGTTCTGGCGATACTCAAACTCCCAAAGGTACGTCTGGAGCCACTTCTTCGAAACCGACACGTAAGTCCCGCGCATAGAGCGCTTCACGTGCGACCAGAAGGCTTCAATCGTGTTGGTGTGGACCTGTCCGTTCACATACTGCCCTTCACGATGGTTGATCGTGCCATGAAGGTAGCCATTTTCGGATAGGTCTCGGAACGCGCCAGCTTCGTCCGTAGCGATACGGGAACCGCCCTTAACCCACTGGAAGATGGCCGGGAGAACCTGACGAGCGCCCTTGGAAGGCAGAACGCGGGTGATGACCTCACCGCCGCGTTCGATCATGCCAAGCACGACCGACTTGTCGTCCTCGCCTTTCTTGTCCTTGCCGCCATAGAACATCTTGTCGGCTTCCACGATCTTGCCGTCAGGACCACCAAGCGGCGTGTCGCCGTCAACGTAGCCCATATACTGGCGGATCAGGTTGCACATGCGCCAAGCGGTTTTGTAGGTCACGCCGATAGTGCGCTGGACTTCCTTGGCCGACACGCCGTTGCGGGACGTGCAAAACAGGAACATGACGGTGAACCAATCGCGCAATGACGTGCGCGTGTTCTCAAACGGCGTCCCTGCGGTCGGATAGACCTGATAGCCGCAGAAATCGCATTCGTAGCAGCGGCGCGACTTCACGCGATGGAAGTTCGCCAGCTTGTCGCACTTGGCGCAAACGTGGCGCTTTCCGTAGCGTGTTTCCATCAGGTGTTCGAGGCACGAATCATCTGTCGGAAACTGTTCGAGGAACTGCTTCAGGGTCGGGATTTTGGGTTGTTTCGTGCTCATAGAGAAACATATAGCAAATCAGCTTACATGTTTCAAGGGGATACATCCGGATGCGGTCGGATGGAATAAAAAAAGAACAAATGCAATAAATCGTTATTTTTCAATAATTTGAGACCTATTGCAAAAATAGAACAAACCATGTACATAAGACAAAAGGAAGCAGCGTTCCGGCCTTCATTGCTGACCAAGGGGTGATATCATGGCGCAGAATTCATTGCGGCTCGTAGAGGATAATTCGGTGGACAAGACTAAGGCTCTGGATGCCGCGCTTTCGCAGATCGAACGCGCCTTCGGCAAGGGCTCGATCATGCGGCTCGGCGCCAACGAACAGGCGGTCGAGATCGCGACAGTATCGACCGGTTCGCTCGGGCTCGACATCGCGCTCGGTGTTGGCGGACTTCCGCGCGGCCGTATCGTCGAGATCTACGGTCCGGAAAGCTCCGGCAAGACCACGATGGCGCTCCATACGGTGGCCGAGGCCCAGAAGAAGGGCGGCATCTGCGCTTTCGTCGACGCTGAACACGCGCTCGATCCGGTCTATGCCCGCAAGCTTGGCGTCGATCTCGAGAACCTTCTGATCTCGCAGCCTGACACTGGCGAGCAGGCGCTGGAGATTTGCGACACGCTGGTGCGCTCCGGTGCTGTCGATGTTCTGGTGGTGGACTCGGTGGCAGCACTCACCCCCCGCGCCGAAATCGAGGGCGAGATGGGCGATTCGCTGCCCGGCCTTCAGGCCCGCCTGATGAGCCAGGCGCTGCGCAAGCTCACCGCCTCCATCTCGCGCTCCAACACGATGGTCATCTTCATCAACCAGATCCGCATGAAGATCGGTGTCATGTTCGGCTCGCCAGAAACCACGACAGGCGGCAACGCGCTGAAATTCTATGCCTCCGTCCGCCTCGACATCCGCCGCATCGGTTCGGTCAAGGACCGGGACGAGGTCGTCGGCAACCAGACCCGCGTCAAGGTGGTCAAGAACAAGCTGGCCCCGCCCTTCAAGCAGGTCGAGTTCGACATCATGTATGGCGAAGGCGTCTCCAAGACCGGCGAACTGGTAGACCTCGGCGTCAAGGCCGGCGTGGTCGAGAAGTCCGGCGCCTGGTTTTCCTATAACTCGCAGCGCCTCGGGCAGGGTCGCGAGAACGCAAAACTCTTCCTGCGCGACAATCCCGAGGTGGCCAAGGAAATTGAACTCACCCTGCGCCAGAATGCCGGCCTGATCGCCGAAAAGTTCCTCGAGAACGGATCGCGCGAAGATTTCGACGAAGACGACGCCGCGGCCGGCTGAGCCAATCCAAAAGCGTAGTGCGTGTAAGACCGCCGGCCTCTTTGGGCCGGCGGTTTTGTTTGTGCTGTCATCTTTCTCCTGAGAGACAAGGCGGGGCCGCGCGGTCCCTCTTCACTTCGTCATCCTAGGGCAAGCGCAGCGCGACCCTAGGATCCATGCCGTAACCTCTCGGCGGCGCTCTGAGGGTGCAAAACTGATCCCCCTTGTTTCTCCCCTTGAGGCAGAAGGGGGATCGGCGCGACGGCGCCGAGACGGATGAGGGGTAAGTCAGCGCCAGGTGCCCCTCATCCGGCTTCGCTGCGCTCAGCCACCTTCTCCCTCAAGGGGACAAGGAAGGGCCCGCAATGTGTGGAAAGACACTCCACCCAACCCATTGATTTTATTCGCTCAGGCGGGAAAAAGTCGCCCGACTTATCCACGTCCTTCTGATCTAGACGATACTTCCTCCCGCAACTTGCCTGTGGGACCTGGTGTGTACAGCCAGCATTCAGGGGCAAGTGTGGCGCCGGGTGCTTCCGCTGGACTGAGCGGGACGTCCGACCGTCTGCCGCCTCGTGCGCTCGCGGACTCCAGAATATCGGAGTCCGATGGGCCGGGCGCCGGCAGGCCGATAAACGCCGGCGGCGCATGGCAGCGCGTCAACTTACTTACTTATAAGACGTCGCTGCCATGCGCCGCTTCCCACATCCTTCAATGGCCAGACTGCGAAAGCAGGGCGTGGCGACGATGAAGCGCGCGCATAACCCTCCCAAAGGGGGCCACCCCGGGTGGGGGGGGCTTGCGGAACGCGCCGCGCGCATTCGCTGAACCAAAACCGCTTTCTGGACAGCCACAGGGCCGGCGGCTAAAAGGCCCCAACCCAAATTCCGGGCCGGGCGCCCGTTTCAGAAGGCATTTCCATGAGTGGCGTGAACGAGATCAGGTCGACCTTCCTCGATTACTTCAGGAAGAACGGTCACGAGGTCGTGGCCTCCAGCCCCCTCGTGCCGCGCAACGACCCGACGCTGATGTTCACCAACGCCGGCATGGTGCAGTTCAAGAACGTCTTCACCGGGCTGGAGACGCGCCCTTACTCGCGCGCCACCACGGCGCAGAAAAGCGTACGCGCCGGCGGCAAGCACAACGATCTGGACAATGTCGGCTACACCGCCCGCCACCTGACCTTCTTCGAAATGCTCGGCAATTTCTCCTTCGGCGACTACTTCAAGGAGCGCGCCATCGAGCTTGCCTGGAACCTGATCACCAAGGATTTCGGCCTCCCGAAGGACAAGCTTCTCGTCACCGTCTACCACACCGACGACGATGCCGCCGCCCTCTGGAAGAAGATCGCGGGCTTCTCCGACGACAGGATCATACGCATCCCGACCTCGGACAATTTCTGGGCGATGGGCGACACCGGCCCCTGCGGCCCGTGCTCGGAAATCTTCATTGATCGCGGCGAGCATATCTGGGGCGGCCCGCCCGGCAGCCCCGAGGAGGACGGTGACCGTTTCCTCGAATTCTGGAACCTCGTCTTCATGCAATACGAGCAGGTGACGAAGGAGGAGCGCATCGACCTGCCGCGCCCGTCCATCGATACCGGCATGGGTCTTGAGCGCATGGCCTCCATCCTGCAGGGTGTCGACAGCGTCTTCGAGACCGACCTTTTCCGCCATCTGATCGACGCCACCGCGTCCGCCCTTGGCCGGGGTCCCGATGCGGAAAACGTCGCGTCCTACCGCGTCATCGCCGACCACCTGCGTTCGTCCTGCTTCCTCGTCGCCGACGGCGTGCTGCCGTCGAATGAAGGCCGGGGTTACGTTCTGCGTCGCATCATGCGCCGCGCCATGCGCCACGGCCAGTTGCTTGGCGCCAGCGAGCCGCTGCTGTTCAAGCTGGTCCCCGCGCTCCTGCGCGAGATGGGCCAGGCCTATCCCGAGCTGACGCGCGGCGAGGCGCTCATCACCGAGACGCTGAAGCTGGAGGAAACGCGCTTCCGCAAGACGCTGGCGCGCGGTCTTGGCCTCCTCGAGGACGCGACCGCGAGCCTCAAGGCCGGCGATATGCTCGACGGCGAGACCGCTTTCAAGCTCTACGACACCTACGGCTTCCCGCTCGACCTGACGCAGGATGCGCTGCGCCTGCGCGAGATTTCCGTCAACCTCGACGGCTTCCAGGATGCGATGGAGCGCCAGAAGGCCGAGGCGCGCAAGAGTTGGGCGGGCTCGGGCGAGGCGGCGACCGAAACCGTCTGGTTCCCGGTGCGCGAGAAGGCCGGCGTGACCGAATTCCTCGGCTACGACACCGAGCAGGCCGAGGGAATCGTGCTGGCGCTGGTGAAGGACGGCGCTGAAGTCGATGCCGCCGGCGAGGGCGACAACGTCGCCGTCATCGTCAACCAGACGCCCTTCTATGGCGAATCCGGCGGCCAGATGGGCGACACCGGCACGATCTCGGGCGAGGGTTTCGCCATCGAGGTCACGGACACCCAGAAGAAGGCCGACGGCCTGTTCGTCCATCTCGGCAGGGTGGCGCAAGGCTCGGTCAAGACAGGTGCCGCGGTCGAACTCAAGGTCGACCACAACAGGCGTTCGCGCCTGCGCGCCAATCACTCCGCGACCCATCTGATCCATGAGGCGCTGCGCGAGGTGCTCGGCACCCACGTTGCCCAGAAGGGTTCGCTGGTCGCGCCCGAGCGCCTGCGCTTCGACATCTCGCACAACAAGCCGGTTGCGCCGGAGGAGATGGAAGAAGTCGAGCGCATGGCCAACGAAATCGTCGTTCAGAACAGCCCGGTCACGACGCGGCTGATGTCGGTCGATGACGCCCGTGCCGAAGGCGCGATGGCGCTGTTCGGCGAGAAGTACGGCGACGAGGTGCGCGTCGTCTCCATGGGCACCGGCCTGCATGGCGCCAAGGCGAACCGGCCCTATTCGATCGAGCTTTGCGGCGGCACCCATGTGAACGCCACCGGCGACATCGGCCTCGTGCGCATCGTCTCGGACAGCCCGGTCGCGGCCGGCGTGCGCCGCATCGAGGCGCTGACCGGCGAGGCGGCGCGCCGTTATCTCGACGAGCAGGACCGCCGGCTGAAATCTGTGGCGGCGACGCTGAAGGTCGCGGCTGGCGACGTACCGGCGCGCGTCGAGGCCTTGATGGAAGAGCGCAAGAAGCTCGAGCGCGAACTGGCCGATGCGCGCAAGAAACTCGCGCTGGGCGGCGGCGCATCCGCTGGAGCCGGAGCGGCGAGCGAGAACGAAGTCGTCAACGGCGTCGGCTTCCTCGGCAAATCTGTGACCGGCGTCGCGCCGAAGGACCTGAAATCGCTCGCCGACGCCGGCAAGTCGTCGCTGGGCTCCGGCGTTGTCGTCTTCGTCGGCGCCAGCGACGACGGCAAGGCAAGCGTCGTGGTCGGCGTTACCGACGATCTCGTCGGCCGCTTCAGCGCCGTCGATCTGGTCCGCGTCGCCTCCGCAGCACTTGGCGGGCAAGGCGGCGGCGGCCGTCCCGACATGGCCCAGGCCGGCGGCCCGGACGCAACGAAGGCGGCGGAAGCGATCGCGGCGGTGAAGGCGGCTCTTACGGCCGCCTGACCGAGCAATAAAAAAAACCCGGAGCGATCCGGGGTTTTTTCTGGCGGGGTGAAGGCTTACGCCATCGCCTTCTGCAAATTCTCGTCGATCTTGTCGAGGAAGCCGGTGGTGGAGAGCCACGGCTGGTCGGGGCCGATCAGCAGCGACAGGTCCTTGGTCATGTATCCGGACTCGACCGTCTGGATGCAGACCTTCTCCAGCGTCTCGGCGAACTTCTTCAACGGCTCGTTGCCGTCCAGCTTTGCGCGGTGCGCCAGCCCGCGCGTCCACGCGAAGATCGAGGCGATCGAGTTGGTCGAGGTTTCCTCGCCCTTCTGGTGCTGGCGGTAATGGCGCGTCACCGTGCCGTGCGCGGCTTCCGCTTCCACCGTCTTGCCGTCCGGCGTCATCAGCACCGAGGTCATCAGGCCGAGCGAGCCGAAGCCTTGCGCCACGATGTCGGACTGCACGTCGCCGTCATAGTTCTTGCAGGCCCAGACGTAGCCGCCCGACCACTTGAGCGCGGAGGCAACCATGTCGTCGATCAGACGATGCTCGTACCAGATCTTGCGCGCCTTGAACTCTTCTGCGAACTCGGCGTCGAACACCTCGTGGAAGATGTCCTTGAAGCGGCCGTCATAGGCCTTGAGAATCGTGTTCTTTGTGGAGAGATAGACCGGATAGTTGCGGATCAGGCCATAGTTCAGCGAGGCGCGGGCGAATTCGCGGATCGACTCGTCGAGGTTGTACATGGCCATCGCGACGCCGGCGCCGGGCGCATCGAACACCTCGTGCTCGATGGTCTTGCCGTCCTCGCCGACGAACTTGATCGACAGCTTGCCCTTGCCGGGGAATTTGAAGTCGGTCGCGCGATACTGGTCGCCGAAGGCATGACGGCCGACCACGATTGGCTGCGTCCAGCCGGGCACGAGGCGCGGCACGTTCTTCATGATGATGGGTTCGCGGAAGATGGTGCCGCCGAGGATGTTGCGGATCGTGCCGTTCGGCGACTTCCACATCTTCTTGAGCTTGAATTCTTCGACGCGCGCCTCGTCGGGTGTGATGGTCGCGCATTTCACGCCGACGCCGTATTTCTTGATCGCGTTGGCCGCATCGATCGTGACCTGATCCTCGGTGGCGTCGCGATGTTCCACGCCGAGGTCGTAATATTCGAGCTTGAGGTCCAGATAGGGGTGGATCAGCTTGTCCTTGATGAACTGCCAGATGATGCGGGTCATCTCGTCGCCGTCCAGTTCGACGACCGGATTGTCCACCTTGATCTTCGCCATAGAAACCAACCTTGCTTTGGGAGCGACCGTTGCCAGGAGCGACGGTCTGGAATGCGGTTCCTATACAAAGCAGCGGCGCATGCGGCAACGTCAATTCGGCTTTGGGACGAAGCGTTGGACCGCAGCGTAGAGCAGGTATAGCGTGGCGATCCCCACCAGGACTCCTGCCAGACGTCCGAATGCCTGCTGCTCGTCGACCGTCCAGCCCTTGTCCTGCACGAACACCATGATGAAGGCGATGACGAACTGCATCGCCGCGTAGCGCCTCGTCGGAAACCGCGTCTGCGCGATCGTTCCGGCGAGGACGCCCGCGAAAAGCGCCACCTGACACAGTATCGGCTTGTCCTCGATCAACGGGAACAGAAGGAAGGCAACCGCACCGGCCAGAAGGCAGCCGGCGATCCGCTGATACATGCGGTCGATCACCAGAAAGCGCGGGAGGCCCGAACGGTGGTCGAGCGGAACGACAAGTACCGCAATTGTCGTCACCATTCCCTGCGTTACGGCGTCGAGTTGCCATAGGCTTGCTGGGCCGGCAAGAAGGGCGATCACCAGTCCGCCGGGCAGGGCATGGACTATGGCCTCGCGCGTGTCGATCTGCGTCTGCTGCTGCGGTTGGTTCGATTTGCGGGATAGGTCGTGACGGCGCCGCAGCACGATTTCGATCAAGGCTGCGATCAGGATGCACGCGCTGGTTCCGACCACGACATTTATGACGCGCTCCTGCGCGAAATGGCCGAAATCGTGGTTTGGACCGATGGCTTCGCACATCACCATGACGAAGGTGACGACCGCCAGCACCCATGCGTAACCGTGCGAGTAAACGACCGCACCGATGAGGCCCACCCACGTGACAAGGCCCATGAATGGCACGAAGATGAGGGGAAAGGGACCAAGCGCCGGACCTGCAACGAAGGCGATTGCTGCGCCGACGGCCGAGCCGGCGATCCTCAGGAATCCCCTATAGAAGGAGGCCCAGAGGTTCTCCTGCATGACGACGAAAGCACTGATACCCGCCCACCAGCTGTCGCTGAGGCCGAGCGCATGAGCGATCACGACCGCCAGCGCGACCGAAGCCGCCGGACCGAACTGCGTTATGATGGGGGGAGGGCTCTTGCCAGACACGTCGGCGTCCGAAGCTTCAATTCCGCATGCATCTATGGCAGGGACACAGAAAGTTCGCAAATCTGATTGACCGGAAACCATGGCATCCAGCATCGCCTCCGCAAATTCGCAGAAGGGCCCCGCGATCATTCTCGTCGAGCCGCAGCTCGGGGAGAATATCGGCATGGTCGCCCGCGCCATGGCCAATTTCGGCCTGTCGGAACTCCGGCTGGTCAGCCCGCGCGACGGCTGGCCAAGCGAGAAGGCGCGTGCCGCAGCAAGCCGGGCCGACCATGTCGTCGATGCGGCGGTCGTCTATGATGACTTGCGCTCGGCGCTTGCCGACCTGAACTTCGTATATGCGACGACCGCGCGCGAGCGCGACGGCTTCAAACAGGTTCGCGGCCCCGTCGAGGCGGGCAGGGTGCTAAGAACGCGGGCAAGAGCAGGCGAGCGGACCGGCATCATGTTCGGCCGGGAGCGTTTCGGCCTCTACAATGAAGAGGTTGCGCTAGCCGACGAGATCGTGACCTTCCCGGTCAATCCCGAATATGCGTCGCTGAACATCGCGCAGGCAGCGCTGCTGATGTCCTATGAGTGGATGAAGTCCGGTCTGGAGAAGGAGACCGACACGGCCTTCTCGGGACCCGATGCGCAACCGGCCGAAAAGCACCAGCTTCAGGGTCTCCTGGATCATCTGGAGGCAGCGCTGGAGGCGCGCGGCTATTTCCGGCCTGCGCCCAAGAAGCCCAAGATGGTGGACAATCTGCGCGCCGTGCTGACGCGGCCGGGTTTTACGGAGCCCGAAATCAAGGTCCTGCGCGGTATCGTCTCTTCGCTCGATTATTTTTCGCCGCGCGCGCCGCGCGGTGAGGGCTATCCCGAACGCAAGGCGAAGGCCGACCGCGACGCGCACGAAGACGGCGATTACCGCCGCAAGCCGGCCGAGCCCAAGGATGACGACAATGGCTGACCGCCCGATCCTGATGTTCGATTCCGGCATCGGCGGATTGACGGTGCTGCGTGAAGCCCGCGTGCTGATGCCAGACCGGCGCTTCGTCTATGTCGCGGACGACGCCGGGTTCCCCTATGGCGCGTGGGAGGAGCCGGCGCTAAGGGAGCGCATACTGTCGCTTTTCGCCGACCTGCTCGAACGCTTCGATCCCGAGATATCGGTCATCGCCTGCAATACAGCCTCCACGCTGGTCATGGATGCGTTGCGGCAGCGTTTCCCCGGCCACCCCTTCGTGGGCACGGTGCCCGCCATCAAGCCCGCTGCGGAGCGCACGCGCTCGGGGCTGGTGTCGGTGCTCGGCACGCCCGGCACGGTGAAGCGGCAATATACGCGCGACCTGATCCGGCAATGGGCTTCGAAATGCCATGTCAGGCTGGTCGGCAGTGGCAATCTCGCCCAGCTTGCCGAAACCTACATGCGGGACGGGTTTGTCGATGAGGAGGCAGTGCGCGCCGAGATCGCGCCGTGCTTCATGGAGCAGGATGGCCAGCGAACCGACATCGTGGTGCTGGCCTGTACGCACTATCCCTTCCTGGTAAACCGCATGCGCAAGACGGCGCCATGGCCTGTCGACTGGATCGATCCCGCCGAGGCGATCGCAAGGCGTGCGCTTTCGCTGCTTGGCGCGCAGCGTGCAACGGTCTTGTCCGAGCGAGCCGATATTGCGGTGTTCACCTCGGGCAAGACGGAGTTCACGACGCGCCGGCTGATGCAGGGGTTCGGCCTGACGGTACAGGGGTGAAGGCAGCCGGAACATTCGTCTAGCCGCCAGCGTTTCTCCTGCCCGACCACAGGAGGCAAAAATGCCTGCGAAATCCAAGGCACAGCAGATGGCCGCCGGCGCTGCCCTGTCTGCCAAGCGCGGCGAGACGAAGAAGAGCGAACTCAAGGGTGCATCGAAGGAGATGTACGAATCCATGAGCGAAAAGCAGCTTGAGGAGTTCGCCGAGACCAAGCGCAAGAGCTTGCCCTACAAGAAGGATTGATCTGCCGATTGGCCGTAGCGTTGACAATCCGCAACCCTTCGACTAGTTAGCCGCCATCGCCGGGCCGAAAGGTCCGGCGGTGCTATTTGACGTGTCCCGTGGGTTTCTTCGCAAAGCGTGCGTGGGAAACCCTGTCAGGTCTCGAAAACGGAGACCAGAGGAGGGCGCGTTTCCTTCTCCCGGCACATGTCGTTCCGGGTGCATTATTTTGAAAGGGAATGCGATGAGCAAGCGCGAATCCGCGAAATACAAGATCGATCGCCGTCTTGGCGAAAACATCTGGGGTCGTCCGAAGTCCCCGGTCAACAAGCGTGAATATGGTCCCGGCCAGCACGGCCAGCGCCGCAAGGGCAAGCTGTCCGATTTCGGCCTGCAGCTGCGCGCCAAGCAGAAGCTGAAGGGTCACTACGGCGACGTTTCGGAAAAGCAGTTCCGCAAGATCTACGAGGAGGCCAACCGCCGCAAGGGCGACACCTCCGAGAACCTGATCGGCCTCCTGGAGTCGCGCCTCGACGCCGTCGTCTATCGCTCCAAGTTCGTGCCCACGATTTTTGCGGCCCGCCAGTTCATCAACCACGGCCACGTCAACGTGAACGGCCGCCGCACGAACATCGGTTCGTACCGCTGCAAGCCGGGCGACGTGATCGAAGTTCGCGAGAAGTCGAAGCAGCTCGTGATCGTGCTCGAATCCGTTGCGCTGGCCGAGCGTGACGTGCCTGACTATATCGAAGTCGATCACAACAAGATGGTCGCGACCTACCAGCGCGTGCCGGGCCTTGCCGACGTTCCGTTTGCGGTGCAGATGGAACCGAACCTGGTGGTCGAGTTCTACTCGCGCTAACAGGCCCGAAGGGTAAGGATTTCAGGGAAAGCCGCCTTCGGGCGGCTTTTTCGTTTGTGGATGGAGACGGCAGATGGACGACCTGCAAGAGTTGCTGGACGACATCCATCGGGAGATGGCCGCGAAGACACGACGCGGCAAGGTGGCCGACTATATTCCGCAACTGGCTGCCGTCGACCCCGGCCATTTCGGCATCGCCGTCACCACAATCGACGGACGGGAGTTCACTGCCGGCGAGGCAGACACGGCCTTTTCGATCCAGAGCGTCTCCAAGGTCTTCACGCTGACGCTGGCGCTCGGCACGGTGGGCGACCGGTTGTGGAGCAGGGTCGGACGCGAGCCGTCCGGCACGCCGTTCAACTCCATCGTCCAGTTGGAGCTTGAACATGGAAAGCCCCGCAATCCCTTCGTCAACGCAGGAGCCATAGCCGTGGCTGACGTGTTGCTGGCCGGACATCAACCGAAGGAAGCGATCGGCGAGATCGTCCAGTTCGTGCGTTTCCTGGCCGGTGACGAGACCATCGTGATCGACAATCGCGTCGCCCGCTCCGAAACGGAGACGGGCTTTCGAAACTTCGCTCTTGCCCAGTTCATGCGCTCCTTCGGCAAGCTGGATCACCCCGCCGAACACGTCCTCGGCGTTTATTTCCACCAGTGCGCGCTGGCGATGAGCTGCCGCCAGCTTTCCCATGCGGGGCTGTTCCTCGCAGCAGGCGGCCGCAACCCGGTGACCGGGCATACGGTCGTGTCGCGCGACCGCGCGCGGCGTATCAATGCGCTCATGCTGACCTGCGGTCACTACGACGGCTCCGGCGATTTTGCCTACCGCGTCGGTCTGCCGGGCAAAAGCGGCGTTGGCGGCGGCATCTTGGTCGTTGCGCCCGGCAAAGCCTCCGTTGCGGTATGGTCGCCCGGGCTCAACGAAAACGGCAATTCGCTTCTGGGATCGCAGGCGCTGGAAATGCTGGCGCAGCGCACCGGATGGTCTATTTTCGGCGTATAATCGGAACGAGACAATGAACATCGCCGTCACGGAAGACCAGATTGATGAAGCCGAGGGCGGAACGCATCCGATCTTTCGCGATGTGCCGTCGTCGCTGGAGTTCAACAAGCTGCGCAAGCGTCTCGTGCGCAATGTCCGCGAGGCCATCGAGCAGTATGGGATGGTGAAGGCGGGCGACCGCTGGCTGGTGGCGCTTTCGGGCGGCAAGGACTCCTATGGCTTGCTGGCGCTGCTGCTGGACCTCAAATGGCGCGGCCTGCTGCCTGTCGATCTGCTCGCCTGCAATCTCGACCAGGGGCAGCCGAACTTCCCGAAACATGTCCTGCCGGAGTTCCTGAATAAGCTCGGCGTAGATCATCGCATCGAATATCGCGACACCTACTCGGTCGTGACCGACAAGATCGCGGAGGGCAACACCTATTGCTCTTTGTGTTCACGGCTGCGGCGCGGGCACCTCTATCGCATCGCCCGCGAGGAGGGATGTTCGTCGCTGGTGCTCGGCCACCACCGCGAGGACATCCTCGAGACCTTTTTCATGAACCTCTTCCATGGGGGCCGGCTGGCCGCCATGCCGCCAAAGCTGCTCAATGACGAGGGCGATCTCTTCGTCTTGAGGCCGCTTGCCTTTTCCGCCGAAACCGACCTTGCGCGGTTTGCCGACGCGATGGCGTTCCCTATCATCCCTTGCGACCTCTGCGGAAGCCAGGACGGATTGCAGCGCAATGCAATGAAGGCGATGCTGACTGACATCGAGGCGAAAATGCCCGGCCGCAAGGACACGATGATCCGCGCCATGACGAACGTCCGCCTCTCGCATTTGCTCGACACGAAACTATTCGATTTTGCAGGTCTCGCGCCCGGCGGCGAGTGAAGACTACGTCTTCGGGTGGATGTGTGTCTGGAACAGCTTCCCGCGTTCGGCGATCAGCACGAAGGTCAATGCGATGAGGGAGACGGCGCAGAACCCTGCGGCCAGCGGCGTGGTTGTGCCGTCGAAAAGCTGGCCGATCGTCGCCCCGATGGCCCCTCCGCCGACCGTCTGTGTAAAACCCTGTACGGATGAAGCGGTACCGGCCAGATGGCCGAGCGGTTCCATGGCGATCGAGTTGAAATTCGATCCTATCCAGCCGAACTGGAGCATTGCGGCGGCGAAGAGCGGCACGAAGACATAGATCGGCAACTGGCCGAACAGCGACAGCACGAACCACAGGCTGGTGACCGTGATGAAGCCGACCAGCGCGCCATGTGAGAGCTTGCGCATGCCGAACCGCCCGACGAGCCGTGAGTTGACGAAGGACGACACGGCCATCATGCCAGCGACGGCAGCAAACAGGACCGGAAACCATACGCCGAGCCCGTAGATGCCGACATAGACCTGCTGGGCAGAGTTGATGAAGCCGAATAGCGCGCCGAAGATCGCTGTCGTTGCCAGCATGTAGCAAAGCGAGACGCGATTGGTCAGCACGATGCGGAAACCGTCGGCAATGGTGCGGATATTGAAGGCGCGACGATATTCGGGGCGTAGCGTTTCCGGTAGCCGAAACGTTGCCCAAAGGGTGACAGCAAGCGCAATCAGCGCCATGACGACGAAGATCATGTGCCACTCGGAAAACAGCATCACGATCTGGCCTACTCCCGGCGCGACGACCGGGATGACCATGAACACCATGAAGACCAGCGACATCACTTCGGCCATGGCGCGGCCGCCAAAGACGTCACGAACGACGGACACGGTGATAACCCGTGTTGCTGCAGCGCCAATACCCTGCACGAACCGAAGGATGAGCAGGCTCGTGAAGCTGGGTGCGAAGGCGGCGGCGAGAGCGGCCGCGACGTAGATTACGAGTCCCACCAGCAGCGGCGGCCTGCGTCCGAAGCGATCCGAGAGCGGCCCGAAGAAGAGCTGGCAAATCCCGAAGCCCGCGATGTAGGCGGTGATCACATATTGCCGATGGTTCTCGTTCTCGACGCCCAGCGAGGCTCCGATCTGTTGCAGGCCGGGCAGCATGATGTCGATGGCGAGCGCATTGAGCGCCATCAGGGCAGCCGCCAGCGCGATGAACTCCCAGCGCGGAATCAGGAGTTTGAACGCTTGTGCTGCGGGGGCTGGCTGCTGATCCATGCGATCATTCCAAATCAAAAGGAAATGCGCCGGAAGCCGGCGCATTCAAGGGACAATGCCCGAATTTCTCCGGGCCAGACGGGTGCAATGGTGGTCAGGCGGCCTTTACGGTCACGCCCTTCTCATCAAGGAAGGACTGCAACTCGCCAGACTGGAACATCTCGCGGATGATGTCGCAACCGCCTACGAATTCACCCTTGACGTAGAGCTGCGGGATCGTCGGCCAGTTGGAGTATTCCTTGATGCCCTGGCGTAGTTCGTTGGAGGTGAGGACGTTCACGCCCTTGTAGTCGACGCCGACATAATCGAGAATCTGAACGACCTGACCGGAAAAGCCGCACTGCGGGAAGCCGGGGGTGCCCTTCATGAAAAGCACCACGTCGTTGCCCTTCACCTCGCTGTCGATGTATTCGCTGATTCCGCTCATAGTTTATCCTTTCATGCCCGTGGGAGTGGGGCCCGAAACATGCCAATCAAATAAACCCACTGCCGGTTTGAAACAAGGCGGCAAAGAATGGACCAGGGATGAGTCGTTGGATAGCAGGCCTTCTTCTACTGCTTCTTGCGACGGTCGGCGCACTGGTTTGGTTGTGGAGGATACCTGAGCCTGTGACCGAGCCGAAGCCGCAACCCGCCGCCTATCTGCCGCCACCCTGCCGCGAGATGGCCTTCGAGGCGGTGAATTACATCGTCTGCGAGGTCGAACTCGACCAATACGATCTCGTCCTCAGGCGGGTTGACGCGACAGCGAAACCCTACGGAAACCTTGCCGCGCTCGCGAAAGCGGAGCCATTCGTCTTCGCCACCAACGCCGGCATGTATCACGAGGATTTAACCCCGGTCGGTCTCTATGTCGAAGATGGCCGCGAGACGTCGCCGCTCAATCTCGGCGAGGCCCCCGGCAACTTCTTCATGAAACCGAATGGCGTGTTCTATGTCGATCAAGCCGGCAACGCTGGCGTCATGGAATCAGGCGCATTCGCTGCTTCCGGAATCAAGCCGGTGCTCGCCACGCAGTCCGGCCCGATGCTGGTGATCGACGGCAGCTTGCATCCGCGTTTCGAGGCGGATGGCGCCTCCCGCTACATCAGGAACGGCGTAGGTACGAATGGCGGCAAACAGGTTGTCTTCGCGATCTCGCGCCAGCCAGTCAGCCTCGGCAGCTTCGCCCGGCTGTTTCGCGACGGATTGGGAATCAGGAACGCGCTCTTCTTCGACGGCGCCATTTCGGCGCTTCACGACGGCAGCAAATATCTCGTTGGCGGGAGCCATCCCGCGGGGCCGATCCTGGCTGTAAGAGAAAAGCCGGCAGGCACTGCTCAGTAGCTGCGTCGCTTCGCCTTCGACCGCGCCTTTACCGTTCTTCTTTTGCTGGTCTGGCGTTTCGCCGGCTTGCTGGCCTGACGCTCAAGTCGTCGCAGCCTTTCGGCAACGGTGAGGCTGCTGGTCCGCTTGCGCCGCTTGGCGCGCTTGCTGGCCGATGATTTGCGCAGCATGTCTTCGAGAACATCGGCGACCACGCCCTTGACGAAATCGGCGACGGACATGCGCTACTCCGGAACGCTGGTCTGCAGCGCCAGTGCATGCAGCGCGCCGCCCATGTTTCCCTGCAGCGCATTGTAGACCATCTGGTGCTGGTGCACGCGGCTTTTTCCCCGAAAGCTCTCGGCGACGACCTCGGCTGCGTAGTGATCGCCGTCGCCTGCAAGATCGCGGATGGTAACCTTCGCGTCAGGAATGCCCTCCTTGATTAGCCGTTCGATCTCGCGTGCATCCATCGCCATCAGCAGTCTCCGCTTACTCGCCATCCATGAAACGCGGGAACCACGATTCGTGAGCGGACTTCAGTTCGGAAACGAGCATTGCACGCGTCTTGCCGAGTTTCAATTCCGTGCCCCCGGTCGTGCCGATCCACGGGGCATGGATCCCAAGCGCCTTGGCTTCACTCCATAGCGCCGCCATCTCCTCGCTCTGCGGATCGAGTTTCACGGTGACGACGTAACGTCCCTGGTCCTCGCCGAAAAAGACCGGGATGGGGTCGGCTTTTTCCAGGCCGGGGATGGTCGCGCCGATCCCGGACGCCATCGCCATCTCCGCGAGCGCCGTCGCAAGGCCACCGTCGGAAACGTCGTGCACCGCCGTCGCGATGCCATCGCGGATCAGCTTGCGAACAAAATCGCCGACTCGCTTTTCATGCGCGAGATCGACAGGCGGCGGCGGACCGTCGGTGCGGCCGTGGACATCGCGCAAATAGATCGATTGCCCGAGATGCGAACCCCATTCCGGTGGGCCGCCCACCAGAAGGATGACCTCGCCTTCGCGTGCAAAGGCGATCCGCGCCATTTTGCCCCAATCTGGCAGCAGACCGACGCCGCCGATCGTCGGGGTCGGCAGAATGCCTTGGCCGTTGGTTTCGTTGTAGAGCGAGACATTGCCCGAGACGATCGGGAAATCCAGCGCGCGGCAGGCCTCTCCGATCCCTTTGATCGCATACACGAACTGCCCCATGATCTCCGGGCGCTCCGGATTGCCGAAATTGAGGTTGTCGGTCGCCGCGAGCGGCTCCGCGCCCGTGGCGGTCAGGTTGCGCCAGCACTCGGCGACAGCCTGCTTGCCGCCTTCGAACGGATCGGCCTCGCAATAGCGCGGCGTGACGTCGGACGAGAAGGCCAGCGCCTTGGTTGGATGCCCGTCGACGCGCACGACGCCAGCGTCACCGCCCGGAAGCTGCAGCGAGTTGCCCTGGATCAGCGTGTCATACTGCTCCCACACCCACCGCCGGCTGGAAAGGTCCGGCCCGCCGAGCATCTTCAGAAGCGCGTCGGCGACATCAGACTGGGGAATATCATCGGCGGCGAGCGGCGCGGGCTTCTTCGGCTCGACCCAAGGACGGTCGTATTCCGGAGCCTTGTCGCCCAGATCCTTGATCGGCAAGTTCGCGGCTTCCGCGCCCTTGTGCAGGATGCGGAAGCGCAAATCGTCCGTGGTGTGGCCGACGATGGCGAAATCGAGACCCCATTTCCGGAAGATCGCCTCGGCTTCCTTCTCTTTTTCAGGCCGGAGCACCATCAGCATGCGCTCCTGGCTTTCCGACAGCATCATCTCGTAGGCCGACATGCGCTCCTCACGCACCGGAACCTTATCGAGGTCGAGTTCGATACCGAGGTCACCCTTCGCGCCCATCTCGACGGCGGAGCAGGTGAGGCCCGCCGCACCCATGTCCTGGATGGCGATCACCGCGCCCGACGCCATCAACTCCAGGCAGGCCTCGAGCAGGCATTTTTCTGTGAAGGGGTCGCCGACCTGCACGGTCGGGCGCTTCTCGTCGATCTTGTCATCGAATTCGGCCGACGCCATCGTGGCTCCGCCAACGCCGTCGCGACCGGTCTTGGCGCCGAGATAGACAACCGGTAGGCCGACTCCCTTGGCCTCGGAGAGGAATATTCCGTCGGTCTTCGCGATCCCCGCGGCAAACGCATTGACGAGGATGTTGCCGTTATAGCGCGCGTCGAAATTGACCTCGCCGCCGACGGTCGGAACGCCAAAGGAATTGCCGTAACCGCCGACGCCCGATACCACGCCCGCGACGAGGTGGCGGGTCTTCGGATGATCCGGCTCGCCGAAGCGCAGAGCGTTCATGGCGGCGACCGGCCTCGCGCCCATGGTGAAGACATCGCGCAGGATGCCGCCGACACCCGTGGCCGCACCCTGATAGGGCTCGATGTACGACGGGTGATTGTGGCTCTCCATCTTGAAGACCACGCAGTCGCCGTCGCCGATGTCGACCACGCCGGCGTTCTCGCCAGGGCCCTGGATCACGCGCTCGCCTGAGGTCGGGAGGGTCCGCAGCCACTTCTTGGACGACTTGTAAGAGCAGTGCTCGTTCCACATCGCCGAAAAGATGCCGAGTTCGGTAAAACTCGGCTCGCGGCCGATCAGGTCCAGGATGCGCTGGTACTCGTCCGGCTTCAGTCCATGCGCTTTGATGAGCTCTGGCGTAATAGCGACGGTTTTCTCGGCGGTCATAGGCTGTTGTCGGCTCCGGATAGCGGGGAGGGCGCAATGGGCATCCTTAACCCAGGCGCGTTGGGGGCTATACCGCACCGCGAAGAAAAATGCAGCCTTTTCGGCGGCAATCTACAGACTACGCAACCGGCAGATACCGTCGCCGTTCAGCCGTAGCTGTCGTAGCCTGCGTTCGGATTGTCGAGCAGCCGTCTCACAATGGTGAGGCCGGTCTTCAGTTCTTCGCGGGACACAATCGAAAAGCCGACACGAATGCGATGGTAAACCTCTTCGGTCCGTCCGGGCTTGTATTCATCCTCGTCATCGACCAGCACACCCTCGCTGGCTGCTGCCTGTTTGAAGGTGCCGGAAAGCCAGGGGTCCGGAAGTTTCATCCAGATAAAGGGCGCCCTCTTGTGCGAGACGAAGTCCAGTCCGGAAAAAGCTTCTCGGACAATGGCCTCTCTCGCCTCGATTTCGACCCTCGACGCCTGCCGGATCGTATCGGCGGCCCCGGAAAGCACGAGACGCGCCGAAAGCTCTGCCAGCATGAAAGGCATGCCGCCAGTGACCATCTTGTGGGCGACCTGGATGCGTGGTGCCAGATTGGCAGGGCAAGCGACCCATCCGCCGCGAACGCCGGCTGCGACCGTCTTCGACAGGCCACCGATATGGAAGGTCCGCTCGGGAAGCAGTGCCGAAAGCGGCGTCGGCTGTTCGTCGAGTAGAGCGCCGTAGATTGAATCCTCGATCAGCCAGACATTGTTCCGGCGTGCGATCTCGGCGATCTGTCGCCGTCGCTGCAACTGCATGATGTTGAGGGTGGGATTGTGCAGCGACGGGATGAAGAACGCCACTTTCGGGTGCTGTTGGGCACAGACGCGCTCGAAATCTTCGGGGTCCGGCCCTTGGGCATCGAGCTTCACGACGATGCTGCGCCGGCCCATGAGGTTCGCGCTGCGGGCGATCGAGGAATAGGTCAGTTGCTCGAACACGATCTTGTCGCCGGGCGAGGTCATGGCCGCGATGACCGCCATGGCGGACGCATGCACACCGATCGTCGGAATGACGCATTGGGGCTTCGGCATCCATTCGCCCGAACCGAGCCAACGCGAACCGGCTTCTCGCCAGTCCTCGGGCCACGAGCGCGTGTAATCGAGCGCCCGGCCCGAATGATCCCGCATGACGTCGGCAAGAATGCGCGCGACGGTATCAGCTTGTCCGACATCGGGGGCAGACGTGCTGTCCATGATCAGGCGGCCGGAGGGGCTGCCTTCCATGCTGCGCCGCGTTCCTTCGAACGCGGGCTGTGGCGCGTCGGGGATAACAGTGTGCTGATCCGTCTCTCGGCCAAGCACGAATGTGCCGCGTCCAACCTCGCCGCTAACGAGGCCACGCTCACGCACAAGAGCGTAGGCACGTCCAATTGTACCAATTGTAACCCCGATGTCGTACGCCAGGTCGCGTTGCGGCGGCAGCTTGGATCCAGAGGGCAGGATACCCTGTGCGATATCGCTTTCGATACGATCCGCCAGCCGCAGGTACAGCGGGCCCGAGCCTTCGGATAGGTTGGGTAGCCAATTTGTCATCGTGACAATTTCATATATTGCCTTCGAAATAGAGTCAATTCATTGGAGGCAAGCGATACAATTTGATCACTTGTAGCCATAAGGAGAGGGCAATGAGTACATTCACGACGACCCGAACTGACACTTCGATGCGGACTTCAGGATCTCGCGGCAGTTTGCTGCTGCGGTTGATATCGATGATCGAGATGGCGGTTCAGCGCAGGCGCAGCCGCATCGCGTTGATGGAACTGAGCGACGACATGCTCAAGGACATCGGCGTCTCCCGCTCGGAGGCATTCCGGGAATCCAACCGTCCGTTCTGGGACTGAGTAAAGGCAAATGGGCGTAAGACTGCTTCGAACACGTTCCCGCAAAACTGTACCGCAAATGTGATGGCCGCCTCGAAAGGGCGGCCATTGTGCTTTTGGGGACTATGCCGCCGATCCGCAACTGCCGTCGCCGGCCTTCCAGCGGTTGATATCCGAACTGATGCGTGAGCCCGCAGGCCCTTCCATCATCGGACCAAAGACCTCTACATGGCTCGACTGACCTTGCGCCTGCACGACGAGCAACGGCTTGCCGCCGTAGTTGTTCTTGGGGACGACCAGAAAGCGCGGCGTCCCGGCGAAATTGTTCAACTCATTCGCCATCGAGTATTTGCTGAAGGCAGGGTCCTTGCTGGCGAACCAGCATTTGTGCGCAGCGATTGCCACCTGCTCCATCACGCGCAGCGATGCGCTCTTGCCGGAGCCGCCTGGAGTGGCAGGTCGTTTGTCGGACTGGCAGGCAGACAGCGCAAGCATGGAAGCCGAAGCGACTGCGAGTGCCAAGGGAAATCTGGTCATGCGGCCTCTCGAATCGCGCGGCTGATGGCGCATGGTGGACCAGCGCCAATCAAATGGGAATTGCCGGATCAGGCAGCCTTCAGAGCCGGCAGTCCGAGCGCGCTTTCAAACAATCCGCGCCCGTCCGTTCCGCCGTGTGCGGCCTCGATCAGGTTCTCGGGGTGGGGCATCAGGCCGAGCACATTGCCCTTGTCGTTCACTATCCCGGCGATATCGTTGATCGAACCGTTGGGATTGGTGCCTTCGGCGTAGCGGAATACGACCTGGCCTTCGCCCTCGAGGCGCGCCAGCGTTTCCGCGTCGGCGAAATAATTGCCGTCATGATGTGCGACAGGCGTGCGGATGATCTGGCCGGGCGTGTAGTTGCGCGTGAAGGCCGTGTTGGCGTTTGCGACGCTCAGCTTTACCTCGCGGCAGACGAATTTCAGCGACGCATTGCGCATCAGCGCGCCGGGAAGCATGCCGGCCTCGACTAGGATCTGGAAGCCGTTGCAGACGCCGACCACCTGGACGCCCTTCGCGGCTTTTTCAGCAACCGCGCGCAGCACCGGTGAGCGGGCAGCGATAGCCCCACAGCGCAGATAGTCGCCGAAGGAGAAGCCGCCGGGAATGGCGATCAGGTCGACATCCGGGATTTCGGTGTCGGTCTGCCAGACCGTCGCCGGCGCCTTGCCGGAAATCTTGGTCAGCGCCGCGATCATGTCGCGGTCGCGATTGAGGCCGGGAAGAAGGACGACGGCGGTTTTCATCAATTCACGGCTACGCTGTAGTTTTCGATAACCGTATTCGCCAGAAGCTTGTCGCACATGGCTTTCAGTTCGGCCTCAGCCTTCGCCTTGTCAGTGCCATCGAGTTCGAGGTCGAAGACCTTGCCCTGGCGAACCGAGCCGACACCGTCGAAGCCAAGCCCGGACAAGGCATGCTCGATCGCCTTGCCCTGCGGGTCGAGCACGCCGTTCTTCAGTGTTACGGTGACGCGGGCCTTGATCACGCGTGAATACTCCTGTGCTGTCAGTGCGGCTTGCCGCGCCGGCCGTCGCCAGTTGCGACCAGGACGGGTCCTGTCGGTCGAGGAGGCTCGTTCTCGTTCATGATGCCGAGGCGGCGCGCCACTTCCTGATAGGCCTCGACCAAGCCACCCATGTCGCGCCGGAAACGGTCCTTGTCGAGCTTGTCCTGCGTCTGGACGTCCCAAAGCCGGCACGAGTCGGGCGAAATCTCGTCGGCAACGACGATGCGCATCATGTCGCCCTCATACAGCCTGCCGCACTCCATCTTGAAGTCGACGAGCTGGATGCCGACGCCGAGGAAAAGGCCAGAGAGGAAGTCGTTGACGCGGATGGCGAGCGCCATGACGTCGTCGATTTCCTGCGGGCTCGCCCAGCCGAAGGCGGTAATGTGCTCCTCGGAGACCATTGGGTCGTCCAAAGCATCTGCCTTGTAATAGAATTCGATGATCGAGCGCGGCAGCACGGTGCCTTCCTCGATGCCAAGCCGCTTGGCGAGCGAGCCGGCGGCGACGTTGCGCACCACGACTTCGAGCGGGATGATCTCGACTTCCTTGATCAACTGCTCGCGCATGTTGAGCCGGCGGATGAAGTGCGTCGGAATCCCCATGCGGTTCAGATGGTTGAAGATGTGTTCGGAAATGCGATTGTTCAGCACACCCTTGCCGTCGACGATTTCGTGTTTCTTTTTATTGAACGCCGTCGCGTCGTCCTTGAAGAACTGGATCAGTGTTCCCGGCTCGGGCCCTTCATAGAGGATCTTGGCCTTGCCTTCATAAATGCGGCGGCGGTTTTTCATCGGATTTCCTGGATTTGTCGAGCCGGCGGATGGACCGAACGGCCCGGAAGAGATAATGCGCCGGACGTATCGTTCAATGCCGGTCTATCCGAATCGGCTTACATGCTCAATCATCAAAGCGGCCGATCAACCGCTTTCCGCTGCGAAATACCGCACTGCAACAAGCCGTGATCGTATTGACCCGGACGCAGGCTTTTGGTTTGTGCGGACAAACACCACATCTGGTCGGAACGACCGTCACCTGCCTGGAGGATCTTGATGAGCGATTTTTCTGACCGCGAGAAGGGTTTTGAGCGCAAGTTCGCTTTGGACGAGGAACTGCGTTTCAAGGCTACGGCGCGGCGCAACAAGCTTCTCGGGCTCTGGGCTGCCGAAAAGCTGGGCAAGGCCGGCGCAGACGCGGAAGCCTATGCCAAGGAAGTTGTCGCGGCCGATTTCGTGGAAGCCGGCGATGACGATGTCCTGCGCAAGGTGAAGGCGGATTTCGAAGCTGCGGGTGTAGACCAGTCGGAACACCAGATCCGACGTACCATGGACGAATTGCTCGCGCAGGCGATCGAGCAGGTAAAGAGCTGATCCAGCTCATGGGAAGCAGGAAAAACCGCCCCTTCCGGGCGGTTTTTCTTTGCCTTTTCGTTTTGCTGGCGTGACAAACGGAAGATTCGGGAGAGGTTCGATGTCACTTGGAGCAAAGCTCGCCGCCGGCGAAACCGTTTGCAGCGCCTGGTCCGGCGTGCCGGACGCATTGACCGTCGAGATTCTGGCGTCGCAAGGCTTTGACGCGGTCACACTCGATATGCAGCACGGCGGGCACAACGAAGACAGCGTCCTTCGGTCGATCATACCCGTCCTCCGTCTCGGAAAGCCGGCGCTCGTCCGAGTCCCTGTTGGCCGCTTCGACATGGCCAGCCGGGCGCTGGACTTCGGCGCCGAGGCGGTCATCGCGCCCATGATCAACACCATCGAAGATGCCCAGCGCTTTGCGGCCGCGATGAAATACCCGCCAGTCGGCGAGCGCTCCTGGGGGCCGACATTCGGCTTTCCCCGTCACGGGAAGGGCGACCACCCGAAGTGGCTGCGTGAAAGCAACACGCGGACCCTGTCCTTCGCCATGATCGAAACCCGCGCTGCGGTCGATATTCTGGACCGCGTCCTCGATACACCCGGCATCGACGCGATCTTCCTCGGTCCCTCGGACTTTTCGATCGCCTGGACGAACGGAGAGCGCATCAATTCGACCCTTGAGGACATGATGCCGGCGATAGAGCAGGTAGCCGGCCGCGCGCGTCGCGCCGGAAAATATGCCGGCATCTACGTCGTCGATCCGTCCATCTCCGGGCGCTTTGTCTCCATGGGCTACCAGCTTCTTGCGATGGGCCAGGAGATGACCGTCATGAAGCTCGGCTCCGAAGTGCTTCTGAAGGCGGTCCAAGCGTCGCTCAAGGGCGCCTGAACCCGAGCGTCACGGCGACGGCCGCAAGGTGCTGCGGTTGGGATCGTAGGGCGCGAGGTCGGCGTCGCGCAAATCCGTGGCGATTTCCCAAGCCGCCAGTTCGCCGACGACAGGGGCCAGCGTCACGCCGGAGTGAAGCACCGCGACGTAGATGCCATGGACTCCATCGGGCCGGCCGATCGCCGGATAGCCGTCGCGCGGCGTAGGGCGATATCCCACGGTGAGGAAATCCCGCTCAAGCCCTTCCGCGCCGCCGACCATGGTCCGGACATTGTCGAGAAGGCTGGTCGCCATCTCCCTGTCGCGGCCCCCTGGGTCGCCTCCAGCGAAGTCGGTCCCTATGATGAGCCTGCCTTCCCGCGTCTGGCGAACATGGAAATCGGGTGTCATGACGAGCCCGTTCAGTAGCTTGCGGTCCGATATTGTCGAATGGGCGATGAGACCCGGCGGTGCATCGATAGCCAGGTTGACGCCGGCGGTTTCGAGAAGCCTTGCCGTCTCGGCGCCTGCGGTGATCAGCACCTCGTCCGCCAACAGCGTTTCGCCGTCCGTCGTTTCGATCCCGGCGACACGGCCAGCGTGAAAATGCAGGGACATGGCCTCGGTTCGGTCGATGAAGCGTGCACCGCGCGCAACTGCGGCCGCCAGAAGCGAGTTCGACGCCGCGACCGGCTCCAGCATCCCTTCCTCTGCGACATGGAGCGCCAGTTCTGGCGGATTTTTCAAGCCTGGTTCGATTTTCAGGGCCTCGTCGCGGTCGACCGTACGGATCCCATAGCCCCAGCCGGCATGTTCCTGCGCGTAGGCGGCAAGTTCAGCTTGGGGCAGGTCCCAAAGGAGGCCGCCGCACCAGTCGACCGACAGGCCTGGCACGCTGCGTTCCAGGTTCCGCCAGCCTGCCATGGACCGGCGGCGGAAATGAAAATACCATTCGGGGTTGCCCCAACTCGCGTTGATCCAGGCAAAGGAGTTGCGCGTCGCGAGCCCGCCACCGTCGCCGGCATCGACGATCGTCACCTCGCAGTCAAATCCGGTCAGGTGCCATGCAACGGATGCGCCGATGATGCCGGCGCCGACGACGAGTACCCGCTTGGCCATGCTTTTCTCTAGGCTTTCAGTCCGGTCAGGAATTTCGCGAAGATCATCGACCCTTCTGGCCAGGGCCCGTGCCCGGATTCTGCGTTGAGATGGCCGACTTCCCCTGCATCGAGGAAGAGGGAACCCCAGGCGCCGGCGATGTCCTCTGCGACGTCGAACGATCCGTACGGATCGTTGCGGCTCGCGATGACCACCGACGGGAAGGGCAGCGGGTCGCGAGGGTAGGGGCCGAACGTCATCAGGTGCTTTGGCCGGATCGACGGATTGGCGACCTCAGGCGGGGCGACGAAGAATCCACCCGCGACCCGCTTCTTGAATCGCGGGATCGACTGGATGACCGTCGGCACCCCCAGCGAATGGGCGACCAGCACGACCGGCCGCTCGGCTTGGTTAACGGCGTCGGCTACGGCCTCGGTCCAGTCCTCCCGTACAGGCTTCGACCATTCCGCCTGCTCCACGCGGCGCGCCGTCGAAAGCTTGGCCTCCCAGCGGCTTTGCCAGTGATCGGCCCCGGAATTGGTGTAGCCCGGTACGATGAGAATATCTGCTTCGCTTACTTTCATGGGGCGGATGTAGCGACCGGTTGCGGCAGGCGCAACCTTCGCAACAGTCAATGATTATCGAACGTCGTGTTCGGGATTGGAGGTCTTGTGTGAACGATCCTTCGAAGTATCTATAGGACGAAGGTTGGCCAGCACGGAGTGGATTTGTGGCGATCGACAGACGTACGGTCATCGGTGGACTGGGTGCAATGGCGGCGGCGCCGGCCGGACTTGCAGCTGCAGAGGAACAGACAATGAGTAATCTTCCATTCGCGGCGACGACACCGATAAGTGTCGGTCAGGTCGGCCTCAAGGCCCGAAACGCAAAGGCGCTTGCAGACTATTACAGCGCGGTCGTCGGGCTGGAACAGTTGTCGTCCGACGGCGAGACGATCACACTCGGCTCGAAGGACAGGCCGCTACTCGTCATCGAAAACGACAAAGCGTCCAAACCGGATGATCCGCGCAGCGCCGGACTTTTCCATACCGCGTTCCTGCTGCCCTCCCGGGCGGACCTTGGCCGCTGGATAAACCATGCGATCGAAAACAGGATTCCAGTTGATGGAGCTTCCGATCACCTCGTGAGCGAGGCGCTCTATCTGACTGATCCCGAAGGCAACGGCATCGAGATCTATGCCGACCGGCTTCCCACCGACTGGAAATGGAATGGCAGTCAGATCGAGATGGCGACCAACCGCATGGATGTCGAAGGCGTCCGTGGCGCGGTGCCGGCTAGGGGCCCGAAATGGCAAGGCGCTCCCGAAGGATCTGTCGTCGGCCACGTCCATCTGCGCGTCGGCGACCCGGTTGCGGCGGAAGACTGGTGGAAGCGCACGCTCGGCTTCGACACGGTGGCGAAATACGGGGCGCAGGCGGTGTTTTTGTCGACCGGCGGCTATCACCACCATATCGGCGCCAACGCGTGGCAGAGCGCCGGCGCGGGCCAACGCGATCACGGACGCTCGGGTCTCGATTGGGTCGAACTGCGCTCCTCGCAGGCGCCGGAATCGGCTTCCTACGAGGACCCGTGGGGCACGACCATCCGCGTCGTGCCGGGCCAGCCTGCCTGATCGAAGCTAGGCGGTCGTTGCGGGGGGCGGGTTCGCGCGGGCGGCGCGGCGTTTTCGTTTGTGCCCGCTCACGCCCCACCGCTTGTGGAACCACATCCATTGGCCCGGGTCCTCGCGCACCCAGCCCTCCACCACGTCGTTCAGCAATTGGGCCGAGGCGTTGATGTCGATTTCGCCGTCAGGTCCGCGGGGCAATTCCAGCGCTTCGTGGATTTCGAGCCGATAGCGATTGCCCGGCAGGCGGACACAGCGCGCCGGATGAACCGGGCAGTCGAACCGCCGGGCAAGCATCGCCACCACCGGGTTGGTCTCGCAGGCGCGTCCGAAAAAGGTGGTTTCCACACCGTTCCGATACTTCTGATCAACAAGAGCACCGACATTGCCACCCTTTTCCAGGATTGCGGCAAGCGTGAACGCTGCACCTGCGCTGGTCGGCAGAAGCCCGCCCATTTTCGACGTGCGCGTCGAAAGAATGTAGTCGGCGATATAGGGGTTATTGGGGGGCCTGAACAAAGCGGTCATGTTCAGGCCGTGAACGGCCGCGGCGATCGGCAGAAGTTCGAAATTTCCGGTATGCGCGGTGAAAAGGATGTGGGGCTTCTCTTCGGCGGCGAGCCGATGGAAGAGCTCAGCGCCGACGATTTCGATGCGTCCGTCCGTTCGGCTGTGGGCGTCGGCATCGAACAACTGGTCGAGGAATATGTACTCGGCCGCGAGCCGGGCCATGTTGTCCCACATTTCGAGGGCGATCGCCTCGATCTCCAATTCGGACTTTTCGGGATAGGCGTGTCGTAGGTTGTCGCAGGCCGTGCGATGCCGTCCCAGCCAAGGCCCGACCTTCCTCGAAGCGCGGCCTGCAAAATCCAGCGCCCGGTCAGGCGGAAGCTTGCGCAGGAACCACAGCGCAGTCATGGCCACCCGCGCGATCAGCCAGTCGCCGACCTTGCGCGACCAGATGATCACAGGCCGCATCACCCTGTAGCGGAAGTCGAACGAACTCCTACGCGTCAAGGCGAGCCTCAGCCCAGGCGCAGGATGATCTTGCCGAACACATCGCGGCTTTCCATGCGCTTCAGCGCATCGCCGATCCCGGCAAAGTCCACTTCCGTGTCGACCACAGGCGAAACCAGGCCGCCCGCCATCTTCTGCATGGCGTTCGCCATGTTCTCCATGCGACAGCCGAACGAACCGAAAATCTTCAGTTGCTGTTGGAAAAGCTGCATCAGATTCATCGTCGTGGAGACACCGGACGTCGAGCCGCAGGTGACGAGCCTTCCGCCGCGCTTCAGTGAGAGCATCGAGCCGGCCCAGGTGTCGGCCCCGACATGCTCGAAGACCACATCGACGCCCTTCTTCTTGGTGATCTTGCGCACCGCGCCTTCAAAACGGTCTTCGCGGTAGTTGATGACGTGGTCTGCGCCAAGCGCTGTCGCCTTCGCCATCTTGTCGTCTGAACCGACGGTGGTGATGACCGTGCAGCCCATCTTCTTGGCAAGCTGGATCGCGGCCGTGCCGATGCCCGAGCCGCCGGCATGGACGAGGATCGTTTCGCCAGGCTGCAGCCTGGCGTTGTCGAACAGCATGTGCTCGACGGTTCCGAAGGTCACCGGCGCGACCGCCGCGCCGACTGCGTCGACGCCGGGCGGAGCAGGGACGAGCAGACGCGCCGGAAGGTTGATCTTTTCCTGCGCGAAGCCGTCGAGATGGAATCCGTGGACGCCCGAAACATGCTCGCAAAGATTGTCTCGGCCTTCGCGACAAGCCTTGCACAGCCCGCAGGTGCGCGCGCCGTAGATCGAGACGAGTTGGCCGGGAAGAAGTCCCGAGACGCTCGGCCCGACGGCAGCGACCTCGCCTGAGGCTTCAGCACCGATCGTGAGCGGCAGCTTGCGCTTCGCGAAGGCCATGCCGCGCCAGCCCCATACGTCGATATGGTTGAGCGCGACCGCCTTGATGCTGACCGTCACTTCGCCAAGTCCCGGCTCCGGCGGAGACGGGATTTCGACCGCTTCGAGCCGGCGGTCCTCGATCAGTTGCAAAGCGCGCATTGTGCGGGCGAATTCCCTTAAAAATTGTCAGGGCGTTCGCTTAGACGGGTTCCCGCGTCAACACAAGGCAGGCGTTCTGGCCGCCGAAGCCGAAGGAATTGGAGAGCACGCTCGAGATATCGGCCGAACGCTTTACGTTGGGCACGACATCGAGCTCGATCGACGGATCGGGATTGTCGTAGTTGATGGTCGGCGGAATGACGCCTTCACGCATGGTCATCAGCGAGAACGCGGCCTCGACCGCTCCTGCGGCCGACAGCGTATGGCCGATCATCGATTTGTTCGACGAAACCGGAATATCGCGGATACGTTCGCCGAAGACGGTCGACAGCGAAAGATGCTCCATCTTGTCGTTTTCGGGCGTCGAGGTGCCGTGGGCATTCACGTAACCGATCCGGTCTTCGGAGAGGCCGGCATCGGCAAGCGCCGCCCGTACAGCAGCAATGGCAGGCGAGCCATCCGGCTTCGAACGGGTGCGGTGGAAATCATCGGCACGCTCGCCGCAGCCGCTCAAGATGCCAAGCACCGTAGCGCCGCGCGCGAGAGCGGCTTCCAGCGATTCGAGCACGAGGGCAGCAGCGCCTTCGGCGATGACGAAGCCGTCGCGATCGCGCGAGAACGGTTTAGATGCCTTCTCCGGTATGTCGTTCTGCGTGGAGAGCGCCGACAGCAGCGAGAAGCGGATCAGCGCCTCAGCCGTCACCGAACCGTCTGCCCCTATCGAAAGCGCACGTTCGGACTCGCCGCGCCGGATCGCCTCGACGCCGAGCTGGATGGCCGTTGCACCAGACGCACAAGCAGTGGAAAGCGTGATCGGCAGGCCGCGCGCGCCGAACTCGTCCGCCAGCCGGTCGGCTATGGTGCCAAACTGCGCCGCCTCGAAGATGTCCTGCGAATTGAGGCCGCGCGCGATCTCCAGAACCGTGTCGGTGGCCGTGCCCTTGTGCCCCGGCGCGTAGAGACTGAAGCGATCCGCCCAGTCCAGTTCCACCGGCGGCGAGGCGAGGAAAAGCGGCCCACCAAAATCCTCGGGCGGCAAACCGGACTCGCCGATGGCCTCGCGCGCGGCTGTCTCGGCAAGCTCATAGGTAAGCGCCGTCGCTCCTTTTGAACTAGAAGCCAGGAAATCGACGGTGCCGCATATTGTGGTGTTCAGGTGGTCGGTTGGAAACCGCGTAATCGGGTGGATGCCCGATTTTCCGCTGGTCAGGGCATTCCAGTTATCCCGCTTGCCGACGCCCAGCGACGTCACGATGCCTATGCCGGTGACGGCGACGATCGGTCGTCCAAGGTGGTCAGTGAGCTTCGTCATGCATCGTCCCCGGGAGTGTCTGCGGCAAGAACCCGCGCAATGCCCTCAAACTGGTGATAGCCGACCGTTGTTGCAAGTACGGCACTGGTGTCGCCGTCGAACGGTCGTTCGTTTTCTGCGTCGAAAACGGGGTAGGCGGAGCCCTTGTTTACCGCAAGCGCCGCCAGCGCGACGGCGAAGGGGAACTGTGCCTCCTTCATGTGGCCCGTGATGCCTGTGAAGCCTCGCAGCGCCACTGAGGGGAAGGCGCCAAACACGTCCTTTTCGGCCGCCGTTGCGGCGTGCGCGCCCGATAGGCCCGATACCGCCAGGATCGGCTTCTGGCTCGGCAGCCCGGCTTTCCCGGCCAGCGCTGAGAGGGCGCCGGACAGGCTTTCCTTTCTGCGGCGCGCGCGGCCAGAAACAATTGGCCCGAGTTGGGCATAAGCCTTTCGGCCGCGCTTTTCGGCGTGCTCGCGCGATTCAAGCACGAGGAACGCGCCGCCCGAGCCGGTAACGACGCCGCCACCCTCGGAGCCTTTGCGCTGCCAGACCGGTTTCCACGGACCGCGGTGCAGATAGCCGCCGAGTTCGTAGCCGAGAAGCATGTCGTAGTGTTCGGTCTGGAAGGCTGCGCCAACCAGCATATGCGAGGACTGGCCCGAACGGATGCGGGCCGCGGCCGTCTCGACGGCGGCGACGCCGGCGCCTTCCTCGCCCATGAAGGTGCGCGAAGAACCCGTTACCTTGTGCACGATCGAGATATTGCCCGCGAGCAGGTTGGAAAGCTGCGCCAGGAAAAGGGTAGGGCGCAGTTCGGTGGTGAGCTTTTCGTTGAGCAACACGCCACGATCGTTACGCGTCGTGGAGGCTTCGAGGATCGTGGTATCGACGGTCTCGTCGCGCTCACCGCCACCGGCAGCGACGACCATGTCCATGGTTGAGCAAAGCGCTTCGTCGGCCTTCAGCCCTGCGTCGTCGAGCGCCAGCCCGGCGGCATAGGTGCCGAGCCGCTGCCATGTCTCCATCTGGCGCTGGTCGCCGCGCTTGGGGATTTGCAGGCCCCAGTCGATCGCA
Organism: Mesorhizobium quangtriensis; assembly: GCF_040081925.1. NCBI lineage: Bacteria > Pseudomonadati > Pseudomonadota > Alphaproteobacteria > Hyphomicrobiales > Phyllobacteriaceae > Mesorhizobium > Mesorhizobium quangtriensis. The sequence goes on from NZ_JBEBMF010000003.1 coordinate 407,053, forward strand.
GGCAGCGGATGAACGAGATAAGGCGGGAAACGCGTGTCGTCGATGACAGGCGCCGGCGGGTCGACCGCCAGCTTTTGCCAGTGTGCTTCGATGCCTTCGCCAAGCGAGGACACCAGGCCAATGCCGGTTATGAGAACGTCGTTGGAGTTCATGATGCCGTTTCGCCTAAACGGCCGGCTTGATCAAGCGGCCTTTGCGGCCACGAGCCCGTCGATCTTTGCGCAGAGGTTCTTCATCAGGAAGTATTCGTCCGTCGAGGCCTTGCCGTCGTTGACTTCCTGAGTCCACTTCTCGAGCGGCACCTTGATGCCGAATTCCTTGTCGATCGCAAAGACGATGTCGAGGAAATCGAGGCTGTCGATCCCAAGATCGTCGATCGTGTGGCTTTCCGGGGTGATCGTGTTGATGTCGATCTCGCTGGTATCAGCGATGATCTTCGCGACTTTCTCGAAAGTGGTCGGCACGGTTCTTCCTTCAAAAATCCCTGCAAACCAAGGCGTTCAGCCCCGGCGCGGCTCGTTGAGGCGCTGTCTAGTCGCTTTTTCGCGTCGTGAAAAGGGCCGGCAGGCGTCAGCGCGGCTTACTACGGAAGGGTTTGCACGTCTAATTGAAAATAATTCGCCCGACGACGCGCAACCCGTCACCTTCGGGAACAACGATCACAGCCTCGCCTTCACGGGCGGTTTGGCCGCCTGTAAGCGCCTGAATCGTCTCAAGATGGGTCACGAGGACGAGATTCCCTGAGTCGGAATAATCCCGAATCTCGGCGAGGATTGCATCCAGCTGCTCCTTGCGCGCTGCCTCGTCTCCAACCGGCGGGTCCATTGGTGCGAACTCCTCCGCGTCTCCAAACGCGAGTCGTGCCGTTTCCTTCGTCCGACAATAGCGGCTTGTCAGCACGCGGCCCGTCGGAGCCGCGCGGGCGGCGAACAACGCGCCGATCTTGCGCGCCTGCTGCTTCCCCCGCTCCGAAAGGTTACGCTGCGTCGAGCACTTTTCGATGTCGAACGTGGCTGGTTCGGCGGCGCCGGGGGCCATAGCATGTCGCAGGAGCACGATTTGCTCGCCTTCGCGCAGAAGTGCCCAGCCGGCCTCGGTTGCATTGGCCTCCGCCGCAAATAACAGCATGAACGCGGCGGCAAGTAAGCGGAACACTCGTAATTCACTCCCCATAGGCCCGACATAGGGATGGGAATTGCGAAAGAAAGGCAAGGGCGGCCGAGGTCACTTCGCCGCCATTGCCTGCCGGATCAACTCGATCTTCTGATCGGTGATTGCGATCGGAGCGACATAGCCGGACTCCGTGAAACCTGCCTTCGCGTTCTCGAAATACGCGATTGCCTTGGCGTATTCCGCATTCCCGCCGCCCAGAGCGCCGCGATTCCAGTGGATGTCGCCAAGGTTGTTCTGTCCGAACGCCCATTGCAGTGGCTGCGATTCACGCGTGAAAACCCGCAGCGACGCCTCGAATGCCGCCGCAGCTTCCTCCAGATGCTGGCCGCTGCTCTGGCGCGTGCCGAGATTGAGAAGAGCCATGCCAAGCCCGTTCTGGGCGTTGGCCCAGTCGACCGGCGTATTCTCGAAGGTAAGCACTTCAAGTGCCGCGCGGCGGGCGGCGATCGATTCGACCAGGCTTTGCGTCCCTTCCTCGCTGTTGCTGAGCCACAGGAGGGTGGAAGCGACGCCGGTCTGCGAGAGCGCCCACTGGTGAGGCCAGATGTCGCGCCGGTATTCCTCCAACGAATCCCTGTAGGCTTGGACAGCCTCACGATACCGCGCGGGCTCGCCGCTCATGCCGCCGAGCAGTTGGAGAGTGTTACCGGAATTGTAGCGCGTCATCGCCCAGTCGAGCGGCAGCGCATCACGTGTGTAGATTTGTGCCGCTGCCTCGAACGCCTCGACCGACTCCTCCATTCGCCGCACTTCGGACGTGCGCTGCCCCAGCGTTTGGTAGACCGCTCCGAGATTGTTCTGGGCTGATGCCCAGTCCATAGGGAACTTGTCGCGCGTATAGACTTGAAGTGCGTCCTGGTACGCTGTCACCGCCTCTTCCAGCAGGGCGGTATCGAGATCGAACTTGCTGATATGCGTCAGCGTGTTGCCGAGATTGAGCCTGCTGGTCGCCCAATCGATCGGGAAGGTGTCGCGCATACGGACCTCCAGCGCCGAGCGGAAGGCGTCTGCCGCTGCCTCGAAGGAGGTCTTGTCGTTGCGGGCGTTTCCGAGCCCGTTCAGCGTGTTGCCGAGATTGTTCTGGACCATTGCCCATTGAACTGGGGCGGCTTCCTTCGTGTAGACCTCGAGCGCCGCGCGATAGGCGGCTTGCGCCTCCGTGAGACGCGCGACATTCGGATCGCGCTCGGACAGGGCATAGAGCGTGATGCCGATATTGTTCTGCGTCGCTGCCCAATCGAGCGGAACTTTGGTCCGGTCACGCTTCTCCAGCGCTGCGCGAAACGCTGCAACGGCCTCGTTAAGCTGACTCGCATCCCCTCGGCGCTGTCCGAGAACGAGCAGGACATTGCCGATGTTGTTCTGGGCAGCAGCCCAGTTCACGTCGTCCTTTGTCTCGGTGAAGACGCCGAGCGATTCCCGGAAAATCTCGGCCGCCTGCAACAGTTGCGCATCGTTCGTGTCGCGCTCGCCAAGGGTCTGAAGCACGACCGCCATGTTGTTGCGGGTGATCGCCCAGTCTTCGCCCTGTTCGCCGTAGGGCAGCATCCCGAGGATCTGTTCATACGCCTTGATCGAGCGGTCGAGCGCGGCCTTGTCGCCCTTGTTGTCGCCGAACGCGCCAAGAGCCTCGGCCTCCATGTTCTTGTAGTTCCAGGCGAGCTTTTCGTCCCACTTCTCGACCAGTCCGAAGGCCTTGCCGTAGTCGCCCGCGGCAGCCGCGTAGTCGAAGACCAGGGAGGCAGCATCCGCGCGCTGGATGTAGACCGCTGCGTCTGCAAGACGCTTCTGCCTGACCGCATCCTCGGCCGCGTCGACTGCGCCGCTCGTAGCCTCGACACGCGCGACAGCCTGGTCGAGGAATTGCCGTGCGGTGACGATCGCGCCTTCGCGGATTGCTGTGTCTGCTGCCGAGGCCAGACGCACGATTTCCGGGTCGTCGGTCCTGAGCGCGTCCCGTTCCGCGAACATTTTCGTCAGCCGTTCCGCCTGGGAGTCGAGGACCTTCTCCAGGTCCGCGGGATTCTCGGGAATTTCGTTTGTGCCGAGCGCTCGCAGCACGCCGTAAAGTGAGTCCAGTGGCACATTGCCCTTGGCTGCGGCCAATTCAACCTGCGAACGCTTCACGTCTGGCAGGTCCGCTATGGTCAACAGGAGTTCCCGGCGCTCGCCAGTTATCATTGCCTCGTCGCCGGCTGGTTCATCCTGCGCCACGCCGAAATAGAGCAGCCTGCGCAGGCTCTCGTTGACCCACGGCCGCTGCGCGCCCCTTGTGTCGAGATAGACCTCTTCCGTCACCATGCGCATGACGTTGCCGAATTCGGCCCCCTCCATCGCGCCGAGGTGGCGAAGCAGCGCTGACGCGTAGGGGCTGGTCTCGCCCGCCGTCCCATCCAACGCAGGTTGGCCGGGCTCTGCGGCAAAGCCGATGACGGTTCCGAGGTTGTCATTTGCGGGCGCATCTTTTGTCTTGAGCGAGACTGCACCGCGAACCGGAGCCAGTCCGCCAGCCGTCACCTTGTCGCCCGAGGCTTTCGGTTGACGACGAACGACGGCGTCGGGCGGGAAGGGGTTGGTCCTGCAGGCGTCCAGGAGTAGGATCGCTACGGGCACCTTCTGCTTCAGTTCATCCATGATTTCAGATAGCGGAACCAGCGCTTCGGACGCATTCGCGAGCGACGAAACGTCTGCGTCGATGGGGATCAGCCAGTTTTCGCCGCCCGCCTCGATGCCATGGCCCGAATAGTAGAGGAGGGCGACATCAGCCTCTTCGGCATCCTCGACAAACCGTTCGATGTCGCGCTTGAGCTTGGACGCATCCCGGTCGGTTACGCCGCGCGCTTCGAACCCGAGATCGGTAAGCAGCTTGACCACGTCGCGGGCATCGTTCGCGGGGTTCGGCAGGGCGGTGATGTGTTCATAGTCCGACTGGCCGATGACAAGGGCAATGCCGTTAAGGCTGCTTTTCTCCTCGGCCTTGACCGGCGGTGCAACACCCAGCGCAAAAACCACAACGAGGACCAACCTCGCCGTGGCGGCATATCGGGACAGCGATGAACGCCCAGCTTGCATGTCTGCTCCGGAAAACCCGATCTACCCATGCAATTGCCAGCCGACAATGATCAAAATCGGGCAATCGCATTGCGCGGGGCAGGCCCGTGGCCTATTCGGGACCACCGTGTCCTCGGTCATCGAAACCACACTTTTCGTCTTTGGGCTGGTCGCGCTCGGCTATCTCGCCGGGCTAAGCGGCTACCTGAAGATTCAGGTCGGCGATGCTTTGACCGACTTTGCCGTTGGCGTGGCCCTGCCGCTCCTGCTTTTTCGAACGATGGTGGGTGCCGATTTTCATGGCTCCGCCCCATGGGCCTTGTGGGGCGTCTATTTTACTGGCGCCGCCCTGACATGGGTCGTCGGGCATCTCGTCATGACGAGGGCGTTCGGACGAGACTCGCAGGCCGGTGTCGTCGGAGGTGTATCAGCCGCCTATTCCAACCTTGTGCTGCTGGGCATCCCCTTCATGCTCGGGGTGTATGGCCCGCCGGGATTCGAAGTCCTCTCCCTGCTGATCGCCATCCACTTTCCCCTGATGACCATGGTTTCCATCATCCTGTTCGACCTGTTCGGACACCGCAAGAACGGCAGGATCAGCGCGGGCGAAATCCTGCGCGCGTTCCTGAGGCGCGTTTTGCCGAACTCGCTGATGATCGGTATCCTCGCTGGCCTGCTTTGGCGCATCACCGGACTGCAGCTTCCCTTGTTCGTCGATCGTATGGTGGACGCGCTTGCCGACATCGCGGGACCTCTGGCGCTCTTTGCGATGGGACTTGGGCTGAGGAAGTTCAGCATTTCCGGAAACATCTTGCCGGCCGCTGCCCTTACCGTCCTGAAGCTGTTCCTGATGCCAGCTCTGGTCCTCGGCCTGGCGTTGCTGATGGGCCTGCCACCGATGACGGCCAAGGTGGCTGTCGTCGCTGCCGCACTGCCCTCCGGCGTGAACTCCTATCTCCTTGCCGTGCAATTCGGAACCGGACAGGGGCTGGCGTCCAGCCAGGTCAGCATAGCCACGGCCTTTGCGGTATTGACCACTGCTTTCTGGCTGACGGTCGTGCAAGCAGTCTTTGGCTAACGCGTGGCCTCCCGCATACATCGCTGGACCAAGCCCTTTCGGCCAATAAACATTGATCGACTTAGGTCCGGTGCGCTAAAGCGGCATCGGCTTTGGACGCTCGGCGTCCCCCACAATCAAACAACGCGGCCAGACATGTCGCACAGGAGGCAGAACGATGCTCCAGAAAACCAGCCATTTCTTGCGTGAGGCCAACCTCATCGGCGGCGAATGGGTCCAGGCAGACAGCGGCGCCACGGTCGACGTGACCAACCCCGCGACCGGACTCAAGATCGGCACTGTGCCGAAGTCGGGCAAGTCTGAAACACGCCGCGCGATCGAGGCAGCCGAGGAAGCGTTCCAGTCATGGCGCAAGACCTCCGTGCTGGAGCGCCACAAGCTGCTCCGCAAGCTCCACGACGCCATCATGGACAACCAGCAGCCGCTCGCCGAACTGCTGACCACCGAGCAGGGCAAGTCGCTTGCCGAGGCCAAGGGCGAGGTCGGCATCTCCGCCGCCTACGTCCTGTGGTTCGCCGAGGAAGGCCGCCGCACCTATGGCGACGTTGTGCCGTCTCCATGGGCCGACCGCCGCATCATCACCACCAAGCAGCCGGTCGGCGTCGTGGCGGCGATCACGCCTTGGAACTTCCCGTCCTCGATGCTCGCTCGCAAGCTCGGCCCTGCCTTCGCCGCTGGCTGCACGGCGGTCGTCAAGCCAGCCTCGCAGACGCCCTACTCAGCGCTTGCGTTCGGTGTGCTGGCCGAGGAGGCGGGTTTCCCGAAGGGCGTTATCAACATCGTGACCGGCTCGGCCGGTGAGATCGGTGACGAGATCTGCTCCAACCCGCTGGTCAAGAAGCTGACCTTCACGGGCTCGACCGAGATCGGCAAGATGCTGATGGCCAAGTGCGCCGGCACGGTGAAGAAGGTTTCGATGGAACTCGGCGGCAACGCGCCGTTCCTCGTCTTCGACGATGCCGACGTTGATCGCGCGGTCGAGGGCGCCATGGTCGCCAAGTACCGCAACTCGGGCCAGACCTGCGTCTGCACAAACCGCTTCTTCGTGCAGGCCGGCATCTATGACGCCTTCGTCGAGAAGCTCGCAGCCGCCAGCAACAAGTTGAAGATCGGCTCGGGCCTCGAGGACGGCACCCAGCAGGGTCCGCTGATCGATGTGAAGGCGGTGGAGAAGGTTGAGGAATTTGTTGAGGACGCAAAGGCGAAGGGCGGCCGTGTCGTCGCAGGCGGCAAGCGCCACGCGCTCGGCGGCTCCTTCTACGAGCCGACCGTCATCGCCGACGCCAAGCCGTCCATGAAGTTTATGAAGGAAGAGATTTTCGGCCCCGTCGCCCCAGTCTTCAAGTTCGAGACCGAGGAAGAGGCGGTGAAGCTCGCCAACGACACCGAGTTCGGCCTCGCCGCCTATGCGTACACAGGCAGCCTCGGCCGCGCTTTCCGGGTCATGGAAGAGCTGAAATACGGCATGGTCGGCATCAATGAAGGCCTCATCACCACGGTCGAGGCTCCGTTTGGCGGTGTCAAGGAATCCGGTGTCGGCCGAGAAGGCGGGCATCAGGGCATCGAGGATTACCTCGACACCAAATATGTCTGCCTCGGAGGCCTCGGTCTCTGATTTCTCTTGCAGGCCGGGCCAAAACCCGGCCTGTTTTGTTTTCAACAGTGGTGGAGACGCGCGATGGCAGAGGGTGAAATCTTCGGGAAGACCGCAGACGGCAAGCCGGTCCATCGTTTCGGTATAACCGGCGGCGGACTGACGGCTCATATCATGACGTGGGGCGCATCCGTCCAGGACCTTCGCCTTGCCGGCCACGGCGCTCCTTTGGTGCTCGGCTTCGACACGTTCGAGCCCTATCCGCAATATTCGTCCTATATGGGCGCGATTGCAGGGCGCTACGCCAACCGCATCGCCAACGGCCAGTTCACCATCGACGGCAAGACCTATCAGGCTGACAGGAATTTCCTCGGCAAGCATACGCTGCATGGCGGTTCACACAGCTACGGGAAGCAGGTGTGGGGCGTTGCGGGCCATGGCGCGGACTTCGTCACATTGACCTTGCGCGATCCGGACGGCGCGATGGGCTTTCCGGGCAATCTGGATGTCGTCTGCACATACCGCGTCAAGGCCGGCGGCGTGCTTTCGGTCGAGCTGACTGCCACCACGGACAAGCCGACGCTCTGCAACCTCGCGCACCATTCCTATTTCAATCTGGATGACGGCGGCAGCGGCGACATCCTAGGCCACAGCATGGTCATCCCGGCCGGGGCCTATCTGCCGGTCGATGACGAACTGATCCCGACCGGCGTTGTGCAGCCTGTCGACGATACCGCCTTCGACTTCCGCAAGCCCCGCGCCGTCGGACTGGAAGAGGAGGGCGAGCAGGTCCCGTATGACCACAACTTCTGCCTCCACTCCGACAAAGGACCGCTTAGGCAAGCCACCTGGGTCAAGGGCGCAACCTCGGGCGTGGAGATGGAGGTCTGGTCGACAGAGCCTGGTGTGCAGTTTTACGCCGGTGCAAAGATCGAGCGTCCGGTACCGGGGCACGAAGGCCGGATGTACAAGGGCTATGCGGGCCTCGCACTGGAACCGCAGGTCTGGCCGGATTCGCCCAACCGAGCCTACTTTCCGCAGGCCGTACTACGGCCTGGCGAGGAATATCGGCAGGTGACCGAGTACCGCTTCAGGAAGGCCTAGACGAACGCCGCGCGCAGCGTCTCGAACGGGGCCAGCGCACCGCGCACCTGTACGACAGCCGCCGCCACGGCGTGAGCCTTTTTCGCGGCCTCGATCGGCGGCAGCCCCGCGAGCCGCGCGGCGAGATAGCTGCCGTTGAAGGAGTCGCCCGCGCCGGTCGTGTCGACCGGTTCCGGCACATGCACCGCCGGCACGCTTTCCGCACTTGCCTCGTATCGGACAAGCGCGGCCGCCTCTCCATTCTTCACCACGACCTCCCGGACACCGGCCGCCGCGATTCTGTCCGCGGCTGCTTCCGGTGACTGATCGCCATAGAGCGCCTGTTCATCCGGAAACGTGGGCAGCGCAATGTCGGCGACGCGCAACGCTGCATCTATCGCAAGGCGCGCCGCCTCAGGCGATTTCCAGAGGCGCGGCCGATAGTTGGCGTCGAAGGCAATCAGGCTCCCAGCTTCCCGTGCGGTCCTGATCGCACCTATCAGGACACTGCGAGGCTCGTCGTCCAGAATTGCGAGCGTAATTCCGGAGAAGTAGACAAGTGATTGACGCTCAAGGCTTTTGGCCAACTGCGTCGGATCTGAAGTAAGCTGGCGAGCTGCCGAATCGCTTCGCCAGTATGTGAAAGAGCGTTCGGCTCCAGTCAGTGTGATCGCGTAGAGGCCGGGCCGTGCGCCCGGAATAACGAGACTGTTGCCGATGCCGATCCCGTTGGCGCTGAAGAATGCGATCTGTTCGCGCGAAAAGGGGTCGTCGCCGAAAGCCGAGATGTAGTTGACCGGACGCTCGGGCCCCGCGAGCGCACGCAGAGCCCACAGCGTGTTCAGCGTGTCGCCGGCGAACCCCATCCGCCAGTCCTCGCCGCCCCTGCCGGACAATTCCAGCATGCATTCGCCTATCGATACGATTCCGCCGCTCACGAGGGACCCCTCCATTTCGTGCGACGCTATAGCTTTTTGTCGCGCTTGCACAAAGCCTCGGTGGAATGATTTACAGGACCGTCGAACGCGCCGAGGAGGATGTCTTGAGGTCGATCGGACTATATGCGCTTGCACTCGTCGTGCTGCTTGGGCTTGCGTTCGGTGCATATCTTCTTGTGCCGCCCGTGGCCCAGAAACCCGAACTCGACACGTCGCGCGAGCGGACGACGGCCGACGGCCTCTATGTCGCTGCAATCGCGCCTGAAGCTGCGGAAATAAAGCAGCGCGAACTGCAGTCGTGGACAATCACGGTAAAGACGGCAGCCGGACAACCGGTGAGCGACGCGACGATCAAGGTGGATGGCGGCATGCCTGACCACAATCACGGGCTGCCGACAGCGCCCGAGGTGACGGAAAACCTCGGCGAGGGACGCTATCGTATCGAAGGCATCAAATTCTCGATGAGCGGTTGGTGGGAACTGCGCTTCGACATCACGTCGCCAGCCGGGACCGATACGGTGACGTTCAACCTGGTCCTGTAGCCATGAGACCGCGCCGTCCGGCCTGGTGTAGCGCAGCGATATTGGTATCGACGCTGGCGCTGGGGGGATGTGGCGGCGAGGACTTCAGCGAGGCGGAGAAGGCGACGATTGCCTCGCTCTCGCTCGCTTCCCTTCCGCCGCTTCCTCCAGACCCGTCCAACAAATATGCCGACGACCCGGCCGCCGCGGCGTTGGGCGCGACGCTTTTCTTCGACCAGCGCTTGAGCCCGGACGGCGTCGTCGCCTGCGGCACCTGCCACTTGATCGACAGGCAGTTCCAGGACGACCTACCGCTCGGCAGGGGCGTTGGCGTCGGCAACCGCCGCACAATGCCGCTGGCCGGCGTCGCCTGGGGGCCATGGTTCTTCTGGGACGGCCGGCGCGACAGCCTTTGGGCACAGGCGCTGACGCCGCTGGAGGATCGCCGCGAGCACGCCGGCACGCGTGCCTTCTACGCGCATTTCATCGCTGACAATTTTGCCGAGCGCTATGAGCGGATTTTCGGAAAGCTGCCCGACCTTTCCGCTGTGCCCTCAAGTGCGGGACCCTTCGGTACGGAGGCCGAGCAGTCGGCATGGACGGCCATGCCGGCCGATCAGCAGGATGAGGTCAATCGTGTCTTTGCCAATCTCGGCAAGGCCATCGCCGCCTTCGAGCGCTCCATCGCGCCGGAGGAAACGCGCTTCGACCGGTTTGCGAAAGCGCTTGCCGCCAAAGAAAATCCAGAAGATCCGCAAGGCGACGCTGCGTTCGCGCCCGAGGAAATCGCCGGTCTGAAGCTCTTCATCGGCAAGGCGGCCTGCGCGACCTGCCATACCGGGCCGCGCCTGACGGACGACTCGTTCCACAACACGGGCGTGCCGCCTGTCGAGGGACTCCCTGAAGACCTTGGGCGCGAAACGGCAGTGGCGCAGGTATCCGCCGACCCGTTCAATTGTTTCGGTCGATACAGCGACGCTCCGCCCGAATCCTGTGGCGAACTGCGCTTCATGGTCAAGGACAACGCGCGCATGACCCGCGCGTTCAAGCCACCGTCGTTGCGCGGGGCCGCGACCCGGCCACCCTATATGCACTCAGGCCAGTTCAAGTCGCTCGAAGAGGTCGTCGATCACTACGATCGTGCGCCGGCAGCACCTTCGGGCGAAACCGAACTGCACCCGCTCTCGCTTTCCGAGCGCGAGCGCCAGCAACTGATCGCTTTTCTCAAGACGTTGGCCGAATAGGGCCGCTCAGCGGTCCTTCACCGTCTCCATCGCGACGAAGGTTGAGGTCTGCGCAACGTGGGGCAGGGCAGAGATGCGCTCGCCAAGCACCCGGCGATAGGAGGCGATGTCGGCGGTGCGGACCTTCAGCAGATAGTCGAAGCTAGCCGCCATCATATGGCACTGCTCTATCTCCGGCACGCCCTGTACGGCGCGATTGAAGGCGTCCAGCGCGGCCGAGCGCGTATCGGAGAGCTTGACCTGCACGAACGCGACATGGCCTTCGCCCATGCGTTCGCGGTCGATGACTGCGGAATAGCCGCGAATGTAGCCGTCCTTCTCCAGCCGCTTTACGCGTGCCTGCACGGGGGTCTTCGACAGGCCGACCTGAGCGGCGAGTTCGGCCATCGAGAGCCGCCCCTCGCGTCCGAGCGCGGCTATGATGTTGCGATCGAGGCGGTCCAATTGATCTGTCATGAGGCAATAGATGATCAGATTCGGCAAAATTGGAACACTAATTTAGGTCGTTTGTATTGTTACGTGAATATTTTCAGACCGCTGCGAAATCGCCTGATGTGCTAGGGTCAGGCCGTTGTCATTGCCGGGATTTCCTTCATGCCGACGCTTGCAGCCCTTCGCACCCAAATCCGCGCCAACTACCTTCCTGATGAGGACAAGGCGCTGCAGCGCCTGATCGGCACGGCCGCGCTAAACGAGACCGAGCGCGCGGCGATCTCCGGCCACGCTACCGAACTGGTGAAGGCCGTGCGCACCTCCTCGGATCCGCGTCTGATGGAGGTATTTCTCTCCGCTTACGGCCTTTCGACCAAGGAAGGCGTGGCGCTCATGTGTCTCGCCGAAGCGCTGCTGCGTGTGCCGGACACGGAAACGATGGACGAGTTGATCCGCGACAAGATCGCCCCGCAGGACTGGTCTGCTCACTCGGGAAGCTCGGCGTCGATCTTCGTCAACGCCTCCACATGGGCGCTGATGCTGACCGGCCGCGTTCTGGACGAAGGCGAGGGGGGCATCGAGCGTACCCTCCGCTCCATGGTGCGCCGCCTTGGCGAACCGGTTATCCGCACTGCCGTCGCTGCCGCCATGCGCGAAATGGGCGAGCAGTTTGTCCTCGGTCGCACAATTGCGGAGGCCGTCAAGCGCGGCAAGCCGATGACGTCCAAGGGCTATCTTTACTCCTACGACATGCTGGGCGAGGCGGCGCGCACCGAGGCCGACGCGTTGCGCTACTTCAAGGCTTATCAGGACGCTATCGCTGCCTTGGCCAAACATGCGGCCGGCGACGACATCCGCTACAACCCGGGCATCTCGGTCAAGCTGTCGGCCATCCATCCACGCTACGAACAATCCCAGCGCGACACGATGCTTCCCGTCATGGCTGATCGCCTTCTCGCTCTGGCGATTGCAGCGCGCGATGCCCGCATGGGCCTCAACATCGACGCGGAGGAGGCCGACCGGCTCGACCTCTCGCTCGACGTGATCGAGCGCGTGCTTGCCGATCCGCAACTTGCCGGTTGGGATGGCTTCGGCGTGGTCGTGCAGGCCTACGGTCCGCGCTGCGCCTTCGTCATCGACTGGCTGCATGCGCTGGCGACCAAGCTCGACCGCCGCATCATGGTGCGCCTCGTCAAGGGCGCTTACTGGGACACCGAGATCAAGCGCGCGCAGGTCCTTGGCCTGCCGGGCTATCCCGTCTTCACGCGCAAGCCCAACACCGACGTCTCCTACATCGCCTGCGCCCGCAAGCTTCTCTCGATGACGGACCGCATCTATCCGCAGTTTGCCACCCACAACGCGCATACCGTTGCAGCGATCCTCGCCATGGCCCACGACAAGACCAGTTTCGAGTTCCAGCGCCTGCATGGCATGGGCGAACAGCTTCACGAGGCCGTGCGCAAGGCCGAAGGCACGCGCACCCGCATCTACGCGCCGGTCGGCGCCCATTCCGACCTGCTTGCCTATCTGGTTCGCCGCTTGCTGGAGAACGGCGCGAATTCCTCATTCGTGCATCAGTTGACCGACGAGGACGTGCCGCCGGAAATGATCGCGCGCGATCCGTTCGAACTGGTGGCCGAACAGGGGCCGGCCTCCAACACAGCGATTCCGAAACCCGCGTCGATCTTCGGTGGCAGCCGCATCAATGCGCAGGGCTGGGATATCACAGATCCGGTGACTTTGGAGAAGATCGACAAGGCGAAGGACGCCTTTGCCGGCGCGGATCGTTGGCAAGCGGCGCCCATCACCCGCGCAGACGCCAAGGGGCCATTGCGTACTGTTGCGAATCCTGCACGTATCGAAGATCTCGTCGGAACCGTCACAGAGACGAAGCCGGAGGCTGTTTCCGTCGCTGTCGAGATAGCGGTAGAGACGCAGCCGCGCTGGGCTGCCCGCCCGGTTGCAGAGCGCGCCGCGATCCTGCGCCGAGCCGCTGACCTTTACGAAGAGAACGCCTTCCAGTTCTACTCGCTCTGCACGCGCGAGGCAGGCAAGAGCCTCGCGGATGGCATTGCCGAAGTGCGCGAGGCGGTGGACTTCCTGCGCTACTATGCTGCCGAGGCCGCCAGCGTGGAGCAGGGGACGCAGGCGCGCGGTGCGATCGTCTGCATCTCGCCGTGGAATTTCCCGCTCGCCATCTTCACCGGGCAGATCGCAGCTGCGTTGGTCACCGGCAACACCGTCATCGCCAAGCCCGCGGAGCAGACACCTCTGATCGCGGCGCGCGCCGTCACCCTGTTGCGCGAGGCCGGCATACCCGAGGACGTTATCCAGCTTCTGCCAGGCGATGGCCCAAATGTCGGTGCACCGCTGACGGCCGATCCGCGCATATCAGGCGTCTGCTTCACCGGCTCGACCGATGTCGCCAAGGCCATCGAGCGCCAGCTCGCCAATACGGCCGCGCCCGATGCCATGCTCATCGCCGAGACAGGCGGGCTCAACGCGATGATCGTCGATTCCACCGCGCTGCCGGAACAGGCGGTGAGGGATATCCTGGCTTCTGCCTTCCAGAGCGCAGGACAGCGCTGCTCGGCGCTGCGGATTATCTACGTCCAGAAGGACGTCGAGAAGAAGATGCTGGAAATGTTGACAGGCGCGATGGAGACGCTGGTCGTCGGGGATCCCTGGGAGATCGCAACGGATGTCGGCCCGCTGATCGACGCGGAGGCCCAGCAGTCGATCGGTGACTATTGCGCCGGTATGGAAGCGAAGGGTCGCCTGATCGCCAGGCTGGATGCACCGTCTGGCGGTCGTTTCGTCGCCCCGCACATCTTCCGGGTTTCAAGCATCGAGGAGATGGACCGCGAGATTTTCGGCCCGGTGCTACATGTCGCGACCTTCGACGCTGACGAGATCGACGGCGTGATTGCCGCAATCAACCGCAAGGGCTATGGCCTGACCTTCGGGCTGCACACCCGCATCGAGGCGCGCGTCCAGCACATCGTGGACGGCATCCACGCAGGCAATATCTACGTCAACCGCAACCAGATAGGTGCCGTTGTCGGTTCCCAGCCTTTCGGCGGGGAGGGGCTTTCGGGCACCGGGCCAAAGGCGGGCGGACCACATTATCTGCGCCGTTTCCGCAAGTCCGCGAACGAAGATTTCGGCAACAATGCGGGTGACCAGACCGTCGCCGATGTTGCTTCCAGGACCCTCCGGGACAATATGCCCGATCCTGCCCTTGGCGGCTGGTCGGCTCGCACCGACCGCATCGCGGTTCTGCGAAAACACCTGCGAGGCAAGGGCGGTGAGGCGATAAAGGCTGCCGCCGCGCTCGATTTCGGACCTATTGATCTCCCTGGCCCGACCGGCGAGGCAAACACGTTGACGCTTGTGCCGCGCGGCCGGGTTCTGTGCCTGGGGCAGGACGATGAAACGCTTCTTGCGCAGGCGATTCAGGCGCTAGCTGCTGGCAACGCAGTGCTGGCAGTCGCGCCCGGCGCAGCCGCCGCGCTCGCATCGCTGACCGGCAAAGGCCTGCCGGTTGTGGCATTCGACGGTGCGGTCGACCTTGCGGATTTGAAGGCGCTCGACATCGATGTCGTCGCCTTCTCAGGTGGCACTGAAACCGCGCGTGCCGTCCGTCAGGCGTTGGGCGAAAGGGATGGTCCCATCGTGCCGCTGGTCAACGAGGCGATCTACCCGGCAGCCTATGCCCACGAACGCTCGGTCTGCGTGGATACGACAGCCGCGGGCGGTAATGCCAGCCTGCTTGCAGGCGCTGGTTAGGCCTCTTCTGGAGCGCAGCCGAGCCTCAGCAGGTTGCCGTGCGGATCGTGGACATAGAATTCCTTCATGTTCCACTGCCGCACCGTAAATTCGCTGAGCCGATCGAAGCCGCGCTCGGAGAACTCCGCGTAAAGTGCTGAAACCTGACCGCCGCGAATGTAGCAGGAGGGAACTTCCGGCAGCCTCCGGTCTTCGGCCAACCAGAAATGGAACTCCATCTCGTCGCGCCGGACGATCAGGTAGTTGTCCACTTCGGGACCGACGACCGCGAAGCCGAGGCTGTCGCGGTAGAAGGCGGCCTTCGTCGCGCCAATATCCGGCGAAGGCAGGACCGGAATGGTCCTTGCAGGATCAGCGGGCGACAAGTCAGGCACCCTCGACGACCGAGAAGCCCTCGAAATTGGGATGTCCCATGTAGTGCACGTCGTTGGAACCAGCGTTGCGGTGCGCGGCGCGGAAATTCTCCGACTTGGTCCATGCGACGAAATCGTCCTTGCTCGCCCAGACGGTGTGCGAGGCGAACAGGGTATAGCCCTCGGCCTCGTTTTCCGGCCCGCGCAGCAGATGGAACTGCTTGAAGCCGGTCATCTCGTGCAGCGTCGAATCGCGGTTCTTCCAGATATTCTCGAAAGCCTCCTCCGAGCCCTTCTTCACCTTGAAGCGGTTCATAGCGATAAACATGGCGTTCCTTTCGATTGATGCTTTTGTTGTTAGACCTGATTGGGTGGACGCGGAAGGTGCTTGGTCGCTCGCTGCCGAAAGCGAACACGGTAGCCTTTGCGGTGAGCTAGCGCATGAACGCCAGCGGGACCAAAAACTCCCAACTTGAGCGTCCGGCATTGACCGGAATGGGCGGGAAGGGCGCAGCTTTCCTGACGGCTTGCAACGCCGCCTGGTCGACCGACGCCACGCCCGAACTGCGTGCGACCCTGGCCGAGTGCACGTTGCCGCTGGAGCTCACGGCAAAGGAGACGACGACCTCGCCCTTTCCCTTGGCCCGCACGGAGCGCGCGGCCCGCACCAGCTTCGAGCGGACCTTGCCGGGGTAATTCGAGACGGCTGCGTTGCCGACTTCGCCGTTCTTCGAGCCTCCCTTGCTCGCCTGCTTGCTGTCGCCCTTTTCCTGGCCGTCGGCTTGTCCGCGCCTTGTGTTGGCATGGCTCTGGCCGCCATTGCCCAAACGCGTCTTTTTCGGCTCTGCCTTCTCGGCGGCTTTCTTGCCCTCGGCAACTTTCTTTTCGGGCTTAGTCTTGGCGGCTTCCTTTTTAAGCGCCTCTTTCGGTTGCGCCTGCTCAGCAGCTTTGCGTTCGGCAGGTTGCTCGATCGGCTTGGCTTCCGCTGCCCGCTGCGGCTTTGCCTCGGGCTTTGGCGCCTCGTGCGGCGTCTCGACTGCCTCGGCCTTTACGACCTCTGTTTTGTTCGGTTCTGCCTGTGTGGTTTCCGTGGTTTGGACTTTGGAGCTTTCGGCGGCGTCGGCTTTTGGAGCGTCCAGCCATTCGGTCTGAACGGCTTCTGTCGGCTGCGAGTCGGCCGGCATCAACGGCGCTTCGGCAGCCGTCACCGCTTGAGTTGCTTCCGTTTCCGTGGGCTGCGCCTTTGCGGTCTCCTCGGCCTCGACCGATTCAGCGGCTTGCACCTCGGTTTGCCTCTGGACGACGTTGACTTCATCAACCAGTTCCACGCGATCCGTCGCGTGGACCTCGGGAACCTGCTCGGTCACGGTCGGTGCAGGCTTGCTTTCGATGGGTTCGGGCTGGACAGCCTCGGGCTGCACGGCTTGCTCCGGTTCGGCGCGCACAACCTCAGTCTGCTCGGAGTTCGCTGGCTCAACCCTTGCCTCCGCGACCTGCTGGGCCGGCGGTCCGGAAACGGGCTGCAACATTTCGGCTTCGGCCGTAACCGCCTCCACCGTCTGCATAGGCTCTGCTGCGTCCTCAACAGGAACAGCTTCGGCCTCGACGGTTTCAACCGGCTTTGCCTGCAGCATCGTCACCATCGTGACATCGACAGCGTCGTCGACGTTCTCAGAGACTTCGCCGGCCTTGATCTGATCTTCGCCGGACCCGAGATAGGCTACGCCGGAAAAATCTGCTCCCTCCATCAGGACGGCTTCATCGACTGCGTAAAGAAAGAAGCCAGCTATGGCCGCGTGGAAAATGCACGAAGCGACAATAGCGAGGTTCCATTTGCCGCCTTTCGGAAGAGGCTTCGTCGGCGCGAGCGGCTCAGTTGCGGTATGGGTGACTGAATGATCCCGATGGACCGGAAAATGCCGTTCAGGCGCTTCCCTCGCGCCATTCCTTATGGCGTGGTGCGGGATATCGAGATCCGGGTCGTCGGGCTCGAATCCAGCCGGCATGCCGGCGAGCGGCCAAGCCGGCCCGCCGGATGCAAAGACTGGTTCAACGCCCAACGCCACGGCTACACACCGAAGACGATGGCCGACTTCGTTTCCGGCTTAAGCTTGCTCAGGCACGCTTTCGGTTCGATGCCGGCACCGGTGCACTCCGTCGCGTGATTGATCAGCACACGGCTGATCTTCGTGCAGTCCGTCCCAGAAAGGTCGAAACGCGCGACCTTGGTCTTGCCTGCGGGAAGTTCGTTGAAGTCGAGCACGGTGAGACGGTCGACCACGCCTGTGTTGTTGAAAAGCGCGATTTCGAACGCTGCCTTGGTTAGTTCAGAGCCGAGATTATTTGTCACCACGAAGGTCAGACGGCATCCCTTGTCGGAGGGCTGCGCCCCGTTCAGTTCGAGCACGAGGGCGGGTGTGTCGGCCGGCGAAAACTGATCCTGAGCCAGAACGGGCGAAGCCGCGGCGAACAAAGCCGCGGCTGTGATTGTGGCAGATTGCCTGATGCACATCGTAAAGGTCAGCTCCCGAACCGCATTGTGGCCGCGAGCTTGAACGATATTCCAGGTTCATAGACGATTGTGGTCGTCGAGGCATTGAGCGGATTCGTGTAGTTCACGTCGAACAGGTTATCGACGCGCGCATTGAATTTCAGATCGTCGGTTGCCTGGTACGAGGCAAACAGGTTGACCAGGGTATAGTCCCGCGCAATCGCGTTGCCTGCTGGCGCACCGTTGTACTGCACCTCACCGCCCGCGATCAGCTTGTCGTCGAGAAACTTGAAGCCAAGTTGCGCGGTGACCTGAGAGGAAGGAATGGTCGACAGGTCCTCACGCTCGCCTTCGTAGGAGATCGTGTGCCCGTCTATGATCGACACCGACAGGCCTCCGAAGCCCCAACCTGCCTCATAAAAGCTCTCGAGTTCGAAGCCGTTTATCTTGGCATTGGCGAAGTTCTGGTACTGGTAGCAGATAGGCACTGCGGGAATTGGGAAAACGAACGGACAGGCCGGATTGCCATCGAAGCGCGAAATCGTCGCGCCGCCGATGTAGTCGTCAATGTCGTTGTTGAAGTAAGCAGCTTTCAACCGAAGGCTGTCATCGGCCTGAAACACGCCGTCGCGGCTGTAGTTCACGCCGAATTCGACGGTACGAGCAGTTTCAGGCTTGAGATCTGGATTGGGTAGGAACGGGAACACCACGCCATTCGGGTGCAAGCCGCTGATCAGCGTCTCCGAGAGCGACGGCGAACGATAGCCCTCGGCATAGGTACCGTAGACCTGAAGGCCATCCAGCCCGATCTGCTCGAAAGGCGATACGCCCACCGTGATTCGAGGTGATATCCGGTCACCACTCGCTTCTCCGACATCGCTATCGAGTTTGTAGCTGTCGTACCGGAGCGCTCCGACGACTTCGAGCCATTCCCAGGTAAGCTTTTCCTGGACATAGGCACCCGATACGCGCCGTTTTCCTGACGGGGTGTAGATGTCGCTTCCGCCTTCCGGGCTGGTGGTCACAACATCATCCTGAACCCAGTCGCCGCCATAGGTAAGCTCATGCGCAACGGCGCCAGTGTCGAACCGTGATGTGTTCCAGAGGTCCAGGCTGGGAGTCTCAACCTGATAAGTGGTCTGCGAACCCGCGGGCACGATGATCGCCGACCCGTCAATCGAACTAAAACGCGGGACGTCCCTGAGATAGGTTTGGTCCAGGTTTGCCTTGTTGTATGCAACGTTGATATGCAGGTCGAGCCAGCTCTCGTTCTCGTCCTTGATGTTGTAGCGGCCGGTGAAGGTGTTCTGCCTGCTGTCCAGCTGGTACGTGTCGCCGCTCTCGGTCCAGCTGTCGTCCGATCCGATCCAGCCCAGCTTCAACTCGCTGTTTTCGGTGGGGCGGATGGATGATTTGAGCATGCCGCTCAGCACGTCGAAACCGCTTCCGGCGACATAGTCGCCATTGCCATCCTTATATTCGTCGTAGTCGCGCCAGACGATGTTGCCTAGCACATCGAACGCCTCGCTGAAGCGGTACGCACCGGTCCCGCTGGTTGTCCAACCGTTACCGTTGGTCTCGTATTGGCCTGTGACCGAACCACCCCAGGTTTCGCCGTCTCGGAGGAAGTCGTTGGCGTCCTTTGTGTCAAACATGACGACGCCGCCGATCGCTCCGGATCCATAGGTATTCGCAACGGGGCCGCGGATGACATCGACCTGCTGCACAAGCTCGGGGTCCAGCCAGAACATCGACTGGGTGCCATGACCCGAACGCTGGAAATTCTGCCGCGCACCATCGACGATGACGGCTACGCGGCCGAAATCCTGAAGGCCCCTTATGTTGACGCTGGAAGCCGTTCGGTTTGCGTCGGTTTGCATCGTCGTCCCGGGGATGCCAAAAAGAATGTCCTGGGGTACAGTCGCCATTCGCCGTTCGAGCTGTGCCTGATCCACTTGGCTGGCCGAGGCCATCTGTTCGATCGCGCTTTCGCCGGTCCGGCTGACGATGGTGATCTTGTCGAGCGCGGTGGTGCCCCGCGCTGTATTGGTCCCTTGCGTCGCTTCGCTAGACGTCTCCGTGCGGACCGTTTTTTCCGTCGTCGGTTGTGCAGCCTGCTGTGCCCAGCCCGGCTGTGAATCCAACAAGATCGTCATCGCGGCCCCGCCAAGCAGAACCGCCATATTTCGACCGACCATCCCCATGTCCCAACTCCAATGCCTGAATTTCAATGCTGGCTGGCATGGAGCTCGCTCGCACTTTCATGGTCCCCGGAATGCTTTAAATGTTGACTCATTTAGTCCGGTATTGCACTGACTAATAAACATGATTATTCGAGTCAAGAAATCAAATCACGTTTCAGCCCGGTCGGACAAATCGGCCCAGCCGACATTGGAAAGGAGCGGATTATGAATACGCATAACCAGAATGATTTCAGGTTCCGGTCACGCCGTCCCGTGCAGGAAGAGCACGTGCAACACTACGCGCCCCCCCGACTGCCATCGCGCACTGTTACCAGCGAGTCGCTCTTCAACGGCCTTTATGAAATCGGCATCAACCACGGCGGGTCGCTCTACCGCCTGAAGATCACCCGCCAAGGCAAGCTCATTCTCAACAAGTAGGCAGTCAGCATATGGACCAGCGCGTCAAACCCGCACCGCACGAGATCAGGACCGCTCGTGCGGACAACCCCAAGATGCGGGAACGTGAACTCGCCGCCCAGCTCGGCATCTCCGAAGCCGAGCTTGTGGCGGCGCACTGCGGTGATGGCGTCCAGCGTATCGAGCCGCGCGTCAATGACGTGCTGCTCGGGCTGGAAGCCGTCGGCGAAGTCTTGGCGCTGACCAGAAACGAGAGCGCGGTCCACGAAAAGATCGGCGTCTACGACAAGGTGCAGGCCGGCGAGCATGCCGCCCTCGTCCTCGGCGAGCATATCGACCTGCGCATCTTCCCGAAGATATGGGCTCACGGCTTTGCCGTGGAGAAGCGCGACGGCGACGAGATCAGGCGTTCCCTGCAGTTCTTCGATGACGCCGGCGATGCAGTTCACAAGGTGCACCTGCGGCCCGCCTCCAACCTCTATGCATATCAAAAGCTCGTTGCCAGCCTGGTCTCGATCGACCAGTCGCCGACGGTTTCGCTGAAAGGCATCGACACGCCCAAGCCGGCGGGCGAGCCGGGCAGCGCCGAGGAGCTGCGCGACCGCTGGAGCTCCATGACGGACGTGCATCAGTTCTTCGGCATGCTGAAGGCGCTCAAGCTCTCGCGTCATCAGGCACTGCGCATGATCGGGGCCGACTACGCCTGGGAGCTCGCCGGTGAGAGCCTGGAAACGATGTTCAATCTCGCGGCCTCCAACGGCGTTCCGATCATGTGCTTCGTTGGCAATCGCGGCTGCATCCAGATTCACTCCGGCCCGGTCTCCAACATCAAGACGATGGGGCCGTGGATCAACGTGCTGGACGAGACCTTCCATCTTCACCTGCGCATGGACCACGTCGTCGAACTTTGGGCCGTGCGCAAGCCGACCAAGGACGGGCATGTGACGTCGATCGAGGCGTATGACGCGAACCACGAACTGATCATTCAGTTCTTCGGTCAGCGCCATGAAGGCGAAAGGGAACGCGACGACTGGCGGTTCCTTGCTGAAAATCTGCCGCGCACCCTGTCCCGGACAGCCGCCTGAGGAAAGTTCGATGAAGAGTATGGGTTTGTTCCTGCGGGCGGGCCGCGTCGCGTCGCTCTGTGTTTTGCTGACGGCGGGTTCCAGTCTGGCCGAGGAAGGCCAGACGGTCTTCCAGGACAAGTCGCGCATCGCTTCGGTAGGCGGTTCCATCACCGAGATCGTCTATGTGCTCGGCGAGCAGGACAAACTGGTCGCGCGCGATTCGACGAGCACCTATCCCGAAGACGCGACCAAACTTCCCGACGTGGGCTACATGCGCGGCCTCTCGCCCGAAGGCGTCCTGTCGGTCAATCC
Source organism: Mesorhizobium quangtriensis (assembly GCF_040081925.1). Classification (NCBI taxonomy): domain Bacteria; kingdom Pseudomonadati; phylum Pseudomonadota; class Alphaproteobacteria; order Hyphomicrobiales; family Phyllobacteriaceae; genus Mesorhizobium; species Mesorhizobium quangtriensis. The sequence goes on from NZ_JBEBMF010000003.1 coordinate 428,779, forward strand.
AACCGGCATCCTCCTTCTGGAAGGCAGCGGGCCGAAGGAGGCGATCGACGTCCTCAAGAAGGCGAGCGTGCCCGTCATCACCGTGCCCGACACCTATGATCATGCAGGCATCCTGGAGAAAATCCGCGTCGTCGGCGAGGCGCTCGGCGTTGACCAGAAGGCCTCGGAGCTTTCCGCCGAGGTGGACAAGGACCTCTCGGCGGCCGAACAGTTGACGGCACACGTGCCCCAGAAGAAGCGCGTCCTCTTCATTCTGTCGCTGCAGGGCGGCAAGATTCTCGCGGCGGGGGGAAACTCCGCAGCGGATGGCATCATCCAACTTGCAGGCGGCATCAATGCTGTCGAAGGCTTCGATGGCTACAAGCAACTGACCGACGAGGCCGCGATCGTAGCCAACCCCGATATCATCCTGATGATGGATCGTGGCGGAGACCACAGCGTCGCCAATGCCGAACTATTCGCGCATCCTGCCATTGCCCCGACGCCGGCAGGGCAGGCGAAGCATGTCGTTCGCATCGACGGAAGCTATCTGCTCGGCTTTGGCCCGCGCACCGCAGGCGCGATCCGCGATCTCGCGACCGCCCTCTACGGCGACCAGATCAAGGGCTGAGATGCCTGTCGCGGTTATTGCCGGCGCAAACGGCGCCAGACGGGAAGCGGCGCCTGCCGGGGATCGCTCATTGCGGGCGCGCGCAGCTATCGGCGCGCTTGCAATCTTGTTGCTGGCCACGGCGCTTTTCAGCCTTGCCTCTGGTGCGTCCGATGCGTCTGCCTGGGCGGTGGTGCGCGGCTGGCTCTTCGCGTCGTCATCGGCTGATCCGCTTTCCATGCGCGACAGCATGATCGTCTACGACATCCGTCTGCCGCGCGTGATTCTTGGCGTTCTCGTCGGCGCGGCTCTGGCCGTTTCCGGCGCCGTACTCCAGGGCCTGTTCCGCAATCCGCTTGCGGACCCCGGCCTCGTCGGCGTTTCGGCGGGTTCGAGCCTCGGCGCGGTCTCTGTTATCGTGCTGGGAGCGACGGTTCTCTCACCGCTCACCGCCGTCTTCGGCACATTCGCGCTGCCGTTTGCCGCATTCGTCGGCGGACTGGTGACGACCTTCGTCCTTTATCTGATTTCGACGCGACAGGGGCGAACCTCCGTCGCCACGATGTTGCTTGCGGGCATCGCGCTCGGTGCGCTTGCGATGGCGCTCACCGGCATTCTGGTCTTTCTGGCTGATGACAGGCAGCTGCGCGATCTCACCTTCTGGCAGCTCGGTTCGCTTGCCGGCGCAACATGGCAGAAGATCGCAATGGTTTCGCCAATCATCATTATCGCCTTACTGGCAACCCCGTTCCTAGCGCGGGGCCTCAACGCATTGGCCCTTGGCGAGGCTGCTGCCAGCCACCTTGGCATCCCAATCCAGCGTCTGAAATATGTGGCGATCGTTGCGGTGTCGGCGGCGGTCGGGTCATCGGTGGCCGTCAGCGGTGGCATCGGCTTCGTTGGTATCGTGGTGCCACATCTGCTGCGGCTTCTGATCGGTCCCGACAATCGCTATCTGCTGCCGGCCTCCGCCCTGCTTGGCGCCTGCATGCTGCTGCTTGCCGACGCGGTCAGCCGCACGATCGTCGCGCCCGCGGAATTGCCGATCGGCATCGTCACTGCGATCGTCGGCGCGCCGTTCTTCCTGTGGATACTCCTGCGCCGACGCGGCGTTCTGGACCTGTAGGCGACCATGATCGAAGCGCGCGATATTTCCGTTTCCATCGGCCGCCGCCGGATCATCGGCGGCGTCGATTTCGATGTCCGTCCCGGCGAACTCGTCGCGATGTTGGGACCGAACGGTTCCGGAAAAACCACTTTCCTGAAAGCGCTGTCCGGCGAGCTTGCCTACACCGGCCGTATTACCCTCAACGGCTACGATCTCTCGGCAATGAAGTCGTGGCAGGCAGCGTCTCATCGGGCGGTGCTGCCGCAGTCCACCGCGCTGTCCTTTCCATTCACCGTTCGCGAGATCGTCAAGCTCGGCCTGACTGGCGGCCGGTCGGGCGCGGTCGCAGGCGAAACGGAACCACTGCCCGAACGCGCGCTTGCACGCGTCGACCTGGAAGGCTTCGCCGGGCGGTTTTATCAGGAGCTTTCAGGCGGCGAGCAGCAGCGCGTACAGCTTGCCCGCGTTCTCTGTCAGGTCTGGGAGCCTGTGCTCGATGCCGTTCCGCGCTTCCTGTTCCTCGATGAACCGGTGTCGAGCCTCGACATCAAGCATCAGCTCATCATCATGAACATTGCGCGCGATTTCGCCGCGCGAGGGGGAGGGGTGGTCGCAATCCTCCATGACCTGAACCTGACTGCCATGTTCGCCGACCGGATTTTTGTCATGCACAATGGGCGGCTTGCAGCATCCGGCTCCCCTGATCAGGTGCTCAGGGATGACCTGATGTCCGAGGTGTTCGAATGCAACCTGAAGGTCGGCGTGCTACCGACGAAGGGCGCTCCGTTCGTGCTCCCGCAATCGGCAGGACTTGGCTGATAGTTAGCCGGCCAGCGACCTCTGCTCGACCGGCATCTCGATACCGAGAAGGCCGCGCATGCTGGATTTATGAGCGACCAGATCGGCAATCGAATGACGCATCAGCACTTCGAAGAACGCATTGAGCGCCTCACGCAATGCCGCGTTCAACGAACAGGAATCGACCAGCGGGCACTCGGTCGCGTCGTTTTCGAAGCACTCCGCCATGGCGAAGTTTTCCTCGGTAACGCGCACGACGTCGAACAGGCTGATGTCTTCTGCCGCGCGCCCCAGGCGTACACCGCCGTTGCGGCCACGAACCGTTTCCACCAGACCGGCCTCGACGAGAGGCTGCAGGATCTTGAACAGGAAAAGCTCGGAGACGGTGTACGCGCTGGCAATCTCCGGGATCCGGCTCAGGCGCCCGTCATTGGCCGCGCAATACATCAGGATGCGCATGGCGTAGTTTGTCTGTCGTGTAAGCCGCATTTAGCAAACCTCGGCGGATATCGTGTTCGCCCCTATATGGCCCATTTCTTAGAACAATTCCAGACAAGGCGCCATATCAACTTGATTAGTTTAGTCTAGTTTTGTCGACGCCCCTTGCTTTTCATGTTGCGGCGCACAATATTTTGCGTGCCAAGGAGGTCGGCGACTCGGGGAGGAACCCACGAGGACTACGACATGCGACAGCCAGCAGAACGGATTGTCGGCAAAAAAGGCGACATCAGGCAGTTGCGGCCCTCGGATTTGCCGCGCTTCAGGGATCACCTGCTTCGGCTCGATCAGGAGAGCCGGCGTGACCGTTTCAACGGCGCGACCGACGACTCGTTCCTGGATACCTACGCTAGGCGTTGTTTCACCGATGGCACGACAGTTGTCGGCTACATCGAAAACGAACAAGTTGTGGGTGCCGCCGAAATCCACGAGCGGCCCGAGGACGAAGAGCCGACGGCCGAAATCGCTTTCAGCGTCGAGCGACCATTCCAGAATCGCGGCATTGGCGGGCGTCTGTTCGAGAGGCTGATCGTCCATGCGCTGGCGCTTGGCTATTTGAAACTTCGGGTTACGACTCACGCCCAGAACGCGGCGATGAAAACTCTGGCGCGCCACTTCGACGCCACGCTGAAATTCGAGGAAGGCGAGGCTGTCGGCCTCATTGAACTCGATCCCATGCTGGAGCCGGGTCTGCGTCGGTCGGCGAGGGTTTTCTCGCGATCGGCCTCCGGTCTTCTTGAGCCGAAACAGCGGCTGGCCGCCACCGTGGATTGAGTGGCGATCAAAATCCCTATCTACGTATCAGGATATCCTGAATCCGCAGAGAGGGCCTGATGCCTCCCGCTACCGCCTTTGCCGCCACGGCGTCCTTTGAGCCAGAACGAGAGAAGCTGGCGGCATTGCGTCGAACCAAGACGATTGCAGCGGCCGCCTTGTGCCTTTGCGTAGGCATCTTCGTGACGGCCCGCATCTTTGAAGCGCAGTGGCCCTGGCTTTCCTTCGTCGCAGCCTTCGCGGAAGCCGCCGTCATCGGCGGCATCGCCGATTGGTACGCCGTCGTCGCGCTCTTCCGCCGGCCGCTCGGCCTTCCGATCCCCCACACGGCGATCATTCCCAGAAACCAGACCCGCATCGCCGAAAATCTCGGACGTTTCATCGAGACGAATTTCCTGTCGCCCGAGCCGGTTCGCGAAAAGCTCAAGGAAGTTGATTTCGCCGCCCTTGTGGCCGACTGGCTCTCCGCGCCCGAACGCGCCGACGGGCTGTCGCGTTTCGTAGCGCGGCTAGTGCCCCAGACCCTGTCGGCAATCGAACAGTCGGGCCTGCGTGACTTCCTCAGACAGAGAGCGCTCAGCGAGGTCGAGAAGGTGAATGTTGCACCGCTCGCTGCCGACCTGCTTGCGGCATTCACGGACGACCAGAGGCATCAGCAACTGCTTGATGACTTCATCAAGGTTATGGGCCGCTTCCTGAACGACGAACAGGCGCTTGCGTCGATGCGGGAGCGTATCCGCGAGGAATTGCCGTCACTGTTCAATCTGTTCCGCGCCGACGCCTACCTCCTGAAGAAGATCGTCGCGTCGGCGAGTTCGCTTCTCGAGGAAGTCCGCGACGATCCCGATCATCCGATGCGCCACGAATTCGATCGCTTCGTCCATCAGTTCATCGACAAGCTCCGCACGTCGGAGGAATATGCGAAGCGCGCCGAAAAGCTGAAGCAGGATTTGCTGGCCCGGCCCGAGCTGTCTAACTTCGCAGCGGATATCTGGCGGAGCTTCCGCGCCTTCGTCGAACAGGATGCAGTGGCCGAAAATTCCGTCGTCAGGCAGCACCTCGCTTCAATGTTCGTGGATGTCGGCCGCCACCTCGCCGCCGATCCGCGCATCCGCGCGGACATGAACGAGGGTTTTGTCGTCGCGCTGGCCTCGTTCGTGGAAAGCCAGAAAAGTGGTGTATCGGCCTTCATCGCGGATCAGGTGCGGCGTTGGGACCTCGGCCAGCTGACACGTCTGGTCGAACTCAACATCGGCCGCGACCTGCAATACATCCGCTTCAACGGCATGATCATAGGCGGCTTGGCCGGGCTGGCGCTGCACGTGTTCGAGCGTCTCGCCTCCCTGAACTGAATATCTGGCGAGTGCCTACATCACTCGAGGGTCTTAAGAAAAGCGATGAAATCGACGATCTGGTTGGGCTCGAGGTGAAACTCAGGCATGCTCGGATGGCCTGTGCGGATACCTTCGGCGAAAGATTCTTCCAGATCCTCGACGGGATACCTCTTGTGGAGGTCGCGAAAGGGCGGTGCGACCGACAACGGGCTCGGGCCGGCAGGGTCGATCGAATGGCATTGCGCACAATTCGTCTTCGCAAAGGTCAGGCCGCGTTGCGCGGCGGGATCGAGCGCCATCGCGGCATCGACGGTCATAAGCGTGACGACGAGTGCCAAGCCGAAGTGAGCAGATATCATCCGATGGGTCCTTTCGCCTTTCGAATGCACGGCTGAGAAGCTCATTCGCTGGGAACGACTTTGTCAGCTAAGGCATCCATAGCGACGGCGCCGCATGCCCGCTTTGATCCAGGGCAAATTGAGGCCCGCGACAAGGTTGACCGACGGCCGGCAAAGTGGGACCGCTTCCTGGCAGATGGAGACCTGAAGGAGAGACAAGATGGTCGGGAGGCTGGACGGCAAGGTGGCGCTGGTCATTGGTGCTGCGCGCGGCATTGGCAGGGGTATAGCGGAGCGCTTCGAGGGGGAAGGCGCGCGCCTTGTGCTTGCTGACTCGCTCGCCGAGGCAGGTGCGGCCACCGCCCGGGATCTCGGCGCGGTATTCGTTAGAACCGACATCTCGCAGATGGAGGACGCGCAAGCCGCGGTCGCCGCCGCGGTCGACCGCTACGGGCGTCTCGATATCCTTGTCCAGAATGCCGGCATCTACCCCTGGCAGTTGATCGAGGACACCAGCCCAGACGACTGGGACCGTGTCATGGCGGTCAATCTGCGCGGCACCTTCAATGCGGCGCGCGCCGCGCTGACGCCCATGAAGGCTCAACGTTATGGCCGGATGCTGTTCACGTCCTCGATCACGGGACCTCATGTGACCAGCCCCGGGCATGGTCACTATTCGGCGACCAAGGCCGGCATAAACGGGTTCATCCGGTCAGCCGCGCTGGAGTTCTCGGGCTACGGCATCACCGTCAACGGGGTCGAGCCCGGCAATATCATGACGGAGGCCATCCGCGAGCAACGCGACGCCGGCTTCATCAAGTCGATGGAGGACTCGATCCCGCTGGGCCGGCTCGGGACGCCGCGCGATGTCGCGAACGCCTTCCTCTACCTCGCTTCCGACGAGGCAAGCTATATCACCGGCACGACTATCGTGGTGGACGGCGGCCAGTTGCTGCCGGAGGGGGCAGATTTCCGGATCGGACCGAAATAAGCCATGCTGGCGAAACGCTCCGAATACCGTAAATTACGTTCCGTTCCGCTACGGGATTTGTGAGAAGACGGCGCGACTTACGCGATATGCCGCTCGTGACGGCTGGAGGGAACTGCGATGACTTTATATCTGTCGAAATTTTGTCTTCGGTTGGCAATTGCGGGCACGGCGCTGGCCGCGACGCTTGGGAGCGGGAGCGCCGTCGAAGCCGCCGGCGCAGGGACGATCGTCCCCCAAGAAGATATGACTGAGTTTTGCCAGCAGGCGGCGGCGGCCAGGTACGAGGTCAGCCTCGACGCAATAACCACCAACCCACCTATCGAACGCGATGGCAAGATCCTGGTGCTTGGCTCGGTTCAGAATGACGATACCGACCAGGCCATGGGCATTGATTGCCGTTTCGAACCGAACGGCGCGTTCATCGATATTATCGAAGCGCCGGGCATGAACGATTAACGGGCGTGTCGGAGAAGCGTCGACAGAGGACCGCAGGTGACTGCGCTCCCTGTTGATAAACCGTCTCCGCATTGACGCGCCACGAGCCATGGCTAAATCATGAGCCATGGCTCTCAACCTCATAAAGCTCTGCGTCGGCTGCGAAAGCGTCGAGGATCTAGAGGAATGGATCGCGATGCGGCTCGATCAGCGCCGCAGGGCGCGCGAACCCGTCGAGCAGTGGCACACGACCCGCATGGTTCCCACGCGCAGAACGGAGCTTCTTGATGGCGGCTCGCTGTATTGGGTCATCAAGGGTTCCGTGCAGTGCCGGCAGACCTTGCTGGACGTACGGCCCTTCGTCGATGACGAGGGTATATCCCGTTGCCATCTGGTTCTCCACCCCGAGGTGGTGCGAACGGACTGGCAGCCGCGGCGCGCCTTTCAGGGCTGGCGTTATCTCAAGCCCAACGAGGCTCCGGCCGATCTCGGCAGCGCGCGCGCCGAGATAGCCGCAATGCCGCCGAAGCTGCGCCAGGAACTCGCCGAACTCGGCCTTCTGTAGTGTCAGCGTGGCGCTGCCCCATGCGCGCGGGCTTGCAAGCTAGTCAGCGCCGTCACATCTTCAGGGCATGAACGACAGGAAGACACCGCTTCCGGCCAAGAGATCGACGGCACCACAAACCCGTTCATCGGCCGGAGATATCGACGCCTTCGTCAGACAGGCAAAGGCAGTCGCGGCCCGCGCCTCGGGCGCAGGCCGGCTCATTCTCGCGCTTGACGCGACGATGTCACGCCAGCCGACATGGGACATGGCATGCGCCCTGCAGGCGGAAATGTTCGATGCAGTAGGCAAGACCGACGGGCTGGACGTGCAGCTCGTCTATTTTCGCGGTCTTGGCGAATGCCGGGCATCGAAGTTCGTAAAGGACACGGTCGCGCTGAAGCGGCTCATGACGGGCATATCCTGCCAAGGCGGCTATACGCAGATCGGCAAGGTGCTTGGCCATGCCCTTAAGGAAAGGGAGCGCGGCAAGGTCGATGCCTTGATCTACATCGGCGATGCGATGGAGGAGGGGATCGACGACCTATCCGACAAGGCAGGCAGGCTCGGTCTGCGCGGCGTGCCCGTCTTCGTCTTTCAGGAAGGACGCGACGGCAAGGCTGAGACCGCCTTCAAGGAGATCGCGAGACTGTCGAAAGGTGCGTGGTTTCGCTTCGACCGCAATTCCGCCGCGACGCTGGCCAAACTGCTTGCCGCGGTCGCGGTCTTCGCAACGGGTGGGCTGACGGCGTTGGAGGCGCGCGGCCGGCCGGAGGATAAATTGATGATCGAGAATCTGCGAGGCGGCGGAACGCGATGAGCCTCGTCATAGGCGTCGCTGCCAGCCTGCTTGTGTTTGCCGGGATAGTCCTGGCGTTTCTCAAGGCGGATGCCGCAAGTATTGCGAGAAGCTTGCGTTTGGCGGGACCTGTTCTGCTGGCGATTGCAGGCTTTGGCCTGATAGCGCTCGGCCGGGCCGCTCTCGGTGGAATGCTGCTGTCTGGCGCCGCAGGCTGGTACACGCTCGGTCGTGCACGTCCGAGCGTCTCGAAATCACCCGGCCAGCGCTCGACTGTCAGGACTGCCGCGCTGGAGATGGAACTCGATCACGACACCGGCGCGCTTGAGGGCATGGTTCTTGCTGGGACCTACGAGCAGAAGATGCTCTCCGCCCTGTCCCAAAAGCAGTTGTTCGAACTCTACCGGGAGCTTTCCTCGGACTCCGAGAGCCGCCAGTTACTGGAGACGTATCTTGACGGCCGGTTTCCCACCTGGCGCGACGACGTGAAGCCGAACGGTCGCGACCGGCATGGTGTTTCGCCAGGTTCTGGCCCCATGACTAAGGAGGAGGCCTACAAGGTCCTTGGTCTTGAAGCGGGCGCGACCACGGCGGACATCCGAAAGGCGCACCGCCGCCTGATGCAGCGCCTGCATCCCGACCTCGGAGGGACCTCGTTCCTCGCGGCGCGCATCAACGAAGCCAAGGACGTCCTGCTCTCCAATCACGGGTAGTTCTCCTTCGACGCGATACATTCCGGAAACCCCTTCAAACCCTGCCGAACTATTGCTCTGAATTACTGTTGCACGGCGTAGCAATCGATCTTCTTGCGCTTCAGCGCGTTACAGGTGTTCCAGGCGGCGTTCTTGGAATCGAAGCCGCCAAAGCGCGCGCGATAGTAGGTCACGCCGCCCTTCTCGAAAGTCTCGGTAAACGGCGAAGCGCTTGCGAGTAGGTCGCCGGCTTGACGGTTTGTTCGGGTCAGGAAGGCGCGCGCCTCGACCTCGCTTGGCGAGGACGCCACCTGGATTGCCCAGCCAGACTTTGGCACCGCCGCAGTCTTGATCGGATCGATATCGGCCATGCGCGCAGGGATGGGCTCAGCGTAGGCGAAAGGAACTTCAGGTTCCGCTGACCCCTCTTCTTCCTGCACGTTGGCAGCGGGGACATTGTCGGCGGTCGCGAAGGCGACCTCTTCGTCCTCGACGCGCGGGGCCGCCTTCGGTTTAGGCGCATTCTTTGTCGGCAGCAGGGCCGCCAGCGCCTTGATCGGCGACTTCCGGGTTTCTCCGGCTGCGCTTGCCACCAGGTCGTTGCCGCCACGCCTCGTCGAGGCTTTCGGCAGATAGGTGCGGATCAGTTCTGCCATGTGGTCGTCACGCGACTTGCCGCTCTTGCCGCCCATGACGACCGCGACGATGCGGCGGTTGCCGTCAGATACCGACGAAACGAGATTGAAACCCGATGCGCGGGTATAGCCGGTCTTGATGCCGTCGACGCCCTTGATGCGGCCGAGCAGCCTGTTGTGATTGGCGAGCCGCTGCTTGCCGTATTGAAACGAGCGCGTAGAGAAATAATCGTAGTACTGCGGGAAGTGCTCGCGCAGCGCGATGCCGAGCGTCGCCATATCGCGCGCCGTGGAATGCTGCGCCGGGTTCGGCAGGCCGTTGGCGTTGCGGAAAATGGTGCCCGTCATCCCGAGTTGCCGAGCCTTCGTCGTCATCATGCGCGCGAATTCGGCCTCCGAGCCGCCGAGCATTTCGGCAAGCGCAGTCGATGCGTCGTTGGCCGACTTGGTCACCAGCGAATAGATTGCGGTTTCGACGGTCACCGAACCGCCCGCCTTCACGCCGAGCTTGGTCGGCGGTTCGTTGGCGGCGTTCTTGGAAAACAGGACTTTCGAAGACTTCTTGATGCGCCCGGACTCCAACGCCTCGAACGTCAGGTAGAGGGTCATCATCTTGGTCAGCGAAGCGGGGAACCGAGCCTCGTCCGCGCTGGAAGAGAACAGCGTCTTGCCGGTGTTGGCATCCACCACGATGGCGGCATACTTCGGATTGGCATGAGCCGGAGCGACAATCAGGGCCGTCGCGGCTATCGCAACAGCTAACGTCGATTTGGCGGAAGAGACTGCACGGTGAGCGATGCGAGCCAAGATCTGACGCACTGTTACACCCTTTGATTTACGCGTTGCACGGAGAAGGCGGCAAAGGTCCGCCTCGCTTATTGAGGGACAGTACGAGAGGCGGCGTTACCAAACTGTTTATGGTAACCGGGACGTTCATACTTTTGTCCGGCTTTGACGCTGATTTTCCGAAAATGCAGTGTTTGGCCCTCGCGGTACGCAGTCGTTTGACTTGTTGTGCGGTGCACAATAGCATCTCAAGTGCTGGGGTCGCGCGCACCGAAAGGAAATGCAGATGACGCAGACGTTCGAGGATGCCGGAAGGGTCGGCCAGGAAATTCTCGACACTGCGCTCGACAGCATGTCCGCGGTATGCACGGACGCCCGGGCGATCGGCCTCGAAGCTTCGGACTATGCGAAGAGAGTCTTCGAAGCCGGCGCCATGACGCTTGGCAAGTTGATGTCGGCGAGGTCACTCGAAAAATTCACCGAAATCCAGACCGACTATTTCAGGCAAACCTACGAAGGGTTCGTCGCCGAGACGACTAAGCTAGGTGGCCTGTACGCGGACATGGCAAAGGACGCGTATCGTCCGTTTGAGGCGGTCGTGGCCAGGGCAAAGTAAGCTGCCGTGCGGTGCTCTCCTCAAATTCGCTCGCGACTTCCTCTACAACGATCTGTCTTGCCAGCAGTCCGGTTTTCGTGCGCCCATCACGATTGCGCAATCGCTGGGATTGCGTCGAGGGGCCGTATTGTCACCGGACCAGAAGGGCTTAAAATCGACACTCGACGCACTACATAGGGTTGGTCGGGTGTAGCATTGAAATGAGAATTCTCGGGTTGAAGATCAGCGGTTTCGATGGTGGCATGGCACCTACCTCCACAAGCGCCACGCGGATGCAGGATGGTGACGACGACCGCGGTTCGCCCGGCCGCGGCACAGCCGTCATCACGCGGACGAGACCCAAGACCAAGAAACCCAGTCTCTACAGGGTCTTGATCCTCAACGACGACTACACGCCGATGGAATTCGTAGTGCACATTCTGGAGCGCTTCTTCCAGAAGGACCGCGAAGCCGCGACCCGCATCATGCTCCATGTCCATAATCACGGAGTGGGCGAATGCGGGGTCTACACGTTTGAAGTGGCCGAGACAAAAGTGTCGCAGGTCATGGATTTCGCCCGCCAGAATCAGCATCCGCTGCAATGCGTGATGGAGAAGAAGTGAGGACTGAATAATGCCGGCTTTCTCCCAAGGCCTGGAAAAGGCGCTTCATCAGGCGCTGACCTTTGCCAACGAACGTCACCACGAATACGCAACGCTTGAGCATCTCCTGTTGGCGCTGATCGACGACGCCGAGGCCGCCGCTGTCATGCGCGCTTGCAACGTCGATCTGGACGAGCTCAAGCACACCGTTCTCACCTACATCGACACGGAACTGGACAACCTCGTCACCGGTTACGATGAGGATTCCAAGCCGACCGCCGGCTTCCAGCGCGTTATCCAGCGCGCCGTCATCCATGTCCAGTCGTCAGGCCGCGATGAAGTGTCAGGCGCCAACGTGCTTGTCGCGATCTTCGCCGAGCGTGAAAGCCACGCCGCCTATTTCCTGCAGGAACAGCAGATGACCCGCTACGACGCGGTCAACTACATCAGCCATGGCATCGCAAAGCGCCCCGGGTCGAGCGAATCCCGCTCGCCGCGTGGCGCCGAGGACGAGCAGCGCGGCGGCAACGCCGAGCAGGGCGAGGACGGCAAGAAGAAGCCGCAGGACGCTCTCACGGCCTATTGCGTCGACCTCAACAAGAAGGCGCGCTCGGGCAAGATCGATCCGCTGATCGGCCGCACCGACGAAATCAACCGGACTATCCAGGTTCTATGCCGCCGCTCCAAGAACAACCCGCTCTATGTCGGCGATCCCGGCGTCGGCAAGACGGCGATTGCCGAGGGGCTTGCCAAGCGCATCGTTGAGGGCGACGTTCCCGAAGTGCTGCAGGACGCCACGATCTTTGCGCTCGACATGGGCACTTTGCTCGCCGGCACCCGCTATCGCGGCGACTTCGAGGAGCGCCTGAAGCAGGTAGTCAAGGAACTCGAGGAGTATCCCGGCGCCGTTCTCTTCATCGACGAAATCCACACCGTGATCGGCGCTGGTGCGACTTCGGGCGGCGCGATGGATGCGTCAAACCTCCTGAAGCCAGCGCTCTCCTCAGGTGCAATCCGTTGCATAGGTTCAACAACCTACAAGGAATTCCGCCAGTTCTTCGAGAAGGACCGCGCGCTCGTGCGGCGCTTCCAGAAGATCGACGTGAAGGAGCCCACCGTCGACGACGCGATCGCCATCATGAAGGGCCTGAAGCCCTATTATGAGGAGTTCCACAATGTGAAGTTCACCAACGACGCCATCAAGGCGGCGGTGGAGCTTTCCGCGCGCTACATCAACGACCGAAAGCTGCCCGATAAGGCGATCGACGTGATCGACGAGACGGGCGCGTCGCAGATGCTGCTCCCCGAGGGCAAGCGCAAGAAGACGATCGGCATCAAGGAGATCGAGGCGACGATCGCCACCATGGCGCGCATCCCCCCGAAGACAGTTTCGGCCGACGACGAGGCCGTGCTCGCCAATCTGGAGGTCGAGTTGCAGCGGGTTGTCTACGGGCAGGACACGGCAATCACTGCGCTCACCTCGGCGATCAAGCTGGCTCGTGCCGGCCTGCGCGAACCGGAGAAGCCGATCGGCTGCTACCTGTTCTCAGGCCCGACAGGCGTCGGCAAAACGGAAGTCGCCAAGCAGCTTGCTGCCTCGCTCGGAGTCGAGCTGCTGCGCTTCGACATGTCGGAATACATGGAGCGCCACACGGTCAGCCGCCTGATCGGAGCGCCTCCCGGCTATGTCGGCTTCGACCAGGGCGGCCTGTTGACCGACGGCGTCGACCAGCATCCGCACTGCGTGCTGCTGCTCGACGAGGTCGAGAAGGCGCATCCGGACCTGTTCAACATCCTGTTGCAGGTCATGGATCACGGCAAGCTGACGGACCACAACGGCAAGCAGATCGACTTCCGCAACGTGATCCTGATCATGACGACCAATGCCGGCGCATCGGAAGCGCAGAAGGCGGCGATCGGCTTCGGCTCGACGAAACGCGAGGGCGACGACGTGGAGGCGATCAACCGCCTGTTCACGCCGGAGTTCCGCAACCGGCTCGACGCGATCATCCCGTTCGGCGCGCTGCCGGTGCCGGTGATCCACCAGGTCGTGCAGAAGTTCGTCATGCAGTTGGAGGCTCAGCTGTCCGAGCGTGGCGTGACCTTCGACCTGTCCCAGGAGGCGGTCGCGTGGCTCGCCGACAAGGGCTACGACGAGAAGATGGGCGCGCGTCCGCTCGGCCGCGTCATCCAGGAGCACATCAAGAAGCCGCTGGCCGACGAGGTCCTGTTCGGCAAGCTCAAGAAGGGTGGCACGGTCCGCGTCACGGTCGAGACCAAGGAGGACGGCAAGACCGGCCTCAAGCTCGAGACCATTGCGGACGAGCAGCGCGTCAAGCCGAAGAAGGAAGATCCCGCCGAGGAAGAGGTGAAGATCGCTCCGAAGAAGGCGAAGAAGCCGACGGCGGCCGCCAAGGCCAAGCCGGCTCCCAAGTCTTCGGGCAAGGAACCTCCCTCCGGTAAGCGCAGCCTGGTGCCTCAGCTTCCGCGCAAAAACTGAACGGGCGCGCCTGGACGCAAAGGACAGCCCTCATAAAAAAGCCCCGGTTCTCCGGGGCTTTTTTGCGCGGTGCGGCTGGCCGGAAAATCCGTCCAGTACGAAAACAAAAGCGCCGCCCCGGGAAGGGCGGCGCTTTGTCGGCGCGACGATGCTCAGAGCGCCGGAGGCACCCCATTGCTCTTTACCTTTTTATAGGCTGCGTTTTCATGCTTCACCATGCTGAAGATCGCATAGATGCAGACCGCGATCGCGCCGAGCAGCCAGATTGCGATCATTCCGGGGCTGTCGGCGTAGGTGTAATAGGCCGTCGCGCCTTCCCAGGTGGTGATGGGAGCAGAGTTCATTTTCAATCTCCTTTCTTCGATCCAGTTATTCGGCCGGCGTCAACGCGCCGTCGCCGAATGCAGGGATGCGTGACTCGGGATAGGCCTTGACCGGCACTTCTGTGATGTCGAGGCCAGCCTCTTCTGCTTCCGGAGCGCACCTGAGCAGGCCTGCCATCTTGAGGATGTAGGACAACACAAATCCCGGTATGAGGCCGAGGGCGAGGAACACGAGCATGCTCATGAACTGACCGCCCAGCGAGATAGCCGGACCCTCGACGTTCGGGTAGCCCGAGGCGAAGATACCGACTGCCACAAGTCCCCACACGCCGCCGAAGCCGTGGACCGAGACGGCACCGACAGCGTCATCGATCTTGAACTTCGTAAGCAGGATGTTGTGCAGCTTGGGGATCACAAGTCCGCCGGCGAAGCTGATGAGGAACGCGAGCGGCGGATAGTAAACATCGAGGCCGGGAGCCGACGAGATGACGCCGACAAGCGCGCCGGACATCATCCAGAACGGGTCGCGGGTGACCAGATAGCAACCCAGCATTCCGCCTGCGACCGCCATCAGCGTGTTGAAGGCAAAAGCCGAGAAGGTTGTCGGCGTGTTGTAGATCGTCATCCAGGTGTCGCCGGTGTAGATGATGCAGCCGCCGAGGAAGCCGAAAAATCCCATGACGATGAGCATCAGGCCGATCAGCGACATCGCCATGTTGTGGCCGTTGATCTCGTTGACCGTGCCGTCAGCGTTGAAGCGGCCGATGCGCGGTCCGAGATTGATGAGGACGCCGAGCGTGAAGAAGCCGGCCACCATGTGCACGCAACCGGCCGCACCGATGTCATGCAGGCCGAAGGTCGAGGTCAGCCAGCCGGCCGGGTGCCATCCCCATGCCGCGCCAAAAACCCAGACGACCGAACCGAGGAAGATGGCAAGGATGATGAAGCCTGACACACGAATGCGCTCGATTACCGCGCCAGACATGATCGAAGCGGTGGTCGCCGCAAACATCGTGAAGGCCGCCCAGAAGATGCCGGAGGCCTGGTCCTCGAGGTTCGGACCCATGTGCGTGCTCCATGGCAGAGCTCCTGAAGCGTCTCCCGGTATGAACCCGGCCGGAAACGCGTTGTAGATGTACCAGCCCACGAAATAGAAGAATGGAATCAGGAAGGCGAAGGCAGCCAGGTTTTTGACGCCCGTGGCGAGCGCATTCTTGGCGCGGGAAGCGCCCATTTCATACGCCAGGAAGCCTGCATGGATTGCCACCATAAGTGCGGTGCACCACCAGTAGAAGACTTCCGAATTGACGGTCGTCGCCATCTTAAGAGACGCCTCCAGCGCCTCTATCCTTGTCAGCAGTTCTGCAGCTTCCATTGTTGGACCCCTCTGTTGGTCACTTAGTCGTTGGCCTCCTTACCTTCCCGGAGGCTCTTCGGTTCACGCGGCACGGGGGCCGTCGCAAGCGCCCAGCTCTAAAATTAGGCAATTGTTAAGGTTGCAGAAAAATCAGGCAGCGTAAACAGTTTGTTCGCTGGTGCGAAACAAAATTGTGTGTGGGTGAAGATCGCCGTTTTCGTGCAGTCGCGCTTCGAGGTCACGGAAATCGTGGGCCAACGACCGCTTTCGCGTCGCGCGGATGGAGGCGGCATGCTATCCCGCGATCGATGTCGTCCACTCCCGATCCTGTTGATCTCGATGAGCACGCGCCGAGTTTTCCGGAGCGGCGCAAGTGGTTCCTGATCGGCGCGTCAAAGGCGGTTTCGGTCCCGGGCATCATCCTGTGCACCGCGCATGTCGGTTTTGCCGGCCTCGCTCAGGAAGCCGGTATAAGCATGGGCTTGGCGGTGTTTATGGTCCTCGCCATATGGGCATTGCCCGGCATGGTGGTGCTGCTGGGTGCTGTCCTGTCAGGGGCTGGGCTGCTGGCCGCTGCCTTCGCCGTGGCGCTCTCGTCGGTCCGTCTGACACCGATGGTCGTCGCCTTGGTGCCCGAAATGCGCGGCCCGCGCACGCGCAGGCTGACCCTGTACCTTCTGGCTCACTTCGTGGCGGTCACATCATGGGTGATCGCGATGGAAACCTTGCGAAAGGTGCCGCGTGAACTCCGGACCAGCTACTATTTCGGCCTTGGGTCGATCTTGGTTCTCATCAACATGGTGGTGGTAGCGCTTGTCTATGCCGTCGCGCCTGCGCTGCCTCCGGCAGTAGTTGCCGGTCTTTTTCTGCTGACGCCGATGTATTTCCTGACGTCGCTCTGGGGTTCCGCCCGCGAGACAGCGACCTATGTAGCGATGCTGTTCGGCCTTGTGCTGGGGCCGCTGTTGCATTTCGTCGCTCCGGGTTTCGATCTGCTGGGAGCCGGTCTCCTGGGTGGCGGTATAGCCTATGCGGTGCATCTGATGCAGGCCCGCCGGGCATGACGATTGGGTCCATCGACGCGTGGTGGTGGCCTTACGCCTTTGTCCTGATCGCAGGCTGGGCGATGACCTATCCCTGGCGTGCCTTCGGAGTCTTTCTCGGCGGCAGGCTTCGAGACGACGCAGAAATCCTCGTGCTGGTGCGGTCGATCGCTACAGCTCTGGTGGCCGCGGTGGTAGGTAACCTGATCTGCTTTCCCGCAGGCCCGGCTGCCGACACGACGCTCGCGCTGCGGCTGGCTGCGGCACTGGCAGGTTTCGCGGCTTACTTCTTCATCGGGCGCAAGATTCTGATCGGGATCATCGTCGCCGAAGCCGTGTTCGGACTTGGCTTTTATCTGGGGTACTAAAAGCATGTCCCGGAAAGCGGGAATCGGTTTCGGAACAAAGGCGAGCGCAAAGAGATCAAAGCGCTGCGCGAATCTTTTCCGCATTGGCGGCCAGGATTTCAGGCTTTTCCATCCCGCCGGTGTGCGGCTTCAGCGCCACCCCCTCGACACGAGGAATGACATGGAAATGCAGATGGAAGACGCTCTGGCCCGCCGGCGCCTCGTTGAACTGCATGATGGTGACGCCGTCGGCCGCAAAGGCCTTTTTGGTTGCCAGCGCAACCTTCTGCACCACGCCGATGGCTTTGGAGAGGACCGCTGGGTCGGCATCGAGAATGTTGCGTGAGGCGGCTTTCGGCACAACCAGGGTGTGCCCGTTGGCCTGCGGCATCACATCCATGAAGGCGACGACGTCGGCATCTTCGTAAACGCGGTGCGAGGGAATCTCGCCGCGAAGGATTTTCGCGAAGATATTGTTGTCGTCGTAGGTCATGACGTGCTTTCCGTTTCCTGGCCGGCCACCATAATGGCTTGGCGAATCGTGTCGTTCAATGGCGGGTACCATGGTCCAGAATTACTTCTATCTCGTCATCGCGGTGATCTTCGAGGTGATCGCGACGACGGCGCTCAAGCAGACCGACGGATTTACGCGCCTCGCACCCTCTCTGGTATCCATCGGCGGTTATGCGCTGGCCTTCTATTTCCTGTCGCTTCCGCTGCGCACGATGCCGGTCGGCGTCGTCTACGCGTTGTGGTGCGGCGCCGGCATCATCCTGATCACGGCAATCGGCTGGATCTGGTTTAAACAGGCGCTCGACCTGCCTGCGTTGGTTGGCATGGGCCTCATCATGGCAGGCGTCATGGTCATCAATCTTTATTCGAAGACGGTTGTTCACTGACTTCGGGCGATTGCTGCAACACGCCTCTGCGGAAGGGGCCATGCTCGTCCAGATATTCGCCCATCCGCTCCACCTCGCGCCGTTCGCGCTTCAGGTAGTCTGCGACAGCGTTCCGTAACCCCGCATGGGCGATGAAGTGCGCCGATTGCGTCGTGACGGGACGATAGCCGCGCGCCAGCTTGTGTTCGCCCTGCGCCCCGGCTTCGACGACCTTCAGCTTTCGATCGATCGCGAAGTCGATCGCCTGGTGGTAGCAGACCTCGAAATGCAGGAAGGGGTGGTCTTCGATGCAGCCCCAGTTGCGGCCGTAAAGCGTGTCCGAGCCGATGAAATTGATGGCTCCGGCGACGTAGCGGCCGTTGCGCTTGGCCATGACGAGCAACACGTCATCCGCCATCCGCTCGCCCAGCAGGGAAAAGAACTTGCGATTGAGATAGGGGCTGCCCCACTTACGACCGCCCGTATCCATGTAGAAAGCGAAGAAGTCGTCCCACACGCTTTCGGTCAGGTCGCTGCCGGTCAGCCAGTCGATCGAGATGCCGCTTCCGAGCGCTTGGCGCCGCTCCTTCTTCAGTGCCTTTCGCTTGCGCGAGGCCAGCGTGGCGAGGAAGTCGTCATAGCCAAGGTAGCCTTCGTTGATGAAGTGGAATTGCTGGTCGGTGCGGCGCAGATATCCTGCGGCTTCCAGCGCTGCCATGTCGTCATCCTCGGCGAAGGTGACGTGCGCTGACGAAACGCCGATGTGGCGCGTCACCTGCTTAAGCCCTTCGGCCAGGGCAGCCTTGGCCGTCGCCGAACCGGCGTTCCGGCTCACCAGCAGGCGCGGGCCAGTAGCCGGGGTGAAAGGGACGCTCGCCTGAAGCTTCGGGTAGTAGTCGCCGCCGGCGCGTTCAAGGGCGTCGGCCCAGCCGTGGTCGAACACATATTCCCCCTGGCTGTGAGATTTCAGATAGCAGGGAACAGCGCCGACGAGCTTGCCCGAAGCATCTTCCAGCCGCAGGTGATGACCCTGCCAGCCGGTCTTGCGCCCTGCGCAGCCGGACTCCTCCAATATGTGGAGAAAGTCGAACGAAACGAATGGGTTGTAGGGAGTCCCGGATTCATCGCGAGAGGCTCCGGCAAAGCCATCCCACTCTTCTTTGGTGAACGCGCCGATGCTCGAAGCTACGCCGACGGAAAACCCGCCGTCTGTGGCGGGCTTGTTGGTGCTGTCCGGTTCGCTTGCCATTGCACGGTCAATGTATGTTGCCGTGCAGCATAAGCAAGCTGGTCAGCTACGCGAGCACCCTGTCCGGGTCGAACCCCTCGAACGTCATCTGGTCGGCGTACCGGAAAGTAAGGTCTATCGCCGGCTTGTCGCGGATCGTCCAGGTGATGACCGGCATCTTCAGCCTGTCTCGCACGAAGCTGACGAAAGGATTGGGAAGGTCTCCGGCAGCGTAGGAGGTGAAATCAAGATCGTGCGCCAGCATGGCGAAATGCGCCTCGACCAGCTTGGTCTCCTTGCCATAGGCGGTCAGACCGGCCGGTATTTCGGGCATGTATTTCCTGAAGTCACGGATCAGCCAGTGATCGAAGGACATGATCGCAACCTTGCCCTTGTAGTCCTTCAAATGGGCGGCGACGGCCTCGACCAGCCCATCGTCATGGCCGGGTGTGCCCTTGAGTTCAATCACCAGCGGAACCTTGCCGCGCACGAGCCCGAGGAGATCGGACAGCAGCGGCACGTGATCCTTGGTGCCGCCGACCTTGAGTTGTCGCAACTCGGCCGCCGTGCGCTGCCAGACAAAACCATCTTCGCCGGTAAGACGCTTCAGGTCATCGTCGTGGATGACGATGGGAACACGGTCGGAGGAAAGATGCACGTCGCATTCGATGGCGAAGTTTTTCGCGACCGCGCGGCTCGCGGCTGTGAGCGTGTTCTCCCAGACCTTCTTGTTCAGGTCGTGCAAGCCGCGATGCGCGATCGGGCGTTTGGTCAGCCAGGCGATCTTCTTCATGATTTACGCAACCTCGATGACCGCTTCCGCCTCGACGGCGGCGTTGAGGGGCAATGATGCCGTCCCCACCGCAGACCTCGCATGCTTTCCGCGTTCGCCGAGCACCTCGGCCAGGAAGTCGGATGCGCCGTTGGCGACCAGATGCTGTTCGGTGAAATCCGGCGTCGAGGCGACGAAGACGGTAATCTTGACGAGACGCACGATCTTCTCGATGTCGCCAAGCGCCGCCTTGGCCTGGGCCAATATGTTGATGGCGCAGAATTTCGCGGCTTCGCGCCCACCTGCAGTATCGACGTCCCGGCCAAGCAGGCCCGAGGCCTGGAGCTTGCCATCCTTGAGCGGCAGTTGCCCGGCGGTGAAGAGAAGGTTGCCGCTGCGCACGAACGGCACATAGTTGGCGGCAGGCGCGGCTGCGGCCGGCAAGGTCACGCCAAGATCGCTTAGCCGCTTTTCGATTGTATCGCCCATCGGGTTTGTCCTATCTCTTCTATAACCATGAGCCTGCGTGGCGGCCGAAACTGCTATTTTTGCCTCGCTTCCGCCACGAGTTTTTTTATGGTGGAACAACTTTAAGGCGGCATTGGCCGCTTTCGGCAGGAGTTATTCATGCGCGCATTGCGCTCCATCTTTGTTCCGTCTCTCACTTTGTCGTTTCTCGCGATCGGCGTTGGCATCGCCGGCGCTGTGCCGCTGATCCAGCACCGGGCTGTCTACGACCTCAATCTGACCGAGGCTTCGGAGCGTTCGGGCATAACCGGCATTTCCGGCCGCATGGTCTACGAACTGAGAGGTTCGGCCTGCGAAGGCTATACCGTGCGCTTCCGCTACGTGACGCAGTCGAGCACCACCGAGGCGTCGCAGATGACCGACCAGCAGACAACGACCTTCGAGGACGCCGACGGCAAGTCTTTCAGCTTCGTGACCAAATCCTACACCGACCAGAACCTCGACAAGGAACTGCGCGGCAACGCGACGCGGGTGGCCGCCGGCGTCAAGATCCAGATCGACAAGCCTGAAACCAAGAGCTTCGAGTTGAAGCCAACCCAGTTTCCGACCCAGCACCTCCTCGACCTGATCACGCGCGCCAAATCTGGCGAGACCTTCTACGAGACGAGCATATTCGATGGTTCCGAGGATGCCGACAAGGCGATGACCACCACCGTTGTCGTCGGCAAGCCGGCCGGCGCATCGGCAAGCGATCCCGAGTACAAGGCGCTGAACACGCTGAGTGCCGAGAAGTTCTGGCCTGTCGATATCGCTTATTTCGACGAGACCAGCGAAGGCGGCGAGGAAACGCCCGACTACCGCATCAGCTTCAAGCTCTATGAAAACGGCCTGACACGCGACCTCGACATGGACTACGGCGATTTCATCATCCATGGCCGTCTGGTCGACCTCGCGGTGTTCGAGCCCGACGACGCAACGACCTGCGACAAATAGGGATCGCCACCGCGTGGCGGTCTACGTCGACGATCCGATCTGGCGCTGGGCCGGGCACAAATGGTGCCACATGCTTGCCGACAGCGAGGACGAACTCCACCGCTTCGCAGCGATCATCGGCATTCACCGCCTCCTATATCAGGGACCGCCCAAGACATCAGCGCCGCACTATGATCTCACGGGTCTGGAACGGACGAGGGCGCTCCGGGCAGGGGCCATCGCCTGCAACCGCGAGGAGATCGTCGCGGTCTTCCGTCGGGTGAAGGTTGCGAACGGCAAGGTACATCGCCCAGGCGTACAGAAACTGCGCCTGGTCGAGCGCGTTTGAAATCTGGGCCTGGGCTTTCCGGCCTTCCGCGATTGGGTTGATCTACGGGTTAGATAATAACGCCGCCCTCGTCATCGCCGTTTTCATTACCATTGCCCGTCGAATCTGGTGGCGGCGAATAGATGGACTGTGCGGCAACCGCCTGAAGAACGACACGCTTGTTCAACTGTGGCTTTTCGTATCGCTTCATCAACGCATTTCTCTGACGGCGAACCAATGTCGAGCTATGACTACATAATTGGCAGGAAATGTTAAACAGATGCGCAATGCGCTCCTGACGGCCTGCACGGCTTGCATTGCCCGGCCTTAGCGGCTATATGCGCGCCCATTCCACACACGGACTTGGTTTCCGGCCGGGAGAAATCCGGCGGCGACCGCCGGTGATGTCGAGAGACATCTACGTCCGTGGAGGCCAACCGGAAAGGAACTTTTGAATGGCTCTGCCAGACTTCAGCATGCGCCAGCTTTTGGAAGCTGGTGTTCACTTCGGCCACCAGACCCACCGCTGGAACCCGAAGATGGGCCCATACATTTATGGCGCCCGCAACAACATCCACATCATCGACCTCTCGCAGACCGTGCCGCTGCTGCATCAGGCTCTGAAGCAGGTTTCCGACACCGTCGCCAAGGGCGGCCGCGTTCTCTTCGTCGGCACCAAGCGTCAGGCGTCCGACATTGTCGCCGATGCGGCTCAGCGTTCGGCCCAGTACTACGTCAACTCCCGCTGGCTCGGCGGCATGCTGACGAACTGGAAGACGATCTCCAACTCGATCGCCCGTCTGCGCAAGCTGGACGAGATCCTTTCCGGCGAAGGCGGCCAGGGCTTCACCAAGAAGGAGCGCCTGAACCTCGACCGCGAGCGCGAGAAGCTCGACAAGGCCCTCGGCGGCATCAAGGACATGGGCTCGACCCCCGACCTGATGTTCGTCGTCGACACCAACAAGGAAGCGATTGCGATCCTCGAGGCCAAGCGTCTCGGCATCCCGGTCGTCGCGATCATCGACTCCAACTGCGATCCGGACCTGATCGACTTCCCGATCCCCGGCAACGACGACGCGGCCCGCGCGATCCAGCTTTACTGCGATCTGATCGCCAAAGCTGCCATCGACGGCATCGCCCGTCAGCAGGGCTCGTTCGGCGTCGATGTCGGCGCTTCGGTCGAAGCTCCGGTCGAGCCGACGCTCGGTGAAGTCGAAGCCAAGCCGGAAGCCTGATTTCCGGCTGAAATCTGGAGGCCGTCGCTTGGCCTTCAAACGAATATTTTAGGAATTGCCGTTCCGGAGCGCCATTGAGAACCGATGGTGCTCCGGTCCGTTTCGAGAAAGAGGCAACGATGAGCATTACCGCAGCGATGGTGAAGGAACTCCGCGAGCTTACCGGCGCGGGCATGATGGACTGCAAGGCAGCCCTGACCGAGACCAACGGCAACATGGAAGAGGCGGTCGATTGGCTGCGCAAGAAGGGCATCTCGAAGGCCGACAAGAAGGCCGGCCGCACGGCCGCCGAGGGCTTGATCGGCGTCGATTCCGGTCTCCGCGAGGCGGTCGTGGTCGAGGTTAACTCCGAGACCGACTTCGTTGCCCGCAACGACCAGTTCCAGGATCTCGTGCGCAACATCGCCAAGGTCGCGCTCGCTTTCGGCGGCGACCAGGCAAAGGTCGAGCACGAGAAGTATCCGGGCAACGAGAAGACGGTTGCTGAAGTGGTCAAGGATGCCGTCGGCACCATTGGCGAGAACATTTCTTTCCGCCGTGCAGCCAAGCTGTCGGTCTCGCAGGGCGCCGTCGCGACCTACGTGCACAACGCGGTTGCCGATGGCCTCGGCAAGCTCGGCGTGCTCGTGGCCGTCGAGACATCCGGCAACGCCGAGGCTGCCAACGCCATCGCGCGTCAGGTCGCCATGCACGTCGCCGCGACCAACCCGATGTCGCTCGACGTCGATGCTCTGGACCCGGCAGCGGTAGAGCGTGAGAAGGCGATCTTCTCCGATCAGGCGCGTCAGTCGGGCAAGCCGGAGAACATCATCGAGAAGATGGTCGAGGGTCGTCTGCGCAAGTTCTACGAGGAAGTCGTGCTCCTGAAGCAGGCCTTCGTGCTCAATCCCGACATTACCGTCGAGAAGGCCCTGAAGGATGCCGAGAAGGAGATCGGCGCGCCGGCGAAACTCACTGGCTTCGTCCGTTTCGCGTTGGGCGAGGGCATCGAGAAGGAAGTCTCCGACTTCGCGGCGGAAGTCGCCGCCACGGTCAAAAAGTAACGCGGCATCAACCGCTTCTAGGCCGTTTCGGACTCTGAAACTGAAGGGCGCCGCGTGACATCGCGGCGCCCTTCGTGTATCGCAACCCGGCGCAGCGGCCCACCATCCACGAGGAACCCATGACGGCAAAGCCCCGATACCGACGTGTCCTCCTCAAGGCATCGGGCGAGGCCCTGATGGGAGAGCAGCATTTCGGCATCGATGTCTCGGTCGTCGATCGCATAGCAGCCGACATTGCCGAGGCCCGCGCCATGGGGATCGAAGTCGGCGTCGTCATCGGCGGCGGCAATATCTTCCGCGGCGTTGCCGTTGCCTCCAAGGGCGGCGACCGCGTTACCGGCGACCACATGGGCATGCTTGCCACGGTTATCAATTCGCTGGCGTTGCGCACCTCGTTGGTGAAACTCGGCGTCGACGCGGTCGTGCTGTCGGCGATCGCCATGCCGGAACTCTGCGAGAGCTTCTCGCAGCGCCAGGCGACGGCCTACATGGATCAAGGCAAGGTCGTTATCTTCGCAGGCGGCACCGGCAACCCGTTCTTCACAACCGATTCGGCAGCCGCGCTGCGTGCGGCGGAAATCGGCGCGGATGCTCTGTTCAAGGGTACGCAGGTGGACGGAGTCTATTCGGCCGACCCCAAGAAAGACCCGAAGGCGACCCGTTACGAGCAGATCACCCATGGGGAAGTGATCGCGAAGGGCCTGTCCATCATGGACACAGCGGCAATCGCGCTTGCGCGTGAAAACCACATTCCGATAATCGTCTACTCGATCCATGAGCAGGGCGGTTTCGGAGAAATCCTGCGTGGCGGCGGTCGTTGCACCGTCGTGGCGGATTAAGAACAAGAACCGAACGGCAAGAGTTCGAGGAGACGAACATGGCAAACGGAGATTTCGAGGATATCCATCGACGCATGGATGGGGCGATCAACGCCTTCAAGCATGACATCGCTTCGCTGCGCACGGGGCGCGCCTCCAGCAACCTTTTGGACGCGGTTGTGGTGAAGGCATACGGGTCGGATATGCCGCTGAACCAGGTGGCGAACGTTACCGTGCCGGAGCCGCGCATGATCTCGGTCAACGTGTGGGATAAGTCCCTCGTCAGCGCGGTCGATCGCTCGATTCGCGAGGCGAATCTGGGCTTCAACCCGATCGTCGACGGCGTGAATTTGCGCATTCCTCTGCCAGAACTGAACGAGCAGCGCCGCAAGGAACTGGTGAAGGTCGCTCACGGCTATGCCGAGAACGCACGAGTGGCCATCCGCCATGTCCGCCGTGACGGTATGGACTTCCTGAAAAAGGCCGAGAAGGATGGCGACATCGGCGAAGACGATCATCGGCGGGAATCGGACAGGGTCCAGAAGCTGACAGATGAGACGATTTCCTCGATTGACCGCTTGCTGGCCGACAAGGAAGCCGAGATCATGCAGGTTTGAGAAACCTGCTTTGTTGTCCCTGCGCGTGGCGGGGATGAAAGAGACGAGATGACGACGCCCGAGCATGTCGCGATCATCATGGATGGCAACGGCCGTTGGGCAAAGGCGCGCGGATTGCCCCGTGTTGCAGGCCATCGGGCAGGCGTCGAGGCGCTGCGAAAGGCCGTGCGCGCCGCCGGCGATGCCGGGGTGTCCTGGCTGACCGTCTACGCCTTCTCGTCCGAAAACTGGTCGCGCCCCAAGACCGAGGTCAGCGACCTCATGGGCCTGTTGAAGCTCTTCATCCGCCGCGATTTGGCTGAATTGCACCACAGCGGCGTCCGGGTGAGGATCATCGGTGAGCGGGAGGGCCTCGCTCCCGACATCGCGGCACTGCTCGAAGAGGCAGAGACGCTGACCGCTTCCAATCGTGCACTGAACCTTGTGATCGCCTTCAACTATGGGGGCAGGGATGAGATCGTGCGGGCTGCGCGAAGAATCGCAGAGGCAGCAGTCAAAGGCGAACTGGATCCGGCAAACCTGACGTCTGAAGGGTTCGCCGACTTCCTGGACACATCGGGCATACCCGACCCCGATCTCGTCATCCGCACCAGCGGCGAACAGCGCATCTCCAACTTCCTGCCCTGGCAGTCGGCCTACAGCGAATTCGTCTTCCTGTCCTGCTTCTGGCCCGATTTCACGCGGGAGCACTTTGCCGAGTCATTGCGACAGTATGCGGCGCGCGAGAGGCGCTTCGGAGCCACGGTTGCCGAAAGCGTTCCCGCAGGTGTCGCATCGTGACGGGTTCGGCTTCCTCCGGACGCATGAGCAACCTCCAGCTCAGGATCATTTCGGCCATCGTCCTTGCGGTGGTCGTCTTGGCTATCACCTTTGTGGGCGGTCTGCCGTTCCGGTTGCTAGCGGCGGCCATTGCAGGCGCGATGTTCTACGAATGGTGCGCCATGTCACGGACCGAGGGTAACGCCCGGCAGAAGTTCGTCGCTGCAGC
Source organism: Mesorhizobium quangtriensis (assembly GCF_040081925.1). Lineage (NCBI taxonomy): Bacteria > Pseudomonadati > Pseudomonadota > Alphaproteobacteria > Hyphomicrobiales > Phyllobacteriaceae > Mesorhizobium > Mesorhizobium quangtriensis. The sequence continues at coordinate 455,214 of NZ_JBEBMF010000003.1, forward strand.
CTTTCTCGCCGCCATCATGCTTGGAGCGATACTTGGCTATTCGTCGTTAAGCCTTCTGATCCTGCTCGCATTTTCGACAATGCTGAGCGCCGTGGAAGGTCGCCTTTCCGGCCAGAATTTATGGGTCCCCGCGGGTCTGCTTTACTGTGGCCTCTCGGGCATCTCGCTGGCTGCCCTGCGCGGCGTTGATACGGCAGGCCTGACCGCCATCCTGTTCCTGTTCGCCGTGGTCTGGGCGACGGACATTTGCGCGTATTTCGTCGGCCGCTCGGTGGGCGGCCCCAAACTCGCTCCTGCGATCTCTCCCGGCAAGACGCGAAGCGGCGCAATCGGCGGCATCGTCGGTGGAGTTCTGGCAGGGTTGGCGGTCGGGCTCTACGCCGGCCTCGCCAATCTGTTTCTGATCGCGCTGGTGGCATTTCTGCTGTCGGTCGTCTCGCAGGCCGGCGATCTGTTCGAATCATGGGTCAAACGACGCCATGGCGTGAAGGATTCGGGCAATCTCATACCCGGCCACGGCGGCGTCATGGACCGTGTTGACGGTCTTGTCGTTGCCGCCTTTGTCCTCTTTGCCGTGGGTGCGATTCTCGGCGGCGCAGACAACCCCGCGCAAGCTTTGTTTGCGAACTGAATGTCGGGCATGACTGCGCATGCCACGGATTCGCCCGTATTCGGGCCACACTGGCCGCTGCGCTACGACGTCTGAGGGAACGATTTGAGCGAGACCTTGTCCACATTTCTTGGTGCCGACAGCCTTTTGGTCGGCACCCTCATCCCGTTCCTTTTCGTGCTCACGGTGGTCGTCTTCGTTCACGAGATGGGCCACTATCTCGTTGGCCGCTGGTGCGGCATCGGCGTCCATGCGTTCTCGATCGGTTTCGGGCCGGAACTTGTCGGCTTCAACGACCGTCACGGCACGCGCTGGAAGCTCTCCGCGATTCCGCTTGGCGGCTACGTTAAGTTTGTGGGCGACATTAACGCCACCAGCACCCCCGACGCGGGTGAGATAGACAAGCTGACGGCCGAGGAAAAAAAGGTCGCGTTTCACACGCAAGCGGTCTGGAAGCGTGCGCTGACGGTATTCGCCGGACCCGCGTTCAATTTCCTGCTCACCATCGCGGTTTTCGCCGTGATGTTCTCGGTTTACGGCAAGGTCGTTTCCGATCCAGTCGTCGCGGAGGTTCGTGAGGGAAGCCCGGCCGCCGCCGCAGGCTTCATGCCAGGCGACCGCTTCGTCAGCGTGGACGGCACTCCCGTCGAATCATTCTCAGATGTCCAGCGCCTCGTGTCAGGTCGCGCCGGTGACCCGCTCGTTTTCGTCCTTGCCAGGGGCGAGGAAAAGATAACGGTCACCGCGACGCCCGAGATCATGGAGCAGACCGATGCGCTCGGAAACGTGATCAAGGTCGGCGTCATTGGTGTCGTCAGCACCCCCGAATCGGGCCAGCCGCGCGTCGTCACCTTCTCGCCAGGCGGTGCGCTGGTCGAAGCGGTGCGCGAGACCGGGCACATCGTCGTCCGCACCGGTCAATTCTTGAAACGCTTTGTCGTGGGGCGTGAGGACAAGTGCCAACTCGGCGGGCCGGTGAAGATCGCGGACATGGCCGGCAAGGCGGCAAAGCTCGGATTCGAGTGGCTGGTTCAATTGGTCGCGTTGCTTTCGGTGGGCATTGGCATCCTCAATCTGCTGCCCATTCCGCCTCTGGATGGAGGGCATCTCGTCTTCTACGGATTGGAGGCCATCAAGGGCCGTCCGGTCTCCGAGAGGGCCATGGAGGCCGTCTATCGTGTCGGCATGTTCCTTGTTCTGGGCTTCATGGCCTTCGTGTTCTGGAACGACCTCTTTGGATGTTGAAATCATGAACGAATTTGGCGTGCCTGCAGTAGGAATTGAGATCGCGTTTACCATGACGCGGGATATGCGTGACGCGAAAGCAACGCGGCTTGGTTAAGTAAACACAAATTAACCAGGAGCCTTGCTTGTGGGGGAAATCCGGTTATTACGGTGAGAGAAATGCACCGCGACGTCCGGTTTTCTCGCCGTGGGGACTTCGAGAAAAAGGGTTTATAAGCATACAATGAAGGCAGCATCCGGGTTCTTTAGCGCCGCTTCGGCGGTAGCATTGTCTGCGGCCTTGACTGTGCCTGGCGCATTGGTGGCGCAGTTTGCAGTGGTGTCCGTTGCGCAGGCAGCAGTCGTTTCCTCGATTGAGGTTCGCGGGAATCAGCGTGTCGATGCGCAGACGATCCGCGAATATCTGACCATCAAGCCCGGCCGCAATTTCTCGGCGGCCGACATCGACGAGTCGGTGAAGGCCCTTTTCAGCACCGGTCTGTTTTCTGACGTGAGCGTGAACCAGGTTGGGGGAACGCTGGTTGTCCAGGTCTCCGAATATCAGGTGGTCAATCAGGTCCTGTTCCAGGGCAACAAGAAGATCAAGGACGCTCAGCTCACGCTGACGGTCCAGTTGAAGCCGCGCGCGACTTTTTCGCCCGACCAGATGGAGGCCGACGCGGAGGCCATTCGGCAGGCCTATTCCGTTATCGGCCGCGACGACGCGACCGTGAACGCCCGGACCATCGATCTTGGAGACAACCGCGTCAACGTCGTGTTCGAGATCAACGAGGGTGGTCGCACCAAGATCAAGAACGTCAACTTTGTCGGCAATCAGGCCTTCAGCGCTCGCCGCCTTTCGGATGTCGTCTCAACAAAGAAGTCGACGGTCCTGTCTTTCGTCCTGCGCGACGACATCTATGCGGAAGATCGGTTGAAGGCCGACGAGGAGGCGCTACGTCGCTTCTACTTCAACCGCGGCTATGCCGACTTCCAGGTCGTGTCGGCGTTCGGCGAGCTTGATGAGGCGACCAACGAATACACGGTCACCTTCACCATCGATGAAGGCCAGCGCTACACCTTCAGCGACATCACTGTCGACAGCACTCTCCCCGATGTACCGGGCGAGACGCTGTTGCCGCTGGTCGAAACGAAGCCGGGCGACGTCTACAACGCCAAGAACATCGAAGACTCGATCATCAAGCTCACCGAGAATCTGGCCGGCATGGGTTACGCGTTCGCGCAGGTGACGCCGCGCGGTGATCGCAATTTCGAAAACCGCACGATTTCGGTTACCTATGCGATCGATCAGGGCGCCAAGGCCTATGTCGAGCGCATCGAGATTCGCGGCAACACGCGAACCCGCGACTACGTCATCCGTCGCGAGTTCGAGGTCAGCGAAGGCGATGCGTTCAATCAGGTTCTGATCCAGCGCGCCAAGCGCCGGCTGGAAGCTCTTGGCTTCTTCGAGACGGTCGAGGTTTCGACTGCGCCCGGCTCGGAAGCCGACCAGGTGGTTCTGGTCGTGGATCTCGTCGAGAAGTCGACCGGTGAGTTCTCCATCGGCGCTGGTTATACGACGGGCGGTGAATCGCCCGGTGCGCAGCTCGAAGGCTCGATCAGCGAAAAGAACTTCCTCGGCCGTGGCCAGTTCATCAAGCTGTCGGCCGGCGGCGGTGCCGACACACGCAACTACCAGCTTTCGTTCACCGAGCCCTACTTCCTCGGCCGGCGCATCGCCGCCGGTTTCGACGTCTACTACCGTACCCGCAACTACGATCAGTATGACAGCACGACCACCGGCGGCACGATCCGCTTCGGCCTGCCGATCACCGAGAACTTGACGACACAGCTCGCCTACAACCTGTCTCAAGAAGAATACAATCTTGACGACAGCTGTACCGACATCTCGGTCCCTGCATATTGCGGTGTATCATTGGCTATCGTTGATGCCGTGCAAAACAGCCCATGGCTAAAGTCGTCCGTCTCTGCTGGTCTGGTCTACAACACCATCGACAACATGCAGAGCCCGCATTCCGGGATCTACGCGGCTGCTATCCTTGAGGTCGCTGGCCTCGGCGGTGACGCTCAGTTCGTGAAGGGGACGGCACGCGCAACATACTACCAGACCCTGTCCGAGGAATTGGATGTCGTCGGACTGGTCAGCGGCGGTGCTGGACACGTTTATGCCTGGGATAATGACGGCCTGCGCGTGTTTGATCACTTCCAAAGCAACGATCGCATGATCCGCGGCTTCAAGTATGGTGGCATTGGCCCCTACGATGCTGACGGAGACAATGATCATCTCGGCGGCACGACCTACTTCAATGCCTCCGTGGAAACGCAGTTCCCGATGCCGATCGTTCCAGAAAGCCTCGGCCTGCGCGGCGCGCTTTTTGCCGATGCGGCAACGCTTTATGGCAACGACATCAGCATGGCAGGTGTGGATGTTCAGGGCGCGGGCATGGAATGGCGTGCTTCGGTTGGCGCCGGCCTTATCTGGGCCTCGCCGTTCGGCCCGATCCGCGTTGACTATGCAATCCCGGTCGTCAAGCAGGACCAGGACGAAGTGCAGGAATTCAACTTCGGCATGTCCACCCGCTTCTAGCGTCGTGGATGCCTTTGTCCCGGCTGCATGGCCGGGACGTGGCTAATCTGGATACCCAAATCGCATGACGGACCCGGTGTTTTTCGTGCCGACCCGCCGCTATACGGCGGCTGAGGTGGCGGATTTGACCGGTGCCTCCCTTTCCGATGCAGCTCACGCGAACATCGAGATTGCCGGCATTGCCTCCGCTTCCGAAGGCGGGGACGGCATGCTTGTCTTCGTCGAAGGCAGGAACAACGGCCATCTCGTCGAAGCTCTCGACGCAGCCGCCATCCTTTGCTCGGCGGACGTGGCGCAGAAGGTAAAATCCGGCATTGCCGTGCTGGTGACAAAGCGGCCGCAGGCCGCGTTCGCGCAGGTTGGGCGGCTTATGTTCCCGCCGGCGGCGTCCCCGGAAACCATGACCGGCGAGATCGGGATTTCGCGGCATGCGATCATCGATCCGACCGCGCGACTTGAGCCGGGCGTGATCGTCGAGGCCGGGGCGGTCATCGGTCCCGGCGTCGCAATCGGGGCGGGCACGATCATCGCACCGAACGCAATCATCGGCAGGCTGACCCAGATCGGCCGCGACTGCTACATAGGTCCTTCCGTCAGCGTGCAATACGCGCTGATCGGCAACCGCGTCATCCTCCATCCCGGCGCACGCATCGGGCAGGATGGTTTCGGTTTCACCGGCGGCGCGGCCGGGCCGGAACGCATCCCGCAGATCGGGCGGGTCGTCATTCAGGACAACGTCGAGATTGGTGCGAATTCCGCGGTCGACAGGGGCGCGCTTTCCGACACGGTCATTGGCGAGAACACCAAGATCGACAATCTCGTCCAGATCGCCCACAACGTCCGGATCGGACGCAATTGCCTGATCGCCGGCCGTACCGGCATTTCCGGTTCGGTGACGGTGGGAGACAACGTGCTCATGGGCGGCGGCGTTGGAATCGCCGACCATCTGACCATCGGCAGCGGGGCGCATCTTGCGGCGGGCAGCGGATTCATGAATAACGTCCCGCCCGGCGAGATTTGGGGCGGTTATCCCGCCGAGCCGGCTGCGATGGCGTGGCGCAACCTCGCTACCCTTCGCAAACTTTCCGCCGAACGGTCCAAGCGAGGTAAAGGCGATGGCTGAGAAAACGCTCGAAACGGTCGATATCCTCGGCCTGCTCAAGCTGCTGCCGCATCGCTATCCCATGTTGCTTGTTGATCGCATCATCGACATTGACGGCGACGAGTCGGCCACAGGCATCAAGTGCGTGACGTTCAACGAGCCGCATTTCCAGGGGCATTTTCCCGGTCAGCCGGTGATGCCCGGTGTCCTCATCATAGAGGCGATGGCGCAGACCGCCGGCGCGATCGCGATCCATGCGGCTGCAACGGACAGTCCGTCGCTGGTCTACTTCCTTACCATCGACGGAGCAAAGTTCCGCAAGCCTGTCGTGCCGGGTGACAGGCTGGAGATGAAGGTCAGGAAGGTGAAACGGAGAGGCAGCATCTTCCGCTACGCCTGCGAAGCCTTTGTAGATGGCGCGATGGTCGCCGAGGCGGAACTCGCGGCGATGCTGACGCCTCCGGGACAATCCTGATGGATGGCATCGCAAGCACCGAGACGGTTATACATCCCCTCGCGCTGGTCGAACCGGGCGCGCAGTTGGGGACGGGTGTCGTCATCGGTCCGTTTTGTCATGTCGAGTCCGGAGCGCGGCTCGGTGACCGGGTCGAACTCACCAGCCGAGTTACCGTTCACTCTGGCGTTACGCTGGGCGAAGGCTGCAAGGTCGCGCCGACGGCGGTGCTGGGTGGCCCGCCCCAGAACACCAAGCACAAGGGCGGCCCGACCACCCTCGTGGTCGGCAGGAATTGCACGATCCGCGAAGGCGTCACGATGAACCGCGGCACCGATACCAGCCGGGGCGAGACCACAGTCGGCGAAAACGGCAATTTCCTCGCTTTCTCCCATATCGCGCATGACTGCATCGTTGGCGACAATGTGACGATGGCGAATGTCGCGACCCTGGGCGGCCATGTCGAGGTTGGCAACAACGTCATCATCGGCGGACTGGCTGCGGTCCATCAGTTTGGGCGGATTGGCCATCATGCATTCGTTGGCGGTTGCGCCGCTGTCGCGGGCGACGTGATCCCCTTCGGCATCGTGGCGGGCAACCACGCAAACCTGCGCGGCCTGAACATCATCGGCATGAAGCGCTCCGGCGTATCGCGTGAGGACATCCATGCCTTGCGCCGGGCGTACAGGATGATTTTCGACCCCGCGAAGCCGCTGTCCGAAAGCCTGCCGGAAGCCGAGAAGCAGTTCGGCCAGACGCCGATCGTGCGCGACATCCTCGACTTCATCCACGCACGCGGAAAACGCCCGCTGACCGTTCCGCCGCTGCGCGAGGGTGCAGACAGCGACGATGACGACGACTGAGGCGCACGGTGGTCTGAAGCTCGGCGTCGGCGACAAGGTAGCCATCGTCGCCGGCAGCGGCCGGTTGCCCATCGATCTCGCCGAAAAACTCGCCGCCGGGGGATATCCGCCGTTCGTGGTAATGGTGAATGGCGAGGCCGACGAGAGTCTGGCTTCCTACGATCACCAGAAGGTCGAGCTTGAGAGTTTTGCAGATTTGGGGCCGTTGCTGAAGCGAAACGGCGCTTCGCATGCTGTCTTCGTCGGCGGAATCTCTCGCCGCCCGAAGCTCAGCAATCTCAGACCCAGCCTGGCGTTGTTTCGCCTGATGCCGCGCATCCTCGCAAACGTCACCAAGGGTGACGACGGCGTCCTGCGCACTCTCGTCGGAATGATGGAGTCGCGCGGCATCAAGGTTTTGGGCGCACATGAGATTGCCCCAGATTTGCTGGCGTCCCACGGTTCCATGACCGATGCGAGCCCGTTGGAAGCCGACTGGCGCGATCTGGACGCGGCTGCCGAAGCGGCCCGCGCGATCGGCATGCTCGACATTGGGCAAGGTGCCGTGGCGATCGGCGGCCGGGCAATAGCGCTGGAAGGTATTGAAGGCACCGACGGCCTGCTCGAGCGGGTGAAGGCCATGCGCGGACACGGCCGCATCGCGGGCAAGAAGCGTGGCGTCCTCGTCAAATGCGCCAAGCCTGGGCAGGAGCTGCGCATGGACCTTCCGGCGATCGGACCGGCGACGGTGATCGCGGCACATGAAGCCGGCCTCGCGGGCATCGGCGTGGAGGCGGATCGCTCGCTCGTGGTAGACGCCGCAAGCGTCTTCGCTGAGGCGAACAAGCGTGGACTTTTCGTGGTAGGCCTGCCTCCGGGAAAGCGACCGTGAGCAAAGTGCGTCCCCTCAAAATCGGTATCGTCGCCGGTGAGGAATCCGGCGACCTTCTCGGCTCGGATATCGTTGCCGCGCTCGTGGCCGCGACAGCGCGTGAGGTGGAACTCGTCGGCGTCGGCGGCCGTCACCTCGAGGCGCACGGTCTGAAGTCGCTGTTTCCTGCAGGCGAGATTGCGCTGATGGGCTTGAGCGCGGTGATCCGCGACCTTCCTCGTCTCGTCAAACGCATAGGCGCCACCGCGCGCGCGATCGCCGGGGCGAAGCCTGACTGCCTGATCACCATCGACAGCCCGGATTTCACGCTGCGTGTCGCCAGGAAGGTTCGCGCCCTCGCACCGGGCATTCCCATCGTCCATTACATCTGCCCGAGCGTCTGGGCGTGGCGGCCGGGCAGGGCGGTCGAGATGAAGCCCTATGTCGACCACGTCCTCTGCATCCTGCCGTTCGAGCCGGCCGAACTCGTTCGCCTTGGCGGGCCGGCTGGCACGTTCGTCGGGCACAGATTGACCAGCGATCCCGCTTTGATTGCGGCAGCCGCAGCACAAGCCGCTCCGCGCGATTGGTCGCCGGATCGTCAGAAAACGCTGCTTATCCTGCCGGGTTCGCGGCGCGGGGAGGTCAGCAAGCTGATTGGACCGTTCGGCGAAACAGTCTCTCTCCTGCGCGCGCGGGGCAACGCTCTGCGTCTGGTCTTGCCGACAGTGCCACATGTCGAGAGCATGGTGAGGCAGGCCGTTTCGGGATGGGAACAGAAGCCCGAGATCGTCATGGACGCCCAGGCCAAGTGGCAGGCTTTCGGGCAGGCCGACGCGGCGCTGGTCGCGTCGGGCACAGTCTCGCTTGAACTGGCGCTCGTCGGCGTGCCGATGTTCTCATGCTACAAGCTGGACGCCGTGGCGCGCATGGCGCACCGGTTCATCAAGGTCTGGTCGGCACTCCTGCCGAACCTGATTGCGGACCGGCCGGTTGCGCCCGAAGCCTATGACGAATTCGTCCGGCCGCAATATCTGGCGCGTGCGCTGGAGCAGCTTTTCGCCGACACGCCGATGCGCGCCTGGCAGACGGACGGTTTCGCTGAAGTCAGGCGCCGCATGGCCACGGATCGGCCTTCAGGCGTACTCGCGGCGGAAATCGTTTTGCGGGAGATCGAAAAGCGCGGGCGGTGAAGCCAGCCCGCGCTTGTACTTTACAGCCTACCGCTTGGCGATCGGCACGTAGTCGCGCTCGGGTGCGCCGGTGTAGAGTTGGCGCGGGCGCCCGATCTTCTGCTGCGGATCCTCGATCATTTCCTTCCACTGAGCGATCCAGCCGACAGTCCGCGCAACGGCAAAAAGCACCGTGAACATGGTGGTGGGGAAACCGAGCGCCTTCAGCGTGATGCCGGAGTAGAAGTCGATGTTCGGATAGAGCTTCTTCTCGATGAAGTACGGATCATGCAGGGCGATCTTTTCGAGTTCCAGCGCGACGTCCAATGTCGGGTCGTCCTTGATGCCAAGCTCGCCAAGCACTTCATGCGTGGTCTTCTGCATGATCTTGGCGCGCGGGTCGTAGTTTTTGTAGACGCGGTGACCGAAGCCCATCAGCCGGAACGGGTCGCTCTTGTCCTTGGCGCGCGCGATAAATTCGGGGATGCGGTCGACCGTGCCGATCTCCGACAGCATGTTCAGCGCGGCCTCATTCGCTCCGCCATGCGCCGGGCCCCAGAGGCAAGCAATGCCGGCCGCGATGCAGGCGAACGGGTTGGCGCCGGAGGAGCCTGCGAGACGCACGGTAGATGTCGATGCATTCTGCTCGTGGTCGGCATGCAGGATGAAGATCCGCTCCATGGCGCGTGCCAGCACTGGGTTCACCTTGTATTCTTCGCAAGGCACGGCGAAGCACATATGCAGGAAGTTGGCCGCGAAGCCGAGATCGTTCTTCGGATACACAAAGGGCTGGCCGATATGGTACTTGTAGGCCATGGCCGCGATCGTCGGCATCTTGGCGATCAGGCGCATCGACGCGACCATGCGCTGATAGGGATCGGAGATATCGGTCGAGTCGTGGTAGAAGGCTGAGAGCGCGCCGACGACGCCGCACATGACAGCCATCGGATGCGCGTCGCGACGGAAGCCGGTGAAGAAACGGCTCATCTGCTCGTGGACCATCGTGTGGCGGGTCACGCGATAGTCGAAGTCGTCCTTCTGGGCTTTCGTCGGCAGTTCGCCATAAAGCAGCAGGTAGCAAACCTCGAGGAAATCGCCGTGCTCGGCCAATTGGTCGATCGGGTATCCGCGATGCAGCAGGATGCCCTTGTCGCCGTCGATGAAGGTGATGCCCGATTCGCAGCTCGCGGTGGAGGTGAAGCCCGGATCGTAGGTGAATGCGCCCGTCGTTGAGTAGAGCGCGCCGATGTCGATGACCTCTGGGCCGATGCTTCCGGCTCGTACCTTCAGATCATGGGTTTTGCCGGCAAATTCCAGCTTTGCAGTTGTCATCGCAACCTCCTTCAGCCTACCCATTTTGTTGTTGTCGCGGCATGTTCGCCCGGACCTGAAACCGGCTGTAAGCCGGGCACTCCGAACGCGGTCCCACCCCTTATGGTTGGTGCCAATGTTGCATCGCAACAGGCGGGATACAATGCAAAAAATGACAGCGTCGTTGTCCTAATCGATTTGATCGGCGATACGGGCGAGACTTTCATCTCGACCGAGAACGGCCAGCACGTCGAACACGCCCGGAGATGTGGTCCTTCCGGTAAGCGCGGCACGCAACGGCTGCGCGACAGCGCCGAGCTTCGCGCCCTTTTCTTCGGCAAACACCCGGATGGCGCTTTCGGTTGCAGAAGCCGTCCAGTCGCCATCGAGTTCCTTCAAGGCTGCTGATGCGCCGCGCAGGATCTCTTTCTGCTGCTCACCCAGTTGCGCTTTCGCCTTCTCGTCGATTGCGAGCGGCCGCTCGGCAAACAGGAAAGCTGCGCCATCAGCCAGTTCCACCAGCGTCTTGGCGCGTTCCTTGAGGCCGGGCATGGCGGCCAGAAGCTGTGCGCGGGTCCGCTCGTCGAGCTTGTCTGCAATCGTCTTGCCGTTCTCCAGATAGGGCAGGGTGCGGATCAGGATGTCGAGCAACTCGGCATCGTCCGTCTGGCGCATGTGCACGCCGTTGAGCGCCTCGAGCTTGGCGAAGTCGAACCGTGCGGCACCCTTGTTGACATCCTCGATCTCGAACCAGCGGATCATGTCATCCAGGCTCATGACTTCGTCGTCGCCATGGCTCCAGCCGAGCCGCACGAGATAGTTGCGCAACGCCGAGGGAAGGTAGCCCATCGCCCTGTAGGCATCGACGCCGAGCGCGCCGTGCCGCTTCGACAGTTTTGCCCCATCCGCCCCGTGGATGAGCGGAATGTGCGCCATGACCGGAATGTCCCAGCCCATGGCGTCGTAGATGACCTGCTGGCGCGCCGCGTTGGTCAGATGATCGTCGCCGCGGATGATATGGGTCACGCCCATGTCGTGATCGTCCACCACCACGGCATGCATGTAAGTCGGTACGCCGTCCGAACGCAGGATGATGAAATCGTCCAGATCCTTGTTGGGGAACTTCACGTCCCCCTGCACGCGGTCGCGCACGATGGTCTCGCCTTCGCGCGGTGCCTTGATGCGCACGACCGGCTTCACGCCGGCCGGCGCTTCCGAAACGTCGGCGTCGCGCCAGCGCCCGTCATAGCGCGGCGGCCGGCCCTCGGCGCGTGCCTTCTCGCGCATCGCGTCGAGCTCGGCGGCGGTCTCGTAGGCGTAATAAGCCTTGCCGTTGCGCACCAGTTCCTCGGCCACCTCGCGATGGCGTTCCGCGCGCGCGAACTGGGATATGGGCTCGCCTTCCCAATGCAGACCCAGCCAGGAAAGCCCGTCCAGGATGGCCGTGGTGGCCGCCTCCGTGGAGCGCTCGCGATCCGTGTCCTCGATTCGCAGGAGCATCGTGCCCTTGGTGTGGCGCGCATAAAGCCAGTTGAAGAGGGCCGTCCGCGCCCCGCCGATATGAAGATAACCGGTAGGAGACGGGGCAAATCGGGTGACGACGGTTTTGGACATTCTTTTCTCGAACTGCGGTCCGGGGGGCTGCTCGCATAGCCCGGCGTGCGACCGGTGGATAAAAGTCGGGGTTCATGTAGCATAGGTCGCCCGTCGTGCAAGTATCGGGCGCAGTGGGGGCTGCATGGCAAAGGAGGGATCGCCCGAAAGTGTCGGCGAACGCGCCATGTTCGCTCCCGAAGTCGCGCCCTTTGAAAAGCCGGCGAATCTTCCGGAGGCAGGGCCTAGAACAGTCGTTTCCGCTGTGGCTGGCGTTGCCGTAACGCTCGGCGATGAAAAGGGTCCGCCGCGCACACCGGCTATGGGCCAGAGGCTGTCGGCGATCCAGCGAACCGTGTCGGCGCTGCCTTCGCGAAAAAGCATCGGTCGCGCGATATCGCGCGCCGTCTCCCTCGAACTCGACCGCGGCATAGCCTTCCTGTTCTCGCCGGTCTTTCTGGCGGCCGGTGCGCTGGCCTATTATTCGCTTGCGGACGAACCGGCTGTTCTGCCGCTCGCTGCGGCAGCCGCCGGTCTTGGGCTTTTGGCGTTCGCGTCACGCAGTCGGCCGGCGCTGCATATGGCGTTCATGGCGGCTCTGCTGTGCCTCGTCGGTGTTCTGCTTGCAAAAGCGGAAACATGGCGCGCCGGCACCAAGATGCTTGGCGGCGAGATCACGACCCAGCTTACCGGCCGCGTGGCCGCGATCGAGCGCATGGCCAATGGCCGTGTCCGCTTGACGATCGATGTCGTCGGCACGGCGCGACCCGTCCTGCGCTACGCGCCGGAGCGCGTGCGCGTCTCGGCGAGGCGCATCCCCGACGACGTGACGGTTGGCGAGACTGTCGTCGGCCTCGTCCGCCTCATGCCGCCATCCGGCCCTGTGCGGCCGGGAAGTTACGATTTCTCGCTGGAAAGCTATTTCGACGGCATAGGCGCCAGCGGATTTTTCCTGCGCGGGCCAGAGCGCGCATCTGCCGTCGGTCCAATGCCTGCGCTTGCAACGTTTGGTGCCTCAATCGAACGGCTGCGCCTCTCTATTGCCGAGCGAATCAGCGGCCATATCGGAGGCCCGGAGGGCGAGATCGCGGCCGCACTGGTGGTCGGCGTCCGCGCCGGCATACCGGAGGAGATAAACGAGGCTCTGCGGCGCAGCGGCATCTACCACGTCATCTCGATCTCGGGCCTGCACATGGCGCTTGTCGCCGGTACCATCATGGGCCTGATGCGCGCCGGGTTCGCCCTGTTTCCTTCCTTCTCCTCGCGCCATCCCGTGAAGAAATACGCCGCCACCGTCGCGCTTGTCGGGCTTTCCGGCTACCTGTTCATGTCCGGCGCGGAGGTCGCCGCTCAGCGAAGTTTCATCATGCTCGCGGTCATGCTCGTGGCGGTCCTCTTCGACCGCGCAGCGCTTACTTTGCGCAATCTCGTGATCTCAGCGATCATAGTGATCGTGGTCTCGCCGCATGAGGTGATCGGCCCGAGCTTCCAGATGTCGTTTGCCGCGACAGCAGCACTCGTCGGCGCCTATGCCGCATGGGCGGACTGGCGCAGCAACCGTCCGTCGGCGCACGTAGCTGAGCGTACGCTGCTGCGCAGGGCGGCTCGCTTTTCGCTGGCCGCGATCGCGGGGCTTGCGGTCACCTCCATAGTTGCGGGCGGCGCAACGGCGATCTACGCGGCGTGGCACTTTCAGCAGATGCCGTCGCTGGGGCTGTTCACCAATCTGACTGCGATGCCGGTGGTCTCGGTGATAGTCATGCCGTTCGCGGTGCTGGGCTCGCTCGCCATGCCCTTCGGCCTCGACGGCCCATTTTTCCAGATCATGGGTTTCGGACTGTCCGTCATGCTCGCGATAGCGCAGTGGTTCGCGGAACGATCGCCCCTCGATGTGGTCGGCATGATCAGGCCGGAGGCGGTGGCCGTGCTGACGGTAGCCTTGCTTGCCGCCACCGTCACGTCGACCTGGCTGCGCGTCGCCGCCATTCCGGTCGCACTCGCCAGCCTGTTCCTGCTGTTCGACCGGCAACCCGACCTGTTGGTCTCGGAAGACGCCCGGCTCGTCGGCCTCGACCTCGGCGCCGGCCAGATCGCCATCAACCGCCCACGCCCCAATCAGTTCACCATCGACAACTGGTCACGTGCCATGCAGGCACAGGAAATCGTTCGGCCTACGGAAGGCGAGGGAACTGTTGCAAGCGACGGGACCGTCACCGTCACCGCCGGCTTCTCATGCGCCGAGAGCGTCTGCCTTGCCCGGCATCCGTCCGGTGCTGTCGTGGCGCTTGTCCCCGATGCCGCGACAGCCGCCGATCACTGCAGCACCGCCACGTTCATCCTCATTGAGGATGCGTCGGCAAAGGATGTCTGCAACTGGAAGGAGCTGCTGGTTGTGACGTCCCGTGATCTTGCACGCTACGGAAGTGCCGCAGTTACCTTCTCAGGCTCGGGCAAGCCCACAATCCAGTATGCCATCGCAAAACCGTATCGGCCATGGCACACTCAGCGCGCCTTCTCGCGCGCCGCCCGTGGCCTGCCGCCATACCAGCCGGGCACAACACCCAAGACTGGTGATGATAACAAACCGGTCACCGACGATCGCACGCCGACAGCCACGCCCATTTCGCCTGAAGAAGCCGCGCCTCAATAGCGGCGGATAAGCCCGACCAGCTTGCCCTGCACCTTCACGCGGTCGGGGCCGAAAATCCGTGTTTCATAAGCGGGGTTGGCCGCTTCGAGAGCAATCGAAGCGCCCTTGCGGCGAAACCGCTTCAACGTGGCTTCCTCGTCATCGACCAGCGCCACCACGATCTCACCCGGATTGGCGCTCGAGGAATTCTTGATGATGACCGTGTCGCCGTCGAAGATACCGGCCTCAATCATCGAATCGCCTTTGACCTCCAGCGCATAGTGTTCGCCGCCCGACAGCATTTCCGGCGGCACGGCGATGGAGTGCGTCTTGTGCTGGATCGCGTCGATCGGAACGCCGGCCGCGATACGGCCCATCACAGGGATGGCAACGGACCCGGCATCGTCGTCATTGCTTGCAGACCGGTTTCGCGGCGCCGGCTCCGGCTGGCTGCGCCCGAGGCTGCCCTGGATGACGCTGGGCGAAAACTTCTTCGCCGCATTGAGGCCCGGCGCGATGGAATCGGGAAGCCTGATGACCTCCAGCGCCCGCGCCCGGTTCGGCAGGCGGCGGATGAAGCCCCGCTCTTCCAGCGCCGTGATCAGCCGGTGGATGCCGGACTTGGAGGCAAGGTCGAGCGCTTCCTTCATTTCGTCGAAGGAGGGTGGAATGCCTGACTCCTTCAGCCGCTCGTGAATGAAGAGCAGGAGCTCATGTTGCTTGCGGGTCAGCATCGACATTCCCCCGAGGAATCAAGGTCAAACAAAACCAGAACAAACACTATCTGTTCCAGTTGTGTTCCGCAACTGTTTAAATTTTAATGAATACGTTGACGTTTTGTTCAGCGTAACAGCAGAACGCGGCAAGGATCGCCCGCTTTCACTTCCGGAGCGAAAGGCTCGCGCACGATCAGCCCGCCGGCATCGGCCAGCAGTCGCAGCATCGACGAATCCTGTATCGCAAAGGGCGTCGCCACGATTCGTTCAGGCAGAAATTCCACGGTGGCCCGGACATAGTCCTGGCGCAGATCGTTCGCTGCCATCGTGCCGCCCAGCACAGCGTCGATGAAGGGCGCTTCGTAATGCCGCCCGCCGAGCCGAGCCAGCAACGGGCTCAAAAAAAGCTGAGAACAGACGAGGCTGGCGACAGGGTTTCCGGGTAGCCCGAGGCAGCGGGTGTGGCCAAGGCGCCCGAACATGAGAGGCTTGCCCGGCCGCATCGCGATCTTCCAGAAACCGAGCTCCATGCCGATCTGCTTCAGCGCGGTGTGCACCAGATCATGGTCGCCTACGGACGCGCCGCCGAGCGTGATGATGACATCCGCGTCAGCCTCGAGAGCCTTGCGCACCAAGTCCGAAATTGCCTCGATCCTGTCCGGCGCTATGCCGAGGTCGAGGACGCGTGCGCCGGCCTGCTGGGCGATTGCCGCGACGCCGTAGGCGTTGGAGGCAATGATCTGGTCGGGACCGGTGGCGCTGCCGGGGGGCAGAAGTTCGTCGCCGGTCGCTATAAGCGCGACGAGCGGCTTCCTGACGACCGGCAGGGCAGGATGGTTTGCCGATGCGGCGAGCGACAGCGCGGCTGGGTCGAGTGTCCGCCCCGCTTCCAGCAGCGTTTCCCCATCAGTGAAATCAAGCCCGCGCTTGCGGATATGGCGTCCCGCTGCGACGGTTTCGAGAACCTCGATCGTGTCGCCGTCGAGCGGCCTGACATTCTCCTGTATCGCGATCGTATCGGCCCCGTGGGGAACGGGCGCACCGGTGAAAATCCGCACTGCCTGCCCGGGGCCGACCTCGCCCGGAAAAAGCTTGCCCGCCGCAGCCGTGCCGACAAGCTGCAGGCAGGCAGGGATGTCAGCGACGTCGCTGGCGCGGACGGCATATCCATCCATGGCCGAGGCGTCGAACGGCGGCTGTGTCCGCAGCGCTTGGATAGGTCCTGCCAGAACACGACCGGCCGCCTCGGCGAGAGGGACGATTTCGGCTTCTCCCGGACCAGCGCCTGCAAGGATACGCGCCAGCGCTTGGTCGACGGGCAGCAGCCCGCTCATGCGTAAGCCCTGTAGTCGCCCGACTTGCCGCCTGTCTTTTCGACCAGCCTGATGCCGGAGATGACCATGCCGCGATCGATAGCCTTGGCCATGTCGTAGATGGTCAGGCAGGCGACCGTCGCCGCGGTCAGCGCTTCCATCTCGACTCCCGTCTTGCCGGTGACGCGGGCCATCGTCGTCACGCGCAGCCCCGGCAGCGTCTCGTCAGGCTCGATGTCGACCGTCACCTTGGTAAGCATCAGCGGGTGGCAGAGCGGGATCAGGTCCGATGTCTTCTTGGCCGCCATGATGCCGGCGATCCGCGCCGCTCCCAGCACGTCGCCCTTCTTTGCATTGCCTTCGAGGATCGTCTTCAGCGTTGCCGGCTGCATCGTCACCATGCCCTCGGCGATCGCCGTACGTACGGTTTCTTCCTTCGAGCCGACATCGACCATGTCGGCCTTGCCGTCCTCGCCGAGGTGGGTGAGGCGGCCCATGTTCAGGCCTGTAGTACGGCCGGCGCGCCGTTCAGCAGCGCTTTCGTTGCTGCCGTAACATCGACCTGCCGCATCAGGCTTTCGCCGACCAGAAACGTGCCGATGCCGGCGCGTTCGAGTCGGACGCAGTCGTCATGCGTGAAGATCCCGCTCTCGCCGACCAGAAGCCGGTCGGATGGAACCAGCTTCGCCAGTCGCTCGGAAGTCTCCAGCGACGTCTCGAAGGTGCGCAGGTTGCGGTTGTTGATGCCGATCAGCCGCGAAGAAAGCTTCAGCGCGCGCTCGGTCTCCTCTTCGTCGTGGACCTCGATCAGCGAGTCCATGCCGAGCTCGGTGGCAGTCTCTTCCAGCAGCCTGGCGTCCGTATCGTTGAGGCTCGCCATGATGATCAGGATCGCGTCCGCACCCCAGGCGCGCGCTTCGTAGACCTGATACGGCTCAAACATGAAGTCCTTGCGCAGCGCCGGCAGTTTCGTCGCTGCGCGGGCCGCCGTTAGGAACTCCGGCGCACCCTGAAAAGAAGGCGTGTCGGTCAGCACCGACAGACAGGCCGCGCCGCCGAGTTCATAAGCGCGGGCGAGCGTCGGCGGATCGAAATCGGCGCGGATCAGCCCCTTGGAGGGGCTCGCCTTCTTCACTTCCGCGATCAGCGCGAAATCGCCCTTGTTGCGCTTCGCTTCGAGCGCTGCAAGAAAACCGCGCGGCTTATCTGCGTTCAACGCGCGCGCCTTGACTTCGGCGAGCGACAGCCGCGCCTTGGCGGCCGCGATCTCGTCGCGCTTGTAGGCCTCGATCTTATTCAGGATATCGACCAAGTTCACCCCTTGGATACGTCGACCAGCCGATCGAGAACCTTTGCCGCCTTGCCTGAGTCTATCGCTTCGGCGGCGAGATTCACGCCGTTCCCGATGGAGCCAGCCTTGCCTGCCACGACAAGCCCTGCGCCGGCGTTCATCAGCACGGTGTCGCGATAGGCGCCGGGCGCGCCCTCAAGCAGCCCGCGCAGGGCGGCGGCGTTGAACGCCGCATCGCCGCCACGCAGTTCTTCCTTTCGGTAGCGCTTCAGTCCGACCGCCTCGGGCGTCAGCACGAATGTGGTGATCTGGCCGTCTGCGAGCTCCGCCACATGCGTCTCGCCCGTTGTGGTGATCTCGTCATAGCCGTCGCCATGCGCCACCCACGCGCGTTCGGCGCCCAGCGCCTTGAGCGTCTCGGCGACCGGCACGATCCATTCGGGTGCGAAGACGCCGACCATCTGCCGCTTTACGCCGGCGGGATTGGAGAGCGGCCCAAGCAGGTTGAAGATGGTGCGCGTTCCAAGCTCGGCGCGTGTAGGGCCGACATGGCGCATTGCCGGATGATGCGCGGGCGCAAACATGAAGCCGACGCCGGCCTCGGCGATGCAGCGGCCGACGGCCTCAGGCGGCAGGTCGATGTTGACGCCGAGCGCGGTCAGCACGTCCGCCGCTCCCGTCTGCGACGATAGCCCGCGATTTCCGTGCTTGGCCACCGGCACGCCGGCGGCCGCGATGACGAAGGCCGAGGCCGTCGAGATGTTCACGCTGTGCGAACCATCGCCGCCGGTACCGACGATGTCGATCGCGTCGACAGGCGCCTCGACGCGCAGCATCTTGTCGCGCATCGTCGCCACCGCACCCGAAATCTCGTCGACTGTCTCGCCGCGCACCCGCAGCGCCATCAGGAAGCCGCCGATCTGGCCGGGTGTCGCTTCGCCCGACATGATGATGCCGAACGCCTCGCGGGCTTCATCGAAGGAAAGCGGTTTGCCGCCGGCAACCTTCGCGATGTGTTCCTTAAGCGTCGCCATCCCCGCCCGCCTGATACCTAGAACGCCAGAGCCTGTTCGATCGCCGACCGGTTGACCGTCACGCCGTATTCGGCCTGCAGCTTGGCGACAAGCTGGTCGAGCAGGTCGTCGGCCATTCCGGATGCGAACGAATTCTGCGTCTCGGCTGGGAGCGTGCTTGCGTCCACGCCTGCCGGCTCGAACACCTCGGTCACCTTGAACACGATCTGCGTCCCGTCGGACGGACCTGGCACAACGCCGCTGCCGCCTTCCGTGACGGCAAAGGCTGCGCGTACGCCCGGCGTCCCGAAGTCCGCGTCGTCGGTTTCGCGCTTCAATCCGCGCTTGGTCTGCTTTTCGACGCCGAGTTCCGCCGCCAGCGTGTCGAACGACGTTCCGTCCTTCAACCGCTTCTCGATGTCGGCCGCCTTGGTGGCGAGTCGGCTGGCGGCTTCGGCGGCCTTCCAGTCGGCGACGACCTTGTCCTTCACCTCGTCGAGCGTCCGGTCGCGGGCGGGGATGACTTCCTCTATCTCGTAGAAGACATAGCCTGTGCTGCCGATGTTGATCGGTGGATTTTCCACGCCGCTTTCCGCCTCGAATGCGGCGGCAAGGACGTCTGCCGACTGCGGAATGTCATTGACGATCGAGCCGTCGGGGCGCAGGCCTGCGCGGTCGACGGCATCGACGGTCTTGACGGTCAGGCCGAGCTTCGACGCTGCCTCGCGCATGGAATCTCCGCCTGCGCGGCTGTCCTCGTAGGTATCGTGCACGTCGAGCAGAACGCGGCTGGCTTCCGCCAGCGCCAGGTCCTTTCGGATTTCCAGAGTGGCTTCCGCAAGCGACTTCACAACCTCGGGGGTGATCTGCGTCACGCGAACCAGCACCGGCCCGAACGCGCCGTCTACTACCTGGCTCACCGCGTTCGCCTGCAACGCAAAAGCGGCTTCGGCCACTGCCGCGTCAGGCACCCGGTCCTTGGCAAAGGTGCCGAGCAGCGTGTCGGCGGCGGTCTTGCCCTGCGCCGTCACCACCGAATCGAAGGTCGCCCCGGACATGATCGAATCGAGCGCCGCTTGCGCCGCGCTCTTGTCGGCAAACACGATCTGCTCGATGGTGCGCGTCTCGGGCGTGGTGAATTGGGCCAGGTTCTTCTCGTAGTCTTGCTTGATCTGCTCGTCGGTAACCGCGGCCTCGTCGATGATCGATTCCGGCACCAGGTCGATATAGGCGATCTTGCGATATTCGGGCGCGGCGTAGCGCTGTTTGTTCTGCTCGAAATATTCGGCAAGCGCTGCGTCGGAAGGGGCATCGATCGGCTCGACGAGGGACTTGCTCAGCACGACATATTCGGCCGTGCGGTCCTCGCCGCGATAGAGCGCCACTGCCTTCAGGAAGGTGTCGGGTGCTTTCATGCCGTCCGAGACAGCCTCGACGATCTGCTGGCGGATTGCGACCTGGCCGCGATTCTGCAGGTAGTCTTCCGGCCGCATGCCGATCTGGCGCAACACATATTCGAATTGCTGGCGGCTGAACCTTCCGTCGGCACCCTGGAACGCGGGGTCGGACATCGTAAGCTGCGCGAGCCTGTCCTGCGACAGGCCCAGGCCGAGCTGCGAGGCCTGCTCGTCCAGCACTGCGCCGGCGACGAGCTGACCGAGGACCGCATCCTCGATCCCCAATGCCCGAGCCTGATCGCGTGTCAGCCGCGTCCCGAATTGTTGTGACATCACGGCCAGTTGCCGGTCATAGGTGAGACGGTACTCGATCGGCGAAACTGTCGTTCCGCCAGCCGTGACAACGGAGTTGCCGCCGAATCCCGTCGCGATTTGTCCGGAAATTCCCCAGACCGCGAAACTCAGCACGAGAAGGACCAGGAGCAGTTTGGCTACCCACGTTCCCGCGGCATTTCTAAGTGCTGTAAGCATTTAAAACCCTAGTCTTGAGCGTCCGTTTGAACGCCTCGGCAACCGTCACGAAGCGCAATAGCGTCCTTCACGCACAGTGTCGATTGCTTTGTGGCCTGATTTTGGTAGGGAAAACCTCCGGCAGCCCCGAGGCCGGCCGGCTTTTTTTGAGGAGCATCACCGATGACGCCCGGAATTCGTCCCATGGTTGCCGGCAACTGGAAAATGAACGGCACCGGCGCGTCGCTCAACGAATTGCGCGCCATCGGCCATGGCTTCATGCATGGGCTCGATGCAGAGACGGAAGCGTTGATATGCCCGCCGGCGACGCTGATCACGCGGGCCGTCGAGGTGTTGAACACGACGCCGGTGAAGGTTGGCGGTCAGGATTGCGCCCCCCGGGAGAGCGGTGCGCATACCGGCGACATTTCGGCCGAAATGCTGAAGGACGCGGGCGCGTCGCATGTCATCGTCGGGCATTCGGAACGGCGCACGGACCATAAGGAGACTGACGAAGTTGTCCGCGCCAAGGCCGAAGCCGCTTGGCGGGCCGGCATCATCGCCATCATCTGCATCGGCGAGACAAGGGCGGAGCGGGAACTGGGCTCGACCCTCGACATCCTGTCGCGGCAGATCGCGGGTTCGGTCCCGGCCACCGCAACCGCCGCCAACACGATCATTGCCTACGAACCAGTCTGGGCGATCGGGACCGGCCTTACACCGACAGTGGACAATGTGGCCGAAGCGCACGCCCACATCCGCGCCGAACTCAAGCAGTTGCTGAGCGCCGAGGCGGCACGCACCCGCATCTTGTACGGCGGTTCGGTAAAGCCCTCGAATGCAGTGGAATTGCTTGCGGTGACCAACGTCGACGGCGCCCTGGTCGGCGGCGCGAGCTTGAAGTCTGCTGATTTCCTGGGCATCGCCGAGGCGTATCAATCTATCTGACAGATTGATCCCGTCACGCTCCGGAGGGGCAGCCATGACGATCACGATCTATCACAATCCCGAATGCGGAACCTCCCGCAACGCCTTGGCGATGATTCGCGCCAGCGGCGAGACGCCGGTCGTCATCGAATATCTGAAGAACCCGCCGACGCGCGAGAAACTCGAATTCCTCATCGATGCGATGGGCATGTCGGTTCGGGATTTGCTCCGCCAGAAAGGCACGCCCTATCACGAACTTTGCCTCGACCAGTTCAGTTGGGGCGACGAGGAACTCGTCGACTTCATGATGGCGCATCCCATCCTGATCAACCGGCCGATCGTCGAAACGCCGAAAGGGACAAAGCTTTGTCGGCCGTCGGAGCTGGTTCTCGACCTGCTCGACAATCCTGTTGCTTCCTTTACCAAGGAAGACGGCGAGGTCATCACCCACAGCAGGTAAACCCCGGACGTTACGCCACGACGGTCAGCCTTCGCCGCCTCTCGTCGAGCAGAACGATGGTCAGTCCGCTTGCCACCACCAGCGCTATGCCGCACAGCGCGAGAACGTTCGGCAATTCGCCGAAGACGATCAATCCCGAGATCACGGCCCAAAGTGTGAATGTGTAGTAGAAGGGTGCAACAGCCCCGGTCGGACCGATCCGGTAGGCCATGAAGATGAAGAAATGGCCGAAGATCAGGAAGAAGCCTGCGCCGAGCAGCAGCAGCAGGTGGTGTGGACCGGGCGCCACCCATTCCTCGGTGGAGACGTGCATGACGCCCGCGCCGGCCAGCACCACGACGACGGCCGACATCGCAACGATCATACCCGGGATATGTCCGGCGACGCGCCTTCCGGCAATGTCGCGGGCAGCACAGAACACCGCGTTTGCAAGCGCAAGCAGAGCGTAGGGCGAGATGCCCTGCATGGTCGGCTGCGCCACCATCAGTGCACCGGCGAATCCGAGGCAGATCAGCGCCATGCGAACGCCGCCGATCTTCTCTCCGAAGAGAATCGATACTCCCAGCAGCACCAGCAGCGGGGTGATCTGGCCCAGCGCGGAAGCATCGCCTATCGGCATGTTGGCCAGCGCCACGACGTAACAGAGGATGGCGACCAGCTCGAACAGGTTACGCGTCAGCACGCGCGGTTCGAACAGGAGATGCATCTGCGTGCGATAGCCCAGCATCAGGAGCATGGGCATCCCAAGCAGAAATGCCGCCACGCCACGCAGGAACAGAACCTCGTAAGGCGGCAGTCCTTCTGTCGCCAGCTTCATCATCGTGTCGTTGATCACGTAGGAGCAGGTCGCGGTCAGCATGAAGATCGGGCCGCGGGCCGTGGTCGGTAGGAAATGCATGGCGTGAAGGGAGTCGGGTTGAGGCCGTGGCCGGATGACGCAGATGAGTAGAAGATTGCTGCAAGTTCGCAAGCGGAAAGCGTTTTGCACTGCACGCGCATTGCATTGGCGGGTAGCGTTCCCATATTCCGACACGGGCTTGGAAATGCCGCGAAAGCATTGTATTGAGCCGCCTTCCCGCGAGGCCGCCTGGGCGTCCCCGTGCATTTTGTCCTACGCGACTCTCTGGTGAAGCCTTTATGCAAACCATCATCATCGTCGTCCATCTGATGATCGTACTCGCCCTTGTGGGCGTGGTGCTCCTTCAGCGTTCCGAAGGCGGCGGTCTGGGGATCGGAGGCGGATCCGGCTTCATGACGGCGCGCGGCGCGGCCAATACGCTGACCCGCGCAACGGCGATTCTTGCTGCGGCCTTCTTCGTCACCTCGCTCGGTCTGTCCATTCTGGCGCGCTATGGTGCGCAGCCGCTGGACATCCTGAACCAGCAGCCTCCGGCAGGCCAGGGCCAAGGGCAGGGCGTCCTCGATCAGCTTGGCGGTGGTTCGAACGTTCCCGCGCCCCCAGCCACGACCCCGCCGGCCACCACTGCGCCGGCAACCGAAGGTGCTGCGACACCGCCGGCAGATACCGCGGCGCCTCAGTCGACCGAGAGTGCTCCGGTAGCGCCGCCTGCGGCAGCCGCTCCCGAAGCGACGGATGTTCCGGCCGCTCCGGCGACCCCTGCCCAGCCAGCAGAGCCGCAGGTCCCGAACTAGTAGCCGGCTTGCTTGCCGCGCCAGTTCTGCTTCGGTAGGCAATAAGGCGATCTGTGTTCGTTTGAACACAGTCGCGGCAAATGCCGTCCGATCACGAAGATTCGACCCGAAGCCCCGCCGTACAAGGCTTGAGGGCTTCCTTGTTAATGCCATATAAAGTCGCCAACTGTACGCCTTGCGCTTGGTACTGGCGACAGTCCTAGCCCGCCTCGGGCCGGTTCGGGGAAATCATATCGGGATCGTG
This sequence comes from Mesorhizobium quangtriensis, assembly GCF_040081925.1. Taxonomy (NCBI): domain Bacteria; kingdom Pseudomonadati; phylum Pseudomonadota; class Alphaproteobacteria; order Hyphomicrobiales; family Phyllobacteriaceae; genus Mesorhizobium; species Mesorhizobium quangtriensis. The sequence continues at coordinate 479,154 of NZ_JBEBMF010000003.1, forward strand.
ATGATGCAGTTTCGCAGCCTTTTGCTTCTGGGCTTTGGCGCAAGCCTTGCCATGAATGTTTCAGCTTTTGCCGCCCCGCCGGTGCCGGCTTCGCCGGCGCCCGAAGTGGCGCCGGTTCTTCAGGTCGCTACCAAGGCCGAGGAAGAGGCGAAGAAGAAAAAGAAGACGGCGACGAACACCAAGAACAAGAAGAACACCAAGACGGCTGCCAAGCCTTTGACCGAAGCCGAAAAGAAGGCTGCGGCCAAGGAAAAGGCCGAGAAGGAAAAGCTGGCCAAGGCCAAGGCGGAGAAGGAAAAGCTCGCAAAGGCTAAGGCCGAACGCCAGAAGAAGCTTGCTGCCGACAAGGCCGAGCGGGAAAAGAAGCTTGCTGCGGACAAGGCTGAGCGGGAAAAGAAGGCTGCGGCAGCCAAAGTCGAGCGCGACAAGAAGCTTGCTGCCGAGAAGATCGAACGAGAAAAGAAGGCGGCTGCCGCAAAGGTCGAGCGCGACAAGCTGGCCGCCGAGCGGGCCAAGGCCGCGGAGGAGCGCAAGATCAGGCTCGCCAAGGAAGCCGAGGAGCGCAAGATCGCGCGTGAGAAGGCCGCCGAGGAGCGGAAGTTGGCTCGCGAGAAGGCTGCCGAGGAACGCCGCCAGGTCGCTGAGGCGAAGGCAAAGGCGGCGGAAGAGAGGCGTCTCGCGCAGATTCGCGCGGAAGAAGCACGCCAGGCGCAGATTGCCGCTGCCGCGGAAGCTGCCCGTCAGGCCGAGATTTCGCGCCTCGTGTCGATGGAGGTCGTTCAGACGGGTAACAACAACGAGTTGCGCAGTGAGGCGGTTGTTCAAGCAGCCCCTCAGCAGACCGGGCTTTTCGCAAACCTCTTTGGCGGCCAGCAGGTTGCGCCTCAGGCGTCCTTGCTCCCTGAGACGCGAGCGCTTGACGCCGCAATGGAGCAGAAGGCTTCCAAGAAGCCGTTCAAGGTCAGGCCCGAGTACATGCCGACGGTGGTCGAATTCAGTGGCTATCCCCGCGGCACGATCGTGATCGACACGGCGTCCCACTATCTCTACCTCGTCGAGGGAACCAACAAGGCACGCCGCTATGCCATCGCGGTTGGCAAGGACGGACTTCAGTACAAGGGTGCGGTAAAGGTCGGCGACAAGCAGGAATGGCCACGCTGGATCCCAACCAAGGAGATGCAGGCGCGCGATCCCGCGAAATACGGCAAGTATGCCGACGGAATGCCCGGCGGCGGAGCAAATCCGCTCGGCGCTCGCGCTATCTACCTCTACGAGAACGGCCGCGACACGCACCTGCGCATTCACGGCACGATTGCTCCGGAGACCATCGGAACCGACTCATCCAACGGCTGTTTCCGCATGATCAACGAGCACGTCATCGATCTCTACAAGCGCGTACCGGTGGGTACTCAGGTCGTGGTGCTCTGAAACGCCCCAAATACTAAAACGAAAGGCCGGCTTTTCGCCGGCCTTTCGTTTTTGACCGACAGCCATGCCAAAATGATGGGGCATCGGCTGAGATTCTTCTGGCGGAATCAAAAGCCGCGGGATAAGCACCGACTCCCATGGCGCGATATGTTTTCATCACCGGCGGCGTGGTTTCCTCCCTTGGCAAAGGCATAGCTGCAGCGGCTCTCGGAGCCCTGCTGCAGGCGCGCGGCTATCGCGCGCGGATCAAGAAGCTCGACCCCTATCTTAACGTCGACCCGGGCACCATGAGCCCGTACCAGCACGGCGAGGTGTTCGTCACCGACGACGGCGCCGAAACGGATCTCGACCTCGGCCACTACGAGCGCTTCACCAACCGCTCGGCCAATCAGGCCGACAACATCACCACCGGCCGCATTTACCGGAACATCATCGAGCGCGAGCGCCGCGGCGACTACCTCGGCGCCACCGTGCAGGTGATCCCGCACGTAACCGACGAGATCAAGAACTTCGTCCTCGACGGCAACGACGACTACGACTTCGTCCTCTGCGAAATCGGCGGCACCGTCGGCGATATCGAGGCGATGCCGTTCCTCGAGGCGATCCGCCAGCTCGGCAACGACCTGCCGCGCAACAACGCCGTTTACGTCCACCTGACGCTGATGCCCTACATCCCGGCGGCGGGCGAACTGAAGACCAAGCCGACGCAGCATTCGGTGAAGGAGTTGCGGTCGATCGGCATCGCGCCCGATATCCTGCTGGTGCGCGCCGACCGTCATATTCCGAGGGAGGAGCGCCGCAAGCTCTCATTGTTCTGCAACGTGCGCGAATCCGCCGTCATTGAGGCGCTCGATGTCGCGCACATCTATGACGTCCCGCTCGCTTATCACAAGGAAGGCCTGGATTCCGAAGTCCTCGCCGCCTTCGGCATCGAACCCGCGCCGAAACCTCGTATGGAAGCATGGCAGAACGTTTCCTCGCTCATCCATAACCCGGAAGGCGAGGTGACGATTGCCATCGTCGGCAAGTACACGGGTCTCAAGGACGCCTACAAATCGCTGATCGAGGCGCTGTCGCACGGCGGCATGGCCAACCGCGTCAAGGTCAAGCTCGACTGGATCGAGAGCGAGATTTTCGAGAAGGAAGACCCGACGCCGTGGCTGGAGAAGGTGCACGGCATTCTGGTGCCGGGCGGCTTTGGCGAGCGCGGTTCGGAGGGCAAGATTCTCGCCGCCAAGTTCGCGCGCGAGCGCAAGGTTCCCTATTTCGGCATCTGCTTCGGCATGCAGATGGCCTGCATCGAGGCCGCCCGGTCGCTTGCCGGCATCGACCACGCGTCCTCCACCGAGTTTGGCAAGACCGACGAGCCCGTCGTCGGCCTCATGACCGAATGGCTGAAAGGCAACATGCTCGAGAAGCGTCGCGAGACCGGCGATCTCGGCGGCACCATGCGGCTCGGCGCCTATGACGCGCGGCTCGCACCGCAGTCCAAGATTGCCGAAATCTACGGCGACACCGAGATCTCCGAGCGCCATCGCCATCGCTATGAGGTCAACATCGACTACAAGGAGCGGCTGGAGGAATGCGGGCTGGTTTTCGCTGGTATGTCGCCCGACGGCGTTCTGCCCGAGACCGTCGAATATCCCGACCACCCATGGTTCATCGGCGTGCAATATCACCCAGAACTCAAGAGCCGGCCGCAGGAGCCGCATCCGCTCTTCGCATCCTTTATCGGCGCAGCCGTAGAGCAGAGCAGGCTGGTCTGACGCCGCTCAGGCGTGGAAGAAGGCCGGGACCTTTTCGTTCGCGTTGCGACGCTCGAGGAACGACCGGCTTGCCTTCAGCGCCTCGCCGATCGCGACATCCATATCGAGATAGCGGAATGTCCCCAGGCGGCCGACGAAACTCACGCCTTCGAGGTCCGTTGCGGCTTGGCGGTAACGGTCGAGCAGTGACGATCCGCTGGCGAGGTTCACCGGATAGTACGGCGTATCCTTGGCACCGCACTCAAAACTGTATTCGCGTGAGCAGATGCTGCGTTCGAAGTGTTCCCACGGCGCGAACTTCTTGTGCTCGGTGATGCGGGTGTAGGGAACGTCCAGGTCGGGATAATTTACCGTGGCGGTCTGCTGGAAGTCGCCGTCGACGCGAAAATTCTCGAAGCGCAATGAGCGGTAGGGCAGGCGACCGAACTGGTAGTCGAAATAGCCGTCCAGTGGGCCTGTATAGAACACGTGGCTGAACCCACCCACGTCCTGATCACTGCGATACGGGGTGCCCAGTTCCACCCTTATGCCGGGGTGGTCGAGCATGTGCCCGACCATTGCGGTATAGCCCTCGCGAGGCATGCCAACGCGGGCATGGTGGAAGTAGGTCCGGTCCTCGTTGAACCGCAGCTGAAGCCGCCTGAAAACGGCAGCAGGAATGTCGGCCGGCGCGCGCCCCCACTGCTTCTGGGTATATCCCTTGAAGAACGCTTCGTAGAGCTCCGGACCAATGGAAGACAGCGCCTGTTCCTCAAAATTGCGAGGAGCATGGTCGAGCTTTATTGCGCGTTCCCCGACGTACGCTTCTGCTTGCGCGGATGTAAAATCTTTCCCAAAGAAGGCGCGCAAAGTGTCGAGATTGATCGGCAGGTGAAAGAGTCGTCCGCCTACGTCTGCGTCGACAGCAAATTCAAAGGGCTCGAAAATGGCGAAGCGGGAGACGAAATGCCAGACGTGTTCGTCGTCCGAGTGAAAGATGTGCGGCCCGTGCACATGCCGCATGATGCCCGTTTCCGGATCGCGCTCGGTGTGACAATGCCCGCCCACATGCGTCGCGGAATCGACAACCAGCACCTCATGCCCGGCCTCTGCGAGAACGCGTGCAATGGTCGCGCCTGAGATGCCCGCGCCAACTACCAACACTGCCGGACCTTCCAGCGCCATAGAATTATCCCCTTCCTGACGCTGCGGCGTTGCTTGCATCCGCACCGTATCCAATTGACATGAAGAAAGCCGGTCCACTTTCCGCGAACCGTGTTTTCAGACGCCAGCGGAGGCAAGAGCTCTATTGTTCGTCCGAAAAAGCCAAGCTTGAAGTTTCCTTTCGTTATCCTTCAAGGACGCGGCACATACAGGTGACGAACCTGATCTCCGAGGCGATTGCCCTTCTTGGTACCGCCTCACTGCCACCCTTCTATGTGAACACCAACGATCTGCCGTATCGTGACGGGCATCCGATCACGGTTTTCGCGAATTGTTCCGTTGACGGTTATTCCGATGCGGCTGCCCCCGATTTCGTCTTCAATGGCTGGTTTGAGGCCAAGTTCGCGGACTTCGACGCAAAGGCCGAAGCGATCGCCAGCGCCTCTGCATCGGCGCCCCATGATGATCGGGCATTCTGGACAGGTGCCTGCGAAAACGCTGCCCGGGCCGATTTGGTCCGGATGTCAGCGAAACATCCCGGTCTTGTCCATGCCGTGGATGCAAGGTCGAACTATGATCGTGACACCGGCGTCTACAATGGGCGCTTCAAGCCGATGGAGGAGCAGGCCGCCGAATATCGCTACATGGTTGACGTCGAGGGCTTTGGATATAGCGGCAGGTTGAAGCTGCTTCTACACGCTGCACGCGTCCTGCTCATGGTGGAGCGGCCTTATCGCGAATATTTCTATGGGGATATGGAGCCGTTCAGGCACTATGTGCCGGTTGCGCGCGATTCGTCGGATCTCCTGGAGCGGATCGACTGGTTGCGCTCAAACCCGGTGCGTGAGACCGAGATCGTTCGCGAGGCCCAGCATTTCGCCCGCACCGCGTTAACGCGGAAGGCCGCGATCGAAAAATGGGCCGAACTGCTGGATGAGCATCGAAAGGCCGGCGGAAAGCTGAAGTCGGGCGTCGAGCACCTGCCGCGCACCGGAGGGAATTTCGTGTCCGCGCCGAGTTAGGGAGGGGAATCCAGATTGGGGGGTGAGATCAAAAAGACGGAATCCGTCACCGCCGGGCAGCAACCCGCCAGCGCAATGACCGGATGGGTCCGGCCGCTGCGCGTCCACCTGAGCGCCATCATCGTGCTCCTGCTCATCGCCATTTCGGTCCCGCTTATGTGGTTGACCTTCTACGAGGGCAGGCACGCGGCGCTCGATTCCGCGACGCAGCAGATGCGTCTCCTGTCCCGCGGCACAATCAACCTCTACGAAGGTCTGTTCCTCGACGGGTACAACATCATCTCTCTGGGCGCGGTCATTCCGGCGCTGTCCGTCGAGCCACCGGCATTGGAGGATTCCAAGCGGGAAATCCTTGTACGCGCACTGCAGGGGGCACCGAACCTCGAGTCGGCCTATGTTGGATATCCGAATGGCTCTTTCGTCCACGTCATGCGTGCGGCCGGTAGCGCTAAATGGCGCGAGGCCGTGTCGGCGCCCGAAGGCACTGTCTTCGGCATGCGCACGGTTATCCGTCCCGAAGGTGGGCGACCGCGCTCTACGTGGCATTTTCTTGACGCCGACGGCAAACTTATCGGTTCGGGACCGGAACGCGAGGTCGATTTCGATCCCCGCCGCCGTCCCTGGTATCGCGCGGCAGTTCGGGCCGGGGGGTTGGCATCTACGGGCCCCTATACATCCGCCTCCACCCAGTCTTTGACGCTGACGCTGGCGGGACCTAGCCAAAGCAACCCGGGTGTCATTATAGGCGCGGACGTGCTGCTCGAAACCATCAGCAAGATGCTGGTCGAGCACGCTATCTCGCCGAATTCCGTCGGCTATGTCTTCGACGCAAACGGCAGGTTGATCGTCCATTCCGACCCGCAGCGAATGGCGGAACTGATCGACAGCCTCGCAGGCCGATCGAAAGAAACGAATGCGCTTGCCATGAACGACGCGAACGAGACTGCCGCCGGGGCGCAGAGTTCGATCATCGCTCAGGTGCTGGCCCGCATCAGGGTATCCGACGCGCAGCCGGTGGCATCGGACGAGATATTGGCGGCGGTACAAAAGCTTTTGCCGGGAACTGACGGCACCGCAGAGGAACTCGTGCAGTTCAGCGTCGATTCAAGCCCATGGCTCGCGCGTGTCGCTTCGTTCGGCGATGCGCACCTCCTTTCCGGCTACCGGATCGTGATCGCCGCTCCGGTGCGGGACTTCACCGAAGCCAATGTCGAGTTGTTGCGCAAGACGCTCTTGATCGCCTCGTTTTTGGTGATTTGCGGGATAATCGTCGCACTTCTCATATCCCGCCGTATCAGCCGGGCGCTTGTCATGCTTGCAGAAGACGCGACCCAGATCGGAAACCTCGATTTCAACCACTGGAGGGTCAGCCGCTCCCGCATCAGCGAAATCAACATGCTGGGCGGCGCGCTGTCTTCGGCACGTGATGCCATCCGCTCCTTCGCGGTCTATGTCCCTCGTGAACTGGTTCGCCGCATCGTTGCCTCGGGACAGGCTACCGCCGGCGCCGCATCCAGGCGCGAGGTTACGGTCCTCTTCACCGACATCAAGGATTTCACCACGATCTCGGAGCAGCATTCCCCCGAAGAAGTGGTCGATATGCTGACGGCCTATTTCCAGACGATGAATGTCATCGTCCAGCGCCAGGGCGGCGTCATCGTGCAGTATCTGGGCGATTCCATCTATGCGATGTGGAACGCCCCAAACGAGGATGCCGATCATGTCGTCAAGGGTTGCCTTTGCGCGCTTGAACTCAAGTCGGCCATCGACCGGTTGAACGATGAAAACGCCGCCGCTGGTCGGCCCCGGCTTGTAACCCGATACGGGCTGCACACCGGCGTGGCGGTCGTGGGCAGCGTCGGCGCCGAGGACCGCAAGCAGTACACCGCCATGGGCGATACGGTGAACGTCGCATCCCGCCTGGAAGGCATGAACAAGCAATTCGGCACGTCGATTCTTGCCAGTCAGGCCGTCCGGGACCGTGCCGGTCCGCAAGTCGGGTTCCGGCCGTTGGGCGCAGCCAGCGCCAAGGGTCGCCATGAGCAGATCGAGGTTTTCGAACTGGTGACGACCGGGGCCTGAAACGCCTCTCCCGCCTACGTCATGCCGACATAGCGCCCAGGCCGGTGGTTGATCGCCAGCGTCACGTTGAGCACCACCGCGCCGAGAACGGAAAGTGCCGCATTCTGCAGCGGGATGAAGAACAGCGCCACGAACAGGATCGCGAGATCGACGGCGAGCTGGAACCAGCCAGCGCGGATGCCGTGATTGTCCTGCAGGTAGAGCCCCAGGATGGAAAAGCCGCCCAGTCCGGCGCGATGCCGGAAAAGGATCAGCAACCCGACCCCGATCAGCGCGCCGCCGGCCATTGCAGCGAAAAGCGGATCGATGCCGTCCAGCACAATGACCGCGGGGGCGTATCGAGTCATGAGCGCCAGCAACCGGACCGCAGCGAAGGTGCGGCTGGCGAAGGGCCAGCCCATGCGGCTGACCGCCAGCCAGAAGAACGGCACGTTGACCAGCACGAACCCTGCGCCGAAGGGCAGGCCGGTCGCATAGTTCAGCAGCAGGGCTATCCCGGCGGCGCTGCCGGTGACCAGCGAGGCCTCTGCGTAAAAGATGATTCCGATGGCGACAAAGAGCGTGCCGTTGAGCAGCGCCAGAATGTCCTCATAGAAACGATGCCTGTCAGTGGCCACGCTGGCAATCCGTTGTGCGCTGCACTATATCGGGGACAATCCTGTGTTCAAGCTCCTCAGGGAGCCGCTCTCGCCCATAGTTCCGCCGTTGCGAGGGGGCTTGTGGAATCCCGCGATGGGCTATATATGGTTCTCAGATACCTACGGCGCGCCAAGGGGGAAACCCTCTTTGCGTGCCCATATTGCTTGCACAAAGCTCCACTGATTCGCTGTTTTTGACGTGGTGCTTGCGGGTAATCGAAATAGAAAACTCTTCGGCTAAACCGAAGGCGGCAGGACAAGCGGCATGGCGTCAAAGACTTCCAACCCCTTTACCTTTTTGCAGCAGGTGAGGGCGGAAACCGCGAAGGTGACATGGCCATCGCGGCGCGAAACCCTGATTTCGTCGGCGATGGTTCTGGCCTTTGCCGCTCTCGCGATGATCTTCTTCTTCGTCGCTGACCAGATCATGGCCTACGCCATTGAACTGATCTTGGGCATTGGACGCTGACCGCAGAACGATTGGCACCGGACGTTTTTGGAGAATCTATCGGGATGACTGCGCGGTGGTACATCGTTCACGCCTATTCGAACTTCGAGAAGAAGGTCGCGGACGACATTGAGAAGAAGGCCAAGCAAAAGGGCCTTTCCGAGCGCATCGAGCAGATCGTCGTGCCGACCGAGAAGGTCGTCGAGGTTCGTCGCGGCAAGAAGGTGGACGCAGAGCGCAAGTTCTTCCCCGGCTATGTGCTGCTGAAGGCAGACCTCAACGACGCCGTCATCAGCCTGGTTAAGAACACCCAGCGCGTGACCGGCTTCCTCGGCGAAGACAAGGCGACGGCCAAACCGGTGCCGATCACCGAGAAGGAAGCTCAGCAGATTCTGCACCAGGTGCAGGAGGGTGTGGAGCGGCCGAAGCCATCGGTCACCTTCGAGATCGGCGAGCAGGTACGTGTTTCGGATGGTCCTTTCGCGTCGTTCAACGGCACGGTTCAGGATGTCGATGAGGAGCGCGCGCGGCTTAAGGTGGAGGTTTCGATCTTCGGGCGCGCTGTGCCCGTCGATCTGGAGTTCGGTCAGGTCGAAAAGGGCTGATCGATGCCCGTTGCCGGGGTTCCGGCAAGGGTGGGCCGTGAGGAGTGTCGCGGTCTGAACAGGTGGAAGGCGAGGGCGGCTTTATAGCCAGTCGCTCGAACCGCACCACCACACTGCAACCGCCGGGCGAAAGTCCGGCTAGAAACAGAGGCAGAGAGAATGGCTAAGAAAATTGCAGGCCAGCTCAAGCTCCAGGTTCCGGCAGGCTCGGCGACGCCGTCGCCCCCGATCGGCCCGGCGCTTGGTCAGCGCGGCATCAACATCATGGAATTCTGCAAGGCGTTCAACGCCCAGTCGCAGGAAATGGAGAAGGGTTCGCCCATCCCCGTTGTCATCACCTATTATCAGGACAAGTCGTTCACCTTCGTCATGAAGACGCCGCCGGTGAGCTACTTCCTCAAGAAGGCCGCCAACCTGAAGTCGGGCTCCAAGGAGCCGGGCAAGGTCAAGGCCGGCCAGATCAGCGCCGCCAAGGTGCGCGAGATCGCCGAGGCGAAGATGAAGGACCTGAACGCAAACGACGTCGATGCGGCCGTGAAGATGGTCGAGGGCTCCGCCCGCTCGATGGGTCTGGAAGTGGTGGGCTGAGACGATGGCAAAGATTGCAAAGCGTGTAGCCAAGTCCCGCGAGGGCATCGACCGCAACAAGGCCTATCCGCTCGGCGAGGCTCTGGCGCTGCTCAAGGAGCGCGCGACGGCCAAGTTCGACGAGACCGTTGAGGTCGCGATGAACCTCGGCGTTGATCCCCGTCATGCCGACCAGATGGTCCGCGGCGTGGTCAACCTGCCGAACGGCACCGGCCGCTCCGTGCGCGTCGCCGTGTTCGCCCGTGGCGCCAAGGCCGACGAGGCTCGCGAAGCCGGTGCGGATATCGTCGGCGCCGAGGATCTGGTCGAGATCGTCCAGAAGGGCACGATCGACTTCGATCGCTGCATCGCGACGCCGGACCTGATGCCGCTCGTCGGCCGTCTGGGCAAGGTGCTCGGCCCGCGCGGCATGATGCCGAACCCGAAGGTCGGCACGGTTACCACCGATGTCGCCGGAGCCGTCAAGGCCTCCAAGGGCGGCGCGGTCGAGTTCCGCGTCGAGAAGGCCGGCATCGTTCACGCCGGCATCGGCAAGGCGTCGTTCGACGTCAAGGCGCTGGAAGAGAATGTCCGTGCGTTCGCCGATGCCGTCAGCAAGGCCAAGCCTGCTGGCGCCAAGGGCAACTATATCAAGAAGGTGTCCGTCACCTCGACGATGGGCCCCGGCCTCAAGCTCGATATTGCGAGCCTGACCGCTTGATTCAAGATTTGCGGATCTGCCTGTAAGGCCCTGATCCGCCGAAAGAATTCCGGACCTCGAAAGAGGCCCGGATACCGGAAGCGAAAGTTTCCGGTCATCCTGTCCGAGATTGTGGGCGGCCTGAAGCGCTTCTGCGTGATGGCCTTAATCGAATGGCCTGCATGAGACGGGTAAGGACCCGACAAAGGAGCGAATGCTCCAATGAAAGGTTTGAACCGTGTTTGCCTTTTGTCTGCGCATCGACGGGCTGGTCCCGGCGGTGTGGCGAAAGGGGGCAGGATCCTCTGAACCGCCGTTCGGGTGATCCAGTTTTGGAAAGCCCGGCCGGCAGAAGGCAACCGGCCGCAACCCCGGGAATGGGGAAGCGGTCAACTGGAGATAGGCAGTGGACAGAGCGGAAAAGCGCGAACTCGTCACGGACCTGAACGACGCCCTCAAGGGCGCCGGCTCGGTGGTCGTGGCCCACTATGCCGGTATCACCGTTGCGCAGATGAACGATCTTCGTACGAAGATGCGTACTGCGGGCGGCACCGTCAAAGTCGCGAAGAACCGTCTCGCCAAAATCGCTCTTCAGGGTACGGGCTCCGAAAGCATCATCGACCTGTTCAAGGGACAGACGCTGATCGCCTATTCGGAAGATCCGGTTACGGCGCCGAAGATCGCCTCCGATTTCGCTAAGGGGAATGAGAAGCTTATCATTCTCGGTGGCGCGATGGGAGCGACTGCTCTCAATGCCGACGGTGTGAAGGCACTTGCCACACTGCCGTCGCTCGACGAGCTGCGCGCCAAGCTGGTTGGCATGATCGCCACGCCGGCAACCCGGATTGCCCAGGTCGTCAATGCGCCCGCGGCTTCGGTCGCGCGTGTCATCGGCGCTTATGCCCGGAAGGACGAGGCGGCATGAGGCTGTTCCTCGCTGCTGAAGAAACACGTTCAAACCTAGTGAAGGAATATAAAAATGGCTGATCTCGCGAAGATCGTAGACGACCTCTCCGCGCTGACCGTCCTTGAGGCGGCAGAGCTTTCGAAGCTTCTGGAAGAGAAGTGGGGCGTTTCGGCTGCTGCTCCTGTGGCGGTTGCCGCTGCTGGCGGCGGTGCCGCTGCTGCAGCTCCGGCTGAAGAGAAGACAGAGTTCGACGTCGTCCTGACGGACGCCGGCGCGCAGAAGATCAACGTCATCAAGGAAGTCCGTGCCATCACCGGCCTTGGCCTCAAGGAAGCCAAGGACCTGGTCGAGGGCGCTCCGAAGCCGGTCAAGGAAGCTGTTTCCAAGGCCGACGCCGAGAAGTTCAAGGCCCAGCTGGAAGCAGCCGGCGCCAAGGTCGACCTGAAGTAAGCGTTGCGTTTGGCGGGTGGCTTTGCCGCCCGCCATTCCCCCTTTCGGGGGCGCCCGCGTATTGGGGCATGTGGTGGGAGAACCTCTTTCCTGAGGGCCGAAAAATCGGCCTTCCGGAAACGGGTTTTTCACCGTTTTAGCGGGTCGCCGCAGCGATCCGGAGAATTGAAGGGCGTGTGCAGGCCGAGGCCGCGCCCAAGAAGAGCAAGGAGCGACGATGGCCCAGACCCTGTCATTCAATGGCCGCAGACGCGTAAGGAAATTCTTCGGGAATATCCCTGAAGTTGCTGAAATGCCGAACCTTATCGAGGTTCAAAAGGCTTCCTATGACCAATTCCTGATGGTCAAGGAGCCGGAAGGCGGTCGCGCCGACGAAGGCTTGCAAGCTGTCTTCAAGTCGGTGTTCCCGATCTCCGACTTCTCCGGTTCGTCGATGCTCGAATTCGTCAAGTACGAGTTCGAGGCACCGAAGTTCGACGTCGACGAGTGCCGTCAGCGCGACCTGACATACGCTGCGCCGCTGAAGGTGACGCTGCGCCTGATCGTGTTCGACATCGACGAGGATACCGGCGCGAAGTCGATCAAGGACATCAAGGAGCAGGACGTCTACATGGGCGACATGCCGCTCATGACCCTGAACGGCACGTTCATCGTCAACGGCACCGAGCGTGTCATTGTCTCCCAGATGCACCGCTCGCCGGGCGTCTTCTTCGACCACGACAAGGGCAAGTCGCACTCGTCGGGGAAGCTGCTGTTTGCCGCGCGCGTCATTCCCTATCGCGGCTCCTGGCTCGACATCGAGTTCGACTCGAAGGACGTCGTCCACGCCCGCATCGATCGTCGTCGCAAAATCCCCGTCACCAGCCTGCTGATGGCGCTCGGGATGGACAGCGAGGAGATCCTGTCGACCTTCTACAACAAGATCACCTACAAGCGTTCCAAGGACCACTGGCGCATCCCGTATTCCGTGGATCGCTTCAAGGGCCTCAAGGCTGTTAACGACCTGGTCGATGCCGACAGCGGCGAGGTCGTGGTCGAGGCTGGTCGCAAGATCACTGCGCGCCAGGCCAAGCAGCTTGCCGAGAAGGGCCTGAAGGCCATCAAGGCGACGAATGAGGACCTGCTCGGCAGCTACCTCGCCGAGGACATCGTCGACTACAAGACCGGCGAAATCTTCCTCGAGGCCGGCGACGAGATCGACGACAAGACGCTCAAGGTCCTGCTCGAGGCCGGCGACAAGGAAGTCCAGATTCTCGACATCGACCACATCAACGTGGGCGGTTACATCCGCAACACGCTGGCGATCGACAAGAACGAGAGCCGCCAGGATGCCTTGTTCGACATCTACCGCGTCATGCGTCCCGGCGAGCCGCCGACGCTCGAAACCGCCGAAGCGATGTTCCATTCGCTGTTCTTCGATGCCGACCGCTACGACCTCTCGGCCGTCGGTCGCGTCAAGATGAACATGCGTCTCGAACTCGACGCCGAGGACACCGTGCGTGTGCTGCGCAAGGACGACATCCTTGCCGTGGTGAAGACGCTGGTCGAACTGCGTGACGGCAAGGGCGAGATCGACGACATCGACAATCTCGGCAACCGCCGCGTGCGTTCGGTCGGCGAGCTCATGGAGAACCAGTACCGCGTAGGCCTGCTGCGCATGGAGCGCGCGATCAAGGAGCGTATGTCCTCGATCGAGATCGACACGGTAATGCCGCAGGACCTGATCAATGCCAAGCCGGCGGCCGCCGCCGTGCGCGAGTTCTTCGGTTCCTCGCAGCTCTCGCAGTTCATGGACCAGACCAACCCGCTCTCCGAGATCACGCACAAGCGTCGTCTCTCGGCGCTCGGGCCGGGCGGTCTCACCCGCGAGCGCGCCGGCTTCGAAGTCCGCGACGTGCACCCGACCCACTATGGCCGTATCTGCCCGATCGAGACGCCGGAAGGTCCGAACATCGGCCTGATCAACTCGCTCGCCACCTTCGCGCGCGTCAACAAGTACGGCTTCATCGAGACCCCGTACCGCAAGATCGTGAACGGCAAGGTGACGCAGGACGTCGTCTACCTGTCGGCGATGGAAGAGGCCAAGCACTACGTCGCGCAGGCCAACGCCGAGCTCGACAAGAAGGGCGGCTTCGTCGACGAGTTCGTCATCTGCCGCCATGCCGGCGAAGTGATGATGGCTCCGCGCGAGAACGTCGATCTCATGGACGTGTCGCCGAAGCAGCTCGTTTCGGTCGCCGCGGCGCTGATCCCGTTCCTCGAGAACGACGACGCCAACCGCGCTCTGATGGGCTCGAACATGCAGCGTCAGGCCGTGCCGCTGGTGCGCGCCGAAGCGCCGTTCGTCGGCACCGGCATGGAGCCGATCGTGGCCCGTGACTCCGGCGCGGCCATTGGCGCACGCCGTGGCGGCATCGTCGACCAGGTGGACGCGACGCGTATCGTCATCCGCGCAACGGAAGACCTCGATCCGGGCAAGTCCGGCGTCGATATCTACCGGCTGATGAAGTTCCAGCGTTCGAACCAGAACACCTGCATCAACCAGCGTCCGCTGGTTCGCATGGGCGACAAGGTCAACAAGGGCGACATCATCGCGGACGGTCCGTCGACCGACCTCGGCGATCTGGCTCTCGGCCGCAACGTGCTCGTCGCGTTCATGCCGTGGAACGGCTACAATTACGAGGACTCGATCCTGCTCTCCGAGCGCATCGTGGCCGACGACGTCTTCACCTCGATCCACATCGAGGAGTTCGAGGTCATGGCTCGCGATACCAAACTCGGGCCGGAGGAAATCACGCGCGACATTCCGAACGTTTCGGAAGAAGCGCTGAAGAACCTCGACGAGGCCGGCATCGTCTACATCGGCGCGGAGGTGCAGCCGGGCGACATCCTGGTTGGCAAGATCACGCCGAAGGGCGAAAGCCCGATGACGCCGGAGGAAAAGCTCCTGCGCGCCATCTTCGGCGAGAAGGCCTCCGACGTGCGTGACACCTCGATGCGCATGCCTCCGGGCACCTTCGGCACCGTCGTCGAGGTTCGCGTCTTCAACCGCCACGGCGTGGAGAAGGACGAACGCGCAATGGCGATCGAGCGCGAGGAGATCGAGCGTCTGGCCAAGGACCGTGACGACGAGCAGGCGATCCTCGACCGCAACGTCTACAGCCGTCTGTCCGACATGCTGAAGAACAAGGAAGCGATTGCCGGTCCGAAGGGCTTCAAGAAGGGCACCAAGCTCAACAAGGAAGTTCTGGACGACTATCCGCGTTCGCAGTGGTGGCAGTTCGCGGTCGACAGCGAGAAGCTCCAGAGTGAACTGGAAGCTCTTCGCGGCCAGTACGACGAGTCCAAGAAGGCGCTCGAGCAGCGCTTCATGGACAAGGTCGAGAAGGTCCAGCGCGGCGACGAAATGCCTCCGGGCGTGATGAAGATGGTCAAGGTCTTCGTCGCGGTGAAGCGCAAGATGCAGCCGGGCGACAAGATGGCCGGCCGTCACGGCAACAAGGGCGTTGTCTCGCGCATTGTTCCGGTCGAGGACATGCCGTTCCTCGAGGACGGCACGCATGCCGACATCGTGCTCAACCCGCTGGGTGTGCCGTCGCGCATGAACGTCGGCCAGATCCTGGAGACGCATCTGGGCTGGGCCTGCGCAGGCATGGGCCGCAAGATCGGCGAGCTGATCGACGCCTATAAGTCGGGTGGCAAGGAGGGCGGCGACATCAAGCCGCTTCGCAAGACGCTGGAGGGACTCATCCCCGCCAACGACCGCAACGAGCCGGTGCGTGAGTATGACGACGAGTCCATCATTCGCCTCGGCGAACAGATGCGTCGCGGTGTGTCAATCGCAACGCCGGTGTTCGACGGTGCGCATGAGGTCAACATCAACCAGATGCTGGAAGATGCGGGCCTGCACACGTCGGGTCAGTCGCAGCTCTACGACGGACGCACGGGCGAGCCGTTCGACCGCAAGGTGACGATGGGCTACATCTACATGCTCAAGCTTCACCACCTCGTGGACGACAAGATCCACGCGCGTTCGATCGGCCCGTACTCGCTCGTCACCCAGCAGCCGCTGGGCGGCAAGGCGCAGTTCGGCGGCCAGCGCTTCGGCGAAATGGAGGTCTGGGCGCTCGAAGCCTACGGCGCCGCCTACACGCTGCAGGAGATGCTGACCGTGAAGTCGGACGACGTGGCCGGCCGTACCAAGGTCTACGAAGCGATCGTGCGTGGCGACGACACGTTCGAGGCAGGCATTCCGGAGAGCTTCAACGTTCTCGTCAAGGAAATGCGTTCGCTGGGCCTCAACGTCGAGCTGGAGAACACCAAGGTCGACGACGCGCCGTCACGACTGCCCGACGCGGCAGAGTAACAATCAGATGCGTTGCGGCTTGAGCCTCAGCGCATCTGACGAATTTCCCGGCCCGGCCGGAACGATGGGCGATACCGCCCGACAAAGAACTGGAAAATGGGGTTCCCCGACCCCGAAAAGGAGAACGGCATGAACCAAGAGGTCATGAATCTCTTCAACCCGCAGGCGCCCGCGCAGGTGTTCGATTCCATCCGGATATCGCTGGCGAGCCCGGAAAAGATTCTGTCCTGGTCTTTCGGCGAGATCAAGAAGCCGGAGACCATCAACTACCGCACGTTCAAGCCCGAGCGTGACGGCTTGTTCTGCGCGCGCATTTTTGGCCCGATCAAGGACTACGAGTGCCTGTGCGGCAAGTACAAGCGCATGAAGTACAAGGGCGTAATCTGCGAGAAGTGCGGCGTGGAAGTGACACTGTCGCGCGTCCGTCGCGAGCGCATGGGTCATATCGAGCTGGCAGCGCCCGTCGCGCACATCTGGTTCCTGAAGTCGCTGCCGTCGCGTATCGGCACGCTGCTGGACATGACGCTCAAGGATATCGAGCGCGTCCTGTACTTCGAGAACTATATCGTCACCGAGCCGGGCCTGACCGCCCTGAAGGAGCACCAGCTCCTCTCGGAAGAGGAGTACATGATCGCCGTCGACGAGTACGGCGAGGACTCCTTCACCGCCATGATCGGCGCCGAGGCGATCCACGATCTTCTGGCCGGCATGGACCTGGAGAAGATTGCTGGCGATCTTCGTTCGGAGCTCGCTTCGACGACCTCCGAGCTGAAGCAGAAGAAGTATCTCAAGCGCCTCAAGGTGGTTGAGAACTTCATGGAGTCCGGCAACCGTCCGGAGTGGATGATCCTGAAAGTCGTCCCGGTCATCCCGCCGGACCTGCGTCCGCTGGTTCCGCTCGACGGCGGCCGTTTCGCGACGTCCGACCTGAACGACCTCTATCGTCGCGTCATCAACCGCAATAACCGCCTGAAGCGCCTGATCGAGCTTCGCGCGCCTGGCATCATCATCCGCAATGAGAAGCGCATGCTTCAGGAGGCGGTCGATGCGCTGTTCGACAACGGTCGTCGCGGCCGCGTCATCACCGGCGCCAACAAGCGTCCGCTGAAGTCGCTCTCCGACATGCTCAAGGGCAAGCAGGGCCGGTTCCGCCAGAACCTGCTCGGCAAGCGCGTCGACTATTCCGGCCGCTCGGTCATCGTGACCGGTCCGGAACTCAAGCTGCACCAGTGCGGCCTGCCGAAGAAGATGGCGCTGGAACTGTTTAAGCCGTTCATCTACGCCCGTCTCGACGCCAAGGGTTATTCCTCGACCGTCAAGCAGGCCAAGAAGCTGGTCGAGAAGGAAAAGCCTGAAGTCTGGGATATCCTCGACGAGGTCATCCGCGAGCATCCGGTGCTGCTCAACCGCGCGCCGACGCTGCACCGCCTTGGCATCCAGGCGTTCGAGCCGACCCTGATCGAAGGCAAGGCGATCCAGCTTCACCCGCTGGTCTGCACGGCCTTCAACGCCGACTTCGACGGCGACCAGATGGCTGTCCACGTTCCGCTGTCGCTCGAGGCCCAGCTCGAGGCCCGCGTGCTGATGATGTCGACCAACAACATCCTGCACCCCGCGTCCGGCGCGCCGATCATCGTGCCGTCGCAGGACATGGTTCTCGGCCTATACTACCTCTCGATCGTCAACGAGAACGAGCCCGGCCAGGGCATGATGTTCGCCGACATGGGCGAGCTTCAGCATGCGCTGGAGACCAAGGCCGTCACGCTGCACGCCAAGATCAAGGGCCGTTTCAAGACGGTCGACGCGGAAGGCAAGGTTGTGTCGAAGATCTACGACACCACACCTGGCCGCATGATCCTCGGCGAACTGCTGCCGAAGAACGTCAACGTGCCGTTCGAGACCGCCAACCAGGAAATGACCAAGAAGAACATCTCCAAGATGATCGACACGGTCTATCGCCACTGCGGCCAGAAGGAGACTGTGATCTTCTGCGACCGCATCATGGCGCTCGGATTCAGCCATGCCTGCCGCGCCGGCATTTCGTTCGGTAAGGACGACATGCTGATCCCGTCGGCCAAGGAGAAGCTGGTTGCCGACACCGAGGCTCTGACGAAGGAATACGAGCAGCAGTACAATGACGGCCTGATCACTCAGGGCGAAAAGTACAACAAGGTCGTCGATGCCTGGGCCAAGTGCTCGGAGAAGGTCGCCGACGAGATGATGAGCCGCATCAAGGCGGTCGAGTTCGACGACAACGGTCGTCAGAAGCCTATGAACTCGATCTACATGATGTCGCATTCGGGTGCGCGTGGTTCGCCCACCCAGATGCGTCAGCTCGCCGGTATGCGCGGCCTTATGGCTAAGCCGTCGGGCGAAATCATCGAGACGCCGATCATCTCCAACTTCAAGGAAGGTCTGACCGTTCTTGAGTACTTCAACTCCACGCACGGCGCCCGCAAGGGTCTCGCCGATACGGCTCTGAAGACGGCCAACTCCGGCTATCTGACGCGCCGCCTCGTCGACGTCGCACAGGATTGCATCGTCAACTCGCTCGACTGCGGCACCGAAAAGGGCCTCACCATGCAGCCGATCGTCGATGCGGGCCAGGTGGTGGCTTCGCTCGGCCAGCGTATCCTGGGCCGTACTGCGCTCGACGACATCAACCATCCGATCACGGGCGATGTGCTCGTGAAGGGTGGCACTTTGATGGACGAGCGTGACATCGAGGTGATCGAGAAGGCTGGCGTTCAGTCCGTCCGCATCCGTTCGGCGCTGACCTGCGAAGTCAGGGTCGGTGTCTGCGCGGTCTGCTACGGACGCGACCTGGCGCGCGGTACCCCCGTCAACCAGGGCGAGGCTGTCGGCGTCATTGCCGCGCAGTCGATCGGCGAGCCGGGCACCCAGCTCACCATGCGTACCTTCCACATGGGCGGCACGGCGCAGGTCGTCGACTCGTCCTTCCTGGAAGCCTCGTATGAAGGCACGGTGCAGATCCGCAACCGCAATGTCGTGCGCAATTCCGATGGCAATCTCGTGGTGATGGGCCGCAACATGGCGATCCTGATCCTCGACGAGGCCGGCAAGGAGCGTGCGACGCACCGCGTCACCTACGGCGCCCGCATCTATGTGGACGACGGCGACAAGGTGAAGCGCGGCCAGCGTGTCGCCGAGTGGGATCCCTACACCCGCCCGGTGCTCACCGAAGTCGCCGGCAAGGTGGCGTTCGAGGATCTGGTCGACGGTATCTCCGTGCAGGAGACGACCGACGAATCGACCGGCATCACCAAGCGCGAGGTCATCGACTGGCGGTCCACCCCGCGCGGCTCGGATCTCAAGCCTGCGATCACCATCCTTGATTCCAAGGGCAAGGTCGGCAAGCTGGCGAAGGGCGGCGACGCCCGCTTCCAGCTGTCGGTCGAGGCCATCCTGTCGGTGGAACCCGGTGCGACCGTGAAGCCCGGCGACGTGATTGCGCGTATCCCGATGGAAAGCGCCAAGACCAAGGACATCACCGGTGGTCTGCCGCGTGTTGCCGAACTGTTCGAGGCCCGTCGTCCGAAGGACCATGCCATCATCGCCGAGATCGATGGCACGATCCGCTTCGGCCGCGACTACAAGAACAAGCGCCGCATCATCATCGAGCCGCATGACTCGACGCTGGAGCCGGTCGAGTATCTCATCCCGAAGGGCAAGCCGTTCCATCTTCAGGACGGCGACGCCATCGAGAAGGGCGACTACATCCTCGACGGCAATCCGGCGCCGCACGACATCCTGGCGATCAAGGGCGTCGAGGCTCTGGCCTCGTACCTCGTCAACGAGATCCAGGAAGTCTACCGGTTGCAGGGCGTGTTGATCAACGACAAGCACATCGAGGTTATCGTTCGCCAGATGCTGCAGAAGGTCGAGATCACGGTGCAGGGCGACTCGACTTACATCCCGGGCGACCATGTCGACGTGATCGAGCTCGAGGAAATCAACGATCGTCTGATTGAGGAGGGCAAGCAGCCCGCCGAAGGCCAGCCGGTTCTGCTCGGCATCACCAAGGCCTCGCTGCAGACGCCGTCCTTCATCTCGGCCGCCTCCTTCCAGGAGACGACCCGCGTGCTGACGGAAGCTGCGGTTGCCGGCAAGACCGACATGCTGCAGGGCCTGAAGGAAAACGTCATCGTCGGCCGTCTCATCCCGGCCGGCACCGGCGGACAGATGAGCCAGATCCGGCGCATCGCCACGTCGCGCGACGAGCTCATCCTCGACGAGCGCCGCAAGGCGTCGGGTGCCGAAACAGCCGGCCCGATGCTCGCCGACATGACGAACGCCGCGGAGTAATCGGCGACGTTCGGAGCGCATGATGAAAGGGGCCCTGTCGGGCCCCTTTTGCTGTCTGGGGGGAGCAAGGAGGTAAGATGGGAGAAACAATCTGGGAGGCCGTTGACGGCCTGATCGGCGAGAAGCTCGTATCGCCTGAGGCAGTCCTTGAAGCGGTGCTGACCGCTAACAATGATGCTGGGTTGCCGGCGATCGACGTGTCGCCCGCGCAGGGCAAGCTACTCCATTTGCTGGCGCGGATGATCGGCGCAAAGCGCGTTCTCGAGATCGGCACACTTGGCGGTTACTCCACCATCTGGCTTGCGCGCGCCCTGCCGGCCGACGGCCTTGTGGTGACGCTGGAGCTTGACCCTCGCCACGCCCAGGTAGCGCGCTCCAATTTCGAAGCCGCCGGACTTGCCGATCGCATCGAACTTCGCGAGGGGCCAGCCCTAAAGTCACTGGAAGCGCTTGGCTCGGAAGCCGCCGAACCTTTTGATCTCGTTTTCATCGACGCCGACAAACCCAACAATCCCAACTACCTGCGCTGGGCGATGCGCCTGTCGCGACCCGGCACGGTCATCATCTGCGATAACGTCATTCGTGACGGAGCCGTGCTCGATGCCAGCGGACGCGACCCGAACGTGGAAGGGGCGAGGGCGGCGCTGTCCTTCATGGCCGACGAGTCAAGGCTAGATGCAACCGCTATCCAGACCGTAGGCGTGAAGGGCTACGACGGTTTCGCCATCGCCCTCGTCACACAATAGAGGCGTCCCAGGCAAGGACGCCCGATCTCAGTCGAAGAACGCCTCGACCACGTTGCGACGCCCCAGCATGAAGGCGTCGGCAACATGCTGCAACGGGGCGAGGTCAGCGTCGCTCTTGCCTGCCCGGACGATCTCGGCAAAGCGCCTGTAGAGCGCAGGATATTCCGTGTCCGGCGCCTCGTGGACGACCTTGCCGTCGATCGCAAGTGTCGCGCCACCGGACGACAGCAGCATCGCGCCCGCCTCGGTGTCGGCGGTGATGTTCCACGTCTGCGGGCCGGTCTGGCGCCAGTCGAACACCGCATTCACTGTTTGGCCGCTCGACGCGCGGAACGCGATCTCGGCTGCAATTGGTGCATCGCGATTCTCC
Source organism: Mesorhizobium quangtriensis (assembly GCF_040081925.1). NCBI lineage: Bacteria > Pseudomonadati > Pseudomonadota > Alphaproteobacteria > Hyphomicrobiales > Phyllobacteriaceae > Mesorhizobium > Mesorhizobium quangtriensis. Next base: position 500,718 of record NZ_JBEBMF010000003.1, read on the forward strand.
GGGAAGTCCAGCCGCGCGGAGGTCACGAACATGGGCGGCAGGATGTGCGTGGCGATAGACAATGCGTTGATGCCTGGATCGAAGACGCCGAAACCGCCGGCCTGCCAGATCCAGTCCTGGTTCGGATGCCAGCGCCGGACGTCTTCCTTCCAGTCGATCGCGGCCGAGCGGATCGTCGTGCCGGCAAGAAAGCTGCGCGCAGCCTCGACCGAGGCGGCATAGCGGGAGTGCCAGCTTGCGAACAGCGACACGCCCTGCCGGGAGGCGATTACCTTCAAATCCTCGACCTCACTGACGGTTGCTCCCGGTGGCTTCTCGAGAAACACGTGCTTTCCGGCCAGCAATGCCGTACGCGCCGCCGTATGTCGGACCTGCGGTGGCTGGCACAGCGAAACCGCATCGATCTGGACGTCAGACGCGAGCATGTCCTCGATGGTTGCGAAGTTGGCGATGCCGTCGACGGTTGCATTCCTGCTTGCCGCCGCGACGAGCGTATAGTCTTGGTCCTTGGCGAGGGCAGGCAGATGCTGGTCGCGAACGATCTTGCCGACCCCCACGATGCCGAGCCGGATTGGTGCGCTGCTGGACATGATCTGCTCCCTGTGTCGTGTCGTGATTAGCAGAACGAAAGATGGGCGCAAGCGAAGGGATCGGCTCGCTGTTCGGAAGTTGCGCGCTGGCGGATTGGTGCCACAGTCGGTACGGTCTGCATCGGATTGGCTCACCGCATGCCTGATGAAAATTGATCTGGATGAAGATCGTGACGCCACTCATGAAATCTGACGGTTCAGGTCAGGAAGGCGACGCCAGGCCTGGCGGGCAGGGCGCCCCACGCCGGCACGACTTGGACTGGCTGAGGATATGCGCCTTCGGCGTGTTGATCCTCTATCACATTGGCCTGTCATACGTGACCTGGGACAATGCCTACGTCAGCAGCCGTTACAGTTCCACCTTCATCGAACCGGCTATGGGACTGGTCAGTTCGCTGGCGGCCCTCTTTTTCATCTCGGGCGTGGCGGTTCGATTTGCGGTCGACAAGGTACCTTTGCGCGATTTTGTGCAGGAGCGATTCACGCGGCTCTTCGTACCTCTGGTGTTTGGAAGTTTGGTGCTCTGTGTCCCGCTGAGCTACATAACGCTACGTTTCCGAGACGAGATACCTGCCGGCTATCTCGTCTACTATCGTGACTATCTTGGTTTCGGTCAGTATGCGTTCAGCGTGCCGGATGCGCATCACCTGTGGTACGTCGCGGCTATCCTCACCTACATGATGATCATCGCGGCCTTCCTGCCCGTCTGGAGAACTGCAACAAAGCATTTGGCCGAGCCGTTCTTTGCCTGGCTCGCCGGAGGTGGCTTCTGGCGTGTGCTGTTGGTTCCGGCTATCCCCTTCATCCTCTATGTCGCCGCACTTGATATCTACCTGTCGCAATTTGACGTAGGAAGCTGGGCGGGGCCTGCGCGCACCTTCAGCTATTTCCTGCTTGGCTTCATGGCCGCGAAGAACGAGGACTTCTGGCGCGCCATCGACAAAGCCTTTCCGGCTGCAATCGGCTTGTCGCTGTTGCTCGGTGGCTTGTTGTTGGCGGCATGGATCAACCAGTTCGAGTTGGACCGCGATGCCCGACTGCTTTATGCGGCGCTGCTCCTCAAACCTTTCTATTCGTGGTCGATTCTTGTGCTTGTCCTCGGGCTGGCTCGGCGGTTCGCCAGCCGGCGCACACGTCTGTTGGCGTACCTCACCACGGGAATATTTCCATACTACATCCTACACATGCCGATCATCGTGATGGTCAGCTATTGGTTCACGATGCACGAAGCGCCGATGTGGGTGGAACTTGCAACGATTCTGGGCGTGACGCTGTTCGGGTGCGTGCTGGGCTACGAGATCATCCGAAGAATCCCTGTGCTTCGACCGCTTTTCGGGCTACCCATACGCCCCGGAAAAAGCACCGCGCCGCCAAAAACCGAAAACAGGTCGCCCGCAGTTGCAGACCTGAATCGATAGCGTATCGGGCTGGATTCACCGTCCTCCTTTCACCACCACGATCGCAACCTCCCCCTCGAGTGCGCCCTGATAGGCTGAAATGTGCGGTTCCTCGTCCGGCTCGCCTTCCATGTCGCCGATCTGGTCGAGCTCGGCCTCGGCGTAGCCTTCGCGAGTCAGCGCGGTCAGCGTCATCCGCACGGCAGAATCGTCGTCTGGCGCGGTAAGCAGCACATGGACATCCTCCCACGGGCCCGTTTTGTCGCGGCGCACCCGTCCAATGATGATGGTGACGGATCGCTCGTCGTTGTCGTTCATGGCGGTGATTCCCTTGTTTGGCGTGTCTGCCGCGCCGGAGATTCGTTTGTCGGGATATCTGTCGCACGCCGCGACCCTCGCGGACAGAAATAGCTGGTCACTTTCTGCATTCTGGCCCCGTGAACACGCAAGAAAATGTCGCGGGCTTGCGGCATGACAGGCATGCGCCTATTTGACGAGAGAAATCGTGGCTGCGGGGTTGACGCTTTCGGGTGTTGCGAGTAGAAGCCGCGCAATCTGAGCCGATGTGAGGTTTTGCTTTCCAGGGCGTCTCGCCCAGGAGTTTGCCTCAAACAGGGTTCGTCTTACGAGCGACTGAACATTTCCAGCATGCACGAAGCGGCTTCCGCTTCCTCTGCTTTTGTTCGGGCAGGACCGCTGCAAGCGGTGTTTTGCCCGAATTTGCGTATGGAAATGACAGTCCCGCTCGAAGCAGGACGGGTCCGGAACGGGCTCAAGATACGGAATTGAGAGACAAGAGGATTTAATGCCTACCGTCAACCAGCTGATCCGCAAGCCGCGCCAGGTGCCGGCTACGCGAAACAAGGTCCCGGCGATGCAGCAGAACCCGCAGAAGCGCGGTGTCTGTACGCGCGTCTACACCACGACGCCGAAGAAGCCGAACTCCGCTCTGCGCAAGGTTGCGAAGATCCGCCTGACCAACGGCTTCGAGGTGATCGGCTATATCCCGGGCGAGGGCCATAACCTTCAGGAGCACTCCGTGGTCATGATCCGCGGCGGTCGCGTGAAGGACCTTCCGGGTGTGCGCTACCACATCATCCGTGGCGTGCTCGACACCCAGGGTGTGAAGAACCGCAAGCAGCGCCGCTCGAAATACGGCGCCAAGCGTCCGAAGTAAGGGTCCCCCGGCTTCGGCGCTTTTTGTTTGTGCGCCGGGCCTGAGACAAGAGAGACAAAAGCATGTCCCGTCGCCACAGTGCAGAGAAGCGTGAGATCAACCCGGACCCGAAGTTCGGCGATCTCGTCGTCACCAAGTTCATGAACGCCGTCATGTATGACGGTAAGAAGTCAGTCGCCGAGACGATCGTCTATGGCGCGCTCGACCAGGTGCAGGCCAAGACGAAGCAGGAGCCGGTCACGGTCTTCCATCAGGCGCTCGACAATGTCGCGCCGCACGTCGAGGTCCGTTCCCGCCGCGTCGGTGGCGCGACCTATCAGGTTCCGGTCGACGTTCGCCCCGAGCGTCGCCAGGCGCTTGCAATCCGCTGGCTGATCGCCGCGGCGCGCAACCGTAACGAGACCACCATGGTCGATCGCCTCTCCGGTGAATTGATGGACGCGGCCAACAACCGCGGCACCGCCGTGAAGAAGCGTGAAGACACCCACAAGATGGCGGAAGCCAACCGCGCCTTCGCGCACTACCGCTGGTAAGGCGCAGACGAGAGACTGAGAGGCACCATCATGGCCCGCGAATATAAAATCGAAGACTACCGTAACTTCGGCATCATGGCGCATATCGACGCCGGCAAGACGACGACGACCGAGCGCGTCCTCTACTACACCGGCAAGTCGCACAAGATCGGCGAAGTCCACGATGGCGCGGCCACGATGGACTGGATGGAGCAGGAGCAGGAGCGCGGCATCACCATCACGTCCGCCGCCACCACGACCTTCTGGAAGGGCCGTGACGGCAAGCTGCGCCGCTTCAACATCATCGACACCCCCGGCCACGTCGACTTCACCATCGAAGTCGAGCGTTCGCTGCGCGTTCTCGACGGCGCCATCGCGCTGCTCGACGCCAACGCCGGTGTCGAGCCGCAGACCGAGACCGTGTGGCGCCAGGCTGACAAGTACCACGTGCCGCGCATGATCTTCTGCAACAAGATGGACAAGATCGGCGCGGACTTCTACCGCTCCTACGAGATGATCGGCTCGCGCCTTGGTGCACAGGCCGTCGCCATGCAGCTTCCGATCGGCGCCGAGACTGAATTCAAGGGCGTTGTCGATCTTATCGAGATGAACGCGCTGGTATGGCGCGACGAGTCGCTCGGCGCTGCCTGGGACGTGGTCGAGATTCCGGCCGACCTCAAGGCGAAGGCCGAAGAATTCCGCGAGAAGATGATCGAAGCCGCCGTCGAAATGGACGACGAGGCGATGAACAACTACCTCGAAGGCAAGATGCCTTCGAACGACGAGATCCGCGCGCTGATCCGCAAGGGCACGATCGCCGTCAAGTTCTTCCCGATGTTCTGTGGCTCGGCCTTCAAGAACAAGGGCGTGCAGCCGCTCCTCGACGCCGTCGTCGAGTTCCTGCCGTCGCCGGTTGACGTTCCGGCGATCAAGGGCATCGACGCCAAGACCGAGAAAGAAATCGAGCGTCACGCCGACGACAACGAGCCGCTGTCGATGCTCGCGTTCAAGATCATGAACGACCCCTTCGTCGGCTCGCTGACCTTCGCGCGCATCTATTCGGGCAAGCTCACTAAGGGCACCTCGCTTGACAATACCGTCAAAGGCAAGAAGGAGCGCATCGGCCGTATGCTGCAGATGCACTCCAACTCGCGTGAGGACATCGAAGAGGCTTTCGCCGGCGACATCGTCGCTCTGGCCGGCCTCAAGGACACGACCACCGGCGACACGCTGTGCGACCCGCTGAACCCGGTCATCCTGGAGCGCATGGAATTCCCCGATCCGGTCATCCAGATCGCGATCGAGCCGAAGACCAAGGGCGACCAGGAAAAGATGGGCCTCGCGCTGCATCGCCTCGCCGCCGAGGATCCGTCCTTCCGCGTCAAGACCGACGAGGAAAGCGGCCAGACCATCATCGCCGGCATGGGCGAGCTTCACCTCGACATCATCGTCGACCGCATGCGTCGCGAGTTCAAGGTCGAGGCCAATGTCGGTGCGCCACAGGTGGCTTACCGCGAGACGATCTCGCGTGCCCACGAACAGGACTACACGCACAAGAAGCAGACCGGTGGTACCGGCCAGTTCGCCCGCGTGAAGATCCAGTTCGAGCCCAACACCGAGAGCGAGGATTTCGTTTTCGAATCCAAGATCGTCGGTGGTGCGGTTCCGAAGGAATACATTCCGGGCGTCGAGAAGGGCATCAACAGCGTCATGGGTTCCGGCCCGTTCGCCGGCTTCCCGATGATCGGCGTCAAGGCGACGCTGGTCGACGGTGCCTTCCACGACGTCGACTCCTCGGTGCTCGCGTTCGAAATCGCGTCGCGCGCCTGCTTCAAGGAAGCCGCCCCGAAGCTCGGTGTGCAGCTCCTCGAGCCGATCATGAAGGTCGAGGTCGTGACGCCGGAAGACTATGTCGGCAACGTCATCGGCGATCTGAACAGCCGTCGTGGCCAGATCCAGGGCCAGGAGACGCGCGGCGTTGCCGTCGTCGTCAACGCGATGGTGCCGTTGGCCAACATGTTCAAGTACGTGGACAACCTGCGTTCGATGTCGCAGGGCCGCGCCCAGTACACGATGCAGTTCGACCACTACGAGCCTGTGCCGACCGCGGTCGCTCAGGAAGTCCAGAAGAAATACGCCTAATTCCAAAGGCTTGACGCGGTAACTTAATTTTCGCCCACAGTTGGGCAGCAGGAACGGAGACCTCAAATGGCAAAAGGTAAATTTGAGCGCACCAAGCCTCATGTGAATGTTGGCACGATTGGTCACGTTGACCATGGCAAGACGTCGCTGACGGCGGCGATCACGAAGTATTTTGGCGAGTTCAAGGCGTATGACCAGATTGACGCTGCGCCTGAGGAGAAGGCTCGCGGCATCACGATCTCGACGGCGCATGTCGAGTACGAGACGGAGAACCGTCACTATGCGCACGTCGACTGCCCCGGCCACGCCGACTATGTGAAGAACATGATCACGGGTGCTGCGCAGATGGACGGCGCGATCCTGGTCGTTTCGGCCGCCGACGGCCCGATGCCGCAGACGCGCGAGCACATCCTGCTCGCCCGCCAGGTTGGCGTTCCGGCGATCGTGGTGTTCCTGAACAAGGTCGACCTGGTCGATGACGCCGAGCTGCTCGAGCTGGTCGAGCTCGAGGTTCGCGAGCTTCTGTCGAAGTACGAATTCCCCGGCGACGACATTCCGATCGTCAAGGGTTCGGCTGTTGTTGCGCTGAACGACGGCGACAAGGAGATCGGCGAGAACGCGATCCGCAAGCTGATGGCCGAGGTCGACGCCTACATCCCGACGCCTGAGCGTCCGATCGACAAGCCGTTCCTGCTGCCGATCGAGGACGTGTTCTCGATCTCGGGCCGCGGCACGGTGGTGACGGGTCGCGTCGAGCGCGGCATCGTCAAGGTCGGCGAGGAGCTTGAGATCGTCGGCATCCGCCCGACGACGAAGACGACCTGCACGGGCGTCGAGATGTTCCGCAAGCTGCTCGACCAGGGCCAGGCCGGCGACAACATCGGCGCGCTTCTGCGCGGCGTTGATCGTGAGGGCGTGGAGCGCGGCCAGGTTCTGGCCAAGCCGGGTTCGGTGACGCCGCACACGAAGTTCAAGGCGGAAGCCTACATCCTGACGAAGGAAGAGGGTGGCCGTCATACGCCGTTCTTCACGAACTACCGTCCGCAGTTCTACTTCCGCACGACGGACGTGACGGGCATCGTGACGCTGCCAGCCGGCACCGAGATGGTGATGCCCGGCGACAACGTGACGGTCGACGTGCAGCTGATCGTGCCGATCGCGATGGAAGAGCGCCTGCGCTTCGCCATCCGCGAAGGCGGCCGCACCGTCGGCGCCGGCATCGTCGCTTCCATCATCGAGTAAGAACAAGAAAACCAGATCTGTCGCGGGCGGGGTATCGCCCGCGCCGCGCCAGAACAAGGAACGACAAGATGAACGGGCAAAATATCCGCATCCGACTTAAAGCGTTCGATCATCGCGTGCTCGATGCATCGACGCGCGAGATCGTCTCGACGGCGAAGCGCACCGGCGCCAATGTTCGTGGCCCCATTCCGCTGCCGACCCGTATCGAGAAGTTCACGGTCAACCGCTCGCCTCACATCGACAAGAAGAGCCGCGAACAGTTCGAGATGCGTACCCACAAGCGCCTGCTCGATATCGTCGACCCGACCCCGCAGACCGTGGACGCGCTGATGAAGCTCGACCTCGCTGCCGGCGTGGACGTCGAGATCAAGCTCTAAGGCAAAGCGGCGAGAAGGGGCATAGCCCCGACAGGGAAACCTGGAAAGGACATGAGCCCTAGGTTCGCCGAAGGCTCCTCTGAAGGAAGAACGAAAAAATGCGTTCAGGTGTAATTGCACAGAAGGTCGGCATGACCCGCGTCTACAACGACGCCGGCGAGCATGTTCCGGTCACTGTTCTCCGCGTGGAGAACCTGCAGGTCGTGGCGCAGCGCACGCAGGAGAAGAACGGCTACACGGCCGTCCAGCTCGGCGTTGGGCTCGCGAAGGTGAAGAACACGTCGAAGGCCATGCGGGGTCACTTCGCGACGGCTTCCGTCGAGCCGAAGGCCAAGCTCGCCGAGTTCCGCGTGAGCCCCGAGAACCTCATCGACGTCGGCTCCGAGATCACTGCCGAGCACTTCGTCGTCGGCCAGAAGGTCGACGTCACCGGCACCACCACCGGCAAGGGCTTCCAGGGCGTCATCAAGCGGCACCACATGGGCGGTGGCCGTGCGACCCACGGTAACTCCGTGTCGCACCGTACGCATGGTTCGACCGGCCAGCGCCAGGACCCCGGCAAGGTGTTCAAGGGCAAGAAGATGGCCGGCCACATGGGCGCGACCCGCGTGACCACGCAGAACGTAGAGGTCGTCTCGACCGACGCTGACCGCGGCCTGATCCTGATCCGTGGCGCCGTTCCCGGCACCAAGGGCGCATGGATTTTTGTGCGCGACGCGGCCAAGGCCGAACTGCCGAAGGATGCGCCGAAGCCGGCCGCGATCCGTGCCAAGGCTGACGCCAAGGCCGAAACCGTCGCCGAGGGAGCATGACAATGGATCTCAAGATCACAACCCTCGCCGGCAAAGACGCCGGTAAGCTGAAGCTGAACGAAGAGATCTTCGGTCTCGATCCGCGCGAGGACATCCTGCAGCGCGTCGTTCGCTGGCAGTTGGCCAAGAAGCAGCAGGGCACGCACAAGGCCAAGGGCCGTGCGGAAATCGCCCGCACCGGCGCCAAGATGTACAAGCAGAAGGGTACGGGCCGCGCCCGTCACCATTCGGCGCGCGCTCCGCAGTTCCGTGGCGGCGGCAAGGCTCACGGCCCGGTCGTTCGCAGCCACGAGCACGATCTTCCCAAGAAGGTCCGCGCGCTCGGCCTGAAGCATGCGCTGTCGGCCAAGGCGAAGTCCGAGAGCATCATCATCGTTGATGATCTGGCTCTTGCCGAGGCCAAGACGAAGGCGCTGGTCGCCAGCTTCGAGAAGCTTGGTCTGTCCAACGCTCTGGTCATCGGCGGCGCCGAGCTCGACCAGAACTTCAAGCGGGCCGCGACCAACATCCCGAACATCGACGTGCTGCCGATCCAGGGCATCAACGTCTACGACATTCTGCGCCGCGGCACGCTGGTCCTTTCCAAGGCCGCCGTCGAGGCTCTCGAGGAGCGCTTTAAATGACTGACCTTCGCCACTACGACGTGATCGTCAGCCCGGCGATCACCGAAAAGTCGACCATGGCTTCCGAGCAGAACCAGGTCGTGTTCAACGTCGCCAAAAATGCGACCAAGCCTGAGATCAAGGCTGCAGTCGAGGCGCTGTTCAGCGTCAAGGTCACAGGCGTCAACACGCTCGTCCGCAAGGGCAAGGTGAAGCGCTTCCGCGGTACGGTTGGCCGTCAGAGCGATGTCAAGAAGGCGGTGGTCACCCTGGCCGACGGTCATTCGATCGACGTCGCCACGGGCCTCTGAATAAAGGGGCGAGGATAAGAAGATGGCATTGAAAACCTACAACCCCGTAACGCCGAGCACGCGCCAGCTGGTGCTGGTCGACCGTTCGGCCCTCTACAAGGGCAAGCCGGTCAAGGGCCTGACGGAAGGCCTGACCAAGTCGGGCGGCCGCAACAACTACGGCCGCATCACGGCTCGCTTCATTGGCGGCGGTCACAAGCGCTCGTACCGCATCATCGACTTCAAGCGTCGCAAGTTCGACGTGGCCGCGACTGTCGAGCGCATCGAGTACGACCCGAACCGCACCGCGTTCATCGCGCTGATCAAGTATGACGACGGCGAGTTGAACTACATCATCGCGCCGCAGCGTCTGGCTCCTGGCGACAAGATCATTGCCGGTGAATCGGTCGACGTGAAGCCCGGCAATGCGATGCCTCTGGCAGCGATGCCGGTCGGCACGATCATACACAATGTCGAGATGAAGCCGGGCAAGGGCGGCCAGATCGCTCGTTCGGCGGGCTCCTACGCCCAGCTGGTCGGTCGCGACCAGGGCATGGCGATCCTGCGTCTCAACTCGGGCGAGCAGCGCATCGTCTCCGGCCAGTGCATCGCCACGGTGGGTGCGGTGTCGAACCCCGACCACGGCAACATCAATCTCGGCAAGGCCGGCCGCAAGGTTTGGATGGGCAAGCGCCCGCACAATCGCGGCGTTGTCATGAACCCGGTTGACCATCCGCACGGCGGTGGTGAAGGCCGCACCTCGGGTGGCCGTCATCCGGTTACCCCGTGGGGCAAGCCGACCAAGGGCAAGAAGACGCGTTCGAACAAGTCGACTGACAAGTTCATCATCCGCTCGCGCCATCAGCGCAAGAAGTAAGAAGAGGTAGTCAGAAGTGACACGTTCAGTCTGGAAAGGCCCGTTCGTCGACGGCTATCTGCTCAAGAAGGCGGATAAGGTCCGTGAGGGCGGCCGCTCGGAAGTGATCAAGATGTGGAGCCGTCGCTCCACCATCCTGCCGCAGTTCGTCGGGCTCACCTTCGGCGTTTACAACGGTCAGAAGCATGTCCCGGTCTCGGTGAACGAGGACATGGTCGGCCACAAGTTCGGTGAGTTCGCTCCGACCCGGACCTATTACGGTCACGGCGCGGATAAGAAGGCGAAGAGGAAATAAAGATGGGCAAGGCCAAAGCTCCGCGCAGGCTTGCTGACAACGAGGCGCGTGCCGTTCTGCGCACGATCCGTATCAGCCCGCAGAAGCTCAACCTCGTTGCGCAGTTGATCCGCGGCAAGAAGGTCGCGGCTGCTCTCAACGATCTCGAGTTCTCGCGCAAGCGTATCTCCGGGACCGTGAAGAAGACGCTGGAATCGGCGATCGCCAACGCGGAAAACAACCACGACCTCGATGTCGATGCGCTGATCGTGGCCGAGGCCTACGTCGGCAAGTCGATCGTCATGAAGCGCTTCCACGCCCGTGGCCGTGGCCGCGCCAGCCGCATCGAGAAGCCGTTTTCGCACCTCACGATCGTCGTTCGTGAGGTCGAGGCCAAAGAGGAGGCCGCATAATGGGTCAGAAAATCAATCCGATCGGCTTCCGCCTCGGCATCAACCGCACCTGGGACTCTCGCTGGTACGCAAACACCGGCGAGTATTCCAAGCTCCTGCATGAGGACATCAAGATCCGCGAGTATCTTGAGAAGGAACTGAAGCAGGCCGCGATCTCCAAGGTCGTGATCGAGCGTCCCCACAAGAAGTGCCGCGTCACGATCCACGCCGCCCGCCCGGGCCTGATCATCGGCAAGAAGGGCGCCGACATCGAGAAGCTTCGTAAGAAGCTGACCGAGATGACGAAGTCCGAGACGCACCTCAACATCGTTGAGGTTCGCAAGCCGGAGATCGATGCCACGCTGATCGCACAGTCGATCGCACAGCAGCTCGAGCGCCGTATCGCGTTCCGCCGCGCCATGAAGCGCGCCGTGCAGTCGGCGATGCGTCTGGGTGCGGAAGGCATCCGTATAAACTGCTCGGGCCGTCTTGGCGGTGCCGAAATCGCCCGCATGGAATGGTATCGCGAAGGTCGCGTGCCGCTGCACACCCTGCGCGCCGATGTCGACTACGGCACGGCCGAGGCCCAGACCGCCTATGGCATCTGCGGCGTCAAGGTTTGGGTGTTCAAGGGCGAGATCCTGGAACACGACCCGATGGCGTCCGAGCGCCGCGCGACCGAGGGCGACCAGCAGCCGTCCGCGCGCCGCCGCGAACGCGAAAACGCCTGATCGGCGAAGGGAATTGGAGTAACGAAAGATGCTGCAGCCAAAGCGCACGAAATTCCGCAAGCAGTTCAAGGGCCGTATCCACGGCGTCGCCAAGGGCGGCACCAATCTGGATTTCGGCGGCTTCGGGCTGAAGGCGCTGGAGCCCAACCGCGTCACCGCGCGTGAGATCGAGGCGGCCCGCCGCGCGATCACCCGCGAGATGAAGCGCGCCGGCCGCGTTTGGATCCGCGTGTTCCCGGACGTTCCGGTGACCTCGAAGCCGACCGAAGTCCGCATGGGTAAGGGCAAGGGCGGCGTCGATTACTGGGCCTGCCGCGTCAAGCCCGGCCGCGTTATGTTCGAGATCGACGGCGTCTCGGAAGAGGTCGCCCGTGAGGCCCTGCGCCTTGGCGCTGCCAAGCTGTCGGTCAAGACGCGCTTCGTTCAGCGCATCGCAGAATAGGAAGGGACGCCATCATGAAGGCCTCCGAAGTCAGGACCAAGACCGCCGACCAGCTCAACGACGAGCTGGCAAGCCTCAAGAAGGAGCAGTTCAACCTGCGCTTCCAGAAGGCAACCGGCCAGCTCGAGAAGACCGCTCGCGTCAAGCAGGTCCGCAAGGACATCGCGCGCATCAAGACCATCGCCGCCGAAAAAGCCTCGGCCAAGAAGGCATAAGGAAAAGACCATGCCAAAGCGCATTCTGCAGGGCACCGTCGTCAGCGACAAGAACGAGAAGACGGTTGTCGTCAAGGTCGAGCGTCGCTTCACGCACCCGGTGATGAAGAAGACCGTGCGTTCGACCAAGAAGTATAAGGCGCATGACGAGAACAACGCCTGCAAGGTAGGCGACCAGGTGTTCATCCAGGAATCGAAGCCGATCTCCAAGGACAAGCGCTGGGTCGTTGTCACCGACGCACAGGCCTGAAGAACAATAATTGGATTTGACGGGGAGGGCGCGAGCCGGTTCCCGGTGAAAGAAGAAGGCGGCCAGTCATGATTCAGATGCAAACAAACCTCGACGTCGCGGACAACTCCGGCGCCCGTCGTGTCATGTGCATCAAGGTGCTGGGCGGTTCGAAGCGGAAGTATGCCTCGGTCGGCGACATCATCGTCGTTTCGATCAAGGAAGCCATTCCGCGCGGCCGCGTGAAGAAGGGTGATGTGATGAAGGCGGTCGTGGTTCGCACGGCCAAGGACATCCGCCGCCCGGACGGCAGCGTGATCCGTTTCGACAAGAACGCGGCTGTTCTGGTCGACAACAAGAAAGAGCCAGTCGGCACCCGTATCTTCGGGCCGGTTCCGCGCGAACTCCGCGCCAAGAACCACATGAAGATCATCTCGCTGGCGCCTGAAGTTTTGTAAGGACCGGAAAAATGCAGAAGATCAGAAAAGGCGACAAGGTCGTCGTCCTGGCCGGCAAGGACAAGGGCCGCACCGGCGAGGTGCTGTCGGTCCTGCCGAAGGAAGACAAGGCCGTCGTGCGTGGCGTGAACCAGGTTCGCCGCCACCAGAAGCAGAGCCAGTCTCAAGAAGGCGGAATCATCACCAAGGAAGCGCCGATCCACCTGTCGAATCTCGCGATCGCCGACCCCAAGGACGGCAAGCCGACCCGCGTCGGTTTCCGCGTTGACGGCGACAAGAAGGTGCGTATCGCCAAGCGCTCGGGAGAAGTCATCAATGGCTAAGGCAGCAGCAAAGGCCGGATCGCAGGCACAGGCGAAGGCCGCCAACCAGCCGCGCCTCAAGAAGGTCTATGAGGAGAAGATCCGTCAGGCCCTTCAGGAGCAGTTCAACTACGGCAACGAGATGGAAGTTCCGCGTCTCGACAAGATCGTGCTGAACATGGGCGTTGGCGAAGCCACGGCCGATTCCAAGAAGCCTTCGGTCGCGGCCGAGGATCTTGCGCTGATCGCCGGCCAGAAGCCGGTCGTTACCCGTGCCCGCAAGTCGATCGCCGGCTTCAAGGTTCGCGAGAACATGCCGATCGGCACCAAGGTTACGCTCCGCAAGGAGCGTATGTACGAATTCCTGGACCGTCTGGTCACGATCGCGCTGCCGCGCGTTCGCGACTTCCGCGGCCTGAACCCGAAGAGCTTCGACGGCCGTGGCAACTACGCCATGGGCATCAAGGAGCACATCGTGTTCCCGGAGATCAACTACGACAAGGTCGATCAGATCTGGGGCATGGACATCATCGTTTGTACGACAGCCAAGACGGACGACGAAGCCAGGGCATTGCTCAAGGGCTTCAACTTCCCCTTCCGGCAGTAACGGCAGCGAGCAAAGGAAAATCTGAATGGCAAAGACCAGCTCAGTCGAGAAGAACAATCGCCGCCGCAAGCTGACCGCGCGCGACGCCGCCAAGCGCAAGGCGCTGAAGGCGATCGTGATGGATCAGTCGAAGCCGCTTGAAGAGCGTTTCCGCGCCCAGCTCAAGCTGTCGGCAATGCCGCGCAATGGCGCGAAGATCCGCATCCGTAACCGTTGCGAAGTGACCGGCCGTCCGCGTGCGTATTATCGCAAGCTCGGCATGTCGCGCGTCGCGCTCCGTCAACTCGGCAACTCGGGCGTCATCCCGGGCCTCGTCAAGTCCAGCTGGTAAGGAGGACTGACACATGTCTTTGAGTGATCCTCTCGGCGATATGCTGACCCGTATCCGCAACGCTTATGGCCGCAAGAAGTCGACCGTTTCGACCCCTGCGTCGAAGCTGCGCGCCCGCGTACTCGACGTGCTGAAGTCGGAAGGCTACATCCGCGACTACAGCCAGACCGATTTCGACAATGGCAAGTCCGAACTCGAGATCGAGCTGAAGTATTTCGACGGCGCTCCGGTGATCCGCGAGATCGCCCGCGTGTCGAAGCCTGGCCGCCGTGTCTACGTATCGGCCAAGTCGATTCCGTCGGTCGCCAATGGCCTCGGCATCGCCATCCTTTCGACTCCGAAGGGTGTCATGGCCGACCACGAAGCGCGCGAGCAGAACGTCGGCGGCGAAATCCTCTGCCAGATCTTCTGATCGGCTGAACGAAAAAGAAAACGAGGAGACGACAATGTCTCGTATTGGCAAGAAACCCGTATCCGTCCCCGCCGGCGTGACCGCGACGGTCAACGGCCAGACGGTTACGGCAAAAGGCCCCAAGGGTGAGCTGAAGTTCGTCGTCAACGACGAGGTTCTGGTAAAGCTGGAAGACGGCCACATCTCCGTCGATCCGCGCGACCAGTCCAAGGCTTCGCGTTCCAAGTGGGGCATGTCCCGCACCCAGATCGTCAACATCCTGACGGGCGTGAAGGACGGCTTCGAGAAGAAGCTCGAGATCAACGGCGTCGGCTATCGCGCCGCGATGCAGGGCAAGAACCTGCAGCTTGCGCTTGGCTTCAGCCACGACGTGGTCTACGAGACCCCGCAGGGCATCACGATCGCGGTCGGCAAGCCCACCGAGATCACGGTGTCGGGCATCGACAAGCAGCAGGTCGGCCAGGTCGCCGCCGAGATCCGCAAGTATCGCGGTCCCGAGCCCTACAAGGGCAAGGGCGTGAAGTATGCCAACGAGCGCATCGTGCGCAAGGAAGGCAAGAAGAAGTAATTTGGCGCATGGCGGTTGCCGCCATTCACCGAAATCAACGCCACGGGGGCTCAGCCGCGGGAGGTTCGAAACCTTCCGCACAAGGCGGCCCCCGGTTAAATGAAGGCAAGGACAACAGACAATGGCTTCCAAGGAAACCACCCAGCGCCGCGCGCAGCGCATCCGCCGTCAGATCAAGGCCGTGGCCAATGGCCGCCTGCGCCTCTCGGTGTACCGTTCCTCCAAGAACATCCATGCGCAGATCATAGACGACGCCAAGGGCCACACGGTCGCTTCCGCCTCGACGCTTGAGAAGGACCTGAAGGGTTCGCTCAAGACCGGCGCCGACACCGCTGCCGCTGCCGCTGTCGGCAAGCTGGTTGCAGAGCGCGCCGCCAAGGCTGGCGTGACGGAAGTCGTGTTCGATCGTGGCCCGTACATCTATCACGGCCGCGTCAAGGCGCTTGCCGACGCCGCCCGCGAGGCCGGCCTCAGCTTCTGATTTCGCCGCCGGCCTTCATGAAGGGCCGGCAATTTCAACCCGTGCTTCCGGAAAAGAACAAGGACAGGATATGGCACAGGAACGTAGAGAAGGCGGCCGCGATCGCGGTCGGGACCGCGAGGAGCGCGACAGCGAGTTCGTCGACAAGCTGGTCCACATCAACCGCGTCGCCAAGGTCGTCAAGGGTGGTCGCCGCTTCGGCTTCGCTGCTCTCGTCGTCGTCGGCGACCAGAAGGGCCGCGTCGGCTTTGGTCATGGCAAGGCGCGCGAAGTGCCGGAAGCCATCCGCAAGGCCACCGAGGCTGCCAAGCGCGATCTGATCTTCGTGCCGCTGCGTTCGGGTCGCACCCTCCATCACGACGTCGAAGGCCGTCACGGAGCAGGCAAGGTTCTGCTGCGCGCCGCCAAGCCCGGTACTGGCATCATCGCCGGTGGCCCGATGCGCGCCGTCTTCGAGACGCTCGGCATGCATGACGTGGTCGCCAAGTCGATGGGTTCCTCGAACCCGTACAACATGGTCCGCGCCACGTTCGACGCCCTGAAGAGCCAGTTGCATCCGAAGGATGTGGCTGCGCAGCGCGGCATTAAGTATTCGACCCTCCAGGCTCGCCGCGGCAGCGCGGTTGCGGCTGAAGAGTAGGCCGGAGCCAGAGGACAAGCACCATGGCTAAGAACACGAAAACCGTTACCATCGAGCAGATCGGTTCGCCGATCCGCCGGCCGAAGGAGCAGCGCGCGACGCTGGTCGGTCTCGGCCTCAACAAGATGCACCGCCGCCGCACGCTGGAGGATACCCCTTCGGTTCGCGGCATGATCGCAGCCGTTTCCCATCTCGTTCGCGTCGTCGAAGAGAAATAGGGCAGGGTGCGAGGAGAAAGACGATGAAACTCAACGAACTGCGTGACAACGAGGGCGCGACACATTCGCGCAAGCGCCTCGGGCGCGGCATCGGTTCCGGCTCGGGCAAGACGGCCGGTCGCGGTGTGAAGGGCCAGAAGGCACGCTCCGGCGTTGCCATCAACGGCTTCGAAGGCGGCCAGATGCCGCTCTATCGCCGCCTGCCGAAGCGTGGCTTCAAGAACCCGAACGCCAAGGACTTCGTCACTGTGTCGGTTGGCCGCGTCCAGACGGCCGTCGATGCGAAGAAGCTTGATGCGAAAGAGACCGTGAACGCGGAAGCGCTCATCAAGGCTGGCATCATCCGCCGCGCCAAGGACGGTGTCCGCCTGCTCGCCGACGGCGATATCAAGTCGAAGCTCACCTTCGACGTCGCTGGCGCCTCCAAGGCGGCCATCGAAAAGGTTGAGAAGGCCGGGGGTTCGGTCAAGCTTCCCGCCAAGGCGGAAGCTGCCGAGTAACGGGCACTTCTGACAAGCGGCGGCAAGGGGATGCCGCCGCTTGCAACTTCGTCGCCCGGAGCCTATCTCGAAGCCTCGGCGATGCGCATGCCCGGGAACGATTCCGAGAGACGCAGCCCGGCGCGATCAAGCGGAGAATTTCATGGCATCGGCTGCAGAACAACTTGCATCCAATTTGAATTTTGCAGCCTTTGCCAAGGCAGAGGATCTCAAGAAGCGCATCTGGTTTACCCTCGGCGCTCTCCTCGTTTACCGTCTCGGTACCTACATTCCGCTTCCGGGCATTAATCCCGACGCATTCGCCCAGGCTTTCAGCCAGCAGTCCGCTGGCGTGCTCGGCATGTTCAATATGTTCGCGGGCGGCGCGGTCGAGCGTATGGCGATCTTCGCGCTCGGCATCATGCCTTACATTTCCGCCTCCATCATCATGCAGCTCATGACGTCGGTCGTCCCGTCGCTCGAGGCGCTGAAGAAGGAAGGCGAACAGGGCCGCAAGGTCATCAACCAGTACACTCGCTACGGCACCGTGCTGCTCGCGATCGTGCAGGCCTACGGTATTTCGATCGGGCTTGAGAGTGGCAATGGCATCGTTAGCGATCCCGGCCTCTTCTTCCGGATCACCGCCGTCATCACGCTGGTCGGCGGCACCATGTTCCTGATGTGGCTCGGCGAGCAGATCACCGCGCGCGGCATCGGCAACGGTATCTCGCTCATCATCTTCGCTGGTATCGTGGCCGGCCTGCCGGGAGCGATTTCCGGTACGCTCGAACTTGGCCGCACCGGCGCGCTGTCGACGGGCCTCATCCTGGGCATCATCGTTCTGGCGGTCGTGGTCATCGGCCTGATCGTGTTCTTCGAGCGCGCCCAGCGCCGCCTGCTGATCCAGTATCCGAAGCGCCAGGTTGGCAACCGCATGTTCCAGGGCGATACCTCGCACCTGCCGCTGAAGCTGAACACCGCTGGCGTTATCCCGCCGATCTTCGCGTCTTCGCTGCTTCTGCTGCCGGCGACCGTCGCAGGCTTCTCCGCCACGACGGAAATGCCGGGATGGGCATCCACCATGCTCGCGGCGCTCGGCCACGGACAGCCGCTCTACATGTTCCTGTACGCCGCGATGATCGCGTTCTTCGCGTTCTTCTACACGGCAATCGTCTTCAACCCGAAGGACACGGCCGACCAGCTGAAGAAGCATTCGGGCTTCATACCGGGCTACCGTCCGGGCGAGCGCACTGCCGAATACATCGATTACGTCCTGACCCGCATCACGGTGGTCGGCGCAATCTATCTCGTGCTGGTCTGCTTGCTGCCAGAATTCCTCATTTCGGCGACTGGCGTACCTTTCTACCTTGGTGGTACTTCGCTTCTGATCGTGGTCAGTGTAACGCTCGACACGGTGGCGCAGGTCCAGGGACACCTGATTGCGCACCAGTATGAAGGGCTGATCAAGAAGTCGAAGCTGCGTGGGGGGAAGAGGGGACGATGAGGCTCATACTGCTTGGGCCGCCAGGGGCGGGCAAGGGGACGCAAGCACAGCGACTGGTCGAAAAGCACGGAACACCTCAGCTCTCCACCGGAGACATGCTGCGTGCGGCCGTTGCGGCGCAGACCCCCGTCGGTCTGAAGGCCAAGGCCGTCATGGACGCCGGCGAGCTGGTGTCCGACGACATCGTCAACGCAATCGTCGCCGAACGCATCGACCAGCCCGATTGCGCCAGGGGTTTCATCCTCGACGGCTATCCACGGACCCTGGTACAGGCTGATTCCGTCCAGAAGATGCTGTCGGATCGCGGCCTCAACCTCGACGTGGTGATCGAACTCGTTGTTGACGACAAGGCCCTCGTCGGCCGCATCGCCAAGCGCGCCGAGGAAACCAAGGCCGCTGGCAAGCCGGTCCGCAAGGACGACGACCCGGCCGTGTTCCCGGAGCGCCTGCGCGAATACTACAAGAAGACCGCGCCGCTGATCGGCTACTACTACGCCAAGGGACTGCTCAAGCAGGTCGACGGGATGGCCGACATCGACGACGTGACCGCCCAGATTGAGAAGATTCTCGGCGCACACAAGCGCTGATCCTCAATCCCCTTTAGCCCTCGCGAGCGAGAGGGGCGTCGACATGGCTCCAAGGGACATCGTTTCCTACGTGTTCCTGGCGGTCGCCTGGGGCGCTTCTTTTGTTATTCTCGTGCGCGTTGTGGACGCCTTCGGCTGGGCGGCGGCCGTTTCGTTCCGCGGCATACTCGCCGGCGGCCTGCTGTGGCTGATCGCCCGGCGTCGCAGGCGCATCCATTTCGACTCCGGCGGGAAACACTATTTCGCGGTCGGCGCGACGACGGTTGCAGGCCAGCTGATCTGCCTTTCCTACGCCACGCCGCGCATCGGCACCGCGATGGCCGCGATCATGGTAGCCGCGATTCCGCTCTTTTCCATGCTCATCGCCCAGGCTTGGGGTATCGAGAAGATCACGCGCCAGCGGGTCGCCGGCCTGCTGCTGGGCACCGTTGGCATCGTTCTGCTCGTCGGCTTCCCGGCCGTACCGTTGACGTGGCGGTTCGTTTTCGACTGCCTCGTATCGCTTGCAGGATCGCTCTTTGCCGCCCTCGGCAGCAACTACGTGAGCCGGAATCTCGCCGAGACCGACCCTTGGGAGGTGACGTCAGCAGCATTCCTGACGGGTGGCGTGATGGCGCTGCCGTTTATCCTCGT
Source organism: Mesorhizobium quangtriensis (assembly GCF_040081925.1). Lineage (NCBI taxonomy): Bacteria > Pseudomonadati > Pseudomonadota > Alphaproteobacteria > Hyphomicrobiales > Phyllobacteriaceae > Mesorhizobium > Mesorhizobium quangtriensis. The sequence continues at coordinate 520,239 of NZ_JBEBMF010000003.1, forward strand.
GGTGCCTATCCCTGCGCTGCCCGGGCCGAGTGACTTCTTGCACCTCCTTGTGCTCGCCGGAATCGCGAGTGCGTTGACCTACGTCATCTATTTCCGGCTGGTTTCGAGGATTGGCCCCACTCGCGCCATCAGCGTCGAGTTCGCTGTGACTGTGGTCGCTGTGCTTATCGGGGGGCTGATTCTCGACGAGCCGTTGACGCTGATCCAGCTCTTTGGCGGCGTCGTCATCATCTCCGGCTGTATTCTGGTTCTGGGTCTGGTGCCTTGGCGTCACCGTGAGCCCAATCTGGACACCACATTGCCGGGGCACGGCTAGCTTTCCCACGTGCCGGTTGACAGAACCCTGCCACTCGACTATGTGCCCGACATCTTCCTGACAAGTGGACTGGCCGCTCCTTCGGAGTGTGGCCGTTTTTTTGATTGGAAGATACCCGCAAGGGCCGGCCTCCACCGGACGCGGGTCAATGATAACCCGCCGGCCAGCGAAGCTAGACCCGGCCTACATGGAGATGAAGATGGCCCGTATAGCTGGCGTCAACATACCGACCAACAAGCGCGTCGTGATCGCGCTTCAGTACATTCACGGCATCGGCAAGAAGTTCGCTCAGGAGATCGTCGACAAGGTCGGCATCCCGGCTGACCGTCGCGTCAACCAGTTGACCGACGCCGAAGTGCTCCAGATCCGCGAGACGATCGACCGCGACTACCAGGTCGAAGGCGATTTGCGCCGCGAGACCTCGATGAACATCAAGCGTCTGATGGACCTCGGCTCCTATCGTGGCCTTCGTCATCGTCGCAACCTGCCCGTGCGCGGTCAGCGTACGCACACCAACGCCCGCACCCGCAAGGGTCCGGCGAAGGCGATCGCAGGCAAGAAGAAGTAACAATTTTAGGAATCTGGTCGGCGGCCGGCTTCGGCCGATTACCGTCGACCATGGTGTAGCCGCTGGCATTACGGCGGCGTTGATATCGAACGAAAGGACTACCATATGGCCAAGGAAGCCGGACGCGTCCGCCGTCGCGAACGCAAGAACATCTCGTCGGGCACCGCCCACGTGAACTCTACCTTCAACAACACGATGATCACCATCACCGACGCGCAGGGCAATACGATTGCCTGGTCGTCGGCCGGTGCTCAGGGCTTCAAGGGTTCGCGCAAGTCGACACCGTTCGCGGCCCAGATGGCTGCCGAGGACGTTGCCAAGAAGGCGCAGGAACACGGCATGCGCATGCTCGAAGTCGAGGTTTGCGGACCCGGTTCCGGCCGTGAGTCGGCGCTTCGCGCTCTGCAGGCCGGCGGCTTCACGATCACCTCGATCCGCGACGTGACGCCGATCCCGCACAATGGCTGCCGCCCGCGCAAGAAGCGTCGCGTCTAAGTTCTAGAACCGCCGCGCGAGCTCCAGCTAAAGCCCAAGGGCAAAGGCTGGCGCTCCTCCACGGCTTCCATGGCGACCGGCACGATTGGATAGTGACGGCACAACGGAAGGAAATACCATGATCCAGAAAAACTGGCAGGAACTCATCAAGCCGAACAAGATCGACTTCTCGTCGAAGGGCAAGACGCTGACGACACTCGTCGCCGAACCCCTGGAGCGCGGATTCGGCCTCACGCTCGGTAACGCCATTCGCCGTGTTCTGCTCTCGTCGCTGCGGGGCGCTGCCGTCACCGCCGTTCAGATCGACGGCGTGCTGCACGAATTCTCCTCGATCTCGGGCGTCCGCGAGGACGTGACCGACATCGTCCTGAACATCAAGGAAATCGCCATCAAGATGGAAGGCGACGGCCCCAAGCGCATGGTTGTGCGCAAGCAGGGTCCGGGCGCCGTCACCGCCGGTGACATCCAGACCGTCGGCGATGTCGAAATCCTCAACCCAGACCATGTGATCTGCACCCTCGACGAGGGCGCCGAGATCCGCATGGAGTTCACGGTCGACACCGGCAAGGGATACGTTCCCGCCGACCGCAACCGCGCCGAAGATGCGCCGATCGGCCTCATCCCCGTCGATAGCCTCTACTCGCCGGTCAAGAAGGTCTCCTACAAGGTCGAGAACACCCGCGAGGGGCAGGTTCTCGACTACGACAAGCTGACCATGACCATCGAGACCAACGGTTCGGTGACCGGCGAGGACGCCGTGGCGTTCGCCGCGCGCATCCTGCAGGATCAGCTTGGCCTGTTCGTCAACTTCGACGAGCCGCAGAAGGAAGTCGCGACCGAGGCGGTCACCGAGCTCGCCTTCAACCCGGCGCTGCTCAAGAAGGTCGACGAGCTCGAGCTTTCTGTCCGTTCGGCCAACTGCCTGAAGAACGACAACATCGTCTACATCGGCGACCTGATCCAGAAGACCGAAGCCGAGATGCTGCGCACCCCGAACTTCGGCCGCAAGTCGCTGAACGAGATCAAGGAAGTGCTGGCGGCCATGGGTCTCCACCTCGGCATGGAAGTGCCGGATTGGCCGCCGGAGAACATCGAAGACCTCGCAAAGCGTTACGAAGACCAGTACTGAGCCTGAATAAAGCCTGAGTAGAGCATGGTGCCGAGGACCGGCTGGTCCGGTCCGACGGCCATGCGGAAAACCATCAGAGGCCGTGGCCTCTTGAACAACTGAAAGAAGGAAGACAGCCATGCGCCACGGTTTTAGAGGCCGTCGTTTTGCCCGCAGCGTAAGCCACCGCAAGTCCATGTTCGCCAACCTCTCGGTGTCGCTGATCGAGCACGAGCAGATCACCACCACGCTCGAAAAGGCGAAGGACCTGCGTCCGATCGTCGAGAAGCTGGTGACGCTCGGCAAGCGCGGCGACCTGCATGCTCGCCGTCAGGTCATTGCCCAGATCGGCAACGACGACGTCGTGAAGCGTCTGTTCGACGTCATCGCCCCGCGCTACGCCACCCGCAACGGCGGCTACCTGCGCATCATGAAGGCCGGTTTCCGTCAGGGCGACAACGCCGCCATGGCCGTGATCGAGTTCGTCGATCGCGACACGTCGGCGAAGGGCGCCGGCGACCGCGCCCGTGCTGAAGCAGAAGACGCAGCAGAGTCCGAAGCCGCCTGATCCCGGTTTTCGGATCGAGAGTTTAAAGGGGCCTTCGGGCCCCTTTTGTTTTGGAGCCTCAGCAGCCGATGATGTAGCGGCTGCATTTGCCAAGCAGCCGTTTTCCGAGCTCGATTGTCATCAGGCTGATCGCAAGCACGGCGCTGAAGTAGAGCAGGAAATCGGTGATCGGCTCGCCGACATGCGGGGATAGCGCCATGGGCATCCGCATCAGCACCGCGATGACGATCGCGTGCACGAAATAGAGCCCGAAGCTGTTGTGCGCGAGATAACGGAGCGGCTTGGCCGCGTATCCGCCCCATAAGGCGAAGAAGCCGCAGAACAGGAAGAAGCCGACATATTTCTGGATCAGCATCAGGTCGAAACCGAGCGGCATCCATCCGTCGCCAGGCGCGCGTTCGATATTGCTCGTATCGTTGAAGACGAGAGCCTGTGCGAAGGCGATCGCGAGGATTAGGCAGGCAAGCAGCGCCACCGGCAGAGGACGGGCCACATAGGCCATGATCCTGTGCCGGTGCTCGCAGAACAGCATGCCGAACATGTAGATGTTCGCGAAGTAGAGGAAGCTGTGGAACGGGTTGAGGTTTCCGATCGGCCGATGGACCCACATGGCGACCACGAAGGCGGCCGCCACGATGCCGAAGCGCAGGTGCGCCGGCAGGCGGATGAAGCGATCGAAAAGCGGCGAGGCCAGGAATACGAGGAAGATGAAGGGGATGTACCAGTAGGCATTCACCATCCGGCCGGTCGCCATCAGCACGACCAGGTCGACGAAGCTGTTCTGCGGATAAGCAACGCCGTCCTTCATCATCGTGATGGAGAAGGTTCCGGATGCGATTTCTGCAAGAGCCACTGGAAGGCCCATGCAGAGATAGGGCAGGCCGATATAGAGCGCCTTCCGCCGCATGAACTCAGCGAACGGCATGCGATCGAAGAATACCTGTCCGTACAGGAAGCCGGAGATGAAGACGAAATAGGCCGTGCCGCTGTTGATCAGCGAAGGAACGACATTGAGAAACGACAGTCCGGCAGTTGTCGGGTCTTCGTCCGCGAAATGGCTCCATGCGAGCACGAAGGTATGACCGCTGATGATCATCAGGATCGCCATTGCGCGGAAATATTCGATGTAGGCGATGTGTTCTCGGGGCTTTGACCTCGGTTGAATCGTCGCCAGATCGGTCGCCGTGCGGCGGTCGTTTACCGAAGCGATGTGGCTCATGCGCGGGGACTCGGGAATGCCGGAATTTCAACCGAGATTTAGCATGTGCGCTGCACAAATCAGCGGAAATTCGTAGCGGCGGTTAATGCCCCAGCGCTAGGCCGGCGCGAGTGTGCTGTTTGGGGCGGTGCAGAAGCGCGCAAGCCCTGCGTTTAGCACATCCACCTGCATGATCGGGGGAGATTGGAGAGCGCCCCGTCTAGATCAGACGCAACGGTATTCATCCAAGCCATTTATTTTGCACATTCCTCGGGAAAATGGCATCCGTTCTGCCGAATGGCTTGAGGGATTCGAATGCGCGCGACGCGAATTGTTTTTTTGCTACTTGGTCTGTGTGTTGCCGGCGCGGCGGCCGTAGCGAACAGTGCGTTCGCGCAGGAAGGCGAGGGGCTCAGCGACGTCCTGACCGACCTGCTGCGCGGCTCAGACGGGGCCGAGGGTCCGGAAAGGCGAGTGCCCTTCGGTCGTGAAGAGATGCAGCTTTCCTTTGCCCCCCTGGTCAAGGAAACCGCGCCTGCGGTCGTCAACGTCTATGCGTCGAAGAAGCCACGCGAGGCCCGCTCGCCGTTCGAGGGCGATCCCTTCTTCGAACAGTTCTTCGGCCGGCAGATGCGCCCTCGCGAACAGAATTCGCTGGGCTCGGGCGTCATCGTGGACGCCAGCGGGCTTGTCGTCACCAACCACCATGTCATCCGTGGCGCGGACGAGGTGAAGGTGGCGATGTCCGACGGTCGCGAGTTCACGAGCAAGGTGCTGTTGCAGGACGAGTCGCTCGATCTGGCAGTGCTGAAGATCGACTCGCCCGAGCCTTTCCCCGTTGTCCCGATCGGCGATTCCGATGCGCTCCAGGTCGGCGACCTCGTACTCGCAGTGGGCAACCCCTTCGGGGTTGGCCAGACGACGACCAGCGGCATCGTGTCGGCCCTTGCGCGCAGCCATGTCGGCGTGTCGGATTTCGGCTTCTTCATCCAGACTGACGCGGCGATCAATCCCGGCAACTCCGGCGGCGCGCTGATCAACATGGGCGGCCAGCTGGTCGGCATCAACACGGCGATCTTCAGCCGCAGCGGCGGCTCCATCGGCATCGGTTTCGCTATTCCGTCCAACATGGTGCGCGCGGTTACGCAGGCGGCCGCGAACGGCAGCGATTTCTTTGAACGCCCCTACATCGGTGCGGATTTCGAAGAGGTGTCGGCGCAGATCGCAGAAGCGCTCGCCATGCCGCGTCCGGTCGGCGCGCTTGTGTCGTCCGTCGAGCCGGACGGCCCCGCCGCAAAGGGCGGTTTGCGCGCGGGCGATGTAGTGCTTTCCATGAACGGCGGCGCCATCGAGCATTCGGATGCGCTTGCCTATCGTCTTGCTACCCAGAGCATCGACACCACGGTAGAACTGACCGTCCTCAGCCAGGGCGAGGAAAAAACCCTCACCGTGCAATTGATCCGCGCCCCTGAAGGCGCAGCCGCCGAGCCGGTCACCATCCGCGGCCGCACGCCCTTTGCCGGTGCCAAAGTCGCGGAACTGTCGCCGCGCCTCGCCCAGCGCCTCGGTCTCGACGCGGACATCAAGGGCGTCGCCGTGGTCGACATCGACGGCGGTTCCCCCGCCGCGCGGTTCGGCTTCCTGCCACGCGACATTGTGCGTGAGATAAACGGCGAGGAAATCGACACCGCGGCCAAACTCCGGGAGATCGCAGAGTCCCAGTCGCGTTGGTGGCGCTTCACGGTCGAGCGCGACGGCAAGCTGCTGCGCCAGACGCTGCGGTTCTGATGGCGAGGCGCAATGGCCGATCTCTTCGGCGCTGACGACCAAAAGCCGGCCAAGGCAACCGGAGCGCCGCTTGCCGAGCGGTTACGTCCGAAGACGCTCGGCGAGGTGGTGGGTCAGGAACACCTGACCGGAGAGGACGGCGCGCTCACGCGGCTCATCCAGTCCGGCTCCCTCGGATCGATGATTTTCTGGGGGCCACCCGGCACCGGCAAGACGACCGTAGCGCGCCTGCTGGCGGGCGAAACCAATCTGGCGTTCGAGCAGATTTCCGCGATCTTCTCAGGCGTCGCCGACCTGAAGAAGGTGTTCGAGGCCGCGCGCCTGCGCCGCCAGAACGGTCGCCAGACGTTGTTGTTCGTTGACGAAATCCATCGCTTCAATCGCGCCCAGCAGGACAGTTTCCTGCCCGTGATGGAGGATGGCACCGTCGTGCTCGTCGGCGCGACCACGGAAAACCCGTCCTTCGAGCTGAACGCCGCGCTGCTGTCGCGCGCCCGCGTGCTGGTCTTCCACACGCTCGGCGAGGACAGCCTGCACAAGTTGCTCGCCCATGCCGAGGAAGTAGAGGGGAGGCCGCTTCCGCTCGATGAAGAGGCGAGGGCGGTCCTGATCAGGATGGCCGACGGCGACGGCCGCGCCTCGCTGACGCTTGCCGAGGAAGTGTGGCGCGCCGCGAGGCCGGGAGAGGTTTTCGACGCCGATGCGCTTCAGCGCGTCGTCCAGCGACGTGCGCCGGTTTACGACAAGGGCCAGGACGGCCACTACAATCTGATCTCGGCGCTGCACAAGTCGGTGCGCGGCTCCGATCCGGATGCGGCGCTCTATTATCTCGCGCGCATGCTGGATGCCGGGGAGAACCCGCTCTATCTCGGCCGCCGGCTGGTGCGGATGGCAGCCGAGGACATCGGCCTCGCCGACCCGCAGGCGCTGGTCGTTGCGCTCGCGGCCAAGGACGCCTACGACTATCTAGGGTCGCCCGAAGGTGAACTGGCGCTTGCCGAAGCGGCCGTCTATCTCGCGACCGCACCGAAATCCAACGCCGTCTACACCGCCTACAAGGCTGCAACACGCGCCGCCAAGGAGTTCGGTTCCCTGCTGCCGCCAAAGCACATCCTCAACGCGCCGACCAAGCTGATGAAGGAAGAAGACTACGGCGCAGGCTACCAGTACGACCACGACCAGCCGGAAGCCTTTTCCGGCCAGGACTATTTCCCGGAAAAGATGGGCCGGCAGACCTTCTACGACCCGCCCGAGCGCGGCTTCGAGCGAGAAATCCGCAAACGTCTCGACTACTGGTCGAAGATCAGGCGCGAACGGGAAAGATAGAAGTACCAATGTTATCGGACTGAAATAAATTAAAGCAATTTTTGTCGCTCTGATTTTCCTCGACTTAAATCTGCATATGCTTACTGAATATTGAGAGCGATCTTGGCTTGGTATGCCAGTGTGGAGCGCAGGCTATGGCTGAAAGCTGGTGGACAGATGGCTGTCGGGGCTGGTGCGCCTATTGTGGCCGGAAGATGAGGACTCGCAAGGGCCCCTCAAATGCAAAGACATGTTCTACAAAAGATCATCTCATCCCCAAGGCGGAGGGAGGTGTCGTCACGATTCCCTGCTGCCGGGAATGCAACTTAGCCAAGGGCAGGCTTTCGATCGCCGAATTTATTGAATCCAGTTATTTTTCAGCAGTCCGCGTTGTCACCAGGCCACAACAATGGTCCATGACCAAACTGTTTAACGCGCTGGAACTGGCTGTCGTTAAAAGGCGACATCCCAAAACAACTAGCAGAGTGAACCGTCCAGCAGATATTCCGGTGTTAAGACTGGCCGAAAAGCCGCTTCCTTCCCCGCCCCGCTTCAGAAGAGACCTATTTGACACCTAGTTGATGCGTTGACGAATAGGTGCAGCAAGGCGATACAAGTTCGATGCTCCATCTCATCCTCGTCGCTGTCGGCGGCGCCATCGGCGCAGCACTTCGTCACCTGGTGAATCTGGCGAGCCTGCGGCTGTTGGGCTCGAATTTTCCTTGGGGCACGATGGCGATCAACATAGCGGGATCGTTCGCGATGGGCTTGTTCATCGAACTGCTTGCCCGGCGCTTCAATGCCTCCAGCGAACTGCGCCTGTTCGTGGCGACGGGCATCCTGGGCGGGTTCACGACCTTCTCGGCCTTCTCGCTCGATTTCGCGACCCTGTGGGAGCGCGGAGAAGCGTTGCCTGCCGTTGGTTATGCGGTCGCCAGCGTCGTCGGGGCGATCGCTGCGATCTTCGTTGGAATGTGGCTCGCAAGAGCGGTCGGCTGATGCTATTGCCCGCGCTTGAAGGTTTGAGCGATGGCAGGCGTAGAGCAGATCAAGGTCGATGACGGCGAGGCGGGCATGCGCCTCGACCGCTGGTTCAAGGTCCATTATCCCGGATTGGGTTTCGGCCATCTCCAGAAACTTTTGCGTTCCGGCCAGATCCGCATCGATGGCGGCCGTGCAAAGGCGGATTCGCGCGTCGAGCCCGGCCAGACGGTGCGCGTCCCGCCGCTCCCCGTTGACAAGGCAGGTGAGGGCCCGCTGACCGCCAGGACGATCCGGGGGCAGGACGATGGCGACGTGCTTCGCAAGATGCTCCTGCACGAAGATCCCAAGGTGTTGGTTTTCAACAAGCCCTCAGGCCTTGCGGTACAGGGCGGTTCCGGCGTCACGCGCAGCGTGGATTCCATGCTGGAAGCTTGGCGTAACAGGAGGGGCGAGAAGCCACGACTGGTCCACCGTCTCGACCGCGACACCTCGGGCGTTCTGGTCGTGGCGCGCACGCGGCTCGCCGCCATGAAGCTGGCTGAAGCCTTCCGTGAGCGCGAGACGAAAAAGACATATTGGGCGCTTGTGAAAGGCGTGCCGCCGAAGCGCGAGGACAAGATTTCGACCTGGCTCATCAAGGAGCCGACGGACGATGGCGACCGCATGCGCGTCGCCAGGCATGGCGAGAAGGGTGCCGATCACGCCGTTACCTACTATCGCGTCCTTGAGCAGGCCGGACAGACGCTGTCATGGCTGGAAATGGAGCCCTATACGGGTCGCACCCACCAGCTTCGCGTCCACGCCGCCTATATCGGCTGCCCGATCATCGGTGATCCCAAATATTTCGAGGCCGACACCAACTGGGATTTCCCGGGCGGCATCCAGAACAGGCTTCATCTTCATGCCCGTCGCATCATCGTCCCGCATCCCGACCAGGGCGTGATCGACGTCACCGCGCCGATGCCGCCGCACATGCGTCAGAGCTGGAACCTGCTTGGATTCGACGAGGCGAACGGAGAGCCGGAGTGACCTCAGTGTCGGCGGCTGGCCGGCGCGAGTCGATCGATGCTCTCGCAGCGACGCTTATGGTCTTCCTGACTTTTTCCTGGGGTCTCAACGGCGTCGCCGCCAAGCTGACCTATACCGGCTACAGCCCGATCTTCCTGGCGCTTGTAAGGTCCCTGATCGGTGGATTTCTTGTCTTCCTGTGGTGCCGATGGCGCCGCATCAGTCTGTTCGAGCGCGACGGAACGCTCTGGGCTGGTATCTTTGCCGGTACGCTGTTTGCCGTCGAGTTCATGCTGATCTTTGTCGGCCTGGAATATACGTCGGTCGCGCGCAGCGTGCTCCTCATCAACACCATGCCATTCTGGACGCTGATCGCCGGTCACTTCTTTTTCGGCGAACGCATATCCCTGCGCAAGCTTGTCGGCCTCCTGCTCGCCTTCGGTGGCCTCGTGCTGATCTTTTCCGACAAGCTGAGCGTGCCCGGTCCTGACGCGCTGATCGGCGACCTGATGAATCTCGCAGCCGGCATAGCCTGGGCCGCGACCATCGTTGTCATCCGCAAGTCCAGTCTCGTGCGCGCTTCCGCCGAAAAGCTGCTGCTCTACCAACTGGCCGTCGCGGTCGCGCTTGCGGCAGTTGCCCTGCCGTTTTTCGGTCCGCCGATCCGCGACGCCAATATGGTCGCCACCGGCGCGCTGCTGTTTCAGTCGATCTACATCGTCGCCTTCACCTACGCGCTCTGGTTCTGGCTGGTGCAGCGCTACCCGTCCGCGGGGCTGGCGAGTTTCACGTTCCTTACGCCTGTCTTCGGCGTGCTGCTTGGCGGGATCATCCTTGGCGAACCGCTGGGATTCACTATCTTCCTGGCATTGATGCTGATCGTGGGAGGCCTGATGCTGGTCAACCGCGCTCCGAAGAAGCCTGTTTCCATAGGACAATGATGCGCGAAATCCTGAACGACCTCGAAGCTGGAGACTATCTGTCCGACCCCGATCCTGTAAGGCGGGCTCAATCGCAGATGCGCACGCCGATGCCGAAGCGTTTCTACAAGGACGTTGCGGTGGAGGCAGGAGAGGGCGGTTACGTCGTCAAGCTAGACGGCCGGTCTGTGAAGACCCCGGGAAAGGCTGTGCTTGCGCTTCCGACCGAAGCCGCGGCGATACTCGTCGCCGATGAATTCGCCGCGCAGGGGGAAAACCTGGATCTCGCCACCATGCCTGTCTATCGCCTGGTCAACACCGCCATCGACGGCGTCGCCGCCGACCCCCAGGCCGTTCTGGAAGACATATTGCGCTTCTCGTCTTCCGACCTGCTTTGTTATCGGGCCGACGGCCCCGACACGCTGGTCCGCCGCCAGAATGATGCCTGGGACCCGGTCATCGACTGGGCGAGGTCCGCGCTCGGCGCGCGGTTCAACCTTGCGGAAGGTGTCATCCATGTGGTTCAGCCCCGCGAGAGCATCGCCGTTCTGGGTGCTCATCTGAACCAGCGCGCCGATCCGCTGCGACTGGCGGCACTTCACGTGATGACCACGTTGACCGGCTCGGCGTTGCTCGCGCTCGCCGTGGACTTCGGCGAACTCGATGCCGAAGAGGCGTGGAAGGCTGCGCATGTCGACGAGGATTTCCAGGCCGAGCAGTGGGGCCAGGATTCCGAGGCCGTCGCGCGCCGGACCAACCGCAGGCGCGACATGATGGCGGCCGCCCGACTTTTGCCGGCGATCGCGCCGGAACGCGCTTGACCTTCCCCTTGCTGGAACCTCTACGCGGTTGATCTGACCCGCTTGGCGCGGGTTCATCCCGCATGAGGAGCAAACAATGAAAAACACAAAATTCGCAATTCCGGCGACGGCGCTGCTGGTTGCAGGCATGTCCGTGGCCTTCGCCGCATCGGACCTTTCGCCGGGCTCCAAGGCGCTTGAGGAGGCCAATGCCAACATGCACATGGCCATGTCGGTCGAGATGACTGGCGATGTCGATGTGGACTTCGTCCGATCCATGATCCCGCGTCATCAGGGCGCGGTCGAAATGGCGAAGATCGTACTGGAATACGGCAAGGACCCAGAAATCCGAAAGCTTGCCGAGGATATCGTCAAAGCTCAGGAAGCGGAAATCGCTTTCATGGAAGGCTGGTTGGAGAAGAATGGCGCGCCAGCTGCCGATTCCGGAAGCATGGATCACGGCAATCACTAGAAATGAAAAAGCCCCGCCATCGCGGGGCTTTTCACAGCTTTAACGACGTTATGTCGTCAGTTCTTGCGCGTGCCCACGCTCTCGATCGCATCCTGATGGTACCAACCGGTTTCCGGGGCAATCTTCAGCTTGCGAATTGCGCGAACCTCTGCCGCGAATTTAGCCTGAGCGCTTAAAATTGATGCAGCTTTCCGGCCGCCGGCCGGAAAGGCAAGAATTGTGGCCGACGGGCGATCGGTGTTCGCTTCCATGTCGGGACTCCTCATGTCCTGTTCTCTTACGTTAAGAGATAGACCGAATCGCTTCGGATGCAAGAGTCTTAGGCAAAATGCCTAAGAAAAAATCATATTATGCATAAATTATTAGCATTCTTGCCTGCTGCCGGGCGACTTGGCAAAGCTGGCTGAAATCACCGATTGTGCAGTGCGATATCCCGCCGCACCCCGTCCAGTTGCAGCGAGGTGGCACGCCCCTTGCTTAACGTTGTGTGACTGCGGCCGTTCCAAGGCCGGAGGCGCCCGCAAGGGCACTGGTTGCACTCATTACTAACGTGAGGACAGAATGACGAAATATAAACTCGAGTACATTTGGCTCGACGGCTACACGCCGGTGCCGAACCTGCGCGGCAAGACGCAGATCAAGGAATTCGACACTTTCCCGTCGCTGGCAGAATTGCCGCTTTGGGGCTTCGACGGTTCGTCGACCATGCAGGCCGAAGGCCATTCGTCTGACTGCGTGCTGAAGCCGGTTGCCGTTTACCCCGATCCAGCCCGCAAGAACGGCGCGCTCGTCATGTGCGAAGTCATGATGCCCGATGGCGTCACGCCGCACTCGACCAACTCGCGTGCCACTATCCTGGACGATCCGGGCGCTTGGTTCGGCTTCGAACAGGAGTACTTCTTCTACAAGGATGGCCGTCCGCTCGGCTTCCCGGAGCATGGCTATCCGGCGCCCCAGGGCCCGTATTACACCGGCGTCGGCTTCAAGAACGTCGGCGACGTCGCTCGCCAGATCGTCGAGGAGCATCTCGAGCTGTGCCTCGAGGCCGGCATCAACCACGAGGGCATCAATGCGGAAGTCGCGAAGGGCCAGTGGGAATTCCAGATTTTCGGCAAGGGCTCCAAGCGGGCTGCCGACGAAGTCTGGATCGCGCGCTACCTGCTGCTCCGCCTGACGGAAAAGTACGGCGTCGACATCGAGTTCCACTGCAAGCCGCTGGGCGACACCGACTGGAACGGCTCGGGCATGCATTGCAACTTCTCGACCGAATACATGCGCACCATCGGCGGCAAGGAGTATTTCGAAGCCCTGATGGCCGCTTTCGACAAGAACCTGATGGACCACATCGCAGTCTACGGCCCGGACAACGACAAGCGTCTGACCGGCAAGCACGAGACGGCTCCGTGGCACAAGTTCAGCTACGGCATCGCAGACCGTGGCGCGTCGATCCGCGTTCCGCACTCGTTCGTCAAGAACGACTACAAGGGTTATCTTGAGGATCGCCGTCCGAACTCGCAGGGCGACCCCTACGCGATCGCTTCTCAGGTGCTGAAGACCATCGCGGAAGTCCCGACCGGCGCTTCCAAGAAGGCTGCGGCCTGATTACTGCACCTGGTTGGAAAAAGCCGCGCCCATGGGCGCGGCTTTTTTGTCGGCGTATCGCGCTTCCGAGGGACGATTTCAGTCGACGCCGAGTGCCTTGAGCACGTTGGGAACGGCTGGCATGGCCAGAAGTGCTGCACCCGCCAGCCATATCGTTGAGGCGACGGTATCGCTCGGTGCGGAAGACAGCCTCTTGTAGAGCGCGGCGGGCACGCCGGACACCATCATCGTCAAAGTTGAAAGGATCAGTGCGCTGGCCATGTAGACAAACTGCGTGGTCGCCGGCGCCCATGATGGGTACCAAACGGGGTAGAGTACGAACAGGACGAGCACCCAAGGAGAAAAAATGCCGTTGACGATTGCCACGGCCATGACTGGAACAAGACCTGTACGATCGCCCATGTCAGCCGCCCGCCGAGGCTGCAGGCGTCAGGCCCGCATTGAACAGGAACAGGAAAAAGCCGAGCCTCATCGCCATCAGCCATAGCGCGGCGAAAACCAGCACGACAGGTTGGGCGAGAATGTCGGGGGTGACGAAGCGAACAACCCGCACCACAGGATCGGTAACCCACCGAAACCCGCGCCATATGAAGTTGTCCCAGTTCTCCGGGACGAAGAACCCGAGCACAAGTCGGCCGAGCATTGTGTACATGATCGCAGCCAGAACGAAGTTCGGCAGATGGAAGTACCAGTAGCTCCAGAATGCGTTCATGTGTGTCCCGTAGCAAGCATCCCTGGCCCTACCACACGTCCGTCGGAGGTCAAGGATGGCCACGCCGAGAGGACGGCCAACCTGCCAGAGACTTCAGTCGTCGAAAAGAAGGCGGGGCCCGGACAGTCGGACCCCGCCTTACCTACATGATTGATCGTGTCAGGTCGTCTTCTCTTCCATCAAGGTCTTTCCACGCGGGATACGCAGTTCCTCGATGAAGTCCTGCAGTTCGCTCGACGGCTCCTTGGTGAGGCGCGAAACCACGTACATGACCAGGAAGCCCACTGGCAGGCCGAACGCGGCGGCGGAAAGGTTCTTCACCCCCCACCAGTTGGCGATCGTCTGCGCATGCTTGTCGAGGGCTGCCCAGGCGGCCGCCTGGGCGTCCGGTGCGGCCGCAGCATAGGCCGCCTTGAGTTCCTCGAACTTGGCAATTGCTTCCGGCGTGGCCGTCGAAAGTCCGCTCCACATCTCGTAGAAGCCAACGGCTCCGTAGCGTGTGCCGAGGAGATAGTAGAGACAGATGGCGAAGCCGGCGATCATGCCTGCGATCGCGCCTGGCGAGTTGGCTCGTTTCCACCATACCCCCAGCACCAGCGCCGGGAACAGGCCGGCGGCGGCGAGGGAGAATGCCCAGGACACCATTGCCAGGATGTCCGCCGGCTTCGTGGACGCCACGTAGGCGGCGGCAATCGCAACCAGAACAAGCAGAACACGCGACACGATCAGCCGTCGGGCGGTCGGCGCGTTCTGGTCGATCATCTTGTAGTAGATGTCGTGGCTGAGAGCGTTTGCGATGGCCAGCAGGAGCCCGTCCGCAGTCGACAGCGCGGCGGCGAGACCACCCGCTGCCACGAGGCCCGATATGACGTAAGGCATGCCAGCCATTTCGGGTGTGGCAAGTACGATCATGTCCGCGTTCAGGTTGATGTTGGCGAAGGCGATGTTCGTCACTCCGGCTTCCGCGCAGGCTGCTGCGACCGCAGCGGCGTCGACTGCCGCCTTGCCGCAAATCTGCACCAGCGAGTTATCCGCCGCCGCCCATCTGAACATCCACGATGCCTTGTCCGCGATATTCTCGGGCGTCAGGCCGGACGCCACAAGGTCAAGCATCGTCCACTTCGCGAACGCCGCATAAGCCGGTGCCGTGAAATAGAGGATGAAGATGAAAAGCAGTGACCACGCCACCGACACGCGAGCTTCGCGAACCGAAGGCGTCGTGAAGTAGCGCATGAGGACGTGAGGCAGGGATGCCGTGCCGACCATAAGGCAGAGGATCAGCAGGAAGTAGTTCAGCGCGTTGTAGCCGCCGTGGGCAAACGGTGTGGCATGGCCTACGGCTATTCCCTGAGCAGCTTCGAGCGCCGCGATGCCTTGCAGCGCCTGCCCCTGCATCAACTGCGGGATCGGAATGCCGGTCTTGATGGTCGACATCCAGATGGCAGGAATGAGGTAGGCGATGATGAGCACAATGTACTGTGCGACCTGCGTCCAGGTCACCGCACGCATGCCGCCGAGCATCGAGCAAACCAGGATGCCGGCAAGGCCTACGTAAACTGCGACGTTGAAGTCGAGACCGAGGAAACGGGCAGATATGATGCCGGTCGCATAGATCTGCGCAACCACATAGGTGAATGAGCAGGAGAAAAGGACAATCACGCCTATAAGGCGTGCCAAGTTACCGCCGTAGCGCGCCGACAGGAAGTCCGGAACCGTATAGGCGCCAAACTTTCGAAGATACGGGGCCACGAGGATGGCCACCAGGACGTAACCGCCAGTCCAGCCAAGCACGAATGCCAGTCCGTCATAACCGAGCAGGTAGAGCGTGCCGGCCATGCCGACGAAGGAAGCGCCGGACATCCAGTCAGCGCCGGTCGCCATGCCGTTGTAGATCGCCGGAACGCGTCGTCCGGCGACGTAATATTCGCCGACCTGCATGGTGCGGCTGAGAATGCCGATCACCGCGTAGATCAGGATGGTGAAGCCGACGAACATGTAGCCGATGATGCGGTTCGGCACGCCCAGCGCGCTGAGGATCGCCATCAGGATGATGAAGGCGATGAAGCCTCCCGTATAGATCGTATAGATGCGTCCGAGGTTGGAGACGAAGTCCCCTTTGCCCGTCGCGATTGTTTCAGTTGCCATTGTTCCCCCCGATCATTCTTCAGCCACGCCGAATTCCTCGTCGATGGCGTTCTGCTTGCGGGCAAACCAGAACAGCATGACGACGAAGGCGATGAGGGACCCCTGAGCGGCCATGTAGAAGCCGAGCGGGAACCCTAGGATGACGATCTCATTGAGGCTCGTCACGAACATGTGGACGATGAAGCCGAAGAATACCCAAAGTGCCAGCATGGTGAACATGAGGCTTCTGGTCTTGTTCCAGTAGCCGATGCGGTCATTGACAGCCATCGTGCCTATCCCTCCCTTTGACGCCAAACCCGTCGTCGGGACGGTCTTGGCGATTGCTCTTTTGTACCCACCGGAAAAGGCCCGGCGTCCCAAAAAATTGCCGATGCACCCAGGAATCGAAGGGCGCAATGGTGAGCTTTCGTAGCACTTGTCGTCAGCCGCTGTTCATACGACTTTAGAATCGTTGGCTTGTCTTGAAGCTGTCGAGTATCTGGTCGCGAAGCGCCGGGAGGACCACATGGGCTTGTTTGACGGGATTGGCCGCGCCTTTGGCCTTGCCCGCGACCACATCGAAACCGGCGCGGAACTCGCAGCATTCATGGACTCGCGGGCAGCGTTCCTTGCCCAGAAATGCGTTGTCGAGTTTTGTCGCGTCAGGGCAGGAGTGTACTGGCAGAAGCTCTTTTCTGAGAACGACTTCCAGCGCGAACTCTCACGCTCGCGATGGCGCAGCTACCCGGCGGCTTATGGCATGATCGCCGAGATGGTCGAAGGGGCGTTGCGCGTGCACGCAGGCGTGCAGCGGCTCGAGGTTCCGGACAGGCTGGCGGCTCTGGCGGCCGGCACATTTGCACAATATCCGGTTCCAGAAGGAGAGAGTGACGCCTTCTGGCATGATGCCGAAGCTCTCGTGCGCGAAACGCTGGCGAAGGCAAGGGGCGCACCGGCCCGACCCGTGCGCGAGATACCAAAACCTCTTGCGAGGAAGGTTTTCGATGCGTTGCCTCTTCACAAGGACATCGTCACCAATGACTACGACTACATATTTAACAATCTGCGCATGAACCTTCTGCGGGCTCACGAAGAGCTCGTGGCATCCGCCGCCCCCGAGCCGCTACTGGCCGATTTGCTTGGCGATCGCGGATAGTCTGCGGCGGTAACGCTGCAAGTAAAAAGCCCCGGCCTTTGGCCGGGGCTCGCATAAAGGTACGGTGCGGCGACGATCACACCGAGTAGTACATGTCGAACTCGACCGGGTGAGGCGTCATTTCGAAGCGCATCACTTCGGCCATCTTGAGCTCGATATAAGCGTCGATCTGGTCGTCGTCGAAGACGCCGCCGGCTTTCAGGAACCCGCGATCCTTGTCGAGGTTCTGCAGAGCTTCGCGCAGCGAGCCGGACACGGTCGGGATCTTCTTCAGTTCCTTCGGCGGCAGGTCATAGAGATCCTTGTCCATCGGCTGGCCGGGGTGGATCTTGTTCTTGATACCGTCGAGCCCAGCCATCAGCAGGGCCGCGAAGCCGAGATAAGGGTTCGCGCCCGGATCGGGGAAGCGGACCTCGACGCGCTTCGACTTCGGCGATGAGCCGAAAGGAATGCGGCAGGAGGCCGAGCGGTTGCGTGCCGAGTAGGCCAGCAGCACCGGCGCTTCGTAGCCTGGCACCAGTCGCTTGTAGGAGTTGGTCAGCGGGTTGGTGAAGGCGTTGATGGCCTTGGCGTGCTTGATGACGCCGCCGATGAAGTACAGGCAGTTTTCCGACAGGCCGGCATACTCGTTGCCGGCGAAGGTCGGCTTGCCGCCCTTCCAGATCGACATATGGACGTGCATGCCCGAGCCGTTGTCGCCAAAGATTGGCTTCGGCATGAAGGTCGCGGTCTTGCCATAGGCGTTCGCTACCTGGTGCACGACGTACTTGTAGATCAGCATCTTGTCGGCGTTGCGGACGAGGGTGTCGAACTTGATGCCGAGCTCGTGCTGGGCGGCCGCCACCTCGTGGTGGTGCTTCTCGACGCGCACGCCCATCTCGGACAGCACCGTCAGCATCTCGGAGCGCATGTCCTGCGCCGAATCGATCGGCGGAACGGGGAAGTATCCGCCCTTGACGCGCGGGCGGTGACCGAGGTTGCCCGTCTCGTAGTCGGTATCGTCGTTGGACGGCAGTTCGGTGGAGTCGAGCATGAAGCCGGTATTGTACGGGTCGGCCTTGTATTTCACGTCGTCGAAGACGAAGAATTCAGCCTCGGGACCGACATAGATCGTGTCGCCGACGCCTTCCGACTTCATGTAGGCCTCGGCCTTCTTCGCTGTGCCGCGAGGGTCGCGATTGTACGCTTCGCCAGAGACCGGATCGAGAATGTCGCACAGGATGACCATGGTCGACTGGGCGAAGAACGGGTCCATGTGAACCGTGTCGGTATCCGGCATCAGCACCATGTCGGACTCGTTGATGGCCTTCCATCCGGCAATCGAAGAACCGTCGAACATCACACCGTCGGCGAACATGTCCTCCTCGACTTCGGCGACGTCCATCGTCACATGCTGGAGCTTGCCCTTGGGGTCGGTGAACCGCAGATCAACGAACTTAACGTCGTTGTCCTTGATCTGCTTCATGATGTCCTTGGCTGTGGTCATATCCCTATCCCTAGATGTTTTTGTGGATTCGAGCGTTTGAATATCGCTTCGTTCAGACGGCGTCTATGCCGGTTTCGCCGGTGCGGATGCGGATGACCTCTTCGATGTTGGACACGAATATCTTGCCGTCGCCGATGCGGCCCGTCTGCGCCGCCTTACGGATCGCCTCGATAGCCCCTTCGACAGCGTCGTCGCCAAGCACCACCTCGATCTTCACTTTGGGCAGGAAGTCGACGACATATTCAGCGCCGCGGTAGAGTTCGGTATGTCCCTTTTGGCGGCCGAAACCTTTTGCTTCGGTCACCGTGATGCCTTGAAGACCGGCTTCCTGGAGGGCTTCCTTCACCTCATCGAGCTTGAACGGCTTTATGATTGCTTCGATTTTCTTCATCTCTATTTCAGCCTCCAAATGAGTATTTTCAGTCGCAATGACCGCTTGCGCAACGTCTAGCACGAAGTGTGCCAATCCGCTTGCGCTGCATCAAAGTTGCCTCGAAAGCGCCGGCTTCATCGATGTTTGTTCCCGGACGACAAATTCCTGATGAAAAGCGCCAGTTCGTTACGCAAGAATACAAATTGCCACCTATTGAGGCAGCATATTTATTGATCATGTTGATTGTTTTGTATGCACATATGTCCATGCGTGCCCGGACTTGCGGTGCTTCGTTCCTAGGTCGCTCCGTGGTACGAGCAGGTGAAACAGGCGGCGCTTGATGGCGGACGAACTTCTTACACCTGCTGAGATGGCCGAAGCCGACAGATTGAGCATCAAGGCTGGGCCGCTTGACGGCATGGGTCTCATGCGCCGGGCAGGTGGGGCCGTGGCTGCGCTTGTGGTCGAGCGATATGCTGACGCGCCATCCGTCGATGTTCTGTGCGGCCCGGGAAACAATGGCGGAGACGGTTATGTCGTGGCCAGGCTCCTCGCCGAGGCTGGCGCCACGGTGCGCGTCTGGGCGCTTGGGCACCCCAAGCCGGGGACGGATGCCGCGATTGCGGCAAAGGAATGTCCTGTGGAAGCGAAGCCGCTTTCGGGTTTCGCCCCCGTGAAGGGCGCGGTGGTTATCGATGCTCTGTTCGGTGCAGGGCTGTCCAAGGCAATCGATGGCGAGGCGGCAATCGCCATCGAGAAGTGTACCGACGTATCGGTGCCGGTCGTCGCTGTCGATCTGCCGTCCGGAGTTTCCGGTGACAGCGGCAAGATCCTCGGATCGGCGTTCCGGGCAGACCTGACCGTGACCTTTTTTCGCAAGAAGCCGGGCCATCTGCTTTATCCCGGTCGTGAACTCTGTGGCCGAACGATTGTGGCCGACATCGGGATCAGGTCCGATGCATTGGATAAGATAAAGCCGACCTGCTGGGAAAACACACCCGACCTCTGGCTCGGGATATTTCCGCATCTCCCGGCCAACACCCATAAGTATGCGCGGGGCCATGTTGGTGTCTTTTCAGGCGGCCTTGCCTCGACCGGGGCCGCGCGGCTCTCCGCAAGAGCGGCCGCGCGGGCTGGGGCAGGGGCCGTCACGCTACTGTCGCCGGGCAACGCGCTACAGGTGAACGCAGCGCACCTGACATCCATCATCCTGCGCAAGACGGATGGCATTGAAGACGTCAAAGAGTGGCTGGACGAGCGCAAGCCTGCTGCTCTGGTCTTTGGGCCGGCCGCTGGCTTGCAGGACAGCGTCGGCGACTTCGCGCTGTCATTGATCGAAGCTGCCACCAATAAGGTTCGCCACCTCGTCCTGGACGCCGACGCGCTGACCCATATCTCCCGCAGGCGTGGAGAATTCCTGGCCTTGTTCAGGCAAGCCGGAGCGCCGCACGTCGTGCTAACGCCCCACGAGGGCGAGTTCGCGCGCGTTTTTCCGGAACTTGCCCATGACGAAGGTTTGTCGAAGCTGGATCGTGCCCGCAGAGCCGCCTCGCTCTCCGGCGCAACGGTGATCCTCAAAGGACCCGACACCGTGATCGCATCACCCGACGGCCAAACGGCGATCAACACGAACGCACCGCCTTGGCTTGCGACGGCGGGCTCGGGCGACGTGCTGGCCGGCATTACGGCCGGACTTCTGTCGCAGGGCATGACGGCTTTTGAGGCGGCCTGCGCCGCGGTCTGGCTGCACGGCGCGGCCGGATCGCTTTTTGGACCGGGACTGATTGCGGAGGATTTGCCCGACTTGCTGCCCCAAGTCTTGCGCGACCTGCTTGCAACGCACCCTGCCAAGGAGGCCAGTCGATGACCCGCCTCATCGCAGCCGTCATAGCTTGCCTCAGCATGGCCGGCGTAAGCCGTGCAGCGGAGCCCGTGCTGTATGTCGAAGACCCTGTCCTGCTGGGCCAACTGGAGAAGATGGGCTACGCCTTCACGGACATCTTCGGCAACGACGGCGATGGCAATCTGCAGGCGCTCTACGCGGAAGCGCCTGCTTATCGCGCGCTGGCCGATACGATCACAGGCGATGTTGGCGAACTGCGTCGCGAGATAGAGGCGGGTGGTCGGCCGTTGCGCGAGTTTACCGCCGCCGAGACCGGCCGCGTCATGGACATGCGCTGGCTGAAAACCAATGTCGCGCGGTTCCGCCTGGTCGGCGTGGTGAACAGGCTCGACCGCCGGGACTTCCATGATCTGCTTGGCGAAGGCGGGTGCGGCGAGGTGCGGCTGGTCTACCGACTGGCCTATGCGTTCAGGAAGGGCGGAAAGGGCAAACTGCTCTCGTCCCGCATGCCGTTCAATTTCAATGCGGTCTTTGATGTGAAGCCGGACGCAGATGGCGGCTGCGTGGGCGTCGCGGGACGCTGGTCGCCGGCCATCGACGAGAACGTCGACGCCGGCTGGCTGGCCGGAGGGCCGCTCGACCCCGAAGCGCTGTCGTTCCGGCAGCTTGAGTTGAACGCGCAGGTGGTGCGGTTTCCATCCGGACAGGAGCCGGAGTTCGGCGGGCAGGCTGTCTACCTGATGCGCATCTTCGGCATCGACGGGGAGACGGTCACCGAACGTACGCTGGAGAACACGCCGGACAGCGCGCGCATCGCAGCCGACGCTGAACTGAAGGCGAGGCTTGCGGCTTACGTTGCTGAAAATGCCGCGGCGATCGACATGGGCGTCTATCAGGTGCCTCAGGAGTTCCTGGCTAAGAAGGTCGTCTCGTGGTCGACCTTCGGCAACGCGCGGGCGGCCAATCATCCGTTCGGCGCGATCTTCGACCCGGAGGACTTTGCCGGTGTCGATCTGGCTGGCGGCAAGCTGGTGCGCTCGCCGAAGGCATTGCTCGAGCGGCTGGACAACGGCACTTGCCAGGGCTGCCACCAGGCGGGCGGGACGGCGGGCTTCCATGTTATCGGACTGGACGACGAATACACCTCGCCGCTGAACCGCGTGCAGGTCGGCATCTCCCCGCACCTCCACGCGGAGCTGCCGCGCCGCGCGGCATGGGTGAACGCGGTGCGCGAGGAACGCGAGCCGAACCGTTTTCGCCCGCTCTCTTTTGCGCCGAAGGCTGAATGGCTTGAGGATGGTACGTTCTCCTATGAACCGGCCGATGCCGCCGCTGCCTGCATTACGGGCGAGGATGCTCCGTCCTTCGGCGAGGCCTGGTCCTGCGGGCAAGGCACTCAGTGTACGACACTCGCGGCGGGTGGGGAGAAAACCATCGCGGTCGCGCAGTGCTTGCTGCCGGCGGAAGCGCCCGACATGTTCTCCGGCCACCCGTGCCTTGCCGGAGACGTGACGACCGCGACCACGCTGCCGTTCAAGGATCGGTTCAGCCTGACCCAGTTCACGGCGTTCGCCGAGAAGGCTTCGCCCTCTACATACACCTGCCGGCCGCCGCGCATCGGCGTGCCGGGCGGCATGGCGTATCGCCAGTGCAACGTCAAGGACAGGGCGTTCGCGGGCTTCAAACCGGGCGCGGCCATGCCCCGCGAGATCTGCGGGCTGACGGGCGGCAAGGCGTTCGACCTCTGCGTCTCGACCGGCGACTTCGACAAGTGCCTCGCCGGCGCGGTCATGCGGGGCAACCGGGCGGCGTGCTCGGCCGATCACTTCTGCCGCGACGACTATATCTGCCAGGCGTTTCCGGGCGACACGCCGAACGTCAAGAAGGTGAAAGGCGTCGGCTTTTGCTCGCCGACCTATTTCGTCTTCCAGATGCGGATCGACAATCACGCGACGCCCTGGGCCAAGGGGCCGGCCATCGCCGGTGCAAGCCGGATGGGCGGCGGGGAGGAGCCGACCTACCGCTCGATCGAGGTCGACGGCGATCCGGATGATCTGTGGTGATGCTTCCTCCTACTGCTTGCCAACCTTCTCCATGAAGGCCATGGCGCCGTGCGGGGCGCGCACCTTGCCCGAAGTGATGAAGTAGACGAACACGTCGCGCGGCATGACGGCGGCTTCGCTGGCCGGATCGGAGCGCGGCAGGTCGTCGGGAGCCTTGCCCTCGGCCCAGAGCTTTGCGCGCTTGACCCAGGCGTTCAAATCCTTCGGCGCGTAGCAGGTCGGCTCGTCGTCCGACCCTGTCTGCAGCCGCGCATAGACGAAGTCGCCGGTGACGTCGGCGATCGCCGGGTATTTTTCGTGGTCGGCATAGACGATCGCGACGTTGGCCTTGCGGCAGAGCGATACGAACTCCGGCACGATGAAACTGTCGGTGCGCACCTCGACTGCGTGGCGCAGTTTTACCCCGTCCTGTTTTTCCGGCAGCAGCTTCAGGAAGGCGCCGAAATCGTCGGCGTCGAATTTTTTCGTCGGGGCGAACTGCCAGAGGATCGGCCCGAGCTTTTCGCCGAGTTCCGACACGCCGGAACCGAGAAAGCGCTGTACGGACTCGCCGGCCTCGGCCAGCACGCGGCGGTTGGTGGCAAACCGTATGGCCTTCAGCGAGAAGACAAAACCGTCTGGCGCGTCGGCTGCCCATTTGGCGAAGGTCGGCGGCTTGAAGGTGGAATAGTAGGTGCCGTTGACCTCGATGGTCGGCACCTGCCGGCTGGCGAAATTGAGCTGCTTCGCCTTGGAGAGCTTCTCCGGATAGAAGGACGTGTCCCACGGCTCGAACGTCCAGCCGCCCATGCCGGCGCGGATCTGGCCGGCGCTCCTTCCTGACGGCATCGCTGCCTCCCTCTCATGCGTTGCCGGGAAGATGCGTTTGCACTTTCCGTTTGTCTACCTGCGCGCGCGCTGCTCCTGACATGGCAAGGGAGTGGGACGGCGGGGACCAAGGGAACGGAAGGCCGCGCGAAAGCGCTCGCGGCAAGGCGATGCCACGGCACGCTTTTCGGGCAGTGAAGCGCGTCTGCATCATGACGTGTCGGGATATTGCAGCGCATGGAGCGCCAGCGCATGGGCGTGGGCGAGGACCTCGTCGATGTCGCGGATGTTGCGGCGACGGAAGGCGGTGGGGTTGAAACGCGAGAGCCGACCGCCCGGCGGACGGCCCGGCCTGAGCGGCAAACGACCCGCGGCGACCCGGCTGCGCCGGGCCTGCCAGCGGGCAAAGCGCCGGGCCTGCGCCGGCAGGCCGTCCAGCGCGGCTGCGAGGGCTGCGAGGCGCAGGCCAAGACGCGTGCAGTCGACCGGATCGTCGCGCGACGGCGGAGGCGGCAGCCTGTAGGGCTCGGCGAGGCCCGGAGACAGGATGCGCGGCGCAGCGTGAGCGGGAACGGTGCGGCCGTTCGGGCGACGCAACCGGCGGGGCGGATCAAACAATGGGAGGAGGGTCCTTCGAGGCAAGCCTTTTGCTTGCGCCTCAGGATGAGGGGCGTTGGCGGGCATCCGCGCAATTTCGGAGGGCGGCAGGACGACGGCGATGCCGAAGCGACGGAGCATCGGCACGGGGTCGACGGGCTTTGGCGCGGAGTTGCGCAGCGGCGGCAATGCCACGACCAGACCGCGCGCCGCCGCGATGACCAGCCGCCGCGCGGCGGATTCGGCCGGACGCAAGATGCGCAGGATGGCGAGGCGCAGATGACGGGGGAGCGTGCAACGGCCAGACCCCTCACCAGGTTCGGCTGGCGGCTCGGCTTTGCCTCGCGGGGCCGAACCATCCTCTCCCGCAAGGGGCGAGGAACCGAGCCCGGCCATGGCGAACAGGCCAACCAGAATGCGCTTCAGCGCTTGCACATTGTCGGATATCGCCGCGCGTCCGTCCATTACCGCCTCCTTTCAGGCGGCGGCATTATGGGGCAGGTGGGAAGGACGTGGATAAAACGCTCGCGGATTGTACGCGTCCATCTAGGAGATGAGGCGCATGAGCGGCTTAGTCGCTGAAGTCAACGAGTAGACCGGATGATCGCTTGAACGATGAGTTACTCGTCACTCGTACTGTCATTTTCGGTCGCGGCTTTTTTGCCGGCGACGCCAAATTTGTGCTTCCTTAGCTCAATTTCTTCATCAGCCCTTCGACGCTCGTCACTAGAGGCCTTTGTCAGAGATGCGATTGCCTCTTTGGCGAAGCGCTTTACTTTGTCGGAGGAGTCATCCAACCAAGCCGACAAATTCTTGGCTTTCGCATCGTAAGCGTCGGCAATGCCGTACTCGCCCGAGGTCATTCCCGTAGTGTAGATCACTGCATAAACCTCCGAGAGAGAAGGGTGATCGGCCGGGAGCGCGTCCACGACGGCGCGGCACACGTCATGCAGGAAGTCCTCGCCATCATAACTCCGCAGAACGGCAAGCACGAACTCTATATCTTTGATAGAGCCCGTACGTGTCATCGCAATGAGTTTTCTAGCGAAGTAGTCTGGAAAACCCGGGAAAATGTTACTGAGTAGCTTGGCCTCTCTGTACTGGAACAGGGGTCTGTCTAGGTCAAACCACGAGCGTGCCACCCCGATTGCGATTCCAGAGGATTTTTCGAGAACCTTCTGGAGTTGGTGAAAACTGTAAGGGACGGCCTGGTAGTCTCGACCTCCTAAGCCTGCATTCTCTCGCTCAATACGATGCCCGAAGAACCGGATGATGCGTTCAGGGTCGTCTTCTGCAATTGGAACCAGTATCGCTTCTTCATGGAAATCTATATTTGGCGCGTTTAGAAGGCACTCGACGAACCGCTCTCGCTCTTTCCCGCTAAGACCCTTCACAACCGCGCCAAGCTCGGGACGAAACCAAAGTTCGTGTACCCAGCTAGCGTTGTTCTGGGCGCTCATCGCCTCAATTGCTGGCAACATGACAGACGACGCTAGGTCGGGATGCGACTCATGGTTCGACACAGCCACTGACACGAACTGAACTAGTCCGTACATGTCGTTGGCCGCCAACTGCTTCGCCAACACCTTGTGAAGAATGTCGTGGTCGATGTCGTCACTCTTGATGAATAGCTTGGTGATCGGCGTCAGCAACTGGTCCCTCTCGATCCAGTCGAAAACTTGGGACCGCAACTCGGCCCTCTTTGAAGTGCCCCAAATTCCCCTTAGTAGTGGGATCACAAAATCGCGGACGTCATTCAGGTTCTCCCGAAGCAAGATCAACGCGAGGTCTGGACGCTGCTTCGCAAACCGCTCCAGGAATTCGTAGAATTTCGGAAATGTCGCGAGGTCGTCCGACTTGGTGCGTGAGAACTCGATGATGCGGGATCGCCATTGTGTCCATGAACCGTCGTCAACGCTGTCCGCATACTCTAGCGCGCGCGCCGAGCGATAGCGCTCAATAGCGGCGTAGTCTGTTTGGCTCTCACGGTCACCTTCCCAAGGGTGGAAGATGCTCTGGAATCCAATGAGGTCTCGATAAATCGCGTACTCGGGAAAACTCTCCAATAACGACCTAATTCTTAAGGCCGCCTGGCTAACCGCCTCTGTCGGTGCATGATAGAAACGCCAGTAAGCATCATGCTCGATCTGCTGCATGACCGGAAGCGGTTGCGACGGGAGAATCTCAGCAAGGAAACTCAACACGTGAACGGTGTTGTCCGAGACCATTTGGGCGACGTCATCGCCGAACTTTCCGCGGTTCGGCATGCGCGTCGCTTCCATCATCGCGCTAATGACAGATAGCTTACGAGACACGTCTGGAGCGAAGTCATAGAACGATTCGAGCAATCCTAAAGTACGCAGCCGAAGTTCAACGACGCCGGTCGTGGGCGTAAGTGCCCCGCTTTGCCACGTGACACTCCGATAGTCCCAAGACGTTCCGGTGACGTTGGGCGATAGCAAATCTCCGGCGAGTTTGACGAGCGCGTCGAAGTTGCGCAAGCGATCGTCAGTGCTAAGTGATTCAAGATACGCAAGTATCTCCTTCTGTGGGGATATCCCAAGGCCACCTCGGCCTTTGCCTGCAAAGACCACGTCGATGTTGTATTCCGCCAATGCGTGGAGTGCTTCGGAAGCCTTCTTTCTCACATCTTCATGGCCTGACATCGTTTGAGACAAAAGTGTCTCAAGCACCTCACTAACTTTGAAGTACCTAATCCGAGATATCACTTCTAAAGTTTCGGATATCAGCCTCGCATTGGTTTCGTACTCTTCAGACCAATAGCCATCTAGCCCGTGCGTGAGTTCGAGCGTTTCAAGACGCTTAAGGAAATGTCGACAGGCGGATAGAGCGGTGTCCGGCACTCGGAAAGCAAACGTATCCAACAGCGTCAACTGTTCATTTAGGGTATCGAAGTCGGTCTCCTGCTCCAGGGCAGCAGCGATCTTTCCCGCCTCTCTCTCCAACGCTGTTCGCGACTTCTCGCCTTCGGTGCGAGCCAGTTGTTTGAGCACTTTCAGCCGACCTGAACCATACAGCGAACTCATGCCTCTAGTTCCTCCAGGAACTCGTCAACTAGGGTTTCAGCGGCCTGCTGACCGACTTCCTCAACGATCGAAAGATAGTGATTGTCTGTTATCTTAATAAGCCCAGCTTGCTGGAGGCGCTCGGCATTAATCAGGATAACTTCCTCGCTATAGCCGCGCGCTGCAATTCGACCAATCACCTCATCCTTTGTGGCCGGATCGAACCATTGGCTGTAACCGAGGAGACGGCGGCGGACCTCTTTATCCTCCTCCCCGAGGTCCTCCACTGCTTCGTTAAAGGCATTGATGTTTGTATTGTCAGCAGGGCCGAGCTCAACAACAGGAATGGGCGGTCGGCTCTGGTCAAATCGTCGTTCAAGAAATTCGTACAAATCCGGCGAAAAATCTTGCCCGGCAGAAAACCCTGGAAATAAGTTCGCAAGGCCGGCGTCGGCCAGCGCGAGTATTTCTCTAGCCAGGTGGCCGGAAGTCCAGATACTTATGTTGATATCAGGGTATTTTTCCCGCAGTTTGTGCACAAGAGCGTTCGCGTTCGCCGGTGTTTCTTTTTGATTGTGGACAAATATCCATACCTTCATCCGCTCGCCGAAAGCGGCTCGGGCTCCCTCAAAATCCTTCTCTATTTTCCCTTCGACGTCGCGAGCGACAAATTGCTCAGGCGCGTTGCATTGAAAGACGGTCTGGTTTGAACGTCGATAACCATCACATTTGTAATCGCCGTACTTGCCCTGGGGCTTCCACGGCTCAAAATCATCGCCCCATAGTTCGATTGCGGCGGCTGTGAAAAACTGCTCAAACGCTGCGCCCTTTTTGTCGAGCAGCGCGACTTTAATCATCAATGAAAGCAGCAGTCTGTCCGTTCCAGACATGTAAGCTTAGGTAAACTCCCTCATGTCGTCGTTTGATAACACGACCACTTGCCGAGTTCATTTCCTTATTCAGTGTCAGAATCCAAAATAGTTATAGCTGATTCAAATGTTTGCTTGCAGCATGCGCGTAGAGCGCCCCCTCATTCCGCCGCCTGCGCCTTCTTCCCCGGCCGTCTTCCCAGCAGTTCCTTGAGGAACTCCCCCGTATAACTCCGCTTCTCGGCCGCGATGTCTTCCGGGGTGCCTGACGCCACGAGTTCGCCGTCGCCGCCACGACGACCGCGATGCCGAAGCGACGGAGCATCGGCGCCGGGTCGACGGGCTTCGGCGCTGTGTTGCGCAGCGGTGGCGATGCCACGACCAGACCGCGCGCGGCCGTGATGATCAGCCGCCGTGCGAGGCATAAAGTGAAGTCAGTCGTTGTTCTGGATGTAAAATTGCATCGCAGGGAGACATAGCAGTTCGGGCACATGGGGTAAGTCCGCTAGCAACTGTAGCTGACTTTCAATTGCGTCCGTTGTCTGGTTCCCTTGCCTGGCACAGGTTCGCTGCGAAGCTTTCTTCATCGGCGGGGAACCCGAACAGGTAGCCCTGGCCGATAGGACATCCCATGCCGGCCAGTAGCGCGCGCTGGGTCTCGGTCTCAATTCCCTCCGCGACAACCGCAATACCCAACGCGCGTCCAAGATCTATGATGGCGCGGACGATGACCATCTTGGAAGTACTCGCGGCCAGCTCGCCAACGAAGCTCCTGTCGATCTTGATTTCGGTCACCGGAAACGTCTCGAGCAGGCGGAGGCTCGAATAGCCGGTCCCGAAATCGTCGACCGACAGGCCGATGCCGAGATCGCGCAGCCGCCGTAACGCCTCCAGCACGGCGGGTGTGTTCTTGAGGAGCATGCTCTCGGTGATCTCCAGCGTCAGCCAGGACGCTTCCGCAGAGGTCTGCGCCAGCACCCGGGCCACTATTTCCGCCATGTCGCGGTGCAGGAATTCCGTGGCCGATACGTTCACCGAAAACCGCAGCGGCCGCTCCCGGTGCTCGTTGACGCGGCGTGCGAAGTCCGCGACGGTCCTGAGGCCGCGTTCGCCTAGGTCCAGAAGCAACCCGGTCCGCTCGGCCGCCTCTATGAAACGGCCAGGCGACTGCCTGCCGAACAACGGATGGTTCCACCGTATCAGCGCTTCCGCGCCAACCCATTCACCGGTTGCCAGGTCGATCTGGGGTTGGAAGTGATAGTCGAACTCGTCGTTTGCGATAGCGGCTCTCAGCTCGCGGGTCAGTCGGACCCTGCTGCGAGCGTTCTCCTGGTCGGCGCGCTGAAACCGGCGGGGGCCGCCGAGCTGGTCGGACTTCGCCGCCTGCAGCGCGGTTCCCGCATTGCGAACCAGCGCGAGGGGGCTGCCGCCTGGTTCGCCGATGGCATAACCTATGGCAAAGCGCAGCGACACGCTCGCCCCCGGAACGACGAAGTCCTCGTCAAGCGCAGCGGAAATGCCTGTGACAATGCGTTGCGCGCTGGCTTCATCCGGCAGTTCGAAGGCCAATGCGAACTCGTTTGCTCCCATACGGGCGACCGTGGCTGCCCCGGTCTTCTGCAACCGACGGCCAGTCTCGAGCAGCATGGCGTCGCCGACTTCGAAGCCCAATCCGGCATTGATGTCGTGGAAGTCGATAATGTCGAGCTTCACAATGAGAGCGGGGCCGGAATGCATTGCAAGGCGCCTTTGCGCCCCGACCATGAACGACTGCCGGTTGAGGCATCCCGTAGCGGTGTCGAAGTGGGCTGCGCTATCCAGGTCGATCTGCGTTTGCCGTATCGCCGACACGTCCCGGAGAATGCCAAGGTAGAGCGGTTCTCCAACGACCGCGAGCGGCCTCAAACTGAGGTGGTTCCAGAATGCCGAGCCGTCCTTGCGATAGTTGCGCAGCGTAACATCCACAGGTACCCCGGTCTCGATTGCAGCGCGGATGCGGGCAACTTCCGGCTGATCGCGATTGTTCCCCTGCAGGTAGCGGCAGTCCTTGCCGAGCACCTCGCTTCGCTCGTATCCCGTCACGCGTTCGAATGCCCTGTTCACGTAAAGAAGGGGCGCATTTCCCGCGGAAACACGCGCGATTGCGACGCCGTCGGTCAGTTCCTCAACCAGTTTCCGGACAACCAGCCGAAGCACTGCGTCGGATATGTGTCCGCCTTGCTTGCCGACCGCCTGCTTGAGGTTTGCGAAATCCGACTGCGTGAGTTGCCTGAAGTCGTTCATGGCCCGAGCAATGGCGCGGTCCATGCAGGGGGGCAATGCGCGGGCAGGGCCGTTTCAGGACAATTGTCAGCCCTTCTCGGACAAACTTGACCTCGATCCATCCCCTGAAGTCCGGAAGCGTTCGCGGTAGTCGGTAGGGATGGATCCGATATGCGCGAGAAATGCGCGGCGCATCGCTCGCGCGGACGAAAAACCGCTCTTCGCGGCAATCGCATCGATGGTCAGCTGGCCAGCTTCAAGCAAATAGCGTGCGACGTCGATCCGCGTCAGGTCGACATAGTCAGACGGTGAGATTCCAACCTCCTGCGTGAAGACCCGCGTGAAGTTGCGTGGACTCATGGCGGCGATCTTCGCCAGGGCATCGACGGAAAGATCGGCGTTCGGATGAGTCAGGATATATTCCTGGACTTTCTGGAGTCGGCTGCGCTCCACTGTTTGCGCCGCGAGATGAACGCTGAATTGAGACTGGTCGCCGGGTCTCTTCAGAAAAGCGACCAGACGCCGCGCGACGTACAAGGCCACGGCGCGCCCCAGGTCCTCTTCAACGAGCGAAAGACCGAGATCGATTGCCGCGCTCGATCCGGCGGACGTGACAAGTGCGCCGTCCCGAATGAATACCCGGTCTCCATCCACCATCGCTTCGGGAAAGCGTTCCGCGAGAAGGGCCGCATACTGCCAATGTGTCGCTACGCGGCGGCCTGCGAGCAGCCCGGCAGAGCCCAGAAGGAAGGCTCCCGTGCAAACCGAACCGTACCGCCGTGTCTGCGGGGCCATCCGGCCGAGCCAGTCGATGACTTCCAGGCCGGGAGCATTCGGAACGCCCACACTGCCGGCAACAAGCAGCGTATCGGGAACATCCTCGATCATACGGTAGACCGCGTCCGGCATGACCCTTAGCCCCGAACTGCAGACGAGTGGGCGGTCCTCCTCTGCGACAATCGTGACGTCGTAAAAGGCTTTGCCAGCCCGGGCGTTCGCCTCGGAGAACACGTCCATGAGGCCGGCTAGTTCCAGTGAGTGGACATTCGACGGTGCGAAGATAACGATCCGCATGGGGATTCTCCAACGCAAACGGCTGCTACCGCTATCGACTGTACCACAGAGAGGGAGTGTCGGCTTATGCAGTCGCTTTCAACTTGAGAAACTGACCGGTGTTGCTGGCTTCTCCGCGGCGCGGGTGACTGGATCGCACGCTCCGTCGCCGCGCCGGGCATGCGCAAAGTCAGGCGCAAACGTCAGCGACTGGTCAGGAATGCTTGCCATGCGTCATGCTCCCGTGCCCGACGGTTTTTCTGCAGCATAGCGCGCGCCGAAGCGAGACGGTATGGCCGGGCGGAACCTTATGCGGGCAAAGGCGTTGCGGGTCCGTGCACGCTTCGGAGGGGGAATGCGCGTCGGAAAAATCCTGTTTTTCATTGCCGCAGCGGCTGTGGGCGCGATCGCCACGCTTCTTGTCGTCAACCTGACGCCCGAGACGGCGGTCGTGCGCAAGATCGTACCGCACACATTCCCGGTCACGGACGAGCAGTTCCAGCGCACGATGGCGGGCTATTCCAACGGCGCGATCCCGGGCGGCAACGCGGTGCAGACGCTGGTCAACGGCGACGAGATATTCCCCTCGATGCTGGCCGAGATCAAAGCCGCGCGCTCCACCATCACCTTCGAAACCTACATCTACTGGTCGGGCGAGGTCGGCTACGAATTTGCGGGCGCGCTTGCCGCGAAGGCGCGCGAGGGCGTCGACGTGCGTGTGCTGATCGACTGGGTCGGCAGCCTGCCGTTCGACGAGGATCTGATCCGCATCATGACGGATGCCGGCGTCCAGTTCGTGCGCTTCCGGCCGGTCCACTGGTACACGCTCGACCGCGTCAACAACCGCACGCACCGCAAATTGCTGGTGGTCGACGGGCGCGTGGCGTTCACGGGCGGCGTCGGCATCGCCGACAAGTGGAAGGGCGACGCGCGCAACCCTGACGAATGGCGCGACACGCACTACCATGTCACCGGTCCGGTGGTGGCGGCGTTCCAGGCGGGCTTTGCGGAGAACTGGCTGGAGGCGACGGGCGACACGCTGCTGGGCGACGGCTTCTACCCGCCGCTGGAGCCGACCGGCGCCCTCGCAGCGCAATTCGTGCTTTCGTCGCAGCCCAACGGCTCACAGGACATGGAGCTCATGTTCCTGACCGCCATGGCCTCGGCGCAGAAAAACATCCGCATCGGCATGGCGTATTTTGTGCCCGACGAGACGTCTATGGCGCAGATCCTCGACGCGCGCCGGCGCGGCGTGGCGGTGGAGGTGATCGTGCCCAACCACCTGACCGACGTGCCCCTGGTGCGCAAGGCGTCGCGCCACTTCTGGGGCGAGCTGCTTGAGGCCGGCGTACGCATCCACGAATACCAGCCGACCATGTACCATCCCAAGGTGCTGATCGTGGATGACGTCTGGACGAGCTTCGGCTCGACCAATTTCGACGAGCGCTCGCTCCGGCTGAACGACGAGGCCAGCCTGAACGTCTACGGCGCCGACTTCACCGCCACCCAGATCGATGTCTTCGAGGAAGACCTCCGCCGCTCGCGCGAAATCACCCTGGAGGAATGGCAGGCGCGACCGCTGAGCGAGAAGGTGACGGACTGGCTGGCGAGCACGCTGCGGTCGCAATTGTGATGGGCGAGAGCTGTCCCGGTCGTCGCTGGATAGGTGCCAATCAAGACTGCCGGCGACTGGCGAGAGCTTTGACCGACCGGCAAGCCCTTGTCCGGTCAGTCTATACTTCGACAACGGCCAGTCGCCCCTAGTTGACGAGTTCGATTTCGGTCGGCCGCCAGGTCTTGTCGAAGAATGAAGGCAGCGGGCTGTAGAGGCGCAGGATCGTGAACCATCCTTTCTTCGGGTCGGTCTGGATCCAGTTGCCGCGCGCGACGCCCTCGGGCTGCGTCGGGCCGAAATAGAGCGTCGTGGTGCCGTCGGCAGCGGCTTCGGCGGCGGGCGAGGGATAGCTCTGGCTACCAGCGCGCGGATATTTCTGCGGCGTCTGCAGCATCGAGCGTGTCTGGTTGTCGTAGAGCGTGAAGGACCAGAACGCCGCGGCCGGAACGTCCTTGGGCAGCGTCACCTTGTAGGTCTTTGCGCCGTCGAACGGATTTCCGTCTGCGTCGAGGAAGCCCATCAGGTACTGCGAACCGACTTCCGGTATGCGCATGATCATGCCGGGCGAATCGAGCGTGTAGCCGTAGTAGAAGGCGGTGCGCGAATCGAGCGTGCGCGCGCCGGTGGGCGGCAGCGGCTTGAACACGCCTTGCTCGAAGAGCGGCGGCGGCGTCTCGAAGAACGCGCCGCCCTCCCAGAGCATGCTGCCCCACTGCGAGCCTTCGTAATACGCCCAATCGGGATGCTTCATCGCGTAGCGCCAGTTGAGCGCGCGGCCGCTTGCCTGGCCGAACGCCGCCGCGTCGGTCAGGATCTTCTTCATCCGCTCGTCGGGAGCGAACGGCTTGCCGTGCGCGATGCCGATGGCGGCAAGCTGTCCGGCCAGTTCCACGTCATAGCTCGTGGCAGGCTCGCTCTGCACATTCTCGTTGATCATCTCGAAGAAGCCGTAGTCGCTCGGCGGAATCGTGTTGAACGATTTCCCGCTGACTTCCAGGAACTTCGTCTCGGGAATCTTCGGCTCGCCGGCGATGCGCACCTTGCCATCGAGCGCCTCCGCGATGCTCGTTCCGAAGGAGCCCGGCTGATACGGATACACCTTCATATGCTGCTTGATGTTTTCCACCGCCGGCTTGGGGTCGTTGTCGACCAGGTAGGCGCGCGCGGCATAGAGGGCGAGGTTGGTCTTGGAATGGGCGACGAAGTAGCCGCCCTCGGGCAGCGGGCCGTCATAGTCCGGTCCCACGATCAGATATTTGCCACCGAGCCCGCGATCCGGGCCGGGGCCGCCGATGTCGATGATCCACGAGAACCACATGTCGTTGATCGTGCCGACGGCATTCGAAGGCTGCTCGATCACGACAGGGCCTTTGCTCAGGTCCAGCGCGGTCAGGTAGTAGATCGTGTCGGCGTTTGCCGTCAGGAACAGCGAGTTCGCGTCCATCAGCTCGGAGAAGATCGCGACATCGCCGGGCATGGCGCCGATGCCCTGGAAGCCCTTGACGATGGCCAGCGCGGACGCGCCTCGGAAACTGTTGTTGTAGGCGCTGAGCGCATTGCTGAAATCGAGCGCGTCGTAGACCTTCTGCGCCGTCTCCACTGATGGCACGCCGTCCCTGAACTCCAGGGTCCCGGCGCCCGTCTCGATCTTGTCGGGCGCGCCGAGCGACTGGACAGTGTCCGGCGACACCTGTGCTACGGCTGCCGAACAGGGCAGGGCAACGGCGGCAACCACGGCGCCTGCCATTTTCAGATAGTATCTCATAGGCTTCCTCCGCCAATCGTGACGGAGGCACTATTGGCTGAAGACGACGTTGCGTCACCACTCATTTTACGCCAAGGCTGAGAAAATGCTTCGAGAGTTGAGAATGTGGCGACGACCCCGGTTATCTCGAACCTGACATTGCACGGCCTGCCGCAACTGATCAGGCGCGAGTTGGGCGAGCCGGCGCTTCACCGGGCGGTCCGGGCCGCTGGCGTCGACCTGGAAGTGATCGAAGGCGAGAGCTGCTTCATTCCCCACGCCGCGGCCTTGAGGCTGATAGAGACGGCGGCTCGAGCAGCCGGCGAGGACAATTTTGGCCTGCTCATGGCGCCTCAGATGGATGTCGCCAACTACGGGACATATGGCAAGTACATCTACGCCGCGGACACGCTGGGCGATGCGATCGGCCGGGCAATCGAAGCGCTGGCCTACCATTCCACCGGCGACACGATGCGCCTCGCTACCGTCGGGGACGAGGCGCGGTACAGCTACGGTTTCGCGCTTGCCGGCGATGCCGGCTACGCCCATGTGGCGAACGTCGCAGCGGGCGCGCTGACAAGCGTATGCCGGCACTTCCTGTCCGACAGCTGGCGGCCGCTGCGGATCGAACTCGACATCGCCAGGCCACGCAGGACCGCGCCATTCGAGGACATGTTCCAATGCCCTGTCATCTTCGACGCCCCGACGATGACCATTGTGTTCAGCCGCGACAGGCTTGCCGCGCGCGGACCGGTTCGATCGGCGGCGCCCACCGTCACCATCGCCGACGTGGCGCGGGACCGGCGCGGCGTCGCGCCTCTCGATACGCTTGGCGTCATCCTGGAACATATCCGCCTCCAGGTCCGGAGCGGCTCAATCTCGATCGACAACACAGCGCGCGCGATGGACACTAGCATCCGCACGCTGCAGCGCGAGTTGAACCGCGAGGGTACGGAATTCCGGACACTTGTGAACATGGCCCGTGCGAAACGTGCCGATGAACTGCTCCGGCACTCCGACGTATCCATCACCAGCATCGCAGCCGAACTCGGCTATTCCAGTCCGGCGAATTTCAGCCGCGCGTTCCGCAACGCCACAGGCGTGAATCCAAGTGCGCTGAGGGGGGCGGGTTGAGAGGCAAGGCATTAGAAAAAGGGGGCAATCTCAATCGGGAACCTCCGTGAGGCGGGTGTATTGTTCGCGGCCGATCTGCCTTTCGACTAGCCGTCCGCCCGAGGCGCGGTCCATTTTACTCCGCCGCCTGCGCCTTCTTGCCCGGCCGCCGGCCCAGCAGCTCCTTCAAAAACTGCCCGGTATAGCTGCGCTTTTCCGCAGCGATGTCTTCGGGCGTGCCTGACGCCACGAGTTCGCCGCCGCCATCGCCGCCTTCGGGGCCGAGGTCGAGGACCCAGTCGGCGGTTTTGATCACTTCGAGGTTGTGCTCGATGACGATGACCGTGTTGCCCTGGTCGACCAGCTCGTGCAGCACTTCGAGCAGCTTGGCCACGTCGTGGAAATGCAGGCCGGTGGTCGGCTCGTCGAGGATGTAGAGCGTCTTGCCGGTGGCCTTGCGCGACAGCTCCTTGGCGAGCTTGATGCGCTGGGCCTCGCCGCCCGACAGCGTGTTGGCCTGCTGGCCTATGTGGATGTAGCCGAGGCCGACATCCTTCAGCGCCGTCAGCTTGTCGCGCACAGCCGGCACAGCCGAGAAGAAGTCGACGCCTTCCTCGACCGTCATGTCGAGCACGTCGGCGATCGACTTGCCCTTGAACAGCACGTCGAGCGTCTCGCGGTTGTAGCGCTTGCCGTGGCAGACGTCGCACGTGACGTAGACGTCGGGCAGGAAGTGCATCTCGATCTTGATGACGCCGTCGCCCTGGCAGGCCTCGCAGCGGCCGCCCTTGACGTTGAAGGAGAAGCGGCCCGGCTGGTAGCCGCGCGCCTTGGCCTCCGGCAGATTGGCGAACCAGTCGCGGATCGGCGTGAAGGCGCCGGTGTAGGTCGCGGGGTTGGAGCGCGGCGTGCGGCCGATCGGGCTCTGGTCGATGTCGATGACCTTGTCGAGGAATTCCAGCCCCTCGATGCGGTCGTGCTCGGCGGGGTGCTCCCTTGAGCCCATGATGCGGCGCGAGGCGGCCTTGAACAGCGTCTCGATGAGAAAGGTCGACTTGCCGCCGCCCGACACGCCGGTGACGGCGGTGAAGACGCCAATCGGGATTTCGGCCGTGACGTTCTTCAGATTGTTGCCGCGCGCGCCGACGACACGGATGCGCTTGTTCTTCTTCGCCTGGCGGCGGGCCGACGGCGTCGCGACCTCCAGCTCGCCCGACAAATATTTGCCGGTGATGGAGTTCGGGTTCGCCATGATGTCGCGGGGGCTGCCCTGCGCGATGATCTGGCCGCCATGGATGCCGGCGGCGGGGCCGATGTCGACCACGTAGTCGGCGGTGAGGATGGCGTCCTCGTCATGCTCGACGACGATGACCGTGTTGCCGAGGTCGCGCAGGTGCTTCAGCGTGTCGAGCAGGCGCGCGTTGTCGCGCTGGTGGAGGCCGATCGACGGCTCGTCCAGCACGTAGAGCACGCCGGTGAGGCCGGAGCCGATCTGCGACGCGAGGCGGATGCGCTGGCTCTCGCCGCCCGACAGCGTGCCGGAATTGCGCGCCATGGTGAGGTAGTCGAGGCCGACATCGTTGAGGAAGCGCAGGCGCTCGCGGATCTCCTTCAGGATGCGCACCGCGATCTCGTTCTGCTTGGCGGTGAGATGGCCGGGCAGGTCGGTGAACCACTGGTCGGCCTTGCGGATCGACATGGCCGAGACCTGGCCGATATGCAGGCCATCGATCTTGACGGCGAGCGCCTCGGGCTTCAGGCGGAAGCCGTTGCAGGCCGGGCAGGGCGTGGCCGACATGAAGCGCTCGATCTCCTCGCGCATCCAGGCGGATTCGGTCTCCTTCCAGCGCCGTTCGAGATTGGGGATCACGCCCTCGAAGGTTTTCGTCGTCTTGTAGGAGCGCATGCCGTCGTCATAGGCAAACGTGATCTCCTTCGAGCCGGTGCCGTGCAGGATGGCGTTCTGCGCCTCCTTCTTCAGGTCGCGCCAGCGGTCCCCAAGCTTGAAACCGTAGACCTTGCCGAGCGCTTCCAGCGTCTGCGCGTAATAGGGCGAGGACGACTTGGCCCAGGGCGCGACCGCGCCTTCGCGCAGCGAGATGTGGTCCTCCGGGACGACCAGCGTCTCGTCGATGGCGTTCTGGCAGCCGAGGCCGTCACAGGTGGGGCAGGCGCCGAAGGGGTTGTTGAAGGAGAACAGGCGCGGCTCGATCTCGGGGATCGTGAAGCCCGACACCGGGCAGGCGAATTTTTCGGAGAAAAGAATGCGCTCGTGCGTCTCGTTGGCGGACTTGTTGACGGCGTCGGCACCCGTCAGGCTGGCGTCCAGCGGCCTGTCGGCGAATTCCGCGACCGCGATGCCCTCGGCGAGCTTCAGCGCGGTTTCCATGGAGTCGGCGAGGCGCGTGGCGAGGTCGGCGCGCACGACGATGCGGTCCACCACCACGTCGATGTCGTGCTTGTACTTCTTGTCGAGCGCCGGAACGTCGGCGATCTCATAGAAGGTGCCGTCGACCTTAACGCGCTGGAAACCCTTCTTCTGCAGCTCGGCGAGTTCCTTCTTGTACTCGCCCTTGCGGCCGCGCACGATCGGCGCGAGGATGTAGAGGCGTGTGCCCTCGTCGAGCGCCAGCACGCGGTCGACCATCTGGCTGACCGTCTGGCTCTCGATCGGGAGGCCGGTGGCGGGCGAATAGGGAACGCCGGCGCGCGCGAACAGCAGGCGCATGTAGTCGTAGATCTCGGTGACGGTGCCGACCGTCGAGCGCGGGTTGCGCGAAGTCGTCTTCTGCTCGATCGAGATGGCGGGCGACAGGCCGTCGATCTGGTCGACATCCGGCTTCTGCATCATCTCGAGGAACTGGCGCGCATAGGCCGACAGGCTCTCAACGTAGCGCCGCTGCCCCTCGGCATAGATCGTGTCGAAGGCGAGCGACGATTTGCCGGAACCGGACAGGCCGGTCATGACGATCAGCGAGTCCCGGGGGAGATCGAGATCGACGTTCTTGAGGTTGTGTTCGCGCGCGCCGCGAATGGAAAGGTATTTGTGGTCGGCCATGGCCGGTCCGCCGCCTCGCTCAAATCAAATGTCGGGATGGCAGGTTGTCCGGCCAGCCCCTTATCTAGGTGTTTTTGTCGCCCAGTCGAGAGGCGTTCCTTCCCAACTGGAAACGTCTAGCTTTCTGTTGGGCCGCAGGGCAAGCAAAAAGAACAAAGATCGAACGGCCTCCTGACACCCATGTGGACAAGTGGCCGACGAGGGGAACGGCGCCCGATCACATTTCTTTGCAGGCGGGCTTTCGCGGTTGACGCGGGGAATGGCGAGGTCCAGAGTCAGCCATGCTTCGCGGCACCCGATGTCCACCGGACATCATCTGCTGCCAAATGGCGGTTTGCGAGACGCCGCAGACCAGCGGAAAGGTAGCCGGAGAGGCAAGAGGAAACTGGCGTAGGAGGAAGGAATGACTCCACCGGACAGTACCCAGGGGCTCCGCTGAGCCGGGGCCCTGGCAGGTAGGCCGAACCAGGGGCTGACCCGAGGGTCCGTTTCTTCGGCTGAACCAGTCAAAATCCAACCTACAATCAGAGACTACAAGTCGGATCGTCGGCCGCGTGCCGCGTTGCATCCGAAAGAAAGCCGGTTATGGAATCCCGGCAATTATGGCAGATGCCATACCAACGAGGCCCCGTTCTTCCAGAAGGGAGCGGGGCCGTTTTTTGGGGCGTTATCGATTGGTGCGCTCAAGCGCGACGCCCGAGCGTTTCCGAAATTATCCATAGGCGTTCGTGCCGTCAGCGTTGCGGCTTGCGTGCCGATCCAACGCCGACATCGACTGAGACGCTGCCTGAGAGCTTCACGTCCCATTCGCCGACACGGATGGCGTCCTTGGCCGTTTCTGCCTGTTGTTCATCAGGCTCCGGCACGGGTTGGACGATCGGCTTGGGCCTGGTGACGCCCGGCAGGTCTTCCGCCAGAGCGGGCGCGACGGCACAGGCCGAGAGCAGGATCAGGACGAGACGCTTCATGCCGACTCCAATAGCCCGGCCGGCGCGACCGAACCAGTCACGATTGGTTGCAACACAATTGACACCGCCCCTTCGGATGCGTAGAACAAAGAGAGAACATAATTGGCTGTGGATAGCGGGCGTTGACAACACCATATCCCACCAAGGCCCCTTAATTGGTGTAGAGCAAGGCTGGTTTCGGACAAGCGAAGGAGACAGGTGATGGCCGGCAGCGTCAACAAGGTTATTCTGATCGGCAATCTCGGGGCGGATCCTGAAAGCCGCCGTCTGAACTCCGGCGATCTGGTCGTAAACCTGCGCATCGCGACGTCTGAATCCTGGCGCGACAAGAACAGCGGCGAGCGCAAAGAGCGTACCGAGTGGCATCAGGTCGTCATCTTCAACGACCAACTCGCCAAGGTGGCCGAGCAGTACCTAAAGAAGGGCATGAAGGTTTACCTCGAGGGCGCCCTGCAGACACGCAAATGGCAGGACCAGCAGGGTCAGGACCGCTACTCGACCGAGGTCGTGCTGCAGAAATTCCGCGGCGAACTGCAGATGCTCGACGCACGCGGCCAGGGCGGCGAAGGCGGCCAGGTCGGCTATTCCGGCGGTGGCGGACGCGGTTCCGATTTCGGCCAGTCCAGCCCCAGTGAGGGGTATGGCAACCGTGGCGGCGGTGGTGGCAACCGGGGCGGCGGCGGCGGAGCGTCGCGCGAGCTGGACGACGAGATCCCGTTCTGATCCGGATCGAATTCCCTGGC
This sequence comes from Mesorhizobium quangtriensis, assembly GCF_040081925.1. Lineage (NCBI taxonomy): Bacteria > Pseudomonadati > Pseudomonadota > Alphaproteobacteria > Hyphomicrobiales > Phyllobacteriaceae > Mesorhizobium > Mesorhizobium quangtriensis. The sequence goes on from NZ_JBEBMF010000003.1 coordinate 560,983, forward strand.
CGGATTCAATATCTGAGGATCGGAGCCGAACCATTTGAAAGCACGTGTGAAATGGGTAGAGGAGCGGACCTTCGTCGGCGCGACGGAGTCCGGCCACAAGGTGGTTTTCGGCACGGCTTCCGGTCCTGACGGGTCAAAGCCGAAGCCCGGTCCCAGCCCGATGGAACTGGTGCTGATCGGCGCGGGCGGCTGCTCCGCCTATGATGTCGTGCATATCCTCGAAAAGGGCCGCGAGGCGATCGAGGACTGCGTGATCGAGATGGATGCGGATCGCGCCGAAACCGACCCGAAAGTGTTCACCCGCATCCACATGCATTTCATCGTCAAGGGCCGTGCGCTGGCCGACGCCAAGGTGAAGCGGGCCATCGACCTGTCGGTCGAGAAATACTGCTCGGCGACCGCCATGCTCGCGAAGACCGCGAGAGTCACGCATGACTTGGAGATTGTGAATACTTTGGGCGAGGCGGGATAAGGCCGCTTCAACGAAGTGATACGGTAGCTTCGCGGCACAGCCTATGTTCAGGATTTTCGTTCATCCAGTTTGGCTCTTAGTTCGCGGATCGCGCGCGTGTTTTCTTCGACAGCTTTGGTGTTTGCTTCGCCAACGCTGTTCACATCAGCCAAGGAGGGACCGCCTTGGTAAGGCTGCCCTCGACCCCTCCAAATCATTAAGCCAATCACCACAACGAATATAGCAATCAGCACTAGCCTACCGGTATCCACTCGACCCTCCGCTCTCATCGCGAACTTAACAACGTATGACTTTCACGCAAGCGCTTGAACGACCTAAGCCGCGATCAGCGCCTTGATACCGTCGGCGACGAACTGCACCGCCAGTGCCGCCAGAAGCACGCCGAGGAGGCGGGTGAGGATCGAGCGACCGGTTTCGCCGAGGAACCGGTCGATGTGCCGGGACAGAACAAGCACGATGTAGGTCAGCACGAGGCAGATGGCTATGATACCGACCAGCGCGGCCTTCCCGACAGGTTCGCGGAAGCTGCCCGAGAGCAGGACAGTGGCCGAGATCGCCCCGGGACCGGCAATAAGCGGGATCGCCAGCGGGAAGGCGGCGATGTTGTGGATCATGTCCTTGGTGATTGCAACGTCGGCTGCCTTTTCCTTCCGGTCCTGACGTTTCTCGAAGATCATTTCGAAGGCGATATAGAAAAGCAGGAGGCCGCCGGCGACGCGGAAAGCGGGAAGCGTGATCCCGAAAAGGGACAGCACGTCCGCGCCGACGGTCGCAAACAGCGCCAGGATGACGAAGGCGATCAGGGAAGAGCGAACCGCGACCTGGTAGCGCTGGTCCCGGTTCATCCCGGCTGTGAGCGCCAGGAAAAGCGGCGCCAGACCCGGCGGATCGATGGTCACCAGAATGGTCAGGAAGGCATTGAAAAGGCTGTCGTAACCCGGCATGGCCGCTCCGCTCTGCTCAAGGCTAGCCGGTGGAAAGAGGCAGCGCCAGCCCCCCGGCATTTCGCGAGCGAACAGGCCGGGTATTCAGGATTGTTACCGGATAATCAGGGCAGGTGACGCAAAGTTATCTGGAGTGTCACGTATCCAATTGAAATCGCTGCACAAAACCAACGCTGGAAAACCCTTGCCGCGGTTGGAGAATTGCCGCCGCTTCCTATATAAGGAAGGCCTGATTCCTAAAGCGTGTGAACGATTTTGACCGACCAGAAGACTCCCGGCGGTTCGGGGCCCTCCGACATCGAGCCGATCTCCATCATCGAGGAGATGCAACGCTCCTACCTCGACTACGCGATGAGCGTGATCGTGTCGCGTGCGCTGCCAGACGTGCGGGACGGCATGAAGCCGGTCCACCGCCGCATCATGTATGCTTCGCATGAGAGCGGCTATCACTGGAACCGCAAGCATGTGAAGTCGGCCCGTCCCGTCTCCGACGTGATGGGTAAATATCACCCGCACGGTGACGCCTCGATTTACGACGCGCTGGTGCGCATGGCGCAGGACTGGTCGCTGCGCGTGCCGCTGATCGACGGGCAGGGCAATTTCGGTTCCATCGACGGCGACCCGCCGGCGGCCATGCGCTACACCGAGGCGCGCCTGACCAAGGTCGCTCACGAACTGATCGAGGACATCGACAAGGACACCGTCGATTTCCAGGACAACTATGACGGAACCGACAGCGAACCCAAGGTGCTGCCGGCACGTTTCCCGAACCTGCTGGTCAATGGCGCCGGCGGCATCGCGGTCGGCATGGCGACCAACATCCCGCCGCACAATCTTGGCGAGGTCTGCAACGCGGCGATCGCTGTTATCGACAACCCCGCCATCGACCTGCCCGACCTGATGGAGATCATCCCAGGTCCGGATTTCCCGACTGGCGGCATCGTGCTTGGGCGCTCCGGCATCTACAACGCGTATTCGACCGGACGCGGCTCGATCATGATGCGCGGCAAGGTGCATGTCGAGGAAATTCGGGGCGACCGCGAGGCGATCATCGTCACCGAGGTTCCCTTCCAGGTGAACAAGGCGTCGATGATCGAGAAGATGGCCGAGCTGGTGCGCGACAAGCGCATCGAGGGCATCTCCGACATTCGCGACGAAAGCGACCGGCAGGGCTACCGCGTGGTGGTCGAGCTTAAGCGAGACGCCGTCGCCGATGTCGTGCTGAACCAGCTCTATCGCTACACGCCGCTGCAGACCTCTTTCGGGGCCAACGTGGTGGCGCTGAACGGCGGCAAGCCGGAAGTGATGACGCTCATCGACATGCTGAAGGCCTTCGTGACCTTCCGCGAGGAAGTGGTCAGCCGGCGCACGAAATTCCTGCTGCGCAAGGCGCGCGACCGCGCGCACGTGTTGGTCGGCCTGGCGATTGCTGTCGCCAACATCGACGAGGTGATCAAGCTGATCAGGCAGGCGCCGGACCCGGCGACGGCACGCGAACAATTGATGACGCGGCGCTGGCCGGCGGGCGACGTCGAGTCGCTGATCCTGCTGATCGACGACCCGCGCCACCGCATCAACGAGGACGGCACCTACAATCTGTCCGAGGAGCAGGCGCGCGCCATTCTTGCGTTGCAGCTTTCGCGCCTGACGGCGCTCGGCCGCGACGAGATCGGCGACGAGCTTGGCACGATCGGCGAGGAGATCAGGGACTACCTCGACATCCTCGGCTCGCGTGCGCGCATCCAGCAGATCGTCAAGGACGAGCTGGCTGCGGTCCGCGACGAGTTCGGCACGCCGCGCCGCACGGAACTGACCGACGGCGGCACCGACATGGAGGACGAGGACCTCATCCAGCGCGAGGACATGGTCGTCACCGTCACGCATGAGGGCTACATCAAGCGCGTGCCGCTGTCGCTCTACCGGGCGCAGGCGCGCGGCGGCAAGGGCCGCTCGGGCATGGCGACCAAGGACGAGGATTTCCTCACCCGCCTGTTCGTCGCCAACACGCATACGCCGATCCTGTTCTTCTCCTCTCGCGGCATCGCCTACAAGGAGAAGGTGTGGCGCCTGCCGATCGGCAGCCCGCAATCGCGCGGCAAATTCCTGCGCAACATGCTGCCGCTGGAGGAAGGCGACCGGATCACCGCGATCCTGCCGCTGCCCGACGAGGCCGAGTGGGACAAGCTGGACGTCATGTTCGCGACGACGCGCGGCACGGTGCGGCGCAACAAGCTGTCGGATTTCGCCGACGTCCGGCGCAACGGCAAGATCGCCATGAAATTCGAGGAGGAGGGCGACGCCATCCTCGCGGTCGAGGTCTGTACCGAGAATGACGACGTGCTGCTGACGGCCGATTCAGGTCTTTGCGTGCGTTTCCCCGTGTCTGACGTGCGCGTATTCCAGAGCCGGGGTTCGCAGGGCGTGCGCGGCATCAGGATGGACGACAGCAATCGCGCCATCTCGATGACGATTCTCGAGCATGTCGATGCCGAGCCGTGGGAGCGCGCAGCGTTCCTGAAGCGCGCCACCGCAGAGCGCAAGGCGGCTTCCGCCGAGGAAGGCGAGGACGACATCGCGCTGACCAACGAGGAAGTGAGCGAGGAAGGCGACCTTTCGGACGAGCGATACGAGTTCCTGAAGGCTCACGAACAGTTCGTGCTGACCGTCACCGAATATGGCTACGGCAAGCGTTCGTCGTCCTATGATTTCAGGGTGATCGCGCGAGGCGGCAAGGGCATCCGCGCGACCGATCCGTCGAAGGTGGACGAGATCGGCCCGCTGGTTGCGGCGTTCCCGGTCGGAGCGGACGACCAGATCATGCTGGTTTCGGACGGCGGAACCGTGATCCGCGTGCCGGTCGCCGGCATCCGCATCGCCAGCCGCGCCACCAAGGGTGTGACCATCTTCAACACGGCAGAGGGCGAGAAGGTCGTGTCGGTCGAGCGGATATCCGAGCCGGAAGGTGAGGAAGAGACGCCGGCCGAAACTGAACAGCAGCCGGAGTAAGAGGGAGCGGGCAGGCGGTGCCGCCTGCCTCAGCGCGCGTTGAAGCCGCGTATCCTGATCCGCTTTTCCTGAAGGCGCTGGCGCTCGCTTTCCTGATGCAGGGCAAAAGCGGTTGCGATCAGCATCGCGACGGTCATCGCGGTGGCGAGCATGAAAATCATCATGGCGGCATCTCCTGCGAATTCTGTTGCCAAGGAACGTAATGCGAGCGGATTAGGTTCCGTAATTGTACGCAGGTATAAACAGCCCACCTTTAATCGTGGCTGAGCCGGACGTTCATCTTGCGTTCATGTCCATTTGCGTTTGGCCGCCCGCATCGCTAGAAGCACGCGCATGACCACCCGCCACGCCATCTATGCAGGCTCCTTCGATCCGCTGACCAACGGGCATCTTGACGTGCTCAAGGCGTCGCTGACGGTGGCGGACACGATTTATGCGGCGATCGGCATCCATCCCGGCAAGACGCCGCTTTTCAGTTTCGAGGAACGCGTGGCGTTGATCGAGAAGGTCGCCGCGCAGGAATTCGGCAAGGATGCGGGACGGATCAAGGTTGTGTCCTTTGACGGACTTGTGATCGAGGCGGCGCGCAAGCTTGGCGCGTCGATCATCATTCGCGGGCTGCGCGACGGCACCGACCTCGACTACGAGATGCAGATGGCCGGCATGAACGAGACGATGGCGCCTGAGCTTCAGACCGTGTTTCTTCCGGCCAGCCCTTCGGTGCGCACCATTACCGCCACACTCGTGCGCCAGATTGCCTCGATGGGCGGCGATATAAGGCCCTTCGTTCCGAAGGCGGTCGTCGCGCCGCTGAAATCCAAGTTCAAATCCAGATAGGTTCAGGAGACTCCAATGCTGAAAATGCTCGCTTCGGCGTGCGTCGTGGCCGCGACATTGTTCACGACTGGCCTTGCGCAGGCCGCCGACCCTGAGAACACGCTCATCATCACGCTGAAGGATGGCGACGTGACGATCGCGCTGAGGCCCGACCTTGCCCCGCAGCATGTCGCCCGCATCAAGGAACTGGCCCGCGAGGGCGCGTATGACAACGTCGCATTCCACCGCGTCATCGATGGCTTCATGGCCCAGACTGGCGACGTTCAGTATGGCGACCTGAATGACGGCTATGACGCCAGCGCCGCCGGCATGGGATCTTCCGACAAGCCCGACCTGCCGGCCGAGTTCACCGCAGAGCCCTTCGTCCGCGGAACCGTCGGCATGGCGCGCGCGCAGAACCCGAATTCGGCGAACTCGCAGTTCTTCATCACCTTCGGCGATGCGAGCTTCCTCAACAACCAGTACACGGTGGTAGGCCAGGTCGAGAGCGGCATGGACCTCGTCGACAACATCAAGAAGGGTGACGAGGGCAACAACGGCTCCGTGACCGACCCTGACCGCATGATCAAGGTGCGTGTGGCTGCGGACAACAACTGAGTGAGTTGGGAGTAGGGAATAGTGTGGAGCGGTCAGCGAAAAATATGGTCGCCGATCTCCACTACTCCCAGCCTCTCTCACTGCTCGCTACTCACCAATCGCTACTCACGCCTTCCCCACTGAACAACTGAAAGGACTGAACACATGGCCGAGATCAAGGATCGCGAGAACGCGCTGATCATGGAGACGACGAAAGGCAATGTCGTCATCGAACTGTTCCCCGACCTGGCCCCGGGCCATGTCGCCCGCATCAAGGAACTGGCCCGCGAAGGCGCCTACGACGGCGTGGTGTTCCACCGCGTGATCGACGGCTTCATGGCGCAGACCGGCGACGTGAAGTTCGGCAAGAGCGGCGGCAAGGACTTCAATCCGTCGCGCGCCGGCATGGGCGGCTCCGACAAGCCGGACCTGAAGGCCGAGTTCTCCAACATGAACCACGGCCGCGGCACCGCCTCGATGGCGCGCTCACAGAACCCGAACTCGGCGAACTCGCAGTTCTTCATCTGCTTCGACGACGCCGGCTTCCTGAACCGCCAGTACACGGTCTGGGGGCAGGTGATCGAGGGCATGGAGAACGTCGACAAGATCAAGCGTGGCGAGCCTGTGCAGGATCCCGACAAGATCGTGTCGATGAAGGTCGCAGCCGACGTCAAGTAAGGCGTCATTCGGAGCGGTACTGCGATGATCGGGGCTTTCTGGTCGCTGCTGGGCATAATCTCAGGCGCGTTCCTTGCCGCCCAGGCTCCGATCAACGCGCAACTGGCGCGCGGCCTTGGGTTGCCCATCGCCGCGGCCGCCTTTTCGTTCCTGTCGGGCGCGATCGTGCTTGGGGCCGTCACCTTCGCGGTAATGCGCATTCAGGAGATTTCGCTCGACCTGAAGGCTCCGCCGCCGTGGCTTTTTGTGGCAGGCGGCATCCTCGGTGGCTCCTATGTCACCATCTCGACCATCCTGATCCCGCGCCTTGGCGCGGCAGCGGTGATGGCGTTTCTGGTGGCCGGGCAACTGCTCGCCGGCATGCTGCTGGATCGCATAGGCTTCCTCGGCATGGCCATGCGCGAAATCTCTTTCGGCCGTGTCGCTGGCGCCGTGCTGCTGGTCACCGGCGCCTTGCTTGTTCGCCTGACCTGATGCGCGTCGATCTCTTCGATTTCGACTTGCCAGACGAAAGCGTCGCGCTCCGTCCGGCGAATCCGCGCGACGCAGCGAAGCTGCTGGTGGTGCGTCCACTAAGCTCCTTCGAGGACAGGATCGTGCGCGACCTGCCATCGCTGCTCGATCCCGGCGACGTGCTGGTCTTCAACGACACCAAGGTGATCCCGGCGCAACTCTCGGGCATTCGCGTGCGCGGCGAAGCGTCGGCGCATGTCGACGCGACGCTGCATATGCGGGTCGCAGCCGACCGGTGGCTGGCTTTCGTGCGGCCGGGCAAACGCGTCGCTGCCGGCGACCGCATCCATTTCGGCCATGACGGCAATTCCTGCTTTCTGGGCGCACTCGACGCCACCGTGGTCGAGAAACGCGACGGCGGCGAGGTGCTGCTGGCCTTTGACCTGTCAGGCCCGATGCTGGACGAGGCGCTGCATACAGTTGGCCATGTGCCACTGCCGCCTTACATCGCTTCGAAACGCGCCGAGGACGAGCGCGACCGGGCCGATTACCAGACGATCTATGCCCGCGAGGAAGGTGCGGTTGCAGCACCCACCGCCGGGCTGCACTTTACGCCGGAGCTTTTCGTGGCGCTGGATGCGCGTGGCGTGGAGCGCCGTTTCGTGACGCTGCATGTCGGGGCGGGGACGTTTCTCCCGGTCAAGGCGGACGACACTGCCGACCACAGAATGCACGCGGAAACGGGGAATGTGTCGGCCGAGGTGGCCGAGGCGATCAACGCGGCGAAAGCGCGGGGAAACCGCGTCGTCTGCGTCGGCACGACATCGCTCCGCCTGCTGGAAAGTGCCGCCTCCGCAGACGGATCGTTGGCGGCGTGGTCGGGGTCGACGGAGATCTTCATCACGCCGGGCTATCGTTTCCGATTGGTCGATGCGCTGATGACCAATTTCCATTTGCCGCGCTCGACGCTCTTCATGCTGGTCTCGGCCTTCGCCGGGCTGGAGCGCATGCGCGCCGCCTATGCGCATGCCATAGAGAGCGGCTACAGGTTCTATTCGTATGGGGATGGCAGCCTGCTTTTCAGGGCCGATAATGACTGACACCTTCACCTTCCGCCTCATCGCCACCGACGGGAACGCCAGGCGCGGCGAGGTTTCGATGCCGCGCGGTGTCGTTCGGACGCCGGCCTTCATGCCCGTCGGCACCGCGGGCACCGTCAAGGCGATGTATCTGGATCAGGTGCGCGACCTAGGCTCGGACATCATCCTCGGCAACACCTATCACCTGATGCTGCGGCCGGGGGCGGAGCGGGTCGCGCGGCTGGGCGGGCTGCATGAGTTCGCGCGATGGCCCTATCCGATGCTGACCGACAGCGGCGGCTTTCAGGTGATGTCGCTGTCGCAGTTGCGAAAGCTGACCGAGAACGGCGTGACGTTCCGTTCGCATATCGACGGCGCGGCCTATGAGATGACGCCGGAACGCTCGATCGAGATACAGGGGCTGCTCGATTCCGACATCCAGATGCAGCTTGACGAATGCGTCGCGCTGCCTTCGGAACCGAAGGACATCGAGCGCGCCATGGAGTTGTCGCTGCGCTGGGCCGAGCGCTGCAAGACGGCTTTCGGCGACCAACCGGGCAAGGCTATGTTCGGCATCGTGCAGGGGGGCGACGTGGCGGCGTTGCGCGTCCGTTCGGCGCAGGCGCTTAAAGGTATGGACCTGAAGGGATATTCTATCGGCGGTCTGGCGGTGGGCGAGCCGCAGGCGGTGATGCTGGAGATGCTCGACATCACCTTGCCTGAGCTTCCGACGGAAAAACCGCGATACCTGATGGGCGTCGGCACACCGGACGACATCCTGAAATCGGTCGCGCGCGGCGTCGACATGTTCGACTGCGTGATGCCGACGCGGGCAGGGCGGCACGGCCTCGCCTATACGCGGCGCGGCAAGATCAACCTGCGCAACGCCCGCCACGCCGACGACCCGCGCCCGCTGGACGAGGAAAGCGATTGCCCCGCCGCGCGCGACTATTCCCGCGCCTATTTGCATCATCTTGTGCGGTCGCAGGAGGCGCTGGGCGCGATGCTGCTGACCTGGAACAACCTCTCCTATTACCAGCACCTGATGCAGGATATCCGCGAAGCGATCGAGGCGGGCCGGTTTACCGACCGCGCGGTGGAGATCACGGAAGGCTGGACGAAGGGTGATCTGCCGGCGCTGTAGGTCACGCGCCGATGGCGGTCGATTTCTTGAGTTTTACGCTGGTGATGCGGTAGACCCCGTCGGGCTGCAGCTCCAGCGTATATTCCGCCTCATATTCGAGCCCGTCGGGGCCGGTCAGCAGGACGTCCTGCTGGATGCGGCCATTGCCAAGCTCCTTTGCCGCACCCAAGGCGTAGCTTCGCGGGCTGCGGATTGGTTGATAGGCGCTGCCGACCATGCCCATGAAGATATCGACGGTCGGGAATATCCGCTGGATGCTCGGAGCCGCGAAGGAATAGGCAAGCGCGCCGTCGTTGGACTGGAAGGCTTTGAGCTGGGAGTCGACGGTAGCCTGCGCGCCCCGGATGTCCGCATCGCCGGCGAAGGCGGTAACGGGCAGGAGAGGCAGCAGGGTAAGCAATGCTGTGCGGATCAGATGCATCGTCAAACTCCCGTGCGGCGATCGGAAGGCTCGTGTCGACGTAGTACGTCGTTCAGCCACTTTTGGTTCACTCAGCCGAACGTAACCATGGAGCCGTGCCGCGATTCCCTTTTGTGCTGGGCTCAAGCCAGCGGCGAGAAAACCAGTATGCACTTCAACTGTGCAGTCAGGGATTTGCCTTCGAAAGTGATGCCTTCGTTTTCGGCAGTTTTCGCGCATTGACCAAAGTCTAGGCCATTTTTGGCGATTGCACTTGCTTTTCGGTCGCGACGCATTTTGAAATGGTGTCACAGGGGAGTACGCGCTTGGTTGCGTTCGACGAAATGCAGCCGGACCAGTCCGGCATAAGACACTCATATGCGGCCTACGACCGCTGGTGGCAGCAGCAGGACCCGGCGAGACTAGGCGAAAAGATGCGCGACGCCGAGCGCGTCTTCCGCAAGACGGGCATCACCTTCGCCGTCTATGGCGAGGAAGAGGCGGCCGAACGGCTCATCCCCTTCGACATCGTTCCGCGCATCCTTTCCGGGGCCGAATGGCGGCGGCTCACCCAGGGCATCGAGCAGCGCGTGCAGGCGCTGAACGCTTTCCTGGACGATATCTATCATCGCCAGGAAATCCTGCGTGCCGGGCGGATCCCTAAAAGGCTGATCGCGGAAAACGACGCCTTCCTGCCCGAAATGATCGGTGTGCGCCCGCCGGCTGGCGTCTATACCCACATCATCGGCACCGACATCGTGCGTACCGGCGAGAACGAGTTCTTCGTGCTCGAGGACAATGCGCGCACGCCTTCCGGCGTCTCCTACATGCTGGAAAACCGCGAGACGATGATGCAGCTCTTTCCCGAGCTGTTTCAAAAGATCAGGGTGCGGCCGGTCGAGAACTATCCGCAATTGCTGCGACAGTCGCTCGCCGCCGTTCGGCCGGAGAACCTGCGTGGGACGCCGACGATGGCGGTGCTGACGCCCGGCAGCTACAACTCGGCGTATTTCGAGCACGCCTTCCTCGCCGACCAGATGGGCGTCGAACTTGTCGAGGGACACGATCTGCGTGTGGTCGACGGGCACGTCGCGATGCGCACGACCGAGGGCTACAAGCAGATCGACGTGCTCTACCGCCGCGTCGATGACGCATTTCTCGACCCGCTGACGTTCCGGCCGGACTCCGCGCTCGGCGTGCCCGGCATCATGGACGTCTATCGCGCCGGCAACATCACCATCGCCAACGCTCCGGGCACCGGCATCGCCGACGACAAGGCGATTTATTCCTACATGCCCGACATCATCGAGTTCTATACCGGCCGCAAGGCGATCCTGCAGAACATCCAGACCTTCCGCTGCTCGGAGCCGGACACGCTGAAATACGTGCAGGAGAATTTGAAAGACCTCGTCGTGAAGGAAGTGCACGGCTCGGGCGGCTACGGCATGCTGGTGGGCCCGACCGCCACCAAGAAGGAGCGGGAGACTTTCTCGAAGAAGCTCGCCGCGAACCCATCGAATTACATCGCCCAGCCGACGCTTTCGCTGTCGACCTGCCCGATCATGACGGAAGCCGGCCTGTCACCGCGCCATGTCGATCTCAGGCCGTTCGTGCTGGTGTCCGACAAGATTCAGATCGTGCCGGGGGGATTGACCCGCGTTGCTCTCAAGCAGGGCTCTCTGGTCGTGAACTCGTCGCAAGGCGGCGGAACCAAAGATACCTGGGTGTTGGACGACTAATGCTTCTCGGACGCGTCGCAAACGGCCTCTACTGGATGAACCGCTATATCGAGCGGGCGGAGAACATGGCGCGTCTGGTGGATGCCGGGCTGCGCATGGCGCTGACGCGGACGCAGAGCGCGGAGGAGGAGTGGAAGTCCGTCGTGCTCTCGGCCGGCGTCGATTCCGCCTTTGCGTCGAAATACAGCGAATACACGCCCGCCAATGTCTCGGATTTCCTGATCCGCGACACGACCAACCCTTCGAGCGCCATGGCCTCCATGGAAACCGCGCGCTTCAACGCGCGCATGGTGCGTACCGCGCTGACGCGCGAGACATGGGAGGCGATCAACGAAGCCTGGATGTCGCTGAAACGCGTGCTCGCCAACCCCATCGACGAGCGCGACCTGCCGAGCGTGCTCGACGCGATCAAGCGCGAGACGGCGCTGATACGCGGCTGCTTCTACGGCACGATGCTGCGCAACGAGATTTTCGATTTCGCCCAGATCGGCACCTATGTCGAGCGAGCCGACAACACCGCGCGCATTCTCGATGTGAAGTACTACGTGCTGCTGCCGTCGGTCTCGTGGGTCGGGTCGACGCTGGACAATTCGCAGTGGGAGTCGATCCTGCGTTCCGTTTCGGCGCACCGCTCCTATCGCTGGGTGTATGACGCCGAATACAAGCCGACCAACATCGCCGACTATCTGATCCTGAACGGCCGCATGCCGCGCTCGCTGACCTTCTGCTACCGCTTCCTTGCCGAACACCTGCGGTTCCGCGAGGAGGATTACGGCTTAAGGCTGCCATGCCATCAACAGGTGGAGGATATCCTGTCGAAACTGCGCTCAAGCTCGGTGAAGCGGATATTCGACGAAGGGCTGCACGAGTTCCTGACCGACTTTATCCGCGACAACAACCGGCTCGGCGGCGAGGTCGCGGCCAACTATCGTTTCCACTGACGGGACCGCCATGAGACTGAAGATCTCGCACCGGACCGAATACCGCTACGACGCGCCGCTGCAATATGCGTTGCAGCGGCTGCGGCTGGTGCCACGCGGCGGCAAGACGCAGACCATCCATAGCTGGTCGTTGAAGGTGGACGGCGCCGTCGAGGAAGCGCGCTACATCGACCACTTCGAGAACGACACGCGACTTGTGAGCATGTCGGCCGATGCCACCACGATCGGGGTCGACGCCTGGGGCGAGGTCGAGACCTTCGACACGGCGGGCGTCTCCGGCGAGCATCGCGGCTTTGCGCCGCTCTGGCTGTTCCAGCACCAGACCGACCTGACGACGCCTGGCGACGGCATCCGCGAACTGGCGGAAGCGGTCGGGCAAGGTTCGGAGCTGGACCGGCTGCACCAGCTGATGAACATCATCGGGGTCAGGGTGGCCTACACGACGGGCGCGACGCATGCTGGTACCACCGCCGAAGAAGCGCTGAAGCTGGGAAGCGGCGTCTGCCAGGACCATGCGCATGTTTTCACCGCCACCGCCCGCGTCCTCGGCTTCCCGGCGCGCTACATCAGCGGTTATTTGATGCTGAACGACACGGTGGACCAGGCCGCCAGCCATGCCTGGGCGGAAGCGCATGTTCCGGGGCTCGGATGGGTGGCGTTCGATCCCTCCAACGGCATATCGCCTGATGAACGTTATGTCCGGATGGCTGTCGGCCGTGACTATCGCGACGCCATGCCGGTGTCGGGAATCCGCCTTGGATGGGCGGAAGAACAGCTTGCCGTCTCGATCACGGTAGAGCAGTAATCGCCGCTTAGGCGATACCAGAAGCGATTCCATGACCTATTGCGTTGGATTGAAGATCGACCGGGGACTCGTGTTCATGTCGGACACGCGCACCAATGCGGGCATCGATTCCATCTCCACCTTCCGCAAGATGCATGTTTGGGAGGAGCCGGGCGAGCGCGTCATCGTGCTGATGTCGGCGGGCAATCTGGCGACCACGCAATCGGTGGTCAGCATACTGGAAGAGCGCACCAAGGCCGTGGCCGAGCGCGCGCCGACGCTGCTCGAAATGCCTTCGATGTTCCAGACGGCGCGGTTGGTCGGCGACGTGGTGAAGGAAGTCATCGCCAATTCCGCGCCGGTGGGCCAGAAGGCGGACAGCTATTTCAATGCGTCCTTCATTCTCGGCGGCCAGATCAGGGGGACAGCGCCCCGGCTGTTCATGATCTATCCGGAAGGTAACTTCATCGAGTCCAGCGACGACACGCCGTTCTTCCAGGTCGGCGAGACGAAGTACGGCAAGCCGATCATCGTGCGCGCCTACGACAAGGCGATGAGCCTCGCAGAGACGGTGAAGCTTCTGCTTGTGTCCTTCGATTCGACGCTGAAATCGAACCTGTCGGTCGGCCTGCCGCTCGACCTGCTGTTCTATGAAAAGGACAGCTTCAAGGTGGGGCTGAGGAAGAGGATCGGCCAGGACGATCCCTACTACCGGACCGTTTCGGACGGCTGGTCGAACGCGCTGAAGAATGCCTTCAAGGCGCTGCCGGATTTTCCCGAAAACTGACTTTTGACATTTCAGGTCCCGCTTCCCTTCGATAGGGTCGTTTGCGCGCGCCGGGAGGAATGATGGACAACGACGATTTTCGAAAGTGGTCGCACCGCGCGGCGGACTGGGGAGCGGACTACCGCGCCACGCTGCGGGACCGGCCCGTGCGGGCGCAGACCCAGCCCGGCGAGATCGCGGCGCGGATCGGCCTGTCGGCGCCTGAGGAACCGGAGGCGATGGAGGCGATCTTCGCCGACTTCGAGCGCGATATCGTGCCCGGCATGACGCATTGGCAGCACCCGCGCTTCTTCGCCTATTTTCCGGCCAATGCCGCACCGGTATCCGTCGTTGCCGAATATCTCGTCAGCACAATGGCGGCCCAGTGCATGCTCTGGCAGACATCGCCGGCGGCAACCGAACTGGAGACGAAGGTCATCGACTGGTTGCGGCAGGCGCTCGGCCTGCCTGAGGACTTCTCCGGAGTGATCCAGGACTCGGCGTCGTCTGCGACGCTCTCGGCGGTGCTGGTGATGCGCGAACGGGCGCTGGGCTGGGCCGGCAACCGCGCGGGGCTGTCGGGTCAGCCGCGCATTCGCATCTACTGCTCCGATCAGGTTCATACGTCGATCGACCGCGCGATCTGGGTGGCCGGCATCGGCGAGGAAAACCTTGTGCGCGTGCCGACCGGCGGGCGCTGGCGTTCGATGCAGTCGACAGCGCTGGAAGAGGCGATTCAGGCGGACAGGGCGGCCGGGTTGCTTCCCGCAGGCATCATTGCGAGCGTGGGGGGCACCTCGATCGGGGGCACCGACGACGTGGCGGCCGTCGCGGCGATCGCCAAAAAGTATGGACTCTATCTGCACGTCGACGCGGCCTGGGCGGGGTCGGCCATGATCTGCCCGGAGTTCCGGCATTTCTGGTCCGGGGTGGAGCATGCAGATTCCGTCGTCTTCAACCCGCACAAATGGCTCGGCGCGCAGTTCGACTGTTCAATCCATTTCGTGTGCGATCCCGAAAGCCTTGTGCGGACGCTGGCGATCCGCCCGGAATATCTGAAGACGCAGGGCAGGGATGGCATCGTCAACTATTCGGAATGGACCGTGCCGCTCGGGCGTCGTTTCCGCGCGCTGAAGCTGTGGTTCCTGTTGCGCGCGCACGGCCTGGAAACGCTGCGCCAGATGATCCGCAACCATGTCGGATGGAGCGAGGGGCTTGCGTCCAGACTGGCGGAAGTGCCGGGCTTCGAGATCGTCACCGAGCCCATGCTGTCGCTGTTCACGTTCCGACATCAGCCGTGCGACGAACAGAGGGCCGACGAGCACAATCTGGCGCTTGTGGACGCAATCAACAATGACGGTCGCATCTACCTGACGCAGACGCGCGTGGACGGGCGTGTGGCGATCCGCTTCCAGGCAGGGCAGTTCGAGGCCACCGAAGCGGATGTGGACGTGGCCTTCGACGTGATTACCGAGATCGCCGCGCGCATTACAACGGAGACGGCGCGTTAGCGATAACCACGCGTTGGACGCGCACTGCCTTTTATACGACTTTCGTTTTGATGTCTTTGTGATAAAAACGAAAGTCGGAGGCGCCAAATGTTCCTATCCCCGCGACATAACGAAATCATCCAGATGGCAAAGGACCAGGGTCGTGTTCTGGTCGATGATCTGGCCCAGCATTTCTCCGTCACGCCTCAGACGATCCGCAAGGATCTCAATGATTTGTGCGAACAGCGGCTGCTGACGCGCATCCATGGCGGCGCGCTGTTTCCGTCAGGCATCGAGAATGTGGAGTATGAGGCGCGGCGCAAGATCGCGGCGGACGAGAAGGACGCCATCGGCAGGGCGGCAGCGCGCCTGATACCGGACCATGCCTCGCTTTTCATTAACATAGGCACAACGACGGAAGCGGTCAGCAATGCGCTGCTTGACCATGACGGATTGATGGTCATCACCAATAACATCAATGTTGCCAACAGGATGCGGGTCTATCCCTCGATCGAGGTGGTCATCGCCGGCGGCGTGGTGCGCGGCTCCGATGGCGGCGTGGTGGGGGAGGCGGCGGTCGACTTCATCAAGCAGTTCAAGGTCGATTATGCCGTGATCGGCGCATCGGCGATCGATCCCGACGGGGCACTGCTCGACTTCGACTTTCGCGAGGTGAAGGTCGCGCAAGCCATCATCGCCAACGCGCGGCATGTCATCCTCGTCGCCGACGCGACCAAGTTCGAGCGAACCGCGCCTGTCCGCATCGGTCATCTGAGCCAGGTGAACACGTTCATTACGGATCGATGCGACGTGACCGCGATCCGCGATATCTGCACAGATGCGAACGTCGATCTTGTGGAGACGTCCCGATAACCGGGGCCATCAGTCTATTTCGTTTGACATTCGTTATGTTTTCGAAATAATTCCCAAACGCTTTCGATAAGACGCCAAAATGGTGCAGTGCGAAAGCGAGGAGGAAGTTTGGACGCGTCCCCAATCCATGACCTCTTTGTCATCGGCGGCGGCATCAACGGATGCGGCATTGCCCGCGACGCCGTGGGCCGGGGGTATTCTGTCTTTCTCGCCGAGATGAACGACCTCGCAAGCGGGACGTCGTCGGCCTCCACGAAACTCATCCACGGCGGGCTGCGCTATCTCGAATATTACGAGTTCCGGCTGGTGCGGGAGTCGCTGATGGAGCGCGAGGTGCTCTGGAGGAACGCGCCGCACATAATCTGGCCGCTACGCTTTGTACTGCCGTTCGCCAAGGACGGTCCACGGCCAGCCTGGATGGTGCGCCTCGGGCTGTTTCTCTACGACCATATCGGCGGGCGGAAGCTCTTGCCGGCCACGCGTACGCTCGACATGCGCACAGATCCTGCGGGCAAGCCGCTGAAGCCAAACTTCGCCAGAGCGTTCGAATACTCGGACGGCTGGGTGAACGACGCGCGACTGGTGGCTCTCAATGCACGTGACGCCGCCGACCGTGGTGCGACGATCCGCACTCGCACAAAAGTCACAACAGCAAGGCGCGATGCCGATCACTGGTCAATTGAAGTCCAGGATGTGCGTAGCGGCGAACAGGAGACAGTTCGAGCCCGGTTGCTGGTCAATGCGGCTGGCCCCTGGGTCGATCACGTCCTTGCGGAAACGATCGGCCAGAACGATGTCCACAACGTTCGTCTGGTGCAGGGCAGCCATATCGTGGTGCGCAAGAAGTTCGACGATCCGCGCGCCTATTTCTTCCAGAACAAGGACGGCCGCATCATCTTCGCCATTCCCTATGAGGAAGAGTTCACGCTGATCGGCACCACCGATCGCGACCACCCCGGCGATCCGCACAATGTGCGCATCAGCGACGAGGAAGTCCGCTACCTCTGCGATGCAGCGAGCGAGTATTTCACCGAGCCGGTGAAGCCGGAGGATATCGTCTGGACCTATTCCGGCGTGCGCCCGCTCTATGACGACGGCGCATCGAAGGCGCAGGAAGCGACCCGCGATTATGTGTTGAAGGTCGATCATCCGAACGGGCAGGCTCCGCTGGTCGATATCTTCGGCGGCAAGATCACCACCTACCGCCGGCTTTCGGAACACATGCTTGAGAAGATCGAGCATCTTCTGGGCAAAAAGGGAAAGTCGTGGACCGCCAATGCACCGTTGCCGGGCGGCGATTTTCCGGCGACCGGCTTCGATGCGCAGGTCGCAAGGCTGCAGGCCGATTATCCATTCCTGGATGTGAGTTTTGCCCGTCGCCTGACCCGGCTCTACGGCACGCGAGCGCGCAAGCTGCTCGGGACTGCGAAGTCGTTTGCCGAGCTCGGACGCAGTTTCGGGGCCGATCTCTATGAGGCGGAGGTCCGGTATCTGATCGACCAGGAGTGGGCTTTGACTGCGGAAGACGTGTTGTGGCGCAGGACCAAGCGGGGGCTCGTGCTGTCCCCGCAGGAAACTGCGGCGCTCGACGAATACATGAAGGGATTTCCGCGCAGCTTGCAAATTGCTGCCGCGGAATAGAAGCTGAACTCGAGAGTATCAGCCTGGGAGGAGGCGACATGCTCGAACTGCGGAATGTGACGAGAACCGTTGCCGGCGCGGACCATATCCGCGACGTGTCGCTGACGCTTCGTCACGGCTCGCTGAACGTGCTTCTCGGGCCGACGCTTTCGGGCAAGACCAGCCTGATGCGGATCATGGCCGGTCTGGACGTGCCGACCGCCGGTTCCGTCTGGTTCGACGGCATCGATGTGACGGGCGTACCGGTGCGCAAGCGTAACGTCGCTATGGTCTACCAGCAGTTCATCAACTACCCGGCGATGACCGTCTACGAGAACATCGCCTCGCCGTTGCGTGTGGCGGGCGCCGACGACGCAACGATCAAGCGCGAGGTCGGGCGCGCGGCTGACCTGCTGAAGCTGACGCCCTATCTGGCGCGCACGCCACTCAATCTGTCGGGCGGCCAGCAGCAGCGGACGGCGCTGGCGCGCGCCATCGTCAAGAACGCCTCGCTCGTCCTGCTGGACGAGCCGCTGGCAAACCTCGACTACAAGCTCCGCGAGGAACTGCGCGAGGAACTGCCGAAGATATTCGCAGCTGCCGGGACGATCTTCGTCTACGCTACGACCGAACCGCACGAAGCGCTTCTGCTCGGCGGCAATACCGCAACGCTGTCAGAAGGCCGCATTACCCAGTTCGGCCCGACAATCGAGGTTTTCCGCCGTCCGAACGATCTGGTGACGGCGAGGACATTCGCGGATCCGCCGCTGAACACGATCGTGCTCAGGAAAAGCGGATCGAGCTTCATGCTTGATGGTGGGGTGAACCTCCCTGTGCCGGCAGACCTCGCCGGCATAGCCGACGACGAGTATACGATCGGCTTTCAGCCCCACCATCTTTCTTTATCCCGCTCCGGATCGGGCGCGGTGCCGCTGAGGGCGAAGGTGACGGCCTCCGAGATCACCGGCTCGGAAAGCTACGTGCACCTGGATTTCGCCGATGTCCGCTGGGTGATGCTGGCGCATGGCATCCATTCGTTCGAGCCGGACCAGGAGGTCGAGGTCTTCCTCGATCCGCGCCACATCATGATCTTCGACTCAAGCGGCCGCTCCGTCAGCGCCCGCGACAGACTGGCGGCTTAGCACCATGGCGCGCATCGAGTGCAACCACATCCGCCACGCTTATACGGCGAACCCGACGTCGCCGAAGGACTACGCGCTGAAGGAAGTTAACCACGTCTTCGAGGACGGCGGAGCCTATGCGCTGCTGGGGCCTTCCGGCTGCGGCAAGACGACCCTGCTCAACATCATCTCCGGCCTGCTGCACCCTTCGCATGGGGAACTTCGCTTCGACGGTCGCGACGTTACCAACCTGTCAACGCAGGAGCGCAACATCGCGCAAGTGTTCCAGTTCCCGGTCATCTACGACACGATGACGGTCTACGACAATCTGGCCTTCCCGCTGCGCAACCGTTCAGTTCCGGAAGCCGATGTCGACCGGCGCGTGCGCGAGACGCTGGAGATGACCGGGCTTGCCGACATGGCCAAGCGCCGCGCGCGCGGCCTGACGGCGGACCAGAAGCAGAAGATTTCGCTCGGGCGCGGGCTGGTGCGCCACGACGTCAACGCCATCCTGTTCGACGAGCCGCTGACCGTCATCGATCCGCACATGAAATGGGTGCTGCGCTCGCAGTTGAAGCAGCTTCACAGGCGCTTCGGCTACACGATGGTCTATGTCACGCACGACCAGACGGAAGCCCTGACCTTCGCCGAGCAGGTCGTGGTCATGTATGACGGCGAGATCGTGCAAATCGGCACGCCGGCCGAACTTTTCGAGCGACCGAAGCACACCTTCGTCGGCTATTTCATCGGCTCGCCCGGCATGAATGTGGTGCCGGTGTCGGTCGACGGCCGCAATGCCAAGCTCGGTGGCCAGACGATCGAACTGCCGGGCGGCGCGCCGTCGTCGGGTGGGGCAGGGAAGACGGAACTTGGGGTGCGGCCGGAATATGTCCGGCTGTCCGAGGACGGCATGCCCGCGACGATCACCAAGGTCGAGGATATCGGCCGTCACCGCGTCGTGCACGCCACCATCGAGGGCCATCACATCGCGGCCATCGTCGCGGAACACGCCGAAATCCCGAGCGACGCGAAAATCGCCTTCGATCCCGCAGGCATCAACATCTACGCCGATTCCTGGCGTGTCGAGCTGGGAGGCTGACGGCCATGGACAAGCCCTGGAACAACAAGGCCTGGTTCATGGTGCTGCCGGTGCTGGTGCTGGTGGCGTTCTCGGCCGTCATCCCGCTGATGACGGTGGTCAACTATTCGGTGCAGGACACGTTCGGCAACAACATCTTCTTCTGGGTCGGCACCGCCTGGTACGAGGACATACTGGCCTCAAGCCGCTTCTGGCAGGCGATGGGGCGCAACCTGGCATTCTCCGGCATCATCCTTGCGATCCAGATCCCGCTCGGCATCTTTGTCGCGCTCAACATGCCGCGCTCGGGTTGGGGCGTGCCGGTCTGCCTCGTGCTGATGGCGCTGCCGCTGCTCATTCCGTGGAACGTTGTTGGCACGATCTGGCAGGTGTTCGGCCGCATCGACATCGGCCTACTCGGCTACACGATGAATTCGCTGGGCATCAACTACAACTATGTCAGCGACCCTGTCGCGGCGTGGATCACGCTCGTCCTCATGGATGTCTGGCACTGGACGAGCCTCGTCGTGCTGCTCTGCTACGCCGGGCTGGTCTCCATTCCCGACGCTTACTACCAAGCCGCCAAGATCGACGGCGCGTCCCGCTGGGCGGTGTTCCGCTACATCCAGCTGCCGAAGATGAACCGCGTGCTGCTGATCGCGGTCCTCCTGCGCTTCATGGACAGTTTCATGACCTACACCGAACCGTTCGTCGTCACCGGCGGTGGTCCCGGTAACTCGACCACCTTCATGTCGATAGATCTCGTGAAAATGGCGATCGGCCAGTTCGACCTCGGGCCGGCGGCGGCGATGTCGATCGTCTACTTCCTGATCGTCCTGCTGCTGTCGTGGGTGTTTTACACCGTCATGACCAATTACGGGCGGGACAGCTGACATGGCGGACACGAAGGACAACGCCATGACGGTCGAGCGCGGCGGACTGCCGGCAGCTGGAAGCATAGCCGGTGCAGGCAACGACGCGGTGGCGCGTTCCATGCGCAGGCGCGGCGAGAGCTCGCGCTTCTGGTGGCTGGTGCCGACGATCTACATCATCTTCCTGATGCTGCCGATCTACTGGCTCATCAACATGAGCTTCAAGACCAATCAGGAGATCGTCGGACCGATCACCTTCTGGCCGGTGGACCCGACAATCCGCAACTATATGGTTATCTTCACTGACCCGTCCTGGTATTCGGGCTACATCAACTCGATCATCTACGTCGTGATGAACACGGCCATCTCGATCAGCGTGGCGCTGCCGGCCGCCTATGCCTTCTCGCGCTACCGCTTCCTCGGCGACAAGCACCTGTTCTTCTGGCTGCTGACGAACCGCATGGCGCCGCCGGCGGTGTTCGCGCTGCCGTTCTTCCAGCTCTATTCGGCCTTCGGACTGATCGACACGCACATCGCGGTTGCGCTGGCGCACTGCCTGTTCAACGTGCCGCTGGCGGTGTGGATCCTCGAAGGCTTCATGTCAGGCGTGCCGAAGGAAATCGACGAGACGGCTTATATCGACGGCTATTCCTTCCCGCGCTTCTTCGTGAAGATCTTCATGCCGCTGATCGCATCGGGCATCGGCGTCGCCGCCTTCTTCTGCTTCATGTTCTCGTGGGTGGAACTGCTGCTGGCGCGCACGCTGACGACCACGGCGGCCAAGCCCATCGCCGCGATCATGACGCGAACGGTGTCGGCCTCGGGCATGGACTGGGGCGTGCTGGCTGCTGCCGGCGTGCTGACGATCATCCCCGGCGCGCTCGTGATCTGGTTCGTCCGCAACTACATCGCCAAGGGCTTTGCCCTGGGGAGGGTTTGAGATGGCGGTGGCTCGCACACGGCGCTGGCAAATCCCGTTCGCCGCGGTTCTGGTCGTTTATGCGCTTTGCGCGTGGCTGCTGACGCTCCGGCTGCCGGTCAAGGACGGCGAGGTCGACTGGACGGGCTCCCTGATCCCGGGCGGCTGGATGGCGTGGTCGTTTCCGACCGCGCTGTTCTTCCTGACCATTTTCCTGCTGCTCGCCCTCATGGCGGTCTGGGAATATGCAAGCCCCGGCGGAAATCCGCGTGTTGGCATCCTGCGCTTCGAGACGACGCGCGGCGACCGGTTGTTCATTTCGCTGCTCGGCGCAGCGTTCATCCATCTCGCCTGGCTGGGCCTTGTCGGCCCTAGCCTGTGGTGGGCTCTCGCTCTCTCCGTGGTCTACGCCATTGGCGTGTTTCGCTACGTTTAGGGGGAGGAACTGTTGAGGCGGCCGCGTGCCTGCGACCGCCTCGATCGCAAAGTAACCTTGTGGAGGAAACCATATGCGACGGCACCTACTAACATCTACGACCGCCCTTGTCCTGCTGGTCGGGGCGGGAAGCGCCTACGCCGGAATGGACGAAGCCAAGACCTTCCTGGACGCGGAGATCGGCGACCTGTCGTCGCTCGACCGCGCCGGACAGGAAGCCGAGATGCAGTGGTTCATCGACGCGGCCAAGCCTTTCGCCGGCATGGATATCAAGGTCGTGTCCGAGACGATCACCACGCATGAATATGAATCGAAGGTGCTTGCGCCTGCGTTCACGGCCATCACCGGCATCAAGATCACGCACGACCTGATCGGCGAAGGTGATGTTATCGAGAAGCTGCAGACGCAGATGCAGTCGGGCGAGAACATCTACGACGCCTACGTCAATGACTCCGACCTGATCGGTACCCACTGGCGCTACCAGCAGGCGCGCAGCCTGACCGACTGGATGGCCAACGAAGGCAAGGACGTCACCAATCCCGGCCTCGACCTCGCCGACTTCATCGGCACATCGTTCACGACCGCGCCCGACGGCAAGCTCTACCAGCTTCCCGACCAGCAGTTCGCGAACCTCTACTGGTTCCGCTACGACTGGTTCAACGACGAGAAGAACAAGGCCGACTTCAAGGCGAAGTACGGCTACGACCTCGGCGTCCCCGTCAACTGGTCGGCCTATGAGGACATCGCCGAGTTCTTCACCGGCCGCGAGATCGACGGCAAGAAGGTCTATGGCCACATGGACTACGGCAAGAAGGACCCGTCGCTCGGCTGGCGGTTCACCGACGCATGGCTGTCCATGGCCGGCAACGGCGACAGGGGTATTCCGAACGGCAAGCCGGTCGACGAGTGGGGCATCAAGGTCGACGAGAATTCGCGGCCGGTCGGTTCGTGTGTCGCACGCGGCGGCGACACCAACGGCCCGGCGGCGGTCTATTCGATCGAGAAGTACCTGCAGTGGCTGAAGGCCTATGCACCGGCGGCTGCTCAGGGCATGACCTTCTCCGAATCCGGCCCGGTGCCATCGCAGGGTGAAGTCGCCCAGCAGATGTTCACCTACACCGCCTTCACGGCCGATTTCGTGAAGCCCGGCCTGCCGGTCGTGAACGAGGACGGCACGCCGAAGTGGCGCTTCGCCCCGTCGCCGCATGGCGTCTACTGGAAGGACGGCATGAAGCTCGGCTACCAGGACGTCGGATCCTGGACGATCCTCAAGTCGACCCCGGACGATCGCGCCAAGGCTGCGTGGCTCTATGCGCAGTTCGTCACGTCCAAGACGGTGGATGTGAAGAAGAGCCATGTCGGGCTGACGCTCATTCGCGAAAGCTCGATCCAGCATCCGTCGTTCACCGAGCGCGCACCGAAGCTCGGCGGCCTGATCGAGTTCTATCGCTCGCCGGCCCGCGTCCAGTGGTCGCCGACCGGAACCAACATTCCGGACTATCCGAAGCTGGCTCAGCTCTGGTGGCAGGCGATCGGCGATGCGTCGTCGGGCGCAAAGACTGCTCAGGAGGCGATGGACTCGCTCTGTGCCGAGCAGGAGAAGGTGCTGGAACGCCTGGAACGCGCCGGCGTCATGGGTGACATGGGACCGAAGCTCGCCGAGGAGCACGATCTCGAGTACTGGAACAAGGATGCCGTAGCCAAGGGCAACCTCGCTCCGCAGCTCAAGATCGCCGACGAGAAGGAAAAGCCGCTGACCGTCAACTACGACGAGCTGGTCAAGAGCTGGCAGTAACTAGACCGTCCGGGTGCCTCGGCCCCCGGACCTGACGTACGGACGGGGAGGCGGCGTCATGCCGCCTCCCTGTTCCTGTAAGCGGAGGGATCATGACAGGTTACGTTCTCGCCATCGACCAAGGCACGACATCCTCGCGCGCCATCGTCTTCGATGGAAAGATGAAGGTCGCGGGCGTCGGCCAGAAGGAATTCACCCAGTTCTATCCCGCATCAGGGTGGGTGGAGCACGACCCCGAAGAAATCTGGCAGAGCGTCGTGTGGTCCGCCAAGGAGGCGCTGCGCAAGGCCAAGGTGAAAGCCGCCGACATCGCCGCGATCGGCATCACCAACCAGCGCGAAACCGTCGTTATCTGGGACAAGGCGACCGGCCAGCCGATCCACAAGGCGATCGTCTGGCAGGACCGGCGCACCGCGCCGCTGTGCGCAAAGCTGAAGAAGGCAGGGCTGGAGAAGACGTTTACACGCAAGACCGGCCTGCTACTCGATCCGTACTTTTCGGGCACGAAGATCGCCTGGCTGCTCGATCATGTAAAGGGCGCGCGGCGGCGGGCCGCAAAGGGCGAACTCCTCGCCGGCACGATCGATACGTTCCTCGTCTGGCGGCTGACCGGCGGCAAGGTCCATGCGACGGATGCGACGAACGCCTCGCGCACGCTGATCTACAACATCGGGAACAACGAGTGGGATGAGGAACTGCTGCGGATCCTCGACATTCCGCGCTCGCTGCTGCCGTCGGTGAAGGATTGCGCCGACGATTTCGGCGTGACGGAAAAATCGATCCTCGGCGCGGCGCTCCCAATCCTCGGCGTCGCCGGCGATCAGCATGCCGCGACGATCGGGCAGGCCTGCTTCAAGCCGGGGATGATGAAGTCGACCTACGGCACCGGTTGCTTCGCGCTGCTGAACACCGGCGCCGACATGGTGCGCTCCAAGAACCGATTGCTGACGACGATCGCCTACCGCCTCGACGGCAAGACGACCTATGCGCTGGAGGGCTCGATCTTTATCGCGGGTGCTGCCGTGCAGTGGCTGCGCGACGGAGCGAAGATGATCTCCAAGGCCGCGCACAGCGGCGAACTCGCGGCCAAGGCCGACCCATCGCAGAACGTCTATCTCGTGCCGGCCTTCGTCGGCTTGGGTGCACCCCACTGGGACGCCCACGCGCGGGGTGCGATCTTCGGACTGACGCGCAATACCGGTCCCGCCGAATTTGCCCGCGCAGCGCTTGAAGCAGTCGCCTACCAGACGCGCGACCTGCTGGACGCCATGAAGAAGGACTGGAAGGGCGCGGCATCCGGCACCGTGCTGCGCGTCGACGGCGGGATGGTGGCGTCGGACTGGACGATGCAGCGCCTAGCCGACATTCTGGATGCGCCCGTCGATCGGCCCGAAATCCTGGAGACGACCGCGCTTGGCGCTGCGTGGCTGGCTGGCTCGCGCGCTGGCGTCTGGCCGAAGGCATCGGCCTTCGCGAAAAGCTGGGCACTGGAGAAGCGCTTCCGGCCAGAGATGGACGAGAAGACCAGGGCAACGAAACTCGCGGGGTGGCGCGATGCAGTCCGGCGCACGCTGACAATCTGATCGAGAAAAGAAAAAGGCCCGCTTCTGCGGGCCTTTCTCTTGCCGTTTGCGCGAGCCTTTAGCCGTAAGGCGAGTAGCACTGACGGCGAGGGCCGTTGTATGGCTGGAACGTGTTGTCATAGGCGCGATACGACCGATAGCGGTTGTAGCACCACTCGACATGGGCATTTCCGCCGTAGCGATATGACGGCTGGTTGTAGCTGTTAGCGATCGCTCCGCTGACGATCGCACCAGCTATGAATGCGCCTGCTGGGAACCACCAGCCATCGTGATAGCGATAGCCCGGCCGCTTGTAGCGATATCCGCGATGACCGTTGTACCAGCCATACCGGGGATTATTGTTAACCCAATTGCCCGTGCGGCGATGCTCCCACTGATTGCGTCTGAAGTTGCGGTTTTTCTTCCGCCACTCCTGAACCTGGACGACGTCCGACTTCTGGGCCGTCTCCATTTTCGGGACAAACGTCGGGGCAGCGTTGACGGGCGCAACGGATGTAATTGCAAGCGCAGCAGTCAGGGCACTGGCGCAAACCGCAGATACCAATTTCTTCATGATAGAATCCTCATTCTTGACCGGAAATCGGTCCCTTCGGTCACCAAAACGATAAATAGGAGCGATTGTTCCTCGCAAACACCCCGTATTGCGAAATTGTAATGTGAGAGTCCGAGCAGAACAGTCGGCTAGGTAAGGTGGCTAAAGTGATGCGTGGCGCAGGTTTCCATAGTCGCAAAACCTTCTGCCTAGGACAGCCAATTTCCGGATTGACCCACACGAAAGCCCTCCCTATGTTCCGCCGCAATTTCGGGGGCTTCTTTCGCCTCGCGGGAGCGCGTAGCTCAGCCGGTAGAGCAACTGACTTTTAATCAGTAGGTCCTGGGTTCGAGCCCCAGCGCGCTCACCAAAAACACCTGCAAAAACAATCTTTTATCGTCTCGGGCCGGAAATGGTCGGTCTAGAAATTGCACGTCGGCTAACGCACAGCCAGCATTTTTGTGGTTGGCATGAAAAAGCCCGGCCACCTGAGCAGCCGGGCTTAGCAAGGTTAAGCCTGGGAGCTACATTGCGCCGATGGCGTTGCAGAGAGGGTTGAAGCGGGTGTCTTTGTTACCCATGCATGCCTGCTTCGCGTCCGCCCGTTCGGTGTCAGTCATCGCCTGCCATTCCGACTTCAGCTCGACTTCCGGCCGCAGCGTGTTCATGGACTCGTCTGTGTAGAAGCGCTGAATGTTCGGGCCGGCAAGATAGTTCGGGTTGCTGTCATTGTCGGATCCGGTCGTCGATCCGGTGGTTGAGTTGTCCTGGGCGAACGCCATACCGGACGACAATAGAACTGCGACGGCAGCGGCAGTGAGAAGTTTCATCGTTTACCTCCACGGGGTTGGTTGCTGCCCTCAACCAGCATGTTCCCCAACCTTCGGCAGTGCTGTTGGTTCCAAACAAAAGGCCGGCCGTCGCCAGCCGGCCTACTGTCAACGTTTACGGCACCTCCGTTCCCGCTCGACACGCCGCAGGACCCGCGCTCCAGCGTCATGCAGGGCATTGCTGGCCTTCAGCAGCGCCCGAGCAAGCCTAAGGCCGCCCCAAGCTCGTCCTGAGCGCCGCAGCGAGCAGCAGCAGGCCCATGGCAGCGTAACCCATTGCTCCAATCGTCAAGCATCGCCTTCCGGGGCGCGACGGGCGTGGCCGCCGTATTCCTTGGTGCCAGGAGTGCATGTGAGGCCAACCGATCGCTTCCCGCACTTCCTGCATCGCAGCTTGGGCACCAGATCGTCATGCATGGCGCCATGATTCGGCCCGAACCGATCGCGGAGCGCTCGCATGTCGATGATCGATTTATTGAAGCACAGGTAGGTGTGGCAGAACGCGGTGACAGTGTCGCCGCGGTCTATGACGTCCTGAATGGTGCGGCCGGGCATGGGCTGCGCTCCTCGGTGCCCCCGAGGTTGTGGTTATTCCCCGAAGAAAAATGTTCCTGGGCGTCGAGGTCCCGTCAAGCCACTTGCGGCCAAACCTCACTTCACTGAATATTCCGTTGGGGCATGGGCCAACGGAGATGCATTATGGCGAAGGCACAAAGGACTACGAAAAGCGCGCCGGCAGCGGTTTCGTGGAGTGAACTTCAGGGTCGCGTGCACACGTATGAATCGTTTGGTCGAGCGATCGTTGCTGCAGCACTGAAGCAGGCGGAAAAGAACGGAGACATCAACAAGGAGGCGGCAGCAACTGTAAGGGTCACACCTATCGAAGTCCCGACTGCGACTCTTTCCGGCAGAGTCGCAGGAAAAGCGGCGGGGCACGGGGAGGCGGGTAGAGTTGCTACCTCGCCAGCAATCTCAATCGCCATTTGTTTCGGTGACGACTGCCACTTTTACACTCTCTAGGCGACACGATTCCCCAAGGGGGCCCGGCCAACGTGCCGGGGCTTTTTCTTGTCTGCTTGCACCGCTGGTGGCTTCAACCGTACGAGATCGCGTACGTTCGAAGATCCCCGGTTACTGCAATGACGGAAAGGGATTGGTCGTGGCGAAGAACGGCATGAGTTGAGACCCTCGGTCGAGCATGTCCCTCTCGATACGGACGGACCTAAGCCGCTATCTTGATCTCTCAGCACTCCTTCGGCCGCGGGTCCAGCGGCCGGACTTTGCCGTGATCGCGGAACCAGCGACTGCTATTGAATGGCCTGATCGCCCATGACAACCGGGGCGGCTTCCACATCGCCGTCCGCTTGCCGGGCCAGCGTGAAGGTAAGGATGATGCCGGCGGCGATCGCGAAGACCACTGCTGCGGACGATAGGAACCTGCGTATTTGAGTCATGTGTCCTCCCAGTTCCAGCTAATGCGGAGAGGGCGCAGACGTTCCGTTCCTGGCGCCGGGATGCTTAATGCGTGGGCCGGCAACCCAACCTCGAGGGTCGGACGTCGGTAAAGCATTTGTGCATTGCCGTCAGCAGTCGACAAAGAGGACTATGCGGCCTTGTCTTTGAGGTAATCACCATGTCGTCCATTGTCCGCTCGCTACTTGCTTTGACGGTTGTTATAACGGCCTTCGCATCTGCGGGCTGCCAGGCGACTTCCACTGCTGGCGCATACAAGCCAGCAAATTGTGCGGCGGTCGGGTCCCGTTGCTCTCACGACTAGGGACATGCCGCGTCTATCGAGGCGTCAGAAAAAGCATGGAACTTTGAGGGAGGAAGCAATGAAATTCAGAAATGCGGCTTGTTTACTTGGGTTGGTCTCTCTGGCTGTCGCGGGTTGTACGCAAACCCAGGAACAACGTGCTGGAACAGGGGCGCTGGTCGGGGCTGGTGTGGGTGCCGCCGCCGGCCAGGTATTCGGCGGGGATACAAGAAGCACGGTGGCCGGCGCCGGCGCAGGCGCACTGATCGGGGCCGTTGCCGGAACAGCATCCGCACCGCCCAACAGCCCGGAATACTGCCGCTTCCGGCGCGCGGACGGAACCGTCTATACGGCGCGCTGCCCGAACTGAATTGAAGCCCGGCCATCGCGCCGGGCTTTGCTTTTTTGGGTCGCACGAGGCAAGGGGCGTCGCCGGCCATGCCCGCCTACGTGCGAACTCCGCCCGGAACGCCCGCCTGACCTCACCGTATCTCGCCCAGAATCTGGTCGTAGAGCAGTTGCGCGGCAGGTGAGAGCGCGCGGTTGCGGGGGGTGATGATGCTGTAGGGCTGCACGTCGATGTCGAAGGCGATCGGCAGAATCTCTATGCCGCCGCCGAGGCCGTCGGGCGCGTTGATGAATTTCGCCATGTCCAGCGCAACCGGGGCGATGGCGTCCGTCTGTGCCACCATCACCATGGTAAGAAGCAGAGAGGTGGTGTTCAGGACGCGCTCGGGGATCGGCACGTTGCGGCTGATGAACATGGTTTCGATGGTGCGCCGCAGGAGCGAGCCGCCGGGCTGGAACACCCAGTCGTAGTCCGTCAGGTGTTCGAGCTGGACCTGCCTGCCGTCGGCGAGGGGATGGCCGCGCCGCACGATCAGGCAGGCCTTTTCGATGCCGATGACACGCGCATCGAACAGCCGCGGATTGAGGTCGTCGGGGATGCGGGCGATGATAAAGTCATGACGCGAGGCGAGCAATTCACGTGCGAGCACGCCACTGGTATCGACCTGCATGCTGATCTCGATGCGCGGGTAGTCGCGACGGATTCGCTTGATCGCGGGAACGGCCAGACCGATCGCGGGTGCGGTCACGGCACCGAGGAAAACCGCACCGCCCTTGCCAGACTTCAGGTCTTCGATCTCGCGGTCCACCTCACGCAGTTGCAGCAGGATCGTGCGGGCGCGTCGCGCCAGGGTCGCGCCGAACGGGGTGAGTTCGACACCGCGCGGCAGCCGTTCGCAGAGGGTGACCCCGAGAATGCTCTCCATCTCGCCGATCATGCGCGAGGCGGCAGGCTGTGAGATGTTCAGGAGGTGAGCCGCGCCGCTGACTTGGCCGGTATCCTCAAGGGCGACGATCATACGCATGTGACTGATCTTCAGGGCACTGCGCAGCAGGCCGTCGGTCTCCTCTCCCGAGGTGTCCAGATTGAGGTAGCCGGCATTGCGCAAGGATTGGTTCTCCGACGGCAGGGGGATTTGATATGACCACTTACGCAGCGGTATATCAAAAATGCATGTCAAAAAGCAAAGAATGCATTTGACAGTTATATCGATTGAAGACAGTTTCGCGCCATCGGGCTCACCTGTCGCTGCGCGCCTAGCGCGCCGCGTCGCCAACGGTCCCGGTGGCACTGGGAGGATAAGTAAACAACAGACCGGCGCATTGTGCGTGCGGAAAAAAACGGGCGACCTAGGTCGAACCCGTACGGTGTTCATGATCAAGGGAGAAACACAGTGAGAGTTATCAAGGCATTGGTCGGCGCGCTGGCGCTCGGCCTCGCAACCGTGAGCTATAGTGCATATGCGCAGGACAAGGGCGCCGTGGGCATCGCCATGCCGACCAAGTCCTCGCTGCGCTGGATCAGCGACGGCAATGAACTGAAGGCTGCACTCGAGGCGAAGGGCTACACCGTCGACCTGCAGTATGCCGAGGACGACATCCCCAACCAGCTCGCGCAGATCGAGAACATGGTGACGAAGGGCTCGAAGGCCCTGGTCATCGCCTCGATCGACGGCACCACGCTGTCGGCCGTTCTCCAGCAGGCCGCCGACCAGGGCATCAAGGTCGTTGCCTACGACCGCCTGATCCGCGACAGCGGCAATGTCGACTATTACACCACATTCGACAACTTCAAGGTTGGCGTGCTGCAGGCTGAATCGCTCGTCAAGGGCTTGAAGGAACGCTTCCCCAACACGAAGCCGTGGAACGTCGAACTGTTTGGCGGCTCGCCGGACGACAACAACGCCTTCTTCTTCTACGATGGCGCCATGTCCGTCCTGCAGCCGATGATCGACAGCGGCGACATCGTCATCAAGTCGGGCCAGACCGGCATGGAGAAGGTCGGTACGCTGCGTTGGGACGGCGCTGTCGCGCAGGCCCGCATGGACAACATCCTGTCGGCCAACTACTCCGACGGCAGCCGCGTCGATGGCGTTCTTGCTCCGTATGACGGCCTGTCGCGCGGCATCATCTCGTCGCTCCGCGGCGTCGGATACGGTTCGGCCGACCAGCCGTGGCCGATCGTCACCGGCCAGGACGCCGAGACGCCTTCGGTCAAGGCGATCATCGCCGACGAGCAGTATTCGACCGTGTTCAAGGACACGCGCGAACTGGCCAAGGTGACCGCCAACCTCGTCGATGCCGCGCTCTCGGGCGGCACGCCGGAGATCAACGACACCAAGACCTACAACAACGGTGTGAAGGTCGTTCCGTCGTACCTGCTCGTTCCGGTGTCGGTCGACAAGTCCAACTATGAGGAAATCGTGGTCGGCTCGGGCTACATCAAGGCTGAAGACCTGAAGTAATCGGACTTAGCCAAAAACAGCCTCCGCATCGCCTGTGCGGTGCGGGGGCTGATCCGTTGGTTGCGGAACCGTTTCGCCCGGCGGTTAATGTTCATTCGAGCAGCGACGTGAAATGACCGATACAATTCTCGAGATGCGCGGCATCACCAAGACGTTTCCGGGCGTGAAGGCGCTGCAGGACGTCAACCTGACCGTGCGCTCTGGCGAGATCCACGCGGTCGTCGGCGAAAACGGGGCCGGCAAATCGACGCTGATGAAGGTGCTTTCCGGTGTCTATCCCCACGGCACCTATGAGGGCGACATCCATTTCCTCGGCAAGGAATGCCGCTTCTCGGGCATCCACGATTCCGAGCGCGAAGGCATCGTCATCATCCACCAGGAACTGGCGCTGGTGCCGCTCCTCTCGATCACGGAAAACATCTTCCTCGGCAACGAGCAGGCGCGCTTCGGCGTCATCGACTGGAACCTGGCAAGAAGGCGCGCGGGCGAATTGCTGCGCAAGGTCGGGCTCGGCGAGGACCCGGATACGCTGATCACCAACATCGGCGTCGGCAAGCAGCAACTGGTGGAGATCGCCAAGGCGCTCGCCAAGGAAGTGAAGCTCTTGATCCTCGACGAGCCGACGGCATCGCTCTCCGAAAAGGACAGCGAGGCGCTGCTCAACCTGCTGATGGAATTCCGCGCCCAGGGCATCGCCTCGATCCTGATCTCGCACAAGCTGAACGAGGTCGGAAAGGTCGCCGACCGCATCACCGTGCTGCGCGACGGCCGCACCATTGAGACGATGGAAAAGGAACAGATCAGCGAGGATCGCATCATCACCTCGATGGTCGGCCGCTCGCTCGATGACCGCTTTCCCCCCCGTACTCCCAAGATTGGCGAGACGGTGTTTGAGGTGCGCGACTGGGTGGTCCACCATCCGATGCATCCCGATCGCATGGTCATCAAGAATGTCAGCCTGAACGTGCGCCGGGGCGAGGTCGTCGGCATCGCCGGGTTGATGGGCTCCGGCCGCACCGAATTCGCCATGAGCGTTTTCGGTCGTTCCTGGGGCGTCGGCATTTCCGGCGAGGTTCTTTTGCACGGCAAGCGGGTGGATGTGTCGAGCGTCGGAGGCGCGGTCGACAAGGGCATTTCCTATGCTACCGAGGACCGCAAGACCTACGGCCTGAACCTGATCGACCACATCAAGCACAACATCACGCTGGCCAACCTCAAGGGCGTCTCGTCGGCGGGCGTGATCGACGACATGCGTGAGTTGAACGTCGCCAACGACTATCGCAAGCAGACGAACATCCGCTCCTCCAGCGTCTACCAGATCACCGGCAACCTCTCGGGCGGCAATCAGCAGAAGGTGGTGCTCTCCAAGTGGCTGTTCGCGGACCCCGAGGTGCTGATCCTCGACGAACCGACGCGCGGCATCGACGTCGGCGCGAAATACGAAATCTACACCATCATCAACAAGCTGGCGGAACAGGGCAAGGCGATCCTCGTGATCTCGTCCGAGATGCCCGAACTGCTCGGCATCTCCGATCGCATCTACGTCATGAACGAGGGGCGTATCGTCGGCGAGATGCCGGCCAGGGAAGCCAGCCAGGAAAAGATCATGCGCATGATCGTGCGCGGCGAGGCCAAGGCTGAAGCCGAGGCAACAGAAGACGGAAAAAGGGCAGCATCATGAGCACGGAAACCGCGGGAGCCGCGCTGAAGCCGGACCAGGCGAGCACCCAGACGGCGCTGAAGCAGAATCTGCGCGAATACGGGCTGGTGCTGGCCCTCATCGCCATTATGATCTTCTTCCAGTGGCAGACGGGCGGCGTGCTGTTCAAACCGGTGAACCTCACCAACCTCGTCCTGCAGAACTCCTACATCATCATCATGGCGCTCGGCATGCTGCTGGTGATCGTCGGCGGCCACATCGACCTGTCGGTCGGCTCCGTGGCGGGATTCGTCGGCGCGGTCGCAGCCGTGATGATGGTGCAGTACAAGATCGACCCTATCACCACGACGCTGGCATGCCTCGTGCTGGGCGGCTTGATCGGGGCGAGCCAGGGCTACTGGATCGCCTACATGAAGATCCCGTCCTTCATCGTTACGCTGGCGGGTATGCTGGTGTTCAAGGGACTGGCGCTCTGGATCCTAGGCGGCATGTCGGTCGGTCCGTTCCCGCGCGAATTCCAGCTTCTGTCGGCCGGCTTCATTCCCGATTTCTTTGGCCCGGTGACGCTGTTCGGCGCGCCTTTCCATGCCACGACGCTGCTGATCGGCATCGTGATCGTGGCGGCTATGTTCTGGTTTTCGTTGCGCAGTCGCCGCGCCCGCGAAAGCCATGGCTACGCGGCCGAGCCATTCGGGCTTTTTGTAGCAAAGAACGTAATCATCGGCGGCCTGGTCCTGTTCCTGATCTTCATGCTGGCTTCCTACAGGGGCCTGCCGAACGTGCTGATCGTGATGGGGGTGCTGATCGCGCTCTTCGTCTTCGTGACCAAGCGCATGACGATTGGCCGCCGTATCTACGCGATGGGCGGCAACGTGAAGGCGGCGGCGCTGTCGGGTATCAAGACCGAGCGCCTGACCTTTTTTGTCTTCATCAACATGGGCGTGCTGGCAGCACTTGCGGGCCTCATCTTCGCAGCGCGCCTCAACACGGCGACGCCGAAAGCCGGCCTCGGCTTCGAGCTCGACGTGATCGCGGCCGTGTTCATCGGCGGCGCCTCGATGGCCGGCGGCGTCGGGCAGGTGGCTGGCGCGGTCATCGGCGCCTTCATCATGGGCGTCATGAACAACGGCATGTCCATCATGGGCGTCAACATCGACTGGCAGCAGGTCATCAAGGGCCTCGTACTGCTCGGAGCCGTGGTGTTCGACGTCTACAACAAGAACAAGGCCTGATCGGCCTACAGATGAGGAACCCGGTCGCGCCTCGCGAGAGGCAAGACCGTCACATGGAGTAGGAAATGCTGATCTCACAGATCGTTGACGGATCGGACATGATCCAGGTCGTGGCGCGGACGGGCGGCGCGACGCGTGTCGTCAACGGGGCCAAGAGCGTCTATTCGCTCGCACTGGAGGCGGCGAGGAGCGGTATCGGCATTGCCGCGCTGATCGAGCGGAAGGGCCTGGGCAAGGCCGTCGATCTCGATGCGGCCTACAGGCAGGGCCGGCTCATCGCGCCGATCAACCATCCGGACGCCGCGCATCTGCATCTTACCGGCACCGGCCTGACCCATCTGGGATCCGCGTCGACGCGCGATGCGATGCACAAGAAGCTGGCGGACGACGGCGAGGAGACGCTGACGGACTCCATGAAGATGTTCCGCATGGGGCTTGAGGCCGGCAAGCCGAAGAAGGGCGAGGAGGGCGTGCAGCCCGAATGGTTCTACAAGGGCAACGGCACGATGGCGGTTGCGCCCGGTGCGCCCCTGTTGTCGCCAGCCTTCGCCAAGGACGGCGGCGAAGAACCGGAAATCGCCGGCATCTATGTGATCGGCGATGACGGCACGCCGTTTCGGGTCGGCTTCGCCCTTTCCAACGAATTCTCCGACCATGTCACAGAGCGGGTGAACTATCTCTATCTGGCGCATTCGAAGCTGCGCAACGCATCCTACGGCCCCGAGATCCTGGTCGGCGACCTGCCCGAGGACATCAGAGGTACGTCGAAGATCCTGCGCGGCGGCAAGACTTTGTGGGAAAAGGCCTTCCTGTCGGGCGAGGCGAACATGTCCCACACCATCGGCAACCTCGAACACCACCACTTCAAATACAATGTGTTCCGCCAGCCGGGCGACGTGCACATCCACATGTTCGGCACGGCGACGCTATCCTTTGCCGACGGCATCAACCCCGAGGACGGGGACGTTTTCGAAATCTCCGCGCCTGACTTTGGGCTGGCGCTGCGCAATCCGCTGAAGATCGAAGCGCCGGCGCCGGTGGCGGTCAAGGCTCTCTAGAGCTACTGGCGGTCGAGCCGCATGAAGGCGGCTCGAAGCGCCAGAACGGCGCGCAAAATCTGGCGCTCGTCCATCGACGTGTAGCCGAGCAGCAGGCCGTGCTCTGGCTCGGTCGAGTGGTAGTCGATAGACACCGCCTGCACATCAAGCCCCTCCTTGACAGCGGCAGCGACCACGTCGATGTCGTTCAAGGGTCGCTTGAAGCTCGCGAGCAGCTGCATTCCGGAATCGTTCTCCGTCACGGTCACCCACTCGCCAAGATGCTCGCGGCAGAGCTGCACGAAATGTGCCTGCCGGCGGGCGTAGAGGCGTCGCATGCGCTTCAGATGCGTGGCGAAATAGCCCTGCTTGATGAAGTCGTTGATGGTCGCCTGCAACAGCAGCGGCGCGAACTGCCCGGTGATGGAGACGGCCTTGTCGAAGGCCTCGACCAGCTCGGGCGGCACGATCAGATAGCCGACGCGCAACGCCGGGAGCAGCGTCTTGCCGAAGCTGCCGATGTAGACGACGTGGTTGGCGTTATCGAGGCCACGCAGCGCCGGCACCGGACGGCCGCGATAGCGGTATTCGCCATCGAAATCGTCCTCGATGATCCACGCGCCGTGACGCTCGGCGATATCCAGCAGTTCCAGCCGCTCCTCGATGCGCATGATGGTGCCGAACGGCCACTGGCATGAGGGGGTGACGTAGATGAGGCGGGGTGGCGGCAGGCTGGGATCGGAAAGGTTCCAGCCGCGCCGGCTGACCCTCAGCGGCGCGAGGTTTGCGCCCGCCGCGAGGAAGGCGCTCTTGGCCCCACGATAGCCCGGCTCCTCCATCCAGACATGATCGCCTTCGTCCATCAGGACGCGAGAAACCAGGTCGAGGGCAGCCTGCGCACCGGTGACCACGATGACCTGCTCCGGCGTGCAGTCGATGCCGCGTGACACGCTGATGTAGCTCGCGATCGTCGAGCGCAGACCGAGGTGGCCCGCGTAGGAAAGGAAGATGAGAAGGCTCTCGTCGCGGGAGCGCGAATTGCGCGCCAGCATGCTCGACCAGATGGAAAACGGGAAGGAGGCCGTTTCCGGCACACCGGGATGGAAGTTGATGACGCCGGCGTTGCGCGGGGGTTGTGGGCCATTGACGATGGTCTCGCCCCGCGCGGACAGACGCCGAGCGCCGCAGCCGGGTTTCGTGCGCGGCGCATTCGTGCGCGCCTGCTTGATCGGGGCAACCCATGTGCCCGAACCGGTGCGCGCCTCGATAAAGCCCTCGGCGAGCAACTGGTCGTAGGCGGCGATCACCGTATTGCGGCCGACCCTGAGGTCCTCCGCAAGCGACCGAGTTGATGGCAGAAGCGTGTGGGGTGCGATCTGGCCGTCGAGGATGAAGCGTCGCAGCGCCTCGTAAATCTGCCGGTGCATGGGTTCGTCGGACGATCTGTCGACCGAGAGAATGTCCAGGGACAGCCGCATATGCTCGCCCATGCGCTATCCCGCCGGTCGGGATTCGATGTCGTTGCGGTCTGGCGCGCGGGCGGCGCGCGCGATCTTCTCCTCGTTGAGTTGCCGGACAGTGTCGATGACCAGCCGCCGCGTCGCCGGGCTGACCAGATCACTGCCGTTCAGGGCGCGGTGGACGGAGCCGACGCCGAGCGAAGCGCGCTCGGCGATCTCGCGTATCGTGCACAGCCTTTCGGCCGCCAGTGCCGGCTCATAGGTCATTTGACCGCCTCGGCTTCGCGCGTCTCCACCGTGAAGCCGGCTCCGAGCGCAGAGGCCAGCAGTGACCGGTAGCCCTTGGTGGCATAGGTGAGCGGGTGCGCCGTCGCAGGATCCTGTTCGGCTTCGACGACCAGCCAGCCGCTGTAGCCGCTTTCGGCAAGCGGACGCAGGAGCGCCGGAAAATCGACTGAGCCGTCGCCGGGTACGGTGAAGATTCCTTCCATGACGGCCGCCATGAAGCTCATATCGTGGGCGCGGGCCTTGTCCAGCACGGGCTTGCGGACGTCCTTGCAGTGGAAGTGCACGACGCGCGCGATGTGGCGCGACAGCAGCGTATAGGGATCGCCGCCGGAAAACAGGCAGTGGCCCGTGTCGAACAGCAGGCCCACGGCTTCGCCTGTGGACGCCATGAAGCGGTCTATCTCCGCATCGGTTTCGACGATGGTTCCCATGTGGTGATGAAACGCCATGGCGACGCCAAAGTCACCAAACCGTTCCGCGAGCGCGGTGATCTTGCGGCCATAGGCGGCCCATTCGTCGTCGGCGAGTCGCGGCCGTTGCGAGATCGGCGCATGGATCGCGTCATGGCGTCCGCGCGATGTGTCGGCATAGACCACGTGCCGCGCACCGAGATCACGCAGCAGGGTCAGATGCGGCAGGATCGCATCGAACTCGGCTTCCACGTCGCGATCGAGTATGCGGCCGTCGTACCAGCCGGAAACGAGTTCGAGGCCGTGGGCGGCTAGGATGGGGCCAAGCTCGCTGCTCCGGCGCGGGAACTTGCCGCCGAGCTCGGTGCCGCGGTAACCGGCTAGTGCGGTTTCGGCCAGGCAGGTTTCGAGTGGCGTATCGCCACCGAGTTCGGGTACATCGTCGTTCGTCCAGGTGATGGGGTTGATGCCGATCCTGACCGTCATGGGAAATACAGTGGCTCCATCGAAACCGGCACATCTGGCCGCTGGGACGGAACTATATAGCCGGAAGGACCCATGGATAGGTCCGATCAGGTCGGGATTGATGGAGCCACCAATTATGTCGACTTGTGATCAGCCTCACCGGATGGATTCAGCATCCTGTCGTTCAGAGGACGCACAAGCGACGACTCAGCCGGAGCTTCGAGCGTCCATCGCGTATGTCCGGGCTGGTGTTCCAGCGTGGCGGAGCCGTTGAGGGCTTGCGGCGCGACCCGCTTGAGCACGACGCTGCCAAAACCGGTGGTAACCTTTTCCGCCAGATGAGCCTGCGGGAAGGTCTCGTCCCAGGACACCTGGAAGAGGTGGCGACCTTCGTCATTGGTCGACAACCGCCACTCGATCGAGACACCGCCCATGCCTGAGGAAAGGGCTCCGTATTTCGCGGAATTGCTGCCTAGCTCGTGAAACGCCATGCCGAGGTGCTGGACCGCCGTGGGTAGCAGGGTGACAAGTGGCCCCGACAGCTTGATCTGGCCATCGTGGCCGAACGGCTTCAGATGCTCCTGCAGGAGATCGACCAGGCTCGCGCCCGTCCACTCTGACGACACGAGCAGGTCGTGCGACCGTGAAAGGGCCATCACCCGGTCGCGCACCTGCTGTTCGAATTCGACCGGGTCCTTGGCTCGGCGGCTGGTCTCGCGGATCACCGAGAGGACGACGGCGAACTGGTTCTTCACGCGGTGATTGACCTCCCGCATCAGAAGCCGGATACGGTGCTCGCTTTCCTTGGCCGCGCTGATGTCGCGCGCAATCTTGGAGGCGCCGACGATTTTGCCGGTACTATCCCTGATAGGCGAGACGGTCAGCGACACCGAAATGTAGGTGCCATCCTTGCGGCGGCGCGTCGTCTCGTAGCTTGCAATCATTTCGCCGCGACGAACGCGCGAGATGATGTCAGTTTCCTCGCCCTGCAGACCGTCGGGTATCAGCATGATGATGGACTGGCCGATAGCCTCTTCGGCGGTATAGCCGAACATGCGCTCGGCCGCCCGGTTCCAGTCGGTGATGACGCTGTTCAAATCCTTGCCGATGATGGCGTCGTAGGAAGAATCGACGATCGCCGCCAGCCGCGCGGCCGCCAGAGAACTCGCGGCGGATGAATCGTCATTTGAATCCGTCGTGCTCAAGAAACCAACCCGATTGCCCCGTAATGCCCTATAATGCGCGAGACAGTATTTGGTTCCAAACCTTTGATCAGGCTGCCGACTTTCGTTTCGCGGCGGCCGGCTTGCGTGCCTTGCCGCCGGCAATGCCTTCCTTCTCCAGGCTCTTGCGTAGGACATCGGCCAGATTGACCACGTTTTCCTTGGGCGGAGCGACGCGAGCAGCAGGCTTCTTGCCCGATTTCTTGGCCTCGATCATATCGATCAGCGCGTTTTCGTAGCGATCCTCGAACATTGTCGGGTCGAACGTCGCGGTCTTCTTGTCGATCAGCAGCGTCGCGATCTCGACCATCTCGGGATCGGCCTTCGGCACATGGATGCCGTCCAGGATCGACTTCTCGGAAACGATGTCCTTGTGGTTTCGCAACGTCGTCATCATCAATCCATCGCCGTGAGGGGTTATGACGACCTCCCGTCCTTTCTGGTACAGGACGATGCTGGCGCGGGCGGCTGCCTTCTTCTTCAAAAGAGCCTTCTGGATGACGGCGAAAGGCTCCTGCGACATCGCATCCCCGGGTACGACATAGTACGGCTTGTCCAGGTAGCGCTGGTCGATGGATGCCGCGTCAATGGTCTCGGCCACTTCCAGCATGTGCTCGGAGGTCGGCTTGAGGCGCTTGATGTCATCTGGCTCGATCAGAAGATAGTCGCCGGACGCCAGTTCGTACCCCTTGATCTGGTCCTCGGAGCCGACGATGTCGCCGGTGATCTCGTCGACATAGGCCGATTTGACCGGGAGGCGGTCCTTCCTGTTCAGGATGCGGAAGCTGACTTTTTCCGACTCGCTGGCCGCGTTGATCAGCTTGATCGAGCACGAGACCGCGCCGAACTTCAAAAAGCCCTTCCAGACTGCACGCAAGGCCATGGCAAACTCCCGACACGGTACGCTGTTACAACAATGACGGCCGGAGAGCCGCCGATCCTACACGTCAGAATGCCCCGCGATGGACACGGTTCCAGAAGTGAACGCCCTAATTCGGTGCTCCGTCAAGCACAGCCGGCAAAGTCCGTAACCGAATTGTTCACGATGCCGGCCGGGATGTCCGGTTAAGAAACATCTGCTACGGTGCCGAAATCATACTTGGAGGGGCAAGATGAAGAGGGTGGTGATCGGCCTGATGTTGGCGCTGATGCCCGTCGAGGCGTTCGCGATCGTGCGCTACATGGTGCAGGGCATGACCTGCTCGGAAGTCCAGGCTTCGGTCGAACGTGACGGCGTGGCGATCCTCTATCAGAAGGCAGGCAACGCAGGCGTGCCGCTCTACGACCGCTACGTTGCCAACCAGTCCTTCTGTCAGGGCGGCCAGAGCATGATCCGGGAAAGCGTGCCGACCGCCGATACGAAAAGCTGCCGGGTCAGCAAGTGCATCGACGAAAACCGCTTCGGCTCAACCAACCGCTAGTCAGTTATTCGTGCCGGATCCGAGCACGTGGACGGCCTTGACGGCGGCCGACGCGCGGTTTTCGACGCCAAGCTTGATGTAGACCTGCTCAAGGTGCTTGTTGACTGTGCGTGGGCTGAGGTTCAGCACCTGGCCAATGTCGCGGTTTGATTTTCCGCGCGCGATCCAGATCAGCACTTCGCTTTCGCGCGCTGTCAGGCCGAAATGCTGGCGCAGGGCTTCCTCCTGGTTGACGCCGCTCTCCGAGATCAGCCTGAACAGATATTCGTTCGCCGCGATGGTTCCGAGATAGACGAGGTCGGCGCTACCGGCCTGCCGCAGGGAAATGGTGAAGCTGCTGCCGGTGGCGGGATTATCCCTGTGTGTCTTCAGCCAGAGCCGGACTTGGTCCTCGATAAGCGTCGCCATGTCGTCGGGGACGTTGGCGCTGTTCATCAGCCGGGCAACTTGGGGCGTGCTCCATAGAGCCTTGCCGGCAACCGAGAACGCGATGAGGTGGCGGCCGGCGGCGTCGAGCGCCAGCCTCGCGCTTTGCGTGCGGCGGGCATTGGCCAGATGCACGCGCATGCGCGCACGCAGTTCCTCCAGATTGATCGGCTTGCTGAGATAGTCGACCCCGCCGACCTCTAGGGCATGCACGAGGTGCTCGGTCTCTGTCAGCCCCGTCATGAAGATCACCGGGATGTGCGCGAGCTTTGTCGACGCCTTGAGCCGCTGGCAGACCTCGAAACCGTCCAGCCCCGGCATGACGGCGTCGAGCAGAATGACGTCGGGCATGACCTGCTCGGTGATGTCGAGGGCCGTCTGTCCGTTCGTCGCCACGAGCACGGTGACACCGGCTTCCTCGAGCGCCTGCGTGATGAAGCCGAGTGACCCGGGCGAGTCATCGACGACGAGGACGATGTCTCCTTCAGGCGTCAAGCTTTTCATCCTTGCTCAGGCTTTCGAGGACCTTCGCATAACCGGCAAAATCATAGACATCGAGATGGGAGCGCAGCGTGTGGACCAAGGCCTCGTTTCCAGGGCTTTCGGCAAGTTCGGTCAGCTTGCGGTCGATGCCGCGCACATGGCCGATCCTGCCGAGGCGGATAAGTTCCTCAAGGTCCTCAGCACCCGGCGCGACAACGATACCAGCCTCCGAAGGCGAAGGTTGAGGAGTGTTCTCCTCGTCGGTCCATTCGAGGCCCAGATGCCGCGCGATCTTTTCGAGCAACTGCTTGATGTTCAGCGGCTTGGCGATCGCATCGTTGTGGCCGGCGTCCCGATTGGTCTTTGCGACCCCGTCGCCGATGTTGGCCGACATCATGACGATCGGCGCGGCAAATCCGTCCTCGCGCAGCCGCTCGACAAGCTCCCAGCCGGTCATGCCGGGCATCAGGATGTCCACGAAGACCAGATCGGGATTGGCGCTTTCAATCATGGCGAGACATGCGTTTCCGTCGACCGCGGTGAGTACCGTGAAATCCAGCGGTTGCAATATCTGCCGCACCAGTTCGCGATGTTCCGCGTTGTCGTCGACGACCATGATCGTGCGGCGCGGACCGAGATAGCCGGCCACCCGCTGGTCGATGCTGGTCAGGGCGGCGGGGTGATCTACCTTGGCAAGCATCAGCCGCGCACGGAACGTCGTGCCCTTGCCGACTTCGCTCTCGATGGTGATCTCGCCACCGAGTGCGTCGCTGAGCAGCTTGGAGATGGTCA
This sequence comes from Mesorhizobium quangtriensis, assembly GCF_040081925.1. NCBI lineage: Bacteria > Pseudomonadati > Pseudomonadota > Alphaproteobacteria > Hyphomicrobiales > Phyllobacteriaceae > Mesorhizobium > Mesorhizobium quangtriensis. The sequence goes on from NZ_JBEBMF010000003.1 coordinate 603,417, forward strand.
GGCCGAGCCCGAGACCGGGCGCGAACTGGCTGCGCTCTGCCCAACCGCGCGCGAAGGGTTCGAAGATGCGGGCGATGTCTTCCTTCGGGATGCCCGGACCGCTGTCCACCACGCTGAAGGTCGCGACCTGCGACCTGTAGGAGACGGTGAAGTCGATGCTGCCCTTTTCGGTGAACTTGATCGCGTTCGAGAGCAGGTTGACGAGGATCTGGCGCAGCCTCTTCTCGTCCGTGCGCACGTAATGGGGCAGGGCGTTGTCGCGCTCGTGACGGAAGGCCAGGCCCTTGGCTTCCGCCTGCAGGCGGAACATGTCGACGATCTGGTCGAGGAAGATGAACAGGTTGATCTCGTTGGAATAGACCTGAAGGCGGCCGGTCTCGATCTTGGAGATGTCGAGCAGCCCGTCGATCAGGCCTGACAGATGCTCGGCGCTGCGACGAATGACCGTCACTGATGACCGCTCGGGGCCGGGCAGGGACTGGTCGCGCTCGAGGATCTGCGCATAGCCGAGCACGGCGTTAAGCGGGGTCCGCAACTCGTGCGTCAGGCCGACGACGTAGCGGCTCTTGGCCTGGTTCGCGGCCTCGGCCTTTTCCATGGCCTGCTGGAGCGCGGTGTCCGTCTTGCGGTGCGCGCTGATCTCGCGCAGCAACAGCGTGTTCTGTCGCGCGCTTTCCTCCTCGGCGACCCGGCGGCTGTCATGGGCCAGCACCAGGAACCAGCAGGCGACGCCCGCGACGACGCAGAAGACGAAGAAGACGACGAGCACCGTGCCGCCGACCACTTCCGCGGTTTCAGGCGCGACGCTGGTGGCGAACGTGTAGACCAGTGCGAGGATCGCGCCGATGAAGGTCACCGCGGAGGCCATTGCAAGGCCGAAGCGCCCGATGCGCGTCCCCAGCTTCTCGACCGCCCACGCGGGCAGAAGATCCCCGGCAAGCGACTTGGCCTGTTCGCGCACGCTGGCGTTGGGCTTGCAGAGATCGTGGCAGCGCGCGTCCAGCGAGCAGCAGAGTGAGCAGATCGGCGCGGCATAGGCCGGGCACCATGCCATGTCCTCTGCCTCGAACGGATGCTCGCAGATGGAGCAGGTGATGCCTTCCTTCCCGCGCCAGGATTTCCGGGGTTTTCGCGCGAGGTAATATTTGCCCTTCGTGGCCCAGGCTATCGCCGGAGCAAAGACGAAGGCGCTGCCAAGCGCGATATAGGGCGCGAGCGCTGCCGCCATGTCGCCGAAGGCGCCGAAATGGGCCGCAAGCGCAATCCCGCCCGAGAGGATCATCGAGCCGAGGCCAACGGGGTTGATGTCGTAGAGATGCGCGCGCTTGAACTCCACGCCGGGCGGCGCGAGGCCGAGCGGCTTGTTGATGAAGAGATCGGCCGAAACCGTGCAGAGCCACGCCATGGCGACGATGGAAAAGACCGTCAGGGTCGATTCCAGCAGGCTGTAGATGCCGAGTTCCATCAAAAGCAGCGCGATCGCCACGTTGAAGACGAGCCAGACGACGCGGCCGGGATGGCTGTGCGTGAGGCGCGAAAAGAAGTTCGACCACGCCAGTGATCCGGCATAGGCGTTCATGACGTTGATCTTCAACTGCGAGATCACGACGAACACGGCCATGAGGATCAGGACGGCGGTGTGGTTCGGGATCATGTAGCCGAAGGCGATGACGTACATTTCGGCGGGGTCGGCAGCGTGGCTGACGGGCACGCCCGCCGACAGCGCCAGAACCGCGAGGAACGATCCCGCGATCAGTTTCGGCGCGCCGACGACCACCCAGCCGGCGCCAGCGAGGAAGATGCCGAGCCAGTGGCGCCGGGCCGATTGCTTGTCCGCCGGGAGGAAGCGCAGGAAGTCGACCTGTTCGCCGATCTGCGCCGTAAGCGCCAGGATAACGGCGGATGCTGCCCCGAATTTGGCGAGATCAAGCGTGGAAACGGAGCCGGCAGGCTCGTGGATCCCGGGGAAGGTTCGCCAAAGGTCGAACTTTTCCCAATCGATGAAGGCGATAAAGACGAAGGGCAGGATGTTCAGCACGATCCAGATCGGCTGGGTCAGGATCTGGAAGCGACTGATCATGTTCACGCCATGCGTGACGAGCGGGATCACCACCACCGCGCTCATGATGTAGCCGAGCCAGAGCGGGATGCCGAAAGCGAGATGCAACGCCCCGGTCATGATCGACGCCTCGATCGCGAACAGGATGAAGGTGAAGCTGGCGTAGATCAGCGATGTGACCGTCGACCCGATGTAGCCGAAGCCTGCGCCGCGCGTCAGCAGATCGATGTCGAGTCCGTACCGGGCCGCATACCGGGCGATCGGCAGGCCGACAGCGAGCATGACGAGGCTGGCCACGAGGATGGCCGCAATGGCGTTGATGGTGCCATAGGAAAGGGTTACCGCGCCGCCGATCGCTTCGAGCGCCAGGAAGGAGATCGCGCCGATCGCCGTTTGCGAAATACGCTGGCTGGAGAAGCGCCGCGCCTTCTTCGCGGTGAAGCGCAGCGCGTAGTCCTCCAGCGTCTGGTTGGCGACCCACCGATTATATTCACGCCTGACGGGAAGGATACGCTGACGCGCCATCGGCCCTTTGAACCACCCCCTGATGCTGCAACGCCTTACAGAAGAAGCTTTTTTTTGCTGCTCTGCAACATTTCAGATGAGCCGGACCTGTCACGGAACCGTCAAGGCGCGGCCCGAACTACGTTGTTCGACGTATAGGCGTGTTGCGTGTTGCACTGCAATGTCGGTTCCGGTTCGAAAAATCGGGCCAATCGGACATCTCTCAGGGGAACAGAAGATGGCAATCTCTTTTACGCGCCGCATGGCGCTTGCCGGTGCTTTGGTGGCGGGCCTCGGCCTGGCCGCTCCGGCGCAGGCTCAGGAAGACACGATCAAGGTCGGTGTCCTCCACTCGCTCTCGGGAACGATGGCAATCTCGGAAACGACGCTGAAGGATACCGTGCTCTTCCTCATCGACGAGCAGAACAAGAAGGGCGGCGTCCTTGGCAAGAAGCTTGAGGCCGTGGTCGTCGATCCGGCTTCCGACTGGCCGCTCTTCGCCGAAAAGGCGCGCGAGCTGCTGTCGGTCAACAAGGTGGCGGTCGTGTTCGGCTGCTGGACATCGGTGTCGCGCAAGTCCGTGCTGCCGGTCTTCGAGGAACTGAACGGCCTGCTGTTCTACCCCGTCCAGTACGAGGGTGAGGAAAGCCAGCGCAACGTCTTCTACACTGGCGCCGCGCCGAACCAGCAGGCGATCCCGGCTGTCGACTACCTGATGAACGACGAAGGCGTCGAGCGTTGGGTGCTGGCCGGCACCGACTACGTCTATCCGCAGACAACCAACAAGATCCTTCAGGCCTACCTCGAATCCAAGGGCGTGGCCAAGGAAGACATCATGATCAACTACACGCCGTTTGGTCATTCCGACTGGCAGACGATCGTGACCGATATCAAGAACTTCGGTTCCGCTGGCAAGAAGACCGCAGTGGTCTCCACGATCAACGGCGACGCCAACGTGCCTTTCTACAAGGAACTCGCCAACCAGGGCATCAAGGCCGAGGACATCCCGGTCGTGGCCTTCTCCGTGGGTGAGGAAGAACTCGCCGGCCTCGATACCGGCCCGCTCGTCGGCCACCTGACGGCCTGGAACTACTTCCAGTCGGTCGACGTGCCGGAGAACGCGGACTTCATCGCCAAGTGGAAGACGTTCATCAAGGACGACAAGCGCGTCACCAACGACCCGATGGAAGCCACCTATATCGGCTTCAACATGTGGGTTAAGGCGGTCGAAAAGGCCGGCACCACCGATCCGGATGCCGTGATCGACGCCATCATCGGCGTGGCAGTGCCGAACCTCTCGGGCGGCTTCTCTGCCATGATGCCGAACCACCACATCACCAAGCCGGTGCTGATCGGTGAAATCCAGGCCGATGGCCAGATGGAGACCGTGTGGCAGACCTCCGGCCTCGTGGTCGGCGACGAATGGTCCGACTTCCTGCCGGACTCCAAGGACCTGATCTCCGACTGGCGCGCTCCGATGTCCTGCGGCAACTTCAACGTCGCGACCGGCAAGTGCGGCGGCAAGGGCACCAACTGACGCGCATGGGGTTGAGCCTAGCCGGCTGAACCGATGCCAACAGCTCCGGGCGGATACTCCCTCCTTTTCGCCCGGAGCGTTTCATTCGCAACAAGGTCGACCGTCCCGTGACCATTCTTCTCCGACGGCTTCTGACGATAATTCTGCTGATCTTCGCCGTTGCGGCGCCGGCATCCGCCGATGAGGCCGGGCTGCGCGCCATCATCGCCAAATTCGCCACGACCAAGAATTTCCAGGCCACCGAGCAGGTTGTCCGCGAGCTCGTCGCCACGGGCGACACCTCGGTGGAGCGGCCGCTTCTGGCACTGGCCGACGGCAATCTCTACTTCCGCAAGTCGGACTCGGGTGTCTTCATCGGTTCGGAAACCGGACAGGTCGTGAATCTCGCCGACCCGCTGACTGGCGAAGCCGTCGGCGAGGAGGCGAAGGCCGCGGTCACAAAGGTCCGGGTCAACAACAGCCTGCGTCGCACGATCCGCGATGTGCTGGGCACGTTGACGCTCGGCTCCGATGATCCGGCCGTGCGCCTTGCCGCCGCTGAAACGATGTTCGGCAATCCCGATCCGGATGCCATTCCGGCCCTCGACGCGGCGATCGAAAAGGAGGCCGTGGCGAGCGTCCGGGCGAAACTCCAGCAGGCACGTGCGGCTGCGGTTCTGCAGTCCGACCTGCCGGAAGCGGAGAAGCTGGCGGCGATCGATCTGATTGCAGCGCGCGGTGACCGTGCGGCGCTGTCCTTCCTGACGGGATATGAGGCTCGAGCAGAGGGACCGCTGAAGGAGGCGGCCGCTGATGCGGTCACCAAGATGAATGCCTCTCTTGCGATATGGGCGGCCGCGCAAAACGTCTGGTACGGGCTGTCGCTGGGTTCCGTGCTGCTGCTGGCGGCCATCGGCCTCGCCATCACCTTCGGCGTCATGGGCGTCATCAACATGGCGCATGGCGAGATGGTCATGCTCGGCGCCTACACCACCTTCGTCGTGCAGAATGTCATTCGCACATCCTTCCCCGGCCTTTTCGACTGGTCACTGGCGATCGCGCTGCCGCTGGCGTTCATTGTTGCCGGAGGGGTCGGTCTGGCCATCGAGCGCGGCATCATCCGCTTCCTTTACGGCCGGCCGTTGGAGACGCTGCTGGCGACCTGGGGCGTGTCGCTGATCCTCCAGCAGACGGTGCGTACGATCTTCGGCCCGACCAACAAGGAGGTCGGCAATCCGTCATGGATGTCCGGCGCGTTCCAGCTCGGTGAACTTTCGATCACCTGGAACCGGCTCTGGATCATGGTGTTTGCGCTGGCCGTGTTCTTCCTGCTGCTCTTTGTGATGAAGCGGACGCCGTGGGGCCTGCAGATGCGCGCCGTCACAGCCAATCGCCGCATGGCCGCCTCGATGGGCATCCGCACGCCTTGGGTCGATGCGCTGACATTTGCGCTCGGCTCCGGCATCGCGGGAATAGCCGGCGTGGCGCTCAGCCAGATCGACAATGTCTCGCCCAACCTCGGCCAAGGCTACATCATCGACAGCTTCATGGTCGTGGTATTCGGCGGCGTCGGAAATCTCTGGGGCACACTGGTTGGTGCCTTCTCGCTCGGCGTGCTGAACAAGTTCCTCGAGCCTTATGTCGGCGCGGTGCTGGGCAAGATTCTCGTGTTGGTGCTCATCATCCTTTTCATCCAGAAGCGCCCGCGCGGCCTGTTCGCGCTCAAGGGCAGGGCGGTGGAAGCGTGATCGCCGCCCGCTTCTTCGGCTCCGATCGCCGCATCGCCGTCACGATCGCCATCCTCGTTGCGATCGCGATCATCGTGCCGATCCTCAACGTAGCGGTGCCGCCGGACAGCGCCTTCCACGTGCCGTCCTACATGGTCGCGCTGGTCGGCAAATATCTCTGCTACGCGCTGCTGGCGCTCTCGCTCGACCTCGTCTGGGGCTATTGCGGCATCCTCAGCCTCGGCCACGGCGCTTTCTTCGCGCTCGGCGGCTACGCGATGGGCATGTACCTGATGCGCCAGATCGGCAGCCGCGGCGTTTACGGAAATCCGATCCTCCCCGACTTCATGGTGTTCCTGAACTGGAAGGAACTGCCGTGGTTCTGGTACGGGTTTGACCAGTTCTGGTTCGCCGCGCTGATGGTCATCCTGGTGCCGGGGCTGCTCGCCTTCGTGTTCGGCTGGTTTGCGTTCCGCAGCCGCGTCACCGGCGTCTACCTGTCGATCATCACCCAGGCGATGACATACGCGCTTCTGCTGGCCTTCTTCCGCAATGACATGGGTTTCGGCGGCAACAACGGCCTGACCGACTTCAAGGACATCCTAGGCTTCAACGTGCAGGCGAACACGACGCGGTCGGCGCTGTTTGCCGCAAGCGCGCTGGCGCTGGCGCTTGGCGTCCTGCTGACCTGGCTGGTCGTGACGTCGAAGTACGGTAAGATCCTGATCGCGGTGCGCGACGCCGAAAGCCGCACGCGCTTCCTCGGCTGGCGCGCCGAGAACGTAAAGCTCTTCGCTTTCACCATGTCGGCGGTGATGGCCGGCATCGCGGGTGCTCTCTACGTGCCGCAGGTTGGCATCATCAATCCCGGCGAGTTCGAGCCGTCGAACTCGATCGAGGTCGTGGTGTGGACAGCCGTCGGCGGCCGCGGCACGATCATCGGCCCGATCATCGGTGCGCTTCTGGTCAACGCCGGCAAGAGCTGGTTCACCGGCGCGATCCCCGAACTCTGGCTGTTCGCGCTCGGCGGTCTCTTCGTGGCGGTCACGCTTTTCCTCCCGAAGGGCATCGTCGGCCTGTGGGACCAGTGGCAGACGGGCAGGGCCGAACGCGCTGCATCGATCGCCGAGGAGAAGGGCACCGACCCCGACGACACGGACCCGAAGATCGTGCGGGCCCAGGCTCAGCCGGCGGAGTAGAGCGCATGTCGAAATCCGGAACGATCCTCTATCTTGACGGTGTCTCGGTTGCTTTTGACGGGTTCCGCGCGATCAACAATCTCTCGCTCGTGCTCGACAAGGGCGAGATGCGCGCCATCATCGGCCCCAACGGCGCCGGCAAGACCACGATGATGGACATCGTGACCGGCAAGACCCGCCCCGACGCCGGCGAGGTCTTCTTCGACGGGCAGACCGACCTGACCAAGCACGACGAGGCCGAGATCGCCATGATGGGCATCGGCAGAAAGTTCCAGAAGCCAACGGTCTTCGAGAGCCATACGGTCGAGGACAATCTGGTGCTGTCGCTCAAGGGATCGCGGTCGATCTTCCCGGCGCTGTTCCATAAGGGGTCCGCCGAGGAAAAGCGGCAGATCGACGAGATTCTCGGCGTCACGCGACTCGGCGATAAGCGCCACATGCTGGCTGCCAACCTCAGCCATGGCCAGAAGCAGTGGCTGGAGATCGGCATGCTGCTGGCGCAGGACCCGAAGCTACTACTGGTCGACGAGCCGGTGGCCGGTATGACCGATGCCGAAACCGAGGAAACGGCGAGGCTGCTGAAGGAGATCAACCAGCACCATTCAGTCATCGTGGTCGAGCATGACATGCATTTCGTCCGCGAACTCGGCGTGAAGGTGACCTGCCTTCACGAAGGCTCGGTGCTCTCCGAAGGCTCGCTGGATTTCGTGTCGTCCGACGAGCGTGTCGTCGAAGTCTATCTGGGGCGGTGACGATGACAGTGTCGTCCAACGGTTTCAGGAACCCCCTCTGGTCGGCGCGGGCGCCGGCCTCCCCCTTCGCGGGGGAAGAGGGGGACCAGGGTGTGGGGCGGGTGCGAAGGGTGGAGCGTGGTCATGCTTGAGGTCAAGGATGCCACGCTCCACTACGGCGCCGCGCAGGCGCTGCGCGGCGTGTCGCTCACCGCGCAGCCAGCCAAGATCACCTGCGTGCTCGGACGCAACGGCGTCGGCAAGACCAGTCTCATGAGATCGATCGTCGGCCACCACAGGCTGACATCGGGCAGCATAGCCTTCGAGGGGAAGGCGCTCGACCGGAGCGCGGCGTATGATCGCGCCCGGTCGGGCATCGCATTCGTACCGCAGGGGCGGGAAATCTTCCCGCTGCTCTCGGTGCGGGAAAATCTCGAGTCGGGCTTTGCGCCGCTGAAGCGCGCCGAGCGCTTCGTGCCAGACCATGTGTTCGAGCTTTTCCCGGTTCTGAAGCAGATGCTGGGACGGCGCGGCGGCGATCTCTCCGGCGGCCAGCAGCAGCAACTCGCCATTGGGCGCGCGCTGGTGATGCGGCCAAAGCTGCTCGTGCTCGACGAGCCCACCGAAGGCATCCAGCCGTCGATCATCAAGGACATCGGCCGAGCCATCCGCTATCTGCGCGACCAGTTCGGCATCGGCATCGTGCTGGTCGAGCAATATCTCGATTTCTGCCGAGAGCTCGCCGACGAGGTGAACATCATGGACCGCGGCCTGATCGTGCACACCGGCCCGGCGGAAGATCTCGACAAGCCCGAGGTGAAGAAATACCTGACCGTATAGGCCAAGGGTTTCGGCCGACTCAGGACGGCCTGCCGCCAATCGCCGCCTCGATCCGCTCCATCTGCGCCGACAGCTTCGCCATGTCATCGCGCAGGATCATGATCTGGCTGTGGCGCATCTCGTCAAGCTTTTCGTGCAGCGCCATGATCTCGATCTCCGCCTTCAGGTTGACCTCGTAGTCGTGGCTGGCATCAAGTCGGTCGCGGGCGCTTTGCCGGTTCTGCGACATCATGATGATCGGTGCCTGCAGCGCAGCAACCATCGAAAGGATGAGGTTCAGGAAGATGAAAGGGTAGGGGTCGAAGCCCTCGCGGCCGAGCATCCAGGCGTTGCCGAACGTCCAGAGAACGAGAAAAAGAACGGCAATGACGATGAAGCTCCACGATCCGCCGACCCGGGCTATTCCGTCGGCGAGGCGGTCGCCGAAATCCGACTCGCGGGCGACGACATCGTTGACGTCCTGCGCGATCGGCTTTCGCTCGACCGCGCTTTCGAGGACGCGGTTTTCCTCGCTGCTGAGTGCTTCCGGTCGGCGGCGCAGCCAACGGCTTGCAAGTTCGGGAACGGTCCTGTGCATGGGCGTTTCCTGTCCAGTTGGCAGAATTTGATCCATATAGGAGGATATTCGGACACTATAGGGACCGGGGACAAGCCGTGACGAGTTTCAAAAAAATCCGGGAACGCGCCGCCAAGAGGAAGGGCGGCGAAACGACACTGACCAAACTGCTCGGGCCGAAGCCGGACAACGCCAAGGTCGCGAAGCTTTCCGACGACCGCATTTTGTCGACCATGGCCGAACGCATCTTTTCCGCAGGCTTCGTCTGGTCGGTGATCGAAAACAAGTGGCCAGGCTTCGAGGAAGCGTTCCTCGGCTTCGAGCCGAAGGCGCTGCTGTTCCAGCCAGAGGACTACTGGCACGGTCTGACATCAGACACGCGCATCGTGCGCAACGGGCAGAAGATCATGTCGGTGCGCGAGAACGCCGCTTTTGTGGAGCGTATTTCGAAGGAGCACGGCAGTTTCGGCAAGTTCCTGGCAAAATGGCCGGCGGACGACCAGATCGGGCTGACGGCCTATCTCGGCAAGCATGGTAGCCGGCTTGGCGGCGCGACCGGGCAATATTTCCTGCGCTGGATCGGCTGGGATACCTTCGTGTTTTCGCGCGACATGGTGCTGGCGCTGCGCGACGCGGGGCTGGATATCGGCGAGGCGGCCAGTTCGAAGAAGGACCAGCAGCAGGTGCAGAAGCAGATCAACGCATGGGCTGATGAAACCGGCCTGCCAGGGGCCCACATCTCACGCATTCTCGCCATGTCGATTGGCGAGAACAATTCGCCGGAGACGTTGCAGGCCTATATCGGCGACTAGTGGTCCAAGAACACGGGACTGCCAGCGGCATTGCGGCTCGGGTAAGGCCGCGCTAAATCGCGGGCATGGCAAAGAAAGCTCCCGATATCCTGCGCATCGCAGTCGCCCAGTTGAACCCGACCGTCGGCGACATCGCCGGCAACCTCGCCAAGGCGCGCGAGGCGAGGGCGGACGCGGCGCGGCAGGGCGCCGACATCATCCTGTTCACCGAACTGTTCATTGCGGGATACCCGCCGGAAGACCTCGTGCTGAAGCCAGCGTTCCTGGCGGCCTGCGAAAAGGCCGCGAAGGATTTCGCAGAGGACACCGCCGATGGCGGCCCGGGCGTCATCATCGGCACGCCGCTGAAGCGCAACAGCGGGGTCCACAACGCCATCATCGTCGCTGACGGCGGCAAGGTAATCGCTGAACGGCTGAAGGTCGACCTTCCGAACTATGGCGAGTTTGATGAGAAGCGCGTGTTCCAGGCCGGGCCGGACTTGCCGGGTCCGGTGAATTTCCGCGGCGTGCGCCTCGGCATCCCGATCTGCGAGGACATCTGGGGCGAACACGGCGTCTGCGAGACGCTGGCCGAGAGCGGCGCGGAACTGCTGCTGGTACCGAATGGCTCGCCCTACTATCGGGGCAAGGTCGACGTGCGCCAGCAGGTGGTGATCCAACAGGTGGTCGAGACCGGCCTGCCGATGATCTACGCCAACCAGCTTGGCGGGCAGGACGAACTGGTGTTCGACGGCGCGTCTTTTGCCATCCAGGCGGACCGCTCGCTGGCCTTCCAGATGAGCCAGTTCGAGGAGACGCTGGCGATCACGGAATGGAACCGCACCGCAGAGGGCTGGGTGTGCGTCGAAGGACCGATGTCGCGCATACCCGAGAAGGAGGAGGCAGACTACCGCGCCTGCATGCTCGGCCTGCGCGACTATGTGAACAAGAACGGCTTCAAAAACGTCGTGCTCGGCATGTCGGGCGGCATCGACAGCGCCATCTGCGCCGCGCTGGCTGTCGATGCGCTGGGCGAAGAACGCCTGCGCGCCGTCATGATGCCCTACAAATATACGTCGAAGGATTCGCTGAAGGATGCCGAGGACTGTGCCCGCGCGCTCGGCTGCCGCTATGACATCGTGCCGATCTTCGAGCCGGTGGAAGGATTCAGCCACGCACTGACGCAGCTTTTCGAGGGTACCAAGGAAGGCATCACCGAGGAGAATTTGCAGAGCCGTGCCCGTGGCACGATCCTGATGGCAATCTCCAACAAGTTCGGCTCGATGGTGGTGACGACGGGCAACAAGAGCGAGATGTCGGTCGGCTATGCCACGCTTTATGGCGACATGAACGGCGGCTTCAACCCGATCAAGGACCTATACAAGATGCAGGTGTATGCGCTGGCCGCGTGGCGCAACACCACCGTGCCGCCGGGTGCGCTTGGTCCGTCGGGCGAGGTGATCCCGCAAAACATCATTGACAAGGCGCCGTCGGCCGAACTGCGACCCGACCAGAAGGATCAGGATTCGCTGCCGCCCTATCCTGTACTCGACGATATCCTCGAATGCCTGGTCGAGAACGAGATGGGCGTCGACGAGATCGTGGCGCGCGGTCATGACCGCGATACGGTGCACCGCATCGAACACCTGCTCTACATCGCCGAATACAAGCGCCGACAGGCAGCGCCGGGCGTGAAGATCACGCGCAAGAATTTCGGCCGCGACCGGCGCTATCCGATCACAAACCGGTTCAGGGATCGGGGGTAGGGTGGAGATCGCCTCCGACCTCGATCGCCTCGACTTCGAGGCGACGCATGCGCTGCTGAAGGCGACCTATTGGGGAAGCCAGCGAACCGCTGAGCTTGATCGGCGCGCCTTTGCGAACTCCGTCTGCGTGATCGCGCTGATCGATGGCCGGCAGGTCGGTTTTGCGCGAGCGCATGGCGACCTAACCCTGTTTGCGCGCATATCGGACGTGATCGTCTGGCCGGAACAGCGCGGCAAGGGGATCGGCAAGGCGCTGGTGGAGGCGTTGCTGGACCATCCGGAATTGCGGACGGTCCAGACGTGGATGCTCAACACATCGGACGCGCACGGACTCTATCAGCGCTATGGGTTCCAGCCCTGCACGGACGGGAAGGAAATGCGGCTCGACCGGCCGGCCGCGGCGTGAGTGGGTTCATCGCTTTCCTGCGCGAGAATGCCCGCTGGCTGACCGGCGGGCTGCTTTTTACCTTCTTCTCGTCCTTTGGGCAGACCTTCTTCATCTCGCTGTCAGCCGGCCATATCCGGGAGGATTACGGACTGACGCATGGCGGGTTCGGGATGGTGTACATGATCGCCACGCTCGGCAGCGCGTTGACGCTGCCCTATCTTGGCACGATCGTCGACCGCTATAGTGTGCGCCAGGTGACCCTGTTCATCGTGCCGATGCTCGCCTTCGCCTGCATACTGATGGCGGTCGCACTTCATGTGGCGCTGCTTGTGCTGGCCATCTACCTGCTGCGCCTGTTCGGGCAGGGGATGATGGTCCACAACGCGGTCACGGCGACAGCACGGTGGTTTTCGGCGCAACGCGGCCGCGCGCTGTCCGTGATCATCATTGGCCACAATGTCGGCGACGCCCTTCTGCCAACCGTATTCGTGGCCATGGCGGCCGGTCTAGGCTGGCGCAGCACATGGCTGGCCGGTGCGGCCGTCCTGCTACTGGTGGCGCTGCCAATCATCAGCGCGCTCGTCTCCGTCGGCCGTACGCCCCGGGCCAATGATCCTGCACCGCGCATTGTCGATGCAAGAGACTGGACGCGCGCCGAGGTCGTTCGCGACCCTATGTTCTACCTGCTCATGCTCGGCGTCATGGCTCCGGGCTTCATCGTGACGACCGTCTTCTTCCATCAGGTCTATCTGGTGGAGTTGCGCGGATGGTCGCTCGGCGTCTTTGCCGCGTCGTTCACGATGGCCGCCCTCGTCAACAGCATCTTCACGCTTGTGTCCGGGCAGCTTATCGACCGTTTCTCGGGTCTGGCGCTGCTGCCTTTCGTCCTCGTCCCGCTCGGCGTCGCCTGCCTGATACTGGGGCTGCTCGAAGCGCAATGGGTGCCATTTCTCTTCATGGCGTTCCTTGGCTTTTCGAACGGGCTATCGACAACGCTGTTCGGCGCAGTCTGGCCGGAAGTTTATGGTCTGAAGAATCTCGGAGCGATCCGCGCCCTGGTGTTCTCGGCAATCGTCTTCGCTTCGGCTGCCGGTCCCGGAATCACCGGCTACATGATCGACCACGGCGTCTCTTATCCGCACCAGCTTATCACGATGGGACTCTACTGTTTTGCCGTGTCGGTGCTGCTTGCGCCGATCTCGCGGCGGCTGCGGGTGCGGGCGGTTGACGGCCGTATGGCCTGATCCGGGCGAATTATGGGGGTTGGCGACCCGGCAGGCTTTGACTATAAGCGCAACCTCGTCACTCAAACAGGGAGGCCCTGAATGCTGGAATTTCACGTCCCCTCCCTGACCGCAGGGCTACAATCCTGACGGTTGGCGGGCGTCGTTTCTGGTTCGCATGATCATTTCTGAAATCCGGTCTCCGCTTTTCGCTAACGCGGTCCTTCGGTCCGGGATCATGCTCTGAACGAGCCCAGACATCGCGAGTTTTCTTCCGTCTCGCGCCCTTTACAGAACTGATTTCTTGGGATGGCGTCCGGTTTCAGGCGTCAGGAACAACATGACTTCTTTTCGCACCGACATGCGCGGCGGCGCTTTCCGCAGCGTTCTGGGTTTCAGTTGGGTTCACTGGCGGCGCCAGCCGATGCGGCTTGCCTTCATCGTTGCTGTCTTCCTGCTGGCGACAATGGCCGACGTGCTGACACCGCTATTCGCCGGCCGGCTCGTCGAGGCCGTCGCCAGCGGCGGCGCATCCGACGAGGCTGCATGGAGTGCCGCGACATCGGCTTTCGGCATGCTGATCGCGCTCGCCCTGGGCACGACGATCATGCGCCATTTCGGTTTCCTGGGCATCGTCAGGCTGACGCTGCGCATGATGTCCGACATCGGCGCGGATTCGTTCAACCGCGTGCAGCGCTTCTCGACCGACTGGCATGCCAACAGCTTCGCCGGCTCGACCGTGCGCAAGATCACGCGCGGCATGTGGGCGCTGGACCTGCTGAACGACACGATCCTGATGGCTCTCCTGCCGTCGGTTGCGATGCTGGTCGGCACCACCGTACTGCTCGGCCTGTTTTGGCCGTCGATGGGTGTCGTCGTCGCCATAGGTTCGTTGATCTACATCGTGCTGACTGTGTCGCTGTCGCTTGCCTATGTCGCGCCGGCTGCCCGCCTGAGCAATGCGTGGGACACCAAGCTCGGCGGAGCCCTTGCCGATGCGGTGAGCTGCAACTCCGTGGTCAAGGCATTTGGCGGTGAGACGCGCGAGGATGCGCGTTTCACCAAGGTGGTCGCCAAGTGGCGCGCCCGCACGGCGCGTACCTGGACGCGCGGCACGATCAACGGCACGACGCAGGGCGCGACCCTGCTGCTGATGCGCACGGCCATCATCGGCTTTGCGCTGTTGCTCTGGTCTAGCGGCCAGGCGAATGCAGGGGACATCACCTTCGTGCTGACATCGTTCTTCATGCTGCAGGGTTATCTGCGCGACATCGGCCAGCATGTCCGCAACCTGCAGAAGTCGGTCAACGACATGGAGGAACTGGTCGAGATGCAGAGCCATCCTCTTGGCGTTGCTGATCGTGCGGGCGCGCAGGCGATCCGCATCGGCGCCGGCGGCATCGACTTCGAGAACGTGACCTTCCACTACGGAAGCCACAGGCTGCCGTTGTACCGGGATTTCTCGGTGTCGATCCGGCCGGGCGAGCGTGTTGGCCTCGTCGGGCACTCCGGCTCGGGCAAGACGACCTTCGTCAAGCTGATCCAGCGTCTCTACGACGTCAACAAGGGGCGCATCGTGATCGACGGGCAGGACATTGCACAGGCGAAGCAGGCGTCGCTGCGCTCGCAGATCGCCATCGTGCAGCAGGAGCCGATCCTGTTCCACCGCTCGCTCGCGGAGAACATCGCCTACGGACGGCCGGGCGCGAGCCAGGAGGAGATCGAGCACGCAGCAAGGCTTGCCAGCGCGCATGACTTCATCATGCGGCTACCCAAGGGCTATGCGACGCTGGTCGGCGAACGCGGCGTAAAGCTGTCGGGCGGCGAACGCCAGCGTGTCGCGATTGCGCGCGCATTCCTGGCTGATGCACCGATCCTGATCCTGGACGAGGCGACGTCGAGCCTCGATTCTGAATCGGAGGTGCTGATCCAGCAGGCGATGGAGCGGCTGATGACCGGGCGCACCACGCTGGTGATCGCGCACCGGCTGTCGACCGTGAAGGCGCTCGATCGGCTGCTGGTCTTCGATCGCGGCGAGATCCTCGAGGAAGGCCGGCACGAAACGCTGGTCCGAAAGGACAACGGCATTTATCGGCGGCTGTTCGAGCGGCAGGCCCTTGAATTGACGCGCGGGCTGTTCGACGACGGCCAAAAGATCGCCTAGTGAGCGCGGCCGGCCGTTAGTGGCCGGCCCGTCCTTGCCGGGCGTGGCTTTCCAATCTGGCCGCAATGCTCTATGTGGCTTGTGAGCGGCGGCCCTTGTAACTTTCCTGTCCTTGGTCTACGGCCCGCAAATGTCCGTCACCGTCCGTTTCGCACCGTCTCCCACCGGAAACATCCATATCGGCAATGCGCGCACGGCGCTGTTCAACTGGCTTTTCGCCTGGAAGAACAGCGGCAACTTCGTGCAGCGTTTCGACGATACCGATCTGGCGCGCTCGAAACAGGAATACGCGGACTCTATCCAGTACGACCTGCACTGGCTCGGCATTTTTCAGGACGTGACCGAATACCAGTCGAAGCGTTTCGATTTTTACGAGGACGCCGTCGCGCGGCTGAAGCGGGCAGGGGTTCTCTATGCCTGCTACGAAACGCCCGAGGAGCTCGACCTCCGGCGCAAGATCCGCCGCACGCGCGGCCTGCCGCCAGTCTATGGCCGCGAGGCGCTGACGCTCAGCCACGCCCAGATCGCCGAATACGAATCCGACGGGCGCAAGCCGCATTGGCGCTTCCTGCTGCCCAATTTCGAGAGCGACCCGATGCAGCCGGAGCGAACGGAGGTGAGCTGGAACGACCTCGTGCGCGGCGAAGAGACTATCGACCTCGCCTCGCTGTCCGATCCGATCCTGATCCGGGAGGACGGCACGTTCCTCTACACGCTGCCTTCTGTGACGGACGATATTGACATGGGCATCAGCCATGTCATCCGGGGTGACGACCATGTCACCAATACCGGCGTGCAGATCGCGCTTTTCCGGGCGCTCGGAGCGGAGCCGCCGGAGTTCGGCCACCACAATTTACTGACGGCCGTTACCGGCGAGGCGCTGTCGAAGCGCACCGGCGCGCTGTCCATCGCAAGCCTGCGCGAAGCCGGCCTGGAGCCCATGGCGATCGCGTCGCTGGCGGTGCTGACCGGTACATCCGAGAATGTCGTCGTCGCACCCTCAATGTCGGATCTGGCAAAACTCTTCGATCTCGGGGCGACGTCGAAATCGGCGGCGAAGTTCGATCCCGAGGACCTGAAGACGCTCAACCGCGACCTGCTGCGGCAGATGCCGTTCAAGGAGGCGCGGGACAGGCTTTCGGCGCTGGATATCTTCGACGAGCAGGCGGAACCCTTCTGGATGGCGGTGCGAGGCAACCTCGACACGCTTGCCGATGCGACGACGTGGTGGCGGATCGTCAAGCAGGGGCCCGAGACGCCGCTCGACCTGTCGGAGAAAGACAAGGCGTTCGTGCGCGAGGCCTTCGACATGCTGCCCCCCGGACCTTGGGACCGCGATACGTTCAAGCCCTGGATTGAGGCAGTGAAGGAAAAGACCGGACGCAAGAGCAAGGCGCTCTACGCGCCGCTGAGGATTGCCGTTACTGGACTTCCGTCCGGGCCGGAGCTTGCGGATCTGCTGCCCCTTCTGGGTCCGGAAGGAATACAGGCCCGACGACCCTGACGCGACGTTCTTCGCCCGAGGGCGAGGATTTGTTGACGCGCGGCGTGTTCGCCATGCGCCGCAGCGCCTCGGCATCAAGCCCGCCGTCCAGATTGGCTTGCGTCTCGGGGTCTAGGCCGGGATCCGGCCGTATTGCCGGCTGTGGCGATACAGGCTCGGCCGCCACCGGCGGTTCGGCCGGCGGGTTGCCCGCGATGACGCTGAAGTTCGTGGCTTCATTTGGTTTCGGGATGCTGCAGGCGCAGCCGGCCGGCGTCGGCACGCCGGTCTGCTTGTATAGCCATGCCGTCGGCAGGTCGTCGTAGGGGCGCCCGGAAATGCCGGAACGCATCGCCTCGGATTCCTGGCCTGGCCGGTGATAGTAAAGCTGGACTTCTGTGCCCGGGCAGCTCGACTGGCAATTGGCCTGGTCGCGCTCGAAATCCGACGGCGACGACATGTTCGACACCGGGAAATAATAGCCGTCGCAGGTGCGCACGCAGAGCGTACGGTAGCGGCCGGGCGGGGCGGAGAAGCGGATGCGGCCTCCTTCGTTGACCCAGCCGCCTTCCGGCTCGCGGGTTATGCGGCGCGCCTGCTGGCCTTCGTCGCGCCGGACGGGTTCTCCGAGTTCGTCCAGTGTGCCGCGCTGGCGGATGCCGCCTCCAAAAATCTGGTCGAGCAGGTTCCGTGGGCCTTCCAGTCCACGCGCCGGCCTGCGCTCGGAGACGGCCTCGTCGCGGCATCCGTTTGCGCGCAACGCAGCCATGATCTGCGCACGCGAGCGCTGCGGCTTGGCGGTGCGCGTCCCCCGGCTTTCGAGCGACGCAAGATTGCGCTCCATCCGGCCGATTTTCTGGTCATAGGCCGCGCAAGCACCGGAACCGCTCTTGAAGATGCGAAAGCCGCATCCCGCGCTTCTTGCCTGGCTCTTTGCCAACTGAATCTGGTCGCGCTGCTTGGCGATCGCCGCTTCCGTCTTGCGGGAGCGAGAGGTAGACGCACCGCCAGAAGTCAGCTCGGCCTCGAGTTGCCGGCAGACGCGCGATTGCGCAAGCGCGATATCGGGCACCAGAAATGCCACAGCCAGCATTGCCGCGAAGATCGCGGCAAGGCCGAAATCGAACCGACTGGCGGGTTTTTGCGGGCTCGCCGCCATCATGTTCCGGCTCTGCATTGGGCCTTTGGGCAATTGTTCGAGGCCGACTCTAGTGGCGGCGACGTTAATCCTTCGTGTGGGCTTTGTCGTCGCCGCGTTCGGAGCCGACGATCACGTCTGCGACAACTCCTGGCTGCGATGCTCACCCTCTGCGACGGCAATGGCTGTCATGTTGACGACACCGCGTGAGGTCACCGAAGGCGTCAGGATGTGCGCCGGCTTTTGCGTACCGAGCAGCATCGGTCCGACGTGAAGCGCGTCCATCATCTGCTTGAGGGCGGTCAGCGTGATGTTCGCCGCATCGAGGTTAGGGAAGACTAGCAGGTTCGCTTCGCCCTTGAGCCTCGAATGCGGGTAGACGCGCTGCCGCAGCATTTCGGAGAGCGCCGTGTCGGCGTGCATTTCGCCATCGAAATGCAGGTCTGGCGCGATTTTGCGAAGAATATCGCCGGCCTCGCGCATCTTGCGCGAGCTCGGCGATTCCCGCGATCCGAAGTCGGACAGCGACAGCAGCGCGGCCTTCGGTTCGATGCCGAAGCGCCGGATCGCTTCGGCGGCGAGCACAGTCATTTCGGCGACTTCCTCGGCGTCGGGATCGACTGTGACATAGGTGTCGGTAAGAAAGATCACGCCACGCTGCGTGATCAGCATGGAAAGCGTCGAGAGGTCGCGGTCACGCACCAGTTCGCGCTTGCCGATGATCAACGTGACGTTGCGCAGGTGACGCTCGAAACGGCCTTCGAGGCCGCAGATCATGGCGTCGGCGTCGCCGCGTTTGACGGCCAGGGCCGCGATGACGGTCGGATTGCCGCGCACCATAAGGCGGGCTGCTTCCTGCGTGACGCCGCGCCTGCCCATCAGCTCGATCAGCAGGTCGACATAGGCGCGGTAGCGCGGATCATCCTCGGGGTTGATCAGCTCGAAATCGACGCCCGGGCGGATGCGCAGCCCGTAGCGCTTGAGCCGGACGTCGATGACGTTCGGGCGGCCGACCAGCGTCGGCAGCGCTATTCCTTCCTCCAGCACCACCTGCGCGGCACGCAGCACACGCTCGTCCTCGCCGTCGGCATAGATGACGCGCTTGGCCTGCGCCGCCTTGGCAATCGAGAAGACCGGCTTCATGACGAGGCCCGAGCGGAAGACGAAGCGGTTCAGCTTGTCGACATAAGCATCGAAATCCTCGATCGGCCGTGCGGCGACGCCGCTGTCGCAGGCAGCCTTCGCCACGGCGGGCGCGATCCTCAGGATCAGGCGCGGATCGAAAGGCGAGGGGATCAGGAAATCCGGCCCGAAGGTCGGCGTCTCCTCGGCGTATGCGCGCGCCGCGACATCGGAAGGCTCCTCGCGCGCCAACGCTGCGATGGCGCGCACGGCGGCCATCTTCATCTCCTCGTTGATGGCGCGCGCGCCGCAATCGAGCGCGCCACGGAAGATGTAGGGGAAGCACAGCACGTTGTTGACCTGGTTCGGAAAGTCCGAGCGGCCGGTGCAGATCATGGCGTCGGGGCGTGCCTCGCGGGCGGCGTCGGGCATGATTTCCGGCGTCGGGTTCGCGAGCGCCAGGATGAGCGGTTTTGCCGCCATGTCCTTGAGCAGGTCGGCACTGAGCACGCCGGCAGCCGACAGACCGAGGAAAACGTCGGCACCGCCGATAACGTCGGCGAGCGTCCGCGCCGGGGTATCCTTGACATACGGATCCTTCCAGCGATCCATTTCCTCGACGCGGCCCGTGTAGGCGACGCCAAAGCGGTCGGTAACCCAGATGTTCTCGACCTTCGCGCCGAGCGACACCAGCAGGTTGAGGCAGGCAATGGCCGCCGCGCCGGCCCCGGAGGTGACGATCTTGACCTCGGAAAGCTTCTTGTCGGCAAGTTCCAGCCCGTTCAGCACGGCCGCGCCGACGATGATGGCGGTGCCGTGCTGGTCGTCGTGGAACACTGGGATGCCCATCTTCGCCTTCAGACGTTCCTCGACCTCAAAGCACTCGGGCGCCTTTATGTCTTCGAGGTTGATGCCGCCGAAAGTCGGCTCCAGCGCCGAGATGGTGCTGACCATGTGCTCGATGTCTGGCGCGTCGATCTCGATGTCGAAGACGTCGATGTTGGCGAATTTCTTGAACAGGACGGCCTTGCCCTCCATCACGGGCTTGGAGGCAAGGGGGCCGATGTTGCCGAGACCGAGCACCGCAGTACCGTTGGAGACGACGCCGACGAGGTTGGCCCTCCCGGTGTAGTCGGCGGCAACGGCCGGATCGTCGCGGATGGCGAGGCAGGGTGCGGCGACGCCGGGCGAATAGGCGAGCGCCAGGTCGCGCTGGTTGCCGAGCGGCTTGGTCGCCTGGATCTCCAGTTTCCCCGGCGTCGGATATTTGTGAAAGAAAAGGGCGGCCTGATCGAGGTCGTGGCGCGCATTCTTCTGCTTGTCGGTTTCCATCAGGCGTCCCTTGCCCCCGCATTGCTTGTGCAGCGTTCTAAAGCGGTTCGGTTACCAAATCCAAGCCCCGGCGCGGCCCGGCGGCGTGTCGTCACACTGTTGTTGCATGAATCTGGGCATAGGCAACGCAGACGCAACGGTCTGACCGAGATGCAGAGCAACGCCACCCAGCAGTACCGGACCCTCTTTATTTCAGACGTCCATCTCGGTTCGAGGGCTGCGAAAGCCGAGTTTCTAATCGACTTCCTGCGCCACCACGAGGCGGAGACCATCTTTCTGGTCGGGGACATCGTCGATGGCTGGCGGCTGCGCCGCACCTGGCATTGGCCGCAACTCCACAACGACGTCGTCCAGAAGCTGCTCCGCCAAGCCCGCAAGGGCGTGAACATCACCTACATCGCAGGCAACCACGATGAGTTCCTGCGGATGTTCCAGGGGACCCATTTCGGCGGCATCGTCGTCGCCGACCGCGCTATCCATGTCGGCGCGGACGGCAAGCGCTATCTGATCATCCACGGCGACCAGTTCGACACGGTGGTCGTGAACGCGCGCTGGCTGGCCTATCTCGGCGACCGCGCCTACGAATTCGCCATGTTCGCCAACAGGGTCGTTGCCCGCGTGCGAAGGGCGATGGGCCTTCCCTACTGGTCGCTCTCCTCATGGGCCAAGGTGAAGGTGAAGCAGGCCGTGAACTTCATCGGGGCGTTCCAGGAGGTGCTGACCGACGAAGCACGCCGGTCCGAGGTCGACGGCGTCATCTGCGGCCACATCCATCACGCGGCGATGGAGACGTTTGGCGACGTCAGCTACATCAACACCGGTGACTGGGTCGAAAGCTGCACCGCGGTTGTCGAGCATTTCGACGGGCGCATGGAGATCATCCAATGGCCACATGTCCGGTCTGAGACGGCGACTCCGGCCGACAAGTTCGTTCCCGTCCTGATTGACGGACGCGTGCAGGCTAAGGCAACCGGACGGGCGGTCGAAGCCGCCTGAGACTCCAGGATCAATCGAAGAACGACATGTGGCGGCGATGCACCATCGCATCAATCCTGAGTCAGCAAGGCAGCGTACAATCCGCCCCGCCGACGCGCGCGGCGAACGGCTTGGCGTTCTCGGTGGCGCAAGCCTGCCGCAAACGCCGGCAACGGTTGGTCCAGCCAGTTCCGCGAAAAAGGAAGCCGTGGTAGTCGGGCAAATCCCTCGGCGACGATTCCGGGCGGTACCGGCCGGAGCGCCCTTCCTTCATGTCACTGCCGCCCCTGCAGCCTGAGCAACGGATCAAGCCACCAGGCTTCGAACTGCGCATATCCCTTATCTACGGCGCGATCTTTGCCTCGCTGGGCATCCATCTGCCCTATTTTCCGCTGTGGCTGGAGGCGGAGGGCTTCAATGCGGAGCAGATCGGCGTGATCCTTGCTGCGCCGATGTTCGTGCGCGTGATCACGACGCCGGTGATTTCGGCGATGGCCGACCGGGCGAGGGACCGCGCCAACATCCTGGTCGCCGTCAGCCTGGCTTCGTTGGCGCTTTCACTCGGCTATTTCGTGCCCGCAAGCTATGGCGTCGTGCTGGCGATCTCGGTGCTGCTGGCAATCGTCTGGGCTCCGCAGGTACCGTTGACGGATTCGCTGGCGCTGTCGGGGGTAAGGCGCTTCCGCTCCAGCTACACCGCCATGCGCATCTGGGGATCACTGGCGTTCCTGTTGGCAAGCGTGGTTGGTGGCGCCATCCTGTCAGTT
This sequence comes from Mesorhizobium quangtriensis, assembly GCF_040081925.1. Taxonomy (NCBI): domain Bacteria; kingdom Pseudomonadati; phylum Pseudomonadota; class Alphaproteobacteria; order Hyphomicrobiales; family Phyllobacteriaceae; genus Mesorhizobium; species Mesorhizobium quangtriensis. Next base: position 625,698 of record NZ_JBEBMF010000003.1, read on the forward strand.
TTGAGCGCGCTGGCCGTTCCGGCTATGATTTCGACCGGGCTGGCGATTGCATGCATCGCCGCATTCCTGGCTCCCCGCCTCGGGCCGCCCCGTCGTCCGGCGGGCGTTGCCGGAGCGGCCGTTCTGGCGTCCAGCACAAGGCTATTCGGACTCTATTTCATGCTGTTCGTCGCCGGAACCGGCATCATCAATGCCAGCCACGGCTTCATGTTTGCCTTTGTCTCAATCTACTGGAAGGGCATAGGTCTCGGCGACACCACGATCGGGGCGCTGTGGGCATGGGCAGTGGTTGCCGAAGTCGTCGCCTTTCTGGTCTTCAACAGGATTCTGGGCAGGGTCTCGGCGACCACGGTGATGATGATCGCAGGATTTGCGGCGATCCTGCGGTGGCTCGCCTATCCGCTGATCGAGCCGGCAGGCCTCGGGGTGTTCGGGTTTTTCGTTGTGCAAAGCCTGCACGCACTTTCGACAGGATTGCTGCTGATCGGCCTCCAGAAGATGATCAGCGAGACGGTGCCGGAAGAACGCACCGGCGCGGCGCAGGGCGTCGCCTTCTTCGCGGTCGGGTTCTCGATGGCCGTGGTGACGCTCGGCTCAGGGCCGCTCTATGAGCGCCTCGGCATAGACGGCTTCTATGTAATGGCGGTCGTGGCGGCGCTGGGGCTGGCGCTGATCGCCGCCGCGTCACTCAGCCAGCGCAATCACCCCCACAAATCGGGTGTAGGCGGCGACACCATCGAACCGTCATAGGTCAGGCCGGGATCGCGATCCCGCGCCAGTAAGAGCGGCCCGTCAAGATCGACGAAGTCAGCGCCCTGAGCCAGCAGGACTGCGGGAGCCATGGCCAGCGACGTGCCGACCATGCAGCCGACCATGATCGAGAAGCCGAGTTCCCGCGCCCGGTCGCGAAGCGCGATCGCGGCGGTCAGGCCGCCGGCCTTGTCGAGCTTGATGTTGATGGCGTCGTAGAGCCCGACGAGCTGTTCCAGCCCTTCCGCGGTATGGACGCTCTCGTCTGCGCAGATCGGGACCGGCCGCGCGATCTGCGCAAGGAGCGTGTCATGGCCGGCGGGCAGGGGCTGCTCGATCAGGGCGATGCCGAGTTCTGCGGCTACCGCCAGATTGCGCTCGATGTTTTCCTCGCTCCAACCCTCGTTAGCGTCGAGGATCAGGCGACTCGCGGGCGCGGCCTCCCGGACCGCGCGGATGCGCTCGATGTCGCCTTCGCCGCCGATCTTGACCTTAAGGAGCAGTCGCCCCCGGTTCTGGCGTGCTTGGGCCGCCATCGCCTCAGGCGTGGAGAGCGACAGGGTATAGGCTGTTTCAAGGGGCAATGGAGCAACTGCGCCAAGGCGTTGCGCAACACGAACGCCCGTCTGTTTGGCCTCCAGATCCCACAAGGCGCAATCGACGGCATTACGCGCTGCGCCAGGTTTCATGATGCCTGTCAGCTGCTTACGATCGATTCCAGAAGCAACGGTTTGGGAAACGGCCTCGATCGCCGCGCGGACGTCATCCGTGGTCTCGCCATAGCGCTTGTAGGGGACGCACTCGCCGCGCCCGACGCTCGCGCCGTCCGAAATCGTGCAGGTTATGACCTCGGCCTCGGTCTTCGTTCCACGCGATATCGTGAACGCACCAGCGATAGGAAAACGTTCCTCAACAACAGAAAGGACACGCTTCATGGATAAAGTCTCCGGAAAACGCCGAACGCGTCGCTGCAAAATCGACAGCCGTTGCTCGACCGGTTAAGACGATTCATCATGCTTATCAACGCCCGCAGGCAAGCCAAAATCGGCGACGACCTCGATCCGCGCATCGAGACGAGCGAGGAGGCCGGCACGACGGTCTGCCGGCTGTCCGGCAACTGGACGACCCGCCGTGTCGCCATCGTGGACAAGGCTATGCGCGATATCGCCGGAAAAGGCGGAAGCGGCCCACTCGTGATCGACATGTCCGCCATCGGACGGCTGGACACGGCCGGGGCCTGGCTGATCCAGCGTCTCACGGCGGCAGCGCGGGCAAAAGGCAGGGAAGCGCAGATACGCGGACAGACCGATGTTGCGGGCATCCTGCTTTCTGCTGTGGCTGACGCGACGGATCGTCCGGGCGATTCTCGCAAGGCTGCCCGTCCCAACCTTATCGTCTCTTTCCTGGAAGCCTTGGGGCGCGGCGTCGACGAGATGCGCAAGGACTTCCTGGCGGCGATGAACATTCTCGGCGCCACGATACGCGGCGGCCAGATGAAGCTCGGCCGTGGGCACGGCATCAACTTCGCAGCCATCTTCTCGCAGATCGACCGCATGGGCATAGGCGCCATTCCGGTGGTCGTGCTGATGTCGGCCATCGTGGGAGCCATCGTTGCCCAGCAGGGCGCTTACCAGCTTTCCTATTTCGGCGCCGACATATTCGTGGTCGATCTGGTCGGCATCCTCGTGCTGCGCGAGCTTGGCGTGCTGATGACGGCGATCATGATCGCCGGCCGCTCGGGAAGCGCCATCACCGCCGAGATCGGCTCGATGAAGATGCGCGAGGAGGTCGATGCGCTGAAGGTGATCGGGCTCAACCCGGTCGGCGTTCTGGTGTTTCCGAGGCTGGTGGCGCTCGTGGTCGCGCTGCCATGCCTGACGGTCCTTGCGAATTTCGCCGCGCTCGGCGGCGGCATCCTTGTCTCCTGGTTCTATTCTGACATCCCGCCAATCCAGTTCATCGATCGCCTGAGGCTGGCCGTGGACGTATCCACAATCTTCGCGGGCCTCATCAAGGCGCCGTTCATGGCGCTGATCATCGGCATCATCGGCGCGGTCGAGGGCCTCAAGGTCGGCGGCAGCGCGGAATCACTCGGACAGCGGGTCACAGCGTCCGTCGTGAAGTCTATCTTCGTCGTCATCATCCTCGATGGCGCGTTTGCCGTATTTTACGCGGCAATCGACTTCTAGGATCGATGGCATGAGCGAAGCAGCCGAGATCGAGAGAACCGAAACGCAGGCGCAGGACGCGGCGGACGTCATCCTCTCCGTGCGCGACGTGACCGTGGCGTTCGGCGAAAAGGTGATCCTCGACAAGCTGTCGCTCGACGTGAAACGAGGTGAAATCATGGGATTTGTCGGCGCGTCGGGCGCCGGCAAATCCGTGCTGTTGCGCACAGTGCTTGGCCTCAACAAGAAGCAGGCCGGAACGATCCAGCTTTTTGGGATCGACCTCGACAAGGCGGACGAGGCGGAGCGCATGCGCCTCGACATGCGCGTCGGCGTGCTGTTCCAGTTCGGCGCGCTGTTTTCGGCACTTACGGTCATGGAAAACATCCAGGTTCCGATGCGGGAATATCTGGACCTGCCCCAATCCCTGATGGACGAACTGGCGCTCCTCAAGATTGAACTGGTGGGCCTGCCTGCCGATGCGGCGCGCAAATATCCGAGCGAACTGTCGGGCGGCATGATCAAGCGCGCGGCGCTTGCGCGGGCGCTGGCGCTCGACCCCGAAATCGTCTTTCTCGATGAGCCGACATCCGGCCTCGATCCCATCGGCGCATCGGAATTCGATGAACTTGTCGTCAAGATGCGCGACACGATGGGGCTGACCGTCTACATGGTGACTCACGACCTCGACAGCCTGTTCTCGATCTGCGACCGGGTTGCGGTGCTGGGCAAGAAGCGGGTGCTGGTACAGGGCACCATCGCCGACATGCTGGAGAGCGAGGAACCCTGGGTGAAATCCTATTTCAGGGGCAAGCGGGCGCGGCAACTCGACCTTTCCGCAAGGGACTAGGGGCCGTGAAAAACTAGGGACGGAATGGAAACCAGAGCCAACTACGTCATTGTCGGCATCTTCACGCTGATTGCGATCGTCTCGGCGTTTGTGTTCGTTTACTGGGCCTCCGGTATCGGCGATCGTGGCGAAACGACCCAACTGCGCATACGCATTCCGGGCTCTGCTTCGGGTCTCGGACGCGGCAGCGCTGTACTGTTCAACGGGGTCAAGGTTGGTGACATCAGGCGCGTCTATATCGACGTGCTGAACCCGACGGTGGCGATTGCAGATGCCGAAGTCGACCGCCTGACGCCGATCACCAAGTCGACGCAGGCCGATGTCGGCATCGCAGGCCTGACCGGCCAGGCCAATATCGAACTGCGCGGCGCCGGACCTACCGAGCCCAACCTTCTCGACGAGGCCGAACAGAACGGCACGGTTGCCGAAATAACCGCCAATCCGTCCGCCGTGACCAATCTCCTGCAAACGGCGCAGGATATCTTCAAGCGCGCGGACAACGTGCTGAACGATCTGGAGACCTTCACCCGCGACGTACGCGGTCCGCTGACACAGACGGCTAAGAACGTCGAGACGTTCTCGAAGGCTCTGGCCGACAATTCTGATGGCATCGACAACTTCCTGTCCAGCGTCACGGCGGTGGCGGAAGAGTTGCAGGGCTTTGCCGGTAAGCTGGACGGCACGATCAAGGCCGCCGAGAACCTGCTGAATTCGGTCGATCCTGAGAAGATCAAGAGCATCGTCGCGAACGTCGAGGGCTTTACCGCGGACCTGAAGCAGCAGAGCGCGCGCTTCGACGGCATTGTCACCGGTATCGACCAGGCCGTTGCACAGATAAACGGCTTCGCCAAGCAGGCCGAGCAGACGCTGACCAAGGTCGATGGCGTCATCGACGGCGTCAACCCGGAGACTGTGCGCACAACGCTCGACAACATCGCCAAGGCCAGCGCCAGCGCAGACAAGGCAGCCTCCGACATAGCCGCCTTTACCACCAAGCTCAGCCCGCGCGCCGCGGATATCGACAAGGTCATCAGCGACGCCCGCGAGATTTCCGGCCGACTGAATGCCGCCTCGACGCGGGTGGACGGCATTCTCGCCAAGGTGGACAGCTTGCTGGGCTCTGGCGACGCGCAAGGCGTGATGGCGCAGGCCGGCGAGACGCTGAAATCGTTCAAGCAGGTCGCCGACACACTGAACGCCAGGCTTGGCGGCATCATGGACAATCTGGCGCGCTTCTCCGGCTCCGGCCTGCAGGATGTCGACGCGCTGGTGCAGGACGCGCGCCGCTCGATCAACCGCATCGAACGCGCGGTGACCGACCTCGAACGCAATCCGCAGCGCATAATAACCGGTGGAGACGGCAGCGTGCGCCAGTATGACGGGCGGATGCGGCGTTGACTTTGCCGGCTTGGGTCCGCATGACTCGAGGCGAGGGATCGCCTGCCACGGCGCGGCGTGGTTGCGGGGACGGGGTTTGAGACTTGTGAGGCAGATATCGGCCGCCGTGGGCCTTTCGCTCCTGTTGTCGGGATGCGCCCTGCTGGGCGGCTCGAAGCCGCTGGACACCTTCGAACTGACGACGCCCGTCGTCGAGGCGCAAACGCGCGGGCGCAGCTACAGGCAGATCCTGATCGCCGAGCCGTCGGCGCTCAAGGCTCTCGACGGCCAGAACATCGTCATTTCGCCGGCACCCGGGAACATCCAGTACCTCAAAGGCGCGCAATGGGCCGACCGGCTGCCGAAGATCGTTCAGGCGCGGCTGGCTGATACTTTCCAACGCTCCGGCCAGTTCAGGGGCGTGGGCAGGCCGGGCGAGGGGCTGGCGATCGACTATCAGGTCGTTATCGAGGTGCGCTCCTTCCAGATCAACGTGCAGGGCGCGCAGCGGGCGGAGGTCGAGTTGTTCGTGCGCCTGCTCAATGACCGCAACGGCGTCATCCGTTCCGAGAAGGTGTTTACAGCGACCGCTCCTGTTACCGGGTCAGGCAATTCCGGCTATGTCGCGGCGCTGGACGCGGCGTTCGGACAAGCGGCGATCGAGATCGTCGAGTGGACGGCGAAGCTGCTCTAACCGGGATTCGTGTGAATGGTGCATGCGCATCTCACACCGGTTGGTCGGCGATGCAGGGCTGACTGACAGCTAAAGCGTCAGTCGAATAGATTGTGGTCTTCCCACTCATCTCTGGGGATTTCAGCGCCTAATTCATAGCTGAGTTCATGGGCGTGCAGGTGCTTCGGCCCTGTCTGGCAAAGAAAGCTGATGTGGAACCACTTCTTTCCCTGGCCCCGGATAGACGCTCCCGGAGCGACGATTTCGTTGCCGTCTATTGTCGGGTTCTTAAACGTATAGGCGATCACGCGATCGGCTCGCATGGACGGAACCTGCTGGTTCACCGCATCCATCACGGCGCTGTCGCACACCTGTTCGAGACGTGTTTCAGGATCGAGTTGCTCGAACTGCTGTTGCAGCTTTTGGTCATACGCAAAAACGCTGGTGGGCGCGGCGATCGCCATCGAGACAAGCGACCAGACGAAACTGTTGCGAAGTGTTTGCATTCAACAGACCCACCTTGAATTCCGTGCTTCGGAAAACTGGAGCGGACGCTACTGGAGGGTCACCAATGCCATCAACCCAAGCCCGTTTGGAATGAACCTGCGCCACATGCATACCTTCACGCCAACAAAAAAGGCGGGAGATCACCCCGCCTCTTTTGTAAAAAAGCTTCCGTTGAGGCTTACCGCAGGCGGCCCGAGGCATGGGCCAGCATGGTGTAGACTTTGCCGGTATCAGACGTCAGGTAGGTCTGCGTCATGGTGTTGTCCTTGTCGCTGCGGGCGACGTCCTTCAACAGCCGCTCGAAGTCCTCGCAGTAGCGGTCCACGGCGACGCGGAACTCACCGTCCTGCTGGTATTTGCGACGGATGTCGTCGAACGTCTGCTGACCCTTCAGCGTGTAAAGACGGCGGGTAAAGACATCGCGCTCGCCGCGGCGATAGCGGTCCCACAACTCGATCGAGGCATCGTGATCGATGGCGCGCGCAATATCGACAGACAGCGAGTTGAGCGACTCCACGACCTGCAGCGGCGAGCGCTGGGTCGGGGCAGGACGCGGGGCTTCGGCGACGGCAGCCGGGGCATCCTCGCGAGAGGCGCCCTGCAGAAGGTCGCGAACCCAGCCACCCTGCGGCGCTGCCGTATCGCGACGCTGCGCCGGAGCTTCCGCCGTTACCGTTGTGGCGCGGGCGGGAGCCGCGGGAGCGGCAGGCGGAGCGGCTGGGCGACGCGGTGCCGCCTGCGGAGCCTGGGGCTGCGGAGCGGTCGCCGGAGCAGCAGGACGCGGAGCCTGTGCCGCCGGTGCGGGACGGGCCGGAGCGGCCGGCGCCGGGCGAGCCATCGCACGCGCCTCGGAAACGTCCGAGTTGCGGCCAGACTTGGCGACGATTGCAGACAGTTCCTTCAACGCGTTGATCTGCTCGCTGACGGCGCGACGGATCGCCGTTGAAGATTCCTTTGCTTCCATCGGCAGGTCCAGAACGCCCTTCTTGATCTCGGCGCGTGTCTCTTCCAGCTCGGCACGGATGCCCTGTGCCGCGCGGCGCATGTCCTCGGTCGCCCCGCTGAAGCGCGTGGTGGCCGATTCGATGAGGTCGGCGAAGGCGTTGCGCATCTTCTCGGTCGACTCCAGCGTCCGGCCCTCGGCCTTCTGCATGGCGTTGCCGACAAGGTTCTCGAAGGAGCGCATGACGCGTTCGAGGTCTTCCGACTTCTTGACCAGGCCAACTGCCAGATCTTCAAGCGACGACTGCCGCTCAAGCGTCTGTTCGAGGTTGTTCTGGGCCGAGCTCAGCAGGTCCGATGCGCTGGACAGAAGCTTGCTGTGCGCCTCGAACTTGGTGGCTATACCCGCCACCTCACGCAGCGTGTTGGAAGACAGCTCCGTCAGGCGGTTGGTGTTCTGATCGACCAGACGGGCGCTGCTCGCAAAGGTCTGCGCGGCCTTGTCGGTGCTGGCGGCGAAGGTCTGCGTGCTGTTGGTGAGGCGCTCGTCGACATTGGACAGGTTGGCCGCGGCCGTCTCGATCAGGCCGTTGAGCTGGTTGCTCGACTCGGCGAGCCTTTCGATCAGGCCGTGTACGCCGTCAGCAAGGCTGGAGCGCGCGCCATCTACTGCCGAAAGGGTCTCGGCCGTGCGGTTGGCGAGCGCGTTGACCAAAGCCTGGTTCTCCGCACGCAGCTTTTCGGCCGTCCGCTGGGAGATGCTCTCAACCGCATTGACGGTCTCTGTCGTACGGCTTGCAAGAGTATCGACGAGTTCTTGGCTGCCAAGCTGCAGGCGCTCCGTCGAACGGGCGGTCACGTCCTCGACGGCCTGCAGCGTTTCCGCCGTCCGGTTTGCCAGCGTGCCGACCAGTTCCTGGCTGCCGAGCTGCAGGCGTTCCGTCGAACGGGCGGTGACCTGTTCGACAGCGTGCAGCGTTTCGGCGGTACGGTTTGCCAACGCCTGAACGAGAGACTGCCCTTCGGTCTGGAGACGTTCCGCCGTACGGGCGGTCACATCTTCCAGCGTCTGTGCCAGTTCATTGCCGGTCTGGCCGAAGCGGTCGACGAGCGGACGTGCCGTCTCGTCGAGGATGCGCGTGATCTCGGCGGAACGCTCGGCCAGCATGGCGTTGAGCTCGCGGGTGTTGCTGCCGATTGTGCGCGCGGCTTCGTTCGTGCTCTGACCGATATGCTGGCCAACAGCGGCGAAAGTCTCGGAAATTACGTTCGCGCGCTCGATGAGCTGCTGCTCGGCGTGCGCGACCTGTTCGCCAAGCTTTTCGCCCATGGTGATGGCGCCGGCCGCCAGGCGGTTTTCTGCATCCTCGACATGGGCGTTGACGCGGGCGGCGACAGCCTGTGCGCCAGCCGAGAGGCGTTCATCCGCGATCGTCAGGGTGTCGTCGATGGTCCGGGCACGGGCCTCAAGCTCGGCAGAGGTCTGCTCTACTCGTGCGACGATCCGCTTCTCGGTGTCGGCGAAGGCGCTGACGACACTTTCCGCATGCTCGCCGATCGCCATCGCGCTCTCGCCGATCTTGGCGGCGAGCCTGCGTTCGGCGTCGTCGAAGAGGTTGCTGACCTCGAGTGCGCGGGTCGACAGAACCTGCGTGGTGTCGTCGACGCGGGATGCGACCTGACGGTCGACAGCGGCAAAGACATTGCCAATTTCGACGGCGCGGTTTGAAAGCACGCTTGCGGTTTCCGCGACGCGATCGGAGATGCGCTTGTCGGCTTCCTCGAAGTTGAAGATGATCTCGCCGGCCTTGGTGCCAAGCGTCGCGGCGCTGTCGGCGACTCGATCGGCAAGGCGCTGGTCGGCCTCGTCGAAGATGCGGCCGAGTTCGCCAGCACGCAATTCCAGCTTCTCTGCACCGTCCGCGATGCGCGAAACGAGCTTCTCGTCGGCCTTGTCGAAGATGCGACCGAGTTCCGAGGCGCGGGTGGCCAGCGCATCGGCGGATTCGCTGATACGCATGCCGAGCCGCTGGTCGGCGTCGTCGAAATTGCGCACGATGTCGCCGGCGCGGGCCGCAAGCGAACCAACCGTCTCCATGGCGCGGGCGACGAGCTGCTGGTCGGCCTCGTCGAAGGCGCGCGAAATCTGCTCGGCGCGGCTGGCCATGCGGTTGGCGATCTCGTCGCCATGGGCGACGAGGGCAAGCGACGTGTCCTTGGCTCGCGCCGCCAGCCGCTGGTCGGATTCGTCCAGTACGCGGGCGATTTCCTCGGCGCGGGTCGACACAAGTCCGGCAACTTCCTCGCTGCGGGCGAGCAGCGCGCTCGACGTGGCTTCGGTGCGGGCGGCGATCTTGCTGTCCGCCTCGCTGAACGCCTTGGCAATGTCATCGACCCGGGCGAGGAGAGCGCTCGAGGTCGCATCCGCACGCTCTGCCATCCGCTTGTCGGCCTCTGCAAACGCGTTGCCGGCCTGCTCGTTCAGCGTGTTCGTCACTTCCAGAACCTTGTCGCGCAGGGCGCCGGCCACCGTGACGGCGCTCTTCTCCAGCACGGAGCGGACATTGTCGACGCCGAGATTGAGGGCGCGCTCCATGGTGCCGGTGCGCTCTTCGATGACGCCGGTTTGGCGACGGAAGGCTTCCTCGATCTTCTCCACGTCGGCCGCGACGGCCTGGGAGATATCGACGCGCTTGCCGGCGATGATCTCGATATGGGCAGCGATCGCCGTATCGATTTCGCGGCGCGCCTCGGAAAGCTTGCCGAGATCGGAGTCGAGAGCGACTGCCATCGCGTCGCGTCCTTCAGCCAGTCGCGCGACATGGCCGTTTACCACGTCGTCAAACGCTGCGCGGCCTTCTGCGACCTTCTGCAGGTCGGCCTGCAACGCCTTGGAAAGCGTGTCGCGGCCTTCTGCGATCTTCTGAACCTGAGCGGCGACAAGTCCGTCCACGATGTCGCGGGCGTCGTTCAGTTTCTCGAGGTCAGCCTGCAAGGCGCGGGTAAGGATGTCACGGCCCTGCGCCAGCTTCTCCACCTGGCCGGCAACGAGGCCGTCGATGTTCGAGCGGCTTTCCGCCAGCTTGGCGAGATCGTCTTCCAGCGCCTTGGTCAGGACATCGCGGCCCTCTGCGAATTTCTGTACCTGCCCGGAGATGAAGTTGTCGATCGTAGCGCGGGTGTTGTCGAGCTTTTCCAGATCGGCCTTGAGCGCGTCGGTGAGCACGCTGCGGCCATCCGAAATCTTCTCGACATGGCTTGCGACGAGCGCATCGACCTCGCCCCGGGCTTCGGAGATCTTGTTGAGGTCGACTTCGAGGGCGCGCTTCAGGATGTCGCGTCCTTCGGCCAGTTTCTCCACTTGGCTGGCGACGATCGTGTCGATGTTGGCGCGGCTCTCGGCCAGCTTGGACAGGTCGGTCTCAAGGGCCCTGGTCAAGCCGGCACGGCCTTCGGCGAACTTCTCGACATGCGTTTCGAGCAGCCCGTTGATGCCGGCGATGTCGGCTTCGAGCGCCTGCGCCAGCGTCTCGCGTCCGCGGTCGAGCCGCTTCAGCTGTTCGGCGACCATGTCTTCGACGACCTGGCGGCCTTCCTTCAGCTTGTTGACGTCGCTCTCCAGCACATTGGCGATGGAGTTGCGGCCGTCGGCGAACTTCTGGATCTGGCTTTCGACAAGGTTGTCGATGGCCGACAGGTCGGCCTTGAGGGCGCGCGAGAGGATGTCGCGGCCTTCCGCCAGCTTCTCCACCTGCGCTGCGACGATGCCGTCGATGTTGCCGCGTGTCTCGGCCAGCTTGCCGAGGTCGGCGTCTAGGGCACGGGAGAGGATGTTGCGGCCTTCCGCAAGCTTCGCGACATGGCCGGCAACCATTTCATCAATGGAAATGCGGGTTTGCGCAAGTTTCTGCGAGTCTTCCGAGAGGATCTTCGAAAGGCTGTCGCGGCTCTGCGAGAGCCTTTCGAGCTGGCTGCCGAGCGCGGCGTCGATCGAAGCGCGCTGGTCGTTGATCTTGCGCAGGTCCTCTTCGAGCGCCCGCGACAGCATGTTGCGGCCTTCGGCGAGCTTCTGAACCTGCGAGCCGACGGCGGCGTCGATGGAGGCGCGGCCCTCGGCAAAACGGGCGAGGTCGGACTGCAGGGCGGCGGCCATGCGGTCGCGGCTTTCCGACAGCTTGCGGGTATGGTTCTCGACGGCGTGCTCGATACCCGAGCGCGCTTCGGTGAGACGCTGGATGTCGGCATCGAAGGCGCGCGACACGACGTGGCGCGCATGGTCGAGGCGGCCGGCAAAGTCGGTCGCGCGCGATTCCAGCATCGAGGAGGTCGACTGCACGATGTCGGACATTTCGGCGCCGATGCGCGACTTGCCCTCGTCGATCATGCCGAACAGGGTTTCCTTGCCCTCGATGAAGGTGCTGGCGATTTCCTTGGCGCGCTCGACCAGCGTCTCGTTGATCTGGCGGGCGCGGGCTTCCAAGGCGGCGTTGAGTTTGGCGGTCCCGGTGTCGAGAGCATGGGCGCGCGTTTCGAACTCGCTGATAAGGCCCTGGCCACGCTCGGAAAGCGTGCGCTCGATGCTGTTCAGGCTGGCTTCGAACTCGGAGCTGAGCGTGCGGGCCGCGCCGCCGAGCAGCGACACCATGCCCGACGTGCGGTCGTCCAGAAGGTCGGTTAGCGAGCGGGTGAGGTTGTCGGTGGAGTCGGTCAGCTTGGCGATACGGGTATCGAGCAGGCTGGCGAAGGCCTCGCCCGACGTCGTCAGGCGGTCCGTGATCGAGTCGACGCGCGAATCCATCGAATCGAAGAGGTGCATGCCGCTTTCGTTGATGCGGTCGATCAGTGTGTCGCCTGAATTGGTGATCGTCATCGACAGGTTGGTCGAAGCGTTCAGGATCGAATCGCGGATGATGTCGGAAGCCTGGCCGATCTCGTCGCGTAGCGTCTCGTGGGCGCCGGTGATCGAGGCGCGAACGCGCTCCGCGTGGGTAACGACCGCTTCGCGCTCGCTGCCCAGACCGTCGACCAGCGCCCGGATGCGCGCGGCGTTCTCGGAATAGGAGCGCTCGATCTGGTTGACCTCGGTATGGACGAGCGTTTCCAACTCGACGGCACGCGCCAGCGTGCGCTCAATGCCTTCGCCCATGGCCGCAACTTCGCGGCGGACGGCCTGACCGACCATCATGACGCGGTCCTGCGCCAGGTTTTCCGGCTCGGAGAGGCGGAAGGCGACTTCGGTCATCGACTGCGCGGCCAGCCGCATTTCCTGCGCGCGGCGAACCATCGACGCAAAAGCCCAGATGAGGACGATTGGGAGGAGGGCGCCAACAGCGAACATCATGAATTCGGGGCGGGAAACGGCGGACGTGCCGGACTGCAGCAAGCCGGGGAAGAGGCGATCCGCCACGAGGGCGGCTGCACCGAGCCACAGCACGGACAGGCCGGCGGCGATCCAATAGACAGTGCTCGATGGGCGCTTGTTCAGGCCATTGAACGCTGAGCTGAAGTTCTTCTGGCGGTCGTCGTTGGCCGGAGCAAAGCTCGCCGGCTGATTCGCCGCCGCAGGGCGCTCTACCGGGCGGTCCACGGGCCGATCAAGGTTCCGGTCAACGGGGCGGTCATAGGAACTGTCGACCATGCGGTCCGAGCGGAAGTCGTCAGCCGACGGAGCAGGAGCGGCAGCCTGCCGTCCGCGGCCCTCGCGCACCAGTTCGTCGGCTGCCTGGGAGATCTGGGCTTCCAGATCGTCCATCGAGGCGACGGTGTCTTCCCGGCTGCGCGTTTCTGCGAAATCCAAATCGAGTGCGCTTTCAAGTTCGCGCGAGACATCGTTTTCGATAGTCCTGGTGGGATTCTTCGCCATGACGCCTTTACCCTCTACTCAATGCGAGCGAACGCCATGATCTGGCACAGAAATGTCCGCACGCGAGGCTTTTTATGGACCCGCCGTATCGTAGTGACACAGACTGGTAAAGGAAACATCCAATCCGGGCGATGTGTAAAAGTTTAAACATAAGGTTAACACTGAAGCCGTTTGAGGCGAATTTAAGCCGCAATTTCGCGGTTTCCCCGGTTAACATCTTGTCCACCGGCACCCCGTACTGTCGCTGGACGTCGAATTGCCGGGAGAACAAAGTTGGGTATCTTGCGTCATGGTTACGCGAACGTGGCTTTCGCCATGCCTGGAGGCGAAACGTCTGGAATCCGCCGTTCCCGGCCGATCGATCTGGCGCATCTTTCGACGCAGACGATGGGAGATCGTGACCTTGAGCGCGAAGTGCTCGGCATGTTCGTCGACCAGGCGCAATCCGTGCGGCGACAACTCGCCATTGCCGGCCAAAAGGAGCGGCTCTTCCTTGCGCATACCCTCAAGGGCTCTGCGCGGGGTGTCGGCGCCTTCCCGATCGCCGACTGCGCCGGGGAAATGGAAGAGCGCCCAACCGACAAGCTCGTCGCACGGCGTCTGGAAAAGCTTATCGACGAGGCCTGCGACTTCATCGCCTCCATCGATCGCTAAGGAACCGATGCCGGTTTTGCGAAGGAAGGCGGCGTTCTTCAGCCGCAGTTGACAGGCGTCGCGGAGTCATTATCTCGGGAAGTCGATTTCCCGGGACCGCTTATGACCAAGCTTACCTACATCGCTTTTGACGGCACGCGCTTCGACGTGGACGCCGAAAACGGCTCGACCGTCATGGAAAATGCCATCCGCAACGCCGTGCCAGGCATCGAAGCGGAGTGCGGCGGCGCCTGCGCTTGCGCCACCTGCCATGTCTATGTGGACGAGGCATGGACCGCCGTCGTCGGAGAGCCTGAGCCGATGGAAGAGGACATGCTGGACTTCGCCTATGAGGTCAGGCCGAATTCGCGGCTCTCCTGCCAGATCAGGGTTCGCGACGAACTGGACGGGCTGGTCGTGGGCATTCCCGAGCGCCAGGGCTGACGGGAACTCCGGCCGGGCGGGCGGTTACGCGCCGAAGAGGGCAGGCCGATGAGCGAGGTTACTAGGACGGACGTCCTGATCGTGGGGGCAGGGCCGGTCGCCCTCTTCGCCGTCTTCGAACTCGGCCTCTTCGACCTGAAGTGCCGCCTGATCGACATCCTGGACCGGCCGGGCGGTCAATGCGCCGAGCTCTATCCCGACAAGCCGATCTACGACATTCCCGGGCTGCCCTCGGTCGGCGCACAGGAACTTGTCGACCGGCTGATGCAGCAGATCGCCCCGTTCAAGCCGGAATTCACCTTCAACCGGATGGTTTCGGGGCTGGAGAAGCTGGAAGACGGCTCATTCCGCGTGACCACGGACGAGAACGAGGTGTTCGAAGCCAAGGTTGTGGTGATTGCCGCAGGCGGCGGTTCGTTCCAACCGAAAAGGCCGCCGATACCAGGCATCGAGGCATTCGAGGGCAAGAGCGTCTTCTATTCGGTCCGGCGGATCGAGGATTTCCGCGGCCGGGACGTGCTGATCGTAGGCGGAGGCGATTCCGCGCTCGACTGGACGCTGAACCTGCAGCCAATCGCCAGAAGCGTCACGCTGGTCCATCGCCGCGCGGAGTTCCGTGCTTCGCCGGACAGCGTCAACCGGATGTTCGCCCTGCAGGAGACGAAGAAGCTCGAATTCCAGATCGGTCAGGTGTCCGCCCTGAACGGCAGCGATGGCGCATTGGAGCAGGCTACCGTCCGGGGGCCGGACGGCGACATCGAGGTCGCCTGCACGCGCATGCTGCCGTTTTTCGGCCTGACCATGAAGCTCGGGCCGCTCGCCGACTGGGGCCTGAACCTGCATGAGAACATGATCCCGGTCGACACCGAGAAGTTCGAGACCTCCGTTCCCGGCATCTTCGCGATCGGCGACATCTGCTGGTATCCCGGCAAGCTGAAGCTGATCCTGTCCGGCTTTCACGAGGCCGCGCTGATGACGCAGGCGGCCAAGCGGATCGTCAGCCCGGCGGAACGCGTCGTGTTCCAGTACACGACGTCATCGACCAGCCTGCAGAAGAAGCTGGGCGTGGACTGAGACCGATTACAGGCAGCCCGCAATCTGTTCAGCCTTGTATCTGGCCGGATTCGATCAGCTTGGCACGCTGGCGCATCAGTTTCAGCAGGCGCTTTTCGAAATTGGCAGCCTCGGCCTGGTCGAACTTCGCCTGCGCCTTGTCGTGCTTTTTCAGAAGTGCATCGGCTGTCGCTTCTGCCTTCGCAGCGACGGTCTTGCAGTCCTTGGAGCGGAGCCGCGTCAATTGCCTTTCCAGCCTGCGCGCATAGTCCTGCGCGATGCTGACGTGCTGGTCTTCGTGTCGCTTGATGTCGCTCGAAAGCGTATCCCACACCAGCCGGACGTCCTGATCCGCTCCGTTGCGCTGTCGCCACCTCGGCAGGATCACCTTGGCCTTGACGGTGACGGTGGCCTCGGTGACGCGGCAGGAGCCGTTCTTCTCCATATATCCAAGGCGTGTGTTGAATTGCATGCGCGTCGCGCCGGGGTGCCGCTGCCCGGTCGTTTTCACCTTCGGGCCGCGTTTGTTCAGCTCCCTTTCCAGTTCGTCCAGCGTTTTCCCGCCCACCGAAAAGTAGCTGTAGGTCTTGTTCACGTTTTCAGCCGAAGCAGGCGCGACCAGAGATGCGACGAGCAGGGCGGCAAGCATTATGCGGATCATGGAGAGGTCCTGTTTGGGCCGGACCTTGCGATACGGCGCAGCGACCTGCAACGGAAATCGACTGCCCTGACGACATCGTGTCATAGGCTGGTGAACGGAAATCCATTGATTTGCCATTGATTTCGCGGGACGCCGGCTGCAATGGCATCGGCCACACACGCACTTTCCGCGGAACGATGACGCAGACGACGAAACACAAGCGCTGGCACCTGGCGCACGGACGCCATCTCGATCTCGGCCCGAAAGCCGTGGTGATGGGCGTGCTGAACGTGACGCCCGACAGCTTTTCGGACGGCGGCAAGTTTGAGGCCGTCGAGAGCGCAGTGGAGCAGGCCGGGCGGATGGTTTCCGAAGGCGCTGATATTGTCGATGTCGGCGGAGAATCGACCCGACCCGGCGCGGAAAGCGTGACGGCGCTGGAGGAACAGCGCCGCGTCCTGCCGGTCATCGAAGCGCTGGCAGCCGAAGGCGCCTGCCTCGTATCTGTCGACACCTACCGCGAGGAAACAGCGCGGCTGGCTGTGAAGGCGGGAGCGCATATCGTCAACGACGTCTGGGGCCTGCAGCGCGAACGCGGCATCGCGAAGGTGGCGGCGGAAGCCGGCGCGGGGCTGGTCATCATGCACACCGGCCGCGACCGCGAAAAACTATCCGACATCATCGCCGACGAGCTGATTTTCCTCAGCCGCTCGCTGGAGATCGCCGAAGCTGCCGGGATCGATCGCAGCCATATCGTGCTCGATCCCGGTTTCGGCTTTGCCAAGGATGCGAACGAGAATCTCGACCTGATGGCGCGGTTTTCGGAATTGCATGCTTTTGCCCTGCCGCTTCTCGTCGGAACATCGCGCAAGCGCTTTATTGGCCATCTCACGGGGAGGGAGCCGGATGAGCGCGACGCGGGAACAGCCGCGACAAGCGTCATCCTTAGGCTCAAGGGGGCCGACCTCTTTCGCGTCCACAATGTCGCAATGAACGTGGACGCGCTCGCCTTCGCGGATGCTATGCTCGCGCGGCAGGAACCGGAAGAGCGGTAATGTACCAGATACGAATGAAGAACTGCGCCTTCTTTGCGCGCCACGGCGTCTTCGACGAGGAAGAAATGCTTGGCCAGCGCTTCTATGTCGATGCGGCGCTGACGGTCGATCCGGGCCGGGCGCTTGAAGACGATTCCATCGAGAACACCGTCGACTATGGCGTTGCCTTTCAGGTCATCGAGAAGATCATCACCGGGCAGCGTCGTTTCCTGATTGAGGCGCTGGCGCTAGAAGTGGGCAAGGCTTTGACGGCGCGCTATCCGCAGATTGCTCGCGCGGAGGTTACAGTACGCAAGCCAAACGCGCCGGTGCCGGGCGTGCTTGATTATGTCGAGGTGACCGTTGCCTTCCCGCAATAGCGAGACCGTCTACCTCAGCCTCGGCGGCAATCTTGGCGAGCCGGACAAGGCGATGGGCGCTGCGCTGCGCATGCTCGACGCCGACCCGCAGACGGAGGTCGTCGCTGTATCGTCGCTCTATCGCACGCCGCCGTGGGGAAAGCTCGACCAGCCCGATTTCCTCAACATCGCTGCCGAGCTGAAAACGTCGCTTTCGCCGCGCGGCCTGCTCGACCTCTGCCTGGAGGCCGAGCGCAGGCTGAAGCGTGTCCGGCAGGAGCGCTGGGGGCCCCGGCTGATCGACATCGACATTCTGGTCTTCGGCGACCAGGTCGTTGACGAAGACGGCCTCGAAATCCCGCATCCGCGCATGCTGGAGCGCGCCTTTGTGCTGGCTCCGCTCGCCGAGATCGCGCCGGACTTTCGTATGAAGGGCAGGACGCTCGCCGATTGGGTTGGCGAAATCGATACGGCCGGCATCATCCGCCAGCCGTCCGGCCGCGACTGGTGGAAGGGCTGACTCGTCAGCCCGCGAAGCCGCCGGCGTCGAGGAAAGCCTGTTCCTCCAGCGTGGTCTCGCGTCCAAGCGCCTTGTTACGGTGCGGAAAGCGGCCGAACTTCTCGATGATGTCGCGATGGACGATCGCGTATTTCAGGTACTCGTCGCCGTGTGGGGCAAAGAGTTCTACCGACAGGTTTTGATCGGCGATGTCTTCGGAGTGCTCGAAGGGCAACAGGAAGAAGATCTGCAATTCCCTGGCGACCTTTTCCACATGACCCGCCGCGAGGGCAGCTCGGGCAAGATGGCGCGCTAACGGATCGGTGGCAAACATGTGGCCGGTGTTGCGGAAGCAGTTGCGCGGAAACTGGTCGAGCAGGATCATCAGCGCGAGCGCGCCTTCGGGAAGCTCCATCCAGCTGTCGAGTTCGCGAGCGGCTGCGGCGTAGTGCAGATCGAGGAAGCGATCGTGGAACCGCGCGTCGAAATGAGCGTCCTTGGTGAACCAGGCATCATAGCCTGCGTCGCGCCAGAATTTGACGACCTCCGCTGCGCGTGGATCGAGTTCAGTCATCAGGTTTCCTTCCTAGTCTCTTCGTATCGCCTTGCTTCCCAACGCATCCGCGGCGCCTTCGTTCATCGCCTGTCCAGCACGCCTTGGCGTTGCCAGCGGCGTCGGCGTCGGCTCGGGGATGTTGCCCTTCATCAGGCTGCGGCCGGCCTGGATGCCGCCCGCGATCTGGAGTTCCAGCCGTTCGGCGTCCCGTCGGCGGACATCCTCAATGACGGCGGCGACTTCTTCATCGCTCGCGCCGAGCTTGCCGATCGTCTCGCCGCCGAAGATGAGCGCGGATTCAAACGTTTCCCGGATCTGGTAGCCGACGCCGGCATCCATCAGGCCGATCGCCGCCCCGCGATCGTAGGCGCGCGCCAGCACGGGCACGAGCGGAAACTCTTCACGCATGTTCTCGGCGATGCGGATCGCCGCCTCGGCCTTGTCGACGCAGATGAGCACCGCGCGGGCGCGTCCTGCTCCGGCCGCGTGCAGGATGTCGAGCCGCGTGCCGTCGCCGTAATAGACCTTGAAACCGAAGTCGGCGGCCGCCTGGATCATCTCGACATCATTGTCGATGATGGATACGTCGATGCCGCGCAGCAGCAGCGGCTGGCTGGCGATCTGGCCGAACCGGCCGAAGCCGATGATCAGCACGCTGCCGTTCAGGCCGTCCGCAACCTCTACGCCGTCCAGCGTCTGCTCCTCCTTTGGCATGAACGTCCTCAGCAGAATGATGGCGAACGGCGTCAGCACCATCGAGACGATGATGATGGCGGTAAGAATCGCATTCGCCTCGCCGTCGATGATCCCGACGGCCGTCGCGGCGGCGTAGAGCACGAAGGCGAATTCGCCGCCCTGCGCCATGATGACGGCGCGCTCCGTTGCGTCGGCATGGCTTGAGCGCAGGAAGCGCGCGACGGCGTAGATACCGACAGCCTTCATGACCATGTAGGCGATGACGTAGATTACCACTGTCTGCCAGTTGGACGCGATGACCGACAGGTCGAGCGACATGCCGACAGCCATGAAGAAGAGGCCGAGCAGGATGCCGCGGAAGGGTTCCACGTCGGCTTCGAGCTGATGTCGGAAGGTCGATTCGGAGAGCAAGACGCCGGCGAGGAAGGCGCCCATCGCCATGGAAAGCCCGCTCGACTGCATCACCAGCGCCGAACCGAGCACGACAAGCAGGGCGGCGGCGGTCATCACCTCGCGCGCGCCGGAGGAGGCCAAAATGCGGAAGAGCGGGTTGAGCAAATAGCGCCCGGCGACGATCAGCGCGGCGATCGCGGCCAGCCCGACGGCGACATCAGTCAGTCGCTGCGACAGGGTCATTTCTTCGCCGCCCGGTGCAAGGAAGGCGACGAGCGCCAGCAGCGGAACGATCGCCAGATCTTCCAGCAGGAGGATGGAGATCATCTGCTGGCCTCGGGGCGACGAAACCTCGCCGCGCTCCTCCAGCACCTGCATCACAACCGCCGTCGACGTCAGGACGAAGCCCGCGCCCGCAACGAACGAAACGGACCATGGGAACCCGCCGATGACGCCGACCAGCGTCAGCAGGAAGGCGCAGAAGCCGACCTGCAGTGCCCCGAGGCCGAAAATCTCCTTGCGCAGCCCCCATAGCCTGGACGGCTGCATCTCCAGACCAATGATGAAGAGAAACATGACGACGCCGAGCTCGGCGACATGCAGGATCGCCTCGGGCTCGGAGAAGATGGCGAGGCCGAACGGGCCGATGACGAGGCCGGCGGCAAGATAGCCGAGGATGGAGCCCAGTCCGGCACGCCGGAAGATCGGCACCGCGACGACGCCTGCCGTCAGCAGTGCCACAACCTGTACGAGTTCGGTGCCCGAAGCCTCTGTCGCCATCCGTCATCCCGATGCGCTGAACGCCGACGCACGGGTGCGGCCGGCCTAGGAAGCGCTCAAGATAGGTTGTGTGCGGGCAATCGAACAGCCCGTTTACGACAAGGCAGCGATGCGCAGGCTACTGCTGGGCGATGGCGCCGACAGCCGTGGCATCCACGCGCTTCAGGCTCATGCCGATCACCGGCACCATCGACTCCTCGACGCGGACCGAGATGGTCACGTTCATGGTGTCGTCGTTGGGCAGGCGGGCCTGCATGACGCCGCGCAGGTCGTTGCGGTGGATCGCGAATACGACCTTACGGTCGTTCACGACGTTGCCGGCCGTTATGTCGAGGCCCGTGCCGGCCGCCCCGTCCTGGAACTGGCCTTTGTAGCCGACTGCGGTGTTCGCGGCGACGGTCGCCGTCATCTTCTGCGTGAAGACGCCGACCCGGCAGTTGCCGTCGAGCGTCATCCCGAGGTTCTTGCCGGGCGTCGAGCCGTCAAACGTGCAGTTGAACTTGGTGCCCTTGTACTTGCCGGCAACGATCTCGCCGGCGCCCGTCCATGTGCCTTCGATAGACTGGAAGAACTGTTTGTCGCGCCCACCGGCGAATGCCGCATCGATACCGGCGAAAGCAGTTGCCGCAGCGGCAAGCGAGAAGACTGTGGCGAGAACTTTACGCTTCATCGAAGAGGCACCCGGCAACGCAAGGAAGAAGGAAACGACCTGCCGGAACCATGACCAGAAATGGTTAATGGAAGGTTTTGCGAGCCTTCGGCAAACGGCGTTCAGCCTTCAGGGCCGGTCGCTTCCTTGCGGGTGAAGGACGCAAGCGCGGTGAGAAAATCCGACATTCCCGGCCGCTTCAGAGCCATGAATGGCAGGGGTCGGGTCACCTCCATCCCCGCGACACCGATTCGTGCCGTCATCATGCCGTTGACGACACCTTCGCCAAGCTTGGCGGAAAGCTTGGCGGCAAGCCCCTGGCCAACGATCTGGTGGACGAAATCGTCGCCTGCGGCGATGGCGCCGGTGACCGCCAGATGCGCGAGCACACCCCGCGCAAGCCGGAAGAAACCCAGCGTTCCGGGCCGGCCGCCATAGAGTTCCGACAGGCGGCGGATCAGCCGTCCCGCCTCGAACAAGACGTAGGCGAGATCGACCAGCGCGCGCGGACTGACGGCGGTTACGACGGAGACCCGTTTCGCGGCGTCGAGAATCAGCCGCTGCGCCCGCGCGTCGAGCGGAGTCATCAACTCCACCTCGGCGATTCGCACCAGGTCCGCGCCATCGACGATGTCACCTTCTAGTTCCTTGAGCGCGCGGCGGCCTGCCGCTGTCTCGGGTTTGGCAGCGAGGAAGGTGGTGAGTTCACCAACCAGACTGCGCGCGATCTTGGGATCGTCTCGCGAGATGGCCTCCAGCGCCTGCGCGCGCAGTTTTTCGACGGACGCCAGCCGGGCGATTGCCAACGCTTCCCGGCCAAGGACGACGATCAGCGCCAATGCTGCGATCACGGCGAGGCCGGCTGCCAGCCATCCGAGCCATTCCGCACGAGCGAACAGATCGCGGATGAGCTGATCCATCCAGAGACCGACGGCAAGTGACACCAGAACGCCGAACGCCGAGGCGAAAATCGCACCCGCTCGGAAACGCCGCCTTGGCGCGACGGGTGGGGCAGGCACGTCATCGGCCGGTGCGTCGAACACATCGATTTCGGCCGGCGTGACTGTGACCTGCGCCTTGTCGAGCGCGCGCGGCTTGCGCTGCGCCGGCGCGGTCGCCTCGGGTGCGCGCTCCGGTCCGATGCGGAAGGCCGCGGGTTTTCTGGGACCAGTTGTCTGGCCATTCATGCGAGATGATCTCCGATCAGGAATTGCAACGCACGGTCGAGGCGGATGTGCGGCAACGAGAGCTTCAGGCCGTCTGCATCCCGCTCGAGTTTCGGCGGTCGGAAGCGGACGAAGCGGATCGGCGACTCTTCATGCCTTGCCGCGCCCGCGCCCTCGTCGAAGATCGAATCGATCTTATCCGGCAGATCGCCGGGAAAAATTGCGGTCTCTGTCTTGCCGTCGAATGTCTCGCCGCCGATCGTCTCGCCCTTCAGCGGTGTGCCGATGATCACCGGCAGCGTCTCGCGGCCCTGCTTGACTGTGCCCTCGCGGGTGGCGCGCACCGCGGCCATTGCCAGCACCTCGACCGCCGCGCCGGAAAAGTCCGCGCGCTGGATGGCGCGGTCGGCCAGCCGCCGCACGATCGCCTGCAGCCGGTCGTGGCTTTCATGGTGGAGGTGGTCGGCCTTCGTCGCCGCGATGAGGATGCGGTCGATCCGGCGCGAAAACAGGTCGGTCAGGAAAGCATTCTTGCCCGGCCTGAAACAGGCAAGGATTTCGGTCAGCGCGCGCTCCAGGTCGGCGACCGCACCCGGACCGGCGTTCAGCGCCTGCATGGCGTCGACCAGCACGATCTGGCGATCGAGCCGCGTGATGTGCTCGCGGAAGAACGGTTTTACGACATGCGTCTTGTAGGCTTCGTAGCGCCGCTCCATCATCGCTTGCAGCGAGCCTGACCGCGCTCGGCCTGCGGCAAGGCGGGGCAGGGGCGCGAAAGTCAACGCAGGCGAGCCGTCGAGGTCTCCGGGCATCAGGAAGCGGCCGGGCGGCAGCGTCGAAAGCGCGCGCTCGTCCAGCTTGCACGCACGCAAATAAGCGGTGAAGGATTCTGCAAGCCTGCGCGCCGTCATCTCGTCCGCATCGGCGTTTGCATCGATCGTCTCGGCGACCTTGCGCCATTCGGCCGACAGCCCGGCGCGGACGGGAAGCGCCGCCAGTTCGAAGGCGTCGGCGCAGAATTCGGCGTAGTCCTTGCCGAGCAGCGGCAGGTCGAGCAGCCATTCGCCGGGATAATCGACGATATCGACCGACAGGCGGCCGCTGGAGAAAAGACGACCCCAGCCGGAGGCCGATTCGAAATCGATCGTCAGCCTGAGTTCGGAGATCGCCCGCGTCGAATCCGGCCAGATGCGACTTTCGACCAGCGCCTCGATGTGATCCTCGTACTGGAAGCGCGGCACGGCGTCGTCGGGCTGCTCCTCAAGGAAGGCACGGGAGATGCGCCCGGATTTGCGCGCCTCGAAGAGAGGCAGGCGGCCGCCGTGGATGAGGTTGTGCACGAGCGCGGAAATGAACACCGTCTTGCCGGCGCGCGAAAGCCCGGTGACGCCGAGGCGTATCGATGGCGAGCCGAACAGCGAGGACGCGCGGCCTGCGAACGTGTCGAGCGCGATCCGCGCTTCATCGGTGAGAGTTGTCAGCGAAGTCGCCAAAATCTGCCCTCGGCATGTGCAGGCAGCATATAGGGGAATGAAACCGCCTTTGAAATGGCGGCCCGGTCAGGTGCCGGTCAGGTGCCGGCCGGTATGTGGAAGGCTTCGAGACGGCCCTTGCCCGGCGCGGCCTTGTCCAGGGTTCCCGGAAAGCCGATGACCGCGAGGCCAGCCGTCGGGAACCCCAGCCCGAGTGTTGCGAGCGCAGGCGGTTCGCCATCGCTGGAGAGCGCCGTGGCAAGGTCTTCCATCATCGGATTGTGCCCGATGACTAGGATCGAGCCGCCGGCGGCGTTGTTGCGAACAAGGTCGAGATAGGCGGCGGCGTCTTCGCTGTAGAGCCGCTCATTGAAGACGACGCGACCTGTGTCGGCTTCCCCGGCGACTTCCTGCAACGTCTCGCGAGCGCGCAACGCGGTCGAGCAGAGCGTCACGTCGGGCACATAGCCGCGCATGCGCATCTCGATCCCGATCCGGCCGGCATCGACGCGCCCGCTTTCCTCCAGTGGGCGATCGAAATCGCGCACGCCCGGCAACGCCCATTTCGCCTTTGCGTGCCGGAGCAGATAGAGCCTGCCCACGAAACTCCTCCCTGCGGACTTCTACTCTTTTCGCGGTTTTAGAGATGGAGGCGCTTGGCGGCAACAGCAGGAGCCTGCACGCGGCAGAGATCGGAAATTGGCAGCGAAGATGCCGCAGCGGAAGCTTGTGGAATTGGCATGCACCTTGCATCTGACAATTGCGTGAGGGCTGTGCCAAATGTGCTTGTGCCGCATTTTCAGCCCGAATATATAGGCGCCGAAAAAGCGGGTTATGTGGGTGAGTCGAATGAACGATTTCGTTACTGCCGATTATGTGCCCTCCGACGACGAGCCGTTCATGAACGAGCGGCAGAAGTCGTATTTCCGGGCCAAGCTGGTCGCCTGGAAAAATGATATCCTCCGTGAAGCCCGCGAAACGCTCGAGATCCTTCAGCAGGAAAACGCCAACCACCCCGACCTTGCCGACCGAGCGTCTTCGGAGACGGATCGCGCCATCGAGCTGCGTGCCCGCGACCGGCAGCGCAAGCTGATCGCGAAGATCGACTCCGCCCTGCAGCGTATCGAGGAAGGCACCTACGGCTATTGCGAGGAAACCGGCGAGCCCATCGCACTCAAGCGGCTCGACGCCCGTCCCATCGCCACGCTCTCGATCGAAGCGCAGGAGCGTCACGAGCGGCGTGAGAAGGTCTATCGGGACGACTGATCGCATAAAGCGACCGGTACTGGACAAAAAAGCGGCCGAGCGCCGCTTTTTTATTTGGCTGACGGTGCGTCGCCTTATCGGTTGTTATTCGACAACTCGCCGAGAAGCTTGGTCATTTCGTCGTCGAGCGTCATCTCGACGGGCGCGGGTGCGCTCTTTGGAGCGGGCGGGTCGAAAATGCTGGCGTCAAACGAATTCGGATCGAAGGAGGCCGGCGGCGGGCTGGCGTCGAACGTGACTTCCAGTTCCCTCAGCAGTGCGTCGTCGAGATTGCTGGTCTGGACGGGCTGCCGACTGGCAGACGAGGACATCGCGGCAGGCAGGGGCGGAAGCGATGCCGCTGGCAGGCGTGACGGTGTAGATCGCGCCGGCGGAACCGGTTCTCGGGCTGCCTGCGGCGGGCGCGTCCCGGTCTGTCGCACGGGGCGAGGCGGCGCTGGTGCGCGTTCTGGCACGCGGGCAGGCTGAGGGCGATCCGGTTGCCGTGCAGGCTGCGGCGGAGCCGCGCGCGCGGGCGGGGGAGCAGATTGTATCGACTCGGGCGCGCGCTGGCGCGGCGCGGGCGGGGTCTGGGGTACGGTTGGAAGCGGTGGCAGACCGGGCATCTGCGCCTGCTGCCCATCGAACTCGCTTTCGTCGCCGAAGACCGATTGCGTGCGCCGGCCGCCAGACACGCGTATCTCGCGCTCCACCACAACGTCCGTGGGGCCACCGATCAGAAGCAGATGTTCGATGTCGTCGCGCCGGACCAGAACCAGACGGCGATGGCTGTCCACGGCAGTTGCGTCCATGACGGCCAAACGCGTCTTGCGGTTGCGCCCGCCGGCCACGAAGGTTCCAAAGGTCATGCTGCGGACCAGCCGCACGACAACCAGCACGATGACGAGCAGGACTAGGGCGGCAAGCGTCCAGATGACGGCGGTGGCAAATTCGGCGCCACCAACCCCTGCAAACCAATCGCTCATCGACAACCTCGTGGCTACGACGAAAGCGGCGAGTCCGGATTCGGAAGCGCCGTTACCGTTCCATTCTTGTGTCCGACCATCGGGCAGCCGTGAAGAAAGATTCGCATCATGCGACCGATGTATTCAGAGCGGGACAGTAACCCTTCACGGCAGGGGTCCGCAAGTTGCCTTTCCGTAAGCGTTTTTTGGTCTGGAAAGGCTAGTCGGCAGCTTTTTCCCGGCGCATTTGGGTCGAAGACCTTTTCCCGCCCGCCCGAATATGATTCAACCGGTCGGCGGCGGGGGAGCCGTCTTTCGGGAATCACCTTTGATGACGCGAGAGCCACGCGGCGACTTCTATCCATTACCGATCGTGGACCAGAACACGCGTCCCGGCGCCGTCACGCGTCTGATCGTCTTCATCGTCGTGCTGACCGGCGCCGCCGTCGTCTTCGGTATTTTCCGCGAGCGGCTCGGCGATCCCTTCCTGCTCGGAATGCTCGGCGTGCTGGCCATGATCGGCATCGGCTATCTGTTCGCCACGGCCATCGGTTTCGTGCAGATCGCGCCGCGCTCGACTACCGACGAGTTGTCGAAAGCTTTCGTCGATTCGACGCCACAGGGCCTCGTTGTCACCGACATCAAGGGACGCGTCGTCTATGCCAACAAGGCGTATGGCGAGATGACCGGAGCCTCGTCGGCGACCGACATCCGGACAGTGGAGAACCTCCTTTCCGACATTCCAGAGGCGTCGGCCATCGTCTACCGGCTGTCCTCTGGCCTGCGCGACGGCATCGCCGGCGACGGCGAATTCCGCCTGTCCCAGTCGATCCGTCCGGGCTCCGAACCGGGCGCTCGCTGGTACCGCGTGAGCGCACGCGCCTTCAATGCGCCCGGACGGCGGCAGCCGCTTCTCGCCTGGCAGATCGACGACATTTCGCGGGAACGCGCCGAGCAGGAGCGCTTCTTCCTCGATCTGCAGAAGGCGATCGACCATCTCGACCACGCGCCGGCCGGCTTTCTTGCAACGGACCAGGAAGATCGCGTCACCTACATCAACGCCACCTTGGCAGAATGGCTCGGCATCGACCTGGCGAGCTTCACGCCAGGCGCGACGACGCTGCCCGAGATCGTCGCCGGCGACGGCATGGCTCTCATCCGTTCGGTAAAGGCCGATCCCGGAACGACGCGGAACGCCGTCATCGATCTCGATCTGGCGACCGTCACCGGCGAAATCCTGCCGGTAAGGTTCATGCACCGCGTTGCGGCCAACAGGGATGGAGTGGCAGGGCCGAGCCGCACCATCGTGCTCAACCGTACGCAAGGGTCGGACGCATCCGCCGAACTCAGGGCATCGGAAGTCCGGTTCACGCGCTTCTTCAATTCGACGCCGATGGCGATCGCCGGCGTCGACCTCTTGGGACGGATCGTGCGCACCAACGCGCCGTTCCTTTCACTCTTCTCGACCGTCGTCGATCGGGACGCCGTCGATCACAAGATCCGGCTCGATACGGTGATCCACGAGCGCGACCGTGCGGCATTCTCCGCCGCGCTGGAAAAGGCGCGGCTGCGCCAAGCCGATATCGCTCCGATCGACACCGTTTTGCCGAACGACGAGGAACGCCACATCCGCTTTTACGTCAATGCCGTCGCTGAGGGCACTGGCGGCGAGGAGGCAGAGGAGGCCGCGATCGTCTACGCGGTTGACACCACCGAGCAGAAGGCGCTCGAAGGCCAGATGGCGCAGAGCCAGAAGATGCAGGCCGTCGGGCAGCTCGCCGGCGGCATCGCCCACGATTTCAACAATGTGCTGACGGCCATCATCATGGCGTCGGACCTGCTGCTGACCAACCACCGGCCGTCGGATCCGTCCTTCCCGGACATCATGAACATCAAGCAGAACGCCAACCGCGCTGCGTCGCTCGTGCGGCAACTGCTGGCCTTCTCGCGCAAGCAGACGCTTCGGCCCGAAGTGCTGAACCTGACCGACGTGCTGGCCGACCTTCGCATGCTGCTGGCGCGGCTGGTCGGTAACAAGATCAAGCTCAAGGTCGATCACGGCCGAGACCTCTGGCCAGTCAAGGTTGACATCGGCCAACTGGAGCAGGTCATCGTCAACCTTGCGGTGAATGCGCGCGACGCCATGCCTGAAGGCGGCGACCTGACTGTGCGCACCAAGAACGTGTCGACCGACGAGGTTGCAGCGTTCGGCTATCGCGAACTGACGCCGGCCGATTATGTCGTGGTCGAGGTCGAGGACAACGGCACCGGCATCCCGCCGGACGTGCTCAAGAAGATTTTCGAGCCGTTCTTCACCACCAAGGAGGTAGGCAAAGGCACCGGGCTCGGCCTCTCCATGGTCTATGGCATCATCAAGCAGACCGGCGGCTTCATCTACTGCGATTCCGAGGTCGGCAAGGGCACGGTGTTCCGCATATTCCTGCCACGCCACGTGCCGGGCGTTGTGACGCAACCCGTGGGCGAGGGACAGTCGGTTGCCTCAACGGGCGAAGCGCCTCCGCCGCCAGCAAAGCCGGCCGATGCGGCGCGCGATCTTTCCGGCTCCGCGACCGTGCTTCTGGTCGAGGACGAGGACGCCGTGCGCATGGGCGGGATGAGGGCGCTCACCTCGCGCGGCTATACGGTCCATGAGGCGTCGTCCGGCGTCGAGGCGTTGGAAATCTACAACGAACTCGGCGGCAAGGTGGACATCGTTGTGTCGGACGTCGTTATGCCCGAGATGGACGGGCCCACGCTGCTCGGCGAACTGCGCAAGATCCAGCCCGACATCAAGTTCGTCTTCGTGTCCGGCTATGCCGAGGACGCGTTCGCCAAGAACCTGCCGCCAGAGGCGAAGTTCGGCTTCCTTCCGAAACCCTTCTCGCTGAAGCAGTTGGCAACCGTCGTGAAAGAGGTGCTGGAGGCGGATTGAACCGCTTTCGGCCATCGTGCCAGCAAGCCGCGGGCCGGCAGGCTATTAATAACATTTTAGAAGTTCGTGATATTCTCAGGCGTAGTTCTTGAGTCGAGTTTGGACCGCGTCTGTTCAGTCCAAGGGCGACACGGAGGGTCTCTTGCAGGACCGACAAGTTCCGCGCAAGCGACGCATCTCAAAGTGTCCCTCAAAGCATTGTTCTTCAGTGCGTTGAACCAGCGAACGGGGACAACTCATGGACCATTACGCAGAGGACAATACCAAGCAACGTCTGACCGACCGCCTCGATATCATCATGGCGATCAATATCCTGCGCGGGCAGGGGTACGACCACGAAGAGTTGATCCGCGAGATCACGCGGATATTCTATATCGACCTCGACGAGTTCAACGCCGTCGTCAGCAAGGCGGCCTGAGCGCCTCGGTTTCGACAGCAGCCGCCGGCTAGAGCGGGATGTTGTCGTGCTTCTTCCAGGGGTTCTGGAGGTCCTTGTTGCGCAGCATCTTCAGCGCCCGCGCGACGCGCCGCCGCGTCGAGTGCGGCATGATCACCTCATCGACATAACCGCGCTCGGCTGCCACGAAGGGCGACAGGAAGCGATCTTCGTAAGTCTTGGTGTGCGCGGCGATCTTGTCGGTGTCGCCGATGTCCTTGCGATAGATGATCTCAACGGCGCCCTTGGCGCCCATTACGGCAATTTGCGCCGTCGGCCAGGCATAATTCACGTCGCCACGCAGATGCTTTGACGCCATCACGTCGTAGGCCCCGCCGAAAGCCTTGCGCGTGATGACCGTGACCTTCGGCACCGTAGCCTCGCCATAGGCGAAAAGCAGCTTCGCGCCGTGCTTGATCAGGCCGCCATATTCCTGCGCCGTGCCCGGCAGGAAGCCCGGAACGTCGACGAAGGTGACCAACGGGATGTTGAAGCAGTCGCAGAAGCGCACGAAACGCGCCGCCTTGCGGCTGGCGTCGGAATCGAGGACGCCTGCCAGCACCATCGGCTGGTTGGCGACGAAACCGACGGTGCGGCCTTCAACGCGGCCGAAGCCGGTGACGATGTTCTTGGCAAAGCTCTGCTGGATCTCGAAGAAGTCGCCCTCGTCGCACGTCTTCAGGATGAGTTCCTTGATGTCGTAAGGCTTGTTGGCGTTATCAGGGACCAGCCGGTCGAGCGAAAGATCATGATCCGACGCGGACTGCAGGCATTCGATCTCGGGCAATTCTGCGGTGTTCGACGCCGGCAGGAAATCGACCAGCCTGCGCATCTGCAACAGCGCCTCGACATCGTTTTCGTAGGCGCCGTCGGCGATGGAGGATTTCGTCGTGTGCACCGACGCACCGCCCAGCTCCTCGGCGGTGACGGTCTCGTTGGTGACGGTCTTCACCACGTCAGGTCCGGTGACGAACATGTAGGAGGTGTCGCGGACCATGAAGATGAAATCGGTCATGGCGGGTGAATAGACGTCGCCGCCCGCGCAGGGGCCCATAATGACGGAAATCTGCGGAATGACGCCCGAGGCCAGCACGTTGCGCTGGAACACCTCGGCATAGCCGCCGAGTGCCGCGACGCCCTCCTGGATGCGCGCGCCGCCCGCGTCATAGATGCCGATGATCGGCGCACGGTTGCGCAGCGCCATGTCCTGGATCTTCTGGATCTTCTCCGCATGCGCCTCTGACAGAGAGCCGCCGAAGACGGTGAAGTCCTTTGCGAAGAGGAAGATGGTGCGGCCGTTGACCGTGCCCCAGCCGGTGACGACGCCGTCGCCGGCGACCTTCTGTTTCTCCATGCCGAAGTCGGTCGAGCGGTGCTCGACGAACATGTCGAACTCCTCGAAGGAGCCTTCGTCGAGGAAGATGTCGATGCGTTCGCGCGCGGTGAGCTTGCCGCGCGCATGCTGCGCTTCGATGCGGGCCGCTCCTCCGCCCATCCGCGCGATCTCGCGGCGGCGTTCCAGTTCCTGCAGCACGTCTTTCATCGGTGGCTCCCCTTTGGCCAAACCCCTCGTAGCACGGCGCAACGAGCGCGCAAGCGGCGGAAGGGTTTGTATCGATTAAGGCGTCGGCGCATTGCTGCATTGCAGCGGAGGACTTGCTATTCCGCGCGAACTGGCCCATATGCGGCCCCATAGGCGCTTGGGCCGGGTATTCCGGCCTTCCACAGAGATTGGACTGGTTGCGTCTGTTTTCTCCCTCCCGAGTTTTCCGGTGAGCGGCGGAAAAGCCCCGCGGATGATCCGCGGGCACGGCAGCGCAGCCGAGCGGACATCAAGATGTCCGCCCGCCTTGTCGGTCACCACCATATCGCCCGACGCAGGTTGCGCCCTGCGGCTTGGGTCGTTTGCGGCGCATGCCGCCTGAAAGAAGAAGAAATTGACGAATGAAATCATTGCGGAACCGACCGGTTTCGCCAAACTCGGCATCACCGGCCCGCTCCTGAAGACGACGGCCGCCGCTGGATTCGACAACCCGAAGCCGATACAGGAAAAGGCTATTCCGCCCCACCTTGCAGGCTGCGATATCCTCGGCGTTGCGCAGACCGGCTCCGGCAAGACCGCCGCCTTCGCGCTGCCCATCCTGATGAAGATCGTGGCACAGGGCACCAAGCGGCTACCGAGGACGGCGCGCGCGCTGATCCTTGCGCCGACACGCGAACTGGCAGTGCAGATCGAAGACACGGTGAAGCTGCTGTCGAAGGGTATGCACATCTCGACCGCGCTCGTGCTGGGCGGCGTTTCGCGCGGCGGGCAGGTCAAGAAGCTCGCGCCCGGCGTTGACGTTCTCGTAGCGACGCCCGGCCGTCTCACCGACCTTGTGCGCGAGCGGGAACTGAACCTCTCCGAGACGCGCTGGCTGGTGCTCGACGAGGCCGACCGCATGCTCGACATGGGCTTCATCAACGACGTCCGCCGCATCGCCAAGGCAACGCACAAGGACAGGCAGACCGCGCTCTTTTCGGCCACCATGCCGGCTGAGATCGAGGAACTGGCGCGCGGCATCATGAAGGATCCTGTGCATGTCGAGGTCGCGCCGCAGGGCACGACCGCCGCTGAGATCAAGCAGAGCGTCGTGCTGGCGCGCCTGAAGCAGAAGCGCAAGGTGCTGTCCGATATGCTGGCCGACCCCGCGATGAACTCGGTCATCGTGTTCGCCCGCACCAAGCACGGTGCGGATCGAGTCGTGCGCGATCTGGAACGCGACGGCTTTAACGCCGCCGTGATCCACGGCAACAAGAGCCAGAACGCCCGCCAGAAGGCGCTGAACGGTTTTCGCGACGGTTCGGTCCGCATTCTCGTCGCGACCGACATCGCCGCGCGCGGCATCGACGTGCCCGGAATCAGCCATGTCGTGAACTTCGACCTGCCCGACGAGGCGGAGAGCTACGTCCACCGCATCGGTCGCACCGGCCGCAACGGCGCCGACGGCATCGCCGTCACGATGGTCGATCCGTCCGAGAACGCCAAGCTGCGGCAGGTCGAGCGGATCATTCGCATGAAGCTGCCGATCGCGGCCGACCATACCGGCCAACCCGACCCGCAGCGTCCGGCGGGCGAACGGCAATCGGAGCGTGCGCCGGCCAACGATCGCGGCCAGTCCGCACGCCAGGGCAAGCCGCATCACCGTGGCCAGGGTCCGAAGCCGCAAGGCCATGACCGGAACCACGGCGAGAGGCCGCGTTTCGATGAACGTCGCGCTGATGGCGAGCAGGCTCACGGCGAGAAGCGCCAAGCGCGGGGTGGCTTCGGCCATAAAACCCATGCCGGGCCGCACGCCGGAAAGCCGGAAGGCGGCAGGCACGACGGCAACCGTCCGCACGGCGGCAAGCCCGGCGGAAAGCCGTTCCGCCGCAAGCGTCGCCCCGGTTTCGGCAGCAAGCCGGCACGGGCAGCCTAAACCGGCGCAAAGCTACGGGCTTTTGTGCCAACGCAGCAGCGCTTGGCTTAATTGCCTGAATGAAATCGATGAGATAGGCGGTCTGGACGATGTCCAGGCCGCTTTTTTGCGCGCCGCGTCGGGGAGGGAATGTCATGGCAGGCATCGCCGCGCTGGCGATCGGCTATGTGCTGTCGCAGTTCTACCGCTCGTTTCTGGCGGTCCTGACGCCTGCGCTCACTGCCGAACTCGGCATGACAAAGGCCGACCTCTCGCTTGCCTCCGGTGCATGGTTCGCCGTCTTTGCGCTGGCTCAGTTCGCGGTCGGCGTTGGACTGGATCACTACGGGCCGCGTCGCACGACGGCTTTGATGTTCGGTGCGTTTACAGGCGCGGGCGCATTCCTGTTCGCCGCGTCGACCGGTCCGTGGGGTGTCATTGCTGCAATGGCGTTGATCGGACTCGGCTGCGCGCCGATCCTGATGGCCATGCTCTTCATCTTTGCGCGAAACCATTCGCCCGCGCGCTTCGCTGTGCTGACGTCGTGGGCCGTAGCCTTCGGCACTGCAGGCAACGTGTTGGGCGCAGCACCGCTGGCTGCGGCGTCCGAGCTTTTCGGCTGGCGACCGGTCCTGGTGGCGCTCGGCATCGTGACAATGCTTGTGGCTGCGGCAATCGCTGCCTTCGTACGCGATCCCGAGGGGCTAACTCACGCGCAAGGCAATTCCTCGGGCATTTCCGGATATGTCGAATTGCTGCGCATGCGCGTGCTTTGGCCGATCATTCCGTTGGTGGCGATCAACTATGCGCCGCCGAGCGGCATCAGAGGCCTCTGGGCCGGTCCGTATCTCGAGGACGTGTTTGGGCTCGATACTCTGGCGATTGGCAACGTGACGCTGTTGATGGCGCTGGCGATGGTTGCCGGTGCGCTGTTCTACGGGCCGCTGGACACGATTTTCCGCACGCGCAAATGGATCGCTATCCCCGGCAACATGCTTTGCTTTGCTATCCTGCTGTTCCTGGCCCTGAACCCGCAGCCGGCGTTGACCGTGGCGACCGTCCTGCTCGTGGCGATCGGCTTCCTGAGCGGCAGCTACGGCCTGCTGATCGCGCACCCCAGATCCTTCATTCCGGCGCACCTGACGGGACGTGGCGTGACCCTGATGAACTTCTTCTCGATCGGTGGCGTCGGCGTGATGCAGTTCGCGACAGGCGGCGTGGTCACTGCGTGGTCGTCGCCGGATGATCCCACGGCAGCATACGCGGCGCTGTTTTCCTTTTATGCGCTGGCGGTCGGTGTCGCGCTGTTCATCTATCTGTTTTCGCGCGATGCCCGACCGGAGAGGACCGGGTGATCAGGGCCGTTTAGCGAGCTTTTCGCCTTCCTCGTGCATGCGGTCGTACTGTTCGCGCATCTCGGGCGTTGCGAGGTCGCCGAAGTCGTCCAATCCGTACAACGGCCGGATTTCAATGTCCGACGGGCCGGGCATAGGGTTCGGACAGCGCTTCACCCATTCGATGGCTTCTTCCATCGAACCGATCTCCCAGAGCCAGTAGCCTGCTATCAGTTCCTTGGTTTCCGCAAAGGGGCCGTCGATGACGGTGCGCTCGGCGCCGTCGAAGTGAACACGGGCTCCCTTGGAGGTCGGCTTCAGCCCGTCGCCGGCGAGCAAGATGCCCGCTTTCACCAGTTCCTCGTTGTAGTTCATCATCGCGGTCAGCAATTCCTGGCTCGGCAGTTCGCCAGCCTCGCTTTCCTTCGTCGCCTTGACGATCACCATGACACGCATCAGTCATTTACCTCCAAGTTTGTTGCAGCGCCCGACAGTATTGCGGGCTGTCGTTCTTAAGAACGCATCTGTATTTCGAGAACCGACATGGCGCAGAGAAAATATTTGGCAAGGACGCGCGGCCCCTCGCTTGACCGACCAATGTCCGCCTGTAGGCTGACAGGATAAAACGCGGAGGAACATATGCCGATAAAGCCTTGGAAATTCGGCCTGATCGCGAGCGTAGCCTCGCTTATGCTCGGTTCAGCGGCCTATGCCGACACGATCGTGCTGCGCGGCGCGCGCGTGCTGACCATGGACGACGCAAAGCCGGAGGCTGAGGCCATTGCGCTGGTGGACGGCAAGATCGCAGCGGTCGGCACGGCGGCAGATGTCGAACCATATTTGAAAGGCGCGACCATCTACGACCTGTCGGCGGACATGCTGGTCATGCCGGCCTTTCAGGACTCGCATAACCACCTCGTCTGGAGTTCCGCGCAGGCAGAGGACATCAGCCTCGCCGACGTTTCGGACGAAGCGGGACTGCGGGCTGCGATCGAACCTGTCTTGGCGACGCTGCCCGAAGGCGCATGGTTGCGCGGCGGCGGCTGGAGCGTGGCGGTCTACAAGGACCCCAGCGCGGCGGCCCTCGACAAGATCACCGGCGACCGGCCAGCCTTCTTCGACGATGTGGACGGTCACTCCGGCTGGGCCAACTCGGCCGCGCTCAAAGCCGCCGGCATTACAGCCGAGACGAAGGATCCCGACGGCGGCCGGATCGACCGCGATGCCAGCGGCAACCCGACCGGCATGCTGCGGGAAAAGGCGATGGCGCTGGTTCACGACATCATGCCAGAATACCCGGACAGCCAGGTCGACACGGGCCTCGAGAAGGCGCAGGCCGAAGCGATCAGCTACGGCATTTCGGCCATCATCGATCCGGGCCTCGAGGACTGGATGATCAAGGGCTACGAGCGTGCGGATGCTGCCGGAAAGCTGAAGCTGCGGGTCAAAGCCGCTATTCCGATCGACGCGGCGGCTGGCGTGGACCACGTCCAGCACGTCCTCGACCTGCAGAAGCAATACAAGTCGCCGCATTTCCAGATCGACTCGGTGAAACTCTTCGTCGATGGCGTCATCGAGACTGGAACCGCCGCGCTTCTGGAAGCGTATGTCGGCTCGAATTCGGCCGGCGATCTCCTGTTCACGCCCGAGCAGATCAACGCGATCGCGACTGCCGCCGACAAGGCCGGCCTGCGGTTGCATTTTCATGCGATCGGCGACCGCGCCGTACGCGTTGCGCTCGACGCTTCCGAGGCTGCGAAAAAGGCCAACGGCACGACTGACCGGCGTCCGCAGATCACGCACCTGGAGCTCGTCGATCCTGCCGATCTCGAGCGCTTCGCGCCGCTCGGCGTCATCGCCAACATTCAGGCGCTGTGGGCCTATCCAGAGACCTACATCGTCGACCTGACAGAACCGGTCCTCGGGCCGGAGCGCTCAGAATGGCTTTATCCGTTCGGCGCACTCAAGAAGGCGGGCGCGACGATCGCCGGTGCAAGCGACTGGAGCGTCTCGTCGATGAACCCGCTGGAAGCGATCCAGATCGGCGTGACCCGCCAGGACCCGGAAGCCTCCAACGGACGCGTGCTGACGCCCCAACACAGGCTGGAATTGGACGACATGCTACGCGCCTACACGGTCAACGCAGCGTTCGCGGCAGGAGACGATTCGAATTCTGGGACGCTGACGGCGGGCAAGCGCGCGGACGTGATCGTGCTGGACAAGGACCTGAGGAAGATCGCGCCGACGGAGATAGACTCCGCGAAGGTCATGCTGACCCTGATCGACGGCGAGGCGGTCTATCAGGAGCAGGGCCTCGCCGCTCCGACGAAGCAATAGCCCCGCCTAGTCGCGTTTGCGGCCCGGCATGAGCGGATAGCCCCGCCAGCGGGCCACGTAGTTCATGAAGCCGAACACGAGGCGGTGGGGCAACATCCTCAGAAGCTTCATCCCCCAGGTGAAGCGGTGCGGAAACGTGGTTTCGAACCCGCCGGAACGGATGGCACGCATCATCCGTTTCGACGCCTTCTTGACCGGCATGAGGGCGGGCATCAGGATCTCGTTCTTGGCGGCGAGCGGCGTATCGACGAAGCCGGGATTCACGATTTGGATGCGGATGTTCATCTTCGGAAGGTCGTAGTGCAGCGCCTCGGCCATGTTGTTGAGCGCGGCCTTGGTCGCGCCGTAGGCAGCGAGCGTGGGCCAGCCGAAATAGGCCGTAACCGACCCGACCAGCACGATATG
This sequence comes from Mesorhizobium quangtriensis, assembly GCF_040081925.1. Taxonomy (NCBI): domain Bacteria; kingdom Pseudomonadati; phylum Pseudomonadota; class Alphaproteobacteria; order Hyphomicrobiales; family Phyllobacteriaceae; genus Mesorhizobium; species Mesorhizobium quangtriensis. Next base: position 662,293 of record NZ_JBEBMF010000003.1, read on the forward strand.
GCCACGGCCGCGCGACCGCATGCGCTCAACAACCGGGACAAGGCCGTTTAGGACGCCGAAGATATTCACGTCATAGGTCTTGCGGATGCTTGGCAGGCTAAGGCTCTCGGCGTGCACCGGGATGTAGACGCCGGCGTTCAGCACAGCGAGCACAATCGGTCCGGCCTCGGCCTCGATTGCCTCGACGCTCGCGGCCATGCCCTGTTCGTCCGTCACATCGCAGTAGTAGGCCAAGACCTTGCCGGGAAGATTGGCCGCAGCCTCTATGACCGGCTCAATGGGATCCTGGCTACGTGAGTTGATCGCGACGGTCCAGCCTTCCGCAGCCAGGTCCAGCGCGAGCTGACGGCCAATGCCCGTTGCTCCGCCTGTGATCCAGGCTATGCCGTGCCGCCTGTCGGCCCTGTATATCGCCATCTTTAAGCCCGCCAACCCAGTACGCTTGCCCACTATGCATCTGGCCGAACCGGAAATCGAAAGCAATATGCGGTTGCGCCGATAAGTCGCTGCCGAAACGTGCGGCCCGCTGGACCTATCGTTCAGAGAATATCTTTGCTTGAAAGGCGGGATTGCCGTTTCTAGAACCGGGCAGGCCGCACTTGGTCGCCATCAAGGCCCCGCCAGCAAGGGAAGTCAGCATGAACCGTTCCGTGATCGAAACCATCGGCAACACGCCCTTGATCCGGCTGAAACGGGCCTCCGAGAAGACAGGCTGCGAAATCCTCGGCAAGGCGGAATTCATGAATCCCGGCCAGTCGGTGAAGGACCGCGCCGGCCTCTTCATCATCCGTGATGCGGAAGCGAAGGGCCTGCTGAAGCCCGGCGGCGTCATTGTCGAGGGGACCGCCGGCAATACGGGGATCGGGCTGACCGTCGTCGCCAAGGCGCTCGGCTACCGCACGGTCATCGTCATTCCGGACACGCAGAGCCAGGAGAAGAAGGACGCGCTCCGTGTGCTGGGGGCCGAACTGATCGAGGTGCCCGCCGTTCCCTACAAGAACCCGAACAACTACGTGAAGGTGTCCGGCCGTCTGGCCGAGCAGCTTGCTCGGACGGAACCGAACGGCGCGATCTGGGCCAACCAGTTCGACAATGTCGCCAACCGCGACGGACACGTACGCACCACCGCGCAGGAAATCTGGCAGCAGACCGGCGGCAAGGTCGACGGCTTCGTCTCCGCAGTCGGCACCGGCGGAACGCTGGCAGGTGTGGCGGCGGGCCTCAAGGACCACAGCAAGACGGTCAAGGTCGCGCTGGCCGATCCGCTCGGCGCATCGCTCTACAGCTTCTACACCGACGGCGTGCTGAAGGCGGAAGGCTCGTCGATCACCGAGGGCATAGGGCAGGGGCGCATCACCGCAAATCTCGAAGACTTCACGCCCGACTTCTCCTACCAGGTGCCGGACGAGGAAGCGCTGCCGATCGTCTTCGATCTGGTGCAGGAGGAGGGCATGTGCCTCGGCGGCTCGTCAGGCATCAACATCGCCGGCGCGATCCGGCTGGCGAAGGATCTCGGCCCGGGGCACACCATCGTCACCATCCTCTGCGACTATGGCACGCGCTACCAGTCGAAGCTGTTCAATCCCGATTTTCTGCGCGAGAAGAACCTGCCGGTCCCGTTCTGGATGGATCGTCGTCCCGAGATCACCGTGCCCTACAAAAAGGTCGTCTGATGGCCTTCGTCACGGACGCGCTGTTTCGCGACGATAGCTACCTCGCCGAAGCGGATGCTGAGGTTGTCCACGTCAACGAGCGAGGCGGGATCGTGCTCGACCGTACGATCTTCTACGCCACATCGGGCGGACAGCCCGGCGACACCGGCAAGCTGACCACGGCCGATGGCCGGACGATCGACATCGCGGCGACGATCACCGGCGAGACCAAGGACGAGATCATTCATGTGCCGGCGGCGGATGCAGGACTGAAACCGGGCGACAGGGTGCGTCTCGCCATCGACTGGGCACGCCGGCACCGGCTGATGCGCATGCATGCGGCCTGCCATCTGGTGACGGTCGTCTGTCCGTTTCCGATCACTGGCGCGGCGGTCGCCGAGGATGACTCCCGGGTGGATTTCGACATACCGGAAGCCGGCTTCACCAAGGAAGATGTGACTGCGCTGCTGATGGAGCTGGTGCACGCCGATCATCCGATTTCGACGCGATGGATCAGCGACGAAGATCTCGCCGCGAACCCAACGCTGGTGAAGTCGAAGAACGTGCGTCCGCCGACCGGCACCGGCCGCATCAGGCTGGTCCTGATCGGCGAAAACGGCTCCGTCGACAGCCAGCCTTGCGGCGGGACGCATGTCCGCTCTACCGGCGAGATCGGCGACATCCATATCGGCAAGATCGAAAAGAAGGGGCGCGAAAACCGCCGATTCCGCATCCGGTTCGGACTGCCGCCTACATAGGGCGAAACAGACCATTTCACTTTTCGTCCTGCCACGCTATTGGAAGGGCGTTGCCAGCGTTGCGGAGGTAGACATGGCCGAGACCGGAGCCTTCACCATCGACGCCGACTGGCTGCAGCAACGGCTTGGTTCGCCCGGCATCTCCATCGTCGATGCATCCTGGTACCTGCCCGCTCAGGGGCGAAACGCGCGCGCCGAATACGATGCCGCGCACATTCCCGGAGCGATCTTCTTCGATCAGGACGCCGTCGTCGCGCCCGACGCCGCGCTGCCGCACACCTTGCCCGATCCCCTGACCTTCGCGCGCCATGCGGGCTCCATGGGCATTTCGGCAGACGACACGATCGTCGTCTACGACGGCCCCGGCATGTTCTCCGCACCGCGTGTCTGGTGGATGTTCCGGACCATGGGCGTCTTCCAGGTCTATGTGCTGGACGGCGGCTTCGACCGATGGAAAGCTGAAGACAGGCCCGTGACGGCAGAGAAAACCAAGATTGCGCCGAACTTCTTCCACGTCGATTTCGACGCTTCACGCGTCGCCTCCATCGAGGACATGCTGAAGATCGTCGCGACCGGCGAAAGCCAGATCGCGGATGCTCGGCCGGCAGGCCGCTTTACGGGAGACGATCCAGAACCTCGGGCCGGAGTGCGTGGCGGACACATGCCGGGGGCAAAAAGCCTTCCGGCATCCTCGCTTGCGAAGGATGGCAAGCTGTTGCCCCCGGATGAACTCCGAAAGCGTTTCGACGAAGCCGGGATCGACCTGTCAAAGCCGGTGGTTACCTCGTGCGGCTCCGGCATCACGGCGGCCGTCATCACGCTCGCGCTGGAGACGCTCGGCCACTCCGCCAACCGGCTCTATGACGGATCGTGGACGGAATGGGGCAGCCGATCGGACACGCCGGTCGTCAAGGGCAAATAGGCATGGATCACATCGAGGCGGCAAACGGGGTCGAGCGGCTGGACCCTATAGAGGTTACGGTCACGTTCCTCGAGATGCAGCGCCAGCCGGCGCACTACCCGCATCCGCCGGCCAACATAAACATCGCCCTGATGAAGACGCGCGACATGCCGCTGCATTTCTATCGCTACTTGATGGATCGCGTCGGCCGCAAATGGCAATGGGTGAACGTCCTGCGCCTTGACGACGAGGAGCTGGAGGCCAAGATCCGCAAGCCCGGCCGTGACATCCGCGTACTCTATATCGATGGCGCGCCCGCAGGCTTCTTCGACATCAACCCGTACAGCGCCGACGAAACCGAGATCGCCTATTTCGGTATGATGGAGCATGTGACCGGGATGGGGCTTGGCCGGTGGTTCCTCGGAGCCGCGATCGAGGCTGCTTGGGCGACGAACCCCAGGCAGATCGTAGTGCAGACCTGCACGCTCGACCATCCCGCTGCGCTTCCGCTCTACCAGAAGCTTGGGTTTTCGCCGGTAGGGCAGAAGAACGAAATGGTGCATCCGCTACCCTTTCAGGAGCGTTCGGCAAGCGTCATGCGTCCTTGACGGTCGATACGCTGAACTGGCCGTTCAGCGCAAGTTCACCTTCGTTTCGCCATGGTCGCGGCGAGTGTGGCGCGAGCCACGCGCCCGACAATACGAGGAGCATAACCATGTTGAACCGTCGCCAGTTTGCCGGAGCCGCCATTTCCTTTCTGGCGCTCCCGACGCTCGCCAACGCACAGGACGCCATGCCGTCATCGCGCCAGATCGAGCAGCAACTCGACGCCGCACCGCGCAGGCGTGTCCGTCCGGAGGATCGCGTCACCGTCCGCGAGTTCAAGCGCCGGCCGGAACTGCGTCGCATGGCGCCGTCGATCGACATCCAGTCGATTAACTTCGCTTTTGCCTCCGCTGAAATCCCGCGCTCGCAATACCGAAAGGTGGAGAATATCGCCGACGCGCTTGAAAGTGTGTTGGCTCGCCGGCCACGCGCGAAGTTCCTGATCGAAGGGCATACCGATGCCGTCGGCTCGCAGGCATCCAACCTTGCCCTGTCCGAGCGCCGCGCAGAGTCGCTGAAATGGACGCTGGTGCGCGAGTTCGGCATTCCTCGTCGAGCCCTGGAAACTGTGGGCTATGGCGAGGAGTATCTGCTGGTTCCGACGCCCAACCCTGAATGGCGCAACCGTCGCGTGACACTGCGCCGCTTCGACGACTTCCTGACGCAGTAAGGGCGGAGCGCAATCCCGATCAGGAAACGCGCTCCGGCGTCGCGCCGACACCGTGGAACCAGACGGGAATGTCGGCGCGGCCGGTCCGGGCGAGTTCATCGGCCAGCCGCACGGCAAGCGCACGCCCGCGTTCGGAATGATCCGCGAACTGTTGCTCGCTCCATTTCGGCTCGCCGCCGGGGTCGTCCCGGTTCAGCGCTCCATTGAATTCGAGAACCCAGTCGCCGAGGTCCATCGCCAGGGACCACGAGATGCCCATCGCATGCTGGTATATGCCGCCGACCTCCTCTGAATCGACGTACCACAGCGGATCGCAACCGTAGTCGGCCATGACCTTGATCGCCTTCGGGAAGATCTCGGGCAGGCGCGGCCGCGCCACCGGCTCGAAGCTGACACGCTCGGCGCCGAGCTGTGCGAGCAACCATTCGTAGATCGGCCGCCCGGCCTCCTCGATCTCTGCCTGCCTTGCCGGGTCTTTGAGCCGACGACGTTCGGGATCGTGAGGGTCAGCGAGCTCGCGGAACATATCTGACCACGCATAGACCATCTCGGCCTTGTCCTGCGGAAGGATATCGACCGGCAGCCAGCCGATATTGTCCCCAGTGTCGGCATCGATCAGCCCGCCGCCGTAAGAGGGTGTAACGACAAGCTTGTCGGGCACATCATCTTCGGGGTCGTATGGCTCTTCGTCGCTGTCCACTGACGCGTCGAACGAAGTGGGCGATTTTCCGCGCAGAGGCGCGAACGTCTTGACCGCGTAGCCAACGATGCCGGCCGAGGCGAGGGCGGCAATCACCAGCACAGCGGCGGATTCCTCCATGACGGGCCTCAACAGGCCATGCCGCCAGCCAAGCACCACAAAGGCGGCAGCGCCAAGATAGATCCACATCGCATTGCGGCTCTGTCGCCGGCCTTGCTCGTCCGGCGGATCGTAGGGATCGAGGTAACGCGGCGCGATCACGAGGATGTAGGCAATATAGATCAGCACCGACAGAAGGAAGACCGGCAGCGCGATGTCGAGAAGGGCGGCGAGCAGAACGCCACCAATGCCCATCAGTACGGAATTCACGACGAGGAGCTTGGTCCGCATCCTGTCGGCGCGGTCCTCGTCCGTCATCGTGCCCTTGATGGCGATCAGGGCCTTGGTCAGGACTTCACCCATCGCGCCGGCGCGGATCGCGACGATCGCTGCAAACGCGTAAAATCCCCCGATAGCCCGCAACGCCAGCTCTGCCGCGTCCATTATCGCCCCCAAAACATGCCCGGCGCGGCGATGCCTTTCCCTTGCGTCAAAACTATGTCCGCAAAAGACAAGGGCCAGCGCAAGGCCGGCCCTGTCGTGTGCGTTTCCTCTGTGGCAGGCTCCCGCCCAGGCGTCCTAGAACCGGTAGTTCAGGCCTATGCGGACCGTATGGAAATCAATGTCGTTGGAAAGACCGACGATGACATCGTCCTCGTTGTAATTGAATACCCGCTCGTCGCCGAGATCGGTGTAGAGATACTCGCCCTTAAGGCTCCAGTTGGCGTCGATCGCATATTCTGCGCCTGCGCCGGCGGTCCAGCCGGTGCGTGTCGTGGATGAACTCGATGAATCATCGAGTATGTCGCCTGGGCTGAGGTATGAGCCAAGGATTGTCGAAGTGCTTTTCGTCCGGCCATAGGCAAAGCCGCCGGTGCCATAGACGAGCAACCGCTCGGTCGGCACGAAGCCTGCGCGCAGCCGCGCTGTTCCGAACCATTCCAATTTGGTGGTCGTGCTGACAGACGTCTCGAAGGGTACGGGACCAAGACCGGTATCAAGCTCCAGCACTTCGGTTCCCGAGACTGTCGTGTCGATACTGGCCGCCTGAATGTCCGCCTCAAGGCCGAACACGAAGCCTCCCGCCTGCCAGTTGTAACCAGCTTGCGCGCCGCCTGAAAAGCCATCGAGGTCTGAGCCGTAGCTGCCGGAAAACCCATCAAACGTCACCAATCCACCAAGAATGCTGAATGGATCGATCGTCGCCGTCTGATCGAGGTCGCCCCAGCTGTAGCCTGCGTTGAGGCCGACATATCCCCCGGTCCAACTGATGACCGGCACGTCTAGGACGGGTGCCTCTACAACCGCGTCCGCTGAATGAGCCACGCCGTTCATCGCGATCGCGCACACGGAACCAAGCGCAATCGCTCGTATCACATTGATGTAGCTCATAATTCGGACTGTCCCCACAAAACTCGCGAACACAACCTACAGAATGCCGATGCAATGTGCAGTAGCACAATTGCAACAGCCCGGAATTACCTACCCAAACGTCAGCTGGCGTTGCCGCCATAAAAAAAGCCCGCCGGATGGCGGGCCTTTGAAGGGATCGGAAGCGTCGCAGTCAGGCGGCGAGTGCGGCCTTCGGCTCCACCGTCTCGTAGCCGAGAGCATCGGCCACCGCGCGGTTGGTAACGCGGCCCTTGTGGACGTTCAGGCCGTTGCGCAGATGCTGGTCGTCGAGGATCGCCTTGATGCCCTTGTCGGCAAGCGCCAGCCCGTAGTGAAGCGTGGCGTTGTTCAGCGCATGCGCCGAGGTGACCGGCACCGCGCCAGGCATATTGGCAACGCAGTAGTGGATGATGCCGTCTACCTCGTAGGTCGGGTCGGCGTGGGTGGTGGCATGCGAGGTCTCAAAGCAGCCGCCCTGATCGATGGCGACGTCGACAAGCACCGAGCCCTTCTTCATGCCCGAAAGCATCTCGCGCGACACCAGCTTGGGCGCCGCCGCGCCGGGGATCAGCACTGCGCCGACCACTATATCGGCCGCGAAGCATTCCTCTTCCAGCGCCTCGATCGAGGAATAGCGGGTGTGAACGCGGCCGTTGAAGATGTCGTCGAGCTGGCGCAGGCGTGGGATCGAACGGTCGATGATCGTCACGTCGGCGCCGGAACCGACCGCGATCTTCGCGGCGTTCAGCCCGACCACGCCGCCGCCGAGCACGACGACCTTGCCCGGCAGCACTCCCGGCACGCCGCCGAGCAGCACGCCACGACCGCCATTGGCCTTCTGGAGCGCCGTCGCGCCGGCCTGGATCGCAAGACGGCCGGCGACCTCCGACATCGGCGCCAGCAACGGCAGGCCGCCGCGCTCGTCGGTGACGGTCTCGTAGGCGACAGCGGTCACGCCGGACGCGAGCAGGCCTTTGGTCTGATCCGGATCGGGAGCAAGGTGGAGGTAGGTGTAGAGGATCTGGCCGTCGCGCAACTGGACCCATTCGCCCGGCTGCGGCTCCTTCACCTTCACGATCATATCCGACTTGGCGAATACTTCCTCGGCGGTCCTGGCGATCTTCGCGCCGGCGGCGCGGTAGGTGTCGTCGGAAGCGCCAATGCCAGCGCCTGCGCCGGTCTCGACCAGCACTTCATGACCGTGGGCGATGTATTCGCGGACCGCACCGGGGGTGAGGCCGACGCGATATTCGTAGTTCTTGATTTCCTTTGGGCAGCCGACGCGCATCTGTGATCTCCTGTTGGCCTTTGCAGCCATGTTCCCTGTATGAAGGAATTAGACCAGAAAATGCGTCGAACGTGTTTGCATATGGCGTTGCGATCTCGTCTTTGGCTCGCTATTTGTTGCGTGAAAGACAACGATAGTCGAAGGAATTTCGAACATTGTCGCTGGACAGGATCGATATCGCCATACTCGAGGCGCTGCAGAAAGACGGGCGGATGCCCAATGCCGCGCTCGCCGAAAAGGTCGGGCTGTCTCAGTCGGCCTGCTCACGCCGTCTCGACAATCTGGAGAAATCGGGTGTCATCCGAGGGTATCACGCCCAGCTTTCCAATGCGGCGCTCGGACACCAGATGACGGCGATCGTGCACATCTCGCTGTCTGGACAGTTCGAGAAGACGCTGACCGAATTCGAGGCCGCCGTGAAGCGCTGTCCCAACATCCTGTCGTGCCACCTGATGTCGGGGGAATACGATTATATCCTGCGCATAGCAGCGAAGGATCTGCAGGACTATGAGCGCATCCACAAGGAATGGCTGACGGCCATGCCGCATGTGACGAAGATCAACTCGTCCTTCGCGCTGCGCGAGATCGTCGACCGAACGGCTGTCGGCATGAAGCCGGAACTGGCTTAGACCACCACGATCCGATCCATCGGGATGTCGTGCGGCTGCGGGTGGATCGTCGGGATGCGCTGCGTCTGGTAACCGATGCCCACGACCAGCGGTTTGCGGGGCAGGGCGGCGAGCGTCCGGTCGAAGAAGCCGCCGCCGTATCCGAGCCTGTAGTTGCCGGGATCGACGCCCACCAGCGGGGCGATGACGACGTTGGGAGTCACAGGCTCATCTACTGCCGGGATCGGGATATTCCAGACGCCTTTTTCCAGCTTGTCGCCGGGTCGGTAAGCGCGGAAGACCAGCGGTCGCGCCTTTTCGATGACGACAGGGAGGGCTGGCGTCGCATCGCGCGCGACAAGCGAAGCCACCCATGGCCGAAGGTCCGGCTCGCCCCTGAACGGCCAGTAGAGGCTGACGACGCGGCCCGCCACATTGCCGAGGAGAATGTCGAGTTGCCGGGCAATCTCGATCGATCTTTCGGCGCGTGTATCCGTCGGGATCGACAGACGCTCTGCAATCAAGCGCTCGCGTTCGGCTTTGCGCCAGCGTGCTATGGCAGGCCAATCGTTCAGGTCGTCTGGCATGATGATCCTCCAAGGGCAGGATAGGCCAGACGCACCACGCTGACGGGCACATTCGCGACATCTGCCTGTCGGGAAGGCGGCGCATCGACGTTTCGCCTCGAAGCCCTATCTTTGAAGGACCGGGCGAGCGAAGATCGGGAAGATGGAACAGGGAACTCACCGTGTCGTCATCGTGGGCGCCGGCTTTGGCGGGCTTGAGTGTACGCGCGCGCTTTCGAGTTCGCCGGTAAGCATTACCGTGGTAGACCAGCGCAACCACCATCTCTTCCAGCCGCTTCTCTATCAGGTCGCGACGACGGCGCTCGCAACCTCGGAAATCGCCTGGCCGATCAGGCATCTCTTGCGCAAGCGCAAGAACGCGACGACGCTCCTCGGGACCGTGATCGGCGTCGATGCCGAAAACAGCCGAGTGTTGTTTGATGACGGCGGTTTCGTCGACTATGACACTCTCGTCCTCGCGACCGGAGCGCGCCACGCCTATTTCGGTCACGACGAATGGGAACCGTTCGCGCCCGGTCTCAAGACGCTGGAGGATGCGACGACCATCCGCCGGCGCATATTGCTGGCGTTCGAGCGCGCGGAGCGCGAAACCGACCTCGAAAGGCAACGCGCGCTGATGACATTCGTCGTCATCGGCGGCGGCCCGACCGGCGTCGAGTTGGCCGGCACCATCGCCGAGCTGGCACGCGACACGCTCGTCGGCGAATTCCGTAACATCGATACGCGGACAACGCGGGTCGTGCTGATCGAGGCCGGATCGCGCATCCTTCCGGGGTTCAAGCCGGAACTGTCCACCTATGCCAAGCAAGCGCTGGAAAAGCTCGGTGTCACTGTCGAGCTCGGCAATTCGGTAACCGAATGCGCGGCTGACGGCGTCGTGTTCGGCGGCCGGCATCTTCCTGCCGGGGCCGTCATCTGGGCTGCCGGCGTGGCCGCGTCGCCGGCCGCGGAATGGCTTGTTGCAAAAGCCGACAAGGCGGGACGCATAATTGTGGAGCCAGACCTGACCCTGCCGGGCCACCCGGAAATCTTTGCCATAGGCGACACAGCGCTGGTCAGGTGGGACGCGGATCGGAACGTTCCCGGCATCGCGCCCGCCGCCAAGCAGCAGGGCATGCATGTCGCCGCAACGATCAAGGCGCGGCTAGCAGGCGACCGCTCATCACGCCCGTTCAAATACCGGCACGCCGGCGATCTCGCCACCATCGGCAAGCGCGCGGCGGCGATCGATTTCGGCTGGATGAAGCTGAAGGGACGCCTTGCCTGGTGGATCTGGGGCATCGCCCATATCTACTTCCTGATCGGCCTCAGAAACCGCATCAGCGTCATGCTGAGCTGGCTCTGGATCTACGTCAGCGGCCAGCGCAGCGCACGGCTGATTACCCAGATCGACAGGCACGAGGAAGCTGCTCGCGACGAGGAGCGCCTAACACGTCTGGACGAACCGACCGTCATTCCGGCCGCTTCCGACCCGACCGGACTGGACGAGGATTTGATCCAGGCTTGATGAACCGGGCGAAGATGGTTTCGTCTGCTCGATCAAACCGCCCCGATTGGCCGTTGCGCATCGGTCAAAAAAGACTGATGCTTTGGCTGGGAGCACGACATGCGCTACGTGATTGTTATCTGTGCCATAACCGCATTCCTGATCTGGGACTTCGGTTACAACGAGGGCCGGTATGTCGGCTCGGCCGTCCTTGAGGTGAAGCGCCTCGTGGGCATGGCAACAGGTTGATTTCGGTCCGTATCTCGGGCGCGTGAATTCGTCACGGTTGACCTGAGCCGTTCGGCGACACAAGAAGGCCGCGCGGGCCGTGAGCCCGCGCTTCATCTGGCCCCGTTCAGGGGCGCGGTCCGGAGGCGGAGTTGATCAGGCACATCGTGTTTTTCAGCGCGAAGAGGAGCGACGACATCGAGGCAATCCGCGATGGCTTGGAGGCACTCGGCACGATCCCGCATTCCACGGTTTTCGAGGTGGCGCTGAACTCGAAAGTCGATCCCTACGGCAACGACATCGACATCGTCGTCTATGCCGAATTTCCCGACGAGGCGGCCCTGGCAGCCTACAAGGCGCACCCGACCTACGCCGAGACGACCGCCAAGGTCAGGCCAATGCGCGAACTGCGCTTTTCCGCCGACGTAAAGGCAGGCCAGTAGCTTGGTCAGGCTTTCGGCCCCGAAAACAGACTGACCGATGACCCCAGCCGCTCCACAATCCAGCGGTAACGGGCCGCGGAGCGTGGCAGCAGGAATGCGCCTTCCCACTCTCCCGTGACAGGATCCTCGCCGCGATAGGCGAGGACCGGCTGGTCCGGAATATAGGCGGCGAAGCGCTTTACCACGTCGGAGCCATAGACGCGCCAGTGACCGTGCTTTTCCGGCTTCGGAAAGCCCCAGTCGCGCGTCACCTCCTCGCGGAACGGATCGGGGAAGGCGAGGTAGAGCATGCCTTCGGGCTTCACGATGCGCAGCAACTCGTGCAACGCCTTGCGGTCGTCGCCGACATGTTCGATCACATGCGAGCAGATGGCGATGTCATAGGCCGCGTCTGGCTTGTCGATCGCCTGGATGTCCAGTCCGCCCGGTTCGCCGTAGACAGAAAGCTCATGGGATGCGAACCATGACGGATCGACCGTTGCATCAGGGCTGAACTGGATGGCCTTCCAGTCGGCAAAACCGTCCGTTCCCAGCGTGTCGAACATGACGCGGAAGATGCGGTGACGCTCGAGTGACTGGCAACCGGCACAGCGCGGCATCGTTCCATTCGGAGCTTTGCGCCCCTTCGGTCCTGGCCCAAATATCGTCCCCTTGCAAATAGGGCATTGCGGATGTGCGGGCGGGACGGCGACTGGCAGCATAATGTGTTCCTGGCGGCGGGGAGCCGACAGGCATCATGACAGGCGGACCGGCGCAAGCAAAAAGTGACGCTTCAGCTCCTGTTCCGAGGGCACCGAACTGTCCGGCCTAATGACCGTCATGCTTGATCGGCAATTCGCCATCAGCGGCGGTCTTCGGGTTTTCGGCAGGCGAATCCCGTGTGTCGCGCGTCGGCGTTTTGCTTTCCTCGTGCTTTTTTCTGCCGTTCCGCGCCTTGGCGTCGTCCTTCTTCTCGCCACGCGCCCGGGCGCGTGCATCCGGTCCGGCGACGATCACGCCCTCGTCGTCGTCATCATTACGTTTCGCGTCGTGTTGGTTGTCCATTGAAAATCTCCTTTCGAAGGCAGCCTTGGCGGCTGCGATCACCCGCAACTCTGCACGCTTTTGCTGCAGCAACAGCTTTGTGTGTGCTCTCGGAAAAATCTCGGCTGACAGGCTATCCAACCAGCTCATAGCAAACCTCGTCCGAGACGAACTCGCAGGGCAGCCAAGGGTTCCCGAAGGCAACAGAAACGGAGAGGAATTGACAACAGTTGACGAGGGCCGACATCAGCCGACCGGCCCAACATTCAGAAAGTTCAGAGGATAAGTGGCTCCCTGAGCAGGACTCGAACCTGCGACCATTCGATTAACAGTCGAACGCTCTACCAACTGAGCTATCAGGGAACATCGCTCTCGCGACTGCGGGCTGCCCTATAGCATACCTTTCGCGTTTGCAAAGAGCAGAAAGGCACTTTTTCCCGGTTGGATTCGTCTGCCTTCTCGCAATTTGCGCCAAATCGCATCATATGCGCGGCTCAGGCGTTAATGCGTGCCGCCGACGTGCGGCAAGACGTTAGGCATGGAGCGAGACGCAACAGCGCATGACCGACAAGCCGATCGATCACAGCCTTCATCCTCGGCGCAGAATCAATGTCCTGGGGCGGGATTTTCACCTGCCACAGTCCAAGGCGCTACGCATTTCTATGGGCTCCGGCCTAGTGTTTTTGGGCTGCCTCGGGTTCCTGCCCGTGCTGGGCTTCTGGATGATTCCACTCGGTTTGCTCGTCCTGTCTCACGATTTGGCATGGGCGCGGCGGGGCAGGCGGCGGATGAATGTGTGGTGGGAGAAGCGGCGTCGAAAGAGGACTGGCGCTCCTAACCGTTGAGCTGCGACAACGACCTCTCGATGTTTTTCCGCGCAGGCTGTTCGTAGCGCGTCCCGAAGAGGTCAGTGTGGAAGATCGCCGGGCGGTCCGCGAATTTCCGCAGCACGGCAGCACGTCCGGTCCGCCAGGAGGCTTCGTCCACCCACCCATATTCCCGGCGTATGGCGGCTTCGTAGGCGTCGAAGGCGTCGGCAGGCGCACCGAGGATCGCAAGATCCATATCCAGGAACAGCGCAGCGTCGCGACGTGCTTTGCCCGGGAGGTCGGGCAGGGCATGCGTCGCCGTCGCCTCTATCATCGCGACGACGCGCGAAAGGCGGGCAGGGTCGACCGTGCCTGCCAGCCGATCGGCGGCCAGCGCCGCGCTCTTCGCCTCGTTGTCGGCGCGCCGGCTGTCGTAGATGGCGTCGTGGAACCAGATCGCCGCCTCGACCGCCTCCGGGTCGGCGAATTCGGATCGGTTTTCACCGAGCAGATGGAGCAGCGCCTCGATATGGTCGAGGCCGTGGTAATGTCGATCAGGCTGCCGATAAAACGCGGAAAGTTCAGTTTTAAGCGCTGCGCCGATCAAGGGTTCGTTTGCCATGCCGTCTTGAATCCCGATGAACCAATTCCATTTGAAGGACGACTAAGGAAAATTGAGTTCAACCGAACGGCGATTTGCCTTATAGGACCAGCCATAGAGCCTATAGCGCCGCCCGTCGGCAATGGGGAGCGTGTCGATGAATACCCTTAGCATCGCAAGAGGTTCAAACCTCCAGCCGGTCGATCCGATCTGGCGCGCTGTTCGCGACGAGGCAACCGAGGCCGTCGAGCGTGACCCGTTGCTCGCCGCCTTTCTCTATTCGACCGTGCTCAATCAGGAGACGCTGGAAGACGCCGTTATCCACCGGCTCGCCGAGCGATTGGCGCATCAGGATCTGGGCGCCGACATCATCCGCCAGAGCTTCAAGGCCATGCAGAAGGCCAATCCGGAATGGAGCTCGATCGTACGCGTCGACATCCAGGCCTATTACGACCGCGATCCGGCCTGCGACCGCTTCATCATGCCAGTGCTCTATTTCAAGGGCTTCCATGCCGTGCAGACACATCGTCTGGCGCACTGGCTCTATCAGGAGGGTCGTCGCGACTTCGCGCTCTATCTCCAGAGCCGCTCGTCCTCCGTGTTCCAGACCGACATCAATCCGGCCGCCCGGATCGGCAAGGGCATCTTCATTGACCATGCGACCGGCCTCGTGGTCGGCGAGACTGCCGTCATCGAGGACGATGTGTCGATCTTGCACGGCGTGACGCTGGGCGGCACCGGCAAGGCGGGCGGCGATCGCCACCCGAAGATTCGCCACGGCGTGCTGATCGGCGCCGGCGCAAAGATCCTCGGCAATATCGAGGTCGGCCATTGCGCCAAGATCGCGGCCGGCTCGGTTGTGCTGGCTCCGGTGCCCCATAACAAGACGGTGGCCGGCGTGCCGGCGCGTGTCGTCGGTGAGAGCGGCTGCGCGCAGCCTTCGCGCCAGATGGACCAGTTGCTGCCGTCGCAATCGATGGATCACGTCGTCAGCTTCGATATCTGAACTGGTGGGTTTCTGCGCCACCTAAGGGGAGCAGGTGGCTTGAAGGTTGTGACGCGATCTGGCGTCAGCCTTTACACCGCCACACCTCCATGCAAGAAGCACCTCCCACCATGAAAGCGCACCCTATTGCCTGGCTGCAAAAGCCGGGACAGCGCCGCGTCCAGATCGGAGAAGAGCCTTGAAGCCGGAAGAAATCAGGAAGCTAACCGCTTACCTAAAGCGTGTGTTTCAGAATCCGACCATCGATGTGAAGGCGCGGCCGCGCAAGGAAGATTCGGCCGAGGTTTACATCGGCGAGGAATTCATCGGTCTGATCTACAAGGACGAGGAAGACGGCGACTATAATTTCCAGATGGCGATCCTGGATATCGACCTGAACTGATTGAGGTAGATTCGGCCGGCGCTCAGCCGGCCGTCTTCAGCAGCGAAGCCGCCTTGGCGCGAACCGTTGCCTCAAGCGCCTGCCAGTCCGCCAGAAGCGCCAGCGGAAATCTGTAGGTCAGGCTCAAATCCTTGCCGACATGGATGTCGCGTTCGCAGGGCGCGAGCGACTCCTCGGCGCTTTCGCCGGCAAGGCAGCGCGCAACGAAGGCCTCACCGTCCGTCTGGCGCGCCACCGCCAGCATCTCGTTCAGGTAGCCCGACTTCTCGTTGAACATGAACAGTTCGACGCCTGACGGTCCGGGTTGGCCGGGCTGCACCAGCATGGTCGAGTAGATCGGCTCCAACCTGCCGCTCATGTCTCGCGACATCATGCGTTCGCCGAACGAGAGGAAGATGACGTTGCGGCTGCCGTTGGCGTGGTTGAAGTCGTCGCGCGCGGCGTCGCTGTAGCCATCCATCTGCGGCCAACGCAGATAGAGGTCGAGACGGCTTGCCACGCCATCCGTGCGCTGCCTGTCGAAACGGATCATGTTGGATGGCGCGGAGATCACGTTGTTGCCGATGACGATCTCGCGCAGCGTGGCGTCATCCGTGTGGCCGGCAAGCGCGATCGAGCGCCCGAGCCATTTGCCCCCCATGCTGATGCCGAGCGACAGCAGGGCCAGCGCCGCGAAGACATAGAACACCTTCATCATGAAAGATGAATCGATCGCATGCCTGGATTGCAGTGCGGGCGCAGTCGCCTCGGTCATGGAGCCACCCCTCGAATGCGCGGACTCTGGGCCCGTCATGGTAAATGGACGGTAAACCTTCGGGGCATGCGTCCTTGCCTCTTCTTCGTCGGCACGCTTATTGAACAGGACGGGACTGCGAACGGGGGGCCAGCATGCCGATCTACGCCATTGACGGGAAAGAGCCGCAATTCGCGGACCGCAAGACGAACTGGATCGCGCCGGACGCGACCCTAGTCGGCAAGGTGCACCTGGGGCGCGACGTGTCCATCTGGTTCGGCGTGGCCATCCGCGGCGACAACGAGCCGATCGTGATCGGCGAAAGCAGCAATGTGCAGGAACATACGATCATCCACACAGACCCCGGCTTCCCGCTGACGATCGGTGCGGGTTGCACCATCGGCCACCGCGCGCTTTTGCATGGCTGCACCATCGGAGAAAACAGCCTCGTCGGCATGGGCGCCATCATTCTCAACGGTGCGAAGATAGGACGCAATTCGCTCGTCGGGGCCGGTGCGCTCGTGACAGAAGGGAAGAAATTTCCGGATAATTCGCTGATCGTCGGTGCGCCGGCGAAGGTCGTGCGTACGTTAGATGACGAGGCTGTCGCCAGGCTGCGCGCGTCGGCGCAGCATTACGTCGCCAATGGGCGGCGCTTTATCTCAGGTCTCAGAACGGTTTTGTAAAAAAGGCGGAGCCGGCCCCGGGGACAAGGGGCCGGCTCCTGAACCCGGTCGTTGGGGACGGGGAGGGTGGGGACTCGACCAGGTTTTTCCGTCGAGGCTCCGCGCGAACGGTGCCTCCGTGATCTCTTTTACTTCACGCTGCCGACGGCGATCGTCGCGCGGCTGTCGTCGATGGCGATCCACGCGCCCGAGTTCCGGTCGGACTGGCGCTTGAGATAGGTGTAGGGCGTCTCCGACCAGAGCTTCACCTTGCCCTCCAGGTTGTCGAGAATGAAGTCGCCCCGGCTGGTACGCACCGTCAGAACCGCATGACCGTCGCCGTTAGGCTGGCGCGCCACCGTCATCAGCAGGTCGCCCGGGGCGATACCGATTTCCATCAGGCGGCGGCGCTTCTCCAGCGCATAGTCCTCGCAGTCACCAACACTGGTGGGATAGGACCAGACTTCTTCCTTGCCCCAGATCTCCATGTCGGTGCGCGGCTCGACGGCGGCGTTCACCGCGTTGTTGATCTCGATGATCGCGGACCATAGTTTGCGCGTCAGCTCGACCGGCGCCTTCTTTGGCGTCTTCTGGCTGCATTCGCCCGTCTCGCGCTGGCAGAATTCGTAGTGGCCGATTGGCTGCGTCGTGCGCCCGCCCGTCGGCATGTAGGCCGATCCGCCCTGCGCGACACCTGCCCAGGCGCTCAGCGCCACAGCCATCGCAAGAACTAACGGCGTCCCCATCCGTTTTGTCATTGTTATGTCTCCCCGTTCGAAGACACCATGACAGACGGCGATTTAAGTCACGCAAAGACCGCTATCGATGTTTGAGTAAAATAAGGAACGACTTGTAAAGGTTCACGAACGAACCGTGGCCGAGCGTGGTTAAACCTTTGTCGCTGCGGGAATGCCATACACAGGACGAATGCAGCACGGCGCGTCGATGTGCCCGACGCGCCGCGTGACAGTCACGAAAATCCGATATCAGGAGAGGCGGCCGCCGAACTCGGCATCGAGGGACTCGGCGCGCTGGACGACCGCGAATTCGATGGCGATGCCATCCTCGAAATGACGCACGACCTGGCCGCGCATGGTTCCGAGCGTGACCTGAACGCCGATCGCCGGCTTCACCTCTATCTCGATGGCCGCGCCTGACAGGGACAGGTCGATGACACGGCACGGATACTGACGTCCGTCCAACAATTGAAGCACGCTCAAAGGATTGCGCGGCGCGACGCGTTCATGCCGGCGATCCTCGGGCAGGTCTAGTTCGTGCTTGTTGGCGAGCCACGTGAGCTGCGCCGCAAGCTTGTCGCGCTTGCGCTCCGACGCGACAACCGTCATCGCGAAGCCGTCCTGCAGCGTGCGCGTAACCACACCTTCGACGCGGCCGATGTGATCCAGATAGGCGATCACCTTTTCACCGGGCTGGCCGATGCGCTTCGACATCAGCGAGACGTTGCCCGGCGACATGTCGATGACCTGACAGGGATGCTCGGTGCGGTCCTCCAGCATGAAGCGGCCGTAAATCTTCACGCGCACGCGCTGAAAATTGCGTCGTTCGGCCATCGCCGGCGTATGATCGATCGCCGCTGCCCTCATGAAATCCCTCGACCTCCGCTGGAGCATTATCGCAGGACGCGAATGTATGCTGCGACATTACCGCCAAATAGGTTAATGCGCGGTAACGTTCCGGCATCAGGGATTTACTTTTGATGCCTATTCCGTGCGGCCTCCGTCGAGCACGACGAGGTGCCGAATACGCCGGGGGGGCGCCGCATTCTCGGTAGTTCCGAGGTTTTCAAGTTCGATGGGAGAGAGTGCGGGAACGTCGATTGCCGCCCGGTCTCGCAGGAACATCGCTTCCTGTTCTGGATCGACGACGCGCACCGATTCGACCGTCGCCTCGACAATAGGGTCGGCCCCCAGCCAGAAGGGCTTGCGCAAGGGCGAAATCGCGCCGATGCAGCGCGGGCTGTCGACACCGCCGTTGAGCGGCAGGATCACCATCTCGAACGGGTTTGCACGGCCGTTCCTGCTCCGGCCGTCTAACGTCACGACGATGACATGGTTGGACTCGAAGACGCTGCGCACCAGCCGGTCGATGAGGGCCTGATCCCGCTCGGTCCAGAGCGAGGTGAAGGACAGGCTCTTGAGTTCGCCGCCATGCGTCGCACAGACGCGTGTTCCAGCCAGCCGGAAGATGGCTTTGCCGCGCATGTCGCGCTCGAGGATAAACGTGTCCGACAGCAGCGACTTGATGTCGGCCGGTTCGATTTCAGTTCGTTTGGGGGCGGGGCGACCTTTACGAAGCCGATTCCAATAATGGAACAGCGCCACCGATCCGTCCTGCTTCATGCCAAATGCTCCGTCTAGTCGGTCGTCAGGTGTGCCAACGCCGGACAGAATGGCGCCCTCCGATGACCTACATGCGGGGCGTCGCAGGAAGCGTGCCAGCCTGCCTCTCGGGTTGTTAACCGGGCAAGGTCGTTAAGGTTAATTTTTGGTTTACGTTGTGCCGCCAAATGCCCTGTGCCATACAACATTCGGGGCTTGGACAGCACTTCCAGTCTAATTCTAGGACGGGTCGGGGGACTCGACCAACCGTCCGGGGGAAACCTCGGGCGGTTTTCTTTTGTTGCTGATTCGAATCATTAAGCAAAATCGACCCGTATTCGGCTCCCGGATTCCTTTGTGATTCCGACGGCGGTCGATTACAGCCGGTATAGAGAAACCGGAACGCCAGACATGACCGAGCCTGCGCCCGACGCGCGCGATTATGAACCGCACAAACGCGAGCCGGTTTTCAACCTGCCCGCGGTTGTCATCGCCTTCATCGCACTCTGTGTCGGAACCTTCCTCGTCACCGACTACGTGCTCGATGACGCGCAGTACTACTGGCTGATCCTGCATGCGGCCTTCATCCCGGCCTTCTACAGCGGGGGGATCGCGATCGACTTCTATCCGGTATTCGGCCCCGTCACCTATTCGCTACTGCATGGCAGCGTCGCGCACCTCTTTGTCAACATGATCTGGCTGGCTGCCTTCGGCTCGCCGCTTGCGAACCGGCTGGGAGCAGGGCGCTTCATACTTTTCTGGATCGTCACGTCGCTTGCGGCGGCCGCCCTGCATTTCGTCATCTACCCGACCAGCCAGGCGCCACTGATCGGGGCCTCCGGGGCAATCTCGGGCATGATGGGAGCCGCCGCTCGTTTCGGCTTCCGGGTCGACCGTTCCGCCGGCAAGCCCGCTTTCGACGGGCCGGTGCTGCCGATCATGACAGTCCTTCGCATGCGCAACACCGTCGCCTTTCTGGCGGTTTGGATGGTCATCAACGTAGTCACGGGCGTTGTCGGCATTGTCCCCGGAGAAGCAAGCCAGATTGCCTGGGAGGCCCATATCGGCGGCTTTGTCGTCGGCTTCTTCTTCGTCTCCCTGTTCGACAGGCGTTACTACGGCTGACGTCCGACCGGCTTTCCTCTTGAAATGGCCGCTTTCAAGCGGCACGATCACTCGGCCGGACAAGGGGTGGAGCGAAGGGTCGATAAACGAAGTCAGGAGGAGGACGCTATGACGGTCAAGGCAATTCTCGAAGCCAAAGGGCACGACGTCGTGACCCTGGGACCCAATGAGAAATTATCGGAGGCCATCAGGCTCCTCGCCGAACGTCGGATCGGCGCGCTGGTCGTCACCAACGGCGACCGCAAGATCGTCGGCATCCTTTCGGAGCGAGACATCGTGCGTACCATCGGAAAGGAAGGCGCATCGGCTCTGGATTTCATCGTGCGCGATGTCATGACGCCGAAGGTGAATATCTGCAATGAGCACCACACCGTCAACGAGGTCATGGAAATCATGACGCGCGGGCGTTTCCGACACCTGCCCGTCGAAAAGAACGGGCAGCTCGACGGCATCATCTCCATCGGCGACGTGGTGAAGAAGCGCATCGAGGATGTCGAACGCGAGGCGGAGGATATCCGCAGCTACATCGCGACAGCCTGAGCCTCGAAAAAGGCTCCCGCCGGACGGAACCGGCGGAAGCCTTTGTGCATCAGCAGTTGTCGAGTTGCGCGCGCACCAGTTCCAACCCGCGACGCGTGATGCGGTAGGGACCACCGCCCGTGGACGACACCGCCTTCTTGCGCTTCAGCTTGCGGAACAGCACGAGGTCGACGCCTGGATAGCGCCAGCCGTCACGCGTCAGGCAAACGACGTCCGCTATGGTCTTGCCTTCCTTTTCGATTTCGATGCGCCCGCCTTGCGCGAGCAGATGCAGGACGCGTTGTTCCGAACGCGAAATGTCCATGATGAGAATTCCCGGGTAATGCCGGCGCGCTGAGGCGCAAATGCCGGCCGAACGCCAAAATCCGCCGCCGCGATTAGGTCGCGGCACGGGGTTTCAGGTTTCATGCCCTGCCTCGCTACGAGGTCAGGGCCTTACCGGGTCTCTCGGGACGAAGGCATCCAAACTCCTGGGAACGGTCGGCCTATAGCCGATCGCGCCCGGGAACTCCAGCGTTTCAAAGCAGCAGGAAGCCGGCAACTCCCGCCGCCACAACAACCGCCCATGCAGGAGCCTTCCATGCGGCAAGCGCAACGAAGGACGCAGCCGCGATCGCCATCGTCAGCGGCGACGTTATCCCTGCGGTGAACACAGGATCGTAGAATGCCGCGGCGAGCAGGCCCACGACGGCGGCGTTAACGCCCAGCATCGCCTTGCGCGCCAGGGGCGCCGCCCGCAATCTTTCCCAAAAGGGCAGCGCTCCGATCACCAGAAGCGTCGAGGGCAGGTAGATGGCGAGTAGTGCGATCGCAGCGCCTGCAAGACCGGTCGGGGGCGTCTGGTAGACCGCGCCAAGATAGGCAGCGAAGGAGAACAACGGCCCCGGCACGGCCTGCGCGGCTCCATATCCGGCGAGGAATGCCTGTTCGCTCACATGGCCCGTCGCCACGACTTCTGCTTGCAGCAGCGGCAGCACGACATGGCCACCGCCGAAGACAAGTGAGCCGGCGCGGTAGAAGCTGTCGATCATTTCGAGCACGGGATTGCCTGATACTCCGGCCAGCAGCGGCAGCGCCACCAGCAGGATGGCGAAAACCGAAAGAAAGCAGGCGCCGGCCGTGCTGCTTACCGGAACGGCAAAAGGCTCGTGACGACCGATCTGCGGCATGGACGGCTTGAGCCAAAAAAGTCCGGCCACAGCGCCCGCTGCAATGGCGAGGACCTGCCCGAGCGCGGTTGGTACCAGCAGGACGATACCCATGGCGATCACCGCGATGGTTGCCCGCTCCTTGTCGGGCGTCAGCGTCGATGCCATGCCGAGAACAGCGTGCGCGACGACACCGACGGCGGCCGCCTTCAGCCCCGCGATCCAGCCGGCACCCATGTCCGCGCCCAGCGTGGACGCGCCCCAGGCGAACAGCAAAAGCAGGATGGCTGAGGGCAGGGTGAAGGCGGCCCATGCGGCCAGAAGCCCGGCATAGCCAGCGCGCTGCAGGCCGATCGCCATTCCGACCTGGCTCGACGCGGGACCGGGCAGGAACTGGCAGAGAGCGACGAGATCGGCATAGGCGGCGTCGCCGATCCACTTGCGGCGGACAACGAAGGCGTCGCGGAAATAGCCGATATGCGCGACCGGTCCGCCGAAGGACGTCACGCCGAGAAGCAGGAAGGCGCGGAACACCTCACCGACCGAACCCGACTTGCCCATTGCGACGCTAGCGTCTTCCGTAGCCAATCCGAACCTCCGTCTCCGAACCTAGATGTCCCGGCACGATCGTTAGCTGGCGTGTATGACGATCATGTTGCAGGCCATAGGGAAATTGCTGCGTTGCCGACTATCTATTGCCCGATTTCGGGCCTATATGCAGCCTTGCAACGGATTTCCGCCGCCAGAAGATGAAACGGCCGGACACATATCGCAAAGGGGCCGCGGACGCATTGTCGGCCTTCTTCCTGTTCGTCGCCATGCTTCTGGCTGGCGGCTACGGGCCGCTTGCGTCATCCGCGCCCGCAGCACCGCAGACGGTCCGAACCGCACCGGTGGACGCGGGAACCGGTGGCCAGCGCTCCGTTCCAGTCCTTTCCAAGCAACAGACCTATCTGTCCGAATCCGAGGACGCGACGTCGTCTTCATCCGACGAAGGCAAGGCCAAGGCGATTGTCGTCGCGGGCTTCGAACTTCCGGCGTCATCCGTCGAAATCGCGCACGACCAACCCGTCGTCTCACTCCTGCCGCCGCTTCGCGCGGCGTCCTTCAGCGCCCGCGCGCCTCCTGCCCAATCCTGAACGGAATTGACCGGTGCGACCCGCCTGCGGGTCTCACTTCTTGATGTTTTGGCTCCAACCGCGCGCTGATTGCGCCGGCACGGAGCCACCGACAGGATTTAATGACCATGCGAACCCAAAGATGGGTGCTGGTGACGTACGTCATCCTCATCATGGCCGGCGTGCTCGCCGCGCTTCCCAACATGTTCACACCACAGCAACTGGCCGCATTGCCCGGCTGGGTGCCGAAACACCAGATCACGCTGGGCCTCGACCTGCAGGGCGGCTCCCACCTCGTGCTCGAGGTCGATGCTGCCGCGCTCAAAACAGACCGCCTGCGTTCGCTGCTCGACGACGTGCGCGCGACGCTTCGGAAGGAGCGCATCGATGCTCGCTCGGCGCGCATCTCGTCGGGCCAGCTCTTCGTCACCATCGACGATGCCGACCAGCGCGCCAAGGCGCTTGAAGCCATCACCGCTATCGCCAACCCGATCGGCATCGGTGGCATGAAGGATCTCGACATCACGACCGATGCTGCGACGATCAAGGTCGCGCTCACCGATGCGGGCATGAACGATCGCATCGATTCCGCGATCCGCCAGAGCCTGGAGATCGTGCGTCAGCGCGTCGACCAGGTTGGCGTCGCCGAGCCGACCATCCAGCGCGTCGGTTCGGATCGTATCCTCGTTCAGCTTCCCGGCCTGCAGGACCCGACGCGGCTGCGCCAGCTTCTCGGCTCCACCGCCAAGATGACGTTCCACCTGCTGGCGGATACCGCCAATGGAGAGCAGGTACCGCCCGGCGTCACCATGCTGCCCGACGCCAAGAGCGGCGCGCAGTATCCCGTAGAGGACCGCGTCGCGCTTGACGGCGAGCACCTGACCGACGCCCGCGCCAGCTTCGACCAGCGCACCCGGGAGCCGCTCGTCACCTTCCGCTTCGATTCCATCGGCGCGCGCAAGTTCGCCGAGATCACGCAGGCCAACGTCGACAAGCCCTTCGCGATCGTGCTTGACGGCAAGGTGCTGTCCGCACCGGTCATCCGCGAGCCGATCACCGGCGGTTCCGGCCAGATCAGCGGCAACTTCACCGTCGAGGAAACCTCGACACTCGCAGCTCTTCTGCGTGCCGGCGCATTGCCCGCGCCGCTCACCGTCATCGAGGAGCGGACCGTCGGCCCGGATCTCGGTGGCGACGTCATCAAGATGGGCATCTATACAGGCATTGCCGGTTTCGTGGCGGTCGCGCTGTTCATCGTCGCACTTTACGGCTCGTGGGGCATGATCGCGAACTTCGCGCTCTTTTTGCACCTGATACTGACCTTCGGCGTCCTCAACATCATCGGCGCGACACTGACCTTGCCCGGCATCGCCGGCATCATCCTCGGTATCGGCTTCGGGGTGGACGCCAACATCCTGATCAACGAGCGAATACGCGAGGAGGCGAAGAAGGGCCTGAGCGCCTTCGCCGCGCTCGACAACGGCTTCCGGCGTGCCTATTCGACCATCGTCGACGCCAACGTCACCTCGCTGATCGCCACCAGCCTGCTCTTCATGTTCGGCTCCGGCCCGGTGAAGGGTTTTGCGGTGACGATGTTCCTCGGCACCTGCCTGTCGATGTTCACGGCCGTCTCAGTGACGCGCATCATGATGGCGTCGGTCGTCCGCAGGCGGAAGATGAAGACCATCAAGATCGAGCCGTTGATCCGGTTCTTCCCGGAAAAAACGTCGATCGCCTTCATGAAGGGGCGCTACCTCGGCATCGCGACATCGATCCTGCTGTCGCTCGCCTCGGTCGGCCTGTTCTTCAAGCCGGGCCTCAACTACGGCATCGATTTCAAGGGCGGCATCCAGGTCGAGATCACGACCTCGAAGCCGGCAGACCTAGCGGCTCTTCGCAGCACGCTATCCGAGATCGGCGTCGGCGAGGTCACGCTGCAACAGGTCGGTGGCGTCGACAACGACGTGCTGATCCGCGTCCAGCGCCAGGACGGCGGCGAAGAGGCGCAGACGCGCGCGGTCGATGCGGTCAAGGACGCGGTGCTGAAGCTCGACCCGGCGGTCAAGTTCGATAAGACCGACGTTGTCGGCCCGAAGGTTAGCGGCGAACTGGCGCAATCCGGCATCCTGGCCGTCGTGCTCGCAGCGGTGGCGATGCTGATCTACATCTGGTGGCGTTTCGAATGGAACTTCGCGATCGGCGCGATCGCGACGCTCGTTCTGGACACCACCAAGATGGTCGGCTTCTTTGCGCTGTTCCAGCTCGACTTCAACCTGACGGCTATCGCCGCGCTGCTCACCATCATCGGCTATTCGGTGAATGACAAGGTGGTGGTGTACGACCGCATGCGCGAGAACCTGCGGCTCTACAAGAAGATGCCGCTCCGCGAGGTGATCGACATGAGTATCAACCAGGTGTTCGCGCGCTGCGTCTACACCTCGGTCGCCATTCTGCTCTCCATGCTGCCGATGGCGATCTGGGGCGGCAGCGCCGTGGAGAACTTCGCGATACCGCTGGTATTCGGCGTCGTGGTGGCCACGACCTCGTCGATATTCATCGCCGCGCCGATTCTGCTGCTGCTGGGCGACTGGTGGAAGCATCGCCGCGAACGCGAGGCCGCGCACATCGACACAAGCGCCGTAAAGCCTGCGTGATCGAGAAAACGGGCTGCGGTTTTGGCGGCGGCCCGTTTACTTTTCCAGGGTCGGAGCCTTTTTCCAAAAAAAGTCACGAGATTGCCGTCTAAGGATCATTGGCTCGTCACCATTGGCTGCCTATCTACGCCAAAGCGGGGTGCTTTCGTGGAGGCGAAGATGAGCGAGAGCAGAAAGACAAAACTGGACGAACTGCTTGGCGATCCGATGGTGCAACTCGTGATGGCACGCGATCAGGTGCGGCCGGACGATCTGCGACGGATGCTCGAACGCGACCGCCGCCGGCTTATGGATAAACAAATGATCCCTCCGGCGCATGTCATTGCAGCTTGCCAGGCCGGCAGCTTCTGCTCGTGATTATTTCGCTCTGAGGCGCGCGATACGCGGATCGCGCGCCGGCTGTTAAGACTTTGATTCAAACTTTGTTGGTATTTTCCCAGTAGCGATTCGGCTTCGGGTTTTTTTGTGCAGACCCGTCCGCCTTTGTTTCTTGTATCGCGTACGGGGTCTCATGCGTTCGCTCGTTCTCCTGGCATGCCTGGGAATTTCCGCCATCGGACTTGCCGGTTGCAGCTCGACGTCGGGCATCGACAGCCTCGGTCTGGCTAGCCTGAAACCGTCCAAGGAAACGACCGCCGCCATCCCGCGTCCGGCGGAAGCCGTCGCCGAGACCATGACGCCGATGTCGTCTGAGATGGAGGCGCTCGCCGAAACAGGCATGCCGGCCGTCACACCAAGCGCGCTGGTCGGCGGCAAGCAGGCGAGGGCGGTCGAGGCCGCCGAGGACATCGCGCTCGCCATGCCGGAGAAGGCGGTCTACAAAGGCAGCAAGAAGGTCACCAGGCACCGCTTCCGCGATGCCAAGCCGATCAACTTCGGCAAGGTGAAGCCGCAGGATTTCCCGGTCCATGGCGTGGACGTGTCGCGCTGGCAGGGCAACATCGACTGGCAGACGCTGCGCAGCCAGGGCGCCAACTTCGTCTACATCAAGGCCACCGACGGCGGCGACCACCTCGACCCGATGTTCCGCAAGAACTGGGATGGAGCTCACAGGGCCGGCCTGAAGCGTGGCGCGTACCACTTCTTCTACTGGTGCCGCGCTGCCAGCGAGCAGGCCGACTGGTTCATCCGAAACGTACCGAAGGTAGAGGGCGCACTGCCGCCGGTCATAGACGTCGAATACAACCATTTGTCGAGCTGCAAGCGCCGCCTGTCGCGCGCCAAGACCATCGAGAAGATGCAGGTCTTCATGGATCGGCTTGAGGCCTATTACGGCCAGCGCCCGGTCATCTACACCGCGCCCGACTTCTATGCCGACAATCTCAAGGGCGAATTCCTCGACTATCCCTTCTGGCTTCGCTCCGTCGCCGCGCATCCTTCCGTACGTTATCCGGGCCGCAACTGGGTGTTCTGGCAGTATTCCGGCTCCGGCCTGTCGCAGGGCGTGAACGAGAAGATCGACCTCAACGTCTTCAATGGCAGCGAGAAGCAGTGGTGGAGCTGGGTCGCCAAAGCCACGCACACGAACTCGCGCATGGCCGCCAACTGACACATCAGAGTCAGCAAAGTTCTTGAGTTCAGTGGTTGCTATAACCCCGGCCAAAAGAAAGCAGCAGGGCCTGGTAGCTCGCCACCACAACGGCAAACTCGACAAGAAGGAGAGCGATCGCGGTGCCTGTCTGCTCCGCAAATGGCACGATCGTGACCGACAAGGCTACGGATACGAACAGGGAGTAAAGTCTCGCCTGCATCGCGATCCGCGGTCGATTGGTCGCGATCAAAATGCTTCTCTGGACAGAGAAAATGTAGCTCAGCAGCGAAGCGCCGGCAAAAATTGGAAGCAGATAGGACGAGGACGAGAAATCCTCGCCGAACAATGTGGTCACGATAAAATCGTGGGCTATGAAAAATACCACGAAGAGAATGGCGTGGAGCAGTACCCCGAATGATATCGTCGCTATCGTGACGAACCTCGTGGTTTCAAATCGCCCCTCCAGAAACGCCGCCCTGAGCTGGTGGGGAAGCACGGTTTCCAGCGAACGGGGCAGGATCTGTACGATCTGGGCTATGCTGGTCAACGCCCTGATCTGGCCTAGCGCCGTCGAGGATCCGAACAGGCCAAGGGCCAGCAGCGGCAGATTGAGGGCGACGTATTCGGTAGCAGTCATAACGCCGAGCCTGAACGACGCAGGCATGTGCCGGCGCGCGACATGCCGCCTGATCCTGCCACTCGTTTTTCCAATACCCGAGCCGAACGCGTAGGCGAGAGGCGCCGCGGACGCCAGGGCGATGAAAAGATACGTTTGGGTCGGCGTCAGCGACACCTGCATCAAGCGGCACAGGCACAAGGCTCCGATCAGAGCGGCACTGCGGCCGACATCAAGGACGACGGCTTGCCTTGGGGTGTCGCGGACGAATGCCTGTCGCCGGGACTGTTCGTGCAACCCGCTCGCAAGCACAGCAAAAAAGAAGACCGCGAACTCAACCGACGAAAACCCTCTTTGCTCCACCATGGTAACCCAGAGCCCGAGCGCTGCAGTCAGGACGAGTGCGCAGAAGGAAGCGAGCAGGAATGCATGCTCGAGCACAGCGCGGTCGTAATGAGGGTGGCGGCTGCGGTGGACCCGCGGACGATGCGTTATCGTGGGCGCGGTGACCATTGCCATCTGCAGGCTGAGCGAGAACAATATCCCCATCCAGCCTACTGCAAACGATCCGAACAGGCTCGCGCCAAGCGCGGAGGCGACCAGCACCAGCATGGCGAAGTTCGTCACGCTCCATAGTATCTGGTCCACGAGCGCCCAAGCGGCGGCGTCCCGATCTTTCGATCGCAGCCGTGACAGCACGCCCATCCTTTTTCGGGGATCGTCGATGAAGGACGTGGCGAACAGGACTGTAAGCAGCGATCCGATACGCTTGGCGACCGGTACGCCCCAGGAGGTCATTCCGTTGCACCGATCTTGGCGGCCCAAGGAGCATGAAGCTGCATGTAGGACGCCGGCGTTCCGGTCGCGCGCGCATTCAGGAAGACGGTGTTGTACGGCGCGTAGAGGGGGATCCAAAGCGTTTCACCGACCACTATCTTCTGCGCCGCGATGACTGACTTGGCGCGCTCGGCAAGGTCGGACTGGCTGCCCGCAGCTTCGATGAGAGCGTCGTATTCCGGGTTCGAGAAGCCGAAGAAGTTGTAGAAGTTGCCGGTCGCGAAATAGCGGTACATCTGCAGGGGGTCTGCGAAGTCGGTGCCCCAGCCAGTCAGGAACAGGTCCACACCCTTGCGGGCCGCTGCATCGGTATAGACCGCATAATACTGATCGGCAGGGACGAGCTTCAGCTCCACGTTCAGGCCGATCTTCGCCGCCGCTGACTGGATTTCTGCGGCGATCAGAGACGAACGCGCATCCGCATTCGTGGTCGCAAAGACAATGGGCTTCGTTGGCATGGTCGTGGTAGCCAACAAGGCCTTGGCGCCCTCGACATCCAGCGTCGCGGTCTCGATGGCGTCCCATGCGGCCTGGAAGGCCTCCTTCTCGTAACCCCAGGATCCGGGAACGGCCGGCGCGCGCTGTTCTAGGCCGGCGCCCTTGATGGCGACGTCGATGATCGCCTGGCGATCGATTACCATCGAGAGGGCTTTGCGCACGATCGGATCGGCGAGGGGGCCGGTCGGGTCCATCACGATGGCGTTGTAGCCCTGCGTGCTCTTGCCGAAATAAACATTGCCGACGCCGCTGGAATTCAGCCGTTCGATTGCTGCCGGATCGACGCTCCAGGTTCCGTCGATAGAACCGGCAAGCAGCCCGCTGACCACGGCCGATGGGTCACGGACGATGACGAATTCGACCGTCTTTGTCTTGGCGCGGTGCGCAGCGTCAAAGTAGTCGTCGTCGCGCTCGAGGGTGATCGACTGGCCAGACTGCCAGCTCCCAAGTTTGTAGGGGCCGACGCAGTTCACACCACCTTGCGGCGTGCCATATTCCGAGCCGAGCTTCTGTACGGTCGCCGCGCTGTCGATGCCGCCCGCCGGGCTGGACATGTATGCATTGAAAAGTTCGTCGGGTGCGCTCATGCGAACCGTCACTTCGAGCGGAGCCGTGGCCTCGATCGATGCCACCTTCTCATACGCACCCGTCCAGAATGAACCGCCGGCCGGGTCCATGTTGCGCTTCAGGCTGAAGACGACGTCGGCGGCGGTCAAAGGGGTTCCGTCGTGGAACTTCACGCCGTCGCGGAGCTTGTAGATCCATGTCTTGTTGTCGGGATGCGCAACGCTCTCGGCAAGTGCAGGCTCCAGCGACAGGTCAGGCGCCAACCGCAAAAGGCCCTCGCACATATTGGCGAGGATGGAGCCGGTTACGAGATCGGCGTTCCTGGTCCAGTCTAGTGAGGCGGGCTCGCTCGAAACGGCCCAGACGATCTTGTCCAGTTCGCCTTTCGGCGCAGGCGTGAGTTCGACGAGCTCCGGTACGGCGCCCTCCGACTGGGCCTGACCCACGGCTGTAAAGACGCTTGATGCGGCAAGCGCACCGGCTGCTAAAAGTACATTACGGGATATCCCGGCTGCGCGACCCATTGCTGTCCCCTTTATTGTTTTAGTGACCGTGCCCGAGTTGCGCGGATTCGTCTTGGGAAGCGCATCCTGCGGCTGCCTGCGGGCAGATCAATAATGCCTCGACCATTCGACCTGTCAACAAAGAAGAACGTTCTTTTTAAAAAATGTATCGTTCCATTTTTCTATTTAATCGGCTATCACGAGGCTCGACGGAAGTCCTGCGAGGAGGAGCGCGGGGCTTGTGCGGGCATCCTACGCTCCCCGCATCGGCGGGTTTTGGTCAGGGAGAGACAATGCACGAACCATGGGTGCTTCTTACCGGTAACGGCGCTTTCGGCGATACGGCCGAGCGGACCGGCCTTCATTATCCGGTGAACCCGAGTTCGTTGCTGGCAGCGCAGCTGGACGGTGAAGTGATCTCAGGTCGACGCGTGATCGGACGAGGGCTCCAGTGGAATGAGCATCCGACCGAGGCGCTTCTTCCAATCCTCGAAGCCACGCGCGAAGCGCCGCCCGAAATCGTGATTTCGACGGGTGTCTTCTCCGGCCGTTCAACTGTGACCGTCGAAAGGATCGCCGCGAACGTGCGGGATTTCCAGTTCGCCGACGGGGGCGGTCGGCGGCCGGCGGGAGAGCCGGTCATAAAGGGCGGCCCGAGCGCCTATTTCGCCACGCTTCCGATCAAGGCGATGACCCATGCGATGCGCGAGCAGGGTATTCCGGCGCTGGTGTCGAACTCGGCGTCGACGCATGGCTGCAATTCCGTGATGTACACGGTGCTGCATTATATCGCCGAGCGCGGCCTGCCGATGCGGGCGGGTTTCATCCATCTGCCCGACACGCCCGAGCATATCGCAAGGACTGGCAGCAACGGTCCAAGCATGGATCTTCGGTTGCAGGCCGAGGCGCTGCGGGTCGCGATCGAGGCCGCCGTGAGGTACGGCGACGGCGATCTCAACGAGCCTGCCAACGAATGGGAATGGTAATCGTAACATGACCCCGCTTCTGATCAGAGACGCCTCGATCCACGGCCTTGCCGGTCGCCATGACGTTCTTGTGGAGGACGGCAAGGTCACGCGCATCGACGCAGTGAAGCCCGGCGCGCAGCACCCATCCATGATGGGGTCAAACGGGCCTACATCCACCGTCATCGAGGCCGAGGGCGGCCTGCTCGCCCGCGCCTTTGTCGAGCCTCACCTTCATCCCGACAAGTCCTTCAGCCTCTCGGACCTGCCGGCGTCCGAAACAGCCGGGCTCGATCATTTCGCGCGCTCTTCGCGGATCAAGGCGTCGTTTACGGCGGAGCAGGTGGCGCGGCGCGCAAGGCGCGCTTTCGACCTTGCCGTCGCGAATGGCGTGACACGCCTGCGCGCCAACATCGACGTGGATTCGATTGCCGGCCTGCGCGGATTCGAGGGGGTGCTACGGGCGCGCGAGGAGATGGCGGGGATTCTGGACATCGATCTGGTTGCGTTTCCGCAAGAGGGACTGGGTCGCGATCCTGCAGCCCATGACCTGCTGCGCGAAGCACTGAAATCCGGCGCAAACCACATCGGTGGCTGGCCGAATGTCGAGGATGGCGACCAGGCACAGCGCGCGCATGTCGCGACCGTCTTCGATCTCGCCGAGGAATTCGACGTGGATATCGATATCCATGCCGACTGCTGGCTCGACGAACGCGAGCGCATGCTGGAAGTTATCGCCGATGAGACAATTGCGCGCGGGTTCCACGGCAGGGTGATGGCAAGCCATTGCTGCGGCATCGAGTGCTATCGCGACGATGCTCCTTGCGTCGCGGAAAAGGTCGCGGCGGCCGACGTCCGCGTCGCGGTCATTCCGCTGAACCTGCTGGATGGCGGTCCGCGGGGGATGGCGCGACCACACCTCCTGCGCAAGGCCGGGGTGGAGGTGATCGTGGGGTCTGACAATCTCAACGACGGCTGGTACTCGCTGGGAACGCTGAATCCGTTGGACCGCATCTACATGGCGGTTGTGGGCGGCGGCTTCCGGGATGATGAGGTCGATGCGGTCTGGCACATGGTTTCTGGCGGCGCGGCGCATGCGCTCGACAATCGGGATCGCGCCCAAGCCTCGGCGGAGACCGCGACCGACGTCCATGTCGGCATGGTCGCTGACCTCGTGCTGCTTGGCGCGCGCAGCAGGGTCGAGGCCGTCAGCCAGCCTGGAGGCGGCATCACCACGATCAAGCGCGGCCGCGTGGTTGCCCGGCGCAAGATCGAGGAGCGCTTTCCCCTGTCGGGCTTCAGCAAGGCAACCTTCAGGGCTGAAGAGGTTACCTCGTGACCGCCGTCGATCTGGTTGTCCGGGGCGAACGCGTCCTTCTGGATGGCCAACTCCGTCCTGCCACCGTTCTGGTTGGCGAAGGGCGTATTGTGGGTATCATGCCGGGCCGCGACGCCGAGGCTCCGTCGTCCGCAGCGCGCGTGATCGATGCCGGGGCGGATGTCGTTGCGCCCGGGTTCATCGACGTGCACGTGCATTTCGACAATCCCGCCATAGACCTTGCGGAGGACTTCCATTTCGGTACGGCCAATGCCTCGCTGGGTGGATGCACGTTCGTCATCGAGCATCCCTTTTCCAACCCGCTGACCACAACGGCCGCCCGCTATGAAGCCAAGCGCAAACGGGCGGCCGAACGCGCCTTCGTCGATTTCGGGCTGTGGGGAGCTCTGACCGCACCAAGCCTGAACGAGCTTGGCGGACAGCGCGCGCTGGGCGCGCTGGGGTTCAAAGCCTTCCTGCCCGACAACAGCATGAATTTTCCTCCGGCGACCGACGACGATTTGCGCAAGGGTCTGGCCTTCGTTGCGCGTGAGGGCGGGTTCGTGCTTGTCCATGCGGAAGACCGCGACGCGCTGAGAACCACGATCTCGCGGGAAAGACAGGCAGGTCGAACCGGTTATGGAGCTGTCCTGGCGTCTCGCGCGCCGGAAATCGAAGTGCAGGCGGTGCGCCACGTGCTGGAGATTGCAGAAGAGACCGGCGGAGCGGTTCACCTAGTGCATCTTTCCGTTCCGGAATCCGTGGATCTCGTCGATGCCGCGCGGGCGCGCGGCGTGCAGGCAAGTTGCGAGGCAATGACGCACCATCTCTTGTTGGATTCCGATGCGCTCCCGGAATTGGGCTGGCGGGCGCTCTGCGCGCCGCCGCTGCGCTCCCGCGCCGCTGTCGAAGGACTGTGGCAGCGTTTGCGGGATGGGCTTATCGACGTCATCGCGTCGGACCATTGCCCTTACCGGGTGGTGGACAAGGTTCGCGCGGATATCAATGCGCTTGACGGACCGTTCGGCATCCAGAGCGTACGCGAGTTCGCACCGCTGTTTCTGGACGAGGCGCTGCGCCGGGGTTGGACGCTGCCAGAGGCGCTCGCGCTCGTCACCAGCAGGCCAGCCGATTTGTGTGGGGTAGCACCTAGAAAGGGGCGCATCGCGGTTGGGGCAGATGCGGATTTCGCCATCCTCCAGACCGGCGGGAACTATCAGGTTGATGCGCAGCAACAGTTCGGTCCCGACAAATGGTCGCCATATGACGGGCGTCCACTTGGGGTGCGCATTGATACGACCATCTTGCGTGGAAAGACCCTCGTCTCTGGTGGCAAGATCGTGGTGGCCGGCGGTGACGGTCGGTTTCTTTCCCTTGCGCCGGCCGCGCCTGTCGTCTCGTTTGAGGGAGTGGGCGATTGAACGAAGCAGTAACGGAGGCAAATCTTATCGCCGGCGCGCAAGAACTCGTGCACACTTGCCTGGCGATCGGAGCCGCCGACCGGGTTCTTGTCCTCACCGACTTGGCGACGGAGAAACTTGCCGACTACATCGTACGAGCGGCCTCGGCGATTGCCGGCACGACGAAGGTGTTGGTCGGCGATGTAGATACCGATTTCGTTGCCGCGTTTGCAACGATCGAAGGCGCGCTTGATGCATTTAGGCCGACCGTCACTGTGTTTGCCGCGCGCGACTCCGGCGATCTTTTGGCGTGGGAACCCCGTTTCGGGCAGAAGCTGGAGGTGCTCGGCGCACGTCACGCCCAGATGCCAGCGCTGGATTCCATAAGTCTTGGTATCGGCATGGCTGCCGACTACCGCGAGGTGGCAACATTCAGCAAGGCGGTGCGGCAACGGCTCGCCGGAACCCGCGAGGTGTCGATTAGTAATGCCTTAGGCACTGACATCCTGTTCACACTTGATCCCCAACGGCCATGGATTCCGTTGACCGGGCTCTACCACTCAGCCGGCCAGCGTGGCCGGCTGCCGCAGGGCGAGGTATTCTGTTCGCCGCTGAGCGCCGATGGCGTGATTGCGGCGTCGGTTCTTGGTTACCCCTTCAACGCGGCAACCGGACTACTAGCGCAGCCGGTGCGCTTCGAAATAGAAAAGGGACGGCTGGCCGACCTGTCGCATCCCGACGCCGATCTTGCAGCAAGCCTACGCGACTGGTTCCGGCGCGATGAACATGCGGGCCGGATCGGGGAACTGGCAGTCGGGACGAACCGTGGGTCGACGGCCCTTTGCGGCAATCTGTTGTTCGACGAAAACGTGCCGGGCTGCCACATCGCACTTGGGCATCCCTTCGGAGATTGGACCGGTGCGGAATGGCATTCATCAGTGCATGTCGACCTCGTTGTCGACCGCCCCACGATAGTACTCGACGGCCAGATGTTGATCGTGGACGGCGCTTATGTCGACGCGCCTTCCCTCTCTGTGCCGATTCAGCGTGACGAGAAGCGTCTATGACCTATCGCAATGACCATTTGAGCAGCAGCCGAGGCCGCGTCGGCAACCGCTACTACCTGATGACGCCGGATACGCTGGTGCCGAACAGCCTGCCCGGTTTGCCACCATACTCCGCTGTAGTGCTCGCCGCTCCGCAGGGCACGCCTGCGCGGTTCGGCGAATATCTCGTGACACTGACCAAGGGGGACGGAAGCTCGCTTCCACTGGGCGTGGGGTTCGAGAACTTCATCGCCGTCCTGTATGGCGAGATATTTGTGACGTCTTCGAAGGGCGATATGTCCTGGACGCTCGGCGGCGGCGACTATCTCTTCCTGCCCGAAGGCAACTCCTTCTTGATCAAGGCAAGCCGGGCTGCG
This sequence comes from Mesorhizobium quangtriensis, assembly GCF_040081925.1. NCBI lineage: Bacteria > Pseudomonadati > Pseudomonadota > Alphaproteobacteria > Hyphomicrobiales > Phyllobacteriaceae > Mesorhizobium > Mesorhizobium quangtriensis. Next base: position 697,512 of record NZ_JBEBMF010000003.1, read on the forward strand.
CGGCTCCTTTGGGTCAAAAAGCGATATTCCGCCGTGGACGGCATCGACGCGCCGCCGGTCGTCGAGGGCCGGATCGCAGCAGTCGTCGGGACCGAAGACGACGGCATCGATGGGAGTTGGGGCCAATTGCTGCCCGACGACATCCGTTTCGACTTCGCCATGAACATCATGCGCTTCAAGGGCGGGGCGAGGTTCCGGATGGCCGAAATCCATCATCAGGAGCATGGCCTCTATATGCTCGAAGGTGGCGGCATCTATCACCTGGACGGCGACCACGTCGACGTTCAGGCCAACGATTTCATCTACATGGCGCCATATTGCACGCAGGCCTTCACGGCCACCGGGCAGGGACCGTCGAGCTATCTTCTTTACAAGGATGTCAACCGTGACGGATTTTGAGAAAGGCGATGCGAACGCGCTGGCGGACATTGTCGTGTCGGGCGCCTGCATCGACGGCAGCGCCGGCGAAATCGTCGATATCATTGTGGCCAAGGGCGTCATAACGGCGATCGGTCCGGGCGCGGCGGCCAATGTGACGGCGACATCGCGCTTCGACGCGCAGGGTGGCCTTGTCCTGTCGCCCTTCGCGGAACCGCATACCCATCCCGACAAGGTCTACAGCCATGAGAACATCGCAAGGCTCGGCCTGCCGTCCGACGGTCCGCGCCCGGTGCTGATGCAGCGCCAGCGCGACCTGAAGGCGAGATTCACGCATGCCGACGTGATGGACCGCGCGTCGCGCTTCATGCATGCGCTGGCTATCGAGGGTGTCGGCCTCGTGGCAGGCCAGGCCGACATCGACTCCGTCACCAGTCTGATCTCGGTGGAAGGCGTGCTGGCAGCGCGCGAAGCATGCGAGGAGATCATTGAGTTGGTCGTTACGGCTTTTCCACAGGAAGGGCTTATCGGCGATCCGCAAGCCTATGACCTTGTGGCTGCCGCGCTCTCAATGGGGGCAGACCGCGTCGGCGGATGGCCGAACAACGAGCCCGACGAGGATGCTCGGCTGGCGCATCTTCGTCAGGTATTCGAGCTTGCCGAAAAATTCGGTGTCGGGATCGATATCAACATCGACTATTTCACGGACCCTTCGGAAAGGCTGCTGGAGCCGCTGGCCGAGATGACAGTCGCGCACGGCATGCAGGGGCTGGTGAACGCCAACCATGTCGGCGCGCTCGAGACCTATTCCAACGAGGATGCCGCTCGCGTCATCGAGAAGGTGGCGGCTGCCGGCATCTCGGTTACAGTCTGCCCGACCAACCTTCAGGGATCCTATCCGTGGCGCGGCGTGTCGCGGCCCAACCAACTGCTCGACGCCGGGATCAACGTTGCAATCGGCACCGGCAACCATCAGGACAACTGGGACCTGCTCAGCGTGCTAGACCCGCTTGAGCGGGCGCGATTCGGCTGGCATGCTCTGCCGTTGGCCGGACGCGAGGGAGAAGGCATTGACGAAGCCTGGCGCATGGTCACGACTTCGGCGCGTGCTGCAATCGGCCGACCTGCGATGCAACTTGCACCCGGCGCGGAGGCATCCTTCGTGGTCCTTTCAGCCGCCGAGAGGCTGCATGCGTTGCGCAACGAGCCTGCTTCACGGCTCACAGTCCGTCATGGGAAGGTGGTGGCATCGCGCAGTGTTGTGATCGAGAGGCATTACTGACAGGCTCCCACGGGAGTCGGTTTCCGGGAGGAACGGGATTGATGTCACAGCAGAGCCAGACACCGCAGAGGCGCGTTACAATCCACGATGTCGCGCGCGAAATCGGCCTGTCGGCCAGCACGGTTTCCGCGGCGCTGAACGGCACCGGCAAGCTGCGCCAGAAGACACGCGATCTCGTGCAGCGAACAGCGGATCGGCTTGGCTATCGGACGAGCCGATCGGCACAGGCATTCAGGCTCGGCCGTTCGGGCACGATCGCACTGGTCCTGCCCACGGTCGATGACGGCGCGGTGCCGATGCTGGACTTGGATTTCTACATGACGTTCGCGAGGGTTGCGGCGACCGCTGCCTTCGACGCAGGTTTCGCGCTGACCCTGACGCCGCCGAAGATGAAAGGCGAAGACGGCTGGCGGCTGCTTGAGGCGGACGGCGTAGTGCTTTGCGACCCGGTGCGCAATGACGAGCGCCTGACTGCGCTCGAACGCATGGGTACGCCGGTGGTGACGCTGGAGCGGGATGTTGGCCGGCCTGACCGGCGTGCGGCCGTCGTCAGCGATCACGGCGTCAACATGCGTAAACTTCTCGATCATCTGCATGATCAGGGCGCGCGGCAAATCGCGTTTATCGGCGCGGATTCGAGCTGGTCCTGGGCGATGGAAAGCGTCTCCGCCTATCGGGAATGGGTAGCAGAACACGGCCTCGCTGAAACCATCCGGCTCGTTCCACTGGACCAGACTCACAACGACCTCCATCGGACAACCTTCGAACTACTGGGTGAAGGCGGCGATCGTCCGGATGCCATTGTGGCGATAGCTGAACAATACCGTGAAGGTGTGCTGCGGGCCTGTCGCGAAGCCAATGTACGCATTCCGACCGACGTCCTCGTCGCTCTGGGGATCGACAGCCCAGGGTGTGAGTGGACTGAGCCTCCGCTTACGGCAATCGATCTGCAACCTGAGACTCAAGCGAGAATGGCTGTTTCCATGCTGCTGCGAATGATCAATGGCGAACAGATCGAAGGGCCATGCCGTTCGGACGCCGTTTTGCGCATTCGTTCAAGTACCATTTCTCTGGGTCCAGCCAATCGACGCCGTGGTGCCTTTCGGGCAGTGGGTAAGGGCCGCTGAATCGACGATGGTCAAACACAATAGATTCGAAGCCAAAGCCTTCGACTTGTCGCGTATGCAATCGGCTATAGTGGGGATAGAAGTGGGGGTGGAAATACCCCACAAAAATTTGTCGTTTAACATCATATAGATAACAAGACGCAGTGGCGGAGAGGACGCAGTGGCGGAGAGGGTGGGATTCGAACCCACGGTAGGGTCTCCCCTACGGCGGTTTTCAAGACCGCTGCCTTAAACCACTCGGCCACCTCTCCGAACGGGTAGGTTATTCCGACCCGTGAGGGTTACGGAAAATCTCATTGAAGCGATTTGCAACCGTTCAGCTTACGAAGAGCCGCTTATAGCGCCGCGCGTTTCGCCGTCAATGATCTCGCGTTGAATGTTTTGGCTTGGCTGGATTTAGCTGTCGCGCAGGCTTCCTGGGGAAATAGCGACGAAGAAGCCTTAGCACACCAGACGTCCGGTGCGCCAGCGGGCGGCGGCTCGGGTCCACTTGCGCTTCAGCCACGCGTACCATGCAGGGCAGTTCTCGCCGACAAGAAGGAGATGGACGACCGTCGTCTGCAACTGCCTGTGGCGCAGGGCTCGACGCCATTTCGCCACGAAGGCGACTTCGCATTGCCTGAACGGCTCTCCCATCTTTGCTTCGCCGTAGTGGGCGAGGTGAAACGGGATCACGTAGGCGTTCCAGCCCAGTATGTCGGCGATCGTGCAAATATCGGCGCCGTACATATGGAAGCCCGCGAGGTCGCGCGAAAAGGAAAGACGGGCTTCCGGCCGGATGACAAGGAAGTTCTCGTCGAGACTGTGGACCCGCTTTGGCAGGTCCGGCGAACGATAGGTATCGGTCGCGCTCGATACGCATAGATACATGACATGGAAGCCGTCGCAACCGGCGTTGCCGGCGATAGCCCAGGCGGGATCGATCGCTTCCAGTTCGGCAAGGCATCGGTCGAGCTGCTCGCGACCGTCGTCAACCAGTTCGACGTCTTGGTGGCAAAGAATGATCGTCCGGCCCCGCGCATCGTTCAACATGCGGTTCAGACCGGTGTAGGCGTCTGCCTGGTTGCCGGATGAGTTGTCGACGGTCAGAAATTCGCAGTCGTCGCCGAAACCGCGTTCGCGCATCGACTGAATCATCTTGTCGTAAAGCGCCCAATCGGTGACTAGCGTTCCCACGGTGTAGGCAGGGCGGCTGGCTTTGCCGTCGGCAATCGTGTGACTGGCGTATGAAGAGGGCATGTACTCGACGGGACTGGAGGGCAATAAGGGCGGCGGCTTGTGTCGCCGACACCTATAGCCCCGAGCCAGTCATCGAAAAAGAGCACCAGACCACCACAAATGGACGGCATCGCCTCCTGTCGGTGGTTGCCCGACAGGTGGATGGCAGCCTACGGATAACGGCCATCCAGATCTTGCGCATCGCTGTTCAGGAGGTTTCGAGCGCCGCGGCAATCCTGTCCTTGAGCGCAAGGCGTGTCTTGCGAAGCGACGTTTCGACATCATCGCCGACCGGCTCGATGCGGGTTTCGGCCCGATGGATACGGTCGTTGACCTCGTCGTATTCCTCCAGCAATCGGGCGAATTCCGGGTGCTTGCCCTTCAGCGCATGAATGGCGTCGAGCTGGCCCGGGAACTCTTCGCCGAGCGTGTGTGGCGTGTTGGACATGCTGCCTCCTTGTTTTCCGTTCCAACCCTAGGCTGCGGGTCACGCGCCGCATTGACTTGGGTCAATCCCGTCGCATTGTTCACGTCGTACGGGCTGTCACGAGGGGAGGGCGGTTGACGATGCAGGTGCTTGAACGCGGCGGTACGAAACTGGCCTACGCCGACAGCGGCGGGCGCGGCCACCCGGTTGTGCTCATTCATGGCTGGTGCTGCGACCGCAGCTTTTTCCAACCACAGTTCGACCATCTCGTCGGCTTGGGCCACCGCGTGGTGGCGCTCGACCTCAGGGGCCACGGCGAGAGCGACGCACCGCATGGCGCCTATTCGATGGAGGTTTTTACCGACGACGTGGCCTGGTGCCTGCGGGAACTCGCGCTGGAACGGCCGGTTGTCGTCGGCCACAGCATGGGCGGCATCATCGCCTTCAATCTTGCTGCGAGATATCCAGACCTGACAGGCGCGATCGTGATGATCGATTCCGCCGTCTTCCGGTCCGCCGGCGCGCTGAAGGCGATCGGTGGTATCTGCGAAAGGCTTGCTGGGCCGGACCGCGTTGCCGTCGCGCGCGAGTATGTGAGTTCGGCGTTGTTCATCGCGACCGACGATCCCGTGCGAAAGAGCGACATCCTCAGGCGCATGGGAAATGCGCCGGCGCATGTGATGCTGGGAGCCATGGAGGGGTTGCGCGACTACGACCCGTCCTCTGCGCGCGGGCGGATAGCTGTGCCGAGCCTGTTCATCATGGCGGACGAGCCGGTACCGCGGTCATACATGCCCGGTCTGCTCGAACTGGTGCCGCAGCTCATGGTGGGGCAGACCGTCGGTTCTGGGCACTTCTGCCAGTTGGAAGTGCCTGATCAGGTCAATGCCATGTTGGATCGCTTCATCAGCATCGCCGGCCGGAATTAGCCAGAAATCAGACGATAGGCCGAATAGCCGCCGATCGCAGTCAAACCTGCGATGCAGACGGCGTGAAAGGCAACGGCGAACCAGAAGGCTCCGGGCTCGCGGTTACGGTCGTACGAACGCCCGCGCGAGGGCAGCACGCCGTTCGCAAGCGCTTCGCGAATGAGATGGACCTCAAGCGCGATCATGGGAACGACGAGTGCGATCGCGACGAGTTGGGCGATGGTTTCGGGCTTCACCGAGGCTTTCCGTGGACATGGGCGCGGCAGGTGATAGCGTGTCGCGACGAATTCGGCTCGGGGAGGGGCATTTTGAAAAGCTTGAGCAAACTATCGGCGACCACCGTGCTGGGGCTCCTCATGCTTTCCGGCGGAGCGTCCGCTCAATATTGCGAAGGCACTGTCTTCGGCCTTTCGTCGACGTACAACCTGGCCAAGGGAACGGGCTTCCTGGCAGTCAGGTCGCAGCCCAAATCTTCGGCGCGGATGGTTGGGCAATTCTTCAATGGCGACAAGACCGAGATCATGGGCCGGCAGGGCAACTGGTACCGCGTCGCCATAGGGGGCATCGACGGCTGGGCCAGCGCAAAGTGGATACGCAACTCCTGCAACTATTGACGCGCGGATTGCGTCGTCAGGTGATGCGGCGGACCCAGTCTGCGACGGCGCCGGAAATGGTCTTGAGGTGATCAGCGGCTGAGAACCCGGAGATGGCTTTGCGAGGCTTCAGGTCGTGGTCACCGTCTTCCAGCCATAGCAGCTCGATCCGGTCGGAAAGGCTGTAGCCGGCCACCTCTTCCTTGGTTCCGAACTCGTCGCGGGTTCCCTGGACGATGAGGGCAGGCGTCTTCAGGTGTTCGAGGTGCGCCGTCCTGAGTTGCGTGGGCTTACCCGGTGGGTGAAACGGGTAGCCGAGGCAGAGCAGGCCGGCGATCTTGCCTGCGGCGAAGGCATCTTCGGCCATCATGCTGGCAACACGTCCGCCCATCGATTTGCCGCCAATGATCAGTGGCCCTTTGGCGTTCAGCGCGTCGATGGCCGCCAGATATTCTGGAATGACCGCCTCGGCACGCGGCGGTGGCTTGCGGATGCCGGAACGCCGGGCTGCCATGTAGCCGAACTCGAACCGAGCGACGCGAAAGCCGGCCGAGGCGAGCGCTTTGGCGGAGGCGGTCATGGATGCGGAATCCATCGGCGCGCCGGCGCCGTGCGCAAGCAGGATCGTCGTCCCGGCATCCGATGGTCCGTCAAAGATCATGCTCGTCCCATCCCTTCTGGAAGGCAGCGAGGATAGCAGCCGGATCGTGGAAGGTCAGCCTCGCCTATTCCGCGCCCGGCAACCATGCGACGAGCGCAGACGGCGCTACGCGATCAGCAGTCCAGGCGATGCCGGCCTTGACCACGTCATAGCCTTTGGCGGTCCCATGCAGGACATCGCCACCGCGGGCCAGGACAGCGTCGTAGAGCGAGCGGCCATCTTCCTGTTCCAGCGCTGCCAGCGCCGTGGCCGGAGGCTGCTGTGCCGGCTCGGCAGGGTCGGAGACCGCACGGCATATGCCGGTGACGAGCGGGTAGTCGAAGCCCGGCGCGCGTATGACCTGTGCACTCATGTCGGCTTCGCATTCTGCAACGGTCGCCCACTGGGCTGGCGTCTCCGAAACGAATTCGCAGAGCTTCGCGTCGCAATCGCAACCGACGATCGTCATCGCCACAAGCGCAGTTTTCAGCATCACCGTCCCTCCAGTGGACGCATGCAGGATCGTTCATGATCGCGGCGTCACTTGGCCGGGAATTGGGAAAGAAAGAGGCAGCGCCTATTCAGCTGGCGGAGCCAGCTCGCAGTCCTGACCCTCGCAGCTTTCCATGGGGCCGCTTGCCGAGGGCATGCAGTTCTCGCCCTCGCACTCCTGTGCGGGATTTTCTTGCGCAGGAAGGCAATTCTCGCCCTCGCAGGTGACGGCAGGATGAGGCGGGCAATCCTCGCCTTCGCATTGCGGTTGTGTCGGATCGACGTAGACCGGCGCGATCTCCTGGGCAAACGACGGTATCGAACCGGCCAGGATCGCAGAGCAGACAAACGCAACGTGCAACAACCGCATCATCGCCTCCTGAATCAGAGTCCGCCACGGAACAGGCATAGTCCACGGTGACATTGCCGGTCTGACAAGGCAAGCACCGGCGCGTGGCGACGCTTCCGCCACATTGCCGCCCCGTTCTCGACATATTCGCTTAACAGGCTGCTAATTCTTCCCGTGCATATTGAGGGGTAGGGACAAGTTTTTAGCGGCGGACTTCGCGGGTCGCAGGGGACGATTTTGAGAATTCTGATTCCGGCGCGCTCGCGCCTGCGCGGCGCCTCTACGATCGTTGCAATCGCTGCCACCGCGGGTTTCCTGGTGGCCTGCACATCATCCCAGCCGACTGCAGAGGTTAGCGTCAAGAAGCGGTCGAAGGAGTACTTCGCCGAGTCGGAATATGGCGTGAAGGCAAGCCCGCGCGTCACGATGCTCAAGTCCAACCTGCCGCGTGGCGGCGGCCGCGAGCAGGTCGGCAAGCCCTACAAGGTCAAGGGGAAGGTTTACTATCCAAAGGAAGAGAAGGGCTACAAGAAGACCGGCCTCGCCTCGTGGTATGGCGACGCGTTCCATGGCCGCCTGACCGCCAACGGCGAAATCTACGACATGACGCATCTGACGGCGGCGCACCCGACCATGCCGCTGCCGAGCTATGCCCGCGTCACCAATCTCGCGAACGGCAGCTCCGTGATCGTGCGTGTCAACGATCGCGGTCCCTATTCGCACAACCGCCTGATCGATCTTTCGAAGCGCGCGGCGGAAATGCTGGACTATACGCACACCGGCACAGCCAAGGTGAAGGTCGAATATGTCGGCCGGGCGCCATTGGACGGCGAGGATGACCAGTACCTGATGGCTTCGTATAGGCCGGGCAACCGCGCGCCCGATCCGTCCGACGGAATGCCGACCGGCGTGATGATCGCCATGAATGGACCGACGCCGACCACCGATGTCGGATCCTCAGGCGCACCGTTCGACATGATGGCGACTGGCACGAGCGGCCTTGCACTACCTGCCGAGGGACCGATCGCGCCGGAGCGTCCGGCTCCGGATGGACTGGGGCAAATGCAGGTAGCAATGGCATCGCTTTCCTACGCAGACGACAAGGGCAGCCGTTCAGCCGGCGCTTTCGCCGCCCTCGGAAGCCTGACGCCCGATGCAGTTTCGCAGTCGTGGAAACGCATGAACGATGGTCTGGTGCCTGAGGGCGAGGCTTATATCGCCGCCGCCAGCTTTACCGATGCCGCCGAGGCCGACAGATTGGCAAAGGAGCTTGCCCGCTACGGTCGCACCGAAATCGAGAAAACCGAGATCGACAACGTCATGTGGTACGGCGTCAACCTAAGGGCCGATGGCCGCCAGTCGGTCGACGACCTGCTCGAGGCGGCGTGGTCGCATGGTGCGCCCGATGCGATCGTGGTGCGCGACTGAGACTCGTCGCCATCAAACCTGAACACAAACGCGCGATTTCTGGTGCCGGCTGTTGATCGCCGGCATTGCGGACTGGTAGGTCTGAAGCCTCAGCCGCATTCCTGCAGGACATCGCGCTCATGGCAACACGCGCATTTTCCGTTCTCATCGCGCTGGCGATGATTTTTGGCTCGACCGGCCCCGGCTGGTCGCAGGCCAAATCTCAACTTTTCGAGACGCGCGCCAAGCAGGCCGTGATGCTCGACGCCGAGACAGGCACGATCCTCTACTCGAAGGACGGGGACAAGCTGATACCGCCGGCGTCGCTGGCCAAGCTGATGACCATGGAAGTCGTCTTCCATGCTCTCAAGGTCGGCCGACTGAAGATGGACGACACGTTCGCCGTCAGCAAGAACGCTTGGACCAAGGGCGGCGCCAAGTCCGGCGGTTCGACCATGTTCGCCAAGGTGAACTCGGAAATCCGGGTCGAGGACCTGATCAAGGCCGTGATCGTCCAGTCGGCGAACGACGCATGCATCACGCTTGCCGAGGGCATCGCCGGCACCGAAGAGAATTTCGCGCAACTGATGACCGAGCGAGCGCGGCAGATCGGCCTGAAACAGTCCGTGTTCAAGAATTCCAACGGGCTACCCGCCGAAGGACAGCTCGTCACAATGAACGAACTGGTGCACCTCGGCCGGCATATCTGGCAGGAATATCCGGAGTATTATCGCTTCTACAGCATCCGCGAATTCACCTGGAACAAGATCACCCAGCCCAACCGCAACCCGTTGCTTGGCATGGAGATCGGCGCGGACGGCATGAAGACCGGCTTCACCGACGCATCCGGCTACGCGATCGTCGGCTCGGTGCAGCGGGACGGACACCGCGTGTTCGCCGCAATGAGCGGCATGGCCAGCGAGCAGGAGCGCGGCGAAGAAGCGCGCAAGCTGCTCGAGTGGGGCCTGCGGGCTTTCGAAAAGACGCAGCTTTTCGAAGCCGACGAGGTGATCGGCGAGGCGAAGGTATTTGGCGGCGCGAAGTCTGGAGTGGCTGTCAAGGCCAAGGGGCCGATCAGCATCTTCATTCCGCTGACCAACACCGACCGGCTGGTCGCGCGCATCGTCTACCGGGGCCCGATCGCCGCGCCTGTGCGCGAAGGCACGCCGGTCGGCGTGCTGAGGGTCTGGATCGGCGACAATATGAGCCAGGAAACGCCGCTCTATGCCGCCGAGACCGTGGAGCTCGGAAGCCTCCAGCAGCGCGCGCTCGATGCCGTCGGCGAGTTGATGGTCGGATGGCTGCGCTGATCCGGGGCTGCGGCTTCGGCAAACGGCGGAATTGATTTCATCCGGGCGATCAATGCTCTACATACCGTCCGATGGCGTCGATCTTTGCGCCGTCCGACACGGAATACGGGATTGGCGCGCGGCTTTTTCATAACGTTCGAAGGCGGGGAGGGCGCGGGCAAGTCGACGCAGATCGAGCGGCTGGCCAGAAAGCTTCGCGACAAGCGCTATGCCGTCACGGTGACGCGCGAGCCGGGCGGTTCGCCGGGCGCAGAGGCGATCCGCCACGTCATCCTCTCTGGCGCGGCGGAACCCTTTGGGCCGACGATGGAGGCGCTGCTCTTCGCGGCGGCCCGGTCAGACCATATCGAACAGCTGATCCGACCGGCGCTGAGGCGCGGCAAGATCGTGCTCTGCGATCGTTTCGTGGATTCCTGGCGCGTCTATCAGGACAACATCGATCCGGCTTTGATGGCGGAGATGGAGCACGTGTCGCTGAACGGGGTGATGCCCGACCTGACGCTGATCTTCGACCTCGACCCCGAGGAAGGCCTGCGGCGGGCATCGGCGCGGCGGGGAAACGGCGAGGTAGATCGCTTCGAGCGCGAGACGCTCGCCATTCACAGGCGGCGAAGGCAGGCGTTCCTGGACGTTGCGCTCAAGGAACCGAGACGCTGCGTGGTGATCGATGCCACGCCGGAAGCGGATCTGGTGGAGGAGGCGGTGACGCAGGCGGTTTTCGCCGCGCTGCCGGTCCGTTCGCATGCCGAGCCCAAAGCGGTCCAGGAAACCTAGACGGATGTTTGAGCGCATGGCCCCCGAGCAGCACGACACGCTGGACGGTATCCCGGAGCCGGCGGAGAACCCGCATCTTTTCGGGCATGATGGCGTCGCGACGATGCTCGCATCGGCCCATCGCACGGGAAAGCTGCCGCACGCACTGTTGCTTGCGGGCCAGACCGGTATCGGCAAGGCGACGCTCGCCTTTCATCTCGCCTATCATCTGTTGAAGTATCCGGAACCAGGTCGCGCGCCTGATATGCTCGCGACGCCGGACGTCGAATCCGCCTTGTTTCGCCAGATCGCCATCGGAGCGCATCCTTCCGTCCTGCATCTGACACGTCCGCTCAACGAGAAGACGAAAGGCTTCAAGACAGTCGTGACGGTTGATGAGATCCGGCGCGTGAACCGCTTCCTGGCGATGACCTCACACGATGGCGGCTACCGCGTCGTGATCGTCGATCCGGCCGACGATATGAACACCAACGCTGCGAATGCGCTGCTGAAGAACCTTGAGGAGCCGCCGTCGCGCACAGTCTTCATCCTGATCGCGCATTCGCCCGGTGGACTGCTTCCGACCATCCGCTCGCGCTGCCAGACCGTCAGGCTTGCGCCCCTCGGCCGGCAGGATCTGTTCGCTGCCCTTTCGCACTTCGATCTTGCGCAGCCGGCCGACGAACCCTCGCAGGATGCGCTGGCGGAACGGGCAGGGGGCAGCGTGCGCATGGCGATCTTGCTCACCCAATATGGCGGGCTTGAAATCGCCGAGGCGACCGACCGCATCGTGCTGTCGCCAAGCCTCGACGTCGCCGGCGCGCATCGCGTTGCCGACGCGGTGAGCGGACGCGATGCGGCGATACAATTCGACATCTTCAACCAGCACGCGCTCGACCTCTTCGCCAACGCGGCGTCGACGGCCGCGCTGAGGGGTGAAACACGACTCGCCGACCGCCTGTCGCAGGGCTGGGAGGACTCACGGGTTGCGATCGCGGAAACCGAAACCTATAATCTCGACCGCAAACAACATGCGTTGAACATGATCGTCCGGCTGCAAGACACGTTTCGAATGTGAAGCTGCGCTGATTTTCAGCGCCGCGCCGGATTTTGCCGAAGCTTTTCCTGTTTTCAGGTCTGATGCCCGACCGGGTGGCTTCCATCGGCCCGATGCGCTATCTCCGCCAAACTTTGTCCCTGCATTCCTGAACGGCGTCCACCATGTCCCGCGATAAATTCTACCTGACCACTCCGATCTTCTATCCGAACGGCAAGCCGCATATCGGCCATGCCTATACGGTGATCGCCAGCGATGCCCTGTCGCGCTTCCAGCGCCACGACGGCAAGGACGTGTTCTTCCTGTCGGGAACCGACGAGCACGGGCTGAAGATGCAGCAGACGGCGGAGAAGGAAGGGATCACGCCGAAGGAGCTGGCCGATCGCAACTCGGCGATCTTCCGCGACATGGAGGCTGCTCTCGGCGCGTCCATCAACGACTTCATCCGCACCACAGAGGACAGGCACTACAAGTCCTGCCAGGCGCTGTGGGAACGCATGGCAGCCAATGGCGACATCTATCTCGACCGCTACAGCGGCTGGTACTCGGTGCGGCAAGAAGCCTATTTCGACGAGAAGGAAACGACCCTCGGCGACGACGGCGTCAGGCGCGAGCCGCTCGGCTCTCCGGTCGAATGGAACGAGGAGGAAAGCTATTTCTTCCGGCTGTCCGCTTATCAGGACAAGCTGCTGGCGCTTTACGAAAGCAATCCAGACTTCGTCGGCCCGTCGGAGCGCCGCAACGAGGTGCTCAGCTTCGTGAAGTCTGGGCTGCAGGACCTCTCGGTCTCGCGCACCACGTTCAACTGGGGCGTTCCGGTTCCGGGCGACCCCAAGCATGTCATGTATGTATGGGTCGACGCGCTGACCAACTACATCACGGCGGCCGGTTTCCCGGACACCAGCGCCGAAAATTGGAGCTACTGGCCGGCGACGCACATCATCGGCAAGGACATCGTGCGCTTCCACGCTGTCTACTGGCCGGCCTTCCTGATGTCGGCGGGCATCGAGCTGCCCAAGCGCGTCTATGCGCACGGCTTCCTGTTCAACCGCGGCGAGAAAATGTCGAAGTCGGTCGGCAACGTCGTCGATCCCTTCGCGATGGTCGAGCACTACGGCCTGGATCAGGTGCGATACTTCTTCCTGCGCGAGGTGCCGTTCGGCCAGGACGGCAGCTATAGCCATGAGGCGATCGTCAACCGCACAAACGCCGACCTCGCCAACGATCTCGGCAATCTGGCGCAGCGCTCGCTGTCGATGATCGCGAAGAACTGCGGCGGCATGGTCCCTGCCAAGGGCGCGCTGGCCGAAGCCGACGTGGCGATCCTGAAGCAGGCCGCCGAAGCGCTGGAGACCGCGCGCAAGACGATGGCCGAACAGGCGATCCATCAGGCGCTGGCCGCGATCTTCGGCGTAGTCGCCGAAGCCAACCGCTATTTCGCGGGGCAGGAGCCGTGGGCACTGAAGAAGACCGATCCGGTGCGCATGGAGACGGTGTTGTGGACGACGGCCGAGGTGCTGCGGCGCGTCGGCATCCTGTGTCAGCCCTATATCCCGAACTCGGCCGCAAAACTCCTCGACCTACTGGCGGTCAAGGACGATGATCGCAGCTTCGCCCATGTCTCTGACGCGCACGGGCTCGTTTCGGGTACCGTGCTGCCGGCACCGGCGCCGGTCTTCCCGCGCTACGTCGAGCAGGCCGAGGAAACCTGACGCCGATGCTCGTCGATAGCCACTGCCACCTCGACTTTCCGGATTTCGCCGAGGAACGGGCGGCAGTGGTGGCACGCGCGGTGGCTGCGGGAGTCGGCCACATGGTCACGATCTCGACCAGGGTGCGGCGGTTCGATCAGGTGCTGGCGATAGCCGAAGAGTTCGACAACGTCTTCTGCTCGGTCGGCACGCACCCGCACAACGCGGCCGAAGAATTGGACGTCACGGCCGACGAACTGGTCAGATTGTCGGCGCATCCGAAGGTTGTCGCGATCGGCGAGGCGGGGCTCGACTACCACTACGACAAGTCGCCACGCGACGACCAGATGAAGGGTTTTCGGACACACATCGAGGCGGCGCGCCGCACAAGCCTGCCGCTGGTGATCCATGCCCGGAATGCCGACGAGGACATAGCCGCGACCCTGGAAGAACAGACCGGGAAGGGCGCGTTTCCTTTCGTGCTGCACTGCTTCTCATCGGGCGCGGAACTGGCCCGGACAGGTGTGCGGCTCGGCGGCTATGTCTCGTTCTCCGGTATCCTGACCTTCAAGAATTCCGACGAACTGCGGTCCATCGCCGCCGAGGTTCCGCGTGACAGGCTGCTGGTCGAGACGGACGCGCCCTACCTCGCCCCCGTGCCCATGCGCGGCAAGCGGAACGAGCCCTCTTTCGTCGTCAATACGGCGAATGTTCTGGCTGAGGTTCTTGGTGTAAGCCACGCAGAAATTAGGAAAATCACGACTGAGAATTTCTTCCATCTATTCTCGAAGGCGGGCAAGACCGTCACGCGGGCAGCCTGACCGTGGCAGGCGACATCCTGCGTCTCACCATCCTCGGCTGCGGTTCGTCGCCGGGCGTACCGCGCATCACCGGCGACTGGGGCAATTGCGATCCCAACGATCCCAGGAACCGCCGCACGCGGACTGCCGCGATGGTCGAGCGCGTGGCGCCGGACGGCCGTGTCACGCGCGTCGTGATCGATACAGGCCCGGATTTTCGGGCGCAGATGGTCGCGGCGGGCGTCAAGCGCCTCGATGCAGTGGTGTACACCCACCCGCATGCGGACCATATCCACGGCATCGATGATCTGCGCGGATACTGGCTGGAACAGCGCAATCTCATCGACGTTCACGCCGATGCGCCGACGTTGGCGAGGCTGAAGCAGGCCTTCAGCTACTGCTTCGAGACGCCGCCCGGAGGCTCCTACCCGCCGATCGTGCGCGGCCATCTCATCGACACGCCGGCGGCGTTCACGGTGGAAGGAGAGGGGGGACCCCTCACCTTCGAGCCGCTGCCGCATGTGCATGGCGATATCATGTCGCTCGGCTTTCGCGTCGGCCGGCTGGCCTATTGCCCCGACGTCAGCGACTTTCCGGCGGCGACGGTCGAGCGACTTGGCCGCCTCGACGTGCTCGTCATCGACGCGCTGCAATACAACACGCATCCGAGCCATTTTTCACTCGGCCAGGCGCTTGGCTGGATCGAGCGGCTGACGCCAGGTCGCGCCGTGTTGACCCACATGCATACGCCGCTCGACTACGCCGCAGTCAGCGCCGAGACCCCGGATCATGTCGAGCCGGCCTATGACGGCATGACGATAGAGATTCCATTTTGAATCAAAGCGCTGCGGCCGGGGGACGAAGCGATTGGCATGAGGCGCGCAAACACAGGCTTCACCCAACCTCTCATTAGCCCATAAGTTCCATA
Source organism: Mesorhizobium quangtriensis (assembly GCF_040081925.1). NCBI lineage: Bacteria > Pseudomonadati > Pseudomonadota > Alphaproteobacteria > Hyphomicrobiales > Phyllobacteriaceae > Mesorhizobium > Mesorhizobium quangtriensis. The sequence continues at coordinate 712,893 of NZ_JBEBMF010000003.1, forward strand.
ATATGTCTTATGCGACAAATGTGTAGATGCGCGCTCGACGGTCCACTTGACGGGAAGCAGGTGCGCTTGTACGGCCACCTCTCCCATCCACGGCCCAACTCCCGAGGCTAAGGACTTCATGGAACTCTTCACAGCCGCTGGTTTCGCCGCGCTCCTGCAGGTCATCGCGATCGACCTCGTTCTCGCGGGCGACAATGCCATTGTCATCGGCCTGGCAGCGGCCGGCCTTCCGCCGGAACAGCGCAAGAAAGCGATCCTCGTCGGCATCATCGCTGCCACCATACTGCGTATCGGCTTTGCTCTGATCACCCAGCAATTGCTGCAGATCGGCCCGATCCTGCTGATCGCCGGCGGTCTGCTGCTGTTCTATGTCTCCTGGAAGATGTGGCGCGAACTGCGCACGCCTCATCACGAGGAACACGCCGCCGCCGAAGCGCTGGCGGAAGCTACGATTGGCGAAGAAGGTCCCGCCAGCGGCAGCAAGGTTGCGTCTACAAAGCCCCGCAAAACCTTTGCGCAGGCCGCATGGCAGATCGTCATAGCCGACGTTTCGATGTCGTTGGACAATGTACTCGCCGTCGCCGGCGCTGCGATGGACCACCCGACGGTCCTCATTATCGGGCTCGGGCTGTCGATCGCGCTGATGGGCTTTGCCGCAACCTTCATCGCAAAGCTTCTGCACAAGCACCGCTGGATCGCCTATGTCGGTCTGGCGGTCATCGTCTATGTCGCGATCGAGATGACGCTGAAGGGCGCCTATGGCCAGTGGCCTGAGCATTTTGCCTTCCTCGACTTCTGGTTCGGCGGCAAGCCGGCGATGGGGCACTGAGCCCCCGAGGGCGCTTTCTGCGCCCTCGCCGGCTTCTGTGACGCGGCGGTGATTACAATCCCGAGAAATTGTGATACTGCGCCGCCTTTCCTGATCCACCGGAAGCTTTGAATGGCCGCGCCACGCGTCAGTTTCGTCAGTCTCGGTTGCCCAAAGGCGCTCGTCGATTCCGAGCGTATCCTCACGCGCCTGCGCGCCGAAGGCTACGAGATATCGCGCAAGCACGACGGCGCGGACCTCGTCGTCGTCAACACATGCGGCTTTCTGGATTCAGCGCGCGACGAGTCGCTGGACGCGATCGGCACCGCGATGAAGGAGAACGGCAAAGTCATCGTCACGGGCTGCATGGGCGCGACACCGGAGCTGATCCGCCAAAAACACCCCAACGTGCTGGCAATCACCGGTCCCCAGGCTTACGAAAGCGTCATGGCCGCCGTGCACGAGGCTGCTCCGCCGGCCCACGACCCGTTCGTGGACCTGCTGCCGCCGCAGGGCGTGAAGTTGACACCGCGCCACTATGCCTACCTGAAGATTTCCGAAGGCTGCAACAATCGCTGCACGTTCTGCATCATCCCGGCGCTGCGCGGCGATCTCGTCTCGCGGCCGGCCGCCGACGTGCTGCGCGAGGCGGAAAAGCTTGCCGCCGCCGGCGTCAAGGAACTGCTGGTGATCTCGCAGGACACCAGCGCCTACGGCATCGACGTGAAATACCAGACGAGCCTTTTTCACGACCGCGAGGTGAAGGCAAAGTTCCTCGATCTTGCACAGGAACTCGGCGAGATGGGGATCTGGGTGCGCATGCACTACGTGTACCCCTACCCGCATGTCGCCGACGTCATCCCGCTGATGGCCGACGGCAAGATCCTCCCCTACCTCGACATCCCGTTCCAGCACGCCTCGCCGCAGGTGCTGAAGAACATGCGCCGCCCGGCGCATGGCGAGAAGACGCTGGAGCGTATCCGCGGCTGGCGCGAAACCTGCCCCGACCTTGCCATCCGCTCGACCTTCATCGTTGGCTTCCCCGGCGAGACGGACGGCGACTTCGAGATGCTGCTCGACTGGATGGACGAAGCCAAGATCGAGCGCGCCGGCTGCTTCAAATACGAGCCGGTCGATGGCGCGCGGTCCAACGACCTGGGCCTCGAACAGGTGCCGCAGGAAATCAAGGAAGCACGCTGGCACCGCTTCATGCAGCGCCAGCAGAAGATTTCGGCCGGCCTGCTTCAGAAGAAGGTCGGCAAGCGCCTTCCCGTTATCATTGACGACGTGCATGGCACGGCTGCCAAGGGACGCACGAAGTACGACGCGCCCGAGATCGACGGCTCCGTTCACATACAGTCGCGCAGGCCGCTCCGCACTGGCGACATCGTGACCGTCAAGATCGATCGGGCTGACGCCTACGACCTCTACGGCACAGCCGTCTGAGCGCATTCCACGCATTCGGCCGGCCGCAATGAAAAAGGGCGCCAAAGGCGCCCTTCCTTCGTTCGGATGTGAGAGCTGCGCTTACTGCGGCAGCTTGTCGTCCACGCCGGCGACGTAGAAGTTGAGGCCAAGAAGCACGCCGTCCTCAGCCACCTCGCCTGCCTTCAGCCATTCGGTCCCGTCCTGCTTGTTGATCGGTCCAGTGAACGGATTGAGCTCGCCGGAGGTGATCTTGGCCTGGGCCGCCTCAGCAGCAGCCTTCACGTCATCGGGCATGTTGGTGTAGGGAGCCATGACAACATGGCCGTCCTTCATGCCGCCCCAGATGTCGATCTGTTCCCAGTTTCCGTCAGCCACAGCCTTGATGCGCTTGGTGTAGTACGGACCCCAGTCGTCGACGATCGAGGTGAGTTGGGTCTCGGGGCCGAACTTGATCATGTCGGAAGCCTGGCCGAAGGCCTTGATGCCACGGTCATGCGCAACCTGCATCGGCGCGGTCGAGTCGGTGTGCTGGGTGATGATGTCGACGCCCTGGTCGATCAGCGCCTTGGCAGCGTCGGCTTCCTTGCCCGGGTCGAACCAGGTGTTGGCCCACACGACCTTGACCTTGAAGTCTGGATTGACCGACTGCGCGCCGAGCAGGAAGGAGTTGATCCCCATCACCACTTCCGGGATCGGGAACGAGGCGATGTAGCCTGCGACGCCGGCCTTCGACATCTTGGCGGCGATGATGCCCTGCACGTAGCGGCCTTCGTGGAACTTCGAGTTGTAGGTCGAGACGTTGGGCGATTCACGCTTGAAGCCGGTTGCATGCTCGAACTTCACGTCGGGGAACTTCTTGGCCACCGCGTTGGTGGCATCCATGTACCCGAACGACGTCGTGAAGATGATGTTGCAGCCGGAGCGGGCGAAACGCTCTATGGCGCGCTCGGCGTCAGCGCCTTCCGGCACGCTTTCGAGATAGGCGAGTTCCACCTGCTCCTCGCCACCGAGGGCCGTCTGCGCCTCGAGCGCGCCCTGATGGTGCTGATAGGACCAGCCGAAGTCGCCGATCGGGCCGACATAGATGAAGCAGGCCTTGACCTTGGCTTCCGCCGCCATCGTGCCGAACGCAAGTGCCGCCGCCGTGGCTGCGAGTGTCAGAAATCTTGTTTTCATACTGGTAGATCCTTTTGAGGTTCTTCTTTTGGGGTCTCTTCCCGTCTTTGCATTTTGTCTAGCGATCTGGCACGAACGGCCGCCCCAGTGAAGCCGGTGTGTTGATCATCGTCAGTCGCCTGTTCCGCGAGATTAGAACAAGAACGAGGGTGGTAGCCAGATAAGGAAGGGCCGAAAGCAGCTGCGAGGGGATGCCTATCCCCAGCGCCTGCGCATGAAGCTGGCCGATTGAGACCGCGCCGAACAGATAAGCACCGGCAAGAACGCGCAGCGGACGCCATGATGCGAAGACCACCAGCGCCAGCGCGATCCAGCCGCGCCCCGCGCTCATGTTCTCGATCCACTGCGTCGTGTAGACGAGCGACAGGAAAGCGCCGGCAAGCCCGGCGCAAGCGCCGCCGAACATGACGGCGAGATAGCGGATGCGGATGACGTTGATGCCGAGCGCGTGCGCCGAGCCGTGATTGTCGCCGACGGAGCGAAGCGTCAGACCCGCGCGCGTCCGGAACAGGAACCAGGCGACGCCGACGGTCAGCAGGATCGAGACGTAGAAAAGCGGATCCTGCCCGAAGAACAGCCGGCCTACGAAAGGAATGTCCGTCAGCCCCGGAATGTAGATGGCCGCGAGCTTGACGCCGGGCTGGCCGACGAAAGCTTCGCCGATCATGCCGGAGAGGCCGAGACCGAGGAGCGTGAGCGCCAGGCCCGTCGCCACCTGATTGGTGACAAGCGTCAGCGTCAGGAATCCGAACAGCAGCGAAAACAGCGCTCCGACAATGATGGCGGCGAACACGCCGAGCCATGGCGAACCGGTGGTGAGCGCCACGCCGAAGCCGGTGACCGCGCCCATGATCATCATGCCCTCGACGCCGAGGTTGAGAACGCCCGACCGTTCCACGACGAGTTCGCCGATCGCGGCGATCAGCAAAGGCGTCGCGGCGGTGGCGATGGTTATGAGTATCTGCTCGATCATGTCAGACGGCCCCCGCCTTGCCGGCTTCGGCCTTCATTCCCGATGTTCCCACGATGCGGACGCGGTAGTGGATCAGCGTGTCGCAGGCGAGCACGAAGAAGAGCAGCATGCCCTGGAAGGCGCGTACCGCCTTGTCGGAGACGCCGATGGCGATCTGCGCCGACTCGCCGCCAAGATAGGTAAGCGCCAGGATGATGCCGGCGGCGACGATGCCGAGAGGATTCAGCCTCCCGAGGAACGCTACGATGATGGCCGTAAAGCCGTAGCCGATCGATATCTTCTCGTTCAGGTGCTCGATGGGACCGGCGGCCTCGCAGATGCCGGCAAGCCCGGCGAGCGCGCCGGAAAGCAGGAAGGCGAAGAAGACGACCTTGCCGGAGGAGAAGCCGGCAAAGCGCCCTGCCCTCGGGCTCTGTCCCAGCACCTTCACCTCGAACCCCTTGAGAGTCTTCGACAGCATGAACCAGACGAGGACGGCCGCGACCAGTGCGAAGACGAAGCCCCAATGGGCGCGGCCCGCATCCGGCCAGATCTGCGGCAGGATGGCCCATTCGCTGAAGCGGATCGTGCCGGGGAAGCTCATGCCCTCGGGATTGCGCCAGATGCCGCGCACCAGCCAGTCGTTGAAGAGCTGCGCAACATAGACCAGCATCAGGCTGGTCAGGATTTCGTTGGTGTTGAACCTTACCTTGAAGAAGGCGGGTATAGCAGCATAGGCCGCGCCGCCGGCCATGCCGAGGATCAGCATGAGCGGCAGCACGATCCATGAATGGAAGCCTGGAAACATGACCGGAATGAAGGAGCCGACGATAGCGCCGACAATGAACTGGCCTTCCGCGCCGATGTTCCAGTTGTTGGAGAGGTAGCAGACCGAAAGGCCGACCGCGATCAGGATCAGCGGGGCCGCCTTGATGGCCAACTCATGCAACTGCCACCGATTGCTGGGGTCCCAGATGCCGGTCAGCGGGTCGATGAAATAGTAATAGAGCGCATCGACCGGGTTCTTGCCCAGCACGGAGAACATGATCGCGCCGGCGATCAATGTCAGCCCGAGCGCCATGAATGGCGAAAGGGTAGAAAAGAGCACCGAATGTTGCGGGCGCCTGACGAGTTCGATCCGCATCAGACGCTCTCCAGACCGGGGTCGGCATGGCCGGGCTCGGCGCCGCCCATGAGGAGGCCGATCTTCTCGAACGTCGCCTCGGCGCGCGGCAGCGGTTTTGACAACTCGCCATTGTGCATGACGGAGATCGCGTCCGAAATCTCGAACAGTTCGTCCAGATCCTGGCTGATCACCAGCACCGCAGATCCCGACCGCGCCAGTTCGATCAGCGATTGCCTGATCTTGGCCGCGGCGCCGGCGTCAACGCCCCATGTCGGCTGGTTGACGACCATCACCGTCGGGCGGCGATCAAGCTCCCGGCCGATGATGAATTTCTGCAGATTGCCGCCGGAGAGTGCGGCAGCTTCAGGGTCGCGCGCACTCTTCCGGACGTCCATCTCCTGAATGATGCGCTGCGTAGCCGCGTCGATGGCGCTTTCCTTTACGAAACCGGCGGGGCCGAGGAAGGCCTTGCTGTCGGTGGCGTAGCGGGACAGGAACAGGTTTTCCGAGAGCTTCATGCGTGGCGCGGCTCCGTGGCCAAGCCGTTCTTCGGGGACAAACGCTGCGCCGAGCAGCCGGCGGCCGGTGATGGAGAGTCTTCCGGCGTCTTTGCCACGTATGCGGATCGTGCCGGCATCCGGCTGCATGGCCTCGCCCGACACGGCCTCGAAAAACTCGCCCTGCCCGTTGCCGGCCACGCCTGCGATGCCGATGACTTCGCCTGCCCTGACATTGAGCGAAATGTTCTTCAGCGCCATGGAAAATGGCGTCGCCGGCTTTCGGCTCAGGTTCCTGACCTCGAGCAGCGCCTCGGCCGTCTCGATGCCCTCGACCGGCGCGCGTACGACCGCATGAACTTCGCTACCCACCATCATGCGCGCCAGCGAGGCCGCCGTCTCCTGGCGGGGGTCACAATGGGCGACGACCTTGCCGTGGCGCATCACGGTGGCCGCATCGCACATGCGCTTCACCTCTTCGAGGCGGTGCGAGATGTAGAGAATCGACTTGCCCTCGGCGCGAAGCCGCTCCAGCGTCTCGAACAGCTTGTCGGCTTCCTGCGGCGTCAGAACCGATGTCGGTTCATCGAGGATGATGAGGTCCGGCGTCTGCAGCAGGCAGCGGATGATCTCGATGCGCTGACGCTCCCCGACAGAAAGGTCGCCCACCAGCGAATAGGGGTCAAGCGGCAGGCCGTAGCTGTAGGACAACGCCTGCGCCTTGGCGGCAATCGTCGAGATCGGCGTCTGGTCGTCCAGCGACAGCGCAATGTTCTCGGCCGCCGACAGCGCCTCGAAGAGCGAGAAGTGCTGGAACACCATGCCGATGCCGAGCTTCCGGGCCGCGTTCGGGTTGGCGATCTTGACCGGCTGCCCGTTCCAGCGGATTTCGCCGGAGTACGGCTCCAGCGAACCGAAGAGCATCTTCACCAGCGTCGACTTGCCGGCGCCGTTTTCGCCGAGCAATGCATGAATCTCGCCCTTGCGAATGGTCAGGTCGACCGCGTCGCAGGCTTTCAGCGTCCCGAATATCTTCGTAAGGCCGCGAACCTCAAGCAGGTTCGCCGCGGCGGTATCAGCACTCACCGTGCCTCCCGGTCATTAAGCCAGTTATATTCTTTTGTTCCCGTGGGCATCGTAGCCGCCGTCCTGCTGCAACGCAAACTAGGACGAGCCTTGAAAGATTTTCAAGTTTTTCGAGGGCAACGCGACTGATTATTCACGGAATCAGAATGGTTGTCCCGGTCGTCTTGCGGCCTTCGAGGTCGGCGTGCGCTTTCGCGGCATCTTCCAGAGCATAGCGCTGGTTGATCCGAACCTCGACCTTGCCGGAGAGGACGACATCGAACAGCGCGGCCGCGCCTCTTTCCAGATGCTCGCGCTTTGCGGTGTAGGTGAAAAGGGTCGGTCGGGTCGCGAAAAGCGAGCCCTTCTGCGCCAGCATCGACAGGTTGAACGGCGGAATCGGGCCGGAAGACTGGCCGAAGCAGACGAACATGCCGAGCGGCCGGAGGCAGTCCAGCGAACCGGGGAACGTGTCCTTGCCGACGGAATCATAGACCACGTCGCACATCTTGCCGCCGGTGATGTTCTTCACCTCGGCCACGAAATCCTGCTCGCGGTAGTTGATCACATGATCGTAGCCGTGGGCGCGAGCCAGCTCCACCTTGTCCGCAGAGCCAGCGGTGCCGATTGTGTTCGCGCCGAGATGCTTGGCCCATTGGCCGAGTATAAGGCCGACGCCGCCCGCAGCGGCATGGCAGAGAAGCGTGTCGCCCGGCTTTATCGGGAACGTGCGCCGAAGCAGGAACTCGGCGGTCATGCCCTTGAGCATCATGGCCGCCGCCATTTCGTCCGATATGCCGTCTGGTACCTTCACCAGCCTGTCGGCCGCGACCACGCGTTCTTGCGCATAGGCGCCGATCGCCGTGAAATAGGCGACACGGTCACCCGGCCTGAGCCAGTCGACACCCTCGCCCACCTCGACGACCGTCCCCGCGGCTTCGGCGCCCGCGACCAGCGGCAGGCCGTTCGGGGCTGCGTAAAGGCCGGTGCGGTAGTAGGTGTCCAGGAAATTGAGCCCGATTGCGGTTTGTCGGACCAGAGCTTGGCCGAGTCCGGGTGTGCCGGGATTGTCATCCTCCCAGGAAAGCACCTCGGGCCCACCATGCGCGTGGATACGGACAGCCTTCGCCATGTGTCAGGCCTTCTGTGTCTCGGGCTTGCCGCCGAGGTTGGGAAACAGCTGCATGACGCCGCCGATGCAGAAAAGGTAGATGCCGGTGACGCCGATGCCGACTTTGGTGAAGGCGCTGACGTTTTCCGCCAGCACGCCGATCTGCGTATAAAACTGCGCCAGGTAGGATTCCGCGAGCGCCAGCGCCCCGAAGGCGCACCACGCCAGCGTCACACCGAGATTGAGCGGCCGCAGGCGCTTGACACGCACCGGATGCAGGAAAAACACCGGCACGAACGTCAGGATGCCGGCAGCGAGCACCACGGCGAAGGACACCCATTCCCCGGGCTCGATGACGAAGAGCGTGAATACCACCATGTTCCAGACGACGGGGAACCCCTTGAAGAAGTTCTCCCGCGTCTTCATGCCCGTGTCGGCGTAGTAGACCGCGCTCGACACGACGATGATCGCTGCCGAGAGGAAGGACAGTCCCTCGCCCATCAGCCCGAACTGGTAGAGCGCGAAAGCGGGAATCAGGACGTAGGTGACGTAGTCGATGATGTTGTCGAGGAGTTCGCCCGACCAGGTCGGCAGAACCTCCTTGACGTCCAGCTTGCGCGCGATCGGACCGTCGATGCCATCGACGAAGAGTGCAAGCCCGAGCCACCAGAACATTGCTGTCCAGCGCTCCTCGCTGGCCGCCACGAGGGACAGGAAGGCCAGGAACGAGCCCGATGCGGTCAGCAGGTGGACCGAGAAGGCGCGCGCCTGCGGCCATGTGACTTTCGTTCTGGGTTTCAACAGCCGCCCGGACCCCCGTTGTGTGTCGACCATGCGGCCGGCGAGATGGTCGGTGACAGTAATAGCACGCCTGCGATCGGCACAAGCCATGTTGTGCCGCAATCCAACCACAACCGCTCCGGCCCGGGTGGCGTCCGACGGTCGCATTGATCGAAACGGCCGGCCTGCCTATAGCTGTAGTATGGAAAATGAGAGCAAGAGCGACCGATCGGTCATCGTGGCGGGCACGGGTCCGGCCGGCCTGATCGCTGCGCTGGCGTTGGCCGACATCGGAGTGCCAGTCAAGCTGGTTGGCCCCCCTGCCTCATCTTCGGACGGACGAACCACAGCGCTGATGACACCTGCGCTGGCGCTTCTGGACAGTCTAGGCGTGCTTTCTTCGCTGGAGCCGCGCGCGGCTCCGCTGAAGGTGATGCGGATCGTGGACGCCACGCGGCGTCTCTTTCGTAGCCCGGTCGTGACGTTCCGCGCCGCCGAGATCGGGGAAGAACGCTTCGGGCTGAACATGCCGAACCGTGTTCTGAACGCCGTTCTCGAAGCCGCAGTCCTGGCCCGTCCGACAATCCACTGGCGTCGCGCGTTGGTGGAAGTCTGGTCGATCGGCGATGAACAGGCGTCCGCGAAGCTGAGTGACGGCTCGACCGTCGAAGCATTGCTGGCGGTCGCCGCCGACGGCCGACTGTCGCCCGCGCGGGACGCAGCCAGCATAAAGACGTCGGGCCGCACCTATCCGCAGGCGGCGCTCGTCCTCAATTTTTCGCACACACGCGGGCATAGCTTCATCTCGACCGAATTCCATACCGAGACCGGTCCCTTTACCCAGGTTCCCCTGCCCGGCGATCGCTCGAGCCTCGTTTGGGTGCTCAAGCCAGAACAAGCTCGGGAGCTGTCCGAAGTTTCTGATGACGTTCTGTCCGCCTTGGTCGAAGAGAAGATGCAGTCGCTGCTCGGGCGCGTGACCGTCGAGCCAGGCCGACAGGTCTATCCGCTCGGCGCGACGCTTCCTGCACGCTTCGCGCGGAACCGGGTCGCGCTGGTGGGCGAGGCCGCACATGTCTTCCCGCCGATCGGCGCCCAAGGCTTGAACCTTGGTGTTAGAGATGTTCGTGATCTTGTTGATGTAATTGAAAAATGTGGCGGCGATATCGGATCGAAGGCCGTACTCGACGCGTACGATCGTCGAAGAAAGCCGGACGTGGTCGCGCGGTCGGCTGCGGTCAACTTGCTGAATGTCTCGCTGTTGTCCAGCATGCTGCCGGCCCAGCTGGCCCGTAGCTTCACGCTCGGCGCAGTTGGCGGTTTTGCGCCGCTCCGCGCGCTCTTCATGCGCGAGGGGCTCCAGCCGGGCAGTGGCCTTGCGCGCGTCTTCGGCGATCTACGGGAACAGGTCGGGCGGTAGCATCCCGCTGGTGATCAGGTAGATCAGGCCCGTCACTGTTGCGACCGAGAAGCAGGTAGTCAGCAGGATGCTGGCCGAGGCCCGCTCGACCCAGACGTGGTATTGCTGGGCAAGCACGAAGACGTTGGTGGCCGTGGGCAGCGCCGCCAGAAGCACGGCGGAAAACAGCCAGACTTCCGAGAAATTGCCCACCCAACTCAGCACGACATAACAGACCAGCGGTTGCAGGATCAGCTTGAGGAAGACGATCGGGCCGAGTTCCTTCGGCACTCGCTTCAACGGCCTCAGCGCCAGCGTCACGCCCATGGCGAAGAGCGCGCAGGGCGCGGCGGCGGCCGAAAGATATTCCAGCAGCCGTTCGATCGGCAGCGGCGGCCGAAGGTGAAGATATGCCGCCGCGACGCCCGCCGCGGTCGCGATGATGAAGGGATGCAGGACGATCTTGCGCAGCACGCCAAGCATAAGTTGCGCGGGCGGCTGCTTCTCTCCGCCGGAAAGCGCCATCATCATCGGCGCGACCGCGAAATGGATGATGTTCTCGAAGCAGAAGATCAGCGCGACCGGTACTGCCGCTTCGGGTCCGAACACAAGCAATGCAAGTCCCGGGCCCATGTAGCCGATGTTTCCATAGGCAGCAGCGAGGCTCTTGATGGTCGATTCCGCGATGCTGCTGCCCTCGATCAACCTCGATCCCGCAAACATCAGCGTGAAGATGAAATAGGTCGACAGCACGGAGCCTAGGATGCACGTCAATTCCGTCAGCTGCTCGAACGGCGTCTTCGCCAGCAACTGGAAAAACAAAGCCGGCAAGGCGACGTAGACTATGAAGGTATTCATCCAGCCAAGCGCTTCGACCGGCTGGCGGGTGATGCGCGCGACGAAAAAGCCGAGGAAAATCAATCCGAAGAACGGCAGGACAAGGCCGATGACATCGAGCATTCACAAATTCTTCCAGCCGCCGCGAGGCTCTGTCCGCCTCACAGTTCCCCGTGCGCAAAGCGCATCCGGGATTGAATTGCATGTTGCACTGCGCCAAATATGACGCAAGGCTCGGATCATGAACGACATCAAGACAGCGAAGTTTGCAATCGGCCAGGTGGTGCGCCACCGGCTGTTCCCGTTCCGGGGCGTTATCTTCGATGTCGATCCGCAGTTCAACAACACCGAGGAATGGTACGAAGCGATCCCGAAGGACGTCCGGCCCCGCAAGGACCAGCCCTTCTACCACCTGCTCGCGGAAAACTCGGAGTCGGAATACATCGCCTACGTATCCGAGCAGAACCTGCTGGAAGATGATTCAGGGGAACCTGTGCGGCATCCGCAGTTGCGGGAACTGTTCGACGTCAGGGCGGACGGGCAGTACGCGCCGAAAGTACGCACGCGACACTGACCCTCGAATGTTTCGGACAATAAAAAAGCGGGGCAAGCCCCGCTTTTTTATTGCGTCAGGCAGGCGCGATCAGTTCGCGGCCTTGGCCTTGTCCTGCTCTTCCTTGAGCTTCTTGGCGAAGTCCTCGTTGTTCTTCGCCACGAACTCCTGAAGCTTCTTCTGGCGGTCCTCGATGTCGGACTGCTGCAGCGGTGCACCGTCAAAGGCGGCAGTGAAGCCAGCCAGCGAAACCTTGACCGGATTGGCCTGGTTCTGTGCATTGACGGAGGTCAGTGTGAGCTCGGTGCCCTTCTTGAAGGAGCCTACCAACTGGTCGTTGAGCTGCGCCTCGGCGATGCAACGATCCGGGAAGCAGAGCACGTATTCGAGCTTCTGGGCCTTGCCGCCGTCGATCTGAAGACCGATGCCCGGAGGCACCAGACGGCCGGTCGGCACGGTTACCTGAAAGACCTTGCGGTTCACCTTGCCCTTCAGCTCGAGCAGGCTGATGCCGGTAATGACCTGCCCGGTGTTGGCGGTCATGATGTTCTGCACATTGCAGATATCGACATCTTCCTGCTTGGCGCAGGCCTTGAACCAGCCTTTCGGAATCTGCGGTTGCTGCGGCTGCTGCTGAGCCGCGGCAGGCAGAAGCCCGGCGGCAAGCACGCCCACGACACCGGCGGCCATCACCGAGACACGGTAAGCGTCGGTTTTCAGGCTTGTCATCTCGTTCGATTCCTCTCAACTGATCAGGAAGTGCGGCAAACGCCGTCCATGCGAGCTACCTGTTGGCCAAATGAGGCAACAGGATGACTTTGCCCGCGTCTACACCTCCCCGCCCCCTGAATCCAGTCCGGGCATGGCCAGTGACATCAAATTTCGGACATGCTGAACGGTAGCCGTGTGACGCATGATAGGTTCCGGCAACGAATCAATCCGGCCCCGATCCGGCCAGGAGGCGGAAGATTTCCTATGGCACGCATGCTGATAAGCCTATTCTTGGGCATATATGCGCTACTGGGCGGCGGCATAGCCGCGGCCGAGCCTTCTCACGCTATTGCCATGCACGGCGAGCCGGCGTTGCCCGCCGACTTCGCGCATTTTCCATACGCCAACCCCGAAGCGCCCAAGGGCGGTGCCATCAACTATGCATGGCCGGGAACCTTCGACAGCATCAATCCCTTCATCGTCCAGGGCAGCGGTGCGCGCGGCAGCCTCGACCTCGTCTTCGGCAACAATGTCTTCGAGACGCTGATGATGCGCTCGGCCGACGAACCCTTTTCGCTCTACCCGCTTCTGGCAAAGTCCATCAAGACGGATGACGAGCGGACGTTCGTCGAGTTCACGCTGGATGAGCGTGCGAAATTCTCCGATGGCAAGCCTGTGACGCCGGAAGACGTCATCTTCACCTTCAACCTTCTCGCCGAGAAGGGCTTTCCTCGCTATGGCGTGACCGCCGGCAAGGTCGAAAAGGTCGAACAGGTCGGCACGAATGGCGTTCGCTTCACCTTCAAGCGGCCGGATCGCGAATTGCCCCTGATCCTTGCCCTGTTTCCGGTTCTGCCGAAGCATGCAATCGACGCCGAAACCTTCGACAAGTCGACGCTGAGACCGATGGTCGGCAGCGGACCCTACCGGCTGGAGACGGTAAAGGCTGGCGATTCCCTGACTTTCCGCAAGAACCCCGACTATTGGGCGAAGGACATCCCTTCCAAGCGCGGCTTCGACAATTACGACACGATCACTCTAACCTACTTCCGTGAAGAGAACGCGATGTTCGAGGCCTTCAAGAAGGGGCTGGTCGACGTCTTTCTCGACGAGAACAGCGGTCGCTGGGCCAGCCAATATGATTTCCCGGCCGTGACTCGTGGCGACATCATCAAGGAAACAATCAAGACGAGGTTGCCGTCAGGCATGCTCGGCATCGTGCTGAACACAAGGCAGCCGGTGTTCGAAGACGCCGCGCTGCGTGCTGCGCTGATTGATCTGTTCGACTTCGAATGGGCAAACCGTACGCTGTTTTCCGGCTCCTACACTCGCACACGCAGCTTTTTCGACAATTCGGATCTGTCCTCGGCCAATAGGCCCGCGAGCGAGAACGAAAGGGCCCTGCTCGCACCCTTTCCCGATGCCGTGACGCCGGAAATCCTGGCAAACGGCTGGACGCCGCCGATCTCGGACGGCAGTGGGTTGGACCGCGCCTTCATGCGCGCCGGTTTCGAGAAGCTGAAAAAGGCAGGCTATGTGCTGAAAGACGGTCGTCTTCTCGCGCCAGACGGAAAGCCTGTCGCCTTCGAGATCATGCTGAAAAGCAACGAGAACCAGCAGGTCGCCGTCGCCTACCAGCAGACGCTGGCCAAGCTCGGTATCGAGGTTTCCATCCGCTCGGTCGATGCGGCGCAGTTCCTGCAACGACAGATCAACTACGATTTCGACGCCATGTTCTTCAATTATACGGCGTCGCTGTCGCCCGGCGTTGAGCAGCTTAACAGATGGGGCTCGTCGTCGAAGGAAAAGCCGGGCACCTTCAATTATGCGGGCGTCGCCGATCCCGCGGTCGATGCGATGATCGAGGCGCTGATCAATGCCCGCACCCGCGAAGACTTCGTTGACGCCGTGCGCGCCTACGACCGCGTGCTTCTGAGTGGAGCATATATCGTGCCGCTCTATTTCAAGCCGGAGCAGTGGATCGCCCACTGGAAGCGCATAGAGCGGCCGGATGTCGTTCCATTGCAGGGCGCGCAGTTTCCGACATGGTGGCATGCCGTCAATTGAGAGGTTTGAAATGCCCGAGAAACAGACGATCCAGATCGACGTGGTGTCAGACGTTGTCTGCCCATGGTGTTTCCTCGGGCAGAAGCGGCTGGACGCGGCTATTGCCGCCTCGCCCGGCGTCGATGTCGCAGTCGCCTGGCGGCCTTATCAGCTTGATCCGACGATTCCGGCCGAAGGCATGGATCGCAAGGCCTATATGCGCGCCAAATTCGGCGACAAGTCCCGGTTGCGCGATGCGCATATCAGGCTTGAGGAACTTGGGAAGGCGGTCGGGATCGCCTACGACTTCGACGCGATCAAGGTCGCGCCCAATACGCTCGACGCCCACCGCGTGATTCGCTGGGCCGGGGCGACCGGCCCTGAGGCGCAGAACAAACTGGTCCGACAACTTTTCCGGCTCTATTTCGAAGAAGAACGCAATATTGGCGACCACGCCGTACTTGTTGAGGCGGCTGAAGCGTGCGGAATGGATGGAGCAGTGGTTGGCAGCCTGCTCGCCAGCGACGCCGACCGTAGCGCGGTTACGGAAGAGGCATCGACGGCCTCGCGGATGGGCATAACCGGCGTCCCCTGCTTCCTGCTGGAAGGCAAATATGCCGTCATGGGCGCACAGGAAACGGACACGCTCGCTGACGCCATCCGGCAGATCGCGGATGCCAAGCAACGCGGTGAATTGCCCGCCTGAGGAGTCGATTTTAATAAAATCAATGGGTTAATCGATGCCAGGTCGAGAAAACCCTATTGTTGTCGAACCGTCCATTTGACTTGCCGGCGTCAGAAATCGGGGTTGCCTAAAACTTCGCCAAATCATAAAAGCGGTGCTGGATCATCATATGCCCGGAACCCCTCCGCCACTCCCAAAGGTTAGTCTGACGGCGGACAAAGGTGGCTCCAATCGCAACAGTCGATGCAGGCAGGGTTGATCCCTGAGGATTTCGTCAGGGCGCCCCGGTGGCGCGGGTCCCCTGTCGCAAACGAATACGGCCGGAAGACGAAGGATCCGCGCCGGCTCATCGAGAGCAAAACAAGCTGGTCCGGCCAGGTCGGGCTTAGGTTCAAAGGGTTCCGCTAGGGAAGCAATGGCTTCAAGTGATATCATGGAAAGGTCCGCAGGATACCGCGCCGTTTCGGCCGCGGGCGGCACCGCCATGGCTGAACGCCAGCTCCACGCGGACATAATTTCCGGCATCCCATCAGGCGCGCGGCGCAGGGCTTTTTCCCTGACGCTACGGTCGACGGCAGCCGGAGGGAAAACGCATTATGCCAAACAAGATGCTTATCGACTCCTCCCACCCGGAGGAAACACGGGTTGTCGTCGTTCGCGGTAACCGCATTGAAGAATTTGATTTCGAATCACAGGACAAGAAGCAACTCAAAGGAAATATCTATCTTGCGCGGGTTACCCGCGTAGAGCCGTCGCTTCAGGCTGCCTTTGTCGAATATGGTGGGAACCGTCACGGTTTCCTCGCCTTCAGCGAAATCCACCCTGACTACTACCAGATCCCGGTTGCCGACCGTCAGGCCCTGCTGCGTGCAGAGGCCGAGGAGGAAGAGGACGAGGACGAGGACGGTGAGGAACGCGAGCGCAGCCGCGGCAATCGCCGGCGTCGGCGCGGCGGCCGCAGCCGCGACAAGGGCGAGGACGGCGCCAGGGCAGCAGCGGAATCCGCTACCGAAGCGACTTCCGACGGTGAGCAGTCCGCAGAGGGCATAGAGGTTCTCGGCGATGTTTCTGTCGACGATGTCGTGGAAACCGACGAACCCGCTTCTGCAGGCGTCGAGGCGGCGGAAGACGCGACCGAACCGACGGCCGACGAGGACAGGCCTGAAGAAGGTGGCCCGAAGTCGATCGCAGCCGAGGTCGAGGTCGATGTCATCACCGAAGACCTGCCCGCGCTGGCCGAAAGCCCGGAAAGCGAGAGCGATGCCCGTGGGGTCGTAGAAGAGGTTCACGCCACTCACCATGATGACGAACACGAGCACGAGGTGGAATCGGTCGGGGCCGAGGACGCGCTTGAAGAAGTGCGCAATCGCCGCAAGCCGCCGCGCCGCCACTACAAGATCCAGGAAGTAATCAAGCGCCGGCAGATCCTGCTCGTGCAGGTCGTCAAGGAAGAGCGCGGCAACAAGGGCGCGGCGCTGACCACGTACCTTTCGCTTGCCGGCCGCTATTCAGTGCTGATGCCGAACACCGCGCGCGGCGGCGGCATTTCGCGCAAAATCACCAATGCGCAGGACCGCAAGCGCCTGAAGGAAGTCGTCAGCGACCTCGAAGTGCCGCAGGGCATGGGCGTCATCCTGCGCACCGCAGGCGAAAGCCGCACCAAGGCTGAGATCAAGCGCGACTACGAATATCTGATGCGGCTCTGGGACAATGTGCGCGAGCTTACGCTCAAGTCCACCGCTCCTGCTCTCGTTTATGAGGAAGGCTCGCTGATCAAGCGGTCCGTGCGCGACCTCTACAACAAGGACATCGACGAGATTCTCGTCGCCGGTGAGGAAGGCTACCGGGAAGCAAAAGACTTCATGCGGATGCTGATGCCGAGCCATGCGAAGGTGGTCCAGCCGTATCGCGAGACGACCCCTCTCTTTGCCCGCTTCGGCATGGAGGCCCAACTCGACAAGATGCTGCAGCCGCAGGTGACGCTGAAGAGCGGCGGCTACCTCATCATCAACCAGACAGAGGCGCTGGTTGCGATCGACGTCAACTCCGGACGCTCGACGCGCGAGCATTCGATCGAGGAAACGGCGCTCCACACAAACCTCGAAGCCGCCGAGGAAGTCGCCCGGCAACTGCGCCTGCGTGACCTTGCGGGCCTGATCGTCATCGACTTCATCGACATGGAGGAGAACCGCAACAACCGTGCGGTCGAGAAGCGCCTCAAGGATCATCTCAAGAACGACAGGGCGCGCATCCAGCTTGGCCGTATCTCGCATTTCGGCCTGATGGAGATGAGCCGCCAGCGCATCCGCGCCAGCGTGCTGGAATCGACGATGAAGCCCTGCCCGCATTGCGGCGGGACCGGTCATGTGCGCTCGGATTCTTCCGTTGCGCTGATGGTCGTGCGTGCGATCGAGGAATTCCTGCTCAAGGATTCGCGCAACCACATAACCGTCAAGACGCCCTCGTCGACGGCCCTTTACATGCTCAACCACAAGCGCAGCACGTTGACAGAACTGGAGGCGCGCTTCGGCCTGGCGATCACGATCGAGGTCGATGAAACCGTTGGCGCGCAGCACTACGTTATCACGCGCGGCGCGGTTGCCGAAAAGCCGGTTGGTTTCCAGGAGCATCAGTTCCTGGCGCCGCCCCCCGTCGAGGAAGACGATGACGACGACCTTGTCATCGAGGCCGAGGCTGAGGAAGAAGCGGTCGAGCAGAGGCCGCAGCAGAACCAGCAGCGTCATGCCGAGAACGGCGAGGAAGGCAACCGCAAGCGCCGTCGCCGTCGTCGTCGCCGCGGTGGACGTGATCGCGACCGCGAGCACGACCAGAACGGCGCATCGGACGCCGTAGTAGCTGACGCACCTTCGGTCTCGCCGGCCGAGGCGGAGTTTGCGGCGAGCGAGTCCGACCTCGACGTTGATGCCGAGGGTTCCGAGACCGAAGCGATTGCGGAAGCCGAAGCCGGTACCGCCGTCGTCGCAGACGATGGACAGGCCAAGAAGCGCCGGCGCGGCAAGCGTGGCGGCAAGCGAAACCGTCGCGAAGGCGACGAGCAGGAAGCTGAAGCTGGGACGTCTGACGAGGCTGGCGACGAGGTCGAGGCTGTAGCGGAAGTTTCGATGGAAGAGACTGTCGAAGCCGTGGCGGTCGAGCCCGTCGTGGAAACGGCCGAACCCGAAGAGCCGAAGAAGAAGCCGAAGCGCGCCTCCCGGGCGAAGAAAAAGGCCGCCGAGCCCGAGGAAGCGGCAGCGATCGAGGTCGCCGTTGAGGATACGACGGTTGTGGCTGCAGCACCGGAGGAGCCGGCGGCGATCGTCCCGCCAGTTGCCGAAGAGACCGAAAGCGCTCCGGCCGCAAAATCCAATGGCGAGCCGCCGAAGCCGGTTGTGTCATCCACTCTGTCGGAAGGGCAGGAAAAGCCTGCCGACGACCAGCCCAAGAAGGGCGGTTGGTGGCAAAGGCGCGGCTTCTTCTGAGACCGGGCCGCAATCCGGCGGCCAAGTGAATGTAATAAAAAGGCGCGGTCCAAACCGCGCCTTTCTTGTATTGGCAGAGCCGGTCAGGGCATCTGCGGTTCGAAAACGATGAAGGGCGTGGTCGGTTTGACGCCGGGCTCCACGTAGTCAGGCGCCGGAGCACCCGGCTCGCCGAGCGACTTCACATAGCGGTAGAAAGAGCGCAGTTCGTCTTCCTTCATTCCGTGTACGCCGAACCAGGGCATCGGCGGCCGCGTCTTGAAAGTATGGCCGTACTCGACGAATTCGTCCTCACCCATTTTCGATAGCGTGATGCGCAGGTTGGACGGATAGGTGGTGCCCCAGGGCCCCTTGAAGCCGATGGCACTGCCGCGTAGCGCCCGTTCCGGGTCGATCTGCCCGCCGCTGACGGCGTAGCCGTCGGTATGGCAGTCATGGCAGCCGCCGATGATGGAGATCCGCAAGCCTTCTTCCACCGAAATGTCTTCCGCCAATGCGTACGGAACTGCCGCGATTATCAGGCCCGCGGCGATGACGAATTGTCTCATTCTGCTGGCTCCCTCAATGTCGGCTGAGAAGTCGCTGATCCCGGTAACGGCCGGATGGCGCAGATTACCAGATGCCGTTACGCAAGTGTTGCCTGGAGCGGAGCGGCTTTCGGACAATCAGGCCATATTGTCCCTCACCAACCGCATCAGCACCTGCATCGCCTCGTCTGTCCGATCTGCCGGCACAAACAGATGATCGTGGAAATAGGCCGAGACCGGGTTCACGCCCATACCGGCTGCTGCGAGCCGCGTGGCGATGACGGCCAGGAAGCCGACCGCCTCAAGTGAGGAATACACGTTCAGCGTGATCATCCGGCTCGGAAACGCAAAGGCCAGTCCCGCCAGCCTCGCTTCGCTTTCCGGAAGGACAAGCGTAACGCCTTCCTTCTCGCGAAAGATCATCACCGGTTCGACGCCGGAGGGCACCGTTTCTCCAGGCGGCAAGGTCGCAAAGACGTAGACGCCCGGCAAAAGCTCCGGCGACATCGACCCGAGAAGGTTCTGCAGGTCGGTTTCGCCGGTCATGCCTCAGGCGGCCTTCGACGCCATGCGCGCGAGCTGGGTCATCACAACCGCCGAACCGGCCAGCCGCTTGTCGGCGCTCGGCCAGTCGCGGATGAAGACGATGCTATGGTCGGGGCGTATCTTCGCCAAGGAGCCCTGCTCGCCGATATAGCGGACAAGCCCCGCCGGATCGGGGAACTGCTTGTTGCGGAAATGGATGACGACGCCCTTGGGGCCCGCATCCAGCTTTTCGACATTGGCCTGTCGGCACAGCGCCTTGATGAAGACGATCTTGAGCAGGTGCTGAACCTCGTCCGGCAACGGACCGAAGCGGTCGATCAGTTCAGCGCCGAAGGCATCGATCTCTTCCGGCGTCTCCAGATCGCCCAAGCGACGGTAAAGCGCGAGGCGCAACTGGAGGTCCGGCACATAGGCTTCCGGGATCATGACTGCGGTGCCGACCGTGATCTGCGGCGACCAGCCGCCATCGACTGCCTCACCGGTGTCGCGGATTTCGGCGACCGCCTCCTCAAGCATCTGCTGATAGAGCTCGAAGCCGACTTCCTTGATATGGCCGGATTGCTCTTCGCCGAGCAGATTGCCTGCTCCACGAATATCCAGGTCGTGGCTGGCGAGCTGGAAACCCGCGCCAAGCGTATCCAGCGACTGCAGCACCTTCAGGCGGCGGTCGGCGGTGTCGGTCAGCTTGCGGTTCGCCGGCAGGGTGAAGAGCGCGTAGGCGCGCAGCTTCGAGCGCCCTACCCGCCCGCGCAACTGGTAGAGCTGCGCCAGCCCGAACATGTCAGCACGGTGCACGATCAGCGTGTTCGCGGTCGGGACGTCGAGACCGGATTCCACGATGGTGGTCGACAGCAGCACGTCGTACTGGCCGTCGTAGAAGGCGTTCATGATGTCGTCGAGCTCGCCGGGCGGCATCTGGCCGTGGGCGGTGGCGAATTTCAGTTCCGGCACCTGCTCGCGCAGGAAGCTGCCGACCTCGTCCAGATCGGCGATGCGCGGGACGACGTAAAAACTCTGCCCCCCGCGATAGCGTTCGCGCAGGAGCGTTTCGCGGATCACCAGCGGATCGAAGGGCGAAATGAAGGTGCGCACCGCCATGCGGTCGACCGGCGGCGTGGCGATCAGCGACAGTTCGCGAACGCCCGTCAGCGCCAGTTGCAGCGTGCGCGGAATAGGCGTCGCGGACAACGTGAGAACATGCACGTCGCTTTTCAGTTCCTTCAGGCGTTCCTTGTGCTTGACGCCGAAATGCTGCTCCTCGTCGATGATCAGCAGGCCGAGGTTCTTGAAGGAAATGGAGCTGCCAAGCAGCGCGTGCGTTCCGACCACGATATCCACGGTGCCGTCTGCAAGCCCCTTCTTCGTTTCGGCAAGCTCCTTCGCACCAACAAGGCGCGACGCCTGCCTGACCGTAATCGGAAGTCCCGCGAAGCGCTGCGAAAACGTCTTGAAATGCTGGCGCGACAGCAGCGTGGTGGGCACCACGACCGCGACCTGCACACCCTCCATCGCCGCGACGAAAGCGGCGCGCAACGCGACTTCGGTCTTGCCGAAGCCGACGTCGCCGCAGATCAGACGATCCATCGGACGGCCGAGAGACAGGTCGTCCAGCACGGAGTCGATGGCGTTCTGTTGGTCGTCGGTCTCCTCGTAGGGAAAACGGGCGGAGAACTCGCCGTAGAGCCCTTCCGGCGCGTTGAACGCCTTGGCGGTGCGCATCTTGCGCTCGGCCGCGATGCGAATGAGCTGGCCCGCCATCTCCAGCAGGCGGCGCTTCAGCTTCGCCTTGCGCGACTGCCATGCGCCGCCGCCAAGCCTGTCGAGCTGCGCCTCGGCGGAGTCCGACCCGTAGCGCGACAGCAGTTCGATGTTTTCGACCGGAAGGTAGAGGCGTCCGTCGCCGGCATAGTGGATTTCGAGGCAGTCGTGCGGGGCACCCGCCGCCTCGATCGTCTTCAGGCCGATGAAGCGGCCGATCCCGTGGTCGGCATGGACGACGATGTCGCCAGCCGACAGCGACGCGGCCTCGGCAATGAAATCGGACGCCTTCTTGCGGCGCTTGGAGCGGCGGACCAGACGGTCGCCCAGAATGTCCTGCTCGGCGACCACCACCAGCCGGTCGGTCTCGAAACCCGCTTCCAGAGGCAGGACAGCCGCACCGACCTGCCCGGCCTCGAGTTTCTCGATGTCGGCCAGGGTGGCGACCGGCTTGAGGTTGCCGAGCTTGTGTTCGACGAGGATCTGCGTCAGCCGATCGAGCGAGCCGTCGCTCCAACCGGCAACCACGACTCGGCGCTTGGCGGCGCGGACGGAGGAGATGTGATCGACGGCGGCCTGAAAGACATTGGCGTTGGGGTCGGCGCGTTCCTCGGCGAAGGAGCGTCCGGCGCGCGACCCCGCGTGCAGGACCGTGCGTGGACCGGCATCGGGCGTATCGAAGGGCGTGAACTCGATGGCCAGATGGTCGGGCAGCGCGGCCGCAATGTCGTCGGGTGTCAAGTACAGCAAGCCGGGCGGCGTCGGCTTGTAGGGCACCGCCTCCTTGAGCGCCGCGCTCGCCTGCTGGCGGCGCGCCTCGTAGTAATCGAGGATCAGCTTGTTACGCTCGTCCAACGCTTCTTTCGCGAGGTGGTCGAAGACGACAGGCGCGCCCGGCAGGTAGTCGAACAGCGTTTCCAGCCGCTCGTAGTAGAAAGGCAGCCAGTGCTCCATGCCGGCGAAGCGCCTGCCCTCGCTGATGGCCGCGTAAAGCCCGTCATCGCGCGACGGCGCGCCGAACGCCTCGATGTAGTTGCGCCTGAAACGGCTGATCGTCTCGGGCGTCAGCATCACCTCGGTCATCGGCTGGAGCGTGACCTGCGGCTGAGCACCCGTGGTGCGCTGCGTCGCGACATCGAAGGCGCGGATCGTCTCCAGCGTGTCGCCAAAGAAATCGAGCCGCAGCGCCTCGTCAGCGCCCGGCGCAAAGAGGTCGAGAATGCCGCCGCGCACGGCGAACTCGCCGACATCGCGTACCGTGGGCACGCGCTCGAAACCGGATTTCTCCAGCCGCGAGATCAGTTCATTCATGTTGACCTGATTGCCGGGCTTGGCGCGGAACCCTTGCGCCTCGATCACCTCAGCAGGCGGAACACGCTGGAGAAGCGCGTTGGCGGTCGTCACGATCAGTGCCCGGTGTGGCGACTTCCGCAAGGATGCCATCGCCGCCAGCGCGTCGAGACGACGGGCGGCCGCGTCAGCGCCGGGCGAAACCCGGTCATAGGGCAGGCAGTCCCACGCCGGAAACTCCAGAACCGGCAGGTCCGGCGCGACGAATGCGAGCGCGTCGATGATGGCCGGCAGGCGCTGGCCGTCGCGCGCGACGAAAAGGACGGGACCGTCAGGCGAGGCCTCCGCAACGACGGAGGCGAGCGCGAACGCCTCGAAGCCGTCCGCGACGCCATCGACGATAAACTGTCCGGTCCGGCTTTTCGGCAGGCCGATTTTTTCAAGCAGGCTCATGAAATCAAGTCTTCAGGCGGCCCGGGAGGCCATGATCTTTTTCAAAAGGGGCGTGTCGAACGCGGCGGGGACCGGATTTGTGCCGGTGACCCAGGCGAGGAGGTCGGCGTCCTGCAACTCCAGCAGATGCTCATATTGGTCCAATTCGGCGTCGGTCAAGGTCGCAAGCCCGGCATCTGCAAAACCGCCGAGGATCAGGTCCATCTCGCGTATCCCCCGATGCCACGAGCGGAACAACAGTTTGCGCCGCCGGTTGTCCAGTTCTTCGCCCGCAAATGCCGTGCCGGTCATCATCCAGTCCCTTTGCGAGGCGGGTATAACGTGGACATCGGCAGTTGTCAGCTTTGCGGAAGGACCATTCCTGCCTAAGTTCCCGCCATGAGACCTTCCCTACTCGATCCGCTATTTGCGCCGGTCACCGCGCTGGAGGGTGTTGGGCCCAAGGTGGCCGCGCTGATCGAGAAGGTCGTGCCGGCCGACCTCGGCGATCGTCCGGCGCGCGTCGGCGACCTGCTTTTCACCCTGCCGCATTCGGTCATCGACCGGCGCAACCGGCCGGGCATCGCTGGCGCTGCGGAAGGATCCATCGTCACGCTGGAGGTGCGGATCGACCGCCACCTGCCGCCGCCGCGCGGCAACCGCTCGGTGCCCTACCGCGTCTTTGCCCATGACGACACCGGCGAGATCGCGCTGACCTTTTTCCATGCCCATGCGGCCTATCTGGAAAAGCAGATGCCGGTCGGCGAGCACGTCGTCGTCTCCGGTCGCATGGAATGGTTCAATGGCCGTCCGTCGATGGTCCATCCCGACCATATCGCGCCCTTGTCGGGAGCCGACAGCCTGCCATTGGTCGAGCCGGTCTATCCGCTGACGGCGGGGCTGTCCGGAAAGGTGCTGCGCCGTGCCATCGGGCAGGCACTGGACAGGCTCCCGGAACTGCCCGACTGGCTCGAGCCCTCCGTCGCTAGGAAGCAGAGCTTTCCACCCTTTGCCGATGCGCTGAAACGCCTGCATGATCCGCCGGACCCGCTCGCCGTGTCGCCGGAAGCGACGGCATGGCGGCGGCTTGCCTATGACGAGTTCCTGGCCGGCCAGTTGTCGCTCGCCCTCATGCGCGCCAACCTGCGCAGGCTTTCGGGCCGGCCTCTGACGGGCGACGGCAGGATCGAGGATGCGATCCGCAGCGCGCTGCCCTATTCGCTGACCGGCTCGCAGGAATTCGCTCTGGCTGAGATCAACGCCGACATGGCCGAGCCGGAGCGCATGCTCCGGCTACTGCAGGGCGATGTCGGCTCGGGCAAGACGGTGGTCGCGCTGCTTGCCATGGCCCGCGCGGTCGAGGCGGGCGGACAGGCGGCGCTCATGGCCCCGACCGAGATCCTCGCACGCCAGCATTTTGCGACGCTCGCGCCGCTGGCGGAACGCGCCGGTCTCAGGATCGCGGTACTTACCGGCCGGGAGAAAGGCCGCGAGCGCAGCACCACATTGGCGGGGCTCGAAGATGGGTCGATCGACATCGTGGTGGGCACGCATGCGCTGTTCCAGGAGCAGGTGAAGTTCCGCGATCTCGTGCTCGCCGTGGTTGACGAGCAGCACCGTTTCGGCGTTCACCAGCGCCTCGCCATTACCGCGAAGGGAGATGCTCCCGACATGCTGGTCATGACTGCGACGCCCATACCGCGCACGCTCGTGCTGACCGCATTCGGGGACATGGACGTGTCGCGCCTGACCGAAAAGCCTGCGGGCCGCAGGCCGATCAAGACGGTGACGCTGCCGCTCGATCGCATGGACCAACTGCTTGTCCGCATCTCTGACCAGATCGAAGAGGGCCAGAAAGTCTACTGGATCTGCCCGCTGGTCGAGGATTCCGACGAGATCAAGGTGACATCAGCCGAAGAGCGCTTCGCGACGCTGCGGCACGAGTTCGGCGATCTCGTCGGGCTTGTCCACGGCCGCATGAAGGGCGCGGAGAAGGACGAGGCGATGCGGGCCTTCAAGGATGGCGAGACCAAGATCCTCGTCGCGACGACCGTCATCGAGGTCGGGGTCGATGTGCCGGACGCGACGATCATGGTGATCGAACACGCCGAACGCTTCGGGCTGGCGCAGTTGCACCAGCTGCGCGGGCGCGTCGGGCGCGGTGACAAGGCGTCCTCCTGCGTCCTGCTCTACAAGGACCCGCTTGGCGAGACGGCGAAACGACGCCTGAGCGTGATGCGCGAGACCGAGGACGGGTTCCTGATCTCCGAGGAAGACCTGAAACTACGCGGCGAAGGCGAGTTGCTGGGTTCCAGGCAGTCCGGCACGCCGGGGTTCCAGATCGCGCGCATCGAGTTCCACAGCGACCTGCTGGAGGTCGCCCGCGACGATGCACGACTTATCCTGTCGCAGGACCCGGAGTTGGAAACGGAGCGTGGCCAGGCGCTACGCGTGCTGCTCTATCTGTTCGGCCGCGACGAGGCCATCAGGCTGCTGCGAGCGGGCTGATGCTTACCTGAACTTCAGGTTGGAGACCTTCTCGACCTCGGGATTGGCTAGTCCGACCTCCATCGGCCTGCCATCCTTGGTGACAACCTTGCGCTTGTATTCCGGCGCCACGAGCCCGGCCGAGACGATCAGCTTGGCGCCGTCCTCAACCGACATGTCGAGCAAAACGATCTCCGAACGATAGACATACATCAGGAAGCCGGTTGTCGGGTTCGGCGCGCAGGGCATGAACACGGCGATCAGCGGGTCGCCTTCCTTGTCCAGCTTCGCATTGATCTCGGTCTCTTTCTCGTTGGCCACGAAGACCAGCGACCAGACTCCCTTGCGCGGGTATTCGACAAGCCCGACCTGCCGGAACATCTCGTTCTTGTTGGAGAGAACCGTCTCGAAGATCTGCTTCAGCGCCTTGTAGACGCCGCGCACCAGCGGCATGCGCCCGAGCAGCCGCTCACCGGACGAAACGATCGAGCGCCCGACGATGTTGGCAGCAAGGAAGCCGATCATGGTGATGACGAAGATCGCCACCAGCAGGCCGAACCCGGGGACGGCGAATGGCAGATAGGTGTCGGGGCTGTATGCCGTAGGGATGTAAGGCTTTACCCAGGAATCGATCCAACCGATGAAGGACCAGGCTATATACACAGTGATCGCCAGCGGCGCGGCGACGATCAGACCGGTCAGGAAGTAGTTCCTGAGGCGGGTCATGCCGGAGATGACGCCTGGAGATTCGGACATTGAGATTCGCCGCTACTGCATCGCAGGATAGTGAAGGGGCAAACGATTTGGAACAGCGAAATTGGTCTGGACAGGCCGCTGCAATTCACCCGCCGATACGGGCCTCCTCGACATGCAGTCGAACGAGATCAACGCGTTGCTCTACCGATAGCGGCTTGTCGGGCAAACGCAAAATCGGCACGTCGACTTGGGTCTGCATCAAGCCTGCAGTTATCGCCTCACTTAGCATCTGCGCGGTGAAGCTCGAACTCCGCCTATTGCCCTGCTCGTTTGGACGTTGAGAAAACATTCGCGTCGGCGTCACCACGACTAGATCGAATGTCTTCGCTTTTTCTTTGAAATTATGAAGGAAACGATGGGTCAGCGCGTCCATGTTATTTCGATCGAGACCGAAACGCACCAGCCACCAGTCAAGCAAATCCAACTCCCAGCGATCGGCAACAAAGCCCCCCGCCTTTTTGTAGAGACTTGTTCTGTCGGTGTCCCATTGCTTGAATTCTTCGATCAAATTGATCCGAAGCGCGGGAATGTCCCTCTGGCGATTCTGTATATGAGCGAGCGCTATCTGCCTCTCGGCCCGCGCGATGGGAAGCATATTCTCTTCTATGACCGGCAGATCAAACTTTTCACCAAGCGCTTTGACTAGCGACGTTTTTCCTGTGCCCGGGAAGCCGGTCACGGCAATTCTCAAAGGCTTGTGAGCCATCTTGGATTCCCCCACAATTCCCCTGCAATGGCATAAAGCACAGGTGAATAACTGCGCAGTTTAAATGTAGATTGCGCTACAGAGAAAGCCCGTATGGGATCTAAAGGTCATTCGACCGTAACAGACTTGGCCAGATTTCGCGGCTGGTCGACGTCGGTGCCCATGAAGACAGCCGTCCAGTAGGCCAGCATCTGGATCGGCAGCGCGTAGACGATCGGGGCCACGAACTCCGGCACGTCGGGCAGGACGATCGTCTCTAGCGTGTTGACCGTCGCGCTGGCCGCGCCCTTCGTGTCGGTGATGAGGATGATCTTGCCGCCGCGGGCCGCCACCTCCTGCATGTTCGAAACCGTCTTCTCGAAAATGCGGTCATGCGGGGCGATGACGATGACGGGCATATGCTCATCGATCAGCGCGATGGGGCCATGCTTCAGTTCACCTGCTGCATAACCTTCTGCATGTATGTAGCTGATTTCCTTCAGCTTAAGCGCGCCTTCCATAGCCAGAGGGTAGTTGGTGTCGCGGCCGAGATAGAGGACATGCTTGTAGTGCGAAAGCTCGCGCGCGACCTGCTCGATCTGGCTTTCCAGCTTCAGCACCTGGGTGGCGATGCGCGGCACTTCGGACAGGCTACGCACCATCGACTTTTCGTCTTCCGGCGTGATCGTCCCGCGCGCGGCGGCTGCCCGCAGCGCCAGCGAGGCAAGCACCGAGAGCTGGCAGGTGAATGCCTTGGTCGAGGCGACGCCGATTTCCGGGCCTGCAAGGGTTGGCAGCACAACGTCGGATTCCCGCGCGATGGTGGATTCTCGCACGTTCACGATCGCGCCGATCGGCACGCCGGCCTGCCGGCAGTAGCGCAGCGAGGCCAGCGTGTCGGCCGTCTCGCCAGACTGCGAAACGAAGAAGGCGGCGCTGTTCTTGACGATCGGCATTTCGCGGTAACGGAACTCGGAGGCGATATCGATATCGACCGGCAACCGCGCAAAGCGCTCGAACCAGTATTTGCCGATAAGGCCAGCAAGATAGGCCGTGCCACAGGCCGACACCGCGATTCGGTCAAGGCTTGCGAAGTCGAAGGGCAGTTCAAGCGCTTTGGCCTCGCCCTTGGTGAAGTCCACGTAGTGGGCCAGCGTGTGGCCGATCACCTCCGGCTGCTCGTGGATTTCCTTCTGCATGAAGTGGCGGTAGTTGCCCTTGTCGACCAGGAAGCTGGTTCCGATCGACTGCTGACGCTTCCGCTCGACAGCCTTGCCCTCCATGTCGAAGATAAGGATTTCGTTGCGGCGGATGACCGCCCAGTCGCCATCTTCCAGATAGGTGATGGAGTTGGTGAAGGGGGCGAGCGCAATGGCGTCCGAACCCAGGAACATCTCACCGTCCCCGTGCCCGACGGCCAGCGGCGGGCCGTTGCGCGCGCCGACGATCAGATCCTCGTCGCCCCTGAACATGATAGCGAGTGCGAACGCGCCCTGCAGCCGTTTGAGCGCGTTGTAGGCGGCCTCGACGGGCTTCCTGCCGGCCGCCAATTCGCGAGCCACCAGATGGGCGACGACTTCCGTGTCGGTCTGCGAGGCGAACACGTAGCCATCGCGCTGCAGTTCGTCGCGCAATTCGGCGAAGTTCTCGATGATACCGTTATGGACGATGGCAACGCCGTTGGAGAAATGCGGGTGCGCGTTGGTCTCATTGGGCACCCCATGAGTTGCCCAGCGCGTGTGGCCGATACCGATGTTGCCGTCGAGCGGCTCATCCCTCAGACGACGCTCGAGGTTGACCAGCTTGCCTTCGGCGCGGCGGCGGGAGAGCTCGCCCCGCTCGATGGTGGCGACGCCCGCCGAGTCATAGCCGCGATATTCCAGACGCTTGAGCGCGTCCACGATCAGCGGCGCGACAGGCGAATGGCCGACTATTCCAACGATTCCGCACATGCTGACTGCCCCGATTCCGGCCCGTGATCTTCCGCAGGGTCTTAGCGGAGAGCGCGGACGTTGCGGAATTCAAATTGCGTTTCGTTCCATTTCAGGACGATTCATGCCACGGTCGCGGACAACTCGCATCAGCAAGCTTACCGGCTGGTTAAGATGTCTGGTTAAAGGCGAGACATCCGGCCGAGGCACCATTTCGATTCATGATTGGCCCGCAAATGCGGAAGTGTCAGGTTTCCGAAACGGATTTCTTCTTGGCCGCGGCTGCGGCCGCGAAACGCTCGCGAAGCTCCCTGCCCTTGCCCGGTATCGTCTTCTGCCGCGCGCGCCCGAACGCCAGCGCCTCGCCTTCGACGTTCTCGGTGATGACGCTGCCCGAGGCGATATAGGCGCCGTCGCCGAGCGTCACCGGCGCGACCAGCGAGGAATTGGAGCCGACGAAAGCCCCAGCGCCGATGTCGGTGAAGTGCTTGCCGAAGCCGTCATAGTTGCACGTGATCGTGCCCGCGCCGATGTTTGCACCTGCGCCGACGCGCGCGTCGCCGATGTAGGTCAGGTGGTTGACCTTGGCGCCCTTCTGGATGGCCGCGTTCTTCACCTCGCAGAAATTGCCGACCTTGGCCTTCTCGTGCAGGTCCGCGCCGGGCCGCAGGCGCGCGTAGGGGCCGACCTGCGAACCGGTCGCGATGGTCGCGCCCTCGATATGGCTAAAGGCGTGGATGGTCACGCCGGACGAGACCCTTACGGCCGGGCCGAACCAGACGTTCGGCTCGACCAGCGAGTCCTGCCCGATCTCGGTGTCATGCGAGAAATAGATGGTTTCGGGGGCGATCAGCGTCACGCCCGAGAGCATGACCTGATGGCGGCGGCGGCGCTGCCAGATCGCCTCGGCCTCGGCCAGTTCGGCGCGGTTGTTGATGCCGAGTACGCTTTCGGCGCTGGCCTCCGTCGCGACCACGTCGAGACCGTCGCCGGTAGCGATCTCGACGATGTCGGTCAGGTAGTATTCGCCCTTGGCATTATTGTTGCCGACGCGCTCGAGCAGCGACAGGGCATGCCTACCGGAGATCGCCATCAAGCCCCCGTTGCAGAAGCCGATCTTCTTCTCGGCCTCCGACGCATCCTTGTCCTCGCGGATCGCGACCAGCCTGCCGTTCTCCTCGATGAGGCGACCATAGCCGGCAGGGTTCTGCGGGCGGAATCCGACGACCACGACCGCCGCGCCTTCCGCCAGCTTTTTGCGCGCGGCGAGGAGCGGCGCGGCCTCGATCAGCGGCGTGTCGCCGAACATGACGAGCACGTCGTCATAGCCGGGTTCGATCGCCTGCCGCGCGGCGAGAACGGCATGCGCCGTTCCAAGTCGCTGTTCCTGAACGAAAATTTCCGGCGCGGGATCGAACCCGCCAGCCGCCTTGCGCACTTCGTCGGCGCCGTGGCCGATCACAATCGCGATATCGCCGCCGCCGGCATTCCTCGCTGCCGCAGCCACATGCGCCACCATCGGCAACCCCGCGATCTCGTGCAGCACCTTGGGCTTGGCGCTTTTCATACGCGTGCCCTCGCCTGCGGCGAGGATGATGGAGAGGCAGCTTCTGTCGGTCATGGGACGAGCACCGTGCGGCGTGAATCGAGGTTGGCGGCTTATAGCCTAGCTGCGCCATCCTGCGCCAATGCGGTTAAATTCCGGTGGCTTAGTCCTGCTTGATGGCGCTGCCTTCAAGCCTGGCCAGATGTTCGCGCAGCGTCTTTGCCCATGCCAAGTAGCCAGCGCCGTTCAGGTGGATGCCGTCGATCGTCATGTCGCTGCGCAGCGAACCATCCTCCGTACGCAACGCGGCAAGGTCGAGATAGGTGCAGTTGTCGCGGCAGAACGCCTGCATCGCGACGTTCATCTCGGCGAAGGGGCCGTTTGCCCTGGTATCGGCCGGTGCGGTGACAGGAACCGTCGATTGCAGCACGACGGTCTTGGCGCGTGACATCAGTTGGCCGACGATCGCCTGGTAACGCGCAATGATGTCGGAAGGTTGAGAGCGCAGCGCCAGGACGTCGTTCACGCCAATCGTCAGGATGACGGTGGACTGGCTGAGGTCCCCAAGTGCATCGAGGCGCCGTGCGAGGCCGATGGTGTGGTCGTTTCCGATTCCGCGGTTGGCGACGCGGTATTCCGGGAAATGCTCCGCCCATTCGCCGAATTCGGTCAGGCTGTCGCCCACGAATACAAGGTCGCCGACGGCCGGGAATTGCCGGAAATAGTCGAGCCGGCTTTGATAAAGCGCGGTCGTGGTGCGATCGGTCTTGCCCGTCATCCAATCTGGCAGCGGAAAGACCCTGGCGTAGCCCGCTAGATATAGTCCGACGGCTGCGACCGCAGCGAGAAACGCCACGAGTACCTTACCGCGACCCGTCATCCCAAAGTCGCCAGGCCGGGGAACGTTTCAAGCAACCAGTAGGCGCTGGTCTGGATGCCTCCGGTCAGGAACAGCACCCCGGCGATCACCAGAAGCGCGCCGATGACCTTTTCGACCCGGCCGAGATGCACCCTGAAACGCTGCAGGAAGCGCATGAAGGCGCCGGAGAAAAGCGCGGCGATCATGAACGGTATGCCGAGCCCCAGCGAATAGGCAAACAACAACAAGGCGCCTTCGATGACCGTCTCGCGGCCGCCAGCCAGCGTGAGTATCGGCCCCAGCACTGGACCGATGCAGGGCGTCCAGCCGAAGGCAAAGGCGAGACCCATCAGATACGCGCCGATCGCCGTCGCCGGCTTGGCGTCGGACTGGAAACGCGCCTCGCGCGAAAGAAACGGGATGCGGATCACCCCGAGGAAGTTCAATCCCATGATGATGATGAGCACGCCGGCGGCCATGGCCAGCGGCTCCTGCCAGACACGCAAGAGCCGGCCGATCGTGGACGCGCCCGCTCCGAGCGCGACGAAAACCGTCGAGAAACCGAGCACGAAGGCGAATGAAGAATGCAGGAGCGCCGTCCGCGCGCCGGTTTTCGCAGCCGCAGCCCCCTCGGCGCGGAAATCGTCGACCGACACGCCGGCCATGTAGCAGAGATAGGGCGGCACAAGCGGCAGGACGCAGGGCGACAGGAACGAGAGGGCCCCCGCCCCCATCGCGGTCAGATAGCCGACATCCAACGCCATAAAGCCTGCTCCAGAGTTTCCGGCGGCAAGCATATAGACGCGGCGGCCGAGCCGCTCCAGTCACGACTGCGTGGCATGTCGTCGCCTGGTGACCCGGCGAACCGGGGCCGCCTCAGGCGTCGAATTTCTGCAGATCGACGCCCTGCTGGTTCTTCAGGACGATGTCATCGGCCGAGATGTCTTCCAGGGCCACGCGCGCAGCCTGGTCGATGTTGTGAATGATCGCCTCGATCTCGTCGTCCGTGTGCGAGGGGCTGGTCGCGACCATGACCGTGCGGTTGAGGATGTCGAGCGAGCCCTTGCACATCCCTTCCTTGTATTCCGTGCGCAGACCCTTGTTGGCGGGAATCTTGTAAGGATTGATCGCCGGGTGGTGCGACCCCTCGTGCATCAGCACCTGATCCCACTGAGTGAAGGTGTGGCGGCCGGTCTTGCCCGCGATCACCGCCGGCATCGTACCGATGAAAGTCTTGGCGGCAGCTTCGCTTGGCAAGGTGAACATGACCTGCGTCGAACAATCATGGTCAGCGCTGTTCATCGGCGTCGCCTTGAGGCCGAGATTGCCGAGATGCTTGGTGCCGGCAAGAATACGCTTCTTCTCGGCCCGCATCGTGCGGATCATGCCGTCAAGCCGGTCGAGTTGGACGTTCAGCATCGCGCCCAGCAGTTCCGAGGCGCGCGCGCCGACGCCGGCGAAGGGCTTGGTGTCCTCGCTGCGGCCCTGCCAGTAGAAATGGCAGGGATCGATGTAGCAGCGGGCGCGCTCTGCGACCTTCGGATCGCTGGTGGCGAACCCGCCGCCCTCGCCGCCGCTCATGTTCTTGAAGAAATTGAAGCTGAAGGCGCCAGCGTGACCGATCGAGCCGAGTTTGCGGCCTTCATAGGAGCCGCCGATCCCCTGGCAGACATCCTCGAGCACCAGCAGGCCTTTGCTCTCGGCGATGTCCATGATGGCGTTCATGTTGCAGGCCGCCCCCCACATATGGACCGGGATGATCGCCCTGGTGTGCGGGCCGATGGCGTCGCGGATGGCGTCCGGGCTGATGGTGATCGACTCGTCGATGTCCACGATCACGGGGATGGCTCCGACTGCCAGCACGGCGGTGGCGGTGGCCATGTAGGTATGCGCCGGTACCAGCACCTCGTCGCCCGGCCCGATGCCGAGGCCGACAAGCCCGGCGGCCAACCCTTGCGTGCCGCTCGCGCCCAGACCGAACTCGCTGACGCCAAGGTGTTTTGCGTACCGCTTTTCAAAGCGGTCGCATTCGCTCTCGTCGCGATAGCGGAACATTTTGCCTGAGCGGATGACCTTCGCGATCGCGTCGATCTCTTCTTCGCCTGCCAGGTACATCGTCGCCTCCGGTGAACTTCTAGAATGCTGAATGGTTTTGTTTGATGCACGGGCAAGCCAGGGTTTGAAAGAACCAATCAGGCGCGTTCCGACGAATCCATTGGGCTCTTCGCTGGCGCTGCCGCAGGTCTTCCAAGGACGTAGCGCTCCCAACCCGCAGACAGCCGTGCTGACCGCTGCCGGCGAAGTTCCAAACCGACTTTCGCCAGTCGTTACGCCCTGTATACGTTGGCCCTCAGGTCGTCGCGAAGCGTGCGCATGCCGATCACCTCGACATCGAACTCCGCGATCCAGTCCTTGATGACGGACGACATTGCGAACAGTTCGTATTCCTCCGTTCGCAGGTGGGCGTCCGGCGGATTGATGGTCTCGAAATCGCCCACAGTGTTGAAGTGAAGCGACAGGAAGGTCAGCCCGTCTGGGATGGCCTTGAACATCTCGTAATACGCCGTCTTGGCGTCCGTCTTGCGCGCCCAGGGCGTCTCAAGCACGATGTCGAAGACCGGCTCGCCGATGGCCTTGGCCTTGACGATTTCCGCATCGTAGCGGCCAACGTCGAGTTGTCCCGCGTAGCTGGCGGGATTGTATTTCGACAGGTCCTTCACCAGCAGCACTGGTTGACGGTATTCGGCCCCCAGCTTGCGCAGGATGGCGGTGAACTCTGGCATCTGGGCCGTTCCCATGTGGCAATCGAAGTGGGTGATGTCGATGCCGGCGGCAACCGCTACGTCGATCTGCGCGCGCAGTTCGGCTTCAACGGCTTCAGGGTGCGCCTTGCGCGCCTGCGGAACAGTCGGCCAGAAATATCCGTAGTCGTCGGTCAGTCCGGCTGATTTCGGCGGGCTGGTCAGCGGACGCCAGCGATAGGGCTTCTGCTCGCTGGTCAGCGTCAGGTGCACGCCGACGTCGAGCGATGCGTCCTTTGTCGCTAATTCGGCCGCTTCGGGGAACCACGGGCATGGAACCATGACGGAACCGGAACTGCAGGTGCCGAGCTTCGACAGTTCGACGAACGCCATGTTCGCGCCGTGGCTCATCCCGACATCGTCTTCGTGAATGACGACGCGTTTTTTCGATTTGCTCAAAGTTATCTCCCTAATTGCTGTTAGCCGACCCTGGCGACGAGGTCCGTCAGTTCGTCCAGTTCCACTTCGTCGCGCCGGAACTGGCCGGCCACCCTGCCTTGCGCCAGCACGGTTATGTCGTCCGCAACGGATAGGGCGTGACGGAAGTTGTGCGTGATCAGGATCACGGCCTGTCCCTGCTCCCGCGCCCTGACGATGTGGTCGAGCACGCGTCCGGCTTGCCGCACGGCGAGTGCCGACGTGGGTTCGTCGAGGATCAGCGCCGATGAGCCGAAGAACATCGCGCGGGCGATCGCCAGCGACTGCCGCTCGCCGCCCGATATGTTGGCGCCGCGCTCGTCGAGCCCCCGCTCCCAGCGAACGCCAAGACCGTGAAGCGCGGAACGCGCCATCTCCTCGGCCTTCTTCAGGTCCAGCAACTTGAACGGTCCGAAGCCCTTCTGGGGTTCGCGACCAAGCACGATATTCCTGGTCACCGAAAGCAGTTCGCAGACCGCCAGATCCTGAAAGACGGTGGCGATGCCACGTTCCCGCGCGTCCGCAGGATTCGCGAAGGTCACCGATTTGCCGTTGAAGAGAAGCTGTCCGGCGTCAGGCGGAAACACACCCGACAATATCTTGATCAGCGTCGATTTCCCCGCGCCGTTGTCGCCAAGCAGCGCAAGGATGCGACCGGAATAGGCTTTCAGCGACACATCGACCAGGGCCGTCGTGGCGCCAAAACCCTTGGAAATGTTCACCGCCTCGAGCACGGGAACCGCGCCTGCGGGAATAGGCTCGACCGGCGGGCGGCGGGCCAGCATGTCTTCGGAGCCGCTGCCCGCCGGCAGACTGGCCGTGCGTTCCCCGCTCATCGCGAACCCTCCGAAGCGCCGGATTTTCCGGTTGCGATACCGACTTCCGCCCCTGCCCTTATCGCCGCGTCGGCGTCGCTGCTGCCTCTCTTGAAGCCGGCCAACGGCTTGGAATTCGCCATGCGCCGCGCGACCGTGGTGTTGAGTATGACCGCACCGACGACGATGACGCCGGTCAGTGTTCGGAAGAAGTGGCCGGGAGCCCCCGCCAGCACCAACCCGACCTGGATCATGCCGAACGTGATAGCGCCCAACATCGTCCCGACGACACTTCCGTAGCCGCCGGAAAGCAGGGTTCCGCCGATAACCGTGACGGCGACGGCCTGCAGTTCCATGCCCTCGCCCCGCAATGCATCGACCGACGCGAAGCGTGCGACCTGAATGATGCCGGCAAGAGCGGCGAGCGAAGACGTGATAACGAATAGAAGGATCGTCACCCTCTCGACAGGTACGCCGAGGTTTCGTGCAGCGTTGGCATTCTGTCCGATTGCCTGGACCCAGTTGCCGAACTTGGTCCGCACAAGAAGGATGGTCGCGAGGATGCCAACGGCGAAGAACCAGAGCATCGACATGCGGAAGCCGCCGAGCAACGGGCCTGACATGGCGTCCTTGAAACCTTGCGGGATGGTGACTGTCATCGGAAAGCCGCCGGTCAGCGCGATCAGCACGCCGCGCCAGATCAGCATGGTGCCCAGCGTCACCACGAAGGAGTGAATGCGAAAGCGAACCACCAGATAGCCGTTCAGGAGGCCGAGCAATCCGCCAACTGAAATGGCGATAAGCGATGCCGGAACAGGGTGTACGCCGAAATCACGCATGAGTACGACGGCAACGTAGGACGTCAGACCCAGCACCGCTCCGACCGACAGATCGAAATGCCCACCGATCATCAGCAGCGTGACGCCGATGCTGATAATACCTAGCTCGGCCGCCACGGCCATGATGCTGATATAGGTAAGCCTAGCGGGAAAAAGCGTCGGCGCTAGCGCCGAGAAACCTATGAAGAGGAAGATGACGGCGACGACGGACGTCGCCTCTGGACGCAGCATGAACCGTCTGAGCGCCTCGCCGTAGACGACGCGTCTGGGATGCTGTGCGCTGGCTTTTTCGCCATTGCTCATGCCGACACTCCGGGCGTTTTCCGAATCATGGGAAATCCGGGGCGTTGTCGCCCCGGATCGTCATACCTACGATCAGCGATAGCCCTTCTCGACCAGAGCGGACACCCGATCGACATTGTCCTTGTCGACAATGGTCGGGCCGGTCAGGAAGTAATTGCCTTCGATCAGGCCATACTTGAGATAATGCGTGAGCAGCAGTACCGGCATGTAGCCGCGCCAGAACTGTTGCTGGTCGATCGTAAACGCCTGGCGACCATCCTTGATCGCCGCGAGCGACTGCGCGACGATGTCATAGCCCGTCAGGATCAGGTTGTCGTATCCACCGTCAGCTTTGGCCGCAAGGAAGCCGTCGATGACGTCGCAGGTGCTGGTGGCCGCGGCCGTGTCCGGGTTGCGGCGCAGATAGGCCGAAAGCGTTTCCGCCTGCTGGCCGGGGTCCATCGTCAGTTCGAGGAACTCAGCCTCGATGCCGGCTGCCTTCAAGGCCTCGATCTGCGAGGTTGCGCGCAACTGGCAGCTTGCGTCGCCCGGCTGCTGGTTGGCGACGACCACGCGGCCCTTGACGCCCATGCTGACCAGCCGCTGTGCTGTCAGCCTGCCTGCCGCGGCCTCGTCCGAACCCGTGCGGAACAGGAAGAAGTCCTCGGGATCGCGCACCTGCGCGCCGGAGGGCGGAGCTGCGGCGCTGCCGAAGGCAATCCCCGCTTCCTTGGCGCGCGCGGCGATCTCGGCATAGGCGACGTCTTCGGCAAAGGCGCAGATAGCGATGCCGTTGGCCTGCGCGGCAATGGCCTCCTCGATCTTCTGGACCTGGTTGGGAATGGTGAGCTGGTCGGGATAGATGTAGGTGACCTTTACGCCAAGATTCTCGCCGGCCTCGGCCGCACCGCGCGCCAGATAGCCATGGAAGCCGGTCGGCGCAGCACAGCCGACGAAGTAGATCGAGATGTCATCCTGCGCCTGCGCCTGACCCTGCCAGGCAGTTGCGGCGAGGATCATCGAAGCGCCGAAAAGAAGAGCCTTCTTCAATGCCTGCTTTCCGAAACTATCCTTCCCGGTTGCAGTCGTCTGAACGTCACCTGCCGATGATTTGTGTTTCATGACCTTGCTTCCCCTTTTGTTTTCTCGTGGCGCTGGTACGCAGCGGGAAAGCTAAGGGTCAGGCTGCCCCCTCAAAAAGAACCATTTCCCATCGATATCCCGGAGCCAATTCCCGCACGTGCGTGAACCGACCGATTTCAGATGCGCGCACGAGCGGCGTTCTCGGGTCCTTGGCGCTGCGGACGGCAGGCGACGCATCGTCCGCCGCAATCGTATCCATCAAAATCTGCGAAAGTGGCTCTGTCACATGCGGGTTTTTCGAGGTTCCATTCCATCCAGTTGGGCAACGCCGGAGGCTCGCCGCCGCCGGCTAAACGGTTGAGTTCCATGATTTCCGGAACAGGCTTTGGACGACCCGCACTGCAGGCATTTCGTTGCCGCCAGAGCATCTTCTGCGCCCCAGTTACCAGACCATTCGTATCGGCAACGCGCCCTTAGAAGGCCGGCCGGTCGGGAACGATGAACTGTCATTTCAATGGGAGACTGCACATGAAGATACTTTCCAAACTCGCGCTCGCCGCCCTCGTATCGGCCAGCTTCCTGGCCGGCGCTCATGCCGAGAACCTCAAGGAAGCCAAGGACGTACGCATCACTTTCGTGGTGCACGGTTCATCGTCAGACCCATATTGGTCTGTGGTGAAGCGCGGTGCGGACGACGCCGCCAAGCTGACCGGAGCGACCGTCGAGTACCACAACCCGCAGGTCTTCGACGTCGTCGAACAGGCGCGCCTGATGGAGGCCGCCGTCGCCAGCAAGCCGGACGGCATCGCGGTGTCGATCGCCGACGCCGATGCGATGCGGAAGTCTGTCCAGAGCGCGCTGGCCGCCAACATTCCGGTCGTCGTCGTCGACTCCGGCGAGATCACCGGCGAGGAGATGGGAACCACCCTCTACGTGGGCACCGTCTCTGAATATGACTCCGGCAAAAAGGCTGGCGAGCGCCTCGCCAAGGACGGCATCCTCAAGGTCGTCTGCATCAACCACGAGGTCGGTAACGTCAGCCTCGACGACCGCTGCCGTGGCCTGAACGACGGCCTCGCTCCGTCGGGCGGCGGCACGCAGGTTGTCGCGGTAACGCCCGACCCGGCGGATATCACCCGTCGCACGGAAGCCTTCCTGTCGGCCAATCCCGACGTGCAGGCCGTGTTCGCCATGGGCGCCGGCGCTGCCAACCCGCTGATCCCCTACTTCACCGAGAAGGAACTGTGGAGCAAGCTGAAGCTCTACACCTTCGACATCAGCCCCGAAGTTCTGGATTCCGTCATTGCCGGCCAGATGGGCTTCGGCATGGACGCGCAGCAATACCTGATGGGCTTCCTGCCGGTCATCTACATGGTCGAGAACGCCACACACGGCTTCTGGCCGATCAGTGACAGCTATACGGGCCCGCTCTTCATCGACACGCCCGCCAAGGCACAGGCCATGCTTGGTCTCGCCAAGGACGGCATCCGCTAATCTGGATTGCGAACCACCCTCTCCCCCAAATCGCGGGGGAGAGTTTTCGCATGCGCGTAACTTTTCGGCCCGCGTCAATCCATCTTGTGATCTGAAATTTTGGGGAGCCTAATGGCGGCTGTGGAACAGCAACTTTCCGAACCCACCGCGCACGAAAACCGCTTCGGCATCAAGTCGAAGCGGGCGGGCGGCGCGGATGAACGTCTGGCGTCCACAGGCTGGTTTACAAAGCTTGTCCAGCGCCCGGAAGCCGGGGCCGCCGGTGGCCTTGTGGCAACCATCATCATCTTCGCGCTGCTGCCCGGGGCATCGAACCTCTTCTCCCTGCAGGGGTCGATGACCTTCCTCACGCTGTCGGCGGAACTCGGCATCATCGCCACGGCAGCCGCCCTTCTGATCATCGCCGGCGAGTTCGATCTCTCCGTCGGTTCGATGATCGGCTTTGCAGGCGTCGTCATTGGCCTCACCGTCCGCGAGTTCGGTTTTCCGCTGTGGGGCGGCATCGCTTCGGCCTTCGCGGTCGCAATCCTCGTCGGCTACCTCAACGGGCTGATCGTTGTGAAGACCCGCCTGCCCTCTTTCATCGTCACGCTGGCCTCGCTGTTCATCCTGCGCGGCCTTTCCATCGCGCTCACCCGCGCCATCACCGGCCGCACGCAGATCCCATACATCTTGCAGGATGTACCGGATCCGTGGACCGCGAGCTTGTTCAACGGGCATATCTTCACCGGCTTCTTCCAATGGATGGCTGACCAGGGGTGGATCGCTGCGCGCTCGGACGGCGTTCCCTTCGTCACAGGCATTCCGGCGTCCATCGTATGGTGGATCGGCATTACGGTCGTTGCCGGCTACGTCCTCACCCAGACCCGCTACGGCAACTGGATTTTTGCAACCGGCGGCGATCAGGACGTGGCGCGAAACGTCGGCGTCCCGGTCGGCCGCGTGAAGATAAGCCTTTTCATCTGCACCGCCTGCGCCGCCACACTGCTCGCCACCATCCAGGTCATGGAAGCTGGCTCGGCCGACACGACGCGCGGCCTGCTCAAGGAGTTCGAGGCGATCATCGGCGCCGTCATCGGAGGCGTCCTGCTGACCGGCGGCTACGGCACAGTCTACGGCGTGCTCTTCGGCTCACTGATCTTCGGCCTCGTCCAGATGGGCATTTTCTACACTGGCATCGATACTGACTGGTTCAAGGTCTTTCTCGGCCTCGTCATCCTCGCCGCGGTCCTGGTCAACACGGCCATCCGAACAAGGGCGCTTGGTGGAGGGCGGGGCCGATGACCTCTGTTCCAGCCATGGAATTGCGCGGCGTCAACGTCAACTTCGGTTCGGTCAAGGCGCTTCAGGACATCGACATCAAGGTCTATCCCGGCGAGGTGCATTGTTTGCTCGGCGACAACGGCGCGGGCAAGTCGACGCTGATCAAAGTGCTGTCGGGAGTTCACCGGCCGAGCTCAGGCGAGATCCTGGTCGACGGCAATCCCGTCGTGTTCCGCAACCCGCGCGAAGCACAGGCGCTTGGCGTTGCGACGGTCTTCCAGGACCTTGGCATGATTCCGCTGATGTCCATCACCCGCAATTTCTTCCTCGGCCGGGAGCCAACCCGAAGCTCCCTGCCCTTCTCGCGGCTGGACAAGGAAAAGGCCAACTCGGTCGCCCGGCAGGCCATGGCCGATATCGGCATCGACGTCCGCGATCCCACTCAAGCCGTTGGCACGCTTTCCGGTGGCGAACGCCAGTCCGTCGCCATCGCGCGGGCGGTTCACTTTGGCGCGAAGGTGCTGATCCTCGATGAGCCGACCTCGGCGCTCGGTGTGCATCAGGCGGCGATGGTGCTGAAATTCATCATCGAGGCGCGCATGCGTGGGCTGGCCGTCATCTTCATCAGCCACAACATCCACCATGCCTATCCCGTCGGCGACACCTTCACGCTGCTCAATCGCGGCCGCAATCGCGGTACCTACGCGAAATCCGAGATCTCGCGCGACGAGGTGATCTCTATCATGTCCGGCGGCGAGGACCTGAAAGCGGTGGAAGCGGAAATCGCCGGGCTGCTCGCGTCCATTGCGGATCGCAAGGCAACGGCCACAGCTAACTGACCGGTTGAGAGCATTCCCATGACAAAACTCCGCGTCGGCGTCATTGGCGCCGGCACTATTTCGCAGGTCGAGCATATCCCCAACCTCTTGGCGCTCGGCGACCTGTTCGATCTGGTCGGCGTGGCCGATCCGTCTGCGATTGCCCGGCAATTTGTGACCGATACTTGGGGCGTCTTCTGCTACGAGGCGCCGGACCAGCTTTTCGACCAGCGCCTCGACGCGGTCGTCGTTGCTGCTCCCGATCCGCTGCACCATGAACTGGTCATGGCGGCACTGGCGCGCGGCCTGCATGTTTTCTGCGAGAAGCCGCTCTGCTATTCGCCGGTGGAAATTTCCGACATCGTCGCCAAGCGCGACGCGGCCGGCAAAGTCGTACAGGTCGGCTACATGAAGCGGTTCGACCCGGCCTACCGCGAGGCGCTGGCGGTACTTCCCGGATCCGCACAGACGCTCCGCCAAGTGTCGGTCGAGGTCCACGACCCCGACGCCTGGCCGTTCATCGCTCATTCGCGCACAAGGTTCGGGAATGACGTGCCCGACGAACTCAAACAGGATGCCGGCAGGAAGAAGCACGCGCAGATCGAGCGCGCCTTCGGCAAGTCCTTGCCGAAGCTGGCGTTCGGCGGCTTTTCGTCGGTCTACAGCTCGGCGCTGGTCCACGACGTCAACGCTGTCCACGGTCTTCTCGACACGCTTGGCGTGCCCGACGGCGAAGTTGTTGGCGGGCAGATTTTTGCAGGCGGCGACGGTGGGCAGGGTACGGTCAGGCTTCTCGACGGTCAGGCATTGTGGACGATGACGCACCTGACCGTGCCGAAACTCGCCGAATACCGGGAGCGCATAACGCTCTATTTCGACGATGCGATGCTGGAGCTTGAATTCCCGTCGCCTTACCTCAACCATCATTCGACGCGGCTGACGGTGAAGAAATCCGACGGGCACACGCTATCCAGCAACCATATTCGGCCGGGTTATAAGGAAGCCTTTGTGGAGGAGTTGCGAGGCTTCTGGAGCGCGATCGTCGATGGTGCGCCGGTCGTCAACCTGCCCGAACATGCGGCCCGCGACCAGAAACTGCTGATCGGACTGACCAACCGCTACTTGGAGACGATCTGACCGGTTCTCGCCGGAAATGGTCGAGGTTTTAGGCGTCGAATGTCCGTGACTGTCGCTTTCGGAGCTATGGCGGCGTCAGGGTAGCGCTGGCTCCACTTTGCCGCCGCGCGAAATCGACGAACGCCTTGAACGCGGCGGTCGGGTTGCGTCGGCTTGGATAGTAGAGGCTCAAGAGCGAGAGCGTTGGCGTCCAATCCTCAAGCACGCGCATGAGGCGGCCTGCCTCGATGTCGTCTCGCACGTCGGACTCCATCGCCAGGGTGAGACCGACGGAAGCGAGGGCTGCGGTGCGTGCAAGGCTCGCTTCGTCGAGAGTGATGGCCCCATCAACGTCGATATGGACCGATTGGCCGCCCTTCTCGAACGGCCAGCGGTAGATCGCGCCATCGGGAAGCCGGACGCGAAGACAAGAGTGCTTGCCGAGATCCTGGGGCACCATGGGCGTCCCGTGCGCTTCCAGATAGCTCGGTGAGCCCACTACGACGTTGCGCCTTACACCCCCCAGCGGGAGTGCGATCATGTCGACCGGCACGAGGTCGGCGCTGCGCACGCCGAGATCGAAGCCGCCGGCGACAATGTCCACCAGTCGGCCCTCTGTGACGATATCGACATGGACCTGCGGATGCGCGCGCAGAAACGGTAGGACCAACCACGAGAAGATTTCCCGTGCCGCTGTCGGAAAGGCGTTGATGCGCAGCGTGCCCGAAGGGGTGGTCTGCTGAGAGCGCGCAACCTCCATCGCCTCATGAATTTCCCGCACGGCCGGAGCAACCTGCGCCACGAATTGCTGGCCTGCCTCCGTCAAGGAGACGCTTCGTGTCGTCCGGTTGAAGAGCCGTATGCCGAGCGCGCGCTCCAGCTTTGCAACAGCATTGCTGAGCGCAGTCGTCGAAACCCCCAGCTCAAGCGCAGCCGCGCGGAATTTGCCCCGGCGAGCGACCATCAGAACTGCGTCTAGCTCAGTCAGATTACTTTGCACAATTATCCCGATTTTCGTGATGAGACATCCCGAATTGTCCTGATTATTGTGCGACCTGTCCATCTCTATTTTCGCTGCCAACGGCAAGCAGCGTTTGAGGCTGCACCCCAGGTAAGAAGGACAAAACAATGACGCTCGAACTTCCATCACCGATTGCCGCGTATGTGGCCGCGAACGCCCGTCTCGATTTAGACGGAATGTTGAGCCCCTTCTCGCGGGAGGCGGTCCTTTTTGCTGATGGCGGTCGCCACGAGGGCTACGCTGGAATGCGGGCCCTGTTCGAAGAAGCGGTGATCCCGGTCAAAGCGATCTTCACGCCGGACACTATCCGGCACGAGGACGGACAGGTCGTTGTCGAAGGCCCTGCCCATGGCGACTTCAGGGGCAGTCCGATCCGCTTCACCTACCGTTTCGATCTCGACGGCGACTTGATCAAGACCTTGGAGATCACAGCATGAGCATCCAGGCTGATCCGACCGAATTCGCTGGCAAGCGCGTGCTCATCAGCGGCGGCACCAAGGGTCTGGGCCGCGCCACCGTTGACCGCTTCCTGGCCGGCAGCGCCCGGGTGATCACAGCCGCCCGCGGAGACCTGGAGCCCATCGATGGCGTCGAGTTCGTCCAGGCGGACCTAACGACGGCCGAGGGTGGTGAAGGGCTGGCAAAGACTGCGCTCGAGCGTCTGGGGGGCGTCGACATTCTCG
Source organism: Mesorhizobium quangtriensis (assembly GCF_040081925.1). Classification (NCBI taxonomy): domain Bacteria; kingdom Pseudomonadati; phylum Pseudomonadota; class Alphaproteobacteria; order Hyphomicrobiales; family Phyllobacteriaceae; genus Mesorhizobium; species Mesorhizobium quangtriensis. The sequence goes on from NZ_JBEBMF010000003.1 coordinate 756,995, forward strand.
CCCATGTGCTCGGCGGCTCGACCACGCCAGGTGGCGGCTTCGTCGCCTTGACCGACGACTACTGGCTATCCGAACTGAACTTGAACCTGCTGGCCACGGTTCGTCTTGACCGTCTCCTGATCCCCCAGATGGTCGCGCGGGGCGCCGGCGCGGTTGTGCACGTCACCTCCATCCAGTCCGTCCTGCCGCTTCCCGAGGCAACCACCGCGTACGCCGCCGCCAAGGCTGCGCTTCGGACCTACAGCAAGTCGATTTCCAAGGAACTGGGCCCGAAGGGAGTGCGGGTCAACGCTGTGTCCCCCGGTTGGATCATGACCGAGGGGACCGGGGTGTTTTTGGAACGTATCCAAGCCGCCAACGGCGGCACGCTAGAGGACGCGCGCCAGCTCGTCCTGGACGGCCTTGGCGGCATTGCCATCGGGCGCGGAGCCGAGCCATTCGAGGTCGCCGAAGCCATCGCCTTCCTGGCCTCGGATCGCGCCTCTTCGATCCATGGTTCGGAACTCGTCGTCGACGGCGGCACTGTCCCGAGTGTTTGATCACACGGGCCCGTCCACGCTTGGCCCATCCGCCATGCGTGGACAGACGCATCCAACGTCTGCTCGCCTTAGGGCGAATGCCGCTGACCTGGCCCTTCCCGACATATTGCGCTAGCGCCCGAAGTCGGTCGCTGTAGGGGCAACACGCCGCCGGGTTATGGTACGCTGCGTAGGAAGCTCCTACAGCACGGTCACGGCGACCAGCCAGACGGTCGCAACGAAGCGCGCCGTGGCTGCCTTGGACGCATCGACCAGTTCTGCTGTCCGCCAGACCGCGCCGAAGATGAAGATGTTGTACGGCAACGGTGCGTGAAACACGGCCAGCGCGACCGGCAGTTCGTACTTGAAGCCAAGCGCCATGAGCCCGAAGAAGGCGGCGGCGAGGTTCAGCGCCGAGCCGATCACCACCATGTCGCGCCAGAAAAGCAATCCGAGCGGAACCTGCCGCTGCCAGCGGCGCGTGAAGAAAGCAAACGGCCCTGCCAACTCCGTAACCGACATCCGCATCAGCCGTGGTTTGTTTTCGCGCCCGATTGTCCGTGAACCCGACTATTCTTGAATATGAGTGAGGCATCCGCGCGACAAGCGTGCGACCACGCAAATGTGGAAAATCTTTACTCCGACCGTTTCGCTGCACTGCACAGGCGGTTAGGGTTCGGCCATGCAGCCCTCCCGCGACATTTCCCGCCTTATCGAGATCATGGCAGCCCTGCGCGACCCGCAGGCGGGCTGTCCGTGGGACGTCGAGCAGGACTTTGCCAGCATTGCGCCCTACACGATCGAAGAAGCCTACGAGGTCGCTGATGCCATTGCGCGCGGCGATCTGGATGACCTGCGCGACGAACTCGGCGACCTCCTGCTCCAGGTCGTCTATCACGCCCGGATGGCCGAAGAGGCGCAGGAATTCGCCTTCGGCGATGTCGTCCAGGCGATCACCGAGAAGATGATCCGCCGTCATCCGCACGTCTTCGGCAGCGAGCAGGCCCGCAGCGCCGGCATGGCCAAGGGCATGTGGGAAAAGATCAAAGCCGAGGAAAAGGCGCTGAAGCGCGAGGCGCGGGTGGCGCGCGGCCTCGACCCGGAAGAAAACGGGACGGGCTTTCTGGATGGCATTCCTGTCGCTCTGCCGGCGCTGACCAGGGCGCTGAAGCTGCAGGAAAAGGCGGCCCGCGTCGGCTTCGACTGGGCAGCGGCGGGGCCGATCCTCGACAAGATCGAGGAGGAAATCGGCGAACTGCGTGAAGCGCTGTCGAAGGGCGATGTGGCGTCGACCAAAGATGAGTTTGGCGATGTCCTGTTCGCGATGGTCAATCTCGGTCGGCACCTGAAGGTCGATTCCGAGGCGGCGCTGTCGGGAACGAATGAAAAGTTCCGCAGCCGTTTCCATCATGTCGAAAACGCGCTGAAGGCTTCGGGCCGCAGCCTCGATGCGTCTTCGCTGGACGAGATGGAAGACCTCTGGCAGCAGGCCAAGGGCGTCGAACGGTTTTAGAGCATGATCTTTTCCGAAAACCGGTTTCCACTTTTCGGGATCATGCCTTAGCCGCGTTTCCGGCCGTCCAGCCGCATGGAAATCTCCTCCCGCGTCGCTTCGGTCACCCGCATCGATACCGACACGCTGCCGTCGTCATTGTCGGTGCGCGATACCACGTCGCCGTTGCGGTAGAGCCAGTCGATCTGCCCAAGCTGGTCAGGACGGAGCGTGACATCGACTGGCACGAGCTCGCCTGAAACACGCTGCTCGATCTGCGCTGTCAGCGCGTCGATCCCTTCGCCCGTCACGGCGGAAATCGCGATCGGCGGCTCGGCCCTTTCGGCCTTTCCCTCGACCAGCAGACGCGTGCGGTTGCCCTCGTCGAGCAGGTCGATCTTGTTCCAGACCTCGATGACGCGCTTGCGGTCGCTGGCGTCTACGCCGAGGTCGCCAAGGATACGTTCAACGTCTTCGGCCTGCGCGACCGTGTCCGGATCGGCGATGTCGCGCAGATGGATGACGAGGTCGGCCTCGACCACCTCTTCGAGCGTTGCGCGGAAAGCGGCGACCAGATGCGTCGGAAGGTCGGAGATGAAGCCCACCGTGTCTGACAGGATGATCGGCGTGCCGTGCGGCAGGCGCACCCGGCGTAGCGTCGGGTCGAGCGTCGCAAACAGCATGTCCTCGGCAAGGACGCCGGCGCCTGTCAGGCGGTTGAAGAGCGTCGATTTTCCCGCGTTCGTGTAGCCAACGATGGCAACCACTGGAAACGGTACCTTCTTGCGCTTGGCGCGGTGCAGGTCGCGCGTGCGGCGCACTGTCTCCAGTTCGCGCTTCAGCTTGACGATCTTGTCCTGCAGGACACGCCGGTCGGCTTCGATCTGCGTTTCGCCGGGACCGCCTAGGAAGCCGCCGCCGCCGCGTTGCCGCTCGAGGTGGGTCCAGCTTCGGACCAGCCGGCCGCGCTGGTATTCCAGATGCGCCAGTTCGACCTGCAACGCGCCTTCCTTGGTGCGCGCCCGCTCGCCGAAGATTTCGAGAATCAGTGCGGTGCGGTCGAGGACCTTGGCGTTCAGTTCCTTTTCGAGGTTGCGCTGCTGCACCGGCGTCAGCGGATGGTCGACGATGACCACCTCGACTTTCTTCTCCGCAACGATCTCGGCGATCTCCTCGACCTTGCCGGAGCCCAGCAACGTCGCCGGACGCGGGTCGTTCACGGCAACGACGACGCTATAGACAATATCCAGATCAATCGCCCCCGCCAGGCCGACCGCTTCTTCGTGCCGGGCGTCGGAGGAGCGCGTCAGGCGCGGCCTGTTCTGGCCGGTCTCTTCATCTGCGTGAAAAGCTCGTGGCAGGACGGGTACGATGACGGCCGCACGAGTTCGCGCGCGCATCCGGTCTATGCCCGATGCGCCGGTGGATTTGCCGCTTGCCCCTTGGCCCGCGTGCTTCAGCTTCGCCAATCAGCCGCCCTGGCCAGCTTCCTCGCCATCAAACATCTGAACCGGCTGGCTCGGCATGATGGTGGAAATGGCATGTTTGTACACGAGCTGGGAGTGCCCGTCGCGGCGCAGCAACACGCAGAAATTGTCAAACGAAGTGACAACGCCTGTCAATTTTACGCCGTTGATGAGGAAAATCGTCAGAGGATTCTTGGTCTTTCTGACCGAGTTCAGGAAAAGATCCTGCAAGTTCTGCGAGCGTTCCGCCATTGTTCTTATCTTCCGCCTGCCCTGTTCGTCCCTAAAGCAATGCGCCAAATTTAAATGCGCGTGTCAAGCACACAACCTCCCCTTGCTGCGGATAGCAGCAAAGGAGACCCTTTGAGACGTGGAGCCTGCGGTTATCAGGCCGGTCTCTTCTCTGCAACGTCAAAAAAGGCCTGACGTAAAGAAAGCACCACTGAACCCGGGTGCCCGTTTGCGATTGGCGCGCCATCAATGGCGACGACCGGCATCGCGATGGTGGTTGCCGAACTGATGAAGGCTTCGCGCGCTTCCTTGGCTTCCTGAACCGAGAAGTAGCGCTCCTCGACCTTCAACCCGAGACCGGCCGCGACCTTGAAGAGGGTCGTACGCGTGATACCGCGCAAAATGCCATGATCGGCCGGCCGGGTGACGAGAACGCCATCCTTCGTGACGATCCAGGCGTTGGAGGACCCACCTTCCTTGACGTTTCCGTCCGCATCCACGAACCACGCCTCTTGTGCGCCAGCGGCCTTCGCCTGCTCCTTGGCGAGAACGTTAGGCAGCAGGCCGACAGTCTTGATGTCAACGCGGTCCCAACGGTTCTCGGGCACGGTAATCACCTTGATCCCGGCCTCGGCCTTTCCCGCATTGATCGCCGGATTGACCTTTCTAGCGGTGACGACGAGGGACGACCTCCCACCGGCCGGAAACAGGAAGTCTCGGGGCGCAACCCCGCGCGACACCTGTATGTAGACCAGCCCGTTCATCACGCGGTTGCGCCGGACGACCTCGCGCACCACTATTTCAAATGCTGCACGCGACATCGGCCAGGCCATGCGCAGTTCATCCAGCGACCGCCCAAGCCGGTCAAGGTGTCCGGCCATGTCAACGATGTATCCCTTTGCAACCTCGCAGACTTCGTAAACGGCGTCGGCGAACTGGTATCCACGATCCTCGATGTGGACATACGCGTCCGCATGCGGCGCGTATCGTCCGTTCACATAGGAAATGCGCGGCATGATGAGAGGTCTCCGAAGTATGTCGTGGAGTTATGCGATTCCGGGTCGGTGGCAAATCGCAAGAGATTGGTCCACTGTCAGCTAACCCTAAACGCCTAAAGACTTGAGCTTGCGGTGCAGCGCCGAGCGCTCCATGCCGATAAACTCGGCGGTTCGGGAGATGTTGCCGCCGAAACGGTTGATCTGCGCGATCAGATATTCCTTCTCGAACATCTCGCGCGCCTCCCTGAGCGGAAGCGCCATGATGTGCTGGTCGGACTGGCTCGGCGCTCTGGGCATGACGTCGCCGATTTCCGATGGGAGCAGGTCCGCCGTGATGGGCGCCTCCGCATCGTCCCCGCGGACCAGGATCATCAGCCGTTCGATGTTGTTGCGCAATTGCCGAACGTTGCCGGGCCAGTTATGTGCCTGAAGCACCGCAAGCGCGTCGTCGCCGATGCGCCTTGGCTTGATGCCAGCCTGTCGCGCAACCTGTTTCATGAAGTGATCGACGAGGTAGGGAATATCCTCCCTGCGCTCGGCAAGTCCGGGCACCGCGACCGGAACCACCGACAGGCGGTGATACAGATCCTCGCGGAACCGACCCTCGGCGATCATCGCCTCGAGGTTCTGGGCAGTCGACGAGATGATGCGGACGTCGACCTTGACCCGCTTGGTGCCGCCAACCCGCTCGAATTGCTGATCGACAAGCACACGCAATATCTTGCTCTGCGTCTCGCGCGGCATATCGGCGATCTCGTCGAGATAGAGGATGCCGCGGTGTGCTTCTTCGAGCGCGCCGACCTTTCGTTCGCCTCCGTTCGACTCCGTACCGAAAAGCTCGATCTCCATGCGCTCCGGCGTGATTGTCGCGGCGTTGAGGCTCACAAACGGCCCCGTCTTGCGCAAAGACATCGCGTGAATTGCACGAGCCACCAGTTCCTTACCGGACCCCGAAGGCCCGACGATCATGATACGGCTATTGGTCGGCGCGACGCGTTCGATCGTCTGCCGCAACTGGCTCATCGCGGACGACATGCCGATCAGATCGAACGTCTCGCCGCTGCGGAGCTTCAGGTCGGAAACCTCGCGTTTCAGTTTCGATGTTTCCAGCGCCCGTTCCGCGATGAGGATCAACCGGTCCGCCTTGAACGGCTTTTCGATGAAATCGTAAGCGCCACGCCGGATTGCGGACACGGCGGTTTCGATATTGCCGTGACCCGAGATCATCACCACCGGCAGGCTCGGATGCATGGTCTTGATCTGGTCGAGAAGCGCGAGCCCGTCGAGGCGCGAGCCCTGCAGCCAGATATCGAGGAAAACGAGCCTCGGAACCCGGTCGGCGATGGCGGCAAGTGCGCTGTCTGCGTCGCGAGCAGTGCGAGTCTCGTGGCCTTCATCGCTCAGGATGCCGGCAACGAGTTCGCGGATGTCTTCTTCGTCGTCGACGATAAGTATGTCAGACGCCATCGGCTACCTTCTCGATTTCACTTGAGTTCCCCTCGGTCCCTGCCGCCGCCGGGAGGAACATGCTGACCATTGCGCCGCGACCCTCATGGAAATTCGCAGGCGCATCATGAAGTTCCAGACGACCACCGTGATCCTCGATAATTTTCTTCACGATCGCGAGGCCGAGCCCCGTCCCCTTCTCGCGAGTGGTCATATAGGGCTCGAGCAGACGCTGGCGATTCTCGCGCGGCAGGCCTTTGCCGTTGTCGATCACGTCGACTCGGATCATGTCGCCTTCCATCCTGGACCGGATGCGTATCGCGCCTGTGTCGCCGATCTCCTTTCCGACCGCATCGATCGCTTCGGAGGCGTTCTTGATGACGTTGCCGAATGCCTGTGCCATGAGACGGCTGTCGAAAGTTCCCTTCAGGGGCCCACTGCCAAAATCACGCTCGAATTTGATGTCCGACCGGCTGACCTCGACAAGGAACGACGCCTCGCGGAGAGCCTCGCGAATGTCGATTACCTTCATTTCCGGCTTTGGCATGCGGGCAAAAGCAGAGAACTCGTCGACCATGCGGCCGATGTCCTCGACCTGACGGATGATGGTGTCGGTGCACTGGTCGAAAACCTCGCGGTCCTCGGTGATGACCTTGCCGTAGCGGCGGCGAATGCGCTCGGCGGAAAGCTGGATCGGGGTGAGCGGGTTCTTGATTTCGTGCGCGATGCGACGCGCCACATCGGCCCATGCGGTTGAGCGCTGGGCCTGCACCAGGTCGGTGATGTCGTCGATCGTGACGACATAGGATTTCTCCTCCTGTACGTCATCGCCGCCCTCGATCGTCACCTGCACGTTGAAGGTGCGTTCTGCGCCTGCGCGATAGAACGTCACCTGCTCTCGATAGACCGGGCGGCCCGACCTGCGGCCGATTTCGAAGACACGACCGACATGCGGCAGCAATGTCGAGAGGTTCTGGCCTAGCGCCTCATCGGCGGGAAGACCCAGCATCGTTTCGGCCGAACGGTTGACGATGGTGATTGTGCCGTAAGGATCGACTCCGATGACGCCGGCCGTCACGCCGGCAAGAACTGCTTCCGAGAACCGTCGGCGCTCGTCTACCAGATCCTTGGCGTGCAGGATCTCGTTGCGCTGAGATTTCAACTCGAGAAGCATCTTGTTGAACGTGTCGCCAAGGGAGGCGACATCGCCGTCCGACAGGCGCACCGGAACCGACACGTCCAGATTGCCGGTCGCCACCTCGTCGGCGGCGCCGATAAGCTGGCGGATAGGCCGGACCAGCCGGTCCGCAACCGCGATGCCGGTCCATATCGCGGACAACACGATGATCAGCGTGAGGCCGAGATAGAGAAGACCGAAGGCGATCTGGGTCGTCCGCCGGTTTGCCTCGAGCCCGCGATATTCGTCGGTGTTCGCCGTCACGATCTGACGCGCCCGGATGACCTCCGGATCGACCAGTCGGATCGTATAGAGATAGGTATCGTCGAACTGGCGCAGCTTGATCAGCGCGCCGACAACATTGCTCGTGCTCGGCTCGATGAGCACGGGCTGGCCGCCTGCCGCTTTTTCCAGGGCCTGCTTGTCGGGCTCGGGCATGTCGAAATCCGAGCGGGTCTGGGCATTCATGATGAAAGACCCGTCCACGCGGACCAACGCTGCATGCGCAAGGGCCCTGCCCACGGCCTGCCGGCTCAGGAACTCGCGGAATCCGGTCCGGTCGAGACCATAGAGCGACCGCGCGTTGTCGAGGTCGTTTGCCATCGACAATGTCGTGCCCTGAAGGTTGCGCGCATTCTCGCGCACATAGGCTTCGGCAATGGAAAGCGACGAACTGATGATCGTCTTCGTGCGAATTTCGAACCAGCGGTCGAGACCGATATCCAAGGTGATGGATGCGATGATCGCCACCAGCAGGGCCGGAAGCACGGCAATCAGCGAGAACATGGCGACGATGCGTACATGCAGGCGTGAGGCGGCCTTGCCTCGCCGTCTTGCCATGGCAATGCGGTGAAGCTCACGCCCGATCAGCGCGATCAGCACCGCCACGAACAAGGCGTTGATGACGATCAGCGAGATGGTGGTGGTTTCATCCGGCGCGATCGGGGTGATCCCGACCAGAATGGCAAAGGAAATAGCCGCCGTGATCAGCGCCGTCACGACTGCCACGATACCCGGCAACGCCAGCAGGCGTCGCCCGTCTGAGGTCACGGGCGCCTCAAAAGGAGGCCGGTCGGGAATCGCCGCTGACTGGAATGCCATATCGCCTGTCGGATGCCGTCCAATTATGGCGATCTATGCAACGCATTGTGGCAATTATGCAACGAGGCGTGGCATTTTCGACACGTTTTTTCGCATCAAGCAGGTTTTAGTTCGATTTGGACGCTCGATAAACGTTGACGCCCAATTCCCTGATCTTCTTGCGCAATGTGTTGCGATTGAGCCCGAGAAGTTCAGCAGCCTTGATCTGGTTGCCCCGCGTCGCGGTCATCGAGGCGAGGACCAGCGGGTATTCAACCTCCGCGAGAATTCTTTGATACAGCCCGGGAGGCGGCAGGTCGCCGCCAAAGCTGGCGAAATACCGTTGCAGATAGTGCTCGGCGGCCTGACCGATGGTCAGGTTCTCCGGCACCATGGCGCCACCAGGGACCGCTGGCTGTTCGCCAGTCTTCAACTCCGCCTCGATGATCTCGGCCGAAATCTCATCCTGCGGATAAAGTGCTGCCAGGCGGCGGATAAGGTTTTCCAGTTCCCGGACGTTACCGGGCCATGGGTAACGCTTCATCAGTTCGATGCCGCCGCTCGATATGCGCTTGGTGCGCAGGCCTTCCGCCTCGCCCTGCTTGAAGAAGTGCCTTACCAGGTCCGGCACGTCCTCGGCGCGCTCGCGCAGCGGCGGAAGCCTGAGCGGCACCACATTGAGGCGGTAGAACAGGTCCTCTCGGAACAGCCCCTGCCCGATCAGCGTGCGCAGATCCTTGTTGGTCGCCGCGACGATGCGCACGTCGGTCTTGATCGGGGTGCGACCGCCGACGGTCGTATATTCGCCCTGCTGCAGCACGCGCAGAAGCCGCGTCTGAGCCTCCATCGGCATGTCGCCGATCTCGTCGAGGAAAAGCGTGCCGCCTTCCGCCTGTTCGAAACGACCAGTCGAGCGGTTCTGCGCGCCGGTGAACGCGCCCTTCTCGTGGCCGAACAGTTCCGACTCGATCAGGTCGCGCGGTATTGCGGCCATGTTGATGGCGACGAAGGGCCCGGTACGGCGGCGGCCATATTCATGCAGCGCCCGCGCGACCAGTTCCTTGCCGGTGCCGGATTCGCCCGAGATCATGACCGTCAGGTCGGTCTGCATCATGCGGGCGAGCATGCGGTAGATATCCTGCATGGCAGCCGAGCGGCCGACCAGCGGCATCGCCTCCGCCTGATCGTCCGGCCTGCCGTCGATCTTGGGTCGTCGCGGCTCCGACAGGGCGCGGTTGACGATATTCAGCAGTTCGTTGAGGTCGAACGGCTTGGGCAGATATTCGTAGGCGCCTGTCTCCGATGCGCGGATGGCCGTCATGAAGGTGTTTTGAGCGCTCATGACGACGACAGGCAGTTCCGGCCGCGCCTTCTTGATACGCGGCAACATGTCGAAAGCGTTTTCGTCTGGCATGACGACATCGGTGATGACCAGATCGCCCTCGCCCGCCGCGACCCAGCGCCAGAGCGTCGCTGCATTGGACGTGACGCGGACCTGATGCCCGACGCGCGACAGCGCCTGGTTGAGAACCGTACGGATCGCCGCGTCGTCGTCGGCGACGAGAATATTGCCCTGCACGCTCACTCTTTGCCTCCCTCGGCCTCGCCCTCACCGGGGGCCGAAACGTCTTTCCAGGCCGGCATCAGCACACGGAAAGTGGTGCCGCGCGGTGTTGAATCGCATTCGATGATTCCGCCGTGGTCGCCGACGATCTTTGCGACAAGGGCAAGCCCCAGCCCCGAACCGTTAGGCTTCGTCGTTATGAACGGGTCGAAGAGGATCGGCAGGATGTCTTCGGATACGCCGGGCCCATTGTCCCGGACACAGAATTCGAGTGGTAGCGACACGCGATCCTGCGTGCCGGGGAAAGAAACGCGGATGCCCGGCCGAAACGCCGTGGAGAGCACGATTTCGCCGCCCGGTTCGTTCCCCACGGCTTCAGCCGCATTCTTCACCAGGTTGAGGAAGACCTGGATGAGCTGGTCGCGGTTGGCGTAGACCGGCGGTAGCGACGGGTCGTATTCCTCGAGGATCTTGATCTGGCTTGCAAAGCCGTTCTTGGCGATGGCCTTCACGTGGTCGAGCACCACGTGAATGTTGACGGGATAACGTTCGATCGGCCGCTCGTCGGAAAAGATTTCCATGCGATCGACCAGCGAGACAATGCGGTCGGTTTCGTCGGTGATGAGACGTGTCAGAGCGCGATCGTCGTCGGAGAGCGAGCTTTCCAGAAGCTGCGCGGCGCCGCGAATGCCCGACAGCGGATTCTTGATCTCGTGCGCCAGCATGGCGGCAAGCCCGGTCACCGAGCGCGCGGCGCTGCGATGCGTCATCTGGCGATCGATCTTGTCGGCCATCGACCGTTCCTGGAACATCACCACGACGGAGCCCGGAAATTCCGGGACCGGGGCAACATAGAGATCGACGACTTTCTCGATGCCGAGTCGTGGCGACGAGACGTCGACGCGATATTCGTTGACCGGCGAATTGCGCGCGCGGACCTGATCAACCAGCAACAGGATCGGGCTGCCGAACGGCACGAAATGCGCCAGCGTCTTGCGCGCCAGCCCTGCCGCGCTCGACCGGAAAAAGTCCTCGGCGTCGGCGTTGGCGTAGGTGATGTTGCTTTCCGGCCCGATCATGATGACGGGGCGACGGATGGTGTTGAGAACGATCTGCGCCGCGTCGGCTTCTGCAATGGGGTTGGTCATGTTCATGCAGCAGCCTTGTGAACGGACATATCGGCTTCGCGCAGGAACGCCTCGCGGAGACCGTCGATCACCCAGCGGCTATCCAGCGAGGTCATGATTGCGCTGCGCGCCTCTCCTGACAGGCCCCGCGTACAACGGTCGAGGTACCAGCCGAGATGCTTGCGCGAATGCCTGAGCCCGGTCTCGACGCCGTAGAGCGACAGCATGTCCTCGTAGTGGGCGATGACGTAGTCGGCCATTGGCGCGCCTTGTTCGGGTACGCCTTCGCAAGCAAGGTCCACTCCGGCGGCGCGCGCGATCAGTCCCGGCGTCCAGGGTGCCCCGTAACTTGCACGCCCCACCATCACGGCATCAGCGCCGGACTGCTCCAGTACAAGAGCCGCATCGGCCGGTGAGCCGACGTCTCCGTTGGCGACAACCGGAATAGACACGGCGGCCTTGACGCGGGCAATGGCCCGCCAGTCCGCCTTGCCTTGATAGAACTGGCAGCGCGTGCGGCCGTGAATTGTGACCATCTTCACCCCGGCATGTTCGGCACGGCGGGCAAGTGTCGGCGCGTTGAGCGCGCTTTCGTCCCAGCCCAGCCGCATCTTCACGGTCACCGGAACAGCGACGGTCCCTACTACGGCGTCGATCAGCGTCAAGGCATGGTCGAGATCGCGCATCAGCGCCGACCCACAATAGCCTCCGGTTACCTTCTTGGCCGGGCAGCCCATGTTGATGTCGATGATATCGGCACCCTCACCTTCCGCGATGCGGGCGGCCTCGGCCATGTGGTGTGCCTCCCGTCCCGCGAGTTGCACCATATGGACCGGAAGCCCGGAATGGCGTACACGTCTTTCTGTGTCGAGACGGCCCTTTGCCAGTTCGCCGCAGGCGATCATCTCCGAAACGACCAGCCCGGCGCCATGCGCGTAGGCGCGGCGACGGAAGGCATCGTCCGTCACGCCCGACATGGGCGCTAGGAAGACGCGGTTGCGGATGGCGACGTCACCTATCATCAGCGGCTCAGCGAGCCCGGCGATCCTGTTCATGCATAAAAACCAAGCACTTTTGCAGTTTGCCTAGGAAATAAACAGTTTCACTGGTGCATGCAACCGGAACTGAAGCGAAATTATGTCGGTTTCGCAAAGCCTCTGGTTTTCGATACCCCGCCCGACTATGCGTCACGGCATGCAGACGAATTCCAGTTCAGAGGCGTCCAGGGCTGCGGTCGTCATCGTTGCCGCAGGGCGGGGAGAACGGGCCGGCACGGCGGACGGTCCGAAGCAGTACAGGCCGATCGGCGGGAGGCCCGTCATCGCGCGGACACTAGACGCGTTTCTGGCACACCCGCTCGTTGGCAGGATCGTAGTCGCGATCCATCCTGACGACGACGCGCTTTTTCGTTCTGCGATATTGGGCCTGGACGAGCGGCGGATCGAGGCAATTCATGGCGGCGCAACGCGGCAGGAGTCGACACGGCTTGCATTGCAGGCATTACGCGGCGACGCTCCCGCCAAGGTGCTGATCCACGACGGGGTCAGGCCGTTCGTCGAGGCGGATTTGATCGAGCGCACGATCGCGGCCATCGGCGAGCGTCGCGGCTCCCTGCCCTCCATGCAGGTGGCCGACACGCTGAAGCGCGCTGACGCCGCCGGCGATGTTGCCGAGACCGTACCGCGCCATGGGCTTTATGCCGCGCAGACGCCGCAGGGCTTTCCGTTCTGGCCGATACTGGCCGCGCACGAAAAGGCAGCTACGCTCGGGAAGAACGATTTTACCGACGACGCGGCCGTCGCCGAATGGGCGAACATTCCGGTCCACATCGTCGCCGGCTCACCCGACAATGTGAAACTGACATGGGCCCGCGACATGGTGCTTGCCAATCAACGATTTGCCGGCGCGGCGTCGTTCCCCGACGTGCGAACCGGAAACGGCTATGACGTGCATTCCTTCGAGGACGGCGACCACGTTTTCCTCTGCGGCGTACGGATCGCGCACGGCAAAAAACTGTCGGGCCATTCCGATGCCGATGTCGGCCTCCATGCACTGACGGATGCGCTTCTGGCGACCTGCGGCGCGGGCGACATCGGCACGCATTTTCCGCCTTCCGATACACAATGGAGGGGCGCTGCATCGCGGCTGTTCGTGGAACATGCGGCATCGATCGTACGATCCCACGGCGGCCGGATCGCCAATGCGGACATCACACTGATCTGCGAAGCGCCCCGGATTGGACCACACAGGGATGCAATGACCAACACACTTGCGGAAATGCTCGGAATCGCGACCACGCGCATTTCGGTGAAGGCGACGACGAACGAGAAGCTTGGCTTCATCGGACGCGAGGAAGGCATCGCCGCAATCGCCACCGCCAGCGTGGTTTATCCGGGAGACCTGCCCGAATGACGGAAGCGCTGGAATGGGCTGACCTGGCAGACAGATTTCTAAAGGCCTGTGCTCGCCGCAAGATTCTCGTTGCGACCGCCGAGTCCTGCACCGGCGGTATGATCATATCTCTGCTGACAGACATCCCCGGTTCGTCGTCGATGGTCGACCGGGGGTTCGTGACCTATTCCAACGAAGCGAAGATGGACATGGTGGATGTTTCCTCCGCCACGCTTGAGGCGCATGGCGCGGTATCGGCCGAAACGGCGAAGGAGATGGCGGCAGGTGCGTTGAAGTACTCCCGCGCCGGCATCACGCTGGCGGTCACCGGTATTGCCGGCCCTGACGGCGGCTCGGCGGAAAAGCCCGTAGGCTTGGTCTGGTTCGGCATGGCGTTGAGCAGCAAACCGGTGGTCACGGAGAATGTGATCTTCGAGAACCGTGGCCGCGACTTCATCCGACGCGAAACGGTCAGGCACGCCTTGCGAATGGGACTGAAGGCGCTCGACTGAGGAGTCGTTTCCCGGTCTAAAGGCTACAATTCCAGCGCCATGCCAATCGAGGCAGGCGCTGTGGGCTTGAAACCAAACTTTTCGTAGAGATGCTTTGCTGGACCGTCGGCTATCAGGCTTACATATGCCGTCTCCGGCGCCGTCGCGCGAAGATACTCCATCAGCGCCTGCATGATCTTCTTCCCGAGACCTTTTCCCTGATGGCGCGGGTGAACGGCGATATCCGTTATCTGATAGAAACAACCGCCGTCGCCAATGACTCGGCCCATGCCGACCGCTTCCCCGTCGCATACCAGCGTGACCGCATGGATCGTATTGGGCAGGCCGCGCTCCGCAGCTTCGACAGTCTTGCCGCTCAGGCCCGAGACGTTGCGTAGCCTTCTGTAAGTCTCGATCGTCGGAATGCCGACCACCAACGTATAGTCACTGACCTCAGGATTTACGTCTTCCAATGCGTCACACCACGTTTGATTGGCCGTATATGACGTCCGCCCGCTTCTCGAATGCGTCGGTGAACATGCGGAATGCGCGGTCGAACATGGCGCCCATCAGAGCGCCGAGCACGCGGCTCTTGAACTCGTAGTCGATGAAGAAATTCACTTTCGAACCGCCTTTCCCGTCCGGCTCGAAGCGCCAATCATTGTTCAGGTAGCGGAACGGCCCATCGATGTATTTGACGTCGATGGCGAGTTCGTCCGGCTTGAGGTGGACTTGGCTGGTAAAGGTCTCGCGGATCGCCTTGTAGCCGACAGTCATGTCGGCGACGAGCATCGTGCGCCCTTCCCGCTCGCGGCGGGAACGTACGGTCAGCGCTTCGCAAAGCGGTAGGAATTCCGGATACCGCTCCACATCGGCCACCAGCGCGAACATGTTTGCTGGAGAATGCGCGACGTACCGGGTGGTCTCGAATTGCGGCATATACGATTATGCCGACTTCGCGAATTGCGTCTCACGCGCGGCGCGCAGGCGGGCAAAGTCCTCGCCGGCATGATGCGAGGAGCGCGTCAGAGGGCTCGATGCGACGAGGAGAAAGCCCTTAGTGCGGCCGACGGTTTCGTAGGACTTGAACTCTTCCGGCGTGACGAAGCGCTTTACCGGATGGTGCTTCTTCGTCGGCGGGAGATACTGGCCGATGGTCATGAAATCGACGTTGGCCGAGCGCAAATCGTCCATGAGCTGCAGGATTTCGTTCCGCTCCTCGCCCAGCCCGACCATGATGCCGGACTTGGTGAAGATCGACGGATCGAGTTCCTTCACCCGCTGAAGCAGCCGGATCGAATGGAAATAGCGCGCGCCGGGCCGCACCGTCAGGTAGTTCGACGGCACGGTTTCGAGATTGTGGTTGAAGACATCCGGGCGCGCCGCGACGACGACTTCCAGTGCGCCATCCTTGCGGAGGAAATCCGGCGTCAGGATTTCGATGGTGGTGCCCGGAGCCTCGCGCCGGATGGCGTGGATCACCTCGGCGAAATGCTGCGCCCCGCCGTCGGCAAGGTCGTCGCGATCAACCGAGGTGATTACGACATGGGAGAGTCCCATCTGCTTCACGGCATGGCCTATGCGCGCCGGTTCGTCATGATCGAGCGCGGTCGGGATGCCCGTGGCGACGTTGCAGAAGGCACATGCGCGCGTGCAGATCTCGCCCATGATCATGAAGGTTGCGTGCTTCTTGTCCCAGCACTCACCGATGTTGGGACAGCCCGCCTCCTCGCAGACGGTTACCAGCTTGTGCGTCTTCACGATCTCGCGGGTGTCGGCGTAACCTTTGGAGGTCGGCGCCTTGACGCGGATCCAGTCGGGCTTTCTCAGCATTTCCTGGTCGGGCCGATGGGCCTTTTCCGGGTGCCGGACGCGTGGGGCGTTGGCGATGCGGTCGATAACGTTGACCATCACGAACCTTTTCAGATTGGGCGCGGACGCCTATCGACCGTATCTATGACGTTTGAACGTAAAGAAAAAGGCCGCTGCGACGCATGCCGCAACGACCTTGATGCATAGCTTGAACTTGATGCTAGCGTCTGAAAAGACGCGCGATCGCTATCAGGATGCAGGCTCCGATGAAGCCGGCCACCAAATAGGCTACCCAGCCGGTGCCGATCGACACGCCGATCGCGCCCAGTATCGCGTTGGCCACGACCGCGCCGACGATGCCGAGGATAATGTTCATGAGCACACCCATGTTGCTCTTCATGAACATCTCGGCCAGCCACCCGGCGACGCCTCCAACCAAGATGGCTGCGATCCAGCCCATTCCCGCTCCAGCTTCCATAGCCCTCATCCTTTATCTGCACAGACTGTCTGCGCCATTTGACGTGCTCACCGCACGATTGCGGAAAGCGGGGCCATAACGAAATAGTGAAGCAGGAGGTTCCAAGCATAGCGGTCGGTCGAAAAATTCTCCTCAGGCGTTCAGCACGCGCCCATACGCATCCAGCACGCTTTCCTTCATGGTTTCGGAGAGCGTCGGGTGCGGGAAGATGGTGTGGAACAGTTCTTCCTCGGTCGTCTCCAGATTCATGGCGATTACGAAACCCTGGATGAGTTCGGTCACCTCGGCGCCGGCCATGTGAGCGCCGAGAAGCTGGCCGGTCTCCTTGTCGAAGATCGTCTTGACGATGCCCTGGTCTTCGCCGAGCGCGATCGCCTTGCCGTTAGCGACGAAAGGAAAGCGCCCAACGCGGATGTCGTAACCTGCCTCCTTCGCCTTCGCTTCCGTCAGACCGACCGACGCAACCTGCGGGCTGCAATAGGTGCAGCCGGGGATTTTCAGCTTGTCGAGCGGATGGACGTTGGGCAGACCGGCGATCTTCTCCACGCAAATGACCGCCTCGTGCTCGGCCTTATGCGCCAGCATCGGCGGACCCGCGACGTCGCCGATGGCGTAGAAGCCCGGCACGTTCGTGCGGCAATAGCCGTCGATTGCGATGGTGCCGCGCTCGGTCTTGATGCCGACCGCCTCCAGTCCGATGTTCTCGACATTGCCCTGCACCCCGACGGCGGAGATCATGCGGTCGGCGGTGATCTTCTGAACCTTGCCATCCTTGGTCTCGATGTGGGCGGTGATTGCATCCTTGCCCTTCTCGACCTTGGCGACCTTGGCTTCCAGCAGGATTTTCATGCCCTGCTTCTCGAACTGCTTCTTGGCGAAGGTGGCAATCTCGGTATCCTCGACCGGCATCACCTGGCTCATGATCTCGACCACTGTCACATCGACGCCCATGGTACGGTAGAAAGAAGCGAACTCGATTCCGATCGCGCCGGACCCCATGACCAGCAGCGACTTCGGCAGGTCCTTCGGCACCATCGCCTCGAAATAGGTCCAGATCAGCTTGCCGTCCGGCTCGATTCCGGGCAATGCGCGTGGCCGCGCGCCGGTGGCGATGATGATGTGCTTGGCGGTGTATGTGCCCTCGCCCAGTGTGTTCTTGGGCACAGGCCCCACAGGCTCCATCGGCTTCTTTGTCGTCTTGGACACGACAATCTCGCCGCCGCCGTCCTTGTTGGCCTTGGTGATCTTCGCCTCGCCCCAGATCACGTCGACCTTGTTCTTCTTCATCAGGAAGCCGACGCCGTTGTTCATGCGCTGGGCGATGCCGCGCGAACGATCGACGATCGCTTTCACGTCGGGCGTCACCTTGCCTTCGATCGAAAAGCCGTAGTTTTTAGCATGCTCGGCATAGTGGAACACTTCCGCCGTGCGCAGCAGCGCCTTGGTCGGGATGCAGCCCCAGTTGGAACAGATGCCGGCAAGATGCTCGCGCTCCACCACCGCAGTCTTCAGCCCGAGCTGTGCAGCGCGGATCGCCGCGATATACCCGCCCGGCCCCGAACCGATGATGATGACGTCATAGGAATTGGCCATGGAAATCTCCTGTGGCTCAGAGTGCCAGCATCTTGCGCACGACCGGCGCCAGTCCGCGCCCTACAGCCCGCGTGTTTTCCGCGTCGAGATGGACGCCATCGAGCGGTGTCGTCTCTGCGACGCTACCTGCGTCGAAGAAACCGGTTCCCGTCATTTCCGCGAGTTCGGCATAATACCGCGCCAGTTCACGCGAGGCTTCCGGCCCGCCGGCGAAGAACTGGCTGAACTCCGCATCGTCCGTCTTGCTGACGGCAGGCGGAGACACAAGCAAAATGCCCGGAGCCTTCCACCCGAAGCCGTAGTCTGTCCCGCGAATAATCTCGACCAGCCGGAGCATGCCGTATTTGGCGACTGCAGGGCTGCCGTGGATCTGAGGCTTCATGTCGTTGGCGCCGAGCATGACGATGACCAGATCGAGCGGCGCGTGGGTGAGCAGCGCGGTTCCCAGCGTGCGCGCGCCATTTCGGTCCGCTGCGGTCAGGTGATCGTCGAAGGCCGTCGTGCGGCCGTTCAGCCCGTCGGCGATGATGCGCACCCCATTCCCGAGTTCCGCCTGTAGCACGCTCGGCCAGCGGTCCTCGTAAGCATGGCGCGACGGCCCGACGGCGTTATAGCCCCACGTCAAGGAATCGCCGTAGCAAAGTATGGTTTTCGTCATTTCCTCCCTCCGGTATTCACGGCGCCCGCGCGGCCAAACTGCATCGCAGGCTCTATTCTGGACTGTGGCTCGTGCCTGAAGATGAACCAGTGGACCAGCACCACCAGTTCGCACGTAACCAGAAGCACGAGCATGACCTGCACGCCGGGCCATGTGGCAGCAACCGTCCCCTGCGCCCCGAAATGCGCAGCCGCCATGCCGAAGGTCGTCAGGCAAAGCACGACAGTCAGGAACAACGCAAGGCGGCGCGTTGCCTGACGTCGAACCGGCTGGAAAGAGGCCAGGGCGAACAGCGTCACAGAGATTAGAGCGACCAGAACAACGGCAAAAAAGACCACGACAAAGAAGTTGCCATTGCCCACGAAGATCGAAAGCACGGTTCCGACACCCGCCGAGAGCACGACCGAGACTGCCAGCGCGAAGACGATCGTTCCGACCAGCTTCACGGCCTTCGCCTTACACCAGCATGCCGATGGGGTTTTCAATGTGCCGCTTGAAGGCCACCAGAAGCTCTGCCCCGAGCGCTCCGTCGACAGCCCTGTGGTCGGTCGAGAGCGTCACCGACATGATAGTGGCGGCGACGATCTGGCCCTTCTTCACGACGGCCCGTGCCTCGCCTGCGCCGACCGCGAGGATCGTCGCGTGCGGCGGGTTGATGACGGCGGCAAAGTCCTTGATGCCGAACATGCCGAGGTTGGAGACGGCCGTCGTACCGCCCTGATATTCCTCTGGCTTGAGCTTCTTGGTGCGAGCGCGGCCGGCAAGGTCCTTCATCTCGTTGGCGATCACCGACAGCGACTTGGTGTCGGCATGACGGATGATTGGCGTGATGAGGCCGCCCGGAATGGAGACGGCGACGCCAACGTCCACCTGCTTGTGCTGAACCATCGCGGTGTCAGTCCACGAGACGTTGGCGGTCGGCACGTCGCGCAAAGCGAGCGCCATTGCCTTGATGACCATATCGTTGACCGAAACCTTGTAGGTGGGTTCCTCGCCCTTCTCTGTTTTCTTCACCGGCGCAGCGGCATTGATCTGCGTGCGCAGCGCCAGCAGCGCGTCGAGTTCGCAATCGAGCGTCAGGTAGAAATGCGGGATGGTAGACTTCGCTTCGACCAGCCGGCGCGCGATGGTCTTGCGCATGTTGTCATGCGGGATGAGCTCGTATGAGCCTTCCTCGAAGAGCTTGAGGACTGCCTCGTCCGACATCGGCTTGACGGCAGGTGAGGCACCGCCCGCTTTCGCCTGCGGCGCGGCCTTCGCGCCTCCGTTTGAGATTGCGGCTTCCACATCGGCGCGGACAACGCGGCCATGAGGTCCGCTGCCTGTCACAGCGCCGATATCGAGGCCGGCATCCTTGGCGACACGGCGCGCCAGCGGCGATGCGAAAACACGCTCGCCGGACGCATGGCCATTGGCGATTGCAACAGGTGCCTTGTCTGCTTTCGGCTGTTCGGCCTTTGGAGCCTCGGCTTTGGGCGCTTCGGCCTTCACCTCCTGCTGCGGTGCTTCGGCAGCCTTTGGAGCCTCTGCCTTCTTCTCGGCGCCGCCTGAAGACTTGGCTGCAGCGCCTGCATCCTCACCCTCGCCCGCGAGCACCGCGATCAGCGCGTTGACCTTCACCCCTTCGGTACCCGCCGGCACTACGATCTTGGCGACCGTGCCTTCGTCCACCGCCTCGACTTCCATCGTCGCCTTGTCGGTTTCGATCTCGGCGATCACGTCTCCGGGCGAGACCTTGTCACCCTCCTTGACCAGCCACTTGGCGAGATTGCCCTCCTCCATCGTGGGAGAGAGGGCCGGCATAGTGATGTTGATCGGCATGGCTTCCTCCCTCGCCGCTCAGCGATACGTGACGGCTTTTACCGCCTCGACGACCTCGGCGACGCTCGGCAGGGCCAGCTTCTCCAGGTTCGCGGCGTACGGCATGGGCACATCCTTGCCGGCGATCGTGATCACCGGGGCATCGAGATAGTCGAAGGCCTGTCGCGACACCTGGTTGGCGATGAAGTCGCCGACGGAAGACTGCGGAAACCCTTCCTCAATCACCACGAGCCGATTGGTCTTGCGAACCGATGCGATCACACTGTCCAAATCCATTGGCCGGATTGTCCTGAGATCGATCACTTCGGCATTGATGCCAAGGCCCGCGAGTTCGGTCTCAGCCTTCACCGCATAGGTCATGCCGATGCCCCATGAGACCAGCGTCACGTCCGTGCCGGCCTTGTGCAAGCGCGCCTTGCCGATCGGCAGCACGAAATCATCCAGCTTGGGCACGTCGAAGTGGTGACCGTAGAGGATTTCGTTTTCGAGGAAGATGACCGGGTTCGGATCGCGGATCGCGGCCTTAAGCAGGCCCTTTGCGTCGGCCGCCGTATAGGGCTGCACGACCTTGAGGCCGGGAATGTGACCGTACCATGCGCCATAGTCTTGGCTGTGCTGGGCGGCAACACGCGCTGCCGCTCCGTTGGGGCCACGGAACACGATCGGCGCGCCCATCTGGCCGCCGGACATGTAGAGCGTCTTGGCCGCCGAGTTGACGATCTGGTCGATCGCCTGCATGGCGAAGTTGAAGGTCATGAACTCGACGATCGGCTTCAGGCCCGCCATGGCGGCGCCGACGCCGACGCCGGCAAAACCGTGCTCGGTGATCGGCGTATCGACAACGCGGCGCGGGCCGAACTCCTGAAGCAGGCCCTGCGTGATCTTGTAGGCGCCCTGATACTCGGCGACCTCCTCGCCCATGACGAAGACATCCTCGTCGCGGCGCATTTCCTCGGCCATTGCGTCGCGCAAGGCCTCGCGAACGGTAGTCGACACCATCTCGGTGCCGGCCGGGATGTCCGGGTCGGCGGCGGCTTCTGTCTTCGGCGCAGCCGGAACCTTGGCTGCTTCGTTATCAACCGCCGGTTCGTCGGCTGCAGCACGC
The DNA here is from genome assembly GCF_040081925.1 of Mesorhizobium quangtriensis. Lineage (NCBI taxonomy): Bacteria > Pseudomonadati > Pseudomonadota > Alphaproteobacteria > Hyphomicrobiales > Phyllobacteriaceae > Mesorhizobium > Mesorhizobium quangtriensis. Next base: position 778,443 of record NZ_JBEBMF010000003.1, read on the forward strand.
GCCTTGCCGCCGGCATCATCTGCCGGGGCTTCCTGCTTCGGAGGCTCCGCGGCCTTTGCCGGCGTAGCGTCGCCAGCCTTGGACGCGTCCTCGCCATCGACAGCCAGTATGGCGATCGGCGTATTCACCTTCACGCCTTCGGTCCCTTCCGGCACGACGATCTTGGCCAGCGTGCCTTCATCGACAGCCTCGACCTCCATGGTCGCCTTGTCGGTCTCGATCTCGGCGATCACGTCACCGGCGGTGATCTTGTCCCCGACCTTTTTCAGCCATTTGGAGACGTTGCCCTCCTCCATCGTCGGGGAAAGCGCAGGCATAAGGATTTCGATCGGCATAACGGTATCTCCCAGCTCTAGCGCGCTACAGTAGCAGCAGCAATAAGCCAACAGCCCAGAGGGCGACTAAAGGAATAAGGACCAAGGCGACGAATATCGAGCGAGCGAGCTTCATACGCTGTAGATGTGTCAGGGCAGATTCATTCAGATGTTCAGGGATACGACCGAATCTAAAAAGGCTGATTTCGCGGGAGATCGCCACTCGCTTATCAAGCGGAGTCAACCCCACCATCCTGACAGCGCTGTAGGCGGCAACGAGCCAGACACATAAGGCACCAACCATCCAAAAGGCCACGATCGTATTCACCGCACCCCTCTCTACGCGCTGATATAAATGTCCGTATAGAGCTCGGATGCATCCGGCTCGGGATCGGTCTGCGCGAATTCAGCGGCGTCCGCGACGATGTCGCGAACTTCCTTGTCGATTGCCTTGAGGTCGTCCTCGCTCGCCCACTTCTTGGCGGTCAGGCGCGCCTTAACCTGCTCGATCGGGTCATGCTCGGAGCGCATTTTCTGCACTTCGTCCTTCGAGCGGTATTTCGCCGGATCAGACATGGAGTGGCCGCGATAGCGGTAGGTCTGCATCTCCAGGATGATCGGCCCCTTGCCGGAGCGGCACCACTCCACGGCGAGGTCGGCAGCCGACTTCACGGCGCGCACATCCATGCCGTCGACCTGGATGCCCGGGATGCGGAACGAAACGCCGCGCTGCGAGAAATCGGTCTCGGCGGAAGAGCGCGTTACGGAGGTGCCCATCGCATAGCGGTTGTTCTCGATGACGTAGATCACCGGAAGCTTCCACAGCGAGGCCATGTTGAAGCTTTCGTAGACCTGGCCCTGGTTGGCCGCGCCGTCGCCGAAATAGGTCAGCGAGACGTTCTTGTTGCCGCGATAGCGGTTGGCGAAAGCCAGACCGGTGCCGAGCGACACCTGCGCACCGACAATGCCGTGGCCGCCGTAGAAGTTCTTCTCCTTGGAGAACATGTGCATGGAGCCGCCCTTGCCGCGGGAGTATCCTCCCCGACGGCCGGTCAACTCGGCCATGACACCGCGCGGCGACATATCCATCGCGAGCATGTGCCCGTGGTCACGATAGGCGGTAATCATCTGGTCGCCTTCGATCAGCGCCATCTTCATGCCGGTGACGACGGCTTCCTGACCGATGTAGAGATGGCAGAAACCGCCGATGAAGCCCATGCCGTAAAGCTGGCCGGCCTTCTCTTCGAAGCGGCGGATCAGAAGCATGCCGCGATAGGCATCGAGCTCCTGTTCCCTAGTGAAATTGGCTGGCTTAGGCGCCGAGGGCGCTGCAAGAGACTTGGCTTGGCTTTTCACGTCCGCTTTGGATTTGGTTGCGGACGCCTTCCTGGCGGCTACGGCCATTCATCACTCCCTGTGTCTTGTCTCTTCGCGGACAGTCCGAGGATACATTGCCCTCGATTGGTACGGACGCTAGCACGCCTGCCGCCCTTGAGCCATGCGGAAAAATGCATGGCAGGCATGCGACGTAACCGATTAAAATCGTTGAAAAACTCTTGAAATAACCAGAATCAAGTTAATTCTTGGGAAGCGAGCTGCGCATGATGACAATCTCGTCCGCTTGCGTGAAGTTCAGGGCCCTGCGCGCCTGCTCGTCGAGCATGTCCTTTTCAAGCGTGCCGTCGTGCAGCAATTGAACACGGCGCTCCATTTCCATGCGCTGAGCGCGTACGGCATCGAGCTTCGACTGCAGTTCGACGCCCTGCGCCTCATAGCGATATTTGGAATAGATGCCGTACTCACCGTGGTAGGCATGGAAGCCGAAGTAGGCAAGGAACAGCGCCGAGATGGCCGGCACGATGAGCCGTCCGGTCTTTCTCTGCTTATGCTGACGCGTCCACATTGGGCGGCTCCCATCTCACCCGCCTATCTCGCCCGATTGTGCTTAACAGGCGGTTAGCGGGAGCCGCGAAGACCGCTACGCCTTCAGGATCGACTTGCCGGCGTACAGCGCCTGCCTGCCAAGCTCTTCTTCAATTCGGATAAGCTGGTTGTACTTCGCCATGCGATCGGAGCGTGACAGCGAGCCGGTCTTGATCTGTCCGCAGTTCGTGGCGACAGCGAGGTCGGCGATGGTCGAATCCTCCGTCTCGCCGGAGCGGTGCGACATGACCGCCGTGTAGGCGGCCTTGTGAGCGGTGCCGACCGCGTCGAGAGTCTCGGTCAGGGAACCGATCTGGTTGACCTTGACGAGGATCGAGTTGGCAACGCCCATCCTGATGCCATCAGTCAGCCGGGCCGTGTTGGTGACGAACAGGTCGTCGCCTACAAGCTGCGTCTTGGAGCCGATCAGGTCGGTCAGGTACTTCCAGCCTTCCCAGTCGTCCTCGGCCATGCCGTCCTCGATCGAGATGATCGGGTAATCGACGGCAAGCTTGGCGAGATATTTCGCCTGCGCCTTAGGATCGCGGGTCTTCTTCTCGCCTTCATAGACGTAGGCGCCGTCCTTGAAGAATTCTGTCGCGGCGCAATCGAGCGCGATGGCGACCTCCTCGCCCGGCTTGTAGCCGGCCTTCTCGATCGATGCCATGACGAAGTCCAGCGCCACAGGCGCGCTCTTCAGGTTCGGCGCGAAACCGCCTTCGTCGCCGACATTGGTGTTATGGCCTGCTTCCTTTAGGCCCTTCTTCAGTGTGTGGAAGATTTCCGCACCCCAGCGCAAACCTTCACGGAACGAGTCCGCGCCGACCGGCATGATCATGAATTCCTGGAAGTCGATCGGATTGTCGGCATGCGCGCCACCATTGATGATGTTCATCATCGGCACCGGCAGGACATGTGCGCCCGCACCGCCGACATAGCGGTAGAGCGGCAGGCCGGAGGCTTCCGCAGCAGCCTTGGCGACGGCAAGCGACACGCCGAGGATGGCGTTTGCGCCAAGTCGCGACTTGTTGGGCGTGCCGTCCAGTTCGATCATCGTGCGGTCGATCTGGATCTGGTTCTCTGCCTCCATGCCTCCGATGGCCTCGAAGAGTTCACCATTCACGGCCTCGACGGCGCGCTCCACTCCCTTGCCGAGATAGCGCGACCCGCCATCCCGCAGTTCGACCGCTTCATGCGCGCCGGTCGAAGCGCCCGATGGAACCGCTGCTCGGCCCATCGAACCGTCTTCGAGAACCACATCGACCTCGACGGTCGGGTTGCCACGGCTGTCCAGAATCTCTCTGCCTACGATGTCAATAATGGCGGTCATGTGCGGAAATCCTCGGGAAATATGGGTTGAAGCCGCGCCCCTCTTAGTGGAAGCCCGGCAAAATTCAATCCGAACCGCTCATTTATCCGCCTAATGCGACCGATTCACGAAATGCGACTGCTTGTCGTCATTTGTCATCGATATGGTGCAGTCCAGTGACTGAAATTGAACTAACGTGTACGTCGCGCGGGGCGAAACGGAGGGGGTTTCGCCATGTCCGAGTTTTCCGGTATCTTGAATTTATTGCTTATCGTCACAGCGTTCATGACGTCGTGCAGCCCTGAGACCATGCAGTCCGAGCAACCGTCTGTCGCGCCGTTGTTCTCGCAACAATAGTGTCTTGACGCAAAGGCCCTGCCGGCTTGCGCCGGCAGGGCCTTTTTCGCTGGATGATGCAGCCGAGGCCGCTCCGAGCGAAAATCTCACCAGTACGGATCGACCTTGTAGTAGTCGTAGGATGCGTCGCGCGCGACGGTGCCGTCCCCCTTCGTCAGATCGTTGATCGAATAGGACGGTGCGGCCTCAAGCTGTTCCTTCGTGAAGGGCACGACATAGCCGCCTTTGTCCTCATCGTAGTCGAGAGAGGACCACGGAATGGCGTGGTATTTTTCGCCAATGCCGAGGAAGCCGCCAAAGCCTATCACGGCGAACATGATGCCGTTCGACATCTTCTCAAGCATGACGTCTTCAATCGAGCCAATGCGGTCGCCAGCCGTGTTGTAGACGGCGGTGCCGATGACGCGCGAGGCGGTGATCGCGTTGGTATGGCCGCCGGGTGTCTGCATGTTCATTGGGACATCTCCTCGTCGTGGGAAGTACGAGGAAAATGGTTGTGGACAGCGAAGGTTCCGGCTGCCTCAAGAAATCGCCTATGCCGCCTTGGCGATACGATCTAGCGCGATCAGCTTTTCAAGCAGGGCAGGCAGACCCTTCAACGGCACCATATTGGGGCCGTCGGAAGGCGCGTTGTCCGGGTCCTCATGGGTCTCGATAAAGACCCCAGCAACGCCGACGGCCACCGCCGCGCGGGCCAGCGTCGGCACGAAGCGTCGATCGCCACCAGAGGTCGTGCCCTGCCCGCCCGGCTGCTGCACGGAGTGCGTCGCGTCGAAGATCACAGGCGCGCCGATCTCTCCCATGATCGGCAGGGCCCGCATGTCGGAGACAAGCGTGTTGTAGCCGAAGGAAGCGCCGCGCTCGGTCACCAGCACGTTCGGGTTGCCGGAGCCGGTCACCTTGGCGACCACATTCTTCATGTCCCACGGAGCTAGGAACTGCCCCTTCTTGACGTTGACCACCTTGCCGGTCTTCGCGGCTGCGACGAGCAGGTCGGTCTGCCGCGACAAGAACGCCGGTATCTGCAGCACGTCGACGACGTCAGCCACGATCGCGCACTGTTCCTCGGTATGTACATCGGTAAGGATAGTAACGCCGAGTTCCTTGCGCAGGTCGGCGAATACCGGCAAGGCGGCATCGAGCCCCGCTCCGCGGGACGTACCCAGCGACGAGCGGTTCGCCTTGTCGTAGCTCGTCTTGTAGACAAAGCCGATTCCCAGCTTCGACGTGAGTTCCTTGAGCTTGCCGGCCATGTCGAAGGCATGGCCGCGCGATTCGAGCTGGCACGGGCCCGCAATCAGGGCCAGCGGCGCGGCGTTGGAAAACGACGCCTCGCCAATTGTAACGGTCTTGTTGGGGGTCATGCCAAAGCCTCGCGAAACGGTGTCGCCGGCCATGTGCATCAATTCAGCCCGGGCTTCAAGCGGCTGCCGCGCAAGGCTTCGCCATCGGGAGAACGCGCGATTGTTTGAACTGTATGGTCGGTGGCAGGGGCAACAGGGCTCGAACCTGTGACCTGCGGTTTTGGAGACCGCCGCTCTACCAACTGAGCTATACCCCTAGGCGCGGACGCGTACATTTCACAAAGCCTTGGCGGTTTCAAGGCCTCTTCCGCCGTTTGGTCGGCAGCGCAAACAAAAAGGGCGGCCGAAGCCGCCCTTTCCTATCGATGTTTTTCTACTACTCGATGATGGAAGCGACGATGCCGGCGCCGCGTGCAAATCGCGCTTGCGCGCCATCTGCACCACTTACGTTGCCGTCGGCGGCTTTCGGCATGTCGCCATCATCGATCACTCGATGATGGAAGCGACGATGCCGGCGCCGACGGTGCGGCCGCCTTCGCGGATGGCGAAGCGCAGGCGCTCTTCCATCGCGATCGGCACGATCAGCTGCACGTCGACCGTCACGTTGTCGCCGGGCATCACCATCTCGGTGCCGGCTGGCAGCGTCACGATGCCCGTCACGTCCGTCGTGCGGAAGTAGAACTGCG